>NZ_AQHN01000085.1 GCF_000359745.1 Rhizobium freirei PRF 81
CGGCGGCGGCGCCGGCATGGTGCTGAAGCCTGACGTGCTTGCCCGCGCCATCGACCATGCCAGCGAAAACGACAGCCGCCCGCGGCTACTGATGAGCCCGCGCGGCAAGCCGCTGACGCAGAAGCGTGTACGCGAACTCGCTAATGGCAGCGGCATCATCATCGTCTGCGGCCGCTTCGAAGGCGTCGACCAGCGCGTCATCGACGGCCGCGACCTCGAGGAAGTCTCGATAGGCGATTATATTCTCTCGGGCGGCGAGCCGGCCGCGCTCATCCTGCTCGATGCCATCGTGCGCATCCTGCCCGGCGTCATGGGCAACGACCTCTCCGGGCTGCACGAAAGCTTCGAAGGCGGCCTGCTGGAACATCCGCATTATACTCGCCCGCAGATCTGGGAAGACCGCGAGATCCCGGCCATCCTCACCTCGGGCAACCACGCGGCGATCGCCAAATGGCAGAGGGAGCAGGCTGAACAGCTGACGCGCGAACGCCGGCCGGATCTGCTCGGCAAAAAGGCCGAAAAATAGTCGCCTCGACCAGCGCGGCGGGTACAAAAGAGCGAGGAGGCTCCGGAGGATGGCAAAGGATAACGCAACGGAAGCGGAACAGGCAGGCTCCGCATCTCAGCTGATCGACGACAAAATCCGGGAACTGGACGACTGGCGCGGCAAGACCTTGGCCAAAGTCCGTGCGTTCATCAAAGAGGCCGAGCCTGATGTGGTCGAGGAATGGAAATGGCGTGGGGTGCCGGTGTGGTCGCATGAGGGCATCATATGCACCGGCGAGACCTACAAGAGTGTCGTGAAGCTGACCTTTGCGAAGGGCGCTTCGCTGGAGGATCCCACTTCTCTCTTCAATTCCAGCCTCGAAGGCAATACGCGGCGCGCCATCGATATAAGTGAGAACGAGGATATCGATGAAGAGGCACTGAAGGCGCTCATTCGCGCTGCGGCTGCCCTGAATGCCTCCACGCGGAAAAAGCCAAAGAAGGCCTGAACGATGCCCAGACAATACGATGTATGGTAAAATGCCGTCCCAAGCCGCTTGCACGGCGATAAAGACCACTTAATTCCGCCGCAAGGGGTGACAAGGACGCGACAATAGGGTATGTGCGCGCCCGGCATGGGAAATTTCCCATCAACCACCAAAGAAAAGCAGACGTATCCGCCCTTGCCGTAACAGGCATATATCGCGCGGCGAGACCTTCGGGTCCGACCAAGGATAGATCGTTCGGGCGCTCTGGCTGTTGAAGCAACAACGAGGTTGATATTATGAACATCATTCAGCAGTTGGAAGCCGAACAGGCTGCCAAGATCGAAGCCAAACGCACGCTTCCCGAATTCTCCGCTGGCGACACCCTTCGCGTCAACGTGAAGGTCACGGAAGGCAACCGTACCCGCGTTCAGGCCTATGAAGGCGTTTGCATCGCTCGCTCCGGCGGCGGTCTGCAGGAAAACTTCACGGTCCGCAAGATTTCCTACGGCGAAGGCGTCGAGCGCGTATTCCCGGTTTACTCGCCGATGATCGAAAGCGTCGAAGTCGTTCGCCGCGGTAAGGTCCGTCGCGCCAAGCTCTACTACCTGCGCGACCTGCGCGGTAAGGCTGCCCGTATCGTCGAGAACACCGGCACCCGCGCCCGCAAGCTCAACGACGCCGAGCGTCAGGCTCTGGCCGAGGAGAAGGCACGCATCGAAGCCGAGAAGGTTGCAGCCGCTCAGGCTCTCGCAGCCGAAAAGGCAGCTGCAGAAGCCGCAGAAGCAAAGGCAGCTGCAGAAGCTGCTGCAGCCGCAGCGGCCGAGCCGGCAGCAGAATAATTTTCGATCCACACGGATCGCAAAGCTTGAAGGCGGCCCTCGGGTCGCCTTTTTGCTGACTGCCGCATGCACAGGGCGGGTATGCATCGGGCGAAGAGAATATTCCTCAATTCGCTGTCCACTTTAGAGTTGCTTTTCCATTTTTATGATCGCGGCCGTGGCAATAGCCTTGCCATCCCCTTCACAAATATGACACTTTTCCGCCGCTCCGGCGTCGGATGATTTCAGGTCAAATCGACCTGAAATCTGAATCCGCGTCAGAATCAAATAGGGAGAGCATGATGTCGTCCGAAAACCGCTGACACTTTTCGGCATCATGCTCTAATCGGGGAGATTTCCATGGCATTCCGTCGTTCGTTCCTTCTGGGCCTCAGCGCCCTTGTGCTTGCACCTTTTGCTGCCTTCGCGGCCGATCTTCCGAACCTCAACGGCAAGACCGTCGTCGTCGTCACTGAGAATGCCTATCCGCCGCTCCAGTTCATCGACCCGAAGACGAGCAAGGCGATCGGCTGGGAATATGACGCGATGAACGAGATCGCCAAGCGCCTGAATTTCAAGGTCGAGTACCAGAACACCAGCTGGGACGCGATGATCCAGGCAGTCTCGGAAGGCCAGTACAACATTGGCATGACCGGCATCACCATCAAGGATGAGCGCAAGCAGAAGGTCGATTTCTCCGATCCTTACATGCGCTCCGAGCAGTTCATGCTCGTGCGCGGCGACGAGAAGCGCTTCACCGACGCCAAGAGCTTCGCAGCCGTCAAGGATACCCTGATCGGCGCGCAGCCCGGCACGACCCCCTTCTACACCGCCGTCTATTCGGTACTCGACGGCAATGAACAGAACCCGCGCATCAAGACCTTCGAAACCTTTGGCGCCACCGTTCAGGCTCTGAAGACCGGCGACGTGGACACGGTGCTGACCGACGGCACCGCCGGCAAGGGCTATGTCGATGCCTCCAATGGCGGCCTGAAGCTGATCGGCGGTCCGCTCGGCTCCGAGGATTTCGGCTTCATCTTCCAGAAGAGCTCCGATCTCGTCGCCCCGGTCAATGCGGCGATTGCCAGCCTGAAGGCCGACGGCACCTTCGACGCGCTGAACAAGAAGTGGTTCCTCGACTACAAGATGGGCCAATGAACTCTGACGATCGACATACTGGAAGCCCGCTCTGATGGCACCTTTGGCAGGCCCGGGCGGGCACCGTGGCAAGGATGACTTTCCCTGGTGGCTGGTTGCCCTTGCAATTCTCGGCATCGTCGCCTCGCTCGCAATCGCGGCGAATGGCCTCTACGCCCAGATCTTCTCCCTTCTGCTCAACGGCATCGGCGTCACGATCTTCGTGACGCTGGTGGCCTTTACCCTTGCCATGCTGCTGGGCCTCGGGCTCGCGCTGCTCGGCCTGTCGGATTTCCTCGTGCTGCGGCAGGTTGGGCGTTTCTATATCGAGATCGTGCGCGGCATCCCGATGCTCGTGCTGCTCTCCTACGTCGCCTTCGTCGGCACGCCGGCCTTCGTGGCGGTCTATAACTTCCTCACCTCTCCGCTCGCCTCCATCGGCTGGACAGGCCCGCTCGTCACCCGCGACGTCCCGTTCGTCTGGCGCACCATCATTGCGCTGACGATCGGCTATTCGTCCTTCATCGCCGAGATCTTCCGTGCCGGTATCCAGGCGGTCGACCAGGGGCAGATCGAAGCGGCAAAGGCGCTCGGCCTCACCCGCTTCCAGCGCTTTCGCCTCGTCGTCTTCCCGCAGGCGATCCGCGTCATCCTGCCGCCGCTCTCCAACGACTTTATTGCCATGGTCAAGGATAGCTCGCTGGTATCAGTGCTTGGGGTTGCCGATATCAGCCAGCTCGCCAAGCTCTATTACTCGGCCAATTTCCGCTATTTCGAGACGCTGTCGATCCTCGCCTTCATCTACCTGCTGCTGACGATCGGCCTGTCTCTGTTGCTCCGGCAGCTCGAAGCCTGGATGCGCCGCCGCTCCGGCAGCGACCGCTCCGCCTTCCCCCGCATGGCAGCGGCTCAGCCGCCGGGCGCGCAGGTGTGAACGAGACAAGTGTGATCGGTGCGGCCAAATGCCGGCCGTACCGACGCACCCCATCGTCGCCATTGCCGAAGGTTTTGAAAATTGATATGAGCATGCCCATGAATAAGATCATGAGCAAAGACGGACAATACGTCACGGCTTTCGTGCTGCAGGACCACAAGCGCCTGCCGGCACGCTTCTTTGCGATGATTTCGGGCGCGCTCAACAGCCGACTTCGCTGATCACACCCGAGGCCGGCGGTCCTGATCCGTCAATCCCTTTTTCGACAATGCCAATATGGATCTGTAGCCATGAGCGCTCCACGCACACTTTACGACAAAATCTGGGATGACCATCTGGTCGACGCGCAAGACGACGGCACCTGTCTTCTCTATATCGACCGCCACCTCGTCCATGAGGTGACGTCGCCGCAGGCATTCGAAGGCCTGCGCATGACCGGTCGAAAGGTTCACGCTCCCCAGAAGACCCTGGCTGTCGTCGACCATAACGTTCCGACCTCGCCCGATCGCCACCTCGGCATCAAGAACGAGGAAAGCCGCATCCAGGTCGAGCAGCTCGCCAAGAACGCCGCCGAATTCGGCGTGGAGTACTATTCCGAGAACGACAAGCGCCAGGGCATCGTCCACATCATTGGACCTGAGCAGGGCTTCACTCTGCCCGGCATGACCATCGTCTGCGGTGATAGCCATACCTCGACGCACGGCGCCTTCGGCTCGCTCGCCCATGGTATCGGCACCTCCGAGGTCGAGCACGTGCTCGCCACGCAGACGCTGATCCAGAAGAAGGCCAAGAACATGCTGGTGCAGGTCGACGGCCAGCTGCCGCCCGGCGTCACCGCCAAGGACATCATTCTTGCCATCATCGGCGAGATCGGCACCGCCGGCGGCACCGGCTACGTCATCGAATATGCCGGCGAAGCCATTCGCTCGCTGTCGATGGAAGGCCGCATGACCATCTGCAACATGTCGATCGAAGGCGGCGCCCGCGCCGGCCTGATCGCTCCGGATGAGATCACCTTCGAATACATCAAGGGCAAGCCGCGCGCGCCGAAGGGTGAAGCGCTGGAGCAGGCAATCGCCTATTGGAAGACGCTGCAGTCGGACGAAGGCGCGCATTACGACCGCATAGTCAAGCTCGATGCCGCAAGCCTGCCGCCGATCGTTTCCTGGGGCTCCTCGCCGGAAGATGTCATCTCCGTTCAGGGCATCGTTCCGAACCCGGACGAAATCCAGGATGAGACCAAGCGTACCTCCAAGTGGCGTGCGCTTGACTATATGGGCCTGAAGCCGGGCACGCCGATAACCGAGATCAACATCGATCGCGTCTTCATCGGCTCCTGCACCAATGGCCGCATCGAAGACCTGCGCGCCGTCGCCAAGGTCGTCGAAGGCAAGACCGTGGCTTCCACGGTCGACGCCATGATCGTTCCGGGCTCCGGCCTGGTGAAGGAGCAGGCGGAAGCCGAAGGTCTCGACAAGATCTTCAAGGCTGCCGGCTTCGACTGGCGCGAGCCTGGCTGTTCCATGTGCCTCGCCATGAACGACGACCGCCTGAAGCCGGGCGAGCGTTGCGCTTCGACCTCGAACCGCAACTTCGAAGGCCGCCAGGGCTTCAAGGGCCGCACGCATCTGGTCTCGCCGGCCATGGCCGCCGCCGCCGCGATCGCCGGTCACTTCGTCGATATCCGCGAGTGGAACTGATCTGCCTAAAGGCATGAATGACAAAGGGCGGCCCGATGGCCGCCCTTTTTGTTTGTCGAGGGGAAACTCGCCGGCTGCTCTATCGCTTCGGTGTGACGGCTTGGTTCCCGCCGAGCATGGGATTTCCTGCTGCCGGAGCCTGCTGCGCCCTCTGGCTGAGCCAGACGCTGCCGAGCACGATGACGATACCGAACATCTGCATCGGGCTCAGCTGCTGGCCGAGCACGACCCAACCCAGAATCACGGCGGTCGTCGGGCTGAGGAAACCGAGCGGCGAGACCACCGAAGGCTCGAGCCGCGACAGGCCGCGAAACCAGAGAATATAGGTGAGTGCCGCGCCGATCAGTCCGAGATAGGTGAAGCCGAGAATGTTGGCTCCGGTCAGGTGCGGCAGCGGCGGCTCAAGCAGCAACGCGACCGGCAGCAGCAGCAAGCCGCCTGCCGTCAGCTGCCATGCCGTAAAGGTCAGCGGTGAGACAGCAGGGCGCCAGCGGCGGCTGAGCACGGTTCCGGCCGCCATCGAAAAGGCACCAGCAATGCCGGCGACGATGCCGATCGGATCGAGCGTCGCATTCGGCGTCAGAATCAGCAGCGCGACACCGCCGATGCCGGCAATGGCGGCGACGATAGAGAGGCTGCGGATCGGTGATCCCAAAAGCAATCGCGCCAGCACAATGACGATCAGCGGCTGGACGGCGCCGACAGTCGCCGCCACGCCTCCAGGCAGGCGGTAGGCGGAAATGAAGAGCAGCCACCAGAACACGGAGAAATTCAGCGCCCCGAGAACGAACGACTTCAGCCACCAGACGCCGTGCGGCAAACGCCGGACGATGGCAAGCAGAAGCAACCCCGCCGGCAAGGCGCGCAGCATGGCAACCGTAAGGGGATAGCCGGCCGGCAAAAGTTGCGTCGTCACCAGATAGGTGCTGCCCCAGATCGCCGGCGCGATGGCGGTCAGCAAAAGGTCGAAATTACGGTTCATGGCCTTGGCCTCGAAATTTATCTTGACCTCAAGATAATCCAAAATACCTTGACGTCAAGATAAATTCATGGCGTGGTCTCGGCATGGATCGCATCGACAAAATTCTCGCTCAGTGGCGCCGCGAACGGCCGGATCTCGACACGACGGCCATGGGCCTCTTCGGGCGCATGCGCAATCTCACGCTCCATCTCTCCCGCGAGATGGAAAAGACCTTCGCCCGCTTCGACCTGAATTCGGCAAACTTCGACATGCTGGCGACCCTGCGCCGCTCGGGCGAACCCTATACACTCTCCCCGAGCGACTTGATGGACACGATGATGGTGACATCGGGCACGATGACCAACCGCATCGATCAGCTGGAAAAGGCAGGCCTCGTCGCGCGCAGCCAGAATCCGAACGACGGTCGCAGTTTCCTGATATCCCTGACACCGAAGGGCTTCGAACTCATCGATGCGGCAGTGACGGCGCATGTCGAAACGCAGGCGCGGCTGGTTTCAACACTTTCGGACGAAGAACGCATGGCACTGGACGGCCTGCTGCGTAACTACTTAGCCGACTTCGAGCCTCGCAGCTAAACCGGCGCGCCGCTCGGCGCAGACATCGCGGATGCAGCCACGCAGCCAGCGATGTGCCGGATCCGCGTCCATCCGCGGATGCCAGAGCAGCGAGATCGTTACATCCGACGTCGGCACCGGCAGCGCGAAACTATGCATATCGGTCCGAAGGTTGCCCGTGTAGCGCTCCGGCACGCTGACGACCAGGTCGGAGGCGCGCGCCAAAGCCAGCGCCGCGGAAAAGCTGCCTACGATCGTGACGATTTGTCGTTCCAGTCCGAGCCCTTCCAGTGCCTCGTCGATCTGCCCCTTCTGTAAACCGCGCCGCGAGACGAGGATGTGCTGGCCGGCGGCATAACGCTTGGGCGTCATCTCGCCCACGCTCAGCGAATGCCCGCCTCGCACCACGCCGATGAAGCGATCATGAAACAGCGCCTGCGCACGCAGCTCCGGCCCGGTATCGTCACCCACGACGCCGGTCTCGAAATCGATCGTACCATCGCGCAACGGCGTGCTGTCCTTGTCCAGCTTCTGCGTGAAATAGAGCCGCACGCCGGGCGCCTGTTCCGCGATGCGAGCAATCAGTTCAGCTCCGAAATTCTCCACGAAGCCCTCGCGGGTGCGCAGCGTGAAAATCCGCACAAGCTGCTTCAGATCGAGGGTCTCGGCAGGCCGTAGCGCCGCCTCCGCGTCCTGAACAAGCTGGCCGACACGCTCGCGCAATTCCAGCGCCCGCGGCGTCGGCACAAGCCCGCGACCTGCCCTGACCAGCAACGGATCGCCCGTCGTCTCGCGCAGGCGGGCCAGCTGCCGGCTCATCGCCGATGGGCTCAGCCGCAGCCGCCGGGCAGCACGCGCAACACTACCTTCGGCAAGCAGGACATTCAGGGTGACGAGCAGGTTGAGATCAGGTGTGAGCATGACGCGACCATAGCACGGTTTTTCCGATATATAGCGCCAAATGCACGAATAAAGTGCAAATGCTGCGCATTCCGCCATATGATATTGATGGCTACTATTCTGCCGGGACTTTTTACGTCGCCAGAAATGGAGCTCATCTTGAAGCCAATCATCGAAAGCGCGGGCGAAGCGAGGCGTGCGCAGCCAAAACCCTCCATCCGCTGGGCGCTCGCCAGCCTCTCGCTTTCCATGCTGATGCCCTCGCTCGACACCAGCATCGCCAATGTCGGCCTGCCCACACTCGCTCAGGCATTCGGCGCTTCCTTCCAGCAGGTGCAGTGGATCGTGCTTGCCTATCTGCTCGCCATCACGACGCTGATCGTCAGCGTCGGAAGGCTGGGGGATATTTTCGGCCGACGGCGCCTGCTGCTGATCGGCATCACCCTCTTCACCATCGCCTCGCTGTTCTGCGGCATCGCCCCGACGCTCTGGCTCCTGCTCGCGGCCAGAGCGCTGCAGGGCCTCGGCGCCGCCATGATGATGGCGCTGACCGTCGCCATGGTCGGTGAAACCGTGCCGAAAGAACGGACGGGTAGCGCCATGGGCCTGCTTGGCACCATGTCCGCCATCGGAACCACGCTCGGCCCATCGCTCGGCGGCATCCTGATCGCCGGCTTCGGCTGGGAAACCATCTTCCTCGTCAATATTCCGCTCGGGATCGCGAACGTCCTGCTGGCTGCCCGCTTCCTGCCGGCGGATCGTCCGGACCGGAAAACCACCCAAAGGCGCCTGGACACGCTCGGCACCTTGCTGCTGGTCCTGACATTGGCCGCCTATGCACTCGCAATGACGATGGGGCACGGCAGCTTCGGTGCCGTGAACATCGGCCTGCTTCTAGCCGCAGCCTTCGGCGCTGCCCTCTTTGCATTCACCGAGACGAGAGTGAAGTCGCCGCTGCTACGCCTTTCGATGTTCCGCGATACCTCGCTGAGCACGGGTCTTGCCATGAGCGCCCTGGTTTCCACGGTCATCATGGCGACACTGGTGGTCGGGCCCTTCTATCTCTCAAGCGCCCTCGGCTTCGACGCCGCCCATGTCGGCGCCATCATGTCCGCCGGCCCGCTGGTGTCGGCCCTGACGGGCGTGCCCGCCGGCCGGATCGTCGATCGCTTCGGCGCCCACCGCATGACCGTTACAGGCCTCATCGGCATGATTGCCGGCCTCTCCTTGCTCGTAGCGTTGCAAGGCAGGTTCGGTGCCGCCGGCTATATCGGCCCGCTCGTCGTCGTCACGGCGAATTATGCGCTGTTTCAGGCCGCCAACAACACCACGATCATGAGCAACATCGCCTCCGAGCAACGCGGCGTCATTTCCGGAATGCTGAGCCTGTCGCGGAACCTCGGATTGGTCACCGGCGCCTCCGTCATGGGCGCGGTCTTCACATTCGCCTCCGGAGCTGCAGACATCACAGCGGCGCATGCCGAGGCGGTGGCGGCCGGAATGCAGATAACCTTCATCGTCGCCGCTCTTCTGATCGCTGCGACGCTTGGCATCGCACTGGCTGGACTTGCCTTTGCGCGGCGCGCCAATCTCCTCGAAGAAATATCATGAGAGGAAACGGAGACTGGGTGGCGAGTGCAGACCCGCCGCCCGGTTCGAGTTCGGCCGCGACCATCGAGTTCGGCAATGTCAGGGAGCGTGTGG
Source organism: Rhizobium freirei PRF 81 (assembly GCF_000359745.1). Taxonomy (GTDB): domain Bacteria; phylum Pseudomonadota; class Alphaproteobacteria; order Rhizobiales; family Rhizobiaceae; genus Rhizobium; species Rhizobium freirei. The sequence goes on from NZ_AQHN01000085.1 coordinate 9,704, forward strand.
CGACGATTTGCTCCACTGGGATGGAAGCGCGTGCTCCTTCTTCCAACCTGAATCGACGATCAGAGAAAAAGCCGGAAACATCGATTTCCGGCTTTCAAAATTCAGGCGTTCGGCCGGACGCGTTTCAGCGCGTCGTCGACACTGATGCTGCCGAGATAGCCGCCGGCCGACTGCGCCGGCTTCTCGTCCTCGATTGCATGGGCGAATTTGACGGCCGGATCTTCCTCCAGCTGTCGGCATAGCCGCGCGATATTGGGATAGTCGGCGCGATCCACGACATCGTGGTAGTCCGTCCAGCGGGCGATGCCGATGAAATAGGCGTCGGCCAGCGTCTTTTGATCCCCCAGCAGCCATGGCTTGTCGCCCAGCATCCTGTCGAGATCCGCATGCGCCTTGCGCACCTTGAAGCTCCCATATTCGCGCAGGGCCACCTTTGCCGCCTCGTCTCCGCCATGCTCATACACATACCAAAGCGGCGCGAACGAGCTGAAGAAGCTGGTGTTGAGAAAAGCGAGCATCCGGTTGAGCCGGTCGAACTCCGCGGTCCCCTGTGCAAACGCCAAGCCCGTATCCGTGCCGCCTGCGCCAAGGTGGTTGAGAATTGCGATGCTTTCCGTCAGCAGTGCGCCGCTGCCGGTAATCAAGGCGGGCGTCTCGCCGACCGGATTGATGAAGCGATAGCCGCCGCTCATGAAATCCTCCTTGACCATCTCGACGCGGGACAGCCTGTAGGGCTTTCCCAGCCATTCGAGCGCGACGATCGATCCGAAGGAGCATCCCGAGGGGACACCGTAAAACAGTATCGGTTCCATATTTTTCTCCTGATGTAACGAGGCGAAACCTCGATACCAGCAATATGGATTTGTGGACTTTGATCTGACAGACCGGTAAATCAGAACCAAAAGTCTCCCTGCATGGACATTGCGCGATGGCACTGAACCTCAACGATCTGCAGATCTTCGTCCAAGCGGTCGACAACGGCGGCTTCGCTGCGGCAGCACGGCGGCTGAGCATGCCGAAATCGACGATCAGCAAGCGCATAGCCGCGCTGGAGGCCGATCTCAACACCCGCCTGCTGCATCGCACCTCGCGCAGCTTCGTGCTGACCGATCCGGGGCGGGACTTCTATGAGCACGCGACGGCTGCTCTGGTTGAAGCTGAGGCGGCCGAAAGCGCAGTGCGGCGGCGTCACGCAGAGCCGAGCGGCATCGTTCGCATCACGGCCTCCGTGCCCGCGGCGCAATTCGTGCTCTCGGATCATCTTCCGTCGCTCGCCGCCGCCTATCCCAAGCTGACTTTGCAGCTCCACGCCACCGACCGCTTCGTGGACCTTGTCCAGGAAGGCTTCGACATCGCCGTGCGCAGTCATTTCTCGCCCCTGCCGGATTCCGAACTGGTTCAAAGGCAGGTTTCGGTTGACAATGTGATCCTGGTGGCAGCCCCCGCCTATCTCGAAAGGCATGGTTTGCCGGCCGATCCGCAGGCACTGCAGGATCATGACGGCCTAATCGTCTCGCAGGCGGCGAAGACGTGGCAGCTTCAGCGCCCCGAACGCGGCTCTCTCGCCATTTCTCCTCGCTCACGTTTCGTCGCCGACGAGACGCTTGTCTTGCTGCGGGCTGCGATCTCGGGCCTCGGTATCGCCTGCCTGCCGGAAGCGAGCTGCAAGGCGGCAATCGAGAGCGGCCAGATCGTTCGGGTTCTGCCGGGCTGGACGGCAGGCTGCGTCACGACCACGATCCTGACCACACACCGCCGCGGCCAGTTGCCGGGCGTGCGCGCCGTTGTCGAGTTTCTCGCAAGAGGTTTGCAGCTTAGCGACAGCGATGCGGATAGCCTAAAGCGCTAGGAGATGCCGCTGAAAAGAAGAAAGCTCGATGCGGCCGCACCGGGCTTTCCTTTGAAATCGCAGATCATCCGCGCAAGTTCGATGTCAGAACGTCGCGGTCATGGGATCCGGGCCGATCCGGCCGCTGGCCGAATCGAGCTTGGCAATTTCAGCCAGATCGTCGCTATCGAGCTTGAAGTCGAAAACTTTGAGATTGTCTTCGATACGGCTCGGCGTCACCGATTTCGGGATGACCACCAGGCCGTTGTCGATATGCCAACGGATAATGACCTGCGCCGGCGTGCGGCCGTGCTTGGCGGCGACCTTGCCGATCGTGGCATTCTCCAGAAGCTTGCCCTGGCCGAGCGGGCTCCAGGACTCCGTCTTGATGCCGAGCTTGTCGTGCACTTCGCGCAGAGCCTTCTGCTGGAAAGTCGGATGCAGCTCGATCTGGTTGATCACAGGCGTGACGCCGGTCTCGCCGATGATGCGGTCGAGATGTTCCTTGGCGAAGTTGGACACGCCGATCGAGAGGGCGCGGCCCTCTTCCTTCAGGCGCACGAAGGCTTTCCAGCTATCGAGGTAACGGTTCCGATGCGGCGACGGCCAATGGATGAGATAGAGGTCGATATAGTCGGTGCCGAGCCGCTTCAGGCTCTCGTCAAAAGCCTTGAGCGTGGAATCGAAGCCCTGCGCCTCGTTCCAGAGCTTGGTCGTCAGGAAGATATCCTTGCGGGCAACGCCGGACTGGCGCATACCCTCGCCGACGCCATCCTCGTTGGCGTAGATGGCTGCGGTATCGACATGGCGATAGCCGGCTTTCAAAGCCGTGCTGACGGCCATCGGCGCGACGTTTTCCGGCGTCTGCCAGACGCCGAGGCCGACCTGCGGAATGGAATTGCCGTCATTGAAAGTGATCGTCGTTTGCGTGGTCACGATAAGTCTCCAAGGATGGGATGTGGGTGGAGTAAAACGGTGATTTAAATTTTGAAAGAAACGATTTGGGCCAGGCCCGTGCGGGCGCGCCGATAGGAGAGCTATATAGTAGAGAATATTGGGATTTTAACCCCACACGGCGATTGAGACAACGCAACCGTCAAGCTTTTCGCAAGCAGAGCAAGCATCCGCTGCATCTGCGGGGCGGCGCTCTGCGTCATCCCAATACCAAGGCAAAAATGATCAAGAAATCGCGCCGCGACGGCGCGCGATTTTTACCCGGCGCAGCACTCGCGACGAATGCGGCAGCGACCCATGCAGCGCCGTCCTTGCCTTTTCCATTTCGCTCACATGTTTTTGCTTTGCGCGTGATTTCGTTTGAAATCATAGCAGTTTCAACCAAACGACCAAGCCTGGGCTGCGTCGCGACTTGCTAAAAATGCAATTTGGCGTAGGACTTAGGAGGGACTAGGAGCATTTCCAGGAAAAGTGCGAAGCGGTTTTCCGTCCGGAATGCGTATAGAAACAAAGCTAGAGCGCTTTCGCGATTCGAAGAAAAGCGGGGCGCTCTGAAACGAGGATCCGAACGGCATGACCGCACGCACCATTCTTCTGGTGGACGATGACAACGACCTGCGCGAGATGCTGGTCGAGCAATTATCGCTTTACGAGGAATTCAACGTCCTGCAGGAAGTGACGGCCGGAAAGGGCGTGCAGACCGCGCGCACCGTGCCTGTGGATCTCCTTATCATGGATGTCGGGCTGCCAGACATGGACGGTCGCGAAGCCGTGAAGCTGCTGCGCAAGAACGGCTTCAAGCCGCCGATCATCATGCTGACCGGCCACGACACCGATTCCGACACCATCCTCGGCCTCGAAGCCGGCGCGAACGATTATGTGACGAAGCCCTTCCGTTTCGCCGTTCTGCTCGCCCGCATCCGCGCGCAGCTGCGCCAGCATGAGCAAAGCGAGGACGCGACGTTTACTGTGGGACGCTATCTCTTCAAGCCGAGCCAGAAGCTTTTGACCACCGAGGACGGGCAGAAGATCCGCCTTACGGAAAAGGAAGCCGCCATCATCCGCTATCTCTATCGCGCCGACCAGAAGGTGGTGACCCGCGATATCCTGCTCGAAGAGGTCTGGGGCTACAATTCCGGCGTGACCACCCATACGCTCGAGACCCACGTCTACCGCCTGCGCCAGAAGATCGAGCGCGACCCATCCAATGCCGAGATTCTGGTGACGGAAAACGGCGGCTACAAGATCATCCCGTAGGCGACAGACATGGCGCTGAACGACGATATCCGACTGCTGTCGCAACTGCCGCTCTTCCACGGCATGGGCGATGAGCCACTGCGGCTGATCGCCTTCGGCGCCGATCGCCGGCACGTGAACGAAGGTCAGACGCTTTTCAGGGAAAAATCGCCAGCCGAATGCGCCTATGTCGTCACGCGCGGCAGTTTCGAGCTCAGCACGGCCGATGCGGCCGGGCAGAAGCAGGTGGAAGCGGTCGTCCAGGCCGGCACCATGCTTTCGGAACTCGCGATGGTGACGCTGGTGGAGCGGAAATACACGGCCGTCGCCGCCGAAGAGTCGGACGTGATCCGCATCACCCGCGCCCTCTTCCACCGGCTGATCGAGGAATACCCTGACGCCGGCCTGCTGATCCAGAACCGCATCCGTGAAAACTTTGCCGCCCTTGCGAAGCAGGCGGCGGCGCTTCTAGGCCGCTTTTCCTAGAGCAATACCAGGAAAAGTGCGTAGCGGTTTTCCGTCCGGAATTGCTAGAAAACAAGGAGATGGAGCGGTTCAGAGCTTCCGTGAAAAGCTGAACCGCTCTAAATCTGTCTTGGGCCTCTTCAGAGGTTGAAATGCGCCGTGACAGGCACATGGTCGGACGGACGATCCCAGCCGCGCGCCGCCTTGAGGATATCGATCCGCTGCAGGTGCGGGCCAAGATCGGATGACGACCAGATATGGTCGAGGCGGCGGCCGCGATCGGCAGCCTCCCAATCCTTGGCGCGGTAGCTCCACCAGGTATAGAGCTTCTCACTGGCAGGCACGTGCTGGCGCATCAGGTCGAGCCAGGCGCCGCGCTTCATCACCTCGATCAGCCCATCGGTCTCGACCGGCGTGTGGCTGACGATCTTCAGAAGCTGTTTGTGCGACCAGACATCATGCTCGAGCGGCGCGATGTTGAGATCGCCGACGAGGATGGCGGAGGTGTTCTGCTCGGCATTCGCATGCAGCTTTTTCATCTCCTCGATGAAATCGAGCTTGTGGCCGAATTTCGGGTTGATATCCCGATCCGGCTCGTCACCGCCGGCCGGAACGTAGAAATTATGCAGGCGAATGCGCCGGCCGCCGCGCTCGAAGATCGCCGAGATATGCCTGCTGTCGCCGACATTGCAGTAATCCTGCCGGTGATCTTCGGTCAGCGGAAAACGCGAGGCGATCGCGACGCCATGATAGCCCTTCTGGCCATGGATGATGATGTGCTCATAGCCAAGCGCCCTCAGCGGCGCATAGGGGAAGAGTTCGTTCGGAACCTTGGTTTCCTGCAGGCAGAGAACATCGGGCCGGGCCTGCATGACGAACTGCTCGACGATGGGCATGCGCAGCCGCACCGAATTGATGTTCCACGTCGCAATCGAAAATCCCATGCCCAAGCCCTTCCCACTGGCGCAATTACAGGAAAATTGCGCAGCGATTTCCGTCCGGAGTTGCGTCAAAACAGACAGCTAAGTCGATTCGGCGAAACGCTGAATCGCTCTAATCAGCGTTAGGCTTTAGACCGGCTGCAACGGAAAGAAAAGGCCATTCGGGTACGTTCCCGGCCGGCGCGCCGGAGATGCCGTTCAACGCTGATATCAGCGCGTATAATCGATACGGAAAACGCTGTCGTCGAAGGCTATGTTGGTCTTGACGTTGTTGATGATGACATCGGTCGTCTTGCCCTGCGGGTCGATGACGGTCCATTGGCGCAGATCGTAGGTCTTCGAATCGAAGATCATCGTAATCGTCGAATCGCCGAAGATAGTGCGATTGCCGAGCGTGATCTTGGTCAGGTCCGGTTTTGAATCGACATCGCGCACCATGTCGGCGGAAAGGTCGATCTTGTTGGCGAGCAGCAGGCTCAGCGGCGTCTTCGACAGCTGATACATGTTGCGCGTCTGCGTCTGGTCGTTGATGACCTGCACGTTGTTGCCGTCGCAGATCACACGCATGCGGGACGGCGGATCGTAGTTGAAGCGCATCTTGCCGGGACGCTGAATGAAAAAGGCGCCGCTCATCTGATCGCCGCGCGGCCCGATCTGCAGAAAGCCGCCCTTCATCGTCTTGATGGACGAGAAATGATCGGCGATCGCCTGGGCAATGTTCGGATTGAGGGTTGCTGGGGCTGCCTGCGCCTGTGCTTGGGCCTGCGCTAAGGCCGAAACCGGCAGAGCGCCTGCCGCACCGACCGCAACCGCCACGCCGAGAAAATGCCGGCGGCTCAGGGAAAGCCGGTGGGACGGCTGCGCATCAAATTTCGTCATCGAATTCTCCTTCATGCTTCGTCCATGGCGCGCAAAGTCGGCGTCTTCATGGCGCAGCGGCCCATGGCTGGCTAGGGGCCGCGATCAAATTTGCCTGACCATAGGCGGGATATATGACACGGAAAGGCGGCTCGCCTCAGCGATCCAGAATATCCGCCTCGGTGGGAACGAGAATTTCACGCTTGCCGGCATGGTTGGCCGGGCCGATCACGCCCTCCTGCTCCATGCGCTCTATCAGCGACGCGGCGCGATTGTAGCCGATGCCAAGGCGGCGCTGAATGTAGGAGGTAGAAGCCTTGCCGTCGCGCAGAACGATTGCAACCGCCTGGTCGTAGGGATCTTCCGAATCGGCAAGATTGGAAGTGCCCGCCGGGCCATGGCCATCTTCATCCTCGCCGTCATCTTCGGTGATCGCATCGAGATATTGCGGCGCGCCCTGCGTCTTCAGATAGGCGACGATATCCTCCACCTCGCCATCGGAGACGAAGGGGCCGTGCACGCGCTGAATGCGCCCGCCGCCGGCCATGTAGAGCATGTCGCCCATGCCAAGGAGCTGTTCCGCGCCCTGTTCGCCGAGGATGGTGCGGCTGTCGATCTTCGACGTTACCTGGAAGGAGATGCGCGTCGGGAAGTTCGCTTTGATCGTGCCGGTGATGACGTCGACCGACGGACGCTGCGTTGCCATGATGACATGGATGCCGGCGGCACGCGCCATCTGCGCCAGACGCTGTACCGCACCTTCGATATCCTTGCCAGCGACCATCATCAGGTCGGCCATTTCGTCGATGATAACGACGATATAGGGCATCGGCTTCAGATCGAATTCTTCCGTCTCGTAGATCGCCTCGCCGGTATGGCGGTCGAAACCGGTCTGCACCGTCCGGCTGATGGCTTCGCCCTTGGCGACTGCCTGCTCGACGCGCGTATTGAAACCGTCGATGTTGCGCACGCCGATCTTCGACATCTTCTTGTAGCGCTCTTCCATCTCGCGGACGGTCCATTTGAGCGCGACGACGGCCTTCTTGGGATCGGTGACGACGGGCGACAGCAGGTGCGGAATGCCGTCATAGACGGAGAGTTCCAGCATCTTCGGATCGATCATGATCAGGCGGCACTGTTCCGGCGTCATCCGATAGAGCAACGACAGAATCATCGTGTTGATGGCGACGGATTTGCCCGAGCCGGTGGTGCCGGCGACGAGCAGATGCGGCATCTTGGCGAGATCGGCGATGACGGGCTCGCCGCCGATCGTCTTGCCGAGCGACATCGCGAGCTTGGCCTTGGACGTCTCGAAGTCGCGGCTGGCAATGAGTTCGCGCAGATAGACCGTTTCGCGCGTCGAATTCGGCAGTTCGATACCGATGGCGTTGCGGCCGGGAACAACCGCGACACGCGCGGCGATGGCGCTCATCGAGCGGGCGATATCGTCGGCAAGGCCGATGACGCGGGAAGACTTGATGCCGGGCGCCGGCTCCAGCTCGTAGAGCGTGACCACCGGACCGGGACGGACATGGATAATCTCGCCCTTGACGCCGAAATCCTCCAGCACGCCTTCAAGCATGCGGGCATTCTGCTCGAGCGCATCGGCAGAAAGCGTCGCATCCCGGGTAACGGCCTTCGGCTCGGCAAGCAGATGCACGGCGGGAAGCTGGAAGCCATAGGGGCGGATGAAGGACGTCTGCGCCTCGCGCTCCGCCCGCGCACCCGGTTTCGGGCGGGCTGCAGCAGGAATCACGCGCTGACCGGCCGCAGCCTTCGGCGAGGCTGGACGCAACGGCCATTCGTCGTCTTCATCGTCGGGCAGAATGCCGGCCGGACGCGGCGGGTCGCGGTCGTAGGACGAATCCTCGTCCTCATCCTCGTCGTCGCCGAGACTGATCGATGGGGCAGACACGACGCGACGCGCAGCCGAGCCTTCGAGCGACGGCTCGACACGCGCCATCGGCACCTTGGCGCGCGCGGGCTCGTTCAGCGTACCGAATTCGTCATCATTGAAATCGTAAGGAGCATCGAAGGCATGGTCGCGGCGCTTGCGCGGGCCCATGCCGAACAGGCGGCGAAGGCGAGCCTGGGTGTTGTACCAGGCATGCATGACCGCACCGAAGGCCATGAAGTTGCTCAGGAAACTGCCGCGGTCGTCATCCTCGTCCTCATCACCGACACGGCGCGCACGGCTGCGCGTTTCCTCGTAATCGTCTTCATCCTCCTCATCCTCAACGGGGCCTTCCCCGATCACGCCTGCGCCAAAGAGCATGAGCCAGCCCGCGGGAACGGCGAGGACGCAGCCGATCACAATGGCGACAACGCCGCTCGGATAAGTGCCTATGAAAAGGGCGGGAAAGCGCAGCAGGATGTCACCGATCACGCCGCCGATACCGTTCGGGATCGGCCAGGTGGGCGGCGCGGGGAAGCAGGCCATGGAACCGGCCGCGACGATGCAGCCACCGAGCCACGCGCCAAGGCGCGACGGCACGCGATTGAGCTTGCGGTTGGAAATCATCGCGAAAGCCCAGGCGGCAACGGGCAGCATCGCAACAAGGGAGGCAAGGCCAAGGGCCTGCATCAGGATATCGGCGAATGCGGCGCCTGGAAAACCGAGCAGGTTGGTCGGAGCATTGGCCGTGGCGTAGGAATAGCTGGGATCCATGACGTTCCAGGTCGCCAGCGCAGCGACCGCCAGCGCCAACAGAAACAGCAGCGCAAAGCCCGCCAGACCCCTGATCTGACGCCAAACGACACTCGATAGCGACAAGCGGTCGGGGCGACCGCTCAACGCCGCCGAATTGCTTCTGCCCATGGTATTCAGCCCCGTTCCTTATCGAAAGCGCAGGCGAATCGGTCGATGCCCACTCGCCGGCAGGTTAGCTCTACCTAATCAGAGGAGGGTTAATGGCATGTTAACCATGCGCGCCAGCCTGGCGAATCGCCGGCCTTGGCGCGCAAATGGCGCTGCACATACAAAAAGGGCCCGAACCGGGGTTCGGGCCAAAAGCAACCCGTTTGCGATGAAACAGGCTGCGACGGGATGTTCAGCGATGCCGGGTACTTTGCCCCGGCATCGCAAGCTCGGATCAGGAATTGTGGTAGGCGGCTTCGCCGTGCGAGGCGAGGTCGAGGCCTTCGCGCTCGGCTTCCGGAGCGACACGCAGGCCGATGATGACATCGACGACCTTGTAGAGGATCGCCGAGCCGATGCCGCACCACAGGATGGTGGTGATGACGGCGGTCAGCTGCACCGTGACCTGGCTGCCCATGGTGACGCCATCGGCGTAGCCGACGCCGCCGAGCGAGGCGCTGGCGAAGATGCCGGTTGCGATGGCTCCGAAGATACCGCCGATGCAGTGTACGCCGAAGACGTCGGCCGTATCGTCATAGCCGAACTTGTTCTTCACGACAGAGACGAAGAAGTAGCACAGCGGCGAGACGATGAGGCCCATGATGATCGCGCCCATCGGACCGGCGATACCGGCAGCCGGCGTGATGGCGACGAGACCGGCAACCATGCCCGAAGCGCCGCCGAGCATGGAGGCCTTGCCGCGGGTGAAGGTTTCGACCAGCGACCAGGAGATGATGGCGGCTGCGGTTGCGATGAAGGTGTTTACGGTGGCGAGCATCGCACCGCCGGAAGCCTCAAGGTTCGAGCCGGCATTGAAGCCGAACCAGCCGACCCAGAGCATGGAGGCGCCGACCATGGTCAGTGTCATGGAATGCGGGGCCATCATGTCCTTGCCGAAGCCGACGCGCTTGCCGACGAGCAGGGCGCCGACGATGCCGGCAATACCGGCATTGATGTGAACGACGGTGCCGCCTGCGAAGTCGAGGGCGCCCATCTTGAACAGCATGCCGTTGGAATCCCAGACCATATGGGCGATCGGGAAGTAGACGAAGGTCGCCCACAGCGCGCAGAAGAGCACGGCTGCGCCGAATTTGATGCGTTCGGCAAAAGCGCCGATGATCAGGGCCGGCGTAATGGCGGCGAAAGTCATCTGGAACAGCATGAAGATGAATTCAGGAATGACGACGCCCTTGGAGAAAGTCGGCGCCGTGGTCGAGGTCGAGACGCTCGAGAGGAACATCTTCGCCGTGCCGCCCCAATAGGGGCTGGTGCCGCCGCCGAAGGCGAAGGAATAGCCATAGATGACCCAGAGGAGCATCACGACCGCGCCGATCATGGTGCACTGCATCAGGACGGAAAGCATGTTCTTCGAGCGCACGAGGCCGCCATAGAACAGCGCAAGACCCGGCACGAGCATGAACAGCACGAGGATGGTGGAGATGAACATGAAGGCGGTGTCGCCCTTGTCCGGCACCGGCGCTGCAGCAGTGGCGGCGGCGGCCGCCGCCGGAGCGGCTTCCTGTGCGAAGGCGATAGCCGGCGCAAGCAGGGCCGCAGAAAGCATACCCACCCGTGTCAGGGCGGAGGAAAGCTTGGAAATTGACATGCAAATAACTCCCTGATCAGCCGTGTCTTACAGAGCTTCAGAATCGGTTTCGCCGGTACGGATGCGCACGGCATGGTCAATCGAATAGACAAAGATCTTGCCGTCGCCGATCTGGCCGGTCTTGGCGGCCGATGCGATGGCCTCGACGGCCTTGTCGACGATCTCGGTTGCGACCGCGACCTCGATCTTCAGCTTCGGCAGGAAGCTGACGGCATACTCGGTGCCGCGATAGATCTCGGTGTGCCCCTTTTGGCGCCCGTAGCCTTTCACTTCGGTCACAGTCAGGCCCTGAATACCGACAGCAGTGAGTGCCTCGCGGACCTCATCGAGCTTGAACGGCTTGATAATGGCCATCACAATTTTCATCTGGTTTCCCATCCTTTGTTTAGCCTCGGCATGGAGCCGACTCTCCTTGCCGCCGACGAATGTTTCAGCAGCGACTGGGCATACACATTCAAAGGACGTGCCAGATTCGTGACACATTTATAACGCGTTGAAATATAAAAGATTTATTGACAATACCCAATAAAGCGGCATTTCTCGCCGCGAGAATGGCACAAAAAAAGTGCAAATTTATAATTTTGCCATTTATTTAATCATTTGCCTTTTTACGAATCAGGCCCTCCTGCGCCACTGACGCAATCAGGACACCGGATCTCGTAAACAGGCTGCCGCGCGTAAAGCCGCGCGCGCCGGAAGCGCTGGGGCTTTCCTGGCTATAGAGCAGCCAGTCATCGAGCCGGAATGGGCGATGAAACCACATGGCGTGGTCGAGGCTCGCCACCTGGATGCGCGGATCGAGGACCGACGTACCGTGGGCGTTCAGGGCAACGTCCAACAGGGTCATATCTGAGAGATAGGCGAGCACGGCATTTTGATAGAGCCGGTCATCCGGCATGGGGCCGGTGAGCCGAATCCAGATATTCTGCAGCCTGCTCGGCTGAGAGCGGGAAAAGTAGCTGTCGATAGAGACCGGCCGGATTTCGATCGCTCGCCTGCCCGCCCAGTAGCGGCGCACATTCTCGGGCGCGTGCACGAGATAGCGTGCCTTGATCTGCTCCTCATCCATCAGCTCCTCAGGCATCGGCACCTGCGGCATCTCCTCCTGATGCTCGAAGCCGGGCTCGTCGATCTGGAACGAGGCCGTCAGCGCAAAAATCGCCTTGCCGTGCTGGATTGCCAGCACGCGCCGCGTGTTGAAGCTGGATCCATCGCGAAGCCGATCCACCTGATAGAGGATCGGAACGGAGGGATCGCCCGGCAGCATGAAATAGGCATGCAGCGAATGCACGAAGCGATCGCCCTCGACCGTGCGCTGCGCCGCCATCAGCGCCTGGCCGATGACCTGCCCGCCGAACACACGCTGCCAGCCCACCTGCGGGCTGTTGCCGCGAAACAGGTTCATCTCGATCGTTTCCAGATCAAGCGTCGCCAGCACGGTTTCCATGGGGGTGGGCTTTTCCGTCTCTCGCGACATTTTGCTTGAACTCCGATGGTAGGAACCGTGAACAGGATGTTCTATATAAAGCAGGAAGTAACAGTAAGACACAGGGAAGCGCTATGTTGGACATGCTGGTAGTGGGTGGCGGATATGTGGGCCTTGCCGCCGCGGTCGCCGTCAAGCAAGCGGCTCCCCATCTCGACGTCATGGTCGTGGAGGCGGCTCCCGAAAGCGCCTGGAAGAAGGATATGCGGGCATCGGCGGTCATCGCCGCAGCTTCCAAGATGCTGGATGTGCTTGATGTCTGGGACGAGATCGCGCCGGAGGCCGAGCCGATCACCCGCATGATCGTCACCGATTCGCGCACCAGCGATCCCGTGCGCCCGGTCTTCCTCACCTTTGACGGCGAGGTGGCCGAGGGCCAGCCTTTTGCCCATATGGTGCCGAATCTTGCCATGGTCGGCGCGTTGCGCGGCGCCTGCGAGCGCCTGGGCGTCACCATCCGCCACGGCCTCAGCGCCACCGGCTTCGTGACCGACGATGCCAAGACCACACTGACGCTTTCGGACGGCAGCACGCTGGAAGCGCGGCTGCTGGTCGCTTGCGACGGCGTGCGTTCGAAGCTGCGCGACATGGCCGGCATCAAGACCGTCAACTGGGACTACGGCCAGTCCGGCATCGTCGTCACCGTCGAGCATGAGCGGCCGCATGGCGGCTGCGCCGAAGAACATTTCCTGCCCTCCGGCCCCTTCGCCATCTTGCCGCTGAAGAACAACCGCTCTTCGCTGGTCTGGACGGAGCGCACATTCGACGCCGAGCGACTGGTCGCCTCGGACGACCTCGTCTTTGAGGAAGAACTGGAGCGCCGTTTCGGCCACAAGCTCGGCACTTTGCACGCCGTCGGCGAGCGGCGCGCCTTCCCGCTCGGCCTCACGCTCGCCCGCGCCTTCGTCGCGCCGCGTTTTGCGCTGGCAGGCGATGCCGCACACGGCATCCACCCCATCTCCGGCCAGGGCCTCAATCTCGGCTTCAAGGATGTGGCGGCGCTCGCCGAAACCATCGTGGAAGCCGATCGCCTCGGCCTCGACATCGGCTCGATCAATATCCTCGAGCGCTACCAGACCTGGCGGCGTTTCGATACCTTCCGCATGGGGGTGACGACCGACGTGCTGAACCGGCTGTTCTCCAACGATATCTCGCCCTTGCGCATCGCCCGCGATTTCGGCCTCGGCATCGTCGACCGCCTGCCGAGCCTCAAATCCTTCTTCATCGGCCAGGCCGCGGGTACGACCGCTCGGGATAATCCGCGGCTCCTCGCGGGTGAGGCGATTTGAACGGACGGCAGCGGGAGCGAGTGTACCTGACCTCGGGCTCAGGTTCAGTCAGGCCGATTGCCTGAAATATCGCGCCGGCGTTGTACCGAAATGTGCGCGGAACAATTCGATAAAGGCGCTGACCGTTTCGTAACCAAGGTCGAAGGCGACCGTGGTTACGGAATTGCCGGCGGCCAACATTTCCAGAGATCGCAGCAGCAGGGCGCGCTGGCGCCAGGTGCTGAATGTAAGGCCCGTCTCCAGCACGAACCGCCGGCTCAGCGTACGCGGCGCGATGCCTGCCCAGGCAGCCCAATCTTCCATGCGCTGCCGCTCGGCCGGATCATCCGCGATAGCGCGCGCAATTCTTTGCAGCCGAGGATCGGCAGGCATCGGCAGATCAAGGGCTTCCCCCGGTATCGCAGCGATTTCGTCCAGAATGACGCCCGCGATCCGTTCCTGCGCTTGGGATAGCGGCCCCTCCCGCCAACTCGCAGCTCGAGCCACCGCCTCATCCAGCAGACCTGAAAGGCGGATCACGCGCGGGGTCTTCGGCAGGGCAGCGCAGGCGGTCTCGGCCACATAGACGCTCCAGCCGTGGAAAGCGCCGTGTGATGTGAAATCGTGCTCGATATGCGGCGGAAGCCATACTGCGTTGATGGGCGGGATGAGCCAGCGACCGTGATCCGTGCCGATCGTGACCAAGCCCTGCATGGTACCGAGCAATTGGCCTCGCGCATGGCTATGTCGCTCCGTGCGCCGCATTTCAGCCTGCCGGCGGCGGCTGGCCAGGATTACCGGTTCTGCCGCCGAATCGAGGCGGAGAGGATCGACAAGGAAATCATGCATGGCCTCAAAGCCCTATTGAATGGCATGGATACGTTAGCAAGGCAAAGACGGGCGAGCTAGGTGAAAGGTGTTCCCAACCTGAGAAACACGACGGAGATACCGATGGCGACCGAAACTGCCATGACACAGGGCGAAGTTCATGAACTGCTCGACCGCATGTTTGCCGCATTCACCGATCCGGCCACCAAGCCGGAGCAATTCGCCGAGCTGCTGACACCCGACTACATCCAGCGTGTCGACGGAAAGCAGCTCGATTACGAGGGCTTCCTCCGCCACAGCCAAGCGCTTCAGGCCGGTCTTGCCTCAAGTAGCGTCAGCTTCGAGCATGTGGTGACCGACGGCGTTTCCGCGGCAACGGTTCATGTCGCCGAAGCCGTGAAGATCACCGGCGAGCGTATTCGTCTCAAGGTGATCGCCTACTATCAGTTCCGCGGAAATCGCATCAGCCTGGTGGACGAACTGACCCACCTGATCGAGGGGGCGGCGCATGACCGGGATCTGGGTTCGCGAATGCCGGATTGAAGCGCTTGGCCGGGCGAAATCACGGCGGCGCCGCGCTCAAGAGACTCGATAGCCTTCAATGCCCGGATCCTGAAAAAGAGTCTCAGTCTTCGATGCGGCGCGCTTCCGAAATCAGCATGATCGGGATGCCGTCGCGGATCGGATAGGCAAGGCGGGCCTTTTCCGAAATCAGCTCGTTCTTTTCCCGATCGTAGCTCAGCCGCCCTTTGGTGAGCGGGCAGACGAGCAGATCGAGCAGTTTCGGATCCACTTTGCTGACCGTGACATCCATGGGCAAACTCCTATTGCAGGACCGAGCCGGTGTCGCCGGAGCCGGCCAGCACGATCTTGATGATGGCGATGAAGGTTTCCGCCCTCGTCTTCAGATCATGAGCCTCGAGAAGCGCCTGCTTCTCGGCGGGATCGAAGGGCGCCATCATCGACAGCGAATTGACCAGCATCATATTGTCGGCGCGCTCAACGCTCTCCCAATCCGCCTCCAACTTGTTGGCCTCCAGATAGGCCCTGAAGGCCGAAAGCAGTGCGGGCCGATCGACGGTGCCCTCCTCATGGTGCGACTTGAGGTCGGAGATGAAGGGCGTGATGCGGAAAATGCGATAGGGCTGATGAGCGGTCACTTCCTCCATCAGCCGGATGCGGCAAATGCCCGTCAGCGCGATGATATAACGCCCGTCACCGGTTTCGGACATGGAGGTGATACGGCCGAGGCAGCCGACACGCGACAGATTTGGCGAATCAGCCGGCTCTCCAAGCGCGGGCTGCACCATCGCGATCAGGCGGTTGCCGGCAATGGCGGCATCGATCATGGCGAGGTAGCGCGGTTCGAAGATATTGAGCGGCAGTTGCGCGCCGGGCAATAGCAAGGCGCCCGACAAGGGAAAGACGACCACAGTTTCGGGCAGATCGCCCGGCTTCAGGTATCTGGCATTACCCACTTGCATGTTTTCCATCCCGCTAGATCGCTGCGCCTCGCCGCCACGGGCGCGCAGGAACGACACACCGTCGCGGCCGTTGCCCATCTTATGCCGCGCAACCGACAATGTGGGCTCGTCTGCCAAAAACACAAGAGTATTTTGCTTCAGAGCGTCGATGCGCCCCTTCGCTTTTGTGATCGCCCGCCTTTCGGCGAGCGATCCCGGACGATGCCGGGCGCTGCGCTTGCTCGCTCAGGAAAACAGGATCGAGGAAAGCTTGCGCCGCGCCGCGATCGTGGCGGGATCCTTCGGACCCCATACTTCGAAAAATTCCAGCAGCTGGCGGCGCGCGCCATCATCGTCGTAGCTGCGATCCTTGCGCATGACAGTCAGAAGATGATCGGCCGCCTCTTCCCGCTTGCCTTCGACATTGCGGATCTTGGCGAGCTTGATGCGCTGCTCGTGATTGTCGGGATTGGCGGCCAGCTCCTGCTCGATCGCCACGGGATCGCCGAGCTTGCGGGCTTCATCGATCTGATCGAGCTTCTTGACCACGGCCTGAATGCCGGCATCGTTGGCAAGTGTCTCCGGCAGGTCGGCAAGCGCTTCGCGGGCGCGCTGGCTCTGGCCGGCGGCAATCATGCATTCCGCCATGCCGGCAAGCGCCTTGGCGTTTTCCGGGTCGGCCTGCAGCACCGCGCCGAAGAGCTCGGCGGCACCATTGACGTCGCCGGCTGCCAAGAGGCCGCTCGCCTCTTCCAGAACGGCGGCAATCTCCGCTGCCTGGTCGTCTGTGCCGCCTGCGGGACCGCCGAGGCGATCGATGAACTGACGAACCTGGCTTTCCGGAACCGCGCCCATGAAGCCGTCGGCCGGACGGCCGTTGACGAAGGCGATGACGGCCGGGATCGACTGGATGCCCAGCTGGCCGGCAATGGACGGATGGTCGTCGATATTCATCTTGACCAGCTTGACGCGGCCCTGGGCCTCGGTGACGACCTTTTCCAGAACCGGCGTCAGCTGCTTGCACGGACCGCACCAGGGTGCCCAGAAATCGACCAGCACCGGCTGCTTGCGCGATTCCTCGATCACATCCTTGGCAAAATTGGCGGTCGTCGTGTCCTTGATCGGCGAAGCGCCGGATGCGGCAGGTGCTGCGCCAAACGATGCCGAGGCCGACATCTGCCCACCAAAGGAAGCGTTATAGGGATTGTTCGGACCGCTCATGAGTGTCTCCCGCCTGCCGGCATCCGTGATCTTTTGAAGAGCATGTCTTCCAAACGAACCGAACAGGTCCGGATGGCAACACGCCCAATGAAGTCGTCAAAGCGATCGGACAATCCGAAGACGCCCCGTTCGCGATAATCTCAGCGCTAAAATCGTACCTTAGCCCGTGACTTTCAAGACTAGCGGCGCATGACCCGTCGCCTCCATGAAGCGCACGAGGTCGGCGCTGGCAATCGACGTCGTCGCATCGTTCGACAGAGGATGACAGTTGACGATGTCATGCGCCATCAGTTCGGCATCGAGGATGAAGGTAACGTTCCGGCCGGTATCGTTGATCGCGCCGAATGCAGTGACCGAGCCTGGGATGACGCCGAGATATTCCATCAGCTTTTCCGGCTTGCCGAAGGAGACCTTGCTCGCCGCACCGATCAGCGTATGTACCGTCTTCAGATCGACGCTCGCGTTTTCCTCGACGGTCAGCAGGAAGAAGTTGTCCTTCTTGTCCTTCACGAACAGGTTTTTCGTGTGGCCGCCGGGAATCTCGTCGCGCAGCGACACCGATTCGGCGACGGTGAAGACCGGCGCATGATCCTTGGTGCTATGGCTGATGCCAAGCCCATCAAGGAATCGGAAAAGATCGTCGCGTGTTTTCGGGCTGGTCTCTGTCATGGGATCTCGCAGTGCAAATAGTTCGCCCCTGATACGTCGCCCACAATTTCATTGCAATCTTTCAGACGCCAAAGGCCGACGTTTCAGGGCTTTTCGAAGGGCCGGACAAAAAACTCGAAATTTTTCTTGGCGAACTCGTCATTTCCCTGTTGCATTTGAAAAGTGGTTAGGCCATATACCGCCCGTCGCCGCAAGACGACGCCCAGCGGTCCAACACACTACCCCGGATCGCGACGGGAATGAGCGGGTGTAGCTCAGGGGTAGAGCACAACCTTGCCAAGGTTGGGGTCGAGGGTTCGAATCCCTTCGCCCGCTCCAGTTTTCCTCTTGTCCAGCCCGGAGACATAGGTAACAAAACGTACCTAAGACATGGGTGACAATCTCGAGCCGAACGGATTGTCGATGGTTTGCAAGGTTCTCTGTTCCAAGTCGATATATCCCAGATCATAATGCATGAAGCTGACGAGCCAAATGCCGTCGTCGACTTCCGTGATTCCGAGTTTCTGGCCGGCCATTACGGTCGATATGTTGATCTTCTTGCGGTAGATGCAGATGCGGCCGCAATTGGTCACCAGCGCCTCTCGATCATGGAAGGGGTAGTTGATCTCCGGCAGGCCTTGATAGGGGCGCGAGGAAGTGACGTAGAGATCTGCGGGCACCTTCATGTTGAGCGCCTCGTGCGGCCGCTGCTGATTGAATTCGCTGACGAAAGCGTCGAAGCGAGCCTGCTGCTGGAGAGTGTTTTTGCCAGACGGCTTGGTCGCCTCCTTCTTCAGCGTGAGGTGCATGCGCTCATGCCGGCCGTTTTCTTGTGGACGGCCCGGCCTGATGCGCTCCAGCGTGATGCCGAGTCTGAGCCACCACACCGACAGCCTCGAGAGATTGTAGAGCCCGTTTGGGCTGGCAAAGGGCAAGCCATTGTCGCTGCGGATCGCGAGCGGCAGGCCACGCTCGGCAAACAGCCGGCGGAACGCCTCGAAGACGCCCACCTCTTTTGTCGATTCGAAGGCTTCGCAAGCAAGCAGAAAGCGCGAGGCCTGGTCGGTGACCGTCAGGGGGTAACAGTACTGTCCGTCGCCGAGCTTGAACTCGCCCTTGAAGTCGGCGCACCACAGATCGTTCGGCATCGGTGCTTGTGACAACGCCGTTCCCTCGGCTCGATGTCGGTGTCGTTTGCGCGCATGGGCGACCAGTCCATGGCGGTCGAGAATGGCATGCACCGTGCTTTTGGCGGGGATGCGCACATCGCCGGCAAGCCGCTTCACCAACAGCTCGCGGATCTTGCGCGCACCCCAATGCGGCTTGTCTTTCTTGAGCCGCACGATCATCGCCTCGACCGGCACGGGCAACTGATTGGCGTAGCGAACCGGGCGGCGCGACCGATCCGTCAGCGCCTCCAGGCCGTCGTCCTTATAGCGATTGAAGATCTTGTAGCCGGTCTTGCGCGAAATGCCGAACTCCCGGCACACATCGCTCATGCCTTCGCCCTCAAGCAGCCGGGCGACAAATCGTAGACGTTCCTCCATCACCGAAGCCTCTCTCCACGGCATCAACACCTCCCGCCAAAAAGCCAGAAGTGTTACCCATGTCTCCGGTACAAAATGTCACCTATCTCTCAGGTCGGGCACTCAGAAATGAGCTTTCGATGGATAGGTCGGCAACGGCCTTCATCTTTTTCGCAGCAGGCTGCAGCCGTGGTGCTGTGTGGATGCCGCTTGTCGCGGCACTCAGCCATGACCGGCATGTCACGAATCGGAGCGGTCGATTGCTGGATCATTTTCGCTTTTCTTCGAATCGCGAAAATGCTCTATCTTCTTGCTTGTTTACGCATTCCGGACGGAAAACCGCTGCGCACTTTTCCTGGAAATGCTCTACGGAAATTCTCCGGGTCTCAAATCAGTCCCAATTGACGTCCAGGGCTGCATATCAACCTGACGAACGGAACGCGGTATTGCGCGCATGAGAAAAAAGACGCCCCTGCTGCTTGCGATTCTGTCGTTTTTGCCCGTGCCGGCGCTCGCTCATCCGCATATCTTCATCGACGCCAAGTTCGAGGTCGCGGCAGCGCCCGACGGCTCGATCGGCGAATTGCGCAATGTCTGGAGCTTCGACGAGGTGTTTTCCTCGTCGGTTCTCATGGATTTCGGCAAGGCCGGCAACCAGGCGCTCACCGCGAGCGAACTGAAGGCGGTCGGCAAGACGGTCAGGGATTCGCTTGCACAGTACGGCTATTATACGAACGTCACCATCGACGGCAAAGCGGTGCCGATGGCCAAGCCGGATGACGTCAAGGCCGATTACAAGAACGGCTCGCTGACCCTATCCTTTTCGCTGAAGCCCGAGCAGAAGACCTTCCTCAAGGGCACCACGATTTTCGGAATTTACGACAAGACGCTCTACACCGCGGTCGATTTCGCCACCGACAACGACATGACCATCTCGGGAGCGGCTCTGAGCCGCTGCAAGCGCAAGGTGATCAGGCCCAACCCCAAGGAAGTCATGGCGGAAAACCAGGCGGCGCTGACCAGCATGTTCTTCAGCGATCCGAAGGGCACGGACTATTCGCTGCTGGTGGCAACGCGGCTGGAAGTCCAGTGCTGATCTCGCGACGTCGTGAACCGGCGCTCTGACGCCTCT
The DNA here is from genome assembly GCF_000359745.1 of Rhizobium freirei PRF 81. Lineage (GTDB taxonomy): Bacteria > Pseudomonadota > Alphaproteobacteria > Rhizobiales > Rhizobiaceae > Rhizobium > Rhizobium freirei. The sequence goes on from NZ_AQHN01000085.1 coordinate 30,021, forward strand.
TTCACTCCGGCGGCGGGGAATCGACCCGCGCCGGCCCATCGACGCCTCGTGACAGCGATATGAAGCGCCGGGCAACGATCCAGCAGCCGAGCGCCCAGGTCGCTCCGGCGCACCAGCCGCCGAGCACGTCGGTCGGATAATGCACGCCGAGATAGACGCGGCTCATGCCGATCAACAGCGTCAGCAGAATACCGGTCGCGACGACGAAGATGCGCGTCGACCGATAGCGGCGGGTGCCGGAAATCAGGACCGCGAGCGTCAGATAGGTGACCGCCGACACCATCGCATGGCCGCTTGGAAAACTCAGATCGTTCACGTCGACCAGATGCGGCACGATATCCGGCCTCGGCCGCGCGACGCTGAGCTTCAGCAGAGAGCTGAGCGCCCATCCGCCGAGCACCGAGGCAAGCACGAAAATGGCGATCGCGCGCCGACGGTCCAGCAGCAGGTAGACCGTTACCAGCGCCGTCATCATCGCAAGCACGGTGGTCCCGCCGAGGCTTGTGATGTCCTTGACGGCATGGGTGAGCCACGCAGGCCCTATCGGAACGGACAGATCGCTCGGCTGGCGAAGCGCCAGCAATATGGCGTCGTCGAATCTCTTGGTGCTTCCTTCCAGAACCTCGCCCGTCAGATAGACGAACAGGAAAATTCCACCCGAAAGAGCAGCAAACATAAAGAGCAACAACGGCTCGTAGCGGCTGAGCCGTGCCATGATGCCCGCGTTGCCAGATCCTTGATCCTTCATGCCTTCGCCCGTTTGTCTAGAGCATTTCCGTTCTAAGCGGAGTCACGAGATTGCCCTGTCTTCTTGTTCTCACGCAATTCCAGCAAAACTGCTTCGCACTTTTGCTGGAATTGCTCCAGGTCGCCACTTCCGCGACCGGAAAGGGATCTGTCGTCGCCCGGAGTTCCGTCCGAAATGAGGACAACCGCTATCTAGTGATAAAAACAGCGCAATCCAACCGCAAAGAACGCACAATCAGCCTGTGCACGATGCGAGGTTTTCAGGTTCATGAAATGTTATGCCCCTATTCTCGTCGACACCCTTTGCGAACATGGACGGCGGCAGAGGTTCCATTCGTCCGGGACGGAGAGCATCTCGATTGCCAGCAAGTGAACACGCCATCGTCCCGCGCCGTCGCCGAGACCCGGAAGAAGCGTCCCCGCGGCTGCGGCCTGTGCAGCCCGACGGAGGTGACCGCCGATCTTCCGCAAACCGCGCAAAGCGTTCCGGCCGTCGGCCGCATGCACGAACCGCATTTGAAATTTTCGCTATTTTCGGAACCTTGGGCTGTGATAAGACTGCCGTGAGGGCGACCAGGGATCGGATATTGTCATAGTGTTAAGTGTTGGGACATCATTCGCCGCCCGGTTGATGGCAGCGGCTGGAACGGGCCTGCTGGTAACATCCGCACTCATGGCGTTTCCCGCGTCATCCATGGCGCAGGGCTCCGAAAAAACCTCCTCCGATACGTCCAAGACCTCCGACACCTGGGTCGTGACGCTCGGCGCCACCGTGGAGTATGGCCCGACTTACGAAGGATCGAAGCATTACAGCTTCGGCGTCTTGCCCGCCTTCGACTTCCATCGCCTTGGCGAAGCCCCGGAATACAGCGCGCCGGACGACAATTTCGACTATGGCCTCTTCGATCTCGGCGGCCTCGAAATCGGGCCTGTGGTCGGCTTCAGGGATGATCGCCTGGACCTGGATAATCTGCGCCTGCAGAGCCAGCGCCGCGTGCATTGGAACCTCGATGCCGGCGGCTTCGCACAATATTGGCTGAAGGACAATCAGCTCCGGTTCCGCACGGAAATACGTCAGTCGCTCTGGGGCGGCGACGGCCTTGTGGCGGACCTTGCGCTCGATTGGTTCCAGCCGGTCGGAGACAGGTGGCTGCTATCGGCCGGACCGCGCCTGTCGCTGGCAAACACCACCTATATGCGCAGCAACTTCGGCGTCTCGCCGAATAGCCAGGCGGTAAGAAGCGGCCGCATCAGCGCTTTCGAGGCCGACGGCGGCTTTAAATCCGTCGGCGTCACCGTGGCCGCCACCTATTCGATCTCGCCCGAATGGAGCGTGCAGGTCTACGGGAAGTATAACCGCCTGATAGGCGCTGCCGCCGATAGCCCTGTCACCTCGCGGTTCGGCTCACCCAACCAGAACATTATCGGTTTTACGCTCAACCGAACCTTCAACATTAATTTTTGAGCCGTTGCGCGCCTCGTGATCGGCGATGTAGTTCCGCGTCAGCGGAATGATATCGTTGCGCTTGGCGATCTGGATCTGGAAGACGACGAGATCCTCGTAGCGAAACGCCGCTTCCGCCGTCGAAAGGTAATATTCCCACATGCGGCAGAAGCGCTCGTCATAGAGCTGCGCGACCTGGTCCCAGCGCGCCATGAAGCGCTCCCGCCAGTTTTCGAGCGTCTTCGCATAATGCAGCCGCAATACCTCGACATCGGTGATCGCAAGCCCCGCCGCCTCGATTTCAGGCACGATTTCCGAGAGGGCCGGAATATAGCCGCCGGGGAAGATGTATTTGTCGAGCCACGGCGTCGTGAAGCCGGGCGTCGCAGAGCAGCCGATGGTGTGAAGCACCATGATGCCGTCATCCTCGAGCAGCTCGGCGCATTTGCGGAAGAAGGTGCGATAGGATGCCAGGCCGACATGTTCGAACATGCCGACCGAGACGATCCTGTCGAACCGGCCGGTCAGGCTGCGATAATCCCTGAGCGCGAATTGCACCTCCGCCGGCGTTCCCCCGGCCTTTTCGGCGACGCGCTTCGTGGCATATTCATGCTGCTCCTCGGAGAGCGTGACGCCGAGGACATAACCGCCGGGCGCGTGCTCGGCCATATGCAGCGCCAGCCCGCCCCAGCCGCAGCCGATGTCGAGAATGCTGTTGTCGGGCTCGATCAGAAGCTTGCCGGCAAGGTGCCGTTTCTTGGCGATCTGCGCGTCTTCCAAAGACTGGTCGGCATGCTCGAAATAGGCGCAGGAATATTGCCGGTCCGGATCGAGGAAGAGTTCATAGAGCCGGCCATCGAGATCGTAATGGTGGGCGACATTGGCCTTCGAGCGACCCGGCATGTTGCGGTGACGGAAAATCCGCAGCTTGGTTCTCACACCGTCGATGATGCGCGCGATCAGCGGGTGGGTGCTGTTCTGCGCCTCCCGCAGCATCATCGCCACGAAATCATAAAGCGTGCCACGCTCGACGATGAAACGGCCATCCATGTAGAGTTCGCCGAGCAGCTTGTCGGCATCGATCAGAAGCGCCCATTCGGCCCTGTTATCGCTAAAGCGGACGTGAACAGGCTCGCCAGTGCCGTCGCCGAATGTCAGGACGCGGCCGCTTGCCGTCGTCACGGTCAGCGCCCCACGCGTGACGATGGACGACAGCGCGCGCTTCACGCACCAGTCCACCAGGCTGGAGAAAGCAGCAGGAGATGCGCCCTTGGGGCGATTTTCAGCTTGTAAGTTAGGCATTATCTATCCTTGCCGGTACCCGTGCGCAGTTCTTTGCGCTGCCCCACGTCCAAATCGCGGCGATCCCCCGCCTCGGCCCTGGTCTCAGTCTTGGTCTCGGTTTCGACCTTGGCCCCATTCTCGACTTTAGTTCCTGTCTCGACATTGGCGCCGGCGATGAGCCAGACGCCTGTCAGGATCAGTCCGCTGCCGATGATCTGCAGCGCGACCACCCGCTCGTCGAAGATGAACCAGCCTGTCGCGATGATCAGCACGTAGCTGATGCCCGAAAGCGGAAAGGCGCGGCTGAGATCGAGTTCGGCCAGCACGTTCATCCAGATGAAGAAGGTGACGATCTCGACGGCGATGGCGGCCAATATCCAATAGGACGAGAGCGCCTGCCAGAGCCAGGCCTCCGGGCTTTCGCTATGCATTTGCTCTGCGCCGAGCTTGATGAAAAACTGGAACAGCGTGTTCAGCACCGGCACGGCGAGCCAGGAAAGGCGCATCGGCATCACGCTTCCCCCTCGTCTGTCGAGAACAGCGGCGACACCAGCCTGAGCAGCCCCTGAAGTACGGGGTTGCGATGACGGAAAAACATCGCATTGGCGGTCAGTTTGCTGCCGAGGCGCACCTTGTTTTCATAATAGGCCTGACCGCTCTGATAACGGCGGATCCCGTGATCCAGGCAATAGCGCAGATTGGTGAACCAGCTGAGGAAGTAAAGATTGTAGGGCCGCCCCTTTTCACCGTCCATGCAGAAGAATTTGTCGATGGCGACACGGTCGTCATGCACGATCAGATTGGCGGCGAGCAGCGTGTCTCCGACGAAATAGAAGGCGCAGTAGGAACGTCCTTCCATACGGGTGAGAACGCCCTGGAAATACTCAGGGGTCAGTTCCTCGAATTGCCAGTCGCTGCGGTTACGCGTGTCATGATAGAGCGCCATCACCTGCGGCAGGAATTCGCCGAAATCGGTCCTGATCTCGACCCTGACCTGCTCGAACGACTTCAGCTTGCGGCGCATGTCCTTGCGGGTGCCGGAGGAGAGCTTGGCGAGGTATTCGTCGATCGTCTTGAAATCGACGTCGAGCCAGGCTGTCGGCAGGCCGCCGATGGAGGCATAGCCGCGCGCGGAAAGCGCCGCGCCGAACTCCGCCGAGGTCGGTTCGGGAATGTCCTTCAGCCCGACCAGCGCGCAGCGCTGGGTCGCGGCATACTGTTCGAAGAACGACAGAAGCTCTGTAAACAGCGCGCTGCGGCGTTCCACCGGAACGTCCGGGTGGAAGCCGATGGCGCCGGTCTCGGTGCAGGGCGACCCGAGGCAGGCAAGGCGCAGCTTCAGGAAATTCGGGAAGACGCGCTGTACGCGGCGTACGGACTGGCGCAGAAAGCCCTCCTCCAGCGTCGTATCAAGCGCATAAAGGCACAGGAAGGCCGGCATGGCGGCACTGACGCGCCCATCCTCGACGACGGTGACATAGCGCCATTCGAAACCTGCGATCCCCGCTTCCTCGATGGCAAGCAGGCAATCATAGTCTTCGACCTGGCCCTGAGAACACCCATTCCAGGCATCGCGGCCGATCGCGCGGATGCTGGAATGAACTTCCGTCACCGGATTGCCGGCTGGCTTGGGCACGAGTTTAAGCAGCGGCTGCGACATGACGCGCCTCGAAGAAATCCGCGGTAAAATCGGCCACCTGACGGTGCTGCCGGTCGACATGGATCATATGATAACTGTCCTTGATCCATTTCAGCTCATGCGGGCTGCCGATATGCTCTGAAATGTAGCGTGCGTGTTTCGGGCTGGCGAGATCATCGTCCTCGGCATGCAGGATCAGCGTCGGGGTCTGCATCCTCGGCAGGACGCCTTTCAGCGCCTTGCCGAGCCGATGCATCTCGACGAGGCCCTTGCCGGGGAATTTCTCCAGAACGCCTTCGCTTGCCATGCCCTCGATCAGGCGGCGCATCCGCTCGTCCTTGATGCCGAGCGAGTTCGTCTCGCTGAAACTCAGGCGATCGAGAAAGGGAACGCGCGACAGCCAGCCGATCTGCGAGGAAAGCAGCGGGTAATAGAAGGGAACGTCCCAGCCGTCATATTTGAAGCAAGGCGAATAGATGGCTGCTGCGCCGATCGTGCCGGGCTGCTGCTCGGCGGCCAGCATCGCCAGCTTGCCGCCAACGCAAATGCCGGCGGCGAAGACCTCTTGGGTCCTCGTCGCCAGCAGAGCCGATGCCTCAACGACGCTCTCGAGCCAATCCTGCCAGCGGGTGCGGCGCAGCGTTTTCACGTCGACGCCATGACCAGCCAGCAGCGGCGCATAAATGCTATATCCCCTGCGATTGAGATGACGGGCAACCAGCTTCATTTCAGCCGGTGCACCCGTCAGCCCATGCACGAGAAGTATGCCTTTTCCATTTGAGCCCTCCATGAAGAAGCTCAAGTCATCAGCTTTCATGAGAGAGCTCCGCCTGCCGGTTCTCCTTGGCCATGAAGCCAAGGGCATGGCAGGTGCTGATGACATGCGTTCCGGCCTTTTCCTGCTCTTCCTTGATCTGATCGTGAAGGGCAGGCAGCTTCGTCCAGTGCGTGCGCGGGCGATAGTGATGCTCGGCATGGTAGCCGTTGCCGAACCAGAGCCAGTTGTAGAACGGCTTGTGGCTGGAAACGCCCCATGCGATCGGCTCGTCCGGATCGCCGTTCAGATGCTCGTAATAGCCGTTGAGCGACGACAGGCAATTGCCGAGATAATAGAAGGGTACGAAGAACAGCACGGCCTTCCAGTCATAAAGAAGCGCAAGCGCTGCAAGCCCCAGGAAGAAGAAGAGCTCGAACCGGCCCCAGGCCGCATCGAACGGACGGTTGCGCGCGATGGCTTTGTGGACATCGCCGATGCTGTCGCGGAAGAAGCTCAGGAACGTATAGGACCACACATTCTCCGGCTTGCCGTCGTGACCATGACGATAGATCGACAGCAGATCGATAGTATCGCCCTTTTCGTCCGGCCGGTCGCTGTTGCCGGAGTGATGGCGCATGTGCACCCAGTGGTAATAGGTCTGCGAGAAGCCGATCGCAACCGACTCCAGCAAGCTGAAGCCGTAGTTCATCCAGCGCGGCTTGAAATAGGGCGTATGGATGAAATTATGCGATATGCTGTTGATGTTCCAGGAAATCGATACGGCGTAAAGGCTGCCGAGAACGACCGAAACCCACAGCGGGCGGCTTTCGAAACCGACGATCAGATAGACGTCGAAAACGAGATGGGCGACGGCGGCCAGAACCGGCGCCACATCCCATCTGCTATGCGCAAAGATTTTCATAATCCGGTAACTCCTACGCAAGCCACGCCGGCAGTGACGAAAAACACGCCCGTCGCGTGACGCAGGTTAATGTGTTCTTTGAAGATGACGGCGCCGGCGAACACGATGACGACGTAGCTCAGTGCCATGAGAGGAAAGGCGATGGTGAGAGGAACGCTCTCAAGAACGGCAGTCCAGCCAAATAGCTCAACCGCCCAGAAGATGATACCCAGCCAGGTCACGGGCTTGCCCATCGCCGCAACCAGCGTATGCGCGCTCGCGGATTGCTTGAAGCAAACCTCGCGAGCCGTTTCCGCCAGCACGCAGAAGAGTATGAGCCCAAGCATGGGAAGGGTCAGGCTGCCGGTCATTCCATATACTCCGCCAGAACTTCCAGCAGCGCGTGATTGGCCGCACTGTTGATGTTTCTGGTCTTTTCGGGCCCCTGCCGGACGCGAGGCTGATCGATAAAAATCTCAGCTCGCTTCATGAACCGTGTCCGCAGGCCGCCAGCATAACTCGGAACAGAATAATCGCCTATGACATCGGCGCCTATGATGCGGTGGCGGCTGCCGATTTCGCTGATCAGAGCCAAAAGATAGGGCAGCCGCATGCGGCCCTGATCCCAGTTCGTCACGGCGTCATCCGCGGCCAGAACGTCCTTGTCGATCGTCACATATACGGCTTCGGTGCGAATGCGGCTGAGCATCCGGTCGATGAAGTTCTCTTCGCCGATCTCCGAGATCGACTTCCAGTGCAGGGCTCCCTTTTCCTGCCGGTAGCTGGCGCCATTGCCGTAATCGGCAAGAACACGGCTCGGCGGGTGCTCATAGGGGTAAAGTTCCAGCTTGCCTTCGCCGAGCCAGTGCAGGTTCGCACCCTTGCGCTCGGGGCTGCGAAGATCATGGCTGCAGACGCCGATCGTGATGACCTTCTGGATGTTGGAATTGCCAAGCGCGCTATTGACCCAGGAGCCGCAATGCATGCCGCCGTCGAAGTTGACCCAATCCGGATGGTTGTCGAAATGGATCAGCGTCGCGGGTCCGGGCTGCCGCTCGAGCGCACCATCGAGAAGCAGCGCTGTAATATGATGAAAGTCGCCGGACCCCATGAAGCAGAGTTGCGAGTCCTTGCCGGTTGCAGGCGTATTCTTGACGATTTCGCGGCCGAGATCGGCAAGGGCGCTCTGCTTGCCCCAAAGCCGGACCTCCCGCCCCGCGTCCTTGTCGAAATACTGGTGCGCGCCTGCAAATTCGCAGGCGCGCACGAAGTCCGGCTGCAACTCCAATGCGTCATCGAGATGAAGAAGCAGGAGTTGCACCGTCTTATCTCCGAGCAGCGCGCGTCAGAAGCTGATCGAGCAGTGCAAGCGCCAGATCGATCTCTTCGCGGGTGATGAGCAGGTTCGGCGCGAAGGTGATGACGTTCTTGTGGTAGCCGCCGACGTCGAGCACGAGGCCGTAAGTCTTGGAACCGACCTGAAGGTCGCCCTTCATGCCTTCATCGCACATCCAGTCCATCGTCGCCTTATCCGGCGTATAGCTGTCGTCCTTGCAGATTTCCATGCGCAGGGCGAGGCCCAGGCCATCGACCTCGCCGACAATGGCGTGGCGCTTCTGCAGCTGCTTCAGCCCGTCGAGGAAATGAGCGCCCTTCTCCATGATGGCCGCGCCGAAATCTTCCTCTTCCAGCATCTTCATCGTTTCGAGCGCAACGGCAGTCCCCATCGGGTTGCTGGCGAAAGTCGAATGCGTGGAGCCGGGCGGGAAGATGGTCGGGTTGATCATCTCTTCGCGGGCCCAGACGCCGGAAAGCGGGTTGAGGCCGTTGGTGATCGCCTTGCCGAAGATCAGCGCATCCGGCGAGACGCCAAAATGCTCGATCGACCAGAGCTTGCCGGTACGGTAGACGCCCATCTGGATTTCGTCGACGACGAGCAGGATGCCGTGATCGTCCAGCACCTTCTTCAGTTCGACGAAGAAGTTCATCGGCGGAATGACGTAGCCGCCGGTGCCCTGGATCGGCTCGATGTAGAAGGCGGCATATTCGGACTTGCCGGCCTTCGGATCCCAGACGCCGTTATATTCGCTCTCGAACAGGCGGGCGAACTTCTGGACGCAGTAATGTCCGTATTCTTCCTTCGACATGCCCTTCGGGCCGCGGAAGTAATAGGGGAACTCGACGAACTGCGCGCGGTCGCCGAAGTGGCCGTAGCGGCGGCGATAGCGGTAGCTCGAAGTGATTGCCGAAGCGCCGAGCGTGCGGCCGTGATAACCGCCTTCGAAGGCGAACATGAGGCTCTTGCCGCCGGTGTAGTTGCGCACAAGCTTCAGCGAATCCTCGACAGCCTGCGAGCCGCCGACGTTGAAGTGAACGCGGCCCTTATGGCCGAACTTGCTCTCGGCATCCTGGGCGATCATCGCTGCAAGCTCGACCTTCTCGCGGTGCAGATACTGCGAGGCGACCTGCGGCAGCTGGTCGAGCTGGCGATGGGCAGCGGCGTTCAGGCGCTCGTTGCGATAGCCGAAATTGACGGCGGAGTACCACATCTGCAGATCGAGGAACGGCGTTCCGGTGCGATCATAGACAAAGGAGCCTTCGCATCCCTCGAAGAATTTCGGCTTGTCCGTATAGTGAACCGTGTCGCCATGGGAGCAATACGCCTCTTCAAGAGCGCGCAATTCTTCTTCGGAGCGGACGGACGTTTCAGTCCGGCCACTGAAGGCTTCGGCTACATTCGTTTTCATTCTATGCCTCTCGGTCTAGTTCACGCTGTCTTGAAATGCGGCAGCGCACGGGAGCGTCGCTCGACGCTCGGGAGAACGGCTTCCATCTTTGGAAGCAGATCAGAAAAGTCTTCGAAACCGACATAAGGAATGCCGTTTTCCTCGCAGTAATCGACAAGTTTGGCCTTCGCGAAAACGAGGTCGACCTTGTCGGAAACGCAGAAATCGCTTCGCCCGTCGCCGATATAGACCTGCAGGTCATTGCTATCGACAACACGGCATTTGCACACGCCGGCACCCGACACGCAGCCGGTCGCCTGGAATGGCGGAAACAGCGAATAGGACTCGCGGCCCTGGGAAACGCTGCAGGTGAGCACGTTGGCAACGATCGGCAGACCGTTGATACCGTGACGCGACAGAATGCGGCGGATGAAATAATCCACGCCATCGCTGACGACGGTCACGGGCAACTCACCGCTGCGGCAATAGGACAGGAAGCCCTCGAAACCGGGATCGATCGACACCGTGTCGAGAAACTGGTCGAGTTCCGCCCTGCTAGCCTCGATAAGAGCGATCTGCCGGCGCATGCATTCGCCGGAGCCGATCAGCCCCTGCTTCCAGAGCTGTTCAATATCTTCCCACTCGGAGCCGGCGAAACGAGTCAACACCATATCCGTCGCGTCTTCGATGGAGATGGTTCCATCAAAATCGCAAAACACCTGCATAACACGCCCTTTCGCCTGATCCCCAGCTGCCTCTAACAACCTCGGATGAGCCGTGCATGAGGGGAAAATGAAGCGAAAATGAAAAGCGCTGCGAAGTTGATTTTCAGCCCGCCAGCAATCTCAGGTCTACCTGCAGACCCTTGCTCCACCGCGGCGTGGAGAGCTTTACGGTAGCCGACAGGCGGTCTGCCGTATCGGCGACGATGGCAAGACCGAGGCCTGCACCTTCGGTATGAAGCGTGTTGAGCCTGTAGAATCGCTGGAACACCGCATCCCGCTCATGCGGAGGGATGCCCGGCCCGCTGTCGCTGATCGAAATCTGGCCGACGCCATCTTCGGAGGTGATCGAAACCCGGATCTCCCCTCCGACGGGCGTGTATTTGATGGCATTGTCCAGAAGATTGTTGATCAGCATGCGCATCAGCGATTCATCGGTCTTGACCTGAACCGTCTGGTCGCCTTCCAGCACGATGTCGAGCTCACGATTGGTGATGATATTGCCGAATTCGGCCAGCACCGACGCCACCAGATGATAAAGTGTCACCGGCGTTGGATTGAGCGGGTGATGGCTCACCCTTGCCAGCTGCAGCAGCTGCTCTATCAGATGCGTGGCCTGGTTGTTGCTGGCGACGAGGTCGGCGATGATCGCCTGCCGTTCACTCTCGTTGTCGCTGTTTCCGAGCATCTGCAGCAGCAGTTTCACGCTGGCCTGCGGCGTACGCAGCTGATGCGCGGCGAGGTCTGAAAAACGGCGCTCAAGCGTCAGCGAGCGGGCAAGCTTCTCCAGCAGCTGATTGATCGAACGGCCGAGCGGCAGGAGGTCGCGCGGCAGGCTTTCTACGGGAATGGCCGAGAGATCGTCGGGCGAGCGAGTGCGGATCTGCCGCACCAAGCCATGAATCGTGCGCAGGCCGCTGTTGATGCCGAGCCAGATCAGAAAGCCGATGACCGGCACGAGTATCAGCAGCGGAAAGAACAGATTGAGCAGAATATTGGAGACAAGCGTTTCGCGAAGCTCGATCTTTTCCCCTAGCTCTATCACGATGGTCGAGTTCGGGATCGGCAGCGAATAGATGCGCCAGTCCTCACCGCCATAGGTCAGTGTCGTGAACCCCACCTTCTGCTGCGGGACATCGGAAAGGAAAGCCGTGCTGCTGTAAAAGCGGATACTGCCGTCGACCCAGGCGCGGAACATGTGCGCATCGGCATAATCGTCGGCGTCTTCATTGAAGGCCAACTGATTGTCCATGTTGAAGTCGATGTCGTCGATCTGCTTTGCCGCATGCCCTGGCGTCTTTTCCAGGGGGCGGCGCAGCAGGCTCCAGATCACATTGGCGTCGTCGATCAGCTGGGCATCATAGATATTGTTGATTTCCCGCGTCGCGCTGCTGAAGGCAAAAGCGCCGATCACGACGATCGTCACCACCACGACCGGCGCAATGCGGAGAAACAGCTTGCGAGTGAGCGTGGAATTGTTCATCGCTCGATCATATACCCGACGCCGCGGATCGATTTGATGAAATCGGTGCCGAGCTTCTTTCTAAGATTGTAGATGGTTACTTCGATCGTGTTGCTCTCGACGGTATTTTCGGCGTCGTAGAGCGCGTATTCAATATCGTTCTTCGTGACATAGCGGCCGCTGCGCTCCATCAGGAGCTTCAAAAGATGGAACTCCTTGGCCGTCGTATGCACCTGCGCACTGCCCTTGCGCGCGACCATGGCGGAGGGATCGACCTCCACGTCGCCGCAACGGATGACGCTTTCGGTGCGGCCATCCCGCCGGCGAATGAGCGCGCGCAGGCGCGCCAGCAATTCATCGAGATCGAACGGCTTGACCATATAATCGTCCGCGCCCTCATCGAGACCCTCGACCTTCTGGCGCACGGAATCGAGCGCCGTCAGCAACAGGATCGGCACGGAATTGCCGCGCTGGCGGATGCGGCGCAGAACCTCCATGCCGCCGAGCCGCGGCAGATTGATATCGAGAACGACGGCCGCGAAATGCGAATGCTCGGCAGCTTCGAGGCCGGATTCGCCGTCGCGCATCCAGTCGACGCCATAGGCATGCTTCTCCAGGGCCTTTTTTAGCGACGATCCGAGGATATTGTCGTCTTCAACAAGCAAAACGCGCACGATCGACCCCATTCAGTCGAAAATTCTATTATTGAGCGGCCGCAATTGGAGCGGCCTTGTGGCAAAGCTATGACGGATCAATTCCGCATGGCAAGAGCGCCGCCCCAGGATCGCGAAACATAGCGGGCCGCGATCGTTGTTCGGTCGCCCAAGACGGCTAGCGCAGCCGTCGCATGGATGCCTCCAACACGCCGAAGATACGGGCGTCGGTGGATTGCGCAACGTTGAAGCGCATGAAGCTGCCGGCCTCTTCAGCCATGCTGAAGACATTGCCCGGAGCGAGGATGATGCCTTCGGCTAGGCAGGCGCGGGCGACATCGGCGGCATTCACGCACTCGGGCAAGCGACACCAGAGAAACATGCCGGCCTGCGGCTTCAGCCAGGGAACGATGCCGATGGCTTCCAGCCTAGCGGCCACTTCGCCCATGGTCCTGGCGAGCCGCGCGCGCAGCGCCTCCATATGCTTGCGATAGCTTCCGTCCTTCAGCGAGAGATAGACGAGCTCCGCCGACAATTGTCCGCAACTGAAGCTGCTTGCGACCTTGAGATCGACGAGCCCGTCGATCCAGTCTCGCCGCGCCGCGATGAAGCCGCAACGCACCGAGGCTGAAAGCGTCTTGGAAAAGCTGCCGATATGGATCACCCGGTCGAGCCCGTCATAGGCGGCAAGCCGCGGCGCCGGCACATCCTCGAAATCGGCGAAAATATCGTCTTCGATGATGATCAGCCCGGAAGCATCCGCCAGCTTCAGCAGACGGTGCGCCGTCACCGGCGAGAGCACGGCGCCCGTTGGATTGTGAATGGCTGAATTGGTGATGTAGAGCCGGGGTTTGTGCCGTTCGAGCGCCTTGCCGAACAGCTCGACATCCGGTCCGTTCGGCGTGAACGGCACGGTGACGACGTTGGCCCGATGCGCACGCAGCAGCGCATGGAAATTGAAATAGCACGGGTCGTCCACCAGCACGGTATCGCCGGGCTCGAGCAGGAAGCGGCAAAGCAGATCGATCGCCTGCGTGCCGGACTCCGTGAGCAGAATCTGGTCCGGCGGCACGGTGATGCCGTGCTCGGCCAAACGCCTGGCGAGCAGCTGCCGCAGCGGCGGCAGGCCGAGCGGCGTTCCGTAATTGGCCAGTGCCCCCATATCCCCGCGTGCCAGCGTCCGCATCGCCCGGCGCAATGCCGCCTGCGGGAACCAGGATGGCGGAAGCCAGCCGCAGCCGGGCTTCAATACATCATCGCCCACCTCGAGCGATTGCCTGGAGATCCATAGCGGATCGACGTTGCGATCCGAACTAGCACCGGCCTCGGACAACAACAGCGGCGGCAGCGGACCGCATACATAAAATCCCGAGCCCGGCCGGGAGCGGATCACGCCCTCGGCGGCAAGCCGCTCATAGGCCTCGACCACAGTGGAGACCGATACCTGCATCGTCCTGGCAAAGCTGCGCACGGACGGCAGCCGCGCGCCAGGCATCAGGCTGCGGGTGGCGATGCGATCGGAAATCGCCGCCATGACCCCTTCGATACGTGTGCCGCCGACGGCGCTCGTCACCGACAGATCGTCCATCCGTACTGCCCCTCTCACCATAACAGTTTGCACGAATTGTACTGCACTGTCTCTGGTCTGGCCAGACAAACTCTCCGATACCGCGTGAGGCAGAAGGAGCGTGCGCAATGGACAAGACGACGACAGGATGGATCTACGGACTGACCGGGGTGGTGATTTTCAGTGGATCGCTGCCGGCGACGCGGGTGGCCGTCATGGATTTCGATCCGCTGTTCCTGACCGTCGCCCGCGCCGTGATCGCCGGTCTGCTGGGCCTTGTCCTGCTGCTCGCCTTTCGCGAAAAGTGCCCGGCCCGCAGCGATATCGTCTCCTTGGCGATCGTTTCGCTCGGCTGCGTCATCGGCTTTCCGCTGCTGACGGCACTGGCGCTGAAGCATGTCACCTCGGCGCATTCGATCGTCTTCATCGGCTTGCTACCGCTTGCAACAGCCATTTTCGGCGTCTTGCGCGGCGGCGAACGGCCGCGCCCCGCCTTCTGGATATTCTCTGCGATCGGCAGTGCCCTCGTCAGCGGCTATGCCCTCGCCCAAGGCATGTCGGCCTCGCCGACCGGCGATCTGCTGATGCTGTCGGCAGTTCTCATCTGCGGGCTCGGCTATGCCGAAGGGGCGGTGTTGTCGCGCAGGCTCGGCGGCTGGCAGGTCATTTGCTGGGCGCTGGTTCTGTCGCTGCCGATTACCATCGCGCTCTGCGTCGTCACCATGCCGCACACGATCGACGGCATCGGCGGCCCGGCATGGATCGGCCTCACCTATGTTTCGCTCTTCAGCATGCTGATCGGTTTCGTCTTCTGGTATCGGGGGCTGGCGCAAGGCGGCATCGCAGCGGTCGGCCAGCTGCAATTCCTGCAGCCCTTCTTCGGCTTTGCGCTTGCCGCCGCTCTGCTCAAGGAAAGCGTCAGCTGGTCCATGCTTGTCGTAACGATCGCTGTCGTCGGCTGCGTCGCCGGCGCCAGGAAATTCGCACGTTGAGCCATCGAGCGGGTCAAAACCTCGCCACTTGACCTTCTAAACCGATCGGTCTATTAAAGACCAAAAGGTTTAGAAGGAGCATTTCATGACAACCCCTCTTGTCCCGCCATTCACCCGCGAAACTGCGATCGCCAAGGTCCGCATGGCCGAAGACGGCTGGAACAGCCGCGATCCCGAGCGCGTTTCCAGGGTCTATACGGAAGATAGCCAATGGCGGAACCGCGCCGAATTCCCGCGCGGCCGCAAGGAAATCGTCGAATTCCTCACGCGCAAATGGGCAAGGGAGCTGGATTACCGGCTGATCAAGGAACTCTGGGCTTTCGACGGCAATCGCATCGCCGTGCGCTTTGCCTATGAATGGCGCGACGACAGCGGCCATTGGTTCCGCTCCTATGGCAACGAAAATTGGGAATTCGATGCCGACGGCCTGATGCAGCGCCGTTTCGCCTCCATCAACGACATGCCGATTAAGGAAGAGGACCGGAAATTCCACTGGCCGCTCGGCCGCCGGCCCGACGATCATCCCGGCCTGTCGGAACTCGGCCTTTGAGATGGCACGCACCGTTTTCGAAAAACCCGATGCCATCGCCCTCGTTGCCGAAGTCTTTCGCGAGCTCGGCTACGAGGGGGCGTCGATGAGCCACATCACCGCCCGCACGAGGCTGTCAAAGGGCAGCCTCTATCACTTCTTCCCCGGCGGCAAGGAGGAGATGGCGGCGGAGATCATGGCCAATATCGACGCCTGGTTCGTGACGGAGATGTTCAGGCCGCTCGAAGAGGGTGAGCCCCGCGCGGCCATTGCCCGCATGTGGGAGACGACCGACAGCTATTTCCGCTCCGGCCGCCGCATCTGCCTGATCGGCGCCTTTGCGCTGGACGAAACGCGTGATCGTTTTTCTGCCGCCATCCGGGCCTATTTCTATCGCTGGATCGAAGCGCTCGCCGGCGCTCTGGTCAAAGCCGGCCTGCCCGGCCCCGAAGCGAAAACGCTGGCTGAAGAAGCCGTTATCGGCATCCAGGGTGCATTGACGCTCGCAAGGGCACTTGGAGACGACACGATTTTTGGCAGAACCCTGGCGAGACTGAAACGGAGGCTGGAAACTGCGCTCGGATAAAGCCATCCGACCAGTGCGAATCAGCGCATCTCACATGGTAAAACCCGTCCGGGACCGATGATTCGCACTGACTGAAAGAGGCGGAAGACCGCCGGAAACCATATTGCCGACAATGGGAATTGGCTGCGAATGGTGCATAAGGCTCTGATCTTAAACAATTCTCCATAAATGCATGGCAATATTAACCATGTTTGATTTGCAACTATCCAAGCTCCTGTGTTCAGCAGGAAGCAGGGGCCGAGGAGACGGATAGACGATGCTGCAGCAAGTAAACGAGACCGACGACGCGCTGATCGATCGCTTGCAACGATCCGCGTTCGAGTATTTCATGCTTCATACCAATCCGGAAAACGGACTGGTGGCGGATACTTCGATCAAGACGAGCCATTGCAGCATCGCCGCAGTCGGCTTCGCGCTGTCGAGCTACCCTGTTGCCGTCGAACGCGGCTGGATCAGCCGGGCCGACGCCGCCAAACGCGTGCTGACCACGCTTGATTTCCTTGCCGACAGCCAGCAGGGCACCGAACGCGGCGCCACGGGCCATCGCGGCTTCTACTATCACTTCCTCTATATGGAGACCGGCAAGCGCGCCTGGAACAGCGAGCTTTCGACCATCGACAGCGGTTTGTTTCTGATCGGCATGCTGACGGCTGCCGCCTATTTCACTGGCAACAGCCAAACCGAGCGTGATATCTGCAAACAGGCGAAGTTCCTCTACGAACGCTGCGATTGGCACTGGGCCCTGAACAAGGGTCCGACGATCAGCATGGGCTGGAAGCCGGCAAGCGGTTTCCTGCGCTGGCGCTATCAGGGTTATGACGAGGCGATCTTCCTCTATGTGCTGGCGCTCGGCTCGCCGACGCACCCCATCCCGTCGTCGAGCTACGACGCATTCGCTTCGACCTATACCTGGATGATGTTCCAGGAAACGCCTTATCTCTATGCCGGGCCGCTGTTCATTCACCTCTTCTCCCACGCCTGGATCGATTTCCGCGATATCCGCGACAAGCACGTTGCCGACAAGGGCATCGACTATTTCCGCAATACGCAGACGGCAATATCAGTCCAGCGTGACTACACGGATCGCAATCCCAACCATTTCGTCGATTATGGGAAGGACATCTGGGGCCTTTCAGCCTGCGATGGCCCCAATCAGACGGGCACGAAACATAGCCTGCGATATGCTCCGAAACTCCTGGGTTATGCCGCACGTGGCGCACCGCTCGGACCGGATGACGGCACGATCGCGCCCTGGGGTCCGCTGTCCTGCCTGCCCTTCGACCGTCAAGCCGCGCTCGACGGCACGAAGGCGCTGCTTTCCAACTACCCCAATCTGCTGCTCGACG
Organism: Rhizobium freirei PRF 81; assembly: GCF_000359745.1. Taxonomy (GTDB): domain Bacteria; phylum Pseudomonadota; class Alphaproteobacteria; order Rhizobiales; family Rhizobiaceae; genus Rhizobium; species Rhizobium freirei. The sequence continues at coordinate 47,376 of NZ_AQHN01000085.1, forward strand.
GCCGCTTCCCCGGTGGCTTCAATCCGAGCGTCAAAGGTCCCGGCCCCGAAGGCTGGGTGGACGACCGCTCGGTCGCACTCGACCAAGGTTTGCTCGTCATGATGATCGAAAATGCCCGCACCGGCATGATCTGGAACCTGATGCGCCAGTCGCCGATCCTTCGCACGGGCCTTGAACGCGCCGGCTTCACCGGCGGCTGGCTCGACGAAAAGCCTGCTGTCGCGTGATTTGAAGATCATTAGTCAGTCTCTCGGTGCTCGCACTTTGCCCCTCACCGTAACCCTCTCCCCGCAGGCGGGGAGAGGGGACGATCGAGCCAAGCAACTGACCGGTTACATGCGGTGCCTTGTTTTGCACGGTGACTCCCTCGCCCCGCTTGCGAGGAGAGGGCTGGGGTGAGGGGCCATATCTAACAACACGGCAAAAACATCACTCACCCGACCATCGCCTTCAGCGTCTCAGAGCCGCTTGATCGCCTCGATCACCTCATCCTCGACAATGATGCCCTCGGTTAGCGCAAGACGGCGTGAGGTCTGCCCGCGCCGGCCCGGCAAGCGGACATTGGGATCCCGAGTAATCTCGCTAGCGAGCAGCGCAAATCGCTTTGCGGTGTCGGTGGCGCTCGTTGCGGCGGGATTGATGGCGATGATCGTATGGCCAAGCGCCGGCGGCGCTCCCTTGTCGTCGAAGAGCGAGGAGGCCTCAAAGGCGTAATTGGCGCCCGTGAGGCCGGCTGCCAGAATTTCGACCATGAGAGCAAGTGCCGCGCCCTTGGCATCCCCGGAGGGAACCATCGTGCCCTCAAGCGCCTCCTCGGCGCTGGTGGTCGGCTTTCCCTCGCGGTCGAAAGCCCAGTCTGCGGGAATGGGAGCGCCCTGCTGTCGTGCCGCCATCACCTTGCCGCGCGCCACTTTCGAAAGCGCCAGATCGATGACGATCGGATCCTCGCCGGGAAGCGGCGTGGCAAAAGCGATAGGATTGGTGCCGAAGACCGGCACCTTGCCGCCCCAGGGCGCCATGGCCGCCGGCGCATTGGCAACCATCAGCGCCACCAGACCTTGATCGGCAAAACGCTCAACCGTCAGGCCCATGACGCCCGCATGATGCGAACGGCTGATGGCGGCAAGCGCGATCCCCTGTTCGCGGGCGATGCCAGGAAGTTCGGCAACGGCGAGATCGAGAGCCGGATAGGCATAACCATTGCCGGCATCGATGCGCAGGACCGCCGGAAAGGGCCGAGTGAGCTGCGGCTGAGCGAAGCCATCCGTCTTGCCGATCTTCGCCTGGCCGGCATAGGCGGGGACGCGGCGCAAGCCGTGACCACCCTGCCCGGCAGCCTCCGCCGCGACGAGCGCGACAGCCACGGAGCGGGCATTCTCCGCGCTAACCTTGCTCCGCTGCAGCGCCTCCACGACCAGCGTTTCGGCTTCGGCGAGCGACAGGTGCATGAGAGGAGACCTTGAAAAAGATGAGGCGGATAAAGGTTTTCTACGCCTTCAACCGCCTCATCGCAATGCAGCAAAGTGCTATTATTCCACGTCGAACTTGACGCCTTGTGCCAAGGGCAAGGTGCGGCCGTAGTTGATGGTGTTGGTCGCCCGGCGCATATAGGCCTTCCAGGCATCCGACCCGGATTCGCGGCCGCCGCCGGTTTCCTTCTCGCCACCGAAAGCACCGCCGATCTCGGCGCCGGAGGGGCCGAGATTGACATTGGCGATGCCGCAATCCGAGCCGCGGGCCGACACGAACAGCTCGGCCTCACGCATGTCGTTGGTGAAGATCGAGGATGACAGGCCCTGCGGCACGGCATTATGCAGCGCCAGCGCCCTGTCGAAATCGCCGTACTTCATCACGTAAAGGATCGGCGCAAAGGTTTCCTGCTCGACCGGGCCGGTCTGCTCGGGCATTTCGACCAGAGCCGGGCGAACGTAGAAGGCGTCGGTAGAGCCGTTTTCGACGCGCTCGCCGCCAGTGACCTTGCCACCAGCTGCCTTCGCAGCAGCAAGGACGGACTGCATCCGATCAAAAGCCTGCTTGTCGATCAGCGGACCGACGAGGGTTCCCGCTTCAAGGGGATTGCCGATCGTGACCGAACCATAGGCCTTCTGCAGGCGCGGTATGAGCTGGTCGTAGACGCTTTCATGAACGAAGAGGCGGCGCAGCGTCGTGCACCTCTGCCCGGCAGTGCCCATTGCGGAAAAGGCAACGCCCCGCAAAGTGAGATCGAGATCGGCCGTCGGGCAGACGATGGCGGCATTGTTGCCGCCAAGCTCGAGGATGGCGCGGGCGAAACGGCCGGCCAGCCGCGGGCCGACGGCCCGGCCCATGGCCGTCGATCCTGTCGCCGACACCAGCGGCACCTGCGGATGGTCGACTAAAAGCTCGCCGAGATCGCGGCCGCCGATCAAGAGCGTCGAAAGATTGGCGGGTGCTTCGCCGCCCTCGGCGACGTAGCGCCTCAGCGCCTTTTCGAACAGAGCCTGCACGGCAAGCGCCGTCAGCGGCGTCTTTTCCGACGGCTTCCAAATGGTGGAATTGCCGCAAACCATGGCAAGCGCTGCGTTCCAGGACCAAACGGCAACGGGGAAATTGAAAGCCGAGATGATGCCGATCGCCCCCAGCGGATGCCAGCTTTCCATCATCCGATGTTCCGAGCGCTCGGTGGCGATGGTGAGGCCATAGAGCTGGCGCGAAAGTCCCACAGCGAAATCGCAGATGTCGATCATCTCCTGCACTTCGCCGAGGCCTTCGGAGGTAATCTTGCCGACTTCGACGGAAACCAGGCGCCCGAGCGCCGCTTTGCCGGCCCGCAGCTCCTCGCCGAGCAGGCGTATCAGCTCGCCGCGCTTCGGCGCAGGCACGTTGCGCCAAGAGAGAAACGCCTCGTGCGCCCTCTCGATCGCAGCCTTCGCCTCGGCGGTCGAATGCTCCTTGAGCCGGCCGATCTCGGCACCGGTCACCGGCGAGGTGACGGAGAGCGTTCCGCCCGTATAGCGATCGGCCGAAACGCCGAGTTCCGTCAATATCGCCTTGGTTTCAGCGGCAAGATCGAGTGTCGCGGTCATCTCGTTTCCTCCTCCTGGCTCGATTATTCTTTTAGACCCTGGCGCCGACGAAATGCGCAGCCTGAGCGCCGGCCTCGTACCACATTTCCTTAACCGTCCTGAAGCTTGGCTCGATGATATCGGTCACCGGCAGCGGCAGATCGGCTTCCGAGATGTGCCCGAGGATGTGACCGGCAAGCACCTTGCCGAAAACGGTGCCCGGCGCGATGCCGCGGCCATTATAGCCGGAAAAGCCGACGACATTGGGCGCAAACTTGTGGAAGCGCGGCAGCGCATTGTCGGTCATGCCGATCTTGCCGTACCACTCGCATTCGAAGGGAATGTCACCGAGCTGCGGGAAAAGCTTCCTCAAGGAGCGGCGAGCCCAGCTCTTGTGCACGGCAAGGCCAGTATTGCGCAACGCGCCGACGCTGCCGAAAACGAGCCGGCCGGCCTGATCCATGCGGAAGGACGACAGAACCTCCTTGGTATCCCAGGCCCCCTCGCGGCCCGGCAGCACCGATTTGCTGAGGTTATCGCCGAGCGGCACGGTGGCAAAATTGAAGTAGGGCAAATGCACCTGTTCGTTTCGCACCTGCTCCCAGGGGCCGGTGCTGTATGCGTCCGTCGCGACGATGATCCAATTGGCGCTGACCTTGCCGCCGGCGGTGGATACGATCCATTTCGTGCCGCTCTTTTCCGTTGCTATCACACGGCTGCCGGTGTGAACGGCGACGCCGGCCTTGACCACGGCATGGGCGAGACCGCGCGCATAGGCGAGCGGCTGCAGCGTGCCGGCGCGCATGTCGAGCAGGGCGCCGGCATAGGCGGAACTACCGACGCGGCGCTCCGTCTCCCGCGCATCGAGCACCGTCACCGGCGCACCGCGCTTGCTCCATTGACGAGCGCGCTCCTCGATCTCCTTCAAGCCCTGCGGCCCGACGGCGCAGTGCAGCGTACCGTTGCGCTCGAGTTCGCAGGCGATGCCATGCTTATCGATCAGCTCCATCACCAGCTTCGGTGCATTGCCGAGAAGCTCGAGGAGCCGCTCGCCATGAACGGCGCCAAGCTCGCCCGGCAGATCGTCCGGCATCACCCACATGCCGGCATTGATCAGGCCGACATTGCGCCCCGCCCCGCCAAAGCCGATCTCATTGGCCTCCAGCAACACGACGCTGCTGCCTGCTTCGGCAAGATGCAGCGCTGACGACAATCCGGTATAACCGCCGCCGACTACGACGACATCGGCAGCAACTTGACCTGAGAGCGGCTTCGTCGCTGGCGGTTGCGGGGCAGTCTTTTCCCAGAGACCGTGGGAACGGGGATCATTCAGCATGAAATCGGTCCAATCGACAGAGGCAATCGGCGTAATCTAGCGTCACGCTTGCCATTGCGAAAGCGGGAAGAACGACATCCGGTGGACAGAGCATGATGCCGAAAAGTGTGATCAGTTTTCGGACGACATCAGGCTCCACGTCTTTGGTTCCAGAGCGGATTCGGATTTCAGGTCGAACAGACCAAAAAACATCCGGCTCTGGAGAAAAACTTGCATGGCCACGGGGCTTTCGACCATTATAGAGAAACGCTGGCCGCCATCGCGGTCGCCGACAGAATCAGGACAATCTCATGAAGCCCATTTTCGTTCAGCTCCAATGTGCCCCCGGCAAGACCTACGAAGTCGCCGACGCAATCTACCAGACGGAGCTGGTATCGGAACTCTATTCCACCAGCGGCGAATACGACCTGCTGATGAAGGTCTACATCGCCGAAGAGCAGGATATCGGCAAGTTCATCAACGACCATATCGCCAATATCCCCGGCATCATCCGCTCGCTGACGACGCTGACCTTCCGAGCGTTCTGAGCGATCCGGACTTAGGGTTGGCGCATCGCCGTCTAAGGACATTCGAATACA
>NZ_AQHN01000086.1 GCF_000359745.1 Rhizobium freirei PRF 81
TCATGCAGCGTATGTGCCGAGCAGCCAATCTTGGCGGCTATGGATGAAACTGCCGCCCACCGGGATGGATGCTCGGCCTCATGGTCCAAAACCATGCGGATGGCTCGGTCACGAACTTCAGGTGAAAATTTGTTGGTCGTCTTGCTCATATCGGCTCCACTTTCTCACGAGTTGGAGCCTCCGGCAAACCCGGCGCGGTTCACCTTTCATCGCACAGCTGCTTCAAAAAACACTCGGAAGAGGAGATCTTTGCATGTGCTCTCAAATGCGGTGGAGACTATGCTGGGAAAACGAGCTGGAACTCGCCGATCATGTCGAACTCGCCAAGTTCTTTCGAGCGACCTATGGACCAACCGGGGCCTTTAATGCAAAACCATTCGAGGGAAGTCGAAGCTGGGCCGGAGCGAGACCCGAACTTCGCCTCATCGGCTATGACGTTGACGGGATCGCCGCTCATCTGGGACTGCTACGCCGCTTCATTAAAGTTGACGGAATAGACCTGCCGGTGGCTGAGTTGGGATTGTACGGGATACGCACCGATCTTGAAAGACTCGGAATAAGCCATTCAATCCGAGCCATGCTTCCAACACTCCAGGATCTCGCCGTTCCGTTTGCATTCGGCACGGTTCGGCCGGAGTTGCAAAGACATATCCGGAGGTTCGGCCGTTACGGTCCTGTGACGGTTTTTCCGCACGTTCGCGTGCGGTCCACCTTACAAGAGCCGCGCCTCGATAAGCCGCCCACACGCATCGATGACGCACTTGTCGTCGTTCTACCGATTGGACGATCAATGTCCGATTGGCCTTCTGGTTCGATGATCGATCGCAATGGACCGGAGCTATGACGCTTCTGGGTTGCCAATGCGCCGCATACGTCGAGTGCACCTAGGCAGCAGCGCGTTCATGGTCAACATCAGAGTTGATCCAAGCGCGGGCTTGCTTGGGGAAACCTAAAAGCCACCCTGCGGCCAAACGATCGCGAATCTAATTAGTAGAGAATTACATCAGGTCCCTCCAATGCCGCGTGAAATTCGAACCGATATCCAAGCGTTGCGTGGCTTGGCTGTTTTGCTGGTCGTCCTCTATCATGCACGTATTGGGCCGTTTACAGCTGGCTATCTTGGCGTTGACGTATTTTTCGTAATTTCCGGCTTTCTGATCACCAAGCTGGTCCGGACGCAGCTTGAGCAATCGCGCTTCAGCTTTTCGGAGTTCTATTACCGACGTGCGAAGCGTCTATTGCCGGCGGCCTACATCGTCATTGCGCTTACGACGGTCGCCTCGCCGTTTTTGCTTTCGGACGTGGGGCTGCAGGAGTTCCGCAATCAGGTCATAGGGGCCCTCACATTTTCCAGTAACATCGTTCCTTGGTACCAAGTGGACTATTTCGGCCCCGCCGCCGAAACGATGCCCCTCCTGCATTTTTGGTCGCTCTCCGTCGAAGAACAGTACTACCTGCTGCTGCCTCTCTTCTTGGCTTTGGCGCCGAGGAGATGGTGGCTCATCGGAATAGCGGCGTTCCTTGTCGCTAGCCTTGCGCTATGTTTTTATCTGGTCGCCCAGAACCCATCTGCTGTGTTTTATCTTCTGCCGACCCGATCTTGGGAAATGTCCATTGGTTCACTTGGCGCATTGCTTCCAACGATGCCAGTGGTGTCTGCCGTGCTTGTGAAGTTACGTTTCCCAGCACTCGCGCTTCTCCTCCTTGCCCCGATGGGTTTCGCTCATCCAGTCGTGGATGCCGCTTTGATTTGCTTGGCAACTCTGACCTTCCTGCTTGCGCGCACCCGGGACAACATTGTCGTGCGAGGCATGGCGAGGATTGGCGACATCTCTTACTCGCTCTATTTGATCCACTGGCCCGTGCTTGTCTATATGAGAGCTGTTTGGCTGGCGGAGCCTCCGGCGCTTGCGATCTATGCGGCCGTTGCTTTCTCATTTGTTGGAAGCTGGGCGCTTTACTCGTTCGTGGAGGAGCCATTCCGACGGGGGTACGTCATGTCTCGTCTCCGGCTGGTCTCAGGATTGGCGGCCGCATCGGTCCTTCTCGCCTTCTCGCCCTCCGTTGCCATAGCCACAACCGAGAACAAGTTTGATTTTGCCACCATCCGGCGGATCAACTACGGTCTCGCGAGAGCGTGTGATTTCAAACCCGGTCCGCCTCCTCAGGACGTCCCCAAGAGCTGCCAGACCACAAACAGACCAGAATTGCTGGTCTGGGGCGATTCATTTGCCATGGCGCTGGTTCCCGGCTTAGCCAAAACAATCGGCGAAGGCGGACTAGCTCAGCTCACAATGAGCGGATGCTTCCCGGCCATCGGCGTTGCTGCGGTTTCAAAGGAGTTAGCGTCACCCTTTTCTCGTGCCTTCGGCGAGGATTGCATTGACTTCAATGACCGTGTTTTGGCCGTTTTGAAAAATCGGCCGGAGATCAGTACGGTGGCTATTTCAAGCCCTTTCGATACGCCTGTATCGAATGAATATATGGTGCTTAAGAGGAACGGTGAGACTTTCACCGATGCCAAGGTCTCGCAATATATAACCATTGAGGGGATTAAGGCCCTCGTCGAAGGTGTTCGCGCGTTAGGCAAGCGCGTGGTTGTGGTTGCTCCTCCGCCAGTCGGAAACTTCGACATTGGCGATTGCCTGGAGAGGAAGGCGAGGGGAAGCATTATGCTTGGGCGCTACAGCGACTGCAAAATAGATGTCAGTGAATACCGTCGCAGACGCGCCCGTACCCTCGAGCTGTTAAACGAAGTGGCGCTCAAGGCCGACGTAGAAGTCGTTTCCTACCACGACTTTCTCTGCGACGGCACAACATGCAAAACCGAGATTGACGGCAAATTCCTTTACCGAGATAGCGGTCACCTTTCCTATGAAGGATCTGAGATCATCGCTCGCCAGACAAATCTTGCTGAGAGGCTGATCAGGGCCGCTCGTTAGAGCGTGTTTGGCCAATGCACTCCTTCCATTTCGAGGGAAGAGGCAGGCGCCCTGGTGCCACCTATGCGTCGTAACAAAAATCGATAGGAGACAATATGCCAGATCAAATCGCAGATAACGTCATCGCCATGATCAAGAAAAACGCTGCTGCGCACGGCACCGACAAAGATCCCTCCTTGAGCGACGACGAAATAACGACTGAGACCGAACTGAGCTCGCTCGATATCGATTCGATAACACTGGCGGATATCCTCTGGGATCTAGAGCAAGCCTATGACATCGGCATCGAGTTTAACACCGCCGAAGCTTGGGCAAATCTTAAAAGTGTTGGCGATCTCATTGAAGCCGTCCGCGCTTTGATAGCAAGGGAGGCTTGAATGGACAGGCGCGTCGTTATCACTGGAATAGGCGGCCTATGCGGGCTCGGAACCAACCACGCCTCCATCTGGGACGCAATGCGCGAAGGGCGTTCAGCTATCGGCCCAATTGCCAATTCAGAACTTCACGAGTTGAAGGGCATGATCGGCGCCGAGATCAAGACGCTACCGGAGCATGGCCTAAATTCGAAGCAATCCAATTCAATGGACCGCTTCAGCTTGCTTGCCGTGATTGCCGCACGCGAAGCCGCAAGACATGCCGAACTCTCCATCGACGAAGGAAATACCTATCGCATCGGTGCGACAGTAGGTGTCGGCGTCTGCGGCTGGGAAGCGGTCGAAGCAAACTATCGTGCTCTTCTTTTAGATGGCGCTCGCCGGGCTGCCATCCTTACTGCACCCAAGGTTATGCCGAGTGCTGCCGCCGCTCACGTCAGCATGAGCCTTGGCTTGAGGGGGCCGGTTTTCGGCGTCACGTCAGCCTGTGCCTCGGCCAACCATGCCATCGCCTCGGCGGTGGATCAGATTAGACCTGGCCGCGCCGACGTCATGCTTGCTGGCGGCAGCGATGCCCCGCTTGTGTGGGGCGTGCTGAAGTCTTGGGAAGCACTGCGTATACTTGCACCCGATACCTGCCGCCCCTTCTCGGCCGACAGAAGAGGCGTGGTATTAGGCGAGGGTGCGGCCATCGCGGTATTGGAAAGCTATCAACATGCCGCACGGCGCGGTGCCCCAATTCTTGCTGAAATCGCCGGCGCTGGTCATTCCGCCGATGCGTTCGACATCGTTGCGCCTTCCGTCGAAGGGCCAGTGGCAGCGATGCGAGCCTGCCTTTTAGATGCTGAGCTGAATGCTGAGGACGTGGATTATGTAAATGCGCATGGCACTGGTACCAGAGCCAACGATCAGATCGAAACTGAAGCGATCAAACGTGTCTTCCGGCATCATGCCCACTCAATGTCCGTCTCTTCAACCAAATCCGTGCATGGGCATTGCCTCGGCGCGTCGAGCGCGCTCGAGATGATCGCCTGTGTGATGGCTCTGCGCGAGGGCGTCGTGCCGCCGACCGCCAATCACCGCGAGCCGGATCCCGCTTGCGATCTCGACTTTACTCCCAATGTGCCGCGCGAGCGGAAGGTACACGTAGCGCTGAGCAACGCCTTCGCCATGGGTGGCACGAATGCCGTCGTGGCATTCAAGCGGGTATAGAACCGGGCGTTTTCCTCGCCTTGCCTGTTAATGATTCCGTGCTGAACGTCGGATCTTAGTCGTCTTGGCGCGAGCTGTGCCAGTGGCTCTCTGACTTGGATGATGTTGTCTGCTGGCGCCCGTGAGGTTTGGCCGATCATCGGCGCGTCGATCATGAAGGACGAGAGGTAGTCAATGAATGTAGCACCACGGAACTCCGTAGATTCTCATCGAAAAGAGGATGATCATCTTGCACGTCATCTGTCCAACCGGCACCTCCAGCTTATAGCCATCGGAGGCGCAATTGGAACCGGTCTTTTCATGGGATCAGGAAAGACCATTTCGCTCGCCGGGCCCTCGATTTTGCTCGTCTATGCGATCATCGGCTTCATGCTGTTCTTCGTCATGCGTGCGCTTGGAGAAATCCTGCTATCCAATCCGGACTATCGTTCGTTTGCGGATTTCGCCGGGGATTATCTCGGCCCCTGGGCGCAATTTTTCACCGGCTGGACCTACTGGCTCTCCTGGATTGTGACCGGGGTGGCCGACGTCGTGGCCGTCTCCAGCTACGTGTCATTTTGGATCCCAGATATGGCGCTCTGGATACCGGCGCTTGGTCTTATATTCACGCTTCTCGCCCTCAACCTGCCGACCGTACGCAATTTCGGTGAAATCGAATTCTGGTTTGCGCTCATCAAGATCGTCACCATCGTGTCGCTTATCGTTACCGGTGCTTACATGCTTTCCACAGGCCTCACACTGCCCGATGGAAGCAGGGCATCGGTCTCGCATCTATGGCTGCATGGCGGCTTCTTTCCGAACGGCTTCCACGGCTTCGTTGCCGGTTTCCAAATTGCTGTGTTTGCCTTTGCGGGTATCGAACTCGTTGGAATGACCGCGGCAGAGACCAAAGACTCGACCCGCAACCTGCCGAAGGCAATCAACTCGATTCCGGTCCGTGTGGCACTCTTCTATCTCGGTGCCCTGTTCGTCATCCTCACGGTCATTCCATGGAATCAAGTCGATCCGAATTCGAGCCCCTTTGTCGCTATGTTTTCGCTTGCCGGCCTCGGTATTGCCGCCCATGTGGTGAATTTCGTCGTACTGACCTCGGCGGCATCAAGTGCCAACTCAGGCATATATTCAACATCGCGCATGGTCTACGGACTTGCGACCCTCCGGCTGGCGCCGGGCTTATTCGGCAAGTTGAACCGAAGGAAGGTCCCGGTAAATGCCTTGTTCTTCTCGTGCGTCTTTCTGCTGGCGGGGATCGGCCTGCTTTATTCCGGAGACAATGTCATCGAGGCTTTCACGATCGTCACGACGGTTTCTGCAGTGCTTATCATCTTTATTTGGTCGATCATCCTTGCATCTTACCTGCAATATCGCCGCAAGCGGCCTGACTTACACGAAAAATCGACCTTCAAAATGCCCGGCGGACGTGCCGCTGTCGCGATGGTCTTCGGCTTCTTCACCTTTATCTTGTGGGCTTTGGCGCAGAAGCCGGACACGGCTATCGCCTTGAAGGTTACGCCGCTGTGGTTCGTATTGCTCGCAATCGCCTATGTAGTAGTCAAAAAGGCACGGCGCTCGCGATTGCCCGGCGAGGGCGTAAATGGTCTTGATCAAATATGATGAAGAGTTTCCGCCGGATAAGAAGCTGCGAGACGCCAGTGCGCCATGCTGCCGATGCGTCGTCCCCTGATCGCCTTTTCCGAAGACCTGCTCGTGTAACTCAAGAAAGTGGCAGATGCGCCACCGGGTTCCTGGTTCGTATTGGCGAGTTTGTAGGAAGAACCACGAATTGTCAGAAACACCACACGGCCGGCTGCCAATCAAGCACCGGAGCTGTTCCTTCGCTATCTTGCAAAGGCTCAAAAACGAACCGCGGGCCGGCCTAACAATGCGACGTTCAGCACGCCATTTCGAAGCCAGACACGACGGTCGCTCCTTTTAAGCTGGCCAGCGGACGGACCTCAAAATCTAAGGAGAAACATGCAAGGTTCTCTAAATTATAATTTGCGAGGCGGTTGATCACGGCAGAAGGTCCGGATGGCTGAGAATGTCTTCGCCCATCCGCTGTTCAGCAGTCCCTGCCACTTATCCTGTCGGGTCGGCGGTCTCGGCGGTCAATCGCTTGAAGATTGGCACCAGCCGCGGATGGCGGCCGGCGGGTGGATGCTGAATATCGACCGTGCGACCTAATTTTTTCTGCCGCTTAAGCCAGTCGCGTAAGGTCTCTGCGCAGATATGGTCCACATAGTGCAAATCGCTGCTGGCGATCCGGACTGTGCAACCAGCTGGAAGCGATTCCAAAGTATTAAGGAGCGCGGGAACATCCCTGCAAGTCGCAACGCCACCAAGCGTCAGATGAACCGTCTCAGCATCTTCCATTCGATCGATAGCAAGCTTGCGCCGCAGATAAGGAAGGATCTCGAAAATCGAGAGCGTCAAACCTAGAGCAACACCCACGAGCAGGTCTTGCAGTACGACCATCGCAACAGTCGCAATCCAGATGCCCACGGGAAGCCAACCATGATGATCGAAGAGATCGCGCACGTGATGAAGGCTGATCAGCCGCCAACCCGTCACGAGCAGTATTGCGGCCAGGGCCGTCAGCGGCACCATGGAAAGCAATTGCGGCAGCAACACCGTAAGGCCAAGAATCCAGACGCCATGCAGGACAGCCGATGCCCGTGTACGCGCCCCGGCTTGGATATTTGCCGAGGAGCGTACGATAACACCAGTGATCGGCAGACCACCGAGCAGTCCGCAGAGCCCGTTGCCAATACCTTGTGCAAAAAGCTCCTTGTTGAAGCGTGTGCTGGCGCCGTCATGCATCCGGTCGACAGCCGCAGACGACAGCAATGATTCCGCACTGGCGATGACCGCAATCACCAGCGATGTGACGACGATTCCAGGCTGAGCCATATTCGCGAAACTTTCCACTGTCGGCAATGAAATGCTGTTTGCTAGAGATGCAGGAACCTCGACCCTGGCAATCGGTAGCCGCAATGCAGCCGTTAATGTAGTTCCGATGGCAACGCCTACCAGCGCACTCGGGACCAGCCTCAGCCGGTTGGGCCTGAATTTTTCCCAGCCGATCATCGCGAGCAAGGAAATCAGCCCTATAAGCAAGTCGACGGATTCGCTCGTCATGCCGCCTCCCCAAAGATGTCCGAATGTTCGTTCCATCGCCACGACGTTTTCAATGCCCCCCGCAGCCGGTTTGGCCCCCATCAAAACGTGTATTTGTCCGAGGATGATCAGAATGCCGATACCGGCGAGCATACCGTGAACGACAGCGGGCGAGATTGCCCGAAACCATGATCCGATCTTCAGGAACGCGGCAAGGATCTGCAAAAGCCCAGCAACGATCAGGACCGGCCCGAGCATGGCCACTCCATATTGTTCGACAAAGCCGAAGACGATGACCGCCAGACCAGCGGCAGGGCCCGATACTTGCAGGGGCGAACCCGCCAGCAAGCCCACGACAATGCCGCCGACGATGCCTGATATCAGGCCCATGGCAACAGGCACGCCAGAGGCAACTGCAATTCCAAGGCAAAGCGGGATAGCAACGAAAAAGACGACAAGCGACGAGGCGAAATCGCGCGAAAAAGCGAAGCTGTTATTGGTCATGGCACTACTCCGCTGCAACTGCGGCTAGGACTTGCGGCCGATCGCGACCGGTAACGGCGACCGGTAACGGCCCGTCCTCGCGTATCTTTGTGAAGCGGGCGGCCGACCCGTCGTAAACCTCCACCTCTCCCGTTTCGATATCGAAAAACCACCCGTGCAGCGTCATGTCATTGGTCGCAAGCCTTGCTGCAACGGAAGGATGTGTGCGCAGGTGGTCAAGCTGAACAATGACGTTCTCCATAGCGATAGCGCGGACCTTTTGACGTTCGGAAAGGTCGGCCGGATAGGCTTGGCAAACGATCGAATGCGCAGCGTAACCATGCTTTAGCCAAGCGGCGACGTTGGGCATGGACTTTAGCAATTCGGGACGGCATAGCCCTTTCATCGCGCCACAATCGGAATGGCCACAAACGATGATGTCTCGAACCGCGAGAGCTACGACGGCATATTCTATTGCTGACGAAACGCCACCGTTTGCGGTTGAAAATGGTGGAACGATATTTCCGGCATTGCGGCATACGAACAGCTCACCTGGTCCTGACTGGGTAATGGTTTCGGGCAAGACTCGACTGTCGGCGCACGAAATCATCAAGGCGTGCGGCTGCTGTCCCTCTTGCGCAAGCTTGCGGTAAAGTGCCTGGTAGTTCGGGAACACGGCACCGCGGAAGTTCGAGATTCCTTTTAGTAGATCACCCATAGCAAGTCCTCATTGTCGGGGTGGATGGAAGCAGGGCGCGCGCGATCGTCGGAATCCGCAATCATTTCGCAACTGCGAGATGGAAGTGTGATACGCAAAGAGGATGCCAAGACGTCGATCGCCTCGTTTATTTCGCACTAATACGAGCATGCTCAGTCATTGACGACAGCTTGTCGCTGTAGTCATTCCAGACATCCAGTGAGCGCGAGCGCTTGATCGTAGGTCCCCAGATCAATGTGATGCTGCAATGCAAAATTTTAGAACTTCATAGTTCCTTGCTTGCTCGGATTGAGGCGCAATGCCGAGTCTGGGAGCCATGGTTCTACGCCCGCTCGTAAGAATAACGACGAGTAGGGGCGCGCGACTACGGACCAGCACCGCAGTATCAATGCGAGGTTCTGACCGACAAGATCGCCGCGGCCAAAGCCATCGCAGCTAGGCCTGCCGCCCCGATCGGCAGCACCGACAAGTCATAATTTGCAATAAGCCTGCCGCCGACTACGGTACCGCCGGCAACGCCCACGTGCATTGCGGTGACATTCGCACCGATTATAATGTCGCTCGGGCTTCGGCCGAGATCCGCAATATCGCTCTGGACGATCGGCGAAATCGACCAGCTCGCGCATCCCCAAATTGAAAGGCTGGCGAAAAAAAGATGCTGCTTTCTGACACGCATAGCAGCAACGTTGTGACGAGATAGATTGCAGGGCTCGCGACCAGCGCGAGCCGACGACCTGCGAGGTCAGAAAGAATACCGGCCAGCACGCCCCCCGCCATGCCCGACGACCCGAAAACGGCGTAAAGAAAGGCCTCCCAGTGTGGCCCGAAGAACCCCTTGCTCGCGGCGTAAGAGGTCAAATAACTGAAGAGGGTGAAATGACCTGCAATGAACAAAATAGAAACACGCTGCGCCATCATCTGATTGCGATCCCGGAAATGAGCTAGATACAGTTTGCCAAAAGGCGAGCGCTTGCTCGGCGACCCGACATTCGGTAGCACGACGATTACAAGCCATATAGCGACGACAGATAGGCCAATCATTGCAAGGCCTACGGCGGCGCCAACCAATCAAATGTGTAATCCACACGCCCAGAGGTACCCCCAAAAAAAGCGAGCCGCTTATTCCAAGGTACACGGAGGCTATGGCACGAGCTCGATATCTTTCCGAGACGATCTGAACTGCACAACCGACGGCGCATACCGATATCTGCGCGCAAGCCATAGCCGTGATGATCCTCGAGGCGCTTATTGGGAGCAGCCCCGATCCACCGATCACAACCGGCACATTGCTCCCTGCAAAGATTGACATGGCCGCGAGGAGCGTCGGTTTTACATCGAAGCGATAGGAAATCAGTGTAGCTATCGGCGCGAAGAACGCGTAGGTGACCGAGAACACTGAAATGAGGATACTTGCTTCGGACTCGCCTACTCCAAGGCTGCCGGCTACATTCGGCAGCACCCCGATGAAAACGTTCTCGGCCAATCCGGTGATAAACACAGCAGTAGTGAGTACGAGAATTCGATTCATACCGCCAACTGCGCTGGATTGGCCGGCGCTTGCGCGGTCTCTTTTCCACCAGCTCTGCCCGATGCTCTCATCAGTCCTCGTATGCCCTGACTTCAATCAGTTTTTTGCGGGCCGAGATGGGCTCCTGCCTCATACCGATTGGACGCCCTGGGAACAGTTTGCAACGAGATCGGCTGCGTAAAGTACTCGTACTTGCCCGTCAGCACGCCTTGCGTGAATTGAAGCGCATGCTTGCCAAAGAACCACTCTTCAACAGCATAGCCGCGGGTCAGTTCGATTGGCGAGGTAAGGTTCAGTCCGGGCATTTCGATCCGATTGACCGTCGTCGGCCGGTTGCATAACAGTCTGAGGTCCTCAACGTGGATCCCGAGCGGGATCTTTTCGAACAAATCGCCAGGCAGAGCGTCGCTGTTCGACAGGTCGACTTTGGTGAATGGCAAAGGGCCGTCGGGTCCTGCCTTTCTAGAGAGGAACTTTTCTACGGCGTGGACATGCGTCGCAATCCCGGGATGGGAATCCCATTTCGCGTAAAAATCAGAGCGTAGTACCTGCCAGTCTGCATAGAGTGAGTCGAGATCGCCCCGATCAAATGAATTCGCGTGCCGGCACTCGTACGGGACCGGATACCGGGAAGTCCCGATGATCGATGTAAAATTGTGAAATCCACCCTCGTTGGTCCGTTGTCTCAACTCGTTGATCAACGGAACCCACACATCCTTGGTCACAAAGTGCAACGACGAGTGTGCCAAAGCCAGGTCGTATCTCTCATCAGGGACGAAATCCTCGATTCTCCCTTCGATCACATCGATATTCAACGAATGTTCGTCTGCAACCGATCGCAGTTTTCTGACCGCGCTCGATGACGGTTCCAATGCAGTTACCGCATGCCCCCTGAATGCAAGAAAGAGAGCGTTCCTGCCTTCGCCGCATCCTAGGTCGACGACCATTGCGTTTCTTGGCAGTTGCTGTTCTATCTCATAGACTTCGACGCTTGGCCCGCCCATCGTCCAGACGTTGGGATCCGAATAGCCTCGTTCCCAAAACCGCTCGCTGTTTTTCATTTAGGAACGTACCTTTCTTCACGGATTTTCACGTGGTCCGAGAAGAGATGATGCGCTATCAGGTTGCTGTACTTGTAACCTTTCCGGGTCAGAGCAATGGCGCCATCGCCCCGCAAATCGATGCAGCCTTCGACTTCCAGAGCATCTATCACCTCCAAAAAATCGGCGCGGAGGTCCCGTCCGAATCGTCGTGAATAATCTGCTTCTGAAAGCTGGTTGAGCGTAAGGTTAAGTATAAAATATCTCAACCGTTCTTCGGATTCGTCTAATATAACTCCGTATTTCAGCAAATTCCGACTAGTCATCTCGAGATGTATATAATCGTCGATGGCTTTGCCGACATTCTTCAGCGCGACGGCATAGTCGAGGCTGTAGTGATATTTCCCGTTATAACTTCGCGCGCCTGCTCCGATGCCTATCATCGGAACACCGAGGAAGTCAGAGGTTTCCTGGCCGTAGGCGCTGGTGCCTTCTGGAAGGCAGGTAAAACGGGTGAAAGATTCCTGTCGATACTCATTGTCCTGCATAAAATCGACATTGCTGTCGTAGATCTCATATTTGAGGCGGTCTTCCACATATTCTTGCGGTCGAGATCGCTGCTGCTTTTGCATAGCAGTGAGCGGCCGGCTGATCGCCGGATAAAGCGAAACGGTTGTTGGCCGAAAGGACAAAATCTGCTCCAGCGAGCGCTTCCAACTTTCCGGCGTTTGACGGAAGAGGCCGTAGATCAAGTCGAGATTGAAGTTATCGAAACGCTTGCGAACTGCTTCAATGGACGAAATCGACACAGAAACCTGATATGGGCGGCCGGACGCTCTCAGTTCGACGGAATCCATCGTTTGGATTCCCATGCTGATCCGGTTCACGCCTTGGTTCTTCAAAAAATCCAGCAGTTCCCCCGACACAGTGTCGGGAGATCCTTCGACGCACACCTCGGTCGAACGGTCGATATTTGGAAAGCCATCTCGAACGGAAGAGAAAATCTGGGCCAGCCGATCGATGGGCAGGAGAGTTGGGGTTCCGCCGCCGATATAGACCGATGCGACAGATCTGTGACCGGCAAATGTTGCATAAAGGCTTATCTGCCAGCAGATCTTTTCGACATAACGTCGAATAAGATCCTCCGTGTGCCGCGTGGTCAGAAAGAGCGTGCAATAGGTGCACCTATATCGGCAAAATGGCACATGTATGTATAACGCTACCGGCGCCTGGTCGTTTGAATCCCACACATCGCTCAATCGAATGTTTTCAAGCTCTTTATATGTCCGTTTTGGGGGGTAGCTGTATACATACGCCTTGAGGTCGCCTTTGCCGATGGCTTCCCTCAAGGAATTTGCAAATGATTGCATGCTCCTTTCTCCTGCGGCCGGCACTATTCGGCAATCTGCGCGAGGTCGGCGTCAAGGCGCTTGCGCACGAGATTTGGAACGGTTGCAGTCTTGATGGCATCGAGATTGGTGGGGCTGTCGCCAACTTGAATGAGGGCCACCATGCCCAAGCTCATATGCGGCGTGCATTTCACCACATAGGCCCCGGGCATATCGAGTTTTGCGCGATATTCCTCGTTCGCTTTAGATTTGAACTCCGGTGCGCCTTTTGGGATCAAACCTTTGAACGTTTCGACATTGTGTCCCTTATCAACCGGAATAAACGTCACCGTGTCGCCTGGTGCGATCTTCGTGAAACCTGGCTCAAAAACCATTGCGCCGTCCGTGCCCCTGTTCAACATCCGGATTTGGTGGTCCGCCGCCATCAGTGGCATCGCTGATGCGGTCAGCATCGCCGTTGCGACGATCGGACAGATTTTCAAACCCATTTCTGATCTCCTTTCGCGATAGCCCGATTAATTGTCCGCCCGAAGCTTTAGGCGCGAACGGGCTGACATTCCTTGAGATCGAGCAATCTTTGATCAATTTCTACGTCAAGCCCGCGCGCCGGTGTCCATCCGCGCGCGGACGAAGTCGCTGCGGCACTCGAGGGGCGCCTCATCCGCGGGTGATCAAAGCGCAGTTGGATGCAATCAGGTGATCATCAAACAAAATCGCGGCGTTCGTTGAGAGAGATCAAGGACTGAGTGCCCGTCACGTGCGAATAGTTCCCAAAAGTGGCGAGAAAGGCGGCCGCCTTTGGCGTGGTCGTCTGTACATCGGGAAGCATGACATGAATTACACCGCTGAAACCATGCTGGTTGCGGTCGGGGCTTTTTTGGCACTGGTCGGCGCGGGGGTCGCTCATGACCAGCTTTTTGCAACCCACATGGGGATACTGTTCTTCTGTTTGCTAGCGGGCACGGTACTGCTTCTGCGGCGAATTGATTTTTCCCCCGTGACAGTGAGCGCCAAACCCAAAAACGGAGCCTATTTTGACGAGGTCATCCGCTATGGATTGATTGCCACCGTCTTTTGGGGGGTGATCGGCTTCCTGATCGGTGTCGTGATCGCCCTGCAACTTGCCTATCCGGATCTGAACGTCGCGCCGTATTTCAATTTTGGTCGCTTGCGCCCACTTCATACCTCTGCCGTCATCTTCGCCTTCGGCGGCAACGGGTTGATAATGACCTCCTTTTACGTCGTCCAGCGCACCTGCCGAGCCCGGCTCTTCGGCGGCAATCTCGGTTGGTTCGTGTTCTGGGGATATCAACTTTTCATCGTCATGGCCGCGACCGGCTATGTTCTCGGGATCACGCAGGCTCGCGAATATGCCGAGCCCGAATGGTATGTCGACATCTGGCTCACCATTGTCTGGGTCGCCTATCTTGTCACCTTTTTGGGAACGATCCTGAAGCGCAAGGAGCCGCACATCTATGTCGCGAACTGGTTCTATCTGAGTTTCATCGTCACCATCGCCGTGCTGCATGTCGTCAACAATCTCGCGATGCCGGTGTCTTTCCTTGGCTCAAAGAGCTATTCGCTATTTTCGGGCGTGCAGGGTGCCCTGACACAATGGTGGTACGGCCACAACGCCGTCGGCTTTTTCCTGACCGCCGGCTTCCTTGGCATGATGTACTATTTCGTACCGAAGCAGGCGAACCGCCCAATCTATTCCTATCGCCTGTCGATCATCCATTTCTGGGCCCTGATCTTCATGTACATCTGGGCTGGTCCGCATCATCTGCATTACACGGCATTGCCCGATTGGGCGCAGACTTTGGGCATGGTCTTCTCGGTGATGCTGTGGATGCCTTCCTGGGGCGGCATGATCAACGGTCTGATGACTCTTTCGGGCGCCTGGGACAAGATCCGTACCGACCCGATCATCCGCATGATGATCGTCGCGATCGCCTTTTATGGCATGTCGACCTTCGAAGGCCCGATGATGTCGGTCAAGACGGTCAACTCGCTCAGTCACTATACCGAATGGACCATCGGTCACGTTCATTCCGGCGCGCTCGGCTGGGTCGGCATGATCACGTTCGGCGCCATCTACTACCTGACGCCAAAGCTCTGGGGGCGCGAGCGGCTTTACAGCCTCCGTATGGTCAACTGGCATTTCTGGCTCGCCACGCTGGGCATCGTTATCTACGCCGCGGTGCTGTGGGTCGCCGGCATCCAGCAAGGCCTGATGTGGCGCGAATACAATAGTCAGGGTTTCCTCGTCTATTCCTTCGCAGAGACCGTGGCTGCGATGTTCCCCTATTATCTTCTGCGCGCCGTCGGTGGTGCTCTCTATCTGGCAGGGGGAGTGATCATGGCCTGGAACGTCGCAATGACCATCCGGGGCCGCCAGCGCGACGAAGCCGCGATCCCCAGCGCTTTCATCGCCAAGGCCGCCGAGTGAGAGAAACATGTCAATACTCGCCAAACACCAGATCATCGAGAAAAATGCTACCCTTCTGCTTGTCGGGTCGCTGTTGGTGGTCAGCATTGGCGGCATCGTCGAGATCGCGCCGCTGTTCTATCTCCAGAACACGATCGAGAAGGTGGAAGGCATGCGCCCGTACACGCCTCTCGAGCTGGCCGGGCGCAATATCTACATCCGCGAAGGCTGCTATCTCTGCCATAGCCAGATGATCCGACCGTTCCGCGACGAAGTGGAGCGTTACGGCCATTATTCGCTCGCCGCCGAGTCCATGTATGACCATCCGTTCCAGTGGGGCTCGAAGCGCACGGGACCGGATCTGGCGCGTGTCGGCGGTCGTTATTCCAATGAGTGGCACGTCCAGCATCTGTCCAACCCGCGCGAGGTGGTGCCGGAGTCGATCATGCCTACTTACGCCTTTCTCAAGGAGAGGGAGGTCACGGTTAAGGATATCGGCATGGATCTCAAGGCGAACGAGGATGTCGGCGTACCCTATAGCCAAGACATGCTGGCGAATGCGGAAGCCGACATGCGGGCGCAAGCCGATCCAAACGCAAATACGACGGATCTGCTGGCGCGATATCCGAAAGCGAAGGTCGGCGATTTCGATGGCGATGCCGCCAGGCTGACCGAGGTGGACGCGCTCGTCGCATATCTGCAAATGCTCGGAACGCTGGTTGATTTCTCGACTTACGACGATGCCACCGGCTATCGCTGAGGTGCCTCCGTGGAAACATACACTGCAATGCGTCACTTCGCCGACAGTTGGGGGCTCCTCGCACTGGCCTTGTTTTTCGTGGGGGCTATAGCCTTCACGCTCCGGCCAGGCAGCAAAAAAGGCGCCAACGAAGCCGCTGACATACCTTTAAAGGACGATTGAGATGTCGGACAAACCTATAGACGAACTCAGCGGCGTCGAAACAACGGGCCATGAGTGGGACGGCATCCGCGAACTCAACAATCCCATGCCCCGATGGTGGGTGTGGACATTCTATGCCACGATCCTCTGGGCCGTCGGCTATGCCATCGCCTATCCCTCCATACCCCTGATCAGGGATACCACCAAAGGACTGATCGGGTTCTCAAGCCGGGCTGAACTGCAGCACGAAATGAACAACGCCAAGATTGAGCAGGCTCGCCTCGATGTTCTGATCGCCGCGAAATCCGTTGAAGAAATCGATGCCGACCCAACGCTGCGTGAGTTTGCAATTGCAGGCGGCGCCTCGGCCTTCAAGGTCAATTGCGCGCCGTGTCATGGCTCCGGTGCCACCGGCGCTCCGGGGTTTCCCAATCTAAACGACGACGATTGGCTATGGGGCGGCAGTCTTCCCGCCATTCAACAGACAATCGCTCATGGCATCCGCTTCGATGCCGATCCCGAGACGCATGTCTCTGAGATGCCCGCCTTCGGTGATGTACTCGAACGCACCCAGATACGCCAGGTAGCCGCTTACATTTGGGCCTTGACCAACACAGTTTCCGATCCGGCAGCGGCCGACGCCGGCAAGCAGGTATTCCTCGACAATTGCGCCGTCTGTCATGGCGAAGACGACAGGGGAAAACAGGAGTTTGGCGCACCAAATCTCGCCGACGCGATCTGGCTTAAGGGGCGAGGGGAGCAAGCGATCATCCGCCAGGTGACCCTGCCCAAACACGGCGTTATGCCAGCTTGGTCTGCCCGGCTGGGCGAAACCACCGTGAAGGAGTTGACGGTGTTTGTTCATTCCTTGGGCGGTGGAAAATAGAAAAGAAAAATCACGAATTCACGTGCATCACAATCTTTATGGCCTGATGGCGATACGGTCAGCAGTCGATCACGATCTTGTCTCTCTACGCAATGCGGTTGCGTTCGGACAGCCAGAAAACTTGCTCGTAGAACTGAAAAAGTTAGCAGCGTTTTGATTTCACTCAACGATCGCAAGCTAGCAAGCTGCTATTCTCCGGGCCTGGAGGACGTCCCTTCGTGCTGTGGCTCGTAGTTCCTCCGGGCCACACCCCCCTCCCGGAGTGTGGCTCTCCTTTTGATTGAGCCGATAGGCTTGCTTTTTCTCTCCCGGACTTGCGTCGAGAACGCTTGGTTCGTCAAATGCAGGATGAGGATCATCAACAGGATGGTATGCGATGATCCTCACCATAGCTCCCATGACAGGTGACGATCGCATCGAACGGACAGGCGCCGACGACGTTGGTGTCCGGCGCAACCGTCAGCCGCTTTATGCCGCGCGAAAGAAAGTGTTTCCAAAGCGAGCGCAGGGTCGGTTCCGGCGATTCAAATGGATCATCATGCTGATCACGCTCGGCATCTACCATCTTTCTCCGTGGATTCGCTGGGACCGAGGTCCATATGCGCCCGACCAGGCGATTCTCATCGACCTCGCCTCTCGTCGCTTCTTCTTCTTTTTCATCGAGATATGGCCACAGGAGTTCTTCTATGTGGCCGGTCTGCTTGTCATGGCTGGCTTTGGCCTGTTTCTCGTAACGTCGGCGGTGGGGCGGGCATGGTGTGGTTATGCCTGTCCACAGACGGTATGGGTCGATGTCTTCCTTGTCGTGGAACGCGCGATCGAAGGTGATCGCAACGCGCGCATGAAACTCGATGCGAGTCCCTGGACACCGGACAAGATTGCAAAGCGGGTCGCCATACATGGCATATGGGTTCTTATCGGCGTCCTCACAGGCGGCGTATGGATCTTCTATTTCGCGGATGCGCCATCCCTTGCTGTTGCCTTATTCAAGGGCCAGGCGCCGGCCGTCGCCTATGCCACGGTCGCCCTTCTCACCTCGACCACTTACATTCTTGGCGGGCTGATGAGGGAACAGGTCTGCACCTACATGTGTCCGTGGCCCCGCATCCAGGGCGCGATGCTGGACGAAAATTCCCTCGTCGTGACCTACAACGACTGGCGCGGTGAGCCGCGCTCCCGTCACGCCAAAAAAGCCCAAGCGGCGGGCCTGGCTACCGGCGATTGCGTGGACTGCAACGCTTGCGTTGCCGTCTGTCCGATGGGGATAGATATCCGCGACGGTCAGCAAATGGAATGCATCACCTGCGCCTTGTGCATCGACGCCTGCGACGGTGTGATGAATAAGCTCGATAAGCCACGCGGCGTGATCTCCTATGCGACGCTAAGCGAGTATGCCGCGAACATGAACCTGGCGACGAATGGTGGCGCGAGCCCTGTGCAACCGCATCTCGTGCGAAACGCCGATGGCGACTTCATCGAGAATATCCAGCACTTCAACTGGCGCGTGATCTTCAGGCCGCGCGTTCTTTTCTATGCGGCTGTTTGGGCAGCGATCGGGGTGGCGATGCTCGTGCATTTGGCGCTCCGGGAGCGGCTGGAACTGAACGTGGTTCACGACCGCAATCCGCAATATGTCCTGGAGTCCGATGGATCGATCCGCAACGGCTATACGCTTCGCGTGCTCAATATGGTGCCGATGCCGAGGAGAATCGATATCCGACTGGACGGCGCGGAGGGAGCGACGATGAAGATCCCCGAACTCTCGAAGGAGGAAGGCCGGCACTTCACTGTCGATGTGGATCCGGACGCGGCCACCTCGCTCAAAGTGTTCGTCACGCAAAAGGCCAAGCCGGAAACAATCAAGGAATTCCTGTTCGTCATAGAGGACGAAAATCATGCGGATCGGGCTACGCACCGGGCCGCCTTCAACGTGCCGGGAGCGCCGAAATGAGAAG
Source organism: Rhizobium freirei PRF 81 (assembly GCF_000359745.1). Taxonomy (GTDB): domain Bacteria; phylum Pseudomonadota; class Alphaproteobacteria; order Rhizobiales; family Rhizobiaceae; genus Rhizobium; species Rhizobium freirei. The sequence goes on from NZ_AQHN01000086.1 coordinate 18,934, forward strand.
CCAAGTTATCACCGGAGGTCCCTTCACCGGCCGCCATATGCTGATCGTCATTGTTGCGTTCTTCGCCGTGGTGATCGGAGTGAACGTGACGATGGCAGTTCTCGCTTCCACGAGCTGGAGCGGGCTTGTGGTGGAAAATACCTATGTGGCAAGCCAGGAATTCAACGGCAAGGCCGCCGCCATGCGTGCTATGGCGAGCAGCGGCATTTCGGGCGATCTGTTACTGCGCCGCGATGTCATTCAGTACGATATTCATAACCGTGACGGGTCGCCGGCGGTGGTTGACGACGTGACGCTGACGTTCAGAAGGCCCGTGGGCGACCGGGAGGACTTCGCGCTTGCACTGACGAAGACAAGCGAAGGCCATTTCGAAGCGAAACATCGCATTGAGGGAGGCGACTGGATCGTGGAAACCGTCTCGCGCAGAGACGGTGTCACGGTAATGCATGAGGCTAGGCGCATCGACACGGCGGAGTTTGGACAATGACCTGCTGCACGATGGACGCGGAAAGCGTCATGACAACGAGCAATAGCTGCGCCAGTGCCGAGGAGATCGTCCTCGCCAGCCATCCGCTGGGGGAGGGCCTTCGTCAATTGGACCTCAGCGTTCCCGATATGCACTGTGGCGCTTGCATTTCGACCATTGAACGGTCCTTATGCAGGTTACCCTATGTAACGCGCGCCCGGGTCAACCTGACTGCGCGGCGGGTCAGTTGCACCTATGTCGAGCACCTTGATAATGCTGTCGTCGATCCGTCGGGTATTCTGTCCGCGATCACCGAAGCCGGGTACCGGGCGCATATTTTCACTCCCGCCGCGCCCCAGACGAATAGTCTGCGCAATCAATTGCTCTTGGCCGTTGGTGTCTGCGGCTTTGCCGCAGCCAATATCATGCTGCTCTCGGTATCGGTCTGGTCCGGTGCAGATGCAGCAACGCGAGACCTGTTTCATTGGATTTCCGCGATGATTACAGCGCCGGCCCTAATTTATGGCGGCCGTTTCTTTTTTCGATCGGCTTGGAATGCCTTGAAGAATGGGCGCACCAACATGGATGTGCCGATTTCGCTCGCTGTCACGCTCTCCTATGCCGTATCGTTGTGGGAGACGATCCATCACGGAGAGCATGCATGGTTTGACGCCTCCGTGTCGCTGCTGTTCTTCCTGCTCATTGGCCGCACGCTCGACCACATCATGCGGCAAAAGGCGCGAGCCGCGGTCAACAGCCTGGCGAGACTTGCGCCACGCGGCGCGCTGGTGATAGCTGCCGATGGGAGCAAGCGCTACACCGCGATTGAAGATATCAGCATCGGTGATCATGTTTTCATCGCTGCCGGCGAACGCATCCCCGTCGACGGCGCCGTGACCGCAGGTACGAGCGAGCTGGATCTCTCTATTGTCACGGGCGAAAGTATACCAGTTGCTGTCGCGAACAGCGCGGAGGTGAGATCTGGTGCGATGAACCTCATGGCGTCATTGACCATTCGCGCGACGAAGACGGCGCAAAACTCGCTGCTTGCGGAAACCATCAACCTTATGGAGGCAGCAGAAGGAGGCAGGGCGCGCTATCGCAGGGTCGCGGATCGTGCAGCCGGCCTTTACGCTCCGGCGGTTCATTTACTTGCGCTGCTTTCCTTTCTTGCCTGGGGCTCCCTTGGTGGAGATTGGAAGCATGCCATGCTTGTCGCCGTCGCGGTGCTGATCATCACTTGTCCTTGCGCGCTTGGTCTAGCAGTGCCGGTCGTCCAGGTTGTTGCCGCAGGCAACCTGTTTCGCCGCGGCATCATGATCAAGGACGGCTCCGCTTTGGAGCGTCTCGCGGAAATCGATGCCGTCGCGTTTGACAAGACCGGCACGTTGACGATGGGCCAGCCGCGGCTCGTCGAGATGGTGGATGTGGGGTCGGAGGAAAGGGCGATCGCGGCCGGAATTGCTGCGCATTCCCGCCATCCGCTCTCTCAGGCGTTGCTGCGGAGTGCCGGCGGCAAGGGGCAACGGTTCGACAGCGTCGTCGAGATACCGGGCGCGGGCCTGGAAGTCGAAACCGCCAGGGGGCTATATCGTCTCGGCCATATGGAGTTCGCTTGTTCGATCCCGCCCCGAGAAGAAAAAGAAGCGGATGACTCGCTCTCCGAGGTCGTTCTGTCGAGGAACGGTATCGCACTTGCCCGATTCTATTTCGAAGACACGCTTCGCCCCGGAGTAGCCGTAGCCATTCGTCAGCTCGGTCTTGCAGGGCTGCAGACGATGATCCTGTCTGGCGATCGGCAAGCCGTCGTCGAGTCGACAGCGCGGCTATTGCATGTGGATCGCTGGATTGCGGAATTGGATCCGAAACAGAAAGTGGAAGAGTGCACACGCTTGGCCGAGGCGGGCAACAAGGTCATGATGGTTGGTGACGGCATCAACGATGCGCCGGCACTTACGGCGGCGCATGTGTCGATGGCTCCCGCGACTGCGTCCGACATTGGCCGACAGGCGGCAGACCTGGTTTTCCTGAATGACCGTCTCGACGCGGTTCCGGAGGCGATCTGCGTCGCGCGGCGCGCGGCAGCTTTGATCCGTCAGAACTTCGCCCTTGCCATCGGTTACAATGTGCTCGCTGTTCCCATCGCTATCGCGGGCTATGCGACGCCGCTTATCGCCGCCGTCGCCATGTCGTCGTCTTCGCTGATCGTCGTGACGAATGCATTGCGACTCAACCACTGGAATCGGCGGGAGCAACTTAGGCATGATGGCAAACATGCAGCCTCAGCAGGAGGGTCCATATGAATATGCTGATCTATTTGATCCCGCTGGCATTGTTCATGGGTACGCTCGGGCTGGGAGGCTTTCTGTGGTCGCTAAAGAGCGGACAGTATGATGATTTGGAAGGGGCTTCGTGGCGCATCTTAGTGAGTGAGGATAATGCGCCCGAGGGGGCGCAACAATCGACAAGCGCCAGTGCAGATGACCCGACGAAACTGCTAAATTCCCAACTGCCTGGAATCCACAGACGGTCTTACACGAAGAGGTTTTTCCGAAATGATGATTCGAAACCGCGTTGAATTGCGCGAGGCTTTCTGCCCGGATAATCCAACACGTCTCATGCCAAACGTCATTCAAGTGACTGAAACGTTGCGAAATTGCCACACAAGGCCAGGGTTTGTCTGCGACAGGCAGTCCAATTTTCTTTAGTTGAGCCGCCTCAAATCCTGACGTGCCAGCCGATGTTACTGCTCCTCGATTCACGAATTTCAGATCGAAGGAGACAAGAATGACTTCCAAGGACATCATACGGGTCATCATCGCTACTGCAATATTGGGTATCGTGAGCACCGCGCACGCTGCCGATCTGACGACACCACCAAGTAGGGCTCCCATTCCCGCGGCAGCCAACAGAAACCCATGGCAGATGCGGCTGCGCGCGCTTGGTGTGATCACTACTGACTCTGGGCGCGTCGACGGCTTGCCGGGTTCGGATCTTTCCTTTTCGGACACGGTCGTGCCGGAATTCGACATCTCGTATTTCTTCACCGAGAATATCGCCGCTGAACTCATCCTGGGCACAACCTACGCTAAGGTGCATGGCGGCGGCTCGATTTCAGCGCTCGGCGAGATCGGCAAGACTTGGCTGCTGCCGCCAACGCTCACCCTACAATACCATTTCACCGACCTTGGCGCTTTTCGGCCATATGTCGGCGCCGGCCTCAACTATACGCTGTTTTACAACCAGTCGGGAAAAAGTGCTCGCAGCCTTGATGTCAAGAACTCCTTCGGTGTCGCGCTCCAGGCCGGCTTCGACTATATGATCGACGATCACTGGGGTGTGAACGTCGACGCCAAAAAGATCTTCCTAAGGCCTGATTTCGACGCCAACGTCGGCGGGGCCAACGTCAGCGGCAAGGCCAGGCTCGATCCATGGCTGCTTGGCGCGGGCGTAACCTATCGTTTCTAGGCCCTCATAAAATCGCTTGGTGTTTAGCGACTTGCGTCATCCAAGGCTCGACCAGCGTTTGGATGGCGTTGGCGTTAGTGATGCTGGGTACGTGCATGCCGACTTGGTCATCAACTTTATGAGAAGATCAAGGTCAACTCGAAGTGGAGTAACTTGAGAAATGGACAAATTCGCAAGCAAGTCACAGCACCGCCGAGCACCCAAAGAGTTCACTTGAGCCTCGTATCCAGGTGCGGCCCGAATTCTGCTCGTACGAATATCGCACGACATCGACGCCGAGGCGCAAAAGGAGGGGCTGGATTACGTAGTCGCAAATGCCCGTAAGGGGGCGATCTCTATATGCCTATGGGAGCATGACATTGCGGGTTCTCGTTAAGGGCGCCGGAATTGCCGGCCTAACAGTAGCACGTCAACTGTGCGCGCGCGGCGCTCACGTAACAGTCTCCGACCCGCATCTTGGATTCGGGCGCTCTGCATCCTGGCTCGCCGGCGGCATGCTGGCGCCCTGGTGCGAGCGGGTAAACGCCGACGAGAGAGTAATGACGTTGGGGAAAATGGCCGTGGAATGGTGGGATGCCGTCCTGCCCGGCCAAGTCATTCATAAAGGGACACTGGTCGCCGCACCTCAGCGGGATTCGGGCGAACTCGGCCGCTTTGCGGCCCGTACGTCTGGGTATGAATGGTTGGACGAAGATGGCATAGCCGAGCTGGATCCCGCCCTTGCACAGCGTTTTCGCAGGGGTCTGTTCTTCCAACATGAAGCTCATCTGAACCCCCGTCAGGCGCTACGGACGTTGAAAGAGCTGCTGTCGGCAGCAGGCGTCGTCTTTACTAGCGATGATGTGAGCGAAGACGATTTCCCAGATATCGTTGATTGCACCGGTGCTGCCCGCATCGGGCAAAGTCGCGATCTGCGCGGCGTGCGCGGCGAAATGCTCTATCTGCATACAGAGGAGGTCATGCTCGCCAGGCCTATCCGCCTGCTGCATCCTCGCTTTCCCGTCTATGTCGTCCCTCGCGGCGAAGGCCTGTTTATGGTCGGGGCGACGATGATCGAGACGGAATTCGACGGGGCGATCACCGCACGCTCGACGATGGAACTGCTGAACGCAGCCTATACACTGCATCCGGCCTTTGCGGACGCCACCGTGGTCGAAACTGGCGCCGGCATCCGCCCGGCCTTTCCCGACAATTTTCCGCGCGTGATGCGGGACGGCAGAGTCATCCACGTGAACGGCCTTTATCGCCACGGTTTTCTGCTGGCGCCCACAATGGCGGCCGAAGCGGCCGATCTCGTCTTTTCCGATCGGACGAAGCAAAGGAGTTTCCAATGCACCTGATCATCAATGGCGAAACGCAGTCCATCGCCGCTAAGACGCTTTCGCAGCTTTTGGCCGCACTCGACCATGAAGGCGACTGGCTGGCAACAGCCGCCAACGGCGAACTGGTTCATCGCGAAGATCGCGACGAACATATTTTCGCCGACTATGACAGGATCGAGATACTGACACCCATGCAAGGAGGCTGATCGTGCTCGATCTCTATGGAAGCCAGATTGGGTCACCCTGCTGCTCGGCACCGCCCGCTATCCCTCGCCAGCCGTCCTAGCCCATGCGGTCACGCGCGCCGCAGAGTCTTGATCGCATCGGGGATCGAAGGCGCGAATCGGCAGCATAGCGCTTGTGGTGATCGTCGGCTGACTGTGGAACGCGTCGCCGGTCTTCGAGAACGGGGCGGATAGTGCTGCAGTGGTGAGGGATACTCTATTGCATGCGAATCCTAAGCTGAACCAGGCGATGGATCGGAGTAAAGAGGCCTAGAGGTGCCCTAAACAACATCGCGCATTGGGAGCCGAAGCGCCGAGACACTGCACCCATGCCTGAAACGAAAAAATTTTGAACCAGCAAACAAAATGGACGCTGCGGCAAAATTCGGGATGCGTGGCTAACGACACGTCACGGTTAATCTTTTAGAAAATAAGCATAATCGCAGTGCAGTTAAGAGAGAAATGCAGGACAGGTCTACAACAAGTCAACCTTCAGGGGACGTCTCATGGAACCTCATCTACCCACAACAATACAGATCAGCGCCCCTCAACATGCCGCGAATAATCCATATCGCGTCATCGAGGGCGAGGAGGTGCTTTCCGTGGCATTCCGTGAATTCGTGCTGACGGCCGTCGCTGCCGGTTGGAAGGAGCCGGAGGTCGCTTTGACCTTGGCCGACATCGCAGATGACTACGTTATGGCTCTCGCTCGAAGAGCTGCGGCCAATTAGTATTGAGTTCCATCTGCGTTCATCTGTGGTATCCCGCAAGATGGCTGTTAACAACTCTTCATCCAGCCGGCCGGCAAGTCGCTTAAGACGAGATGGTTTGCCGGCGGTATAACATGCCGAAGGGCTCCCGTTGCATTGTTGCAAAGAGAAACCTCAGGCCGTCTTGCTATAATGGCGCCCCGATTCCCTCACATAGGCATCGAAAGCTGCTGCAACGGCGCGGATCAGGAAGCGCCCGTCTTCTCGCAAACGAATGATGCCGCCCGCGTTTTCGATTATTCCGTCGCTCTCGAGCATCGAGAGCCTGGGGTTGCCGTTAAGAAGCGCGTGTGGGTCAAAACCGTATGTGACGGCCAACGCCGGGACGTCGACCTGCAAGTCGCACATCAGGCGTTCGATGATACTTGCCCGCAGGCGATCTTCGGCCGACAAGCGCCAGCCTTTCGTTGTGGCCAAGCGGCCGGATGCGATCCGCTTTCCGTAACGATTGGGAAGTACCTCGTTTTGAACATAGCCGCCTGGCATGCGGCCAATAGCTGACGAACCCAAGCCGATAAGTGCCTCACAAGCATCGGTCGTATAGCCCTGAAAGTTGCGATGCAATTGCCCGTCTGTCTGCGCGGTTGCTAAACTGTCGTGCGGCCTGGCGAAATGATCGATCCCGATGCGGCGGTAGCCTGCCGCAACAAGGTGTTCCGAAATTGCCTTTGCCTGGGAAATACGGCTTTGCGCATTGGCGAGAGCGGCTTCGTCGATTAGCCGTTGATGCTTCTTGAAGGAAGGTACATGCGCATAACCGAAGACTGCGAAACGGTCCGGCCGCATCTCGATCGCTGCCTTGGCCGTTTCGATGCAGGATTGAACCGTCTGGTTTGGCAGGCCATACATAAGATCGAAATTGATGCTGGCGATGCGCGCCCGGCGCAGCTTAAAAACCGCCTCCATTGTCTGTTCTTTACTTTGGGTGCGGTTGATCGCCCTTTGGACCGTCGGATCAAAGGTCTGTACCCCGATACTAGCACGGTGCACCCCTACTTCCCCGAGAACCGTCGCCATCTCCTGATCTAGCGTCCTCGGATCGATCTCCAACGCGATTTGGGCCGAACCGGTGAACTCGAACTGCTTGTGCAGAAGCTCAATAAGCTCAAACATTTTCTTCGGCCCGATGGTCGTTGGCGTTCCTCCACCAAAATGCAGATGGTCGATCCTAACCGGCGCCCCGGTCCTTGCGGACACGAGGCGTACTTCCTCGCGCAGCATTCGCAGGTAGTCGACGATCGGTCGGCTATTGCGCGCATTCGTGGTGTGACATCCGCAATACCAGCATATCGACGGACAAAACGGGATGTGCACGTAAAGCGATGCCGCTTTCTCCAGCGAGACAGCGCTAAGCCAATTCTCATAAGTGCTATCGTCAACGTTGGGGGAGAAACACGGCGATGTCGGATAGCTAGTGTAGCGGGGTAGGCGCTCATCGCCGTATTTTTCAATAAGTGCCGATTGCATGCGAAATCCTTCTACGGAGTACTGGCTAGAATGCGGCCATTCTAGGCACACGCTTTGCATGGCTCTTTGATCTTCAACAAAGAGCGCGACGGATTTCTTTGAATTATTTTCAAAATCGCGGCGCCGAGGCAAAGGAGGCGCAGCATACTCGATGAAAAGAGTTCAGCTTAGTTTTGATCTGCCAGCGAGATGCTCGGCATGATGACAGTACCTTTTTCCCTGGTGGATCACAAAATGCATTCACAAGGCGCTGGCGGGCTCGCTTGGATGCTTGTCCGGTGGCGGGGCAGACCGATCGTCGCCTATAGTGTCGCCGCCGCTGCTCCATTCGGCGTCCTCGCACTGAGATTGGCCCTGTCGCAGTTCACCAGCGACGATCTTACCCTATTGCCGTTCATTCCCGCTATTCTCGTGGTCGCAATCATCGGCGGCGGAAAGCCGATTTCTCTAGCGGCGGGCATGTCGCTTGGCGCTGATGTCCTTGTTCAGCGGCTGAGCGATGCGGCTTACGCGACGGTCTTTGAACTGGTTTCCTTTGGCGTTGCGGTGCTTCTGATTGCTTGTCTGGGAGAGGTGTTGCAGGCGACGAGACATGCCATCATCGAGAGTGAGATTGCCCCCACTGCGCATCTGACATCGATATTGGACAAAGTGCCCGATGCGATGGTGATCACGACCCGCGACGGTAAAATTGTGTCCTTCAACGCCGCCGTCTTGCGGCAGTTCGGGTATGCAGAACAAGAGCTCGTTGGCGCGAACCTGCGACTGCTGATGCCTGATCCTTTTCGCGCCGTCCACGGCAGCCATATGCAACGGCAACTTGGAAGGGGCGAAAAGCGCGTTCTCGCAGATCAAGCAGTTGTCGGACGCAGGAAGAACGGATCGACGTTTCCCCTCAAGTTAACCGCGAGCCAGCTGGAATCGGGTGGTGGCTTATTTTTCATCGGCTTCCTAAGAGACCTTACGGAGCGGGAAGAGGCTGCTGCTCACCAGCAGCGGATCCAGGCGGAATTGGCAAGATTGGCCCGCCTGAGCGAAATGGGCGAAATGGCATCCGCCCTTGCGCATGAGCTGAACGAACCGCTGTCGGCGATCGCAAATTACGCTTTCGGGTGTACGAAGCTCTTGAGCGACATGGACAACAATGTCCCAACGGTCATGAGAAACGCTTTGCAGGAGATTGAACGTCAGTCCCTTAGAGCGGCAAAAATTATCAAACATCTCAGAGAGTTCGTCACGACAGGTGAAACGGAAAAGGGCCTCGAAAATATCCGCACGCTGGTGGAGGAAGCAGGCGTCCTTGCGCTTGTAGGTTCCCGAGAAAAAGGCGTCAGGACTGTCTTCGAATACGTGCCCGGCGCCGAGATGGTGATGGTCGATCGTGTTCAGGTCGAACAGGTCATCATTAATTTGATGCGAAACGCCATAGAAGCTATGCGCCACGTCGAGCATCGTGAGCTTACGATCCGCACGATGCCCACGCAGGAGGATGAAGTCGCCGTTATCGTGGAAGACACCGGCAAAGGCATTCCGGAAGAAATTGCCGCGGAGCTCTTCGAGCCATTCGTCACGACAAAGCCAAGTGGAATGGGTGTCGGCCTTGCGATCTCGAAACGTATTGTCGAGGCCCATGGAGGTGAAATGACGGTCTCAAGAAACGCGGCTGGCGGAGCTACTTTCCAGTTCACGCTTCCCGCCTATACGGAAGGACAAACGTGTGAAACCGACTGACTATACGATCCATATTGTCGATGATGAAGAGCCGGCGCGCAAATCGTTTGCCTTCATGCTGACCATGAACGGCTATGCCGTCAAGGTGCATCAATCGGGAGCCTTGTTTCTTTCCTTTGCGCCGGGCATCCACAACGGAATTCTTGTTACGGATCTCAGAATGCCAGAGATGTCAGGTATAGATCTCATCCGTCAGCTTAGCGTGAAAAAGATCTCAATTCCGTCAATCGTGATCAGCGGACATGGCGATGTGCCGGTGGCAGTTGAGGCGATGAAAGCCGGTGCGGTCGACTTCATAGAGAAACCCTGCGAAGACGCCGTTATCATTGAGGCGATCGAACGAGCGTCGGACCATTTACATGTTAATGGCGCTAACGTCGACGAGAGCCTTGCCATTCAAGCGCGCATCGAAACCTTGAGCGAGAGGGAGCGCCAAGTGCTTCTTGCCGTCGTGGTCGGCCTTCCGAACAAGTCGATTGCACATGATCTGAATATTAGCCGCCGCACGGTGGAGGTTCATCGCGCCCGCGTCATGTCGAAAATGAGAGCAAAAAGCATCCCGCATCTGGTTCGTATGGCTGTTGCGGTGGAGATGGGGCCCTTCTAGCTTCGTAGTGTTGATCTCGCCGCATTCGGGGTCCTGCCGTAACCTTGCGAACGGGAAGGGTCGTCATGGCATCTGTTTTCCCAAAAACTCTAAATTGATCGTCATTGCTCGATGACGGGATTATATAATCGAAGGCAACTTTGGAGGCGCTTTCGCGGACTTAGCGGGCCCATCCTGCGCGTCGAGACGTCTTTGCCGAAAGACTCGCCCGCATTATTTTCTGACCGGGCGGCGCCACGATTTCTTATGACGACGACAAGCTGCTGCCTCTAGTGATGAACACCCTTCGAAAGGGATCGGAATAAATCGCCGGCAATTCGCACGAGATGCCGGTTAAGTGTTTACCCTTAGTGATAAAACCGAATTTATCGCTCCCATAAGAACCGGCAATCTTGCCCCGGAACATGGGGAATACCAGATGCAGTCGAAATTCATGCCCGCAGCACAGCCTTGGACCTCGCCGACGAAAATTGTGGGGCCGCAAATTGGGGGAGCGCACATCGCCGTCACATATGAGCGCGGCCAAGAGATATACGCCCAGGGCGGGAGCGCCGATAAGTGCTATCGGGTTTCTACCGGAGCTGTTCGGGTATGTCGCATCCTTTCCAACGGGGGGAGGCAGGTCGTCTCCTTCCATGTCGCGGGGGAAATGTTCGGCTTCGAAGCTGGCTCTCAGCATCGTTACTTTGCCGAAGCGCTCGCCCTGACAAGAATAGTGGCGTTTGAACAGGGCCTTGCTCAGCAGCGGCATTTGCCGGAACTCCTTGCACTTGCTCTTGAAGCTATGGAACGTGCTCAGGAACACCTTCTGCTTATCGGACGGCAGTCTGCGATTGAACGGGTGGCCACATTTTTGTTGGATCTCTGCGAGCGCCTGGGAGGCACTCGGCAGTTTAGATTGGCCATGTCGCGGCAGGACATTGCGGACTATCTCGCCTTGACGATCGAGACGGTATCGCGTGCCATGAGCGAGTTGAAGGAACAAAGCATAATCAGCCTGCGACATGCGCGAATGGTCGACATTCGGAAGCCTGATGCACTTCGTTCGCTCTGTGGCCATGTTGCCGGACTATCTTAGCTCGGCGCGACCTGTGCAATGCAGGACGTTGCGGCCTTCGGGCGGAAAATCGCGATTTGCGCCCGCGTGTCATTTCATCTGGGACATTGTCTTGCGGGCCCACGTCAACTTGTTTCAGGTCCTTGTCTGGAACTGATGGCGTGGCCCGTAAACGACGGTCACCTTCCGTCAGGCGCGCTTCAGAGCCTGTCAGCAGGAGTTTTGTGGATCGATGCCGATCCCGTTGGTAACGACATCGGACATTCGGGCATTGGCCTGAACGGCACGACCGTCCCGCATCATCATCAGGAAACCCTCCGCCACCATGCCTGGAGCGAGGGGCCAGGTGCTGCCCCCAACAGGAAGGAGATCAGATCGTAGCGGCTGTCGTCCACCGCGAGATCCAAACCGAGAATGGCTTCTCCGTATTGCCTAATGGCCTCAAGACGCCGGCGCCGGCGGCGTCTGGAAAAGAAAAGAGGTCGCCCTTCGGCTGGATTGATCCGGTGGCTGAGATTATTGGCCGCCACCATGGCCTGTCGTCCCTGCCTGCGAACAGCGCCGTCCGCGAGCGTAGCGGAAGCCGGAACATGTCCCGGCAAGATCGATCGCACCTGCTATTTCGAAGGCCGATGCGGTGTGCGAGCAGGGTCAGCGCGGTGTCGTTACGAACGATGCCGCAGCCCTCAACGGCAGCCTCAGCGGCCTTCGCCGCACGTCCGCTGAGCGTCTCGGCATCGTCAAGCCAGTGGCGCGGGGATGCCGATCCGGCGCGCGATTCAGTCGGGTTCAAGGCCGAGCCCCGATTCAATCCGGGCATTCTTGACGCGTCAATCGGGCACCGCATGGCCGAGACCTACCAGAGAAGACGAGCGCTTCCCTGATTGCCGCCCAGCCCCCAGAAAGCCGCAGTAAGCCTTTCGCTTTGACGCTCTGCGAGCTTTACGATGCGCTCGACGACCGGTTCCGTCATTTAAAGACAGGCACTATCCCGTCCGCTTCGCGCGAGCAAGCCGGCCATCACAAATCGCTTGGTTTTACGCAACAACCGGAGAGGGATAGCCGATAAGGCTCTCTGGGAAAATCATCACCAGGGTACGGTCCTACTTTTCCTGCTAACCAAATGGGATATAAGCGGACACGAAGATGCGCCGACCCTTGGCTCGGCCGTTCACATCGGAACCAATGACGATTGCCGCTGACTTCATAAAGGAGCTTGAAGGATGTATTCGCGAATTCTCGCTGAATTTCAAGGGGATCGTGGTGGTTTGAAAATGGTCCCAGCGAGCAATCGTTTGTCGCTGATTAAATTAGATCGCCGATCTCGCAGCCGTGATTTGACTTCATCGTGCATCGGATTACTGAAGCAAATTGGCTAAGCTCTCTAAAGTTGTTATAACCTGACAATGTTCCCCTCGGAACGGACAGAAGACGACCTCAAAGGGGCAAAGGCAAGCAGTTCAAGTCCGTCCACGGCGATCCACGCTGACCGGCGATTGTTGAAAAGTAGGGACAGGCGGTGACGCAAGATCTAGAAAGTTACAAAAGTGCGAGAGGCCTCGTAGATACCACCGATCCGGAAGTCGACAAGCCGATCTACCGCAAGCCCGGTTTTGACGGGAAAGTTGCGACGCTAGGAGATATGGAAGAACTGATCAGCGCATTTTTAAAAAAAACGCGCGAGGCCGAGGGCCTCGCTCGCGCGGATCTTGCGCCAATGCTCGGTCTGTCGACACCCGTGTACGGACGTTACGAGCGGGCGTTTTCAAGGATGACGGTCACCCGAATGATCCATCTCTGTGAAATTCTCGGCTTTATGCCCATAGATATGCTCTTTGAAGCGGCGCCCCATCTTTGGGGGCGCACGCCTGAGGAAGCCGAGGATCGTCTCACTCTGGACCGAATTATCAGAACCCTTCCGAGCGAGGCAAAGCGCGATCTCGTTCGGCTGCTGAAGCGTATGGTGCCTCAAGATAACGGGAGCTAATGAGACATCAATCGCAGGTAAGCTTGGCTGTCTGGTAGGCACTCCGGCAACGGAAAGCGTCGGTCTTCACCGCGATCTCGCCGCAAAGTGGTTTTCATGATCATCTTTTTAAAGGAACCAGCGCCACAACTATAGAATCCTGGACCTCACACTCACTCGTTTTCCGGTCGGTCACCGCATGCGCCGACATCGTCGCTCACTTTGATCGTGGCGCATGAACAGTGTCGACTAGAACGCTGCACCGCTTAAGAGCGTGACCCACCAGTTAAGTTTGCCCGGCCATTCGAGTGCTTTGCTCAAGGTCGCGGCGAGCCGCCAGACCGAAGACCGAGCGGGTAAGATACAATCTGCCCGCGGCTGCGCGCTCGGCCATTGCGCGCAGATATCCGCCGGGCGAACTGACCTCCTGCCGATTTGCTTTTTCCAGAATAACTGCCACCGCCACCGCTGCTTGCTGTTCGCCCATTGCCTCCACGGCGCCACGGCGGGCATCCTCTGAGATCCCGACGAAGCGGCACAGCATCGGAGTCAGCCGAACAAACTCCTGGAAGCTCTTGGGAGTGCATCCAAGCTCCGCGAGGGCCGGGGCCGCCCGCAAGACATCCTTAAGCGCGATTAGAGCCTGCCGCTGAGGTTCTCGCTCGCTGACTGAGCCTCGCCAAAGGGTCGCGGTTTCTTCAAAAGCCGAGCTGCTGGCGGCGCTGGCTTTTGGAAAACTGTATTGTCCGACATGAGCCGAACCCTCTCGAACATTACTACTACGTTTTGATTGATAAGGAGGTGTAGTCTGTTTCTGCATGTCGTTTTCGACAGGCACGCATGTCGTTTTCCCTGCGCCGAGTTGGTCTTGAGGTCGCGGGTCAAGCCGCATCAGTCGGTCCATAGACCATTCAAGAAGGACAGTCGCACGACGCAGCATCCGGTTGGATGCTTTGGCAGCAATTCCGATATAATTGCTGATGCGCTCGACCCGGTCGGCAATGCGTTGGCGCATTGTTGCACTTACATCAGCGACAGCAGCGAGGGCACAACGGATATTGCGCAAGGCGCCTCGGTACCGTCGCAAGGCAGCTTCGGTCGCCCTCTTCTCCGCTCGGATGTCTTTTACGAGGCGAGTAAGCTCGCCATATCGCAGGACCAATATTCGAAGATCGACCCCGCATCCATCCGTTATGACGCCATCGCTGTTTCTGACGGGATATCGCTTATAGTTTCCACTGTCCTGCATCGTGATCAAACCCAGATCGAAAAGCTTGGAAAGCATTCGACTGACCCGGCCGGCCGAACGCCCGACCTCAAATGCCAATTGTCGGTTCGATTTGAACACGATTGGCCGCCCCGACGTATCGAAAGTATCGGCGGGGGCGGTGTTGATCAATATTAGCAACAGATGGCTTTCCGTTCCATTTATCAGGCCTGTGCAGGTCAGATTTTGAGCAAGCACAGCCAATTGGGCACGCGTCACCATTCCGATTTCTGCCGATTTTGCCCAGCGCCGGAATTCAGCCCTTTGGGGCGTTATCTTACGGCCGACCGGCCGTTGGCAGGTGGTCATATCTTCCATGTCCTCGTCTCCGTTCGGGACCAGGCAAAGCTCCGCCGTTCACCAAAGTGATGTTTTTTGTTGACAAGGAAGGAAGGGTCTGCGACAAAGGTTTTGGCTAATTTATTCTCTTACAGACCCGCTTCCGGATTGCTTCGGGAGCGGTTTTTCTTTTTCTGGCCGGTTTTTTCTCTCCATTTCAGACCCGACGCACGCGTCGGGATGTTTGCGGTCGATACGCGAAAAGCATATCCCAACAAATCAATTTGGCGCAAGATATGTACGAGTTTGAGCTGCTACTTGAGGTCGCAGCGGGATAGTGACTAAACTAACGCATTGATTTTATTAATTGTTTTGAAAGTCTAAATGCCATTTCGATACCGTTTCGACCGATCAAATTTGGTTCGCCTTACGGACAAAATTCTCAAATTGGCCGATGCTCGGACATGGAGCCAATGACGCTTGACCGAAAACGCAATGCTCCTCCCGTACTTGACGTTGAGGATCAGCGTGCGAAACGTGGATGGCTGGATGAATAGCGACAGCCCGCTTTCCCAGCTGGTCATCATCGACCCGGGGGCTATCACAAGAGGCGGGAGGATTGTGCCGTGCGTGGTCGACGTAAACTCCATCCCCTCATTTTGGGTTTTGAGATCTGATCTCCTGGAGCAATGATTACCCGAGGTGCGTTGGATCGCCATCTCAGACCTGCAAACGGTGCGCGCGTTTTCCGGAGTTCCCTGAGATCTGCCAGCCTATTTAGCGGCAGCGCCACCGCAGCAAATTCATTAAGGGGTTGCCGCCTGGCAAATGAGTGAGTGAGTTGAAACCGAATACCTAAGCTTTTGCCGCCATGCCCGCGCGATCTTTCGCGAGCGTGGCGGTCGGATTTATTGTATCAAACCGCGATTTTCGCTCTCTTCGAGCACGGGAGAGCGACGATCAATGCGGACTTGCAAGCTTGCCAGTGCCCCGGCAACTATAAGACCCTTTGGCGTCATATCGCCGGCCGTGGCAAAGACTGGATCGAGCACCGGCCGGCAACATCGGAAGCGTGCCGCCGCATCCGCAATCGTGATCAATGGGGCACGATAAGGTTGTCCGCAGTCGCCTCCCACAAGGACAATTTTCCCCGCCAGAGGCTTTGGACAGCCATCAAAGATTGTAAAGGCGGTTAGCCCATCACGCAACGCTTCTTCATCTACGAACAGCGAGTGCATATCGTCAAAGCGGATCATCTCGATTAGCCTGCTACCAATCAAGTCATAGATCGGAGCAATGCTTCCATCCTGAAGCTCAACCGCCCCAAAACGGGCGGTATCCGACTCTAACACGTACACGATATTTTTCATTTGCTTTAGCCTCCTATTTGAAGCGATCTCGTGCCCACAGAGATGAGGGAGAAGGGAGAGCTGTGATACCAACCATAGATAGCGGCGGCGCGACGCAATATGCTGTTCTCATAGGGCGTTGTAAATTGCCGTACGCGCCGATTTGGCACGTGTTTCGCAATCTGGACAGCTTTCCGGGTCGGCTGAAATTCTAAAGATTTGTACTGAAATCAGTTGAATCGAGCTGGTATTTCATAGGATACCTTTAGTGAGAACGCTTGAAGGTGAGCCAAATATATTTTGCGTTTTTTCGGCAAAAAAATGGAAAGCATTATGTCAGTCGACTCATTTTTTGAGCTGAGTATGCAATTTTCAGTAAGCGTAACGCGTGGAGAGCGCTGGATAACCCGATCGCCCGTCCCGACTTGTGACCTCAAAAAAACACGATCTGGAGGAGCCGATCTATGAACGGGTTTCGGCGATCCCCTCTGAGGCTGATGGCCTATCTCGCGTTCCCGCATGTCGATCATCAGACCTAAGCGACAGAGAGCCGCTTCGGGGTCGCAGTGAACAAAAACCACAGGAAAACCACCCTACAGATTCTAGACATCGCATTGATGCGTTTCTCACGATATCGGATCGGTCGG
Source organism: Rhizobium freirei PRF 81 (assembly GCF_000359745.1). GTDB lineage: Bacteria > Pseudomonadota > Alphaproteobacteria > Rhizobiales > Rhizobiaceae > Rhizobium > Rhizobium freirei. Next base: position 35,554 of record NZ_AQHN01000086.1, read on the forward strand.
GAACGCCATGCCAGTGCGGTGCGTAACCTGGCGATAGCCAATTTGGTGCGATTGTGTTTTTTCTTGCACCAAGAGAAACCAGTGCCGATTTCAATTATGTATTGAAAAACAATAATAATATGCGAAATTAGTGCACGTTTGACGAATTCGCTTGATAGAAAGATGCGCCAAAAATGATCAAAAATGCAACGTTACAGGTTTTAACCTTAACGTTTTTCCGTATAAAAGAGATCTTGCGCGTTAACCCTCAGTCTCAGCAATGGCAGGTCCATCTTTGAAGCAATGGATTAAAGAACTCGGTTTACAGCAGGTCGTTGACCCACGCATAGACAAACCTGTCTATCGGAAGCCTTTTGATGGGCGAATTGTGCTTAGCGCCGAACTGGAAGAACAGATCTGCACCAGTCTTCGCGGCGCCCGCGACAGACGAAAACTGCCTCGATCGAAACTTGCGCCCCTGCTTGGGCTGAGCGAACAGGTTTACGGCCGCTACGAAAATAAGATCTCCCGCCTGACGGTATGCCGGCTAATTCATCTCTGTGAGGTTCTGGACGCCACTCCGGAGGAAATTATCGCGCCAGCAGCACCCCATCTCTGGGGTGGGACTGAAGCAAAAGCGGTTCTGCTATTGGCCTCAATCGAAAAGTTGCGGACCTTGGACGAAGAGACTCTGCGAGATGTTTTCAGCTTGTTAGGTCGCATAGGCGAGACCTGCGGCCAAAATGATGGCCAGACAGTAGGCGATCCTGAATGCCGCAATGGTGTCGAAATCGCAATTGGTAAGCAAATTGACGGCAGCAAATGACCGAAATGCGTTGCGCTAATTGAAGTAAATCCATCGTGACATTTCCCGGCCACTCCTCGAACATGTATTCTGCTGCTTTGTCCGCACTACCTATGGTAAGATATTGACCGACCCGACGCGTTTCGAGCGTCACTGGTAGCGTCCACCAGTGTAGCGTCATCTTCGTTTCTTCCGAACCGCGATGAACTGGGTTCCGACGGAACACAGGGAAGCGCTTCAGTGCGAGTGCCACTTCCCAGGGATGCCGATCTCAGGGAGAAACCAAAATGATATTCACTCAAGCCGACCTTGATATCGCAAATCGCCATATTGCCGAAAGTGAAGAACAGGTTTCACGGCAGGAGCGAAAGGTGACTGTCCTTCGTATGCAACACTTGGATACGGAATTGGCGGAAAACATTCTGACGGTTTTTTACGAAACGCTGCTGATCCATAACGCCAGTCGCGACATGATTGCTGCTCAGCTGAGACAGAAATGATCGCAATGCCTCTCCAGTGTGGTGAAGCATCCAACGGGCATCGGCATAGTTTTCGACGACGTCGGTCTATCAATTGGCGGTTTTCGCATGGCTGGTAACGGAGTGTGGAATGCCGCACCAGAAGTGTGGCTAAGCCGTACCGGTACTTTTCGATATGCGTGTATTCCACCCCTTTTGCACCACCAAGCACATTACCGCTGACCAGAATGTTTACCTGCTGGCGGTACAAGTTCACACACATTGTTATTTTAAACTGGCGTTCTATCGACGGCATCAAAGACATTCCTGCCAATCTGCCTTGCACCGTTCGCCGACTTGCCAGATCCGTTGAAAGCCAGGTGCTTCGATGGCCTCTCTTCCCTATAAACTCTAAGCCGATCTTGCGAGTATCCGCATGAGATGGGCTCCAGCAACATTGCTGGCATCCACTCAATGCTCTGCCGACGGGAGGGCAAGGCGCGATGCTTCCTGTAATAAAATCCCGCGCATCCATAGGCTCGCCGGATCACTGTTTTGAAGCGCAGGCCATTGAACGGCCTCTGTGAATGGGGGAAGCGGCAGTGGAAGGTCCATGATCCGAAGGGGCAAAACTTCTGCGAAATGTTGCGCCAGTCGCAACGGCACGGTCGCTATGCGATTGGTATTGGACAGAACGGGCAGGATCATGCTGAAGCCCTGCACGACGACCTCGATACGTCTCTTAAAACCGTGTTCGAGCAAATACCATTCTTCGATTGATGGTCTTCGTGAATTCCCGAATTTGGCCGCGACGTGCCCCATGGACATGTATCTGTCGAATGTAAGCGGCTGTGATAGCTCTTGGTTCCTGCCACAGCCCACGCATACGAGCCTTTCCTCAAACAGTTTCGCTCGAGGATGTCCAGTTGGCATGAACACGTCCGGGAGAATGATAAAATCGACTTCGCCACGGCGCAAAAGCTCGTCGTAATCATCGGCGAGGGGCAGGAATTCGAAGCTCACGCCTGGGGCTTCCCGCGCAGCACGCTTCACGACCTTTTCCATAAACACGAGTGTGAGGAAATCGGAAAGAATGATCCTGAAACGGCGATCCGACTGAAAGGGATCAAACGGCTCCCAGGAAATGATCGAAAGCTGGATATGGAGTAAGGCTTCACGTACGGCCGAAACAAGGCCCTTCGCACGCGGCGTCAGGACAAGTTCGCGACCATTCATCGTAAACAGTTCATCCTCGAAATAGACACGCAATCGGCCCACAGCAGCGCTCATCGCAGGCTGGCTGAGATTGATGCTGCGTGCCGCGGCCGTCAGGTTACGCTCGGTCATCAATGCGTCGAGCGCGACGAGAAGATTTAAGTCCAGTCCTTTGAAGCGCATCTTTTCCTTCATTCAAGATGTGGATGGTTGCCATCCAAACAATCAATTTTACCGATTCGGCATGATGGTGCATGAGGAAAATGTCGATAACCTGACAAGTATGTCGATTAGCAGACGAGTACATCGGCGTAAGCTTACGAACGACCGACGACGGTCGGAAGTATTCAGAGAGTTGATCATCTCAGACGCGAGCGAAATAGAAAGGTTCTACTATAACGATTGTATGCCGTTGCGACCGCCTGGGGCGTATGACGTGGGTAGACGAGCAGTTGCTGCAATCACACGATGTTTCCCTCAGAACTACAGCAGGAAAAAGGAGGTCTTTGCATGCGCTCAAAGGTGCGGTGGAGACTGTGCTGGGAAAACGAGTTGGAACTCGCCGAGCATATCGAGCTCGCCGACTTCTTTCGGATGACCTATGGGCCAACCGGGCCCTTTAATGCAAAACCATTCGAGGGCAGTCGAAGCTGGGCGGGAGCAAGGCCCGAACTTCGTCTCATCGCCTATGATGCTAATGGTGTCGCGGCTCATCTGGGCTTGCTGCGCCGATTTATTAAAATTGGCGCAATTGATCAGTTGGTGGGTGAGCTCGGACTATATGGCGTACGTCCGGATCTCGAGGGATTGGGGATCGGGCATTCAGTTCACGCCATGCTTCCTGTATTGCGCGAACTCGCCGTTCCATTTGCTTTCGGCACCGTTCGGCCCGCATTGCAAAAGCATATCGAAAGGTTCGGCCGTTACGGTCCGGTAACGATCTTATCGGGGATTCGTGTGTCGTCCACTCTACCGGAGGCGCGCCTCGACAAGCCGCCCACACGCATTGACGACGCGCTTGTCATCGTCCTGCCGATTGGAAGATCCATCTCCGATTGGCCTGCCGGCACGGTAATCGATCGGAACGGGCCAGAGCTATGACGCAACTCGATTGCTTATACGAAATGCCCAATGCGTGCGATGACGCCACCGACCGGCCGAGCATCTATCTGACATTTGACGACGGACCTCATCCCTTCTGTACGCCTGAGATTCTAGACGTGCTGGCGCAACATCAGGCGCCCGCAACCTTCTTCGTTATCGGAACTTACGCAGCCGAGCGGCCGAAACTCATCCAACGAATGATCGCCGAAGGGCACAAGGTCGCCAATCACACGATGACCCATCCGGACCTGTCCAATTGCGGTCCCGGCGAAATAGAACATGAGATATCTGAGGCGAGCAGGGCTATCAAGACTGCATGCCCGCAGGCGTCGGTGCAATATATGCGCGCTCCCTACGGGAGCTGGACCCAAGACGTTCTTTCCGTGTCGGCGAGCGCAGGGCTGGCGGCCGTCCATTGGTCTGTGGACCCGCGAGACTGGTCTCGTCCTGGCGTCGATGCCATTGTCGATGCAGTGCTCGCCTCTATCCGTCCCGGGGCAATCGTTCTGTTGCACGACGGATGCCCTCCAAGCGAGGCGAAGCCGAGCGTAGATAGCAGTCTGCGCCGTCATACCATCATGGCACTCTCTCGCATCATCCCAGTCGTGCGCGACCGCGGATTTTTAATCCGCTCGCTTCCTCAACATCACTGAAAGCGATATTCATGAATCTGCTCGACGCAACCAGCACTGCCGCTATCTCGCTTTATGCGATGCTCTCGACGGCTTATAAAAGCATGCAGGTCGTTTATGCTCGGCCAATCGAGGAGCCATCGACCTCTGCAGAGCCCATTGCTTCGGCGCAATGGCCGAGCGTCGATGTCATCATACCCTCCTTCAATGAGGATCCGGGCACACTCTGGGACTGCCTGGAGTCCATCGCGCAGCAAGAATACGCTGGGGATTTGAATGTCTATGTGGTTGATGACGGTTCCAGCAATCGCGACGCCATCACGCCCGTCCACACGGCGTTTGCACGCGATCCAAGATTCACATTCATTCTGCTCAGGGAGAATGTTGGAAAGCGCAAGGCGCAGATAGCAGCGATACGCCGTTCCTCTGGGGATTTGGTCCTCAACGTCGACTCCGACACCATTCTCGCCCCAGACGTCGTCGTGAAACTTGCACTCAAGATGCAAGATCCGGCAATTGGCGCGGCTATGGGCCAGCTTGCCGCCAGCAACCGCCACGAGACCTGGTTGACCCGTTTGATCGACATGGAATACTGGCTGGCCTGTAATGAGGAGCGCGCGGCACAGGCTCGTTTCGGTGCTGTCATGTGCTGCTGTGGCCCATGCGCCATGTACCGCCGGACTGCGCTTACCATGCTACTCGACCAGTACGAAACGCAAATGTTCCGGGGAAAGCGAAGCGATTTCGGCGAAGATCGTCATCTTACGATTCTCATGTTGAAGGCCGGATTTCGAACCGAATATGTTCCAACCGCCATCGCGGCAACTGTTGTTCCAAACAAGCTGCGCCCTTATCTGCGTCAACAACTTCGCTGGGCACGCAGCACTTTCCGTGACACGTTGCTTGCAATGAACCTTCTGCCTGGTCTTGACCGTTTTCTCACGTTGGACGTCATTGGTCAGAACCTCGGACCGCTCTTGCTCGCCCTATCGGTGCTAACCGGACTAGCGCAGTTCGCGCTCACCGGGACCGTGCCCTGGTGGACATGCCTGATGATCGCATCGATGACCATGATCCGCTGCAGCGTCGCAGCGGTTCGTGCTCGCCAATTTCGATTTATCGGCTTCTCCCTGCATACCTTCATCAACATCTTTTTCCTGCTGCCCTTGAAGGCCTACGCGCTCTGTACGTTGAGCAATAGCGATTGGCTGTCGCGCGGCTCTGCTGCCAAGGCAACAGGCAAGGGTGGAAAGCTGGACGCCATCCAAGACCCGGTTGCTGCATCAAGCCCGAGAGAATCGCAAGAAAATGAAGCTCCGCTTCGCCGGCACAATCTTGCGAGAGATGCTACCAGATCGATGGCATATGACGGCATTTGCACCGACCAGTAATGATCGCTCTATCAAGGTAGACGGCTTGAAAACGCACGACAATTATCAACTTTTAAATCGCGAACTGGCTGCAGATGATCCGTGGCGCCTCGACGGAAATCCGTTCGAACGCAAGCGTCACGCGCAAATGCTCCTGCTGTCGCTTGCCCAGGGGCCCATCGCAAATGCACTCGAAGTCGGGTGTGCGGCCGGCGCCTTCACGGAAAAACTGGCGCCCCATTGCCAGCGCCTCACCGTTATCGATGTCGTGCCAGAAGCGATTGATCGAACACGCCGGCGCATGAACAAGCCGGCACATATCAGCTGGGTTGTCTCAGACGTACAACAGTTTTCCTCTGAAGAGCTTTTCGATCTGATCGTGGTTGCAGAAGTTCTTTATTACCTCGGAGACATTGCCGAGATGCGAATGGCAGTTGGGAACCTGCTTCGCATGCTTGCGCCGGGCGGGCATCTGGTCTTCGGCTCGGCTCGCGATGCGAACTGCCAGCGCTGGGGTCATGTTACCGGCGCTGAGACGGTCATTGCCATTCTCACCGAAATGTTGGTCGAGGTAGAGCGTCTTGAGTTACAGGGGGACTCGGACAACGAAGACTGCTTGCTCGTCCGTTTCCGCAATCCGGTTTCCTCTTCCTAATCAATTGAAGTTTCGAGCTTAGACATGGAGACACTATGCGCATCTGTGGTATAAAGCTGACCCATGACGGGGCGATCGCCCTTATCGAGGACGGACGGCTAGTCTTCTGCATTGAGCAGGAGAAGCAAGACAACAATCGCCGATACCAAACCATCGACAATCTCGACGCAATTGTCACCGCGTTGGCGGAACACGGTCTTAATCCAAGCGACGTCGATCAGTTCGTCATCGACGGATGGGATGGTGAGATCGAGTCGCGTTTCCAGGTCCTCAGCGGCGCGGCTCCCGTCACTCTCACGGGGGCGCCCTACGTTGAACGCCACCCCGACGGTCTTCTCGATTCGCTCGACGGCTCCGGCCTTATTCTCGACGACCGGGTTCTTTCTTATAAGAGCTATCCGCATGTTACCGGCCATGTGGCCTCCGCATACTGCACCAGTCCATTCGCCAAGGCTGGTGAAGCCGCGTTCTGCCTGGTATGGGGTGGCTGCATCTTCCCGCGCCTCTATCACGTCGATGGCCACGGAGCGCGGTTCCTTGAGTCCTTATTCCCGATGATAGGGCAAGCTTACGCTGCCGCGGGCCATTACTTCGGGCCATATAAGCAGCCAAGCCGCGCGGGCTGGGACCTCGGTGTCGCCGGCAAGCTGATGGCCTATATCGCGCTTAGCTCGATTGATGAAGACATCGTCGCGGTGTTCGAAGAGCTCTACGAGGAGCACTTTTCAGGCGATGCCGAGCGAGCCTGTCGCTATCGCGCAAACATCAACGACGCTGAATCTTCCCTTATAGCCGTACATGACTTCTTCGATGCCAGCGTGGTCCGATTGGAGGATAAGGCGCCCGAAAACGTGCTTGCATCATTCCATTCTTTCCTGGAGCTTCTCTTAGTCCGTGAAATGGCGCTTGCCATGCAGCGCCACTCACTGCCAGGGCCGCGTAATTTATGCATAGCCGGCGGCTGTGGTCTCAACATCAAATGGAACAGTGCACTGCGCGAGACGGGCCTGTTCGATGCCGTCTGGGTTCCGCCATTTCCGAACGACAGTGGTTCTGCAATCGGTGCCGCCTGCAGCGCCATGGCGGCGCATGAAGGCTTTGTGCCGCTGGAGTGGTCGGTCTACAGCGGCCCGGCTTTGAAAAACGGCGATGCGCCGCCCGGATGGGAGGCTGCCCCGTGCAGCATATTAGAACTCGCCACGATCCTCGCCAGCAATAAGCCCGTTGTCTTTCTTGCCGGGCGCGCCGAGCTCGGACCCCGGGCGCTCGGAGGCAGAAGCATTCTCGCAGCCGCGACGTCGCCGCAAATGAAAGACTATCTCAACGAAGTCAAATTTCGCGAACACTTCCGGCCGGTGGCGCCAATATGCCTGGAGGACCTCGCGCCGGATATATTCAGTCCCGGAACGCCCGATCCCTACATGCTGTTCGACCACCAGACGCGCCCGGAGTGGAAGGACAAGATTCCCGCTGTCGTCCATCTCGACGGATCTGCACGTTTGCAAACCATTTCCAGGAGCTCTGAACACGCAGTTACCGAACTCCTCATCGAGTATGAAAAACTCACAGGCATTCCGCTGCTTTGCAACACGAGTGCCAACCTCCATGGACGGGGCTTCTTCCCGGATGCTGCCGCAGCCTGCGAATGGGGACGCATCGACCATGTATGGTGCAACGGCGTGCTCTTCACCAAGGAGCGGGTCGCCGAATTGGCGCCAGTTGGCGTCGCAGACAACATGAAGATGAGCACATGTCCACGGTAGCAATCGAACTTGCCGGTGTCACGAAGTCTTACGGCGAAAGGACCGTCGTCGACGGGCTGTCGTTTTCCGTTGGAGCGGGAGAATGCTTTGGCCTGCTCGGGCCGAACGGCGCGGGAAAAAGCACAATCGCGCGAATGGTTCTCGGCATGACTCTTCCTGATTCCGGCAAGATCAGCGTGCTCGGTGTACCCGTGCCGGCGCGCGCCCGCTTGGCACGCAGGCGCATCGGCGTCGTCCCTCAGTTCGACAACCTCGACGCCGAATTCACTGTGCGCGAAAATCTTGTGGTGTTCGGACGCTATTTCGGCATGAGCACACGCGAGGTCGAAAAGGTTATCCCGTCACTGCTCGAGTTCGCGCGCCTTGAGAGCAAGGCGCATGCACGCGTTTCCGAGCTGTCCGGCGGCATGAAGCGGCGCCTGACACTGGCGCGTGCGCTGATCAACGACCCGCAGCTGCTTGTCATGGATGAGCCGACGACGGGCCTTGATCCGCATGCGCGCCACTTGATCTGGGAGCGCCTGCGGGCACTTCTGGCGCGCGGCAAGACAATTATCTTGACCACCCACTTCATGGAAGAAGCTGAGCGTTTGTGCGATCGCCTGTGCGTCATCGAGAAGGGACGCATCATCGCCGAGGGCCGCCCGCATGCGCTTGTCGACGAGCAGATCGGCTGCCAGGTGATCGAAATATACGGCGGCAATCCGCATGAACTGCATTCAGCGATCCGGCCATATGCGCAACGGTTCGAGGTGAGCGGCGAGACGCTCTTTTGTTACGCGTCCGATCCGGAGCCGGTCTTGGCGCAACTGCGCGGGCGAACGGGCCTGCGTCTTTTGCAGCGGCCACCGAATCTGGAGGATGTTTTTTTGCGGCTGACCGGGCGCGAGATGGAGAAATGAATGATGGGTGAAGGTTATGCGACAACGCTGCCGGCTAACGCTTGGAACTGGATTGCGGTTTGGCGCCGCAACTATCTGGCATGGAAGAAGGTTGCGCTTGCGTCGATACTCGGGAATCTCGCCGATCCCATGATCTACCTGTTCGGTCTCGGTTACGGCCTCGGCATAATGGTCGGTCGCGTGGACGGGGCTCCATATATCGCGTTTCTGACGGGCGGCATGGTTGCGGCAAGTTCCATGACATCTGCTACCTTCGAAACGATTTATGCGGCTTTCGCTCGCATGCAATCTCACCGCTGGGAAGCAATCCTATACACACAACTGACGCTCGGCGATGTCATTCTCGGCGAATTGGCATGGGCGGCCACCAAGGCGTTTCTGGCCGGGACGGGAATTTTGATCGTCGCCACTATGCTCGGCTATGCGGCGTGGACGTCGATCCCCTGCGTGCTGCCGGTTATTGCGCTAACAGGGTTTGCATTCGCGAGCGTGGCCATGGTCGTCGTGGCACTCGCACCCAGTTACGACTATTTCATTTTCTACCAGACGCTCGTCCTCACGCCGATGTTGTTCCTCTGCGGCGCGGTCTTTCCGGTCGCGCAACTGCCGGGCGGATTTCAGGAAATGGCGCAGTTGCTGCCGCTCGCACATGCGATCGACCTCATTCGTCCAGCAATGCTCGGCCGGCCGGCGGAAAGCGTCGGCCTGCATGTCGGTGCGCTCTGCCTTTACGCGGCATTGCCGTTCTTCCTTTCGGCAACGCTTCTGCGGCGCCGTCTGATGCCCTGAAGCCGTGACCGCTTACGAAACGGAGTGATGAAATGCAGTATCGCGGACTCGGCCGCAGCGGCCTGAAAGTAAGCGCGTTCGGCTTGGGTACGATGGGCTGGGGAGAGCAGAACACGGAAGCCGAGGCACGCGCGCAACTCGGGGCGGCTCTCGATGTAGGCGTAAACTTTGTCGACACGGCGGAGATGTATCCTGTACCACCGCGCGTCGGGACGACGGTCTCTCGGCGCGCTATATCGACAGTTGGCTGCGCAAAACCGGCCGCAGGCAGGATGTGGTGCTTTCGACCAAAGCGGTCGGTCCCGTCCGGCCAGCCAAAGCAAACCTGCCCTATATCCTGGACGGCCGCGTCAGCTACACGCGCGCAAACCTTTTCGAAGCAGTCGATGCCAGCCTTCAAAGGCTGCAGACGGATCATACCGATCTGTTTCAGCTGCACTGGCCAGACCGCAGTACGAACGTCTTTCAATAGCCTGGCGTAAAGAACCAGCCGGAGAGCCCTTACGCTCGTCGGCGCAACGGCGAAGTTCTTGTGCGGGCGCCATCCCCACCTTTGTGATCAATAACAGTTGGAAACATGCGCAATGATCCATTCCCTACCGTCGCCGGAGCCATTTGTAATCCTTGCGATGCCGCGAACTGGGACGCACTATCTCGAAGCGTTGCTGAACGATCATCCAAATATCTTGAGCAACGGTGAGTTGCTCAACAGCTATGATGAAAATTGGCCCGATAAGGATCGCCTGAGGCACAGCGATCGCGAGCTTCTCGAGCTCGCCTACATGCGCTATCCACCAGCCAAGAAGAAGGTGACGCATGTCGGCTGTAAAATTAACGAGCCTCAATTTTATGAGCGTCCAGGCTTTTTCGACGAATTGGCTCGCTGGCAAGGCCTCAAAGTCATTTTGCTTACTCGCAATACATTGGAATCCCTACGATCGCTGGTGCAGGCAAGGCAAACGGGTCAGTGGCTGAAATTCAGCCCGGACCGTAATGAGCCCCCAAGTGTCTCGCTGTCAGTGAACGAATGCGAAGCCTATTTCAAAGCTGCCGACGATTTCCATGCGCGGGTCAAGGATGCGTTTGATCCGAGCAAACTGCTGATGATCGAATACCAGGATCTTCTTCTTAAACCGAGCGCATGCCTGGCAGCCGTTTTGGCCTTCCTGGGAGCTCCCGCGCATCGGTTTTCCAATCGCGCCACCATTCAACGGCAGGAAACACGCTCGCTCGCTCGCTCGCTGCGGAATTTTGTAGAGCTACGGCGGCACTTTGCAGGCGGCCCCTACGCGAAGTTCTTCGAGCTTGACGACGCATCGGCTCCGCAAGGATAAATGAGATGTCTTTCGACAATCTGCGATACCTCGAATCCGAAGCCATCCATATCATTCGGGAGGTCGCTGCGACCTTTTCCAATCCGGTAGTGCTCTATTCCATCGGAAAGGACTCCTCCGTTTTATTGCATCTCGCAATGAAGGCGTTCTTCCCGGGAAAACCGCCCTTTCCCTTTCTTCATGTGGACACCCGGTGGAAGTTTCGGGAGATGATCGATTTCCGCGACCGCATGATGCGGGAAATGGACCTGAAATTGATTGTCCACGTCAATCAGGATGGCATCGATCAGGGTATCAGCCCGTTTCGAGACGGCTCCAACGTGCACACGCACATGATGAAGACCATGGCGCTGCGCCAGGCGTTGGACAAATTCAGTTTCGATGCTGCGCTCGCAGGCGCACGCCGCGAGGAGGAAAAATCGCGAGCCAAAGAGCGGATCTTTTCCATTCGCAACGCACAGCATGCTTGGGATCCGAAACGCCAGCGTCCGGAGATGTGGAGAACCTACAATACGCGTGTCAGCGCAGGCGAAACGATGCGCGTCTTTCCGCTTTCCAACTGGACGGAACTCGACGTCTGGGAATACAACCAAAAGGAAAACATCCCGGTCGTGCCACTCTATTTCGCGGCGCCGCGGCCCGTCGTTCAGCGCGGTGCGGGGATGATCATGGTCGATGACGAGCGCATGCCGCTTGAGCCCGACGAAACGGTCACGCAGCGCATGATCCGTTTCCGTACGCTCGGCTGCTACCCTTTGACGGGCGCGATCGAATCCAGTGCGGAGACGGTGCCGGAAATCCTGCGCGAGATCGTGGAGGCACGCACCTCCGAAAGACAGAGCCGGCTGATCGATTTCGACGAGGCCGGCGCAATGGAGAAGAAGAAGCGGGAAGGGTACTTCTGATGCCATATCCTTTTTCGATATCGCCGCATGACATGGAAGAGCATCTGGTCCAAGAGGACAAAGGACCGGTTCTTCGATTCATTACCTGCGGTTCGGTCGATGACGGCAAATCGACCTTGATCGGGCGACTGCTCTGCGATGCGCAACTGGTCTTCGAAGACCAATTGGCAGACCTTCGCCACGGGGGCATCCGCGGCGGCAATGGCGAGGAAATCGATTTCTCTCTGGTGCTCGACGGCCTTGAGGCGGAGCGCGAACAGGGCATCACCATAGATGTTGCCTATCGCTATTTCTCCACGTCGAAGCGCAAGTTCATCGTTGCCGACACGCCAGGCCACTTCGAATATACGCGCAACATGGCGACGGGCGCATCAACTGCCGACCTTGCCGTCATCCTCGTCGACAGCCGCCAAGGCATACTCCAGCAAACACGCAGGCATTCCTATCTCGCCTCGCTTCTCGGCATTCGCCATGTCGTCCTGGCTGTGAACAAGATCGATCTCATCGATTTCAGCGAGCCGATATTTGATGCCATTGTGGCCGAATACGTGCGCTTCTCGGCGAAGCTGGGTTTTGCCAGCGTAATGGCCATTCCGATGTCCGCCCGCTTCGGAGACAATGTTGTTTCGAAATCGGGGAAATTACCCTGGTATCAAGGCTCCCCGCTTCTTGAATATCTGGAAACGGTGGAACTCGACGCACCTGACAGGCAAGAACCCTTTCGTTTTCCTGTTCAGCTCGTCATGCGGCCGAATGCGGATTTTCGAGCTACGCGGGCCGGATCGCATCCGGAAAAATTGCGGTCGGCGATCCGGTGATCGTTGCAAAATCAGGTCTGCGATCGTCGGTCAGGGCGATCATTGCCCCTGATGGCAACCAGATATCTGCCGCAGAAGGGGAACCGGTAACCTTGGTTCTTGCCGACGAGGTAGATGTCTCGAGGGGCGACATGCTGGTTGACCCCGCCTCAAGACCTTTTGTCTCGGACCAATTTCAGGCGCATCTTATTTGGTTCGATGCCAATCCGATGCTCCCCGGACGAAGCTATCTCTTGCGGACGGAGACGGACAGTGTCAGCGCCACGGTGACTGTGCTCAAGCACCAACTAAATGTCGACAGCTTCGTTCGCGAACCGGCCAAACTGCTTCAGATGAACGAGGTGGGCGTCTGCAACATCATGACGCAACGACCGATCGTCTTTGACGCCTACAAGGAAAATAGGTCAACCGGCAATTTCATCATCGTCGATAGGGTAAGCAGCGCGACCGTCGGCGCCGGCATGATTGATTTCCCGCTTCGTCGTGCCGACAACGTTCATTGGCAGGCGCTCGACGTCGACAAGGCCGCGCGGTCGGCTCTCAAGAACCAAAAGCCTGCTGTCCTTTGGCTCACCGGTCTGTCCGGTTCGGGCAAGTCGACGATCGCCAATGCACTCGAAGCGCTTCTGCATACTTGCGGCAAGCATACCTATCTATTGGACGGAGATAACGTACGCCACGGGCTTAATCGTGACCTTGGCTTTACCGCAGTTGATCGGGTCGAGAACATACGCCGCGTCGCTGAGGTCGCCAAGTTGATGGCGGACGCAGGGCTGATCGTAATTTGCTCCTTCATCTCGCCCTTCCGAGACGAGCGGCGTATGGCGCGCGAGCTCATGGGCGAAGGCGAGTTCATCGAAATCTTTGTTGACACGCCTTTAGACGAATGTGCGCGCCGAGATCCGAAAGGGCTTTATAAGAAGGCCTTTGCCGGAAACATTGCCAATTTCACCGGCGTCTCGTCTCCCTATGAGGCTCCGGAGAATCCGGAACTTCACCTCAAAACCATGGGCCAGGAGCCAGCGAGGTTAGCGCTTCAGATAGAAGAGTTCCTTCGAAGCCGAATGGAGGAGAAATAGCTCACTGGCCCAGTGCAGACAGGAATTTTAGCAACTGAGAGCCTGTCAACAGGGGAGGGCCGAAAATCTCCTGCAGCTGCTTCGCTGAGAAGAGTAGCCGGCCAGGCCAGCGGGTGCTGGCGTTTCACCAGCTTTACGGACCATATGACGGCAGCCTACCGAGAATACACCTTCAAATACTGGATGGACACTCATCGCAGCGAGGAAATCTTCTTCGTCCTGCAGGTCCAGAAGGTTATGCCAAAAACCTTCGTTGCATTTGGCTCCTGCCGGTACGTGGAGGAAGGGGAGAGGCTTCCCCGATCTCACATCATCGCTGATTGCAAGTCGGAAGCTGATGCGCTCGCCTTACGCGATCGGTTCTTCGCCATACGAGTCGATACGGGCAAGACTATCGAAAAGGAGATGTATCGGCGCGTTGATAAGTTCGCAGCGCGCGCAGAGGGGAAGACGCGAAGACGCTGAAGAAAAACCTATCGCTGCCTCCCACATATATTCGGGAGGCAGGCATGACCTCACCGGCCGTACACAAAGACCCCATCCTCTCGGGCCGCCTTAATGATCGCCTCTCGCACTTCTTCGGCAGTTATTCTGCCCTCATGGGCTGCAAGAACCGCTCTCTTGGCGTCTTCATAGGCTTCGCCGGTATTCTCTGCCGGCCATTCGTTGAGCAGGAAATCGGCAGCGCGCTCGGCGCTGTTGATCGCGACCGCTCTGCCGGCCTGTCTCGTTTCCAGCATCAGAGTTTTATCCCACCATTGTGTGGTCATGGCATTATTCCTCCGCAATCAAAACTGGCGATCAGATGCTTGGTTCCAAGGAGGGCGGCGTGATGCTCATCTTCGAAAGATCCTGTATTCGCATTCGGGTACCCCTCGCACATGCAGGGTTCGCTTATCGCCTACGTGTTTCCAGAATCTCTTTTTGTCCGCTACGCGACTATCTGCGAGGCCTTGGCGCCGACGTCAGGCTTTCAAGACTGATCGAGAGGCGGCTTTCATGCGCAACAGTTGATTGGCAGCCGCGTCAAGTTCCGTTCGCAGGGATCCGACATGGCGTCGACATTGTTCATGATCTAGAAGGCGGCAGTCGGTTCCGCAAGAACGACGAGCGCGGAAATTCATCATCCGCCCGCCATGCTCGGTCCGCCGCAAAGCGCCCAGGGCTCCCCGTAGCTAGTTTCCGTCCACAAACAGGCGTATTTAAGCGCGTTTACAAGGGTTTGTCCTTTGCGGTGAGAGTGGTTTTGGGGCGACGGACAGGATCATGAACGCTTGTGATTGGGCAGTATACAGTTGGCGGCGCTGAGGCGTACGCCACGAGGCCGGCATTGTAGCGACGGCGCAATTCTAAAAGCTGGTCGGAGTTCAGGTCGGTTTGAGGCGGATGAAGAGGACGAGGTTGTAAGCCACGACGGAGGACCAGACGTAGGTCTTGAAGTGGTCAAGGCCCCGCCAGGTGCAGCGTGCCAGGCCGTAGGCACGCTTGAGGCATGATATTCCGGCTTCGATACCGGCGCGGAAGTTGCGCAACTTGCGATAGACCCAATTGCTTCTGACCATGTCCTCGACCTTGAGGCCAGCTTTCTTGTGGAATGCCATGTCGCGAACGCCCCAGGTCTTGGCTGTGGCCAGGTTGCCGCGACTGGCAAAGCCGCCGTCGGCCGCCGCCTGCCGCGGCGCGTTTCCATAGACGGCGATGTGGCGCTCCAGCATCGGCAGCAGCCGCTCGCTGTCGGGCGGATTACCTGCCTCGATCACCAGATCGAGGATCATGCCGCTTCTGCCGGTGGTCAGGTTGAGCTTGTGGCCGTATTCGGTCTCGCGGCTACCTTTGACGATGATATCGGCATGGGGTTCGAACAGGCTTACCAGCTTCTCGCCCGCCGGCAGCTTCTCGCCCGCCAGTACTCGCCGCTCGCTCTGTTTGATGATGCGTTCGATCAGCGGTCGATAGCGGCAAACCTGGGCCTGCCAGAGTTGGACGAGCGGATTGCTCGCCGCTGCCAGTCGCTCGGTTGCCTGCTTCAGGTATGCCAAGGTCGCGCAGGCGATCGCGATCAGCTCACGGTAGAGCCGGACCCGATTGGGCTGACCGCGTGTGAACTGGATCTCGCGGGCACGCTTCTTGGCCGCGCGGCAATGATCGCGCCATGCCAGGCCGGCGCCGACCAAGGTATCTGCCTTCTTCAGCAGGCGCACCATGACCCGCACGGCATCCCACAGCAGGCTGCTGTCGCTCGGTTCGTGCATGAGTGCCGAGGTCACTGTACTGTCCAGCCGCACGACCGTGCCGTCTTCCAGCTTCGCCTGCCGAGCGCTCGACAGCAGCGCCCGATTGATCACTTCCCAGGTCTCGGGTCGGATCGCGCTGATCGTCTTTTGCAGCACTGACTTTTGCGGGCTCCATGACCACGGCAGGCGCGCAAAGGCCCGAAACGACGCGGAGTCCTCGAGATGGAACGCCAGTTCCTGGTAGCTCAGCTGCCGGTATTGCTTGAGCAATGCGCAACGCAGCACTGCCTCGGCCGGCAGCCCTTGCCGTCCGGTGGCCTTGACGCCGTGCCGACCCAGATCCCGCCCCACCAAGCCAAACAGATCGTGGTGCTCGTCCAGCCACTGCGACATCGACTTCAGTTCGTGGCCGATCTCGTGCGTGGCGAAAAGATCGAATATACTGGCTTGGACGGTGCGTTCCTGGCGCATTGTCGGCTCCGGCGGTTGCAGATTGTGCTTCGGAATCAGTGGCATGAGCCCAAAGTATACCTGAAACCGCCGGGCCTTGCTTGCGCAAAATTCAGATTCACTTAATAATATCAATAACTTGATGTTCGTGGACGGAAACTAGCTAGAGTCGCCAGGCAGAACTTAATAGCCCATTCGAATACCATTCGGCGTGATGGGGCCTGCGAACCGAATCCTGGAAGCGGCGGTTAGGTCGTCGTCTACAAGGACGGCCGGGAAATCGCTGCATTGTCCGCAGGCTTCGGTGAGACCGCGAACAATGTCATCGAGCTTACCGGCATGCTGCACGCTACCCAATGGATCATCGATTATTTCAAGAAGGACGAGCCGGCAACGATCTGGCGTGACGCCATGTACGTCGTGAACGGATGCAATGAATGGCGTAACTCCTGGGAGAGATGATTTTGGAGCGCCTGATCGAGGCGATGGAGACGGATATCGCGTAGCCCGTAAGGGTCGGGCCGAAGGCATTCGGAAGCAGCATGCCGCAATACCTCCATTCCGCCGCGGAAAACTTCGCCCGTCGGCGCGAGGACATCATCAAGACCGGTGGCGCCAGAACCCGCGAGGATGAAGCCGCCCAACGCAGGCAAACCGACAAGTCTTTAAGGTTTGTTGTCATAGACCGCAGAGTGGCAGGTCACCGCCGATCTACAATACGGTCGATTATACAAGGAAATTTGTCGAGGAGTGCCTCCTCAAAGGGCGTATATCATTGATGACATTACCATGTTCTAATTCAACAGTCGGCCGTGCCCACGACCGTAATTGAAACGAGCACTTGATGGAAACTCTGCCCCTATCCCTATTCGGATAGGGGCTTTTTGTGGGTGTGCTTGGGCATTGCTGTACGAAATACCGTTGTCATGCAGTCCGATGGTACAACGCGGCCTGTTACTCCCAGGTCTGTCGATTGTACCAATCGTCGATGTCGCGCCGCGCCCGATCTTTTTCCAAGCCGTAGCGTTGTTCTTGGATCTTGCCTTCGAGCTGATCTCGGCGTCCGTCGATTAGATCCAAGGTCGTCATCCGTGAGCTGTCCCCACTGCTCTTTCACCTTGCCCTTGATCTGCTTCCAATTTCCTTCAACTCTATTCCCATCCATGATGTTCTCATCGTAAGGGTTGTCCCTGCAGCGGTAATGTAGATCGGCTATCTTTGTTCGCCAAATAGTTGGAGGGGCCGCCGCGCGAAGCTGGGCAAAGCGAGCGCGCGGAAGCTGGGGTTAGGCCTCCGCTTTTTTTCAAGCATGCAGAAGTGGAATCAAGCCCTGAACGATAGATTCTGCCAATGCTTCCTATCGCTTCGCTATCTGGAAATTTCATAATCAAGGGCTTCTTGCCCCAATCGTCCGACTACGGATCAATGGCAAAGTATTTTACCAAGAAGGGGTTCGCTAAAAGTGGCCATGCACCAGCAAGTCTGGCGAGGTGGCGTTCGTCATGAATGCCTTGCTTATAAAGAGTGACAACGATTGGTGCCAGTCGCTGGGCTTCATTTACATCTTTCATTAGGTTCAATCTTGAGAAAATCTGCTCGAAAGCAAGCTGACAAATCTCTAGGTCACGCAGACCAAAGATTGCCTCATGGTTTCGAATATATTGGGAAAACGTCGAACCATCCTCATCATGCCGCTCCGCCGGGCTGGATACCGGTGACCCCATCTCGGGAGAATCCGAAACCATCCGCTGCTCTCCGATCGTGCATGAGTATACAACGCACGTTTACACTCCAGGCAACATTCTCGCAACCTGAGGCATCATTTCTTTGAGCATCTTCTCGGCGCCGCCACTTTACTGCTGAGCGGGCGTTTTCGCGGGCGGCGTTGTGGTGGTCGGCTGTGTCGTTGTCGTCTGGGCTGGGGCGTTGGGATTTGTCGTGCTGGTGTGGGGCCAGAAAGCCCAGGCGAGAGCTGCGACTACAATAATCCCGAGAATGACAACCCATGGCATCCAAGGTTGGCGACGTACCGGTGTCGTTCTGAGATCTGGGGCACGCTTGTTGATGTCGTTGCTCATCTGAGTACTCCTCTGGGACGTAACCTTTAGCTGCAGCAAAGGTTCCTGACCACGAGGCGTTGCGGTGAAGTTGCGCTAATATTGCGCGCAGTTCATTGGGTTGGTTGATGTCCGTGATCGGATTCATCTCGCAAGTATTTGGCATCGTATAAGAATGGAAGAAGCCGAGCCGTTCCGGGCACAATCTTGGACTCGTCGGCGTCGACCTCGAGGCGAGCTGTCCATCTAATCATGTGGTTGTTGTCGGTCGGGTCCAACGTCGGAAACTTGAGGCGACGGCTTTGATCAGTTGTGACCACATCAATGGTATAGCTATCGTCTTCAAGGTATCGATCTGAGATGATCTCCACATGGAACCGGCCACCTTCCGTCCTGGCATCGCCCTCGTAGCCACATCGCTGGATGCAACCTGGCAAATCACCCCTGACTGTGAATGAGATCAATGTGCCGTCCACCAGGTTGGTTATCCCGTTAAAAGACGGTGGATTTCCTTTGCTCATGGTTATCGCGAGCGTCAGATCGTTGTCGCTGGCCGCAAAGGCAGAAGGGACCATGATGAGCGACAGTGCGGCAACGACGACGGCGTGATGCATAGCAATCCCCCAATTACCGCAATGATTATCGGGAATGATCTAAGAGTCGAGTCAACTATGCGTGCGAGCGTGGCGCCCTGTGAACGGCTCAAATTCATCGTCGCCGTGCAGATATTCCAGCTCATGGTCAATGTGGTCGATCGCCCAACAGAGCGCCTCGATCTCGCTTCTCAGGTGCTCGGCCAAGTCCCCGGTGATACTGGCGATATCGGCCGCCGGCAGGGACGCCCTGCTGTTGATAATCTTGATCTCGTCAGCTTCAAGACCGGCAAGGTGGTGCTTCGCCCGCTCGATCTGGAACAACAGCTTGCCGCGGTGATCCAGTAGGTATTCTCTCGTCTCGTCGATCATTTGGGCGTCTCCGAGGGATGTGGCTGTAGCCTTATATGCTTCGAGACCGTGTTCGGTAATCCAAAAATATTCGATATTGTCGATACAATCTCTGGGGACGAAACCGCGGGCCTCCAGACGGCTAACGATATCGTCGCCGCACCCATAAAAGCCCACGCAAGGCGGGCCCGGAAAGGTGGAATGATGGAGGTGATTTAGGAGATGCCGGCCGTGTGACGCGCTGACATCATCTTTGATGCGACAAGGCTAAAATGCCTGATAGGATTTGAGCTTAATCGTGGAGGGGACCATGAAATCAGCGGCAAACGACAAAGAAAATCTGCCGCCCGTCGAGCAGGAGTGGGCCAGCGCCATGCTAGTCATTGCATGGCCGTTTGGGGTTTTTGCCATTGCGCTTTGCTGTAAGTTCTTCGTGTAGCGATTAAGCCCCCGCCTGACCTAACGCTCGGGCCTGGCCAAGACGGTTGTCGGGATGTTGATTTTGGGGATTCTAGCCGTCGTCCCAACAATGATGGTGCAGTCTCTCGTGCCCATAAATCACGCTCTTCGTCACTCGCTCTCAGTTTGAGCAAGCGATCGGTGCCGCTGCGAAGCGCTCCCTGGCTCACGCTTGCGGCTATGCCGGATTGACAAGAGCAGCCGCAACTTCACCAATCGGCAGGTCAATCAGGGTGATGCCGCATTCCGTGCAGAAGCGGCGTTCGTTCTTGGTCATGGTTTTGGCATCAATCACAGCGAAGTGTGGGCCGTTGGAGCGCTTCATGATCTGGCGGGCAAAGATGCGCAACATCTGATCGTCGAAGCGGCAGCCCAGAAAGAAAAAGCCGCGGTTGGTGCGCCGTGCTTTGACGGCTTCGGGGATCGGCGTCTGGATATCGATCTCTGTCAGAACTTCGACATAGTCCGCATCTGACACGAGAAAATTAGCAGCGGGCCGAACGCTTCCATGAGGCGTATACAACACCGTTTTTGCTGCCGGACCGGGCCTGAGTTCCTTTCCGGACAAATCGTAGGTTCTCGTCCATATATCGCGGTTCTCATTTGCCCGCGTAACGCCTTGTATCTCGACCACGTCTGTTCGGCCATTCGCCACGAGAGCCGCGCGCATCGTCCCGTCGTACCAGCTGTCGATGATGAGCGAGAGTGGCAGCGTTGCAAGCCAGGCATGGAGGCCGGTCAGCGGCGCGGATGAGGCGAATATCTCCGCCATCCAGGCTTGAAGCGTCCGACGATGCCTGCGCTGCTCGATAAACTGTGCGACCGACCACATGTTGCTGCGTATCTTGGAAGGTGCTGTCGCCCGTGTGTTAAGAGCTGCTGCAACGCCTTCTGGACCATCAGGTACAGGCGGTGCCGCCGAACTTTGCCGGAGAAGCCCGGGACCGAGATATGGGATTATTGCGTCTGCGGCGAGCGCTTCCTTCAGCAAATAAAGTTGCTTTTCGGCGTAATCGCCCCGGCAGACCAAAAGATGATCGGATTTAGGAAGCACGGGCATGCCGCTGTCGCTTTTTGTCGTTCGTTAGCAGCGTTTAGTCCTCCTCAGATATCTTCTTTGCCTCGACCGTAATGGGCAGGCGCGTGTCCTTTGGCAGATCGGGCAGGGCTAGCCTCCATCCATTCCTAAGCAGCACGCAGCCGCCCCATAGATTTTCATTTTCCATAGCAATGATCGGCTCTTCGAGATCCTTCTTGGAAACATATGCCGATAAGCCGGTTCCGGTTCTGCGGATCATCACTTTCACGGGGCTATTCCTTCCCTGGCGCTGGTAGTCGTTTCGGCAATGCTTGCTGCGGCTTTGTCGAGGCTCGTCAGTTCACGCGCGCGCATGCCGACGATGGTGCCGCGATCCACCCATTCGACCGCATAGATATAGAACTGCTGGAGAAAGGTGCCGATGTCGCGCACATAACCCTCATCGCCCTTTCGCACCAGGTTTTCGCCAACGTCTTTGCCGGGATAGGTGCCGTCATTCTTTATGTGGCGCGTGGCACGAACCCGCTCGCCTGGTAGAAATTGCGGTGAACAGCCGATTTCCACTTCTTGTTCGCGTCCTATGCCCACGGTGGTGCCTCACTTTCTTGAGACTGCTCGGCTTAACCGCGGAGGTCAAACCTTTGGACGAGATATTGCCTTCGGCGGCCAGCGAACAGGCGATCAGGCTGGAACGCAGGTCTTCGGTACCGGACATACCGATGCGCATTGCTGCGTCTCGAAAGCTCCCTCGCATTCTGTGCACTTCTTCGGATCGATCACGTAGTTCTCGCCCTTCAGTTCTATCGCACCTGATGGACATTCGAACTCGCAGGCTCCGCACTGGGTGCATTGGGATGCGATGATCTTGAAGGCCATTTTCAACTCCTGAGGAGGTTAAACTAAAAAAAATTCACGCCGTCCCTGTCAGCAGGTCGACTCCAAACTCGGTGGCATAAACCATGCTGATGGCGGTTTCGATGTACTCATAGGTATAAGAGTCCACTGCTCGAATGCCCGCGTCCGCCAACCGCTTTTTAGGGCAATCTCCGATCTTTGCGCAGAGCACGATGTCGATCCCCTCGAGCGCAACTATCACACCGTCGAGTGTAGCGTCGTCACCCCAACCGCCGCGGCAATATTGCTCGACCTTGCGATGCCCCACGAAGGCGATTCCTCTCGGAGAGGCTTCATAAATCTGGAACTCTTTCGCATGGCCGAAATGTTCGTTTATGCGGCCGCCGCCCTTGGTCGCCACCGCGACGTGAAGCGACCCGTCGGGGCCGGCTGCTTTGACCATTTCGATCGCCTCGCTCTTGGCTGCTGCGTGATTGCCTCTCTCCCGCGCCACTACTTCCCGGTATGCCTCGCGATTGCGCTCGTCGTACGAGACTGCATCGGGAATGTGGTCGAGCGTGAATTCTTTGCCACGATCCTCGCCGAGCAGACCGACGGCATCGGCCCGGCATTGCCGACAATGACGCATCAGCTTGGCGCCTTTTTCGAGACGACCTTGAAGCGCCTTCAATTCGATTGCCCGCGGAGCGCGCTGTCCGGTCAGGCCATAGTAAGTGCCGTGCGCTGGGTCCGAAATCAGGGGCATCACATTATGCAAGAACGCGCCGCGCTCTTTCACCCATCTGTTCACCTCGATCAGGTGCTCGTCATTGACCCCGGGTATCATGACCGAATTGACCTTGACGAGGATGCCCCGCGCCGCCAGCATTTCCAAACCCAACATCTGTCGCTTGTGCAGGATTTCGGCGGCTTCGATGCCGGTGTAGCGCCGGTGATTGTAAAAGACCCAGGGATATATCTTTGCGCCGATTTGCGGGTCGACCATGTTGATTGTGATGGTCACGTGATCGACATTCATGCGTGCAAGCTCATCGACATGATCTGGCAATGCTAGCCCGTTGGTGGAGATACACAGCTTGACGTCGGGAATTTCCGCGGCAACTTTTTCGAAGGTCGCCTTGGTTCTCCTCCAGTCGTAACAGGCATCGCCCGGACCGGCGATTCCGACGACCGAAAGCTGCGGCACTTCGTTGGCGACCGAAATAACTTTGCGCAGCGCCTGCTCTGGCGTCAGCTTTTCCGAGACGACACCGGGCCGGCTTTCGTTTGCGCAGTCATATTTCCGATTGCAGTAGTTGCACTGGATATTGCAAGCCGGTGCGACGGCGACGTGCATGCGCGCGAAATAGTGGTGTGCTTCTTCCGAGTAGCAGGGATGATCCTTTATCTTCTCCCATGTCGCTGGATCCATGTCATCCGGTTTTGCGGTTGAGCCGCAGGATGAGGATTTGCAGCTGTCGGACTTCGCATTGGTCAGCCTATTGTCGGACGTTTTGGCGCTGGCCGAGCGATCAAGCGAAATCATCGATGCGGTCATCTAGCAATTCCGTTGCTGGTGAAGATTGCAGTTCAAACTGCAAGACCTATGCCAGGGCCCGGGATTGTCTTATGTCCGGCGTTTTAGTGTTTCGCGTTGGATTGCATACACTTGCTCCCGCACGATTTCGTTCGTTCATGACAATCGGCACATGGATCTCGTCGCGAATGCGACGCGCCTCTGTCACGTAGAGTGCCGAGAGCGCATTTCCGACCTGACGAACGACATAGGCTTAGAACTTTTTCATCTCGATATTGTGCCGGCGCAGAGCATAGCCGACCTGACGGGGCGTGAGGCCGAGCATACGAGCCGCTTTGGCCTGAACCCATCCGACTTTCTCCATTGCCTCGATCAGCCGGTCCCGCTCTGTGAGGCGCGGTGATAGGGCTGGGCAAGCCGGACCATTGGGGTCGCAGGCCTTGAAGGGCGCTACCTCGGGATGCGAGACGCTGCCTGGTTGGGTAGAGAGCGGCGATACTGCCGGCGTTGTTCCACCCCGAGTGAGCTCATCGATAGGCTTACCCTCGCGGCCGCCGCCGTCGCCTTTCCAAAGACGAGCCGAAAGACATTGGTTGTTCTGGCACGCAAAATCCGAGGGAACGATCGTCTTCGAGCGCGCCAACGTCGCCGTCCTACGCACGCAATTTTCCAGCTCGCGGACGTTCCCAGGAAAATAGCATTGCGAAATCAGGTCTAGCGCCTGCGCCGTGAAGGCGTGCTCGCGATTGTTCTCCCGGTTGAAACGGTCGAGAAAGACTTTTGAAAGGCGCGAAATGTCTCCGGGCCGCTCTCTGAGTGGTGGCAAGACGATCGGCACGACATTGATGCGATAGTAAAGGTCGGCTCTGAACTCGCCATTTGCAACAGCCGCCTCGAGGTCCTTGTTGGTTGCGCATACGAGTCTGATGTCGACTTTGAGGGTCTTGGTTCCGCCAACCCGCTCCAGCTCGCCTTCCTGCAGCACGCGCAAAAGCTTGGCTTGAAAGGCAGGCGAAATTTCGCCAATTTCATCAAGGAGCAGCGTTCCGCCATTTGCCAATTCGAAACGCCCCGCGCGCTGCGATACAGCACCGGTGAAAGCGCCCTTTTCATGTCCGAAGAGTTCCGATTCCAGGACACCTTCAGGCAGTGCGGCGCAGTTCAATTTGACAAAAGACTTCTTGCGGCGAGGGGAAAGCTCATGAATGGCCTGTGCGAAAAATTCCTTGCCAGTGCCGCTTTCACCCCGCAGAAGCACTGTGGTATTCGTCATAGCCACCGCAGAGACGATTTCCAACACCCGCCTGACTGCAGGGCTTTCTCCGACGATCCAGTCGACTTTGGCTCTTGAGTTTTGGCTCGGATCATTCCGTCCCCCTTCGGCGGATTTCCGGTGCAGCTGGATGATTTGCGGACCGGACGTGCTCAGGGCTCGGTGGAACGCGATCGTCTGGCCGATAAGATCGGCGACCATGGTAAGGAAGCGAATATCCTCGTTGTGACGCAGTTCAGTGGCGCTGTCCCTGAAGCGGTCGATCCATAACGTCCCGACCAGTTTGTGCGCAGCCCTCAAAGGAACCCCGATAAATGTGATGGGGATCGTGTCGCTGCTCAAAGACGGCTGAGGGTCAGCCCGAAAAAGTTCGGATTTACTGGTCTCCCTTATCACCAGCGGCTGTCCGGTCGTCACGATCTGATCCATTGCAGCCGGTGGGATGGTGTGGCGTGCGCCGGATTGACGAGAATCGGCGACGCCGGCCGACGCGGTAATTTCCGGCTCCCCTTCGCTCGCCCATATAACGATTGCCCCATGACGCATTCGCAAAAACGTGGGGAGGATATTGGCGACCTTGACAAGCGTGATCTCCAGCGGGGCAGCGGCCGTTAGGAGCTTCGATATTTCGTAGATCCCGCTGCAGGAGATTCCGACTTCAGGCGTTTTGCTGGATACCCCGGGCAAAGGTCCAACTTCATCGACGCAATCGCGTAGAATGCGGGTCATTTTCAACACCCCTAGCTGTGTAGAATGCCCCCATTCCAACCACTGTTTGTGCTTATTTGTATAAGCGGAAACTCTAATGGTAGTTTCTGAAATTGCAAGCTGGTTCCTGTCAAAATTGATGCAGCGCCTGGCTGTGACGACATAATGTGTTTTTCAAAAGTTTAACAATAAATTGTTCACCCGAACTTGAAGAGAACACCAAAGCCGCCTCGTGGATAGTTCCACGTGATGTCCCCACTTGCCTCACACAGCACCCTGCATGTGCCGCACTCCATGCAGCCGTCGGCGGCAATCTCCACTTGGCCTTTGTCATTCAGTTCATAGCATTTTGCCGGGCAGATGCGTGTTAGCGCCAAAAGGTTTGCACTCGGATGCTCGTGCGGCCGCACCTTAATGTGCGGGCGTCCCTGATCAACCAGATAGCGATTCTGGAAAAGCTTGTCCTCAACACGCAACTTCGTCACTGCAACGGTCATCCTATTTCTCCTTCAACGCCAAGCCAATGCCAGACGCACCGCGTCGCTGACCAGCCCCCAGCGCGAACGCGCCTTTATGAAAGCGGCCGTTGTCGCCCTTTCATTTTCGATCTTCGGCGTACCATCGACACGCATGAAATTTTTCGAAGCTTCAGACATCAACTTCGGGTATGTCATGAAGAAATTGCGGGAATTGGTATGAAGTAGGGCCGGCATGTCTTTGTATTTCCTAAGATCTTTAATGACAAAGGAATCGTCCAGCATCGTCTTGTATAGTGCGAGGTTTCTTTTGGTCATTCGACCTCCGCGGCTCTTGACCTCGAAAATAGCCTCCCCGGCGATGCGACCTGACGTCATGGCGAGATTGGAACCTTCGCGGTGAACGGCATTGTTGAGCTGTGCTGCGTCGCCGACAACGACCCAGCCATCGCCGAAGAGCGCGGGAATTGCCTTGTACCCACCTTCGGGAATGAGATGAGCTGCATATTCCTTGACTTCCGAATCCGCGATCAGATGTTTGATCGACGGATGGTTCTTGAACGCTTCGAGCAACTCGTAAGGGCTTTCGCACGTTGCGGCGAAGTCGGAGACGAGGCAACCGATGCCAAGAGAGATCGACTCCTTATTGGTATAAAGGAAGGCGAGCCCGGCCATGCCGCGGGAGATGGTGCCGGCCGCCTCGATCACACAACCCTCGTTGCCATGAAGACCGAAGCGCTGATCGATCACGTCTTCTGGCAGAAAATGTATTTCCTTGACAGCGAGAGCCACGCTCTCCGAAGTCGGCGTCTGACGCAAACCGGCCCGGGCGCCGAGCAACCCATTGGCGCCTTCCGCAAGAACGACCGTGTCCGCAAGTATGACATCGCCAGTACGGTCAGTGCGCACGCCGATCACCTTGCCCCCTTCCTGGGCAAGTTCTGTCGCCGTCGTCTCGCAAAGGACTGTCGCTCCCGCCTCACGCACCTTACGCGAAAACCAACGGTCGAACTGAGCGCGAATGATTGTATAGCGCTCTGGCGTCGACTCGTTGAAATCATCCGATCGGTATTGGATCCCAACGTGGGATGTGTCATCCATCATCCAGAAGCGCTGCTCGACGAGATGCCGCTCAAGAGGCGCATCATCTCGAAAATTCGGGATGATTTTCTCCAGCATGTTCGCGTACATGATTGCGCCCTGGACGTTCTTTGAGCCCGGATACTCGCCACGCTCCAATTGCAGGACTTTCAAGCCACGGCTCGCCATGGTGTAAGCAGCCGCATTCCCGGCCATGCCCGCGCCAATCACGATGGCGTCAAACTTTTCCCCGCTCATAACCCGTGCCCCCTAATTCGCAAGCTTATCGCGACTGTGCGGCGACAGCCGTTGGGTGAAAACATCAGTGAGGGCCGGCAAGAAGCGGATCGCATCCGTCACGACGCCAACGTGGGCGAAGTCGAAAATCGGCGCGTTCGGATCGGTGTTGATCGCCACAATGAGATCAGCGCCCTCGACGCCAACCCGGTGCTGAATGGCGCCGGAAATCCCGGCCGCTATATAGAGCTTCGGCCGGATAGTCTTACCCGTTTGCCCGATCTGCCGATCAGCCGGCATCCAGCCTTTCTGGACCAGCGGCCGTGAACAGCCGTATTCGGCTCCAATTACCCGCGCGAGATTCTTCGCCAGCTTCAGGTTCTCCGATGTTCCAAGACCGAGGCCGCCGCCCACCACCACATCGGCATAGGCGAGATTGGAATTTGTCGATTGCACGTCGGAAATGAACCCGAGGACTTTGGTGACGATCTCCTCCTCGACCATCAGGACCCCATGCTGAATGACGCAGCCGATAGGCTTGTTCGTGCGCTGCGGCATCGCCATGACCCTTGGCCGCACTGTCGCCATCTGCGGTCTGCAGTTGAGCGTGTAGATTGTGCATAGTAGAGAGCCGCCGAAAGTCGGCCGCGTTGCGGCAAGCGAACCGTCCGCATCCACATCGAGTTCGGTGCAGTCCGCGGTGAGCCCCGTCAACAAGGTCGTCGCCACGGAACCGGCAAGGTCGCGACCAAGCGTCGTCGCACCGAGAAGCAGGATCTCGGGTTGGTAAGTGGCGACGAGATTTGTCAGAGCTTTGGTGAAGGGCTCGTTCCTATAGTCTTCGAGCAGGGGGTTCTCCACCAGATACGCAACGTCGGCGCCATAGGCAAACGCCTCTGCGATGGCCAGCTGCGTGGCGTCCCCCGGAGGTCCGAGCACGACACCTGCGAGTTTGACGCCAAGCTTGTCCGCCAGCTTGCGGCCTTCTCCCAGCAGTTCGAAGGAGACGGGATGGACATTTCCGCGCTCCACTTCGATGAAGACCCAAACATGGCGGTAGTCTTTGAAATGATCGGGCAGTTCTTTCTTCATTCCCGCGCGGCCGACGGCTGGGCGCGGTATTTCTTGATTTGCGGTCAACGTCATGGCTCCTTGCCGTTATGCGCTGGCGTCGAAGGCGAGTTCGTGTTCGAGCGCCGGCTGACGGGCGAAGATTTCGACAATCAACTCATCAGCAAGATCGCCGAGCGCCTTATCGGTGGTGGTGATTTGCTCTGCCTTTTCCGTCCTTACTGTCGGGGCAAAGACGCGTTTGACGACCGTCGGCGAACCACGCAGTCCACACTTGCTGAGGTCCTCGATGCCGGCGTCGCCCGCGCTCCATTTTACGATCTGACTGCGTGCGGCACGTAGCGCGTCATCAAGCGAGCCGCGGCGGATTTCGTTGGTGCCTTCCAGCATAGTGATGAGGCAGGGAAGCCTGCCATGCAGCATCTGGGTACCGCCTTCCGAACGGCGGTCGACCTTAATTTCGCGTGCATCAAGATCGAGGGAGCAAATCTTCGAAACGTAAGTGAGTTGCAGGAGGTCGAGGCGCTTAGCAATGCCCGGCCCGACTTGGGCAGTGTCGCCGTCGATGGTCTGCTTGCCCGTGAAAACGATGTCGGGGGCGCCGAAGGTCTCGCCGATTTTTGCAATCGCCTGCGACAAAGCAAAGGAAGTCGCCAGGGTATCGGATCCCGCAAAATAGCGGTCGGTCAACAATACCGCCCGATCCGCACCGTAAGTGAGCGCCTTGCGCAACGAATCCTCTGCCATGGGCGGCCCCATCGTGAGCACGGTGACCTCGCCGCCATGCACGTCACGCAACCGCAGTGCTTCTTCAAGGGCGAATAGATCGTAAGGATTTATGATGGTCGGCACACCCTGGCGCATGATCGTGTTCGTTACAGGATGGACGCGAATCTGTGCGGAGTCCGGCACCTGCTTGATACAGACTACGACGTGCATGTGGTCTCCTAGCTGCTGTTAAATGGCGGGTTTGGCGCTTCGTGTCCTCTAAAGCACTATCTGTGCCAAGGTTTTTGAATGTGGCATCCCTTTGAAATTTCAATGATTTATGCTGAGGTGCCGACACTGGACTCGCCATTGTCGGCTTCGCGACATCGTTCAAGCCGGAACCATGTCGCATTCACTCCCTGCCGAAACGCTTCAAGATAGAATCGAATGGCACGAACGTGTGACCCGGTTGGGCAGGCTTGGCCGGATTGTGATCGTTGAGCACCTTGAAGACCCGGTGCGCAAGTGGCGAGGACGTCGCAAAATCTTCGTAGGCGCGTTCAAGCATGGCGCGTGCTCTGGCAGCAATCACCTGTTCCGGGAGATCGGCGAAATCCTCTTCGGCGAGGTATTGTCCCATCCGCTTCATGATGTGAAGCCGCGAGACGTCAAGCACCTTCGGATCATAGGCGACGTCAAGCAGCGCGAAAAACTCCTCCGCGGCAGACAGATTTTTCAACCGCGCGAGGATTTCGGCCGTATCGCTGGTTCGACTGGCGTTGCAAAAACTGTTCATAACATTCTCCCCGTTTGGAACGATGCTCTGTGGTGCTCCGGTGCGATGACCCGCGGTCGCGAAAGCCCCGCAGGAAAAGTGCTCGCTCTTACGGCTACAAGTGGCTTTGCCAGTCCGAGCTCTTCTGCCTCGCAACAGCGACGAACATCGCCTGGTTCCGTCAAGCCAGATCGAGTCTTCAGAAAGTGAACCGCTTCATGAGGTGTTTCCGTCCGTCTCCGTAGGCTTCATAAAAGCCAAAGGTCTTCGCCGCTTTGCCGGCGTCGGCTTAAACGAAGAACCATCTCGTAAACTGCCGACGATTCCGGGTAAGACATCGAGCACGCGATCTATATCCTCCTCGCAATTATCACGCGACAGGGAGAAGCGAATGACCCCGTGGCTCGAGATATCGGGAATGTTCATCGCGGTCAGGACATGGCTCGGCTGCGGCGACTGAGAAGTGCAAGCCGAGCCGGAAGAACAGGCGATGCCATAGCGGTCGAGGAGAAGCAGTAAGCCATCACCGTCGACTTGGTCGAAGGCGATGTTGGAGGTGTTCGGCAACCGCTTTTGCTTATCGCCGGTGACGAACGCATCTGGGATGCGCTGCAGAAGCCCTCTTTCCAGGCGATCTCGCAGCGATCTTACTCGTCCGTTCTCTTCCTTCATGAAGCTCGACGCAAGTTCAGCGGCCTTGCCGAGCCCGACGATGCCAGCGGTATTTTCCGTGCCGGCGCGCCGGTCGCGCTCCTGATGTCCCCCCTTGATCATCGGATCGAAGCGCACGCCGCGCTTTACCCAAAGCGCACCAATCCCTTTGGGTCCGTGCAGCTTGTGGCCCGAGAGCGACAACATGTCGATCGCACTCGATTTCAGGTCCATCGGCAGCTTGCCGACCGCCTGCACTGCGTCTGTATGGAAAAAAGCGCCAACTTCCTTGGCCAACTTAGCGAGGTCAGCGACAGGAAAAATCGCGCCCGTTTCATTGTTTGCCCACATGATCGAGACGAGTGCAACATGTGGGGTGAGGGCAGCCCGGTATGTGCGCAGGTCGAGGCGACCATGCCGATCGACTGGAATCCTGTGCACCTTTATGCCACGCGTCCTCTCAAGGTGCGCGCAGAGCGTTAGCACGGCCGGATGCTCGACTGCGGACGTCACGATCTGTGTGCGATCGGGCATGATTTCGAGCGCTGACAGGATCGCTGCATTATCGCTTTCCGTGCCGCCGGAGGTAAAGACGATCTCATGCTCGAACTCTGCACCGATCAAAGCTTGCAATCGTTTGCGCGCGGTCATTATCGCGGCACTTGCCGAGGCACCAAAACTGTGACTGGACGAAGGATTGGCAAATTGATCAGTAAAGAACGGCAACATCGCTTGTACGACTTCAGGATCAACTCGCGTCGTTGCATTGTTGTCGAGATAGACAGATCTCATGGAAGCGATCCTCAGTTGGCGGAGTGACCTCGGGTAGGCTCCGTCGTTCACTGCTCGGGCAAGAACAATCGCCGCAGCGTTCGATTGGTCGAATTGGCTGCAGGAACGTTATCTGGCAATTTCAGGCTCCGGTGAACTTTGTTCAGGCGAGCTCCAAGCATCCTCGATCCGCGGCGACATGCCGCCGAAAAACCCCGTCGGTTACAAAGATATTTCTTGGACCTCGAGTACGCTGCCTTCCTTTGTGCCTGCCGACAAACTCGTCTCTGACCTAACGAGGCCTTCAATGAACAGCGCCGCAGGGACCGTAACAGTCGCTTCTTCGACAGCTGTGAAGCATGTGACCGGATCGCGCGACTTTGCGCCACACATGAGGCAAACGGCGACGGCGAGGTGGATGGCGGCCGGTCGACAACATACGTTAAGTCGCAATTGATGTTTCGAATGGCTTCATAGGCGCTCTTGCCCACAATAAATTCGATGAACTCGGACGAGCAGGCGATCGCGAAACGGGTTCGGAGCGACTGCAGTGTTGCGGCACTGATCGCTTCCGTCGGCCGATCGAATCCCATCATTAATTCAACCGCATCCCCAGATGCGACCTTGTTTTCAGATTTGGCTGTTTGCAGAATGCGGGCGCCCTTGTGATCGCAAAATGATGTCTTGAGCTTGCCGCGATACTTCCGCATGACTTTTCACACCAACCCCGGATGGTCAGGCAAAGGACTTGCCACAAGCGCACATCTCTGCCGCGTTGGGGTTGTCGAAGACAAATCCTGAGGACTCCAGCCGTGTAACGAAGTCCACCGTCATGCCGTTGACGTGTGGTTGAGAGCCTACGTCCACGAACAGTGTAATCCCGCCTGTTTCGATGATCGCATCGCCCTCGCGTGGGCCGCTCTCCGGTCCCATCAGGTATTTGAGCCCGGCGCAGCCGCCGGTCTCGACCGCGATGCGCAGGCCTTCGGCCGGCTCGTCCGCTCGGCTGAGCGCAATCTTCATGGCGGCAACGGCGTTCTCTGTGAGCGTGATCATAAATATGGTTCTCATTGGTCGTCGGGAAATTTGCAAATGACCTTGCATGTGCCGTGCCAAAGAGAAAAGCATTGAGCAGGCGTCGGATCTTCCGCTGGCAATATGCATGCGCATGCCCGACAATGCCCGACATCACTGAACGTCCAACATCAAAAAGGAGCAGTCACCCGTGATTTGGGGACGCCCGCCAAAGACATCACTGCGCCATTTTCACGCCGTTGCCGTCATCGTAGCTGGGAAAAGGTTTGTAGCAGGCGCACCGGGAAAGGCCCTGGGTACCAACAACGATTGTCTGGTTTGTCGATTAGCCGACATTTTGCGTTGGCCAATCTGTATTTGCACGCTCATCACGTTGTTGAGAAACTCCCGGAGAGTTGTGCCGACGCTGTTTATCGCCAGGCTGGCATAATTTTTGAAGCTTTCTCGTCATGGCCGCTATAGCTGCAGGCGACCTTGATCAATGAAACGAAGGAGCAAAAGCGCCGTGTCAGATCAGCATCAATTCCAGATCTTAAAGGGAAAGAGCATCAGTCCCAGGATACTAATGTCTGATCGGTGGCGACATTCACAGTCATCCAATGCCAGGCTATGGCTGCGAATGGGCTTGGAGATAGACTTTGACGACTATGTACTTACCTGTGTCTTTTCGCGAGCGCTTCAGGAGATTGAAGCTGGCCAGGCGTCGGCGACCGAGGCGACCGGGCTTTCTCGCGCCGAGCTGCGGGACATCCTGACACGAAGTTTTCATGCCAAGCTCATCGACGCCTTTTTTCCGGAAGAGGCGAGCGATCCAGAGCTCGGCACGGAGGAAGAGCTCCTGCGTGACTTGCTACTTTCGCATGCCCGTCCAAACGATCCATTCAGCGCCCGGTTTGCTAAAATCATTGCCCGCCGTGCCCTGCGCGACGACCATCTATGGCAGGACCTTGGTCTATTTGACCGAGCCGAGCTTGGTCGGTTGTTTGCCATGCATTTTCCGACGCTAGCGGCAGGCAATACCAACAATATGAGGTGGAAGAAGTACCTTTACCGCAAGCTCTGCGAGGCTGAAGGTTTCTCGCTCTGCGCCGCTCCCAGCTGTCAGGAATGCAGTGATTTTAACGCGTGCTTCGGCCCCGAAACGGATGAAGCCCGTCGTTAAGTCGCTTTCGCGAGCAGTGCAAGATCGTCAGCGCTTGGTCGGCGCCTATACAAATCCCGCACGGATCTCTCGACGACGTTGAACGGAAGAGGGGATATTCATTGCTTCCCGGTATTTTGCGACGGTGCGGCGCGCAATATCGATCCCGCTTTCCCGAAGTTGGGCGACCATATTGTCGTCGGAGAGCACACTGTCCTCCGTTTCCGCGGCGATCATTGCCCTGATGCGATGGCGGATCGCTTCGGCCGAGTGTGCCTCGCCGCCTTCCGAGGATGCAATCGCGACCGTGAAAAAATACTTCAGTTCGAACACGCCGCGAGGGGTGAGCATGTATTTGTTCGAAGTCACACGGCTCACCGTCGACTCATGCATCTCGATCGCGTCGGCGACAGTCTTAAGATTGAGAGGCCGAAGATAGGCAGTGCCGCGTTCCAGAAAGACATCCTGCTGGCGGACGATTTCAGTTGCTACCTTAAGGATCGTCTTGGCCCGCTGATCGAGGCTGCGAACCAACCAGTTCGCGTTCTGGAAGCATTCGTTGAGGAATGCCTGATCACCGGTATCATGCGCGGTCAGACGAGAGACTTCGGCAAAATAGGTTTGGTTGATGAGCACCTTGGGCAACATCTCGGGATTGAGTTCGATCTGCCACCCGCCTGCGGTCGAGGGCAGAACTCGAACGTCCGGTATGATGGCCTCCGGCCGTCCCGATTGGAACCGGTTTCCGGGCCTCGGATCGAGTGTCCGGATCTCATGCAACATGTCGAGAAGGTCGTCGTCGTCGACACCGCAGCGCCGCTTCAATGCGCGAAAGTCACGTTGTGCAACCAACTCAAGATTTGCGACCAGCGCTTCCATAGCAGGGTCGAACCGATCTTGCTGCCGTAACTGTATCTCGAGGCATTCCCTAAGAGTTCGTGCAAAGATTCCAGGTGGATCGAAATCCTGCAAGGTCGCGAGGACTCGCTCGACGTCAGCCTCGTGGACACCCAGCCTTGCCGCCAGCTCTGATAGGTGCACCTGAAGATATCCAGTGCTTTCCAGATGATTGGCAAGCGCACCGGCAATCAGCCGATCTCGTGAGCTGAATGCTGTGAGGGCGATCTGCCGGGCGACATCGTCGTGCAATGTTTCAGTAGAAGCAGCAAACTCCTCGAAGCCCGGCGGGTGCTCTGACGACGCGTTGGCGGAACTTCGAATTGATTTCCATTCTCCAAGTGGCTCGGGAGCCTCGAGCCTTGTCGGCGCATCAACCTTGCCATCGTGTGTGGCACTATCGGGCCTGTTCTCCGAGGTCGAGACGACATCGTCAGAGGCGATGCCGTCACTTGAAGCCAGTTCTAGAAACGGGTTCTTCTCCAATTCCTGCTCGATGAACTGATGCAGTTCGCCATGCGCCAGTTGCAGCAAGCGAATAGATTGGATGAGCTGAGGCGTAATAACCAGCGATTGCTTTTGGCGCTGGAGAAGGTTTGCTAAATACTGCATCCTAAGAGAGAAACCCCTATCGATCTTGGTACTTCGTCGCGCGAATTTTTCATTTTATGAGGCTTCAGTCCTCCGGTGGTTATGCTGCGGCCGTGGCCTTCAGCGTTTCCAGGACGTTTTGCGGCGATGAAATGCCGTAGGGATCGGTTTGACAGTTGTCCGAGAAGCCTTCTTCCTCAAACCACTGCTCTACCACGCCGTTATCGACCAGCGCCGCGTAGCGCCAGGAGCGCATTCCGAAACCGAGATTGTGCTTGGCAACGAGCATGCCCATCTTGCGAGTAAATTCTCCCGACCCGTCAGGGATGAGCTTGACGTTGAGAAGCCCTACGGACTTGCCCCAGGCGTTCATGACGAATGCATCGTTTACGGAGAGACAGTAAATCTCATCGATGCCCTTCTTTTGAAACTCCCCATAAAGCCTTTCGAAATCCGGTAGCTGTTGGTTGGTGCAGGTGGGGGTGAAGGCGCCTGGCAGCGAAAACAAGATGACGCGCTTGCCGCGGAAATAGTCGTCGGATGTCTTGTCTTTCCACCGATAAGGGTTCGGCCCTGGTAGGGCCTCATCGCGAACACGCGTCCGGAATGTGACGAAGGGAACCTTCTTTTTGATGTTCATCTAACTGTTCCTCATACCGACAATTGACGCGATGTTTGGCGATTGCGGCTGCATATCCGATCTCGGTCGATATATATTGATCAAGCAAGCGCCATGCCATTTGCCTTAAATGCAGAAAATCATTGTACTGCCGGAAGGAGCCTGGGTTTGAGTAGGAGCGCCTCCGACAAGGGCGCTGACCCAACCTTCTCACCTCGAATGACCTCCGCCGCGGTGACATCGGTTGGGTCGCTTGTTATCGGCAAGCGTCCGATGTTCGCAAAAGACGGAACCGTTTCGGATAGTCATGTCAGATCCTTGAACGAGCACCGCCGGCAGGCTTTGACGTGGCCGCCGTGCTCGCGTTCTTAGGCATAGCGATTTGCCGAGACAGCTCTTCTCATTGCACCGACTGATGTGCCGCTGTTGTTGCTCTCGATCATATCCAGATCGGGACGTGCGCCACCCTCCAGCTCTTCGGCAAGGCGCCCGCGTGTCCGGTCGCAATGAGATTAAAAGTTCGTGCCGTGTCATCGCTATTGAATGATTAGGTTCTCCCTCGCGGGGTCATTCGCCAACCTTTTGATGTGCGAAACGGGACAAGAATGTCGGGAGACCGACGATTGGATTACAAGGCCTGGCCGCCGGCCGGGGCAAGTCGTGCAGTGCGGCCGCCCGCGCTCATCCGGCATGCAACTTGCGTCTTTGATTGTTCGCTGCGCTTGGAACTTTCCGATTTTTGATGGAGCATGACATGGATCAAAAGGTTTTCGTTCCAAAGAGCATCGGGGCGATTGAGGATCCGACGAAATCGCTCCGCGATCTGATTTCCTCCCCAGACCTGACGCACCTGATGGGAGCGCATGATGGGCTTTCCGCGGCGGTCGCCATGCAGGCGGGCTTCAAGGCCATTTGGGCGTCTGGCCCGTGCATTTCGAAGAGCCTCGGCTATCGCGACGTCAAGGAGGCAAGCTGGACACATTTGATAGAGGTGATGGAACGAATGGCGGACGCCAGCGGCCTGCCGATCCTCGCTGACGGTGATTCCGGCTTCGGGAACATGAATGGCGCGCGGTTAATGACAGCAAGGCTCTTGCAGCATGGTGCCTCTGGTGTGTGCATCGATGATAAGAGCTTCCCGAAAATGAATTCCTCTGTCGGCAATCGTCCTCCGCTGGACGATATCGAAAAGTTTTCCGGCCGCCTAAAGGCGATTAAGGATGCCACGGGAAACGACCTCGTGCTTGTCGCTCGCACCGAAGCCTTGATCGCCGGTTACGGTCTCAAGGCGGCACTATTGCGCGCGGACGCCTACGCGAACGCCGGCGCCGATGCAATCCTGATCCACTCGGGGGAAGCGAAGACGCACGAGGTTCTCACCTTTGCGAAGCAATGGAAACGGCTTCCTATCATGATTGCGCCTTCGAATTACTATCGCACAGTCATTTCAGCGCATCATGAGGCTGGCATCTCGAATGTCGTCTGGGTCAACCATGCGATGCGTGCAGCGATTGCAGGTATGCGGGCCGCGTACAACTGGATCATCGCCGAAGCAAGCGCCGGGCCGATTGGGCAGGAGGTCGCGAAGCTCGACGACGGACCCGCTGCGTTATGGTGAACCGTCTTCGGCGAAAATCGGTATCTCTCTGCGCGCGTGATTAGCATTTGTAAGCTGAAGCGGTCAGCCTCGGTACGGTGTCTGCGGAGCCCGATCCGGACGACTTAATGAGACACTTTCCCGCCGAGCTGATGACAATGTGGCCGATCGGCAAGGATGTGGGCTTTGAATGACCGCCCCGATATCATCGAGCCTATCGAGGATGCGGAGCCGCCGTCACTGTGATCGGTGACGAGATTTTGAAAGAACGTGCCGCAGAAAGGTACCACGATCGTCCGTTTGAAGTCGGCATTATCGTTAACTAAGCAGAACATGATGGGACCCTTTCATTTGTGGTGATGTAGGTCGCTCTCACATGCTTTCCCTCGGTCCAATCACGCAGCCGGTTTGGATGGGTGCCGTTGATAACGACCCCCGCAGC
Source organism: Rhizobium freirei PRF 81 (assembly GCF_000359745.1). Taxonomy (GTDB): domain Bacteria; phylum Pseudomonadota; class Alphaproteobacteria; order Rhizobiales; family Rhizobiaceae; genus Rhizobium; species Rhizobium freirei. The sequence goes on from NZ_AQHN01000086.1 coordinate 72,988, forward strand.
ACCCCGCAATGACATGAAATGAGCTGCACAAGCATCGACTGACGCATGACCAAGCTCGGCAAGATCGTGGGCATCTATTTCCTCGATCAACGCCCCCGGATCGTGAGTTGCCGCATTGCGATAGACGCCGTCTACATCGGTCAGAATTGCCAGTAGCGGAGCATTGGTTACCCACGCAATCCACGCCGCCACAGCGTTAGACGTTATGTCCAAACTCCATTCGACCGAATCCGTTGTGAAGAGCATGCGCGAGGCAAGCAGAACCGGAATTTTGCCAACCTTTGCCAGGCTCCGACATTCGCTCAACGTTGCAGACGGAACAAGTTTCGAAGAGAAGGCACGATTCGCCAGCAAATATCCTGTCTCATCTTGGACAAGAGCGCACGCGTGATGGGTCATCACCGATGGGGGAGGATATAGGTCTTCAACACGCTCAATCGCCTTGTCGTTTAAGTCTCCGCCAGGAACGACCAAAATTCGATGTCCACGCTCGACCAAGCGCTCGAGTTCGGCGACAGCCGTCCTAAAAACCGACAGATCATGCATGAGGCTTCCGTGGAACTTGACAACTATTGAAAAGCCGCATGGGGGAAGACTTTGGGTGAACATGCCTGAACCTCGCCCTGCCACTGTGAAGGCGCCATGTAGGTTTTGCGGGCTTCTCGATGTCAGATGGAGAACTGAGACCTTCTGAAAAGCCGCAGCGTACAACTGCATCCGTTCAACGCCATTTGGGAGAGCAAGCTCGATTACGTTGAACCTAATGTCGAGAAGTTTCGTCGCGTTTGAAAAGTCGCTCTTCCTCCATTTCTCCGCAATTCTTCACCGAACGATGTTGGAGACGTCTCGAACGTGCTACGGCTCTTTGTCCGGGATGCTCAAGCTGACGGGCCTTTCATTTAGCTGTAGGCCTACATGATCCAGTGTTCCACGCAGCGACCAACGAGAGAAATATGTCTCGGCGGCTCTCACTGCGTCGCAACAACCTCAAAAACCATGCCAACTTTGCAGAGCGAGCCCGCGAAAAGTTTTCTCAATGTTTCCTACCGACTTAGGGCTGAAGATAGCGAACACCTCAGAGGCGGCGTCGTGAAGATTCAAACGCACACACTGTCCAATTCGTCAGATAACCGACACGGGTTTTGTTAAGTCAATTTCTCGCCGTCCCACGCTAAACATTTGAAATTGACGAACGAAACCATTCCGTCCGGCGACACGGGTCGCGTTGGCGTGAGATTTGAATGGGATGGGTGCTGGAATGGCGATGCTGACCTGTAAACGATTATTCGATCCGGTCGGCAGGAGAAAAGGCGGACCGTATCAAATCGTCCAATCGGATTTTGTCAAAGAAGAGAACAATGGAAGCCAAAAGAGCGAACGGTCTGACGTGCCATATTCCCGACAACTTTAAGCCGCGGCTGAGCGAACTTACGGACGTCGAACCAAACGACGGTTTGACAGATGAGAAGCATATTGGCGGGCCGCCCCGTGCCAGGTGCAAAGTGTAGCATCTCCTCGATGATCCGCCGGCTCCGAATATCCTGGCGCCGTTGCGGCGTCGCTCAATGTACGAATGCCTCTTCCCATCTTGAAATTAGCGACAAAGCGATGCGCCACGAACAAATTACCGAATTACTTGATCGGGAGGCGATCCGTGATTGTCTTTATCGATACTGTCGCGGGATAGATCGGGCAGACGAGGCGGCGCTGCGCAGTGCGTACTGGCCGGATGCGCATGACAATCACGGCGCTTATTCGGGCTCGGCAGAGGGGTTCATAGAGTTCGCGCGCGGTGTCTTCAAGACCGAACAGCGCAACATCCATCAGATCACGAACATTCTGATCGAGTTCATCGACCCGGCGGAGGCTGCCGTCGAGAGTTACTTCACTGCGCTGCAACGCGGACCGGACGGGGCAAGGACACTACGTCAGGTTCTCTTGTGCGGCCGTTATTGCGATCTGTTTCAGAAAAGGGAAGGTGAGTGGCGCATCGCCGAGCGGACTGTCGTCTACGATTGGTTCGAGGAACAGCCCGCGCCAGTGACCTCCGAGACGGAGCGTTTCGGTCTCCGGCAGCCGATCGGGGCATCATATCCAATCGATCCGGTCTATGCGCTCTTGAACCGTCGTTTTCTTCAGAAACGTGAAGGCCACATGGCGAAAACGCCTCGGTGATGAGCGGTTTCAGATCTTCGTCGGCGGCGAAATGGAAACGTGACCTTTCTGTCTACCGCCATGTCGGGATGGTTGTCCGGAAAAAAGGTCCGGGAAACGGTCAGGAGAATTCCTCATGAGAAAGCAACGCGTCGTCATCATTACAGGCGCTGCAGGCGGGATCGGCCGCGCACTCGTCGACGCTCATCTCAATGTCGGGGACATTGTTGTTGCCGCGGACCTCCCGGACAGCGGTGTGCTTGAACTGGCTCGCGGTTTCGGCGCTGCGGATCTCGGACTTGAATTCGATGTCTCACGGGAAGAGGACATCCTTGTCCTTTATGAGCGGATCGACGCGCAGTTCGACCACATCGACGTTCTTGTCAATAACGCGGCGATGGGGCCCAGCATGGCCGCGACCACGCAGACCCCCATCGACGACTTCCGACGCGTATTGGCGGTAAATCTGATCGGGCCCTTCCTCATGGCTCGCGAAGCCGCACGGCGGATGCAGCCAGGTGCTGCGATTATCAACGTCGCCTCGATGGCCGGGATAATTGGCAATCCAAAACGCAACGCCTACGCTGCTTCGAAAGCGGGCCTTATCTCGATTACGAAGTCGCTCGCCTGCGAGTTGGCTTCACTTGGCATCCGCGTGATGGCAGTGGCGCCGGGCTATGTGCGAACGCCGATGGTCGCGCAATTGGAACACGCTGGCCAGACGAACTTAGAGGCGGTGCGCAGCCGTGTGCCGATGGGGCGCATGGCGCGTCCGGACGAAATTGCACGAGCCGTGCGGTTTCTCGCCAGCCCGGATGCGCACTGTATCAACGGCACGGTGCTGACAATTGATGGCGGGTGGATGTCCTTCAACCAGCCTGGCGACGCGCACCCGCGAGTAAGCGAAATACCACAAGCCGAACTTTCCCGTCCGCCACAATCAACCAATAAGCGGATTGTCCTCGTCACGGGCGGCGCGACCAGCATAGGCGCGGCCGTTGCTCGCCGCTTTGCAGCAAATGGCGATACCGTCGTACTTGCCGACATAAACGGCGCCGCGGCGGCGAAGTTCGCAAAATCCCTCGGCGGCGAGCACATTGGAAAATCCGTGGACATTGCAAGCGAAATGCAGGTGGTAGCACTGTTCGACGATTTGCGGGAGCGGTTCGGGGGGCTTGATGTCCTCGTCAACAGTGCCGCTTGGCCCGACAGTTGCAAGTCGGGAGTTGAGCAAACGCCTGCCGAGATCGCGCGCGTCATTGATGTCAACCTCACCGGTGCCTTCACCTGCGCGCGTGAGGCTATCAAAATGATGCGGCCCGACGGGGTAATCCTGAATATCGGATCCATCAACCGCTCCCTGACGATTGCCCAGCGCCATGCATATGGCGCATCAAAGGCGGGCTTGGAAATGCTGACCCGCTGCATGGCGGCCGAACTCGGGCCGGTTGGCATTCGGACTGCGACGATTGCTCTTGGCTTCATTCACACACCTGATAGCGCACAGAACGCGATCAGCCGCCGCAACCCAGCCCTTGGCGGGGGGCAGTTCGAAGGCATGGCAAACGCCGCGTTCTTCCTAGCTTCGCCAGATGCTTCATACATCAACGGATCGACCCTCTACGTCGGCGCCGGCTGACTTCGGACAATGTTGTATTCTACCCACGATCGGAAGCATTCACGGGAAATCGAAAACGACACTGTGTGCCAAACGGCATCCGGAGCGTCATCGAATTTGACAGTTTTAAGGAGCACTTGCGGCCGGGGAACGGCAAGCGATTTTGTTTCAAAGCCCCGAATATCAAAAAAGCCGATTGGATCAGTAGCCACGGATACATGCCCGCTGACCATTCGCGAATGGACCCAACGTGAATGAGGAAACGTTATGGAATTTGCGACCTTCATCCTTGCCTCCCAGCGGGGCTATCATCAATCGGCCGACAGAATCATCCGCAACTCAATCGAACAGGCAGTCCTTTCGGAGCAAGCTGGCTTCAACACCGCATGGTTTGCCGAACACCACTTCAACAACTATAGCCTCGTTCCATCGCCGTTGATGATGGTGGCCCATTGCGCCGGCCGGACGAACTCCATCCGCCTCGGCACTGGTGTTTGCGTATTGCCGCTTTATCAACCGCAGCGCCTGCTTTCCGAGATAGGTTTCGCCGATATCGTTTCGAGCGGCCGCCTGGAGCTTGGCGTCGGCTCTGGATATCAGCAGTTTGAGTTTGACCGCTTTGGTGTCGATATCGATGAGGCGCCCGCTGTCTTTTCGGAATATCTGGACGTCCTTCTCAAGGGCCTCACGCAAAAGATTTTTGAGCACAATGGCCAATATTTAAAGGTACCACCGACGGCGATTTCGGTGCGGACTATCCAGAAGCCGGCCCCCCCAATCTGGATCGCTACGGCGTCCGGATACAACATGGGCCGGGCCTATCGGGAAGGACACAATCTTTTCGTCACGGCATTCCACGATGGCTTGGGCGCTTTAAGCAAGCTTCGCGAGAGCGTCGAGAACGCGGCACTCGCAAAAGGTAAGGATGCCGCGGATGCCAAGATTTCGCTGTTGCGTTGTTGTTATGCCAGCGATAACGAAACGGAGATCAACAGCTATCTCGACAACGCCCGTTTCCAGCGCCGGCTATCGGAAGCGCTTCATCAGCGCCGCCAACAAACCGAGGACGGCTATCTTCTGCAGGAAACCCCGACCAAGCAGGACCTGTCGTTTCAGACGATGCGCGACAATCTACCAATCGGCAGTGTGAATCGGGTGATCGATCGCCTGCTCGAAGAGATCAGTGTGCTGAAGCCGTCCCAGATCGCAATTCACTGCCAATTGGGCGATTTCGATCATCAGGCGATGCTGCGGCAAATCGAACTCTGGGGAGACAAGATCATCCCGGCTGTCAACAAGTCGCTCGGTCATGCGCAGCCATGACCGGATAACCCCTTCCGAGATCACAGAGCAATTTTTGATGATGAACCGTCTGGATATCACTGAAGTCGGTCTCGGTTCACGGCGAACGGCCCTCGCTGACGATCCGGATCTCTGGCCAGAAGAGACGGCGATTTAGAGCCTGACCGAAAAAGAGTTGAGTGAAATCAGTCATTTGTGATTCTGTTTGTTTGCTTAGGACGAACGGAGACCACAATGGGTTGGACTGATTTCACCCGTCGGCAATATGCCCGACGCGCGAGTCGTTATGCAAGTGATCTGACGGACCGGGAGTGGGGGTTGATCTCGCCTTGCCTACCTGGGCCAAGGCGTTTGGGCAGGCCACGGAGAACCGATCTTCGCGAGGTCGTGAATGCGCTGCTTTATATTGCTTCGACGGGTTGTCAGTGGCGAATGCTGCCAAAGGACTTTCCACCGTTTACGACAGTTCAAGCCTATTTCTACGAATGGCGGGCAATGGGTTTATGGGGCCGGATCAACCATCGTCTTGTGATGGAGACGCGCGAGCTGGAAGGTCGGCAAGCCTCGCCGTCCGCTGGCGTGATCGACAGTCAGAGCGTGAAAACCACAGAAAGCGGCGGGATTTCGGGCTATGACGCCGGCAAGAAGCTCAAGGGGCGAAAGCGCCACATCATTGTCGACACGCTGGGGCTGATGGTCGGCCTGATAGTGCATGGCGCGGACATTCAGGACCGTGATGGGGCATTCGGTCTCCTGAAATCGATCCGCCACCGCTGGCCCTGGCTCCGACATGTTTTCGCCGATGGCGGCTATGCGGGCGACAAGCTGAAGGGGAGATTGGCGAAGTTCGGCCAGTGGACAATTGAAATCGTCAAGCGTTCCGACAAGGCCAAGGGCTTCACTGTCCTGCCGCGCCGCTGGGTGGTGGAACGGACCTTCGCCTGGCTCGGTCGTTGCCGTAGACTGGCCAAGGATTGGGAGAAAACGATCGCCTCCGCCGAGGCATGGATCACAATCGCCCACATCCGCATCCTTACACGGCGGCTCGCAAGATAAAGATATTGCTGAGGTCTTTTTGAGTCAGCCTCTTAGCTCGACTTTGTGCATTATGCGGCGAAGCAAAGCGCCTGCGCCATACGGACAAGTCGCCCTGGCGGTATTTTATGCATTTCCAGGTTTGACGGTGAGTGTCGATAAAGATCGTCGCTCCACAAAACGAGACGCACAGCGCCAATCGCATCTGTGAATGTCAGATCGGTTTTCCTGTACCATGCGGCGGCGTAAGGGCGCGTGCTTTGGCTGAGAACATCTCCCGCCCACAGCGTCACGAGACTATAGAGGGCCAGGAGCGAAGGTGTTGTGCGGATGATGGCGTTGCCATTCCACTGGCGCTGGGTCTCCACACCGAGATGGGCGCGTGTTTCGGCGAACGTCACTTCGATCTGCCAGCGCCGAACGAAATAGGCGATGATCTGGGTCGGCTCGAGCTCGGTATTGGTGCTCATAAACGCCTGCGGTTCGCGGCGGCCGGTCGGGTCTCGAACCAGGACCCAGCGAATTGGCCTTGGTGGGGTTCCCCGCCGATACCACAAGCCAGTGCCTGTCGTGATATCAAGGTGTTTATCGGTTTGTCTGCCATACCAGGTTGACGCGATGACGCGTTGCCAGACGGTCTTGGGATTGTTGAGGACCGCCTTGAGCTTGGGCAAGGGCATGCCTTTTTGTGCGGGCCGCCCGAGCGTATGTTCGTGTCGCGGATCTGGCGGGGTGAACAGACTGGCGTCGAGACGCAGGCGTGTGATGAGGGTGGCTCTGCCTGGTAGCGCTGCAGCCAATGTGTGGACAGCAAAACTGCTGTCGCCAACAAAGATGAGATCGCGTCCAGGCAGCCAGCGGCAAAGCTGCATCACGCCCTGTCTTGCCCAATCCGTCAGCAGTTTGTGCCTTCGTCCCCTCTTTTTGTCGTAGCGCTCTGAGGGGCATAAAAGCGTTAAGACTGGTAGGGCCTTGATGCATTTGGCCCATGGGACCGGGGCAAGAACCATGAAGCTCAACCAGCGCAAGCCGCTGGCTTTGACGAAGTGACCGTGACTGGAGCGCACTGGATCGCGATAAATGCCACGCGCGGCAATCTTTGGTCCCCATCGGCGTTCGATGGTGTCATCCATACCGATCACAATGGGACCATCGGGTACGAGGCTGGCGACAACGACCGATAACAGCCGCGAAGCCAACGTACGCGGGTTCCAACGCGCGCGATTGAGGAGCTGATGGTAGAGGGAAAAATTGCCAGCCTCGGCGCGGCCGGTGATCCGCAAACAGGACGTCACTGTTCGTTTGCCTGGAGACAGGATCGCACCCATCACCAGGACCAGGAGATGCTCCCAGCTGGGTGCCGTGAACCAGGGACGAAACGACGACAGCCACTGGCGAAGGATTTGCGGAACAGGATCACCCGACCCGACGCAGTTCTCATTATGATCGGTCATCCACCGGTTCGAATCCGGTCACGCGAAACAGGCAAGTCAGAGAGACTGCGGCGAATTGATTCACCCCGCTCAAATTGCCTCAAAATGAGAGTGCCGCGCGCGCCACGCTGCCAGTACGCGGAAGATCAGCGCCGCCGCTACAAACCCGAAACTCCAAAGAGATTTTGTACAAAGTCAAGCTTAGACTTTGGCGAACTCGCTACAATAAACTGCCGTAGTGACCATCATCACCCAGCGAGACTGAGTGTCTCGAAGTGAAATGGGCCGCGTACCCCGGCGGAAAAACGCTCGGCGGCGTTCAGAGCCATCTCTAACCTTTCGCGAGGCGGTGAGCTTGATGATGCATAGAGCGCGCCCAGTGCTATTTGCTGACCACATCCACAGGCGTCAAAGCCATCGACCGGCTCAACAACCTGGTAATCATCGTCAATTCTGAAAAGCCTTCCGGCATAGCCGACGAGGAAGGTGCCGCCGCGCTCGACTTCGTCCTGCCGCCGTGCGTAGCCGCCATCTTTCAGGCACTGGCGAAGCGCGTCGACGAAATCCGTCACCATGAAGGCATAGACATCCGTTTCAGGATCTCTTTTGGGCGGCTTGAGCGAATGTGCCAATAGCTGGCCCATTCTGAACGAAGAGGTAAACCCGAAGAGAAAGTCCTAGTTGCGGAAAACTTTGCGATCGGCTCGGAGGGTAAGCGAATAGCCGGCCACACCAGCGCTATCGCCGCCGATGTGAACAGATCCGTCGCTGATCAAACCGACAATGCATGTCATCCGCCGTCGCTCCTCCTGTGGGCTGATTAGTAGAACCCAATGTCGCCACTGGCTGCCGACCATGCTTTGTCGACTTTGCTGCCCCAAGCTCTGCAAGCAAACAGCTTGCCAAACAGCGCCTCGGCCACTGTCAACCGTGTGTCAGCTTCCCGACGGTATTGCCGCTTTCTGGCCGATTGGCGCGATTACCGGGTCTGTGATGAACCGGCACGCGCTCGCCTGAAACTTCAATAAATCTTCGCGATGTTTTTGCTTCGGGGGACGATGTCGGATTTGTTCCGTCCGCGACACCGACGTGTTCGCCAACTGACGCATCCATGCTTGAACCGTTGGGATAGCGGTCATTTCACGCTCTTTGCGCAGCTGGCACGGCTTTTGAAGTTCCTTTGCCAGGAGGTGATAGAAACGATGACCTGTGACGAGATCGATCCGATGAAAGGAGGAGAAAGGCATCATGCCAAGTCTGGCGCAGATCCGCATTAAGTCCAAAAGGACCGTTACCTGCCTGGCATCGGAACGCTCGATTGCTGGAGTGGCGGCGTTCTCATAATTACTCGGCTCGACCAATAGTCGCCAATGAACCCCGCTGGTTTCAATGAACATGTGCTTACCCGACTTTCGCATTCGTCGGATTAGAGTCGCGCAGGTGCGGCGGTGAAACAGCCGTTCTGGCGCCAAATTGAGGACCGCCTTTTCTTTGCCGCGCCAGCTACGATTTTTCCTGCGGAGGTGAGTGGAGCCCTAGTTCTGTGCGAGCTTTCCGCGAGCCTAGACCGAACCGTCTGACGATTGCTCCGTTTGCGGAGATCATCGCCCAGCGGCCACGGGAGCAGTAACGATTTCTGGCAGGGCTAAATCCATTTGGTCGGCTAAAACAGCCACGTGTTTCTCACCTTCGGAGGCTCGGCAACACAAAACCAGGCAAGGACAATACCATCCGTTCTCGGGACAGATCGTACGGCCATCGTGTCCGCCATCACAGACTTACCTCCCCGCACAACGGAGTTCTTCCCGATTAGGAGTTTTTCGCACATGAGTGTTATCGATGCTCGGCCGACACTGAATGCCCCCGATGACGACCCTTATCTCTGGCTCGAAGACATCGATGGCGAGAAAGCTTTGATTTGGGTCACTGAGCAATCGGCGCGAACGCTTTCGCGTTTTGGCGGGCCGCCGTTCGAAGGAGACCGCGACACGCTCGCGGGCATTTTCGACTGCCCTGACAAGATTGCGGGGATCACGCGCCGGGACCGATACCTTTATAATTTCTGGCGCGATGCCGAAAACCCGAGAGGCGTGTGGCGCAGAACAACACTCGCCGCCTACATGGCGGCGGAGCCGGAGTGGGAGATCGTTCTCGACGTGGATGCCCTTGCCAAGGCCGAGGGAAAGGACTGGATATGGGACAGTGCCTCGATCGAACCGGGCAGATGCGAAAGCGCCGTCCTTCACCTGTCGCTGGGTGGCAGCGATGCGGTCGTGCATCGCGAGTACGATCTAACCACGCGAAGCCTCGTTACCGACGGCTTCAATCTCCCGGAGGCCAAAGGCAATGTTGCCTGGCTCGATTACGACACTCTTTTGCTTTCCATCGCTCTCGGCGATGGCATGGCGACGCGCTCCGGCTATGCGCGCACAGTGCGGTTATGGACGCGTGACTCCGATCCGCTCGCCGCACCGGTTATCTTCGAGGCGGGTCCCGATTCCATCCTCGTGTTCGGCTTTCTGGATCGTACCGCCGCAAGCGAACGCGTTTGGTTCATCGAGCGGGGCTTTTTCAGTACGGTCGGCTGGATCGGCGACAGGAGCGGTCCGAAGACCAAGATCGATCTTCCTCGAGATGCTAGCTGGAACGTCTTCGGTGATTGGCTGGCTGTGAAGTTGCGTAACGCATGGACGGTCGGAGGAACGACCCATTCAGCTGACGCACTGATCGGCATCTCCCTGTCCTCGTTCATCGCCGGCGCGCGTAACTTTGCTACGCTGTTTGAACCGGACGAAAGGTGCGCCCTGCAGTCCTTCTTCTGGAACGATGGAAAGCTCGTGGTATCCCTCCTCGACAATCTCGTTCCTCGCTTCGATATGTTCACGCCTGGACGACAGGATTGGACGCACCGAACGTTGGACACCATGCCCGCTGCGACGACTGTTCGAGCCTGGCCCTTAGATGCGGAAGTTCACGAGAGCAATGGGGAAGTCCTCGTCTCGGCTGAAGATCCAGTGACGCCGCCGCAGCTTCTCTTGTTCAATCTTAACGGGGCGCCGCGGCTCGGCGCCCCCGTCGTCCTGAAACGCGATCCAGACAAATTCGATGCATCAGGATTGCTGGTCACGCGTCACGAGGCGGGTTCGACGGATGGTGAAATAATCCCCTATACACAGGTCGGGCCGGAAAACGGAAACGGAAATGCGCCGGTCCACCTCACCGCCTGTGGCGACTACGGCAAATCGGTTCTGCCCCATTACAACTCCGCGATAGGCAAGCTGTGGCTCGAACCCGGCGGCACGAGCGTGGTGGCCAACATCCGCGGCGGCAGCGAGTTCGGTACGCGCTGGCGCGAGGCTGGAAAAAGGGCGAAAAGGCGTCTTGCCCATGACGATTTCGCCACCGTGGCCGCCGACCTGGTGCGCCGGGGTGTCACGCGTCCCGGACGGATCGCTGCCGAGGGCGGTTCAAATGGCGGTCTCCTGATCGCCAACATGCTAACTCGATATCCGGAGCGTTTCGGCGCACTCTTTTGCACAGTACCCGTTCTCGATCTGCGTCGTTACACCAAGCTCCTCGCGGGCGCGAGCCGGATTGACGAAAAGGGTGATCCCGACAAGCCGGAGGATTGGGCCTTTCTCAGTCAAATGTCTGCCTATCACACGGCCGAAGCCGGGCAATTCTACCCGCCCATCCTGCTCGCGACCCGAAGAGGGGACGACCGCGTCCATCCGGGGCACGCACGTAAGATGGCTGCAAAGCTGCAGGCACTCGGCTGCCCCGCTTACTTCTACGAAGCTGAGGTCGGTGGTCATGGTGCCGGCGCGGACGATCGCGAGCAGGCGGCGTTCCTAGCCCTAGGTTACGGTTTCCTTCGCGATGCGATCGGCTTTTCGGAACGTCTGTGACTGGTTGAGGAAAGCAGCAGATCGACTTGAAGCGGCGAGGCACTCCCTCCATCATAAACGGTATCATCGACCCTTAGGTCGCCGCGCGGCAACTGCATGGCAGAAGAGGGCCTGCCAGGAAGGCAGTCGGAGTGCATTCCAACAGGCGAAAGCGGCCTGTCAGAACTTGGATCCGCGCCGGAACGGTTGCTCGTCTAGCGAAGAACCGGCTCTCCATGGAAACGGCGTTTTGATGGTTTTGAGACGCCAAAACCGACCTCCATCATCAGTCGCGGCCTCTGCTTTGCCAAGGTACCCATATGAAAGCCGAAAGGATCCTCGACGAAACCTGAACCCGCTTTGCCGGTCAAAGTGATGGCATTTTCTGCGCCATAGAAATCAAGCACCTCGTGCGCCGGATGGCCAACGAGCAGAGTCAATTGATGCCTCAAGCGCCGACGGTTGTGGCTGCCGCGCACGTAGACATGCGGACCGGAATTGCCATCGACGTCGGAGAGGTAAAAGAAAAACTTCAGCATCCGCCAATCATCAAGATCGAAGTGAAACTTGAAGGAAGCGCGGCTCAGATCCGCATCCGAAGCGTTTTTCGTCGGAAAGCTCCACCACGTCCGCGTGGTGATCAATCTCGCGTTGCCGCCGAGATAATGCCTTGCCACGTCGAGAAGCAGCGGATCTTGCTGAACGGCAACGACGGCATCACATCGTAACGCCCGTTCGTAATGGTGGCCACTTAGTATCGTCCTGCCAAACCACCCCTCGGCTTCGACATGGTCGCTGGCCAAGAAGTCGAACCTTCGGTCGAAATTGCCGAAGCAAGGCGTCTCATGTCCAAAACGGGCAATTTCCTCGCAGATTGCGGTGGGAAGCGTCAAGCCGGCAAAAAGGCCCGTACTTCTCAATTCGGCTGCGATCGTCTCTGCCTTGAGGTCACCAAACATCGAGGGCTTGCGACTTTCCTGCCGCGGCGCTTGTCTTGCGGTCAGCCAATGTGCCTTGCGGAACGGCATCGTGCGTGCCAGCAGGAACATTGGTAGCCAAGCCGGGTTCTCCCGCATATCAGTGAGATAGGTTGGAATTCGAGACACCATCCGACGAAATACCCCGCCGTTGCGCGCGATCTGTTCGAGGTCCTTCGGGTTGGAGTTTGCGGAGCTGAGCATTCGATCGCCTTTCATGGATGATGGAAGTTCCTCCTGCGGGCAAGAACCTGCACTCGATACGGATAGTCTCGACAAAACGTGTTCCTGTTGATGCTATGAAATCCAGTAACGGATCAACGGAATGTGCAAAGGCGGTGTGCTGTCGCACGCGCCTTTGCTGGCCTTGTCCAGGGGAGGATTCGTTCAAGGGAATGTGTTCGTTGCTCCTCTTATTGAAACCAGATTTGACATTAGGCGCAGTCGGACCTAGCCCAATGAGCGGAAATCGGGAGCACCGGCTTTGATTGCATGACTGAACATCAATTTCCCTAAAGTTTGTTTTCGAACGATCAATGTGGAGGCATAGGAACCGATTCTTGACTTCGTTTGCAAATTTATTGTTTAGATAACGCTTATTTACGATATGGATAAATCAAGACACAGCTCCGCAGTTTCAGGGACTGAGACCCGTTCATGATGCCGATCTACACCGGCATTTCCGTACGGCAGTTTCCTGTTGAAGACTCCCCACCGGATGTCAGATCGCCAAGGCGTTAAGGAATGGGGATGAGCGGATATTAAACGCGCTGATAGCCGATCTCCTTCGCGTGGATCCCGTACGGCGGCGTGTTCGGCAACGGCGGGTGCTTGCCACGTTCGCTCTGATATTCGAACCAAGCGATTGCTCTTGCCGCGATGACGTGAGTGGAGGCCTTTATGCCGAGCTCCTGGGTCGGCCCGAAATTTTGTCCGATACCATGCAACGATGCGTGGAAGGTTCCACGTCTTGTCGTCTCACGACCGCCCCCAAAGGGGTTGCCCGGTTAAGAGAGTTGCCAAGACGCGCAACGAGAGTAAACCCCAAACATCCCCAAGGCCGATTTATGCGACCGTTCGGGCGAGCCAATGCAACTGTGCACTCGATTTACTTGATTTCGGTCAACTTATATTCTTTCAATAGGCACGATGATCGATGGCGTGTATGGCACACCTCCACGCCGTGGATGAAGGAAAACATGCGCTTTAAAGGTCTTGATCTAAATCTCCTTGTCGTGCTCGACGCCCTCATGACCGAGCGCAACCTCACAGCAGCGGCACGAAGCATCAATCTGAGCCAGCCCGCGATGAGCGCGGCCGTCGCGCGGCTGCGAAGCTATTTCCGCGACGATCTCTTTACGATGGTTGGCCGTGAACTTGTCCCAACGCCACGTGCCGAAAGGCTCGCCGTGGCCGTCCGAGAGGCTTTGCTGTATATCCAGCTCTCCGTTATTGCCTGGGAACCGTTCGATCCGGCTCATTCGGATCGCTGCTTCAAGATCATCCTATCCGACTACGTGACACTCGTGTTTCTTGAAAAGGTCGTCGAGCGTATGGCGCAGGAAGCTCCTGCCATCAGCTTCGAGTTTCTACCTGTTTCAGACGACTTCGATGAGCTCCTCCAGCGCGGCGACGTCGACTTCCTCATTATGCCGAAAGTGTTCATGTCGAAGCATCCTCATGCTGCACTGTTCGACGATATATTCGTGTGCGTAGGGTGTAGTACGAACAAGCAGCTATCAGAGCCGTTCACGTTCGAGCAATACATGTCGATGGGCCATGTTGCGGTCAGATTTGGAAGTGGCCTTAGGCCTGCCATTGACGAATGGTATTTGCGCGAGCGGGGTTTCAAGCGACGTATCGAGGTCGTGGTGCAATCCTTTAGCATGATACCGCCCATGCTAGCAGGTACCGACCGTATAGGGACAATGCCTTTGCGGCTGGCGCAGCACTGTGCGAAAACGACGCCCCTGCGCATCATGGAGCTTCCGCTTCCGATCGCCACATTGACCGAGGCCGTCCAATGGCCCGCGCTCCACAATAGCGATGCGGCAAGCCTTTGGATGCGGGAGACATTAATTCGGGAGGCTGCCCGGATGGTTTCGCCGCCGGCTGCGGAACGTCAAGATGCTCCGACAATGAAGCCCACTCGTCCGAAAGTTTACGCCGGATAAACGGCCGGCTCGCTTGATGCGGCTGCGATGCATTCAAACTTTTCAAGCCATTGGGCATGCGAGCTTGTCCGCGACCGGCCGCCAGGAATATTGCGCAGCTTACCTGGATCCCTGCGCTTACCGCTGATTCCAAACGCATAAATTGCCAAGGCTGTCCTATCCGTTTCGTGTGGGTCGCGCCGCATGGATATGCCGCTTTCGATCCTGGGGCATGATGCGGCCGAACAAGCAGTTGGGGTCTCAACTGGTTTGGCATTGTTTTGAGGCAAACCCGGGTGCTTCGCCAGTGGCACGATTTGATGTGGGATTGTCTCCAATTTTAAAAATTCTTTGGTCCCGCTGTGGTCTTGGCCAACCTGCGGCACCCTCCGATCGCCAGGCTTTATCAGTTTACTGCGACACATTGCGTCCGATTTGTCGGGCCCGCGACAAAGGCTTGTCCAGTTGGAGCGCATGTCTGGCGCAGCTAAATAGCTGAAAAACAATCAAGAGAGTTTCCCTTCAAGTCGACTGCCAACTTGGCACGCGTTTTGAAACGCTTCTCGGCGGGCGGCGCGAGCTGCCGACCGTACTCCGCGACGGATGGAACGAAAGAAGGAAGGCAACATGTCAGATTTGCGTCAAATCGCATTCTACGGCAAAGGGGGCATCGGCAAGTCCACCACCTCACAAAATACGCTCGCAGCCCTTGTCGATCTCGGGCAGAAGATCCTGATCGTCGGCTGCGATCCCAAAGCCGACTCCACCCGCCTGATCTTGAACTCGAAGGCGCAGGACACCGTGCTGCATCTAGCGGCACAGGAAGGTTCGGTGGAAGACCTCGAACTCGAGGACGTGCTCAAAATCGGCTATAAGGGCATCAAGTGCGTAGAGTCCGGGGGCCCGGAGCCGGGTGTTGGTTGCGCCGGCCGCGGCGTCATCACCTCCATCAACTTCCTTGAGGAAAACGGCGCCTACGACAATGTCGACTATGTCTCCTATGACGTGCTCGGCGACGTCGTGTGCGGCGGCTTCGCAATGCCGATCCGCGAGAACAAGGCCCAGGAAATCTACATCGTCATGTCCGGCGAGATGATGGCGCTTTACGCGGCAAACAACATCGCCAAGGGCATCCTGAAATATGCCCATGCAGGCGGCGTGAGGCTCGGGGGTCTGATCTGCAACGAGCGCCAGACGGACCGCGAGATCGACCTCGCCGAGGCCCTGGCCTCCAGGCTCAATTCCAAGCTCATCCATTTCGTGCCGCGCGACAACATCGTCCAGCACGCCGAGCTCAGGAAGATGACGGTCATCCAGTATGCGCCGGATTCCAAACAGGCCGGAGAATATCGCACCCTGGCTGAGAAAATTCATGCCAATTCGGGTCAAGGGACCGTCCCGACCCCGATCACCATGGAAGAGCTCGAGGACATGCTGCTCGACTTCGGCATCATGAAGACCGACGAGCAGATGCTTGCGGAACTTCAGGCCAAGGAATCGAAGGTGGCGGCCGCCCAATAACCGCCGCTTTCGACGGACGCGCCGGCCCTTGACCCGGCGCGTCCTTCCCGAGAACGCGCCTCAGCGCGAGGCGACATCCGAACCTTAAAAGAGGGCAGGCCCTATGAGCCTCGACTACGAGAAAAACGGCGCTTTGCATGAAAAGCTTATAGCGGACGTGCTGTCGCAATATCCGGACAAGGCGGCGAAGCGCCGCAACAAGCACCTCGGCGTTGCAACGGGCAAAGACGCGACCGACAAGGAGGACGACGTTCTTTCCGAATGCAGCGTCAAATCGAATATCAAATCCATTCCGGGCGTTATGACCATCCGCGGCTGCGCCTATGCCGGTTCCAAAGGTGTCGTGTGGGGGCCGATCAAGGATATGGTCCACATCTCCCATGGACCGGTTGGTTGCGGCCAATATTCCTGGTCGCAGCGTCGCAATTATTATGTCGGCACGACAGGGATCGACACCTTCGTGACGATGCAGTTCACCTCCGACTTCCAGGAAAGAGACATCGTTTTCGGCGGCGACAAGAGGTTGGACAAGATCATCGATGAGATCGAGGAATTATTCCCGCTGAACAAAGGCGTCAGCATCCAATCGGAATGCCCGATCGGTCTGATTGGCGATGACATCGAGGCTGTGTCGCGCAAGAAGGCGAAGGAACACGACAAGACGATCGTGCCGGTGCGCTGCGAGGGCTTCCGCGGCGTATCGCAATCACTTGGCCACCATATCGCCAACGATTCCATCCGTGACTGGGTTTTCGAGAAAACGGATGTCGAGTTCGAGGCGAGTCCTTACGACATCAACGTCGTCGGCGATTACAATATCGGCGGCGATGCGTGGGCCACGCGCATCCTCCTGGAGGAGATGGGGTTGCGCGTGGTCGGCAACTGGTCTGGAGACGCCACGCTTGCCGAAGTGGAGCGGGCGCCGAAGGCCAAGCTCAACCTCATCCACTGTTACCGGTCGATGAACTACATCTGTCGGCACATGGAGGAAAAGTACGGCATTCCATGGATGGAATACAATTTCTTTGGTCCGTCGCAGATCGAAGCCTCTTTGCGCAAGCTTGCCAAGCATTTCGGGCCGGAAATTGAGGAAAAGACCGAGAAAGTCATTGCCAAGTACCGGCCTTTGGTCGACGCCATCATCGCCAAATACCGACCACGCCTCCAAAGCAAGACCGTGATGCTCTACGTCGGCGGTTTGCGCCCTCGTCACGTGGTCACGGCCTACGAGGATCTCGGCATGGAGATCGTTGGCACCGGCTACGAGTTCGCCCACAACGACGACTATCAGCGCACCGGCCATTACGTGAAAAAAGGCACGCTCATCTACGACGACGCGACCGGTTATGAACTGGAAAAATTCATCGAGGGGATCCGCCCCGATCTCGTAGGCTCCGGTATCAAGGAAAAGTACCCGGTGCAGAAGATGGGCATTCCATTCCGCCAGATGCATTCGTGGGACTACTCCGGCCCGTATCATGGCTACGACGGCTTTGCCATCTTTGCCAAAGACATGGACCTCGCCATCAACAATCCAGTCTGGGATCTTTACGACGCCCCCTGGAAGAGAAAGGTCGCGCCGGCTGAGGCGGTTGCGGCCGAATGAGGGCCTGGCCTGTCTTGGAGCAGGGGCAGGCTAGGCTCTCGCCGCGGATTTGATCCTGACACCTCGAACATCTCGACGTCCTTTGCCGCCATTGGTGCGGCACGATGAAACGAAAGGCGATTACCATGCCGCAGTCGGCGGAAAAAATTCTCGACCACGCGCCTCTGTTCCGCGAGCCGGAATACAGGCGAATGCTTGCCGAAAAGAAGCTGAATTTCGAATGTCCGCACCCGGACCAGGTCGTTGCCGATCAAAGCGAGTTCACCAAGACCTGGGAGTACAGGGAGAAAAATCTTGCCCGCGAAGCCCTCGTAATAAATCCCGCCAAAGCCTGCCAGCCGCTCGGGGCCGTCTTTGCGGCTGCGGGCTTCGAGCGGACCATGTCCTTCGTCCACGGCAGCCAGGGCTGCGTTGCCTATTACCGGTCGCACCTTTCGCGACACTTCAAGGAGCCTTCGTCGGCGGTTTCGTCCTCGATGACTGAGGACGCGGCGGTATTTGGCGGACTGAAGAACATGGTCGACGGGCTCGCCAACACCTATGCGCTCTACGACCCGTCGATGATTGCCGTCTCGACCACCTGCATGGCGGAGGTTATCGGCGACGATTTGCACGGCTTTATCGAAAACGCCAAGAGCGAAGGCTCGGTCCCCTTAGACTTCGATGTTCCTTTCGCCCACACGCCCGCCTTCGTCGGCAGCCATGTCGATGGCTATGACGGCATGGTCAAGGGCATCCTGGAGCACTTCTGGAAGGGCAGGGAGCGCAAGGAACCGAACGGCACCATCAACATCATACCCGGGTTCGACGGCTTCTGCGTCGGCAACAACCGCGAGCTCAAGCGCCTGCTGAACCTCATGGGCGTATCGTATACCCTCATCCAGGACGCATCCGACCAGTTCGATACTCCCTCGGATGGCATGTATCGCATGTATGATGGCGGCACGACGATCGGAGACGTCAAGGAAGCTCTTGGCGCCGAAGCGACACTATCGCTGCAGCACTACAACACCCGCAAGACGCTGGAATATTGCAAGGAGTTCGGACAGCCGACGGCTTCCTTCCATTATCCCCTTGGCGTTAAAGCAACCGACGAATTGCTGGTGAAAATCTCGGAGATTTCCGGCAAGGAAATCCCTTCCGCGATCGGACTGGAGCGTGGGCGCCTCGTCGACGCCATGGCGGACAGCCAAGCCTGGCTGCACGGAAAGAAATACGCGATCTACGGCGATCCAGATTTTGTCTATGCGGTGGCCCGGTTCGTGATGGAAACCGGCGGCGAGCCCACACATTGCCTCGCGACCAACGGCACATCTGCGTGGGAAAGCGAAATGAAGGCATTGCTTGCATCCTCGCCGTTCGGAAAGGATGCCAAGGTCTGGGCGGGCAAGGACCTCTGGGCACTGCGATCACTGCTTTTCACCGAACCGGTGGACCTGTTGATCGGCAATTCCTATGGCAAATATCTGGAGCGCGACACCGGCACGCCGCTGATCCGGCTGACGTTTCCGATTTTCGACCGGCACCATCATCATCGCTTCCCGCTGATGGGCTACCAAGGCGGGCTGCGTGTCTTAACGACAATCCTCGACACGATATTCGACAAACTCGACCGCGAGACGAGCCAAACAGGTGTCACGGACTATTCCTATGACCTCACACGCTAACGGCAAACGCTCGGCTCCGCCGCCGAGTGTCTTGCAATCGACATCTAAGGCCGGCGCAAGCCGGTCGCTCGATGCCAGGATCCAGGACGTCTTCGAGGAACCCGCTTGCGAGATGAACCGCGGCAAAGATGCCAATGTCCGCAAGAAGGGTTGTTCCAAGCCGCTCACCCCCGGGGCGGCAGCCGGTGGCTGCGCGTTCGACGGCGCAAAGATCGTGCTGCAGCCGATCACCGACGTCGCGCATCTGATCCATGCTCCGCTCGCCTGCGAAGGCAATTCCTGGGATAACCGTGGTACGGCTTCGTCCGGCCCGATGCTCTGGCGCACGAGCTTCACCACCGATCTTACCGAACTCGACGTGGTGATGGGCCACGCCGAGCGGAAGCTTTTCAAAGCGATCCGCGAGATCAAGGAAACCTACGCGCCACCGGCGATCTTCGTCTATTCGACATGCGTTACGGCGCTAATCGGCGACGACATCGAAGCGGTCTGTAAGCGCGCTGCGGAAAAATTCGGCTTGCCGGTGGTGCCGATCAATGCGCCCGGCTTTTCCGGCTCCAAGAATCTTGGAAACAAGCTCGCCGGCGAGGCGCTGCTCGATCATGTCATCGGCACGGTGGAGCCCGATGATGCCGGCCCCTACGACATCAATATCCTCGGCGAATTCAATCTTTCCGGCGAGTTCTGGCTGGTAAAGCCGCTTCTTGATCGGCTTGGCATTCGCGTGCGCGCCTGCATCCCCGGTGACGCGCGTTATCGTGACATTGCCTCAGCGCATCGTGCCCGGGCAGCGATGATGGTGTGCTCGACCGCACTCATAAATCTTGCCCGCAAAATGGAGGAACTCTGGGACATTCCGTTCTTCGAAGGGTCCTTCTACGGCATTACCGACACGTCGCAATCGCTGCGGCAGATCGCTGAGCTGCTCGTCAGGAAGGGCGCCGATCCGGAGATTCTTGAGCGCACCGAGGCGCTGATCGCAGAGCAGGAGGCGATCGCCTGGAAAAAGCTCGCGGCATACCGGTCGCGGCTTCAAGGCAAGCGTGTGCTGCTTAATACCGGCGGTGTGAAGGCCTGGTCGATTGCCCACGCGCTGATGGAGATCGGCGTCGAAATCGTGGGCACCTCGACCAAGAAATCGACGGCCGAAGACAAGGAGCGCATCAAGGAAATTCTGAAGGAGGATCACCGCATGTTCGAGTCGATGGGATCGCGGGAGATGTACGACATTCTCGCAGAACACAAAGCCGACATCATGCTGTCTGGTGGGCGTACGCAATATGTCGCGCTGAAGGCAAAAACGCCCTGGCTTGATATCAACCAGGAGCGCCATCATCCCTATGCCGGCTATGAGGGCATGGTGGAGCTCGTTCGCCAGATCGATCTTGCTATCCACAACCCGATCTGGAGCGAGGTGCGGGAGCCGGCACCATGGGACGCCCAGCCCGCAATGAAGGAAGAACTGCAAAGCACGCAAAGCGAGAGCGAGACGTTCCCCGCCTCACAGATCTCGTCGGCGCCTCCGCCGGCGGCTTCCGCGGGTGGTGAGGAAAGCTGATGGCCTGCATTCTCCCGCAGACCAAGTCGGCGGCGGTCAATCCGCTGAAATCGTCGCAGCCCCTCGGTGCCGCTCTAGCCTATCTTGGCGTCGATGGTGCGATACCGCTGTTCCACGGCAGCCAAGGCTGCACCAGCTTCGCGCTGGTGCTCTTCGTGCGCCATTTCAAGGAAGCCATCCCCCTGCAGACAACGGCGATGGACGCAGTGGCGACGATCCTCGGCGGCGCCGGCAATTTGGAAGAGGCGCTCCTCAATATCAAAACACGCGCTAAACCGAAGCTGATCGGGATCTGCACGACGGCGCTGGTGGAAACCCGCGGCGAGAATTTCGAGGGCGATCTTGTCAATATCAAGCTGGAGCGTGCCGAAGAGCTAGCAGGTACCGAGGTCGTGCTAGCGAGCACACCCGATTTCGACGGTGCGATCGAGGAGGGTTGGGCAAAGGCAGTCACCTCCATGATCGAAGGCATTACGACCCCAGGCGGCCGGCCCCGCGATCTGAAGAAGATTGCGATCCTCCCCGGTTGGCACCTGACGGTCGCCGATATTGAGCTTCTGCGCGAAACGGTCGAAAGCTTTGGTCTGAAGCCGGTGATCCTGCCGGACGTCTCGGGCTCGCTCGACGGCACGGTTCCTGACGACCGTTGGGTGCCGACTACCTATGGCGGCACGAAGGTCGAGGAAATCCGCGAACTCGGCACCTGCTTCCAGGCGGTTGCGATTGGCGAGCATATGCGCACGGCCGCCGCGGCCCTGCAGGCGAAGACCGGCGTGCCTTACGTCCTCTTCGAGCAGCTTGTCGGGTTAAAGGCAATCGACCGTTTCATGACGATGCTGGCCATGATCGCCGGCAATCCGGTGCCGCCCGCTGTGCGGCGGCGCCGCGCACAATTGCAGGACGCACTCCTCGACGGCCATTTTTATTTCGGCGGCAAACGTATCGCGATTGCCGCAGAGCCAGATCATCTTTTTCAACTTGCAACGTTCTTCAAGGGTATGGGCGCTGAAATAGTCGCCGCCGTTTCGACCACCGGCACAAGCTGCATTCTGCAGAAGGTGCCGGCCGACGCTGTGCAGGTCGGCGACCTTTCTGATCTCGAAACCATGGCGCGCCACGCTGGCGGTGATTTGATCGTGACCCATTCCCACGGCCGCCAGGCCGCCGAGCGGCTTGGCGTCCCGCTGATGAGGGTCGGCTTTCCGATCTTTGATCGGCTCGGCAGCCAGCATAAGAAAACCATTCTCTATGAGGGCGCGCGCAACTTCCTGTTCGAGGCCGCCAACATTTTTCAGTCGAACTGCCGCCGGCCGAGCCCCGAAGCGCTCAATCCCTTGCAAGACATGGAGGCAAAAAATGACGGCCGTCAGACGTCTTTCACTCGTCACTGAGGAGGGGCCAGCCCCTGCGCCAGAGTGCCCGAAGGGAGTTCTGCGCGTTGCCATCGCGACACAGGACCTGAAGAGGCTGAACGCACATTTCGGGTCTGCCAAGCTTTTTGCAGTCTATGACGTCACCCCAACCGGTTGGGAGATCGTCGAAGCCGTCGATTTTGGTGAAGCAACTGACGAAAGCGGCAAGCACACGAACGACGGCGGCACCGATCGCATCGCGATGAGGGTCGAGGCGTTGAAGGGATGTCATCTGCTGTTCTGCCTGGCGATCGGCGGGCCCTCCGCCGCGAAGGTCGTCTCGGCAAAAATCCATCCGATCAAGGTGCCGGAGCCATCGTCCATCGAAGAGGTACTGATGCGCACCCAGACCATGCTGAAAACTGCCCCGCCGCCATGGCTGCGCAAGGTGCTTGCAGACGCCGGCATGGGTCTCGCCAAGCCGTTCTTCGACGACGAAGATTAAAGGAGGTCGGCGATGACTTCGCCCAGCAACCTTGCGAACACACTCGCAGATGATGATCGCGACGCAATGGCAACCCCGTTCATGAAGCGCCTGGTTCGCTTGGTCAGGGCGCAGGATACTCATGGGTCGTGGGACGGAAAATCGGACACTGACCTGCTTGCCGATTTCATTGTGACGAAGGAGCAGCGCCGGCAAATGCCGATCATCGGCGACCCCGATCCGGACGTGATTTGGAGGCTTCAAATCTTTTACACCTGCGTTGGGCTTGAAATCGAAGGGCACTCAGGCCTCGTCGCCTCCTCGATCGTGACGATGAATCCCGAGGGCTTCGGGCGAGTGGTTCTCACGACAGGGCGTTTGGTCGTTTTGTCGAAGACGCTCAGAGACGTCCATCGGTTCGGCTTTGAGACGCTTCGCAAACTCACCGAGGCCGGCACGAAATTGGTCGATGATGCTGTCATCGCCATAAAAGCCTACCCCGATGTGGCGCGGGCGCCGTGAATTCGGGTTTTTGAGGAAAGAGATAAATGTCAGACATTGTGCAGCAGCTTCAAAAGGTCCGTAAACTGCAGTCACGAGCGACAACCGCGAAAATGGAGTTGCACGATCTTGCCGAGGACCTGCCGGTCAACTGGCCCAAGATCAAGACGATCGCAGCAAAGACGTTCGACGCATTCGCGGAGTTGAATGCGGCAAAGAACGAGCTTGCCGCCTTGGAGGATTCGCGATGACGGGGACCTTCGTTACCCGTGATGGATCCACCTGGTTGCCGGAGTATCTGACCGCTATCGATGGCAAAACTTGCATCGGCTGCGGCCGCTGCTTCAAGGTCTGCTCGCGCGATGTCATGCACCTTTACGGCGCAAGTGAAGCGGGTGAAATCCTCGGCATCTGCGATGACGAAGACGACGACTTCGATGGCGAACTCAATCGTATGATCATGGTCGTGGACGAAGCAGGGCGATGTATCGGCTGCGGCGCCTGCGCCCGCGTCTGCCCGAAGAACTGTCAGATTCATATACCGGCTGACAAGCTCGCTTCATGTGCTGGCGTATAAACGCGGGAGAACGACTGTGCCTTTTGCAATTTTCTGTCGCCTCCTGCAACCAGTCATGTGCTTCAGCCTTCTAGGCGCTTACTTCGTTTCACATTCAATCCGCAGAGCAATGGTCACGACGGTGGATATTTGGCTCCTTCTTCAGGTGGCCTATTTCGCAAGCGTGCTTTTTTTGATCTGGCGCGCCAGTTGCGCTTTAAAGAGGAGCCAGCGGGTCTTGCGTTTCGATGATCTCGAGGAAATGCGTTACCGGCCAGAGCATTGCGAAAAGAAAGACTGAACTACCCCGTTGTCTTCCAGCTCGGCTCGATGGTGGGTTTGTTGCCCTTGAGGGCCGGGAACAGATCAGTTGCGAGCCTCGGGCTGCCTGGAAGACATTGATCATCGAGCATAACGTTGTTGGAACAACTACACGACGTGTCCGTCGGCAATGGCTTCCACGGTGTAGCAACCTAAGGAGTTTATTGCTGTTCGGTTCCCATTGAAGGGTGCTGTGGCAAACGCAGCGACCGGCCTGTGGGTTGCGCCGCCTCGACGACGAACGAAGGCCGATGAAGCAATGGGATCTAATCAAACGCCGAGGATTGTTGCCGGGCTTGCCCGCCCACGCGTCGTGAACACGTCTATTTCAGGCGCAAATCACTGGAGAGAACATGCTGCAAAACTTCGAACGATATCCCCTTACCTTCGGCCCTACGCCTATCGAAAAGCTTGACCGACTTAGCGAGTATCTAGGGGGCAAGGTGGAGATCTATGCCAAGCGCGAGGACTGCAACTCGGGGCTGGCGTTCGGCGGCAACAAGCTCCGCAAACTCGAGTACATCATCCCGGACGCGATCGCGTCAAATGCCGACACGCTTGTTTCCATTGGTGGCGTGCAGTCCAACCATACACGCATGGTCGCCGCAGTAGCCGCCAAGATCGGCATGAAATGCCTTCTGGTGCAAGAGGATTGGGTACCATATGAGAACGCTGTTTACGATCAGGTTGGGAATATCCTCTTAAGCCGGATCATGGGAGCGGAGGTGCGACTGGTTGATGACGGCTTCAATATCGGCATCCGCAGCAGTTGGGAAAGGGCGCTCGACGACGTCAAGCAAATGGGCGGCAGACCCTACGCGATCCCAGCCGGTGCGTCTGTCCATAAATATGGCGGCTTGGGTTATGTGAGTTTTGCCGAGGAAGTGCGCGCGCAGGAAAAACAGCTTGGTTTTGCCTTTGACTATATCGTGGTTTGCACTGTGACGGGTTCGACGCAAGCCGGCATGGTCGTTGGTTTCGCCAAGGATGGACGACAGCGCAATGTGATCGGTATCGATGCTTCGGCAACCCCTCTCCAAGCCCAGTCGCAGGTGCTTAACATTGCCCGGCAAACTGCGAAGTTCGTCGAACTCGGAAGAGAAATCGCCAATGATGATGTGGTATTGCTCGCGGACTATGCGCACCCCCGTTATGGCATTCCTTCCGAGGAAACAAACGAGGCCATTCGCCTTTGCGCGCGGCTGGAAGGCATAATCACTGATCCCGTCTACGAGGGGAAATCGATGCAAGGGATGATAGATCTCATCAGCAAGGGCTTCTTTCCGAAAGGATCAAGGCTCCTATTCGCGCATCTCGGCGGCGTGCCGGCAATCAATGCTTACAGCGACACGTTTCGCAACGGCTGATCCAAAGGAAGAGCCTCCATAGATGCCCTGGACTTTGAAGGTTCCACGGATGCGCCAATAAGCAATAGTACTGCGGGCGACGGCCCTTCTTGCCAATCTCAGCAATATGAAGATGGGCTAACATCAGCAACAATGGAATACCGCTGGCAACTAAAAAATCCTCCGCCTGAAAAAGCTGAATATCAAGCGCTGTTGAATTTGACTGATTAAGACGCCGCCAAATTGGCGCCGCTTACACGGCCAGCTTCACGCCGATCCCGCAATTACGAATCCGGTTTTTCGGAAAGCGCGTAGCCGACAGTTCTTACAGTCCGTATCAGATCGCGGTCGCTATCCCTATTTAGTGCCGCGCGCAAGTTGCCGATGTGAACATCGATGGTGCGAGGCCCGATATGAACGGCATGGGGCCAAGCTGCATTCTTTAGTTCATCTCGCGAGTAGGCCCGGTATGGGTTCCTCATAAAGTGCTCCAGCAGGCGGAACTGGGTTGGAGCTACATGAATCGTCCGGCCGTTTCGGCGCACACGATGCGTGGCCACATCCAATTCAATGTCCTGAAAGGCAAGCAGTTCGTGATGCCTGGGAATGGAACTCCGACACGAGCCGTCCAAGATTCTGCCGATGCTCGTCAGCGCTATCTCTCGCGATCGGCTAACATGCTCATTGTCATCGAAAGTGACCGTGTCTCCTTGAGTTACTTCATCAGCAACCGCCGCAATCGCAATGATCGACATTGACCGCGCCCGGCGAGAAAGACGCAGGCGAATACAGAGCGTCTGCTTCTCAACGTCAGGGAAATGCGTCCTAAGAAACACCACATCTGGCGTCGCCTCTTGGAAGTGTTTGGCGAGGACGTTCCCATGGCTGGTATTGAGGTGCTTACATGCGCATTCCAAGAACTGACCAGAGCAATCTTCTGGTGCAGTGATCAGCACCGCCGCTGAGTGGAAATCCCGATTAGTCTCGTTCTCCGCCATCGCGTGCATCCTTCAATGAAAGTTCGACCGACCTTCAAATTCTTTCGCCAACAAAGTTTTGCACTTATCTCCAAAACCCAGTTTGTTGAACTGCGGCTCGCGCCGAAGCTTTCCATTGCGGCACCTCGGCGAATGGGCTTGATCCGGAGGGAGTTCACTCCTCAGTCGGCAATTTTGCGGATAACCATGCACACATCGTGCCAATGAAAAGATCGTTTTGAAACAGTGCCATGCCTCTAATCTAGAGCGCACATGTTGAAACTCGGACTTGGGCGCTTTGCCACTAAAGCAAAGATACTTCAGCGGATCTGTAGCCAGCGCGCCCTTGCATTAACACGCGTTTCGGTTCGTGAAGAAATGTATCTGTCAGCGGCAGAAAGAACACCGCATACTCTTGACGCGGACCATCTGTTCGACCCTCTGATCTTGATGCTTTCGCCGTCGCCGATGGCTGCGAACAGCGTTTGGACATGCGCCTGGAGGAGGCGCTGATCCACCAGCTAGTCAACTATCTGATTAGGGAGTGGACCAAGTACGTTTCGGGGTTAGTCTCAGCTTATGTGCACGATCCGAGGGCACTGCTAATGGAGACATGTGCGATTGTTATCGCAAGCCCCCGACATACTATGTTAACTGGCAAAGAGCGCTTCCCAGCGCGCGCAGTTATGGTCGGCGGCACGTCCGTTCTGCAACATCTATTATCTCAATTGGCACGCGTTGGCGTGCAAAAGACGATTATCCTTGGACTAGGAGGCATGGGCGAGGTCGACCATCGTTTCTGTCACGAGCTGTACGGTATGGAGCTCCGCGTACGCCCACAGCGCACGCCATATCCCGGGCGTCTTATTGATGTGACAGCGGCAGAGGAAGTCGCTGATGTCGATGGAGTAGTTTTGATATTTACCGCGGAAATGGTGATCAATTTAACTGTGCTGGAGCGCTTGGTACGGTCATCATATCGCAACATTGTCGTTGTGAGCCAGTCACTCGGCAAACGATCGCTACGAGTGCTGACGGGCAAAGCGCAACGCCTTACAGCAATTGTACCCGAAGGCTCCGACAGCTATAAAAGTGCGTCTGCAGATTTGAGCCTCGTCGGCATTTATAAATTTGATGCGGCGTTAGTTCGGAGGATTGCGCGGAGGCGGAAACGTCGCTCGCATGACGATCCGGAGTTCTTTGAAGCAGCATTTGGTTTTCACGGTCATCCAATCTATGTCATGTGTGCCGAACCCGGCGAAATACGATGAACAACGACATCCATGCAGCAAGATTTTGAGTGCCGCAACTGAAGAATCTGGCCGCAACCCTGTTCCTTCGGCGCACGCAATCTTTGAGGCCCCAGATGCGTTCCCTGTTGTCAAAATGCAAAGCTTGGTTCCTGACGCCAAATTGCGCGTATGCCAACCAGCGAGTCGCTCTCTTCTTTCTTCGAGCCCTTTCATACATACGTCACGGCGTAAGTGACTCATAAGAGTCGGATTCGAAAAGCGTTCAACGATATCCATACCTTGCTAGCCGTCTGGTGATGAGACGAATGTGGGCGATCATGATCCACGCTTCGGCTGATGCGATGGAGCGTTCGACGTCTTTGGCCAATCTGCGGCATCTGCCAAGCCAGGCGAAGGTCCGTTCGACCACCCATCGACGCGGCAGAACCTCGAAGCCTTTCGCCTTGTCTGAGCGCTTGATGATCTCGATCGTCCAGCGCCCGATCTTTTTCAGTCGCCGCTTCAACTTATCGCCCGCATAGCCACCATCGGCGAAGACATGCAGTAACCATGGCCACCTGTGGCGGATGGATTTCAGGAGATCGGGAGCACCGTCGCGATCCTGGATGTCGGCGCTGTGCACCATGAGACCGACCATCAGGCCGAGCGTATCGACGATGATATGGCGCTTGCGGCCTTTGGTCTTCTTGCCCGCGTCATAGCCCCGGATGCCGCCGCTTTCGGTGGTTTTGACGCTCTGGCTATCGATCACACCGGCCGTCGGGCTTGCCTCCTTGCCCTCCAACTCGCGCGTTTCCATCACGAGACGATGGTTGATGCGTGGCCAAAGTCCCAACGCTCTCCATTCATAGAAATAGCGCTGGACGGTCGAGCAGGGTGGAAAATCCTTCGGCAGCATCCGCCATTGGCAACCAGTTGTGGCGATGTAAAGCAGGGCATTCACCACCTCTCGCAAATCCGTGGTCCGCGGGCGGCCCAAGCGGCGCGGCATTGGCAGGAAAGGCTGAACCAGACCCCATTCCCGATCCGTCATATCGCTTGCGTAGCGTGCCGTTCGCCGGGCATATTGCCGACGGGTGATTTTGGTCCAGGCCATCGTGTTCTCCATCGAATCTCGCAAATCCGAAGGAATCATAACCTGTTGAAATCACCCACCTCTTTTTGAGGCAGCCTCTAAGAGAACTATTGTCAGGTTTGTCCAACCCAGGGTCGCGACGTACTCGGCTGATTATGCTGCATTTCGCATGCAGTTAAGAAAATTTGGTAGAGGCTCTGTGGGTTCTTTCAAATTGGCACGACTCTTGAACTACGGACAGCAATTCCGACCCCTCGGAAAAAACGAGAGGAAAGCAGGATGTCAGCTCTTCCACAGCCCGCTTCCAAAGCTTTAGCGATAACGTTCGCCGGTGGCCGCTCACGGCCAGCGACTTCATCTGGCGACAGCATGGCGTGCCATTATTTGCCCGAGAGACAGCATCGATTGTCTCGGGACGGTTGCGGTTCCACTCAAATCAATAAACAGACTGGCCGAGTTACCGATCTGAATTCCTCGGACCTCTCGCCACCTTCTCAAGCTTTAAATCGAGGGGAACTTGCGGCCGAGTTCGGCCGATTTCTTGACCAGACACATACCGTCGCTCGGTCTAAACAGTTATTTGAGCACTTATCAGCTTTTGCTCTGAATCTTGGCTGCACGTGGATAGCCTACGGTCCTCTTACAACCGAGCGCAAGGTTTTACAGCCGGTTCGACGCCCTTCTTTTGAGATCCTGAACTATCCTGATGAATGGCAGAAGCGATGTCTCGAAATGGGTTATGATCGGAAAGCTCCTATTATCAAGGAAAGTCGAATGCGATCAGGCCCTATTCAATGGAGGGAGGCATACGTTAGCTCGAGCACAACTCCAAACGAACGGCGCATCTTCGACGAGGCTGCAAGCTTTGGCGTAAGGTCAGGCATTACCATTCCATTGCGCAGCGCGGCTGGAAGTTTCGCCATCATGAGCTTTGCCCAGCAGATTGAGCGTGAATTCCACCACAGGGCAATCGCCTACTTACAACTAGCGGCGATACATTTCCATCTGAGACTTGCTAATGTCGGGAGTTCGAATGTCATGGAGAAAGTGCCTGAGCTCTCGCAAAGGGAGAAAGAATGTATTCTCTGGGTAGCACGGGGAAAGTCGTCATGGGACATTGGAATTATTATGAGTATATCTGAAAATACTGTTAATTTTCACATTAAAAACGTCATGAGAAAATTAGACGCTGCGAGTAGAACCGTCGCGGCTATTAAGGCGTTAAATTTCGGATTTATCGAGTTGTAGGAGGCGATGTTCGTTCGTCGCTAAGTGATAGTGCCGCCACTGCCGCAGGCCTGTTTTCCTGCGACGAACAATAGGCAAGTAGGAACACTATCATTCTAGGTAGGAGCACAGTTGGCAATGGCCGTATAGAGTTGCGGAAACTTTCAAAATGGAGCCCGCTTTCGGAGCATTGCTAAGATCTCGCGGTAATTGGCGAGGGGTACAGGCGCTGGTGGGTCATGGCATCTGGTTGAGGAAATAATCGTGAGTAATGACAGCATTTCCAATTCCCTATTTGCCTTTGAAAACCATGAATCGAACGTGCGATCCTATTCCC
Source organism: Rhizobium freirei PRF 81 (assembly GCF_000359745.1). Lineage (GTDB taxonomy): Bacteria > Pseudomonadota > Alphaproteobacteria > Rhizobiales > Rhizobiaceae > Rhizobium > Rhizobium freirei. Next base: position 103,328 of record NZ_AQHN01000086.1, read on the forward strand.
GATCATTCCCCGTGGTGTTCACGAAAGCGGCAGGAGCCATCCTCGAAGACGAAAATGGTTGTGCGTTCATTGATTTTCTTTCCGGCGCGAGTGCCCTTAACTACGGTCACAATGATCCGCACATCCTAAGTGCTGCCGTGGAATACCTGCATTCAAATGGAGTTATTCATGGGTTAGACATGGCTACGCCGGCGAAAAGAGAGTTTATGGAGCTTTTTGACGACCTGATTTTGCGCCCGTGCGGTCTCTCATACAAATTTCAGTTTGTCGGTCCCACTGGCGCCAATGCCGTCGAGGCAGCTTTGAAACTTGCACGCAAGGTCACTGGACGTCATAGCGTCGTTTCATTCACCAACGGTTATCATGGGGTGAGCCTGGGCGCGCTTGCTGTAACTGGTAATCGATACTTCCGAAATGCGGCAGGTCTTCCTCCTTCCGGCGCGGTCTTCATGCCTTACGACGGTTATTGGGGGCCTGATCAGGATACTACGGAATATCTGGACAAAGTGCTTGCGGATGGTAGCAGTGGCGTCGATTTGCCTGCAGCTGTTATTCTCGAAACCGTTCAGGGTGAGGGCGGCATCAATCCTGCGAGCAGAAACTGGTTGCAGTCGCTAGAGCGGCTTTGCAGGAAGAACGAGATCCTCCTGATTATTGATGACATTCAAGCGGGCTGCGGACGAACTGGCGATTTTTTCAGCTTTGAGTTTGCGGACATTTCTCCAGACATCGTTCTCTTGTCTAAGTCTCTCAGCGGTTGTGGGCTGCCGCTGTCGCTCCTGCTGCTCAAACCCGAATTTGACGTATGGCAACCAGGCGAACACAGTGGAACCTTTAGGGGCAACAATCTCGCACTCGTGACAGCGACTGCTGCTTTGCGAAAATACTGGACAAATGAAAAGCTATCTAAAGGAGTTGTCGAAACAGGATGCATTCTAAGAGAGCGCCTTCAGGAAGTCGCCCAAAGCAACCGAAATTCCAACATTACCGTACGTGGAAGGGGCATGATGGTGGGGCTCGACTGCAGTACGGGCAAATTGGCGGGGGAAATCGTACGGAAAGCCTTTGAAGACGGGCTTGTAGTAGAGCGATGTGGCGCTGAAGATCAGGTTATTAAGCTTCTTCCTCCATTGACAATTGAACGGCAGATCTTGCAGCGTGGCTTGGACATTCTGGAGAAGTCCGTCCACTCAAGCGTATAAAGCTACGCTTGCCTCTTGGAGGCATGGCAGAGCCAAAGCAATGGGGGGAGGGCATTTATCGTAGTTTTGGGCACCGCGGCTCGCACGAACCGGTTCATTCTCCGATCGTGCGGCCGGACGGGCGTCTTCGTTGGCGCCACTCGTAATGGGTTGCCGCTATTTAAAAAGTACGACCCTTAAGCTTGTTGGGTACTGCGGTTGATTTGTCGGATTCATGACACGGAGTTCGGCCCTGCGCGTTGCCCCATCCTCACCTAAATAGTTGAACAGTGGTAAGCGGTTAGCCGACGGCGTCTGGTTTGAAGTTCCATGGCATGAGCAGCTCAATATCAGCGGCTGGCCAGCGATTTGCGATGCGGGTGAGCGTTTGAGATAGCCAGGCAAGCGGATCGACGTTGTTCATTTTTGCCGTCTGCAGAAGTGTGGCGATCGTCGCCCATGTCTCTCCGCCGCCCTCGCTGCCGGCAAAGAGACTATTCTTCCTCGTAATGGTTTGGGGCCGGATGGCACGCTCGACTATGTTGGAGTCGATTTCGACGCGGCCGTCCGTCAAGAAGTGCTCCAGCGCCTCCCGGCGTGTCAGGCCGTAGCGTATCGCCTCAGCAGTCTTGGACTTTCCGGAGACTTTGGAGAGTTCCTTCTCCCACAACTGGAAGAGATCGGCGACAATGCCAGCGGACGTCTCCTGACGGCGCCTCGCGCGCGTTTCGGCATCACTGCCGCGGATCTCGTCCTCGACCTTCCAAAGTTCCGTCATGGCTGTGATCGACGCCGTTGCAGCGTCATTAATGCCGCCGACATGCAGCTCGTAGAACTTTCGGCGTAAATGTGCCCAGCATCCGGCAAGCTTGATCGTTTCATTGCTGCCGGACTTGGCGCGCTCCTTGAGCATGCTGGTATAAGCCGAGTACCCATCCACTTGCAGGATGCCGCTGAACCCGGCGAGATGACGCGCGACACACTTGCCACCCCTGCTGTCTTCGAAGCGATAGGCAACCATCGGCGGGCCAGACCCGCCAAACGGTCGGTCATCGCAAGCGTAGGCCCATAACCACGCCTTCATCGTTCTACCAGAGCCGGGGACCAGCGTCGGTAAGGTGGTCTCGTCTGCAAAAACCCTCTCTCCGGCTTTAATGCGTTCCAAGATGTAATCCGCCAAGATCCGCAGCTCGAAGCCCAGATGCCCCATCCATTGGGCCATCAAAGAGCGGCTGAGAACCACGCTGTCGCGCAGATAGATCGCCTCCTGCCGGTAGAGCGGAAGACCATCGGCGTATTTCGACACGGCGATATAGGCCAGCAACCGTTCGCTCGGCAGCCCACCTTCGATGATATGCGCGGGCGCCAAAGCCTGCAGCACGCCGTCACGTTCGCGGAAGGCATATTTCGGGCGGCGTGTGACGATGACCCTGAACTTCGGCGGTATGACATCAAGCCGCTCGGATCGGTCCTCGCCGATCAGAACCTTTTCCAAGCCTTGGCAGTCGTCGGGGATCTCCGGCTCGATCACTTCCTCGATGCGTTCGAGATGGGCGGCAAAACCTTTGCGTGGCCGCGCCTCCCTTTTTGGCCGCTCTTTGCCCACTTGGCCGAGCTCGCTGTCAATCGCCGCAAGGCCAGTCTCGACCTCCTCAAAAGCGAAGTCTATCTGCTCGTCGTTTATCGCCAGCCGCAGTCGCTCGGAGCGCGTACCGTTTTGGGCCCGCTGCAAAACCTTCAAGATCGCCGTCAAAGTGGTGATCCGCTCGTCGGCTTTCTGTTGGACAGCCTTCATTCGGGCAATTTCGGCGTCAGTCGCAGCCTTCTCTGCGTTCAAAGCGATGATCATCGCTTTCAGCGCATCGATGTCGTCAGGAAGGTCGGGACCGGGTAAAATCATGCGCGTAATAGAGCATAAAATCAGCCGATTTCCCAACACTTACAGCAACATGATTCAACTTGCCGCACGTCGTCATCAGCCGATCGAAAGTGGCCGGCGCACCTTGGCGGGGCGGATCTTTTTCCAATCCATTCCGGCCAGAAGTGCCATCAATTGCGCATGGTCGAGACGGACGCGGGCAGCAGACGGGACAGGCCAGCAGAAGCCATTTTCTTCGATTATTTTGGCGTAAAGGCAGACCCCACTGCCATCCCACCAAACAATGCGGATCCGGTCTGCACGTTTCGAGCGGAATACATAAAGCGCACCGTTAAAGGGTTATGTGGCGCGCCACATAACCATATTTATGCATCGGGTGAGATTTTGTGGCGGAGCCATTACGGCGCCAGCCGGGGACTGCCAAATCTAGAATTCTCCGCCACATAATATTTCATGCCTCTCTGACGGGCGCGGGATCCCCCTGCGCCGCAATACTGGAGGGGCAATATGCTCGACTTCTATTTTTCGTATCGTGGGGTACTCAAGCGTCTGCGTAGCGGTGCGCTCGGCGGCGAGATGGATCGCTTCGCGGAGCATTTTTTCACGCTCGGTTATAAGCGAGCGTCTGCCAAGATTTACCTGAGCCGGATTGCGCGCTTTAGCCAGTTTGCCGCGAGGCGTTCTTCTGGGCGGCCGCCGCTTTCTGGATTGGTTCCGCCATCACCATCTCGGCCAGGACCTCGAGCCGTTGACGGCTGAGCAGGTCCTTGCTGCTGTCGAGCATCGGCTGTCGCTATCGGCGACCTCCGGCAGCCGCACGGCAGCGACTGCTCACACTCGAACATTTCTTCGGTTTTTGTATTGGGCTGGCTACCATCGCCAAGATCTCGCCGGCGTTGTCCCAAGGACGCCCTCTTGGCGTTTGGCACATTTGCCGCCACGCCTTGCATGGGATGACGTTCGGCAGGCGATCGATGCGATCGGCGCAACGACGCCGGTCGACATCCGCGATCGAGCCGTCCTGCTGCTGCTCGCCACTACGGGCATTCGCAACGGCGAGTTACGCGCCATTCGGCTGAAGGATATCGACTGGCGTACTGGCGAGGTTTTTGTCCGGCGCACCAAGGGCAAGCGTGATCGGGTGGTGCCACTCCTAGAGGAGACCGGCGCCGCACTCGCCGATTACATCCTGCGCGCTCGACCGAAGGTGGATAGTCCGTATCTGTTCCTGTCCTTCACGCCGCCGCTGGGGCCGTTCAAGTGCGCGTCGCCTGTTTCGAGGATCGTGCGGAAGCGGTTGCGGCATGGCGGGGTCGAACTTGGGCGAGTCGCAGGTGCGCATCTCCTGCGCCACAGCCTTGCCACCCAGCTCGTCAGGCAGCAAAGGCCAATCAACGAGGTCGCCGATCTTCTTGGCCACCGGAGCATCAACACAACGGCGTTGTACGTGAAGGTTGCGGCCTCGCAACTCGCCGAGGTCGCACTCCCCTTTCCGGGAGGCGCCGCATGACCGCCTTTGCCCGATTCCTCGGCGAGAAGGTTGAGCGTTACATCGAACTGCGCCACTCGCTCGGCTATGCCTTCAGTAAGCAAGCTGGTACGTTGCGCGCTTTTGTCCGCTACGTTGAACGCACTCAAATCGACGCGCCCGCCACCCGGACGATGGCGCTGGACTTCGTCCTATCGTTCGGCGGGGCCGCCAACAGCCGCACCACTCGTCACGGCGTGCTCCGCAGATTCTACGAGTATCTCGCCGTCTATGACGCCCAAACCGAGAGCTTGGAGCGTAGGGTCTTTCCCAGATCCAGGGCAATTCCGCCGCCGCGGATCCTCAGCGAGTCAGAGTTGGCGTCGCTCATCGACGCATGTGCGCGCATTTCGCCAAGCATCCCTCTCAGGGGGCGGACGATGGCAACGCTAATCGGATTGTTGGCAAGCTCGGGACTGCGATCTGGCGAAGTGGTAAGGCTTGATCGTTCCGACGTCGATCTGACCAACGGGGTTCTTCTCGTTCGGAAGACGAAGTTCCGCAAGGACCGTCTCGTTCCAGTTCACACGACGACCCAGGCTGCCCTTCGCCACTACGCCAGTGAGCGTGACGCCGCTTTTCCCACGCCCAAGGACCAGGGCTTCTTCCTCAGCTCTCGTGGCAACCGCCTCTCAGCGACCGGCCTGCAAAACGGTTTTGCCGAGGTGCGTAAGCTCTCCGGCCTTGATGGCGGTAAGCCCTTAAGGCCGCACGATCTCAGGCACCGGTTCGCCGTGACCCGCCTCAGCTTCTGGCATCAACAGCGCGCAGACGTTCAGGCGTTGCTCCCGTTGCTCGCCACCTATCTCGGCCACGCCAGCTACAGCGATACCGCTTACTACCTCACTGGTTCGGCGGATCTTCTCGCCATTGCGGCGGACCGCGCTTTCCTCGATGGAGGTGCAGCATGAGCGAACATCTGCTCCTGGCGCCGCTCCTGGAATCCTACTTTCGCCGGCGCCTAACCAAGCAGCGCAACGCCACTCCCGCGACTGTCGCGAGCTATCGCGACGCCTTGCGCATGCTGATCCTCTTTGCCGCCGCCAGGTTGCGGAAGAGGCCGGCGGCGTTGGTGCTCGAAGATCTCGATCGAGACCTCGTTCTCGCATTTCTCGACGAACTCGAGGAGAAGCGGAACAACACCGTCGCCACGCGTAATGCCCGACTAGCTGCGATACGATCTTTCTTCCACCATGTGGCAGCCGCCGACCCGGCGTCCTTTGGTGTCGCGCAACGCGTGCTGACGATTCCCACAAAACGCGCGCACATTGAGGTGACGCACCATCTCACCGACGCAGAAGTGGACACCGTCATTGCGGCGCCCGATCAGAGGACGCCCCGTGGTCGGCGCGACCGCGCGTTTCTGCTGTTCCTGGCGCGGACCGGCGCGCGGGTCTCCGAAGCCATCGGTGTCAATGCTGACGACCTTCAGTTGGGACGCCCGCACTCGCAGGTGCTATTGCACGGTAAGGGGCGCAGAGATCGCGTCATCCCCGTTCCTCAGGATCTGGCGAGAGCGCTGGCGGCCTTGTTGCGCGAGCGCGGAATCACCAACCACGAACCACGACCGATCTTTATCGGTGCCCACAATGAGCGCCTGACGCGCTTCGGGGCGACCCACATCGTACGACGAGCGGCGGCCAAGGCAGTGGCCACAAGGCCGGATTTGGCCGAAAAGCCCATATCGCCACACATCTTCCGGCACTCCCTTGCCATGAAGCTTCTCCAGTCCGGCGTGGATCTTTTGACGATTCAAGCCTGGCTCGGGCACGCACAGGTCGCCACCACCCACCGCTATGCCGCCGCGGATGTCGAGATGATGCGTAACGGACTCGAAAAGGCGGGCATCAAGGGCGATTACGGGACGCGCTTCCGGCCCACCGATGCCGTTCTGCAACTGCTGAACAGCATCTAAGCTAAAACATTATGTGGCGGAAGATGCCAGATTTGGCAGTCCCCGGCTGGCGCCATGACGGCTCCGCCACAAAATCTCACCCGATGCATAAAAAGGGGTCGAGGCCGCCATCGCGCACCAGGGCCATCAGCGAGGCCGCGCCTTTGCGGAAGTCGACCGGTTGGCACGACACATAGACCACGACACCCGAAGCGATCATGCTTGCCGTACCGCCCTGACGATGCCGCTCAGCAGCGCCGGATCGATCGAAGCGCTGACGCGAAGTGTCGTGTCGCCCACCTGGATCTCGACAGTGTCCGTCCGCACCGCCTCGAAACGAGTAAAGGCCTCATCGTTTTCGGTTGCTCTCAACCGCTGAACCGAACCAGATGCAAGGGCTACGCGCCGCCATCCAAAGAGCTGCGATGGGTCCATTCCATGGGCACGCGCGACCGCAGAGACATTTGCGCCCGGAGCCAACGCTTGCTCCAGGATCAGAGCTTTCGCCTCATCTGACCACGACTTCGGTTTCCGCCGCGTTCGCACCGGCTCCGCCGTCAGAATTTCGAACGTACGATCATGATTCATATCTTCACTCATAGGATTCCCAGCATGATTCATGCTGAAAATGAGCGATTTCGCGTCTCCATGCTACGTGGGATGGCCTGTCCGCTTACGAACAGTGGAGATAACCCCTTCGTTGGCTAATTCTGCGGAGTTGGCACATCTTTTGCTTGCTTCCTATTGCGAAGCAATGGACTGCCGATCTTAACGTCAAGGACGAGATTATGATGATGAGAAGTAGAAGACAGCGTGCCGCACATCGAGTAATTTCATGTTCGGCGCCGTCCTGATTCTCCTGACGATGTTGGTGCGCTTGGGTTGACATCGCCTGATCTTCAAGAAAGTTTCAATCAAACCAGGTCCCGGGGAACGCTTAAGCACGTGGATGCCGTAGGCAACACGGGCTGTTTGAGGCATCGCGGAATGGTCACGTTTGTCAACGAAGACGGCGACCTTAATCCATAGACCAAGGAAAAGCCTTTGTCGCTTAAGCATTTGCCTAATAGACTTCAGGAAGTAAGAATGGATTGTCCCACCACAAGTCTCATAAAGAACAACTATGAGCGATTTCCTCGGCAAATGAAGGTCGCTGCGCGTTGGTTGGTTGACCATCCGACAGAGGTCGCACTGCTGTCAATGAGGGAGCAGGCACGCCGAGCACGAGTGCCTCCGGCAACATTAACGAGACTTGCAAAACGCCTTGGCTTCGACGGTTTCGACAAATTAAAGGAGGTATTCGCCGATAGGGTCAGGGAACGGCCGGAAAGCTTCGGTGGGAGTGGAGAGGAGTTATTGGCACGAGCGGAGATCGGGGGCGATGGCGTCCTCATATGCGATACAGTGAATGCTTTGCAGGGTCATCTAAGCAGGTTCGCGCAGCCGCCCGCGATTGCCGCGTTGGCGGCAGCAGCCGACCTAATAGCGGAGGCGAAACAAATTTTTTGCGTCGGCCGCCGTTCAAGCTTTCCCATCGCCTATCTAATGCACCATGTTGGATCATTGCTTGGCTCTCCTACAACATTGATCGATGGGATGGGCGGTGCCTCCGATGATGCGCTTCGGTCTGTCGGCCCAGAAGACATTTTGCTAGCGGTCACAGTCAACCCTTACACTCGCTTCACAGTACAGGCAGCCGAGTTTGCCGTATCCCGTGGTGCAAAACTCGTCGCTTTGACGGACAGCGAACTGTCTCCAATCGCCAAGATTTCTCAAGCGGTAATCCGCGTTCGCACCGAAGTTCCTTCATTTATTCACACGATGACTCCCGCATTGGCCGCAGTAGAATGTCTCATGGAACTGGTCGCCGCGAGACGCGGGAGCTTCGCTCTTCGAGCTCTGGCTGACCATGAAGAACAACTTATGGAATTCGAAACTTATGCTCTGAAGAGCGGCGTCGGCAAGAACTCTCATGACTAAAGAAGAGCCAGAAATTTGAACCGCTCGTTTCCGCCTAGCAGGTCGCTGAACTCTATCGCATCGAGGCTGAGTTGCGTTTGTTTCCCCTATCGATTGGCCGGAGGACAGGATCGATCAGCGCCCTTGATAGCGCACATGCGGACCTAGCTGAGCCACCATCTGGCTCGCGTCGCTGGCTGCTCAACTGTCTAAAGCTCTGTCTCCCGCCCTGCGCAGCCGCTCCAAATACCAGGCCCATAATAAGGAAGGCCGAAGGTTGCACGATTTACCTTTACAATGAACATCAGAGCTCACGTGCGATAACTGGCTATCAAACCGAGTCTTCAAATCCTCTTATGTTCGTTGTCAAGTGGTCTAGGCATGACTGTGTCCCTTCCATCAGCAGTGATGAAGCCGTGTAGATGAAGCTGATATACAAAGTTGGAGGCAGGGCTTTCGACGACGGTTGGCATACTCTTGTGCGCGGGTTGTTTACCGCATTTCCGTAGGTTCTGTCGGGCGAAATGAAAAACTGACCCCCTGACGAACCGAAGAACTGACCCCTCGTGTCAAAACGAGGAATGATGGATGACGAGCACGATTTTATCGCATCCTGCATTGTCGCGAACGATGCAGGACGGGGATATGCTTCAGGCTGATGAGGTGGTGGCGATGTTGCGGCTGCACGAGCTCGGTTGGGGCGCCAAACGTCTATCGAAGGAGTTCGGATGCGCCCGCAATACGGTCCGGCGTTATCTTCGAGAAGGCGGAGTTGCACCGTTCAAACAGCCTGTTCGGCGCACGGGGTTCGACGGGCTTGATGATTGGCTTCGCGAGCGTTTTTTCCGGCACGACGGCAATGCGGATGTAATCCGCCAGGAGTTGGCGAGCGAGCATGGAATCACCATCGGTCTGCGTTCAGTTGAGCTTCGAGTTCGGCAGTGGCGGCGAGAGCTAAAAGCACAGAAGCGGGCGACAGTCCGCTTTGAGACGGCGCCAGGCCATCAGATGCAGATCGACTTCGGTGATACGAAGGTATGGATCGGCGGCGAGCGGGCTCGGGTTCATCTGTTCGTGGCGACGTTGGGCTATTCGCGACGGATGCACGCTCGCGCGTCACTGAGGGAGCGGCAGGCGGACTGGTTCGAGGGGATGGAAGGCGCCTTTCTGCGGTTTGTTGGATTCCGGCGGAAGTGCTGATCGACAATGCGAAAGCCCTGGTCGAGCATCATGATGCGGTGACGCGAGAGGTAAGCTTCAACGCGCGACTGCATACTTTTGCCCGTTATTGGGGCTTCACGCCGCGGGCCTGTGCACCGTATCGGGCGAGAACGAAAGGCAAAGACGAGCGCGGGGTCGGCTACATCAAGAAGAACGCGATCGCCGGGCGACGCTTCGAGAGCTGGGCCGAGTTCGAAGCGCACCTGGATCGATGGACACGCGAAGTTGCCGACCAGCGTGAACACGGCACCACCGGTGTCAAACCGGCGGAACGTTTTGCCGACGAAGCCAAGGCGCTACGTCCGCTGGCCGGACGGGCACCCTTCGGACAATTGCGGGATCTGGTTCGCAAGGTTCAAGCCGATTGCGCGATCGACCTCGATACCAACAGCTACTCGGTCCCTTGGCACCTGATCGGTGAAAGCGTTCAGGTCGTAGTGTTGGCCGGCCGCGTGATTATCCGTCATGCCGGCCAGGTCATCGCTAACCATCCCCAGTGCCGGGGGCGACGACAACGAATTGTGGACCGGGCGCACTTTGTTGGCGTTACCGGCTTCGACGGGCCGGTTCGTAAGGAGGCCATCGAGGCCGCGCCCGCTGCCTTGCTGCGGCCGCTTGCGGAATATGAAGCAGTGGTTGGAGGAGGCTGGTGATGACGACTGTGGATCATGACGTGCTGATCGCAACGCTCGACCGGCTGAAGCTGACGGCGATCCGCGACCAGCTCGATACGTTGCTGGACGAGGCAGCGCGGTCGAAGATGACATTGCGGGAGGCTCTCGCCTTCCTGGTATCGCGCGAGATCGCCCGGCGCGACGAGCGGCGGATATCAATGTCGAGCAAGCTGGCGCAATTCCCGTTCGTGCGCGAACTGGACGGCTTCGACTTCGAGGCGCAGCCCTCGCTGGATCAGGGGCAGATCAGGGAACTAGCGACCTGCCGCTGGATCGCCCACGGTGACACTGTTCTGTTCCTTGGACCGCCAGGTACAGGCAAGACGCATTTGGCGGTGAGCCTCGGCCGCGAGGCGATCCGTCAAAATTACAACGTCCAGTTCGTCACGGCGGCTACCTTGGTGGCGATGCTGGCGAAGGCTCACAGCGACGGCTCGCTCGACAAACAGTTGACGATTCTGTCGCGACCGAAATTGTTGATCATTGACGAGCTGGGGTACCTGCCCTTCGAGGCCAATGCCGCCCACCTGTTCTTCCAACTGGTGTCTCGGCGCTACGAAAAGGGCTCAATCCTGATCACTTCAAATCGCTCTGTGGGCGAATGGGGAAGTGTTTTTGGGGATCCCGTCGTTGCCACGGCAATATTGGATCGCCTGCTTCACCACTCGACAGTGATCACCATTCGGGGCGATAGCTACCGACTTCGCGAAAAGCGCCGCTCCGGCCTTCTGCAGAAGGCCGGAGCGGCGCTTGAAACCAACGAAACTGCAAACAAATGAGGGGGTCAGTTCTTCAATTCGGCAGAGGGGTCAATTCCTCGATTCGCTTGACAGGTTCGTCTGGGGCTGCCTCTGTCTACGATCGGGCATGGGCTCAACGCTTGCCACTTGGATTTGGCGAGGATTCCCCACCGGGGCTCTGCCCCCAAGTTTATACATCAGCAGATATATGCGAATGCTGATTAGCTGCTTCCTTTCATGTATTGAGGTTGGCGTTGATCACGCTTATGCCGCGGGAGCGACCTCTTGACCGATAGCCCACAGGAACGCCGCCATTTCCCGAGCGATCGCGATGGTGGCTACTGCCTTGAGCTTCCCCGCGCCGATAAGTTGATGATAGCGTGCGCATAGCCGGATCTGAGCTTTCCAGGCGATTTCGCGGACCGGCTGTGGCAGCCCCTCCAGTCTTGCCTGAATGGCCCGACTTACCCGGGCCGGGTAATCTATACGTCCACGCGCCCTCAGAACACGGCGGGCCCGCGTACTTCCCGCCTTGGTGATACCCTTGCGTTTCACCGGTTCGCCAGTCGAGCTCTCGGACGGCACAAACCCCAGATACGCCATCAGCTGCGGAGCCGTTTCGAAGCGCCTGACGTCGCCGATTTCAACCACGAAAGTCACCGCTGTGAGGAGCGAGACGCCGCGCATTGCTTGATAGGCTTCGACGACTGGCGCCATCGACCAGGAGACCACAGTCGCGGCGGCCTGTTTGGTCAGCCGCTCTACCCGAACCTCAGCGTCTTCGATGGTCTGAATGTATTCTGCGAGAACGATGTGGTGGGCGGGATGGGTGAACAACAACTCTGCCAACCATCGCCGATGGACTTGTGTCCAGGGCGAGCGGCCGCTATAAATATGACCGCGACGCAGCAGGAAAGCCTGCAACTGCTGGCGGGATTTCTTCAGGGCGTCGTTTGCAGCCTCACGAGCCCGGACCAGATCGCGGATCGCCTCATGGGTCTCATCTGGAACCCAAACTCCCGTCAGTTCCCCCGCCCGGTGCAATCGGCTTGTTCGAGCGACCGTCGGAGGAACAGCTCAGCGGGCAACACCTCACTACCGCAGCAGGTTTGATCTAGCAATCCCGTATGCGAGCTCGTGCGGCTCACTGTTGTCAACTCACATAGCTCAGATAGGGCCGATATAGGGGAAACGTGATAGCTTCCGGTACGTTGCTGATTACCGCCAGCGCGGTGACCGCGTTGTAAAAAATGACCTCTTTCGGCATGCCCTTGTCTGCCTGCGTTAGCGCATCTAATACGCTGCGATTCGTGTGAAAATCGATGTTGAAGGAAATCGAGGCCGATAAGCTGCGAACGTGATGGAGCGTTCCGGGCGGCATATAAAGGATGTCACCGGGATTTACCGTGATTACGAGGGGTGTCGCTCGCTTGTACTGCGGAAAGCGCACATAGTCCGGTTGCTCCGGGTCCACATCAAACCACCGCCAACCTCGGCGTGCACAGCGGGTGGCTTGGCTGGGTGGGAGAATGGTGAACTGCTTCGCACCGAAGATTTGGAAAAATAGGTTATGGCTAAGCAGCGTATCGAAGTGGAGGGGGGTAACGGTTCCTTCCGGACCCATGAAAAACTGCGTATAGCGCCACCAGTGCCGGCGGTAAGACGAACTGACAAAGTTAACCGGGAAGGGCTGACAGTCCTCCGCCAAGCTCTCCACTAAGCCCAGTAGGGGGATGTCGTGGCAGTAGGGTGCCGCTCTCGCGTTCAATGAAGAGGCTCCATCGTGGCAAGACGGTGACTCCATTACAAACCGGGCGTATTTTGCTAGTTCCCAAGAAGAGACCTTAATCTCGCTGCCGTCGAGCGTTTTGGTGGGTACAATCATTGACCCGGCGACTTTCTCAAAATACTCAGGTGACCAGCGCTGACAGGCACTCCAGGCTGCACAGCCTCCACGTAGGAGAACCGGCCGCATGGGATCTCGGTAGTTCGTCGCAAATTCCCAGTCAAATAGCTCTGTCACTGTAGGAATCGATGACCAGCCAGAGTCTTCTAGCGGCGCCAATGAGGATGCTACTGTTTCAAGTTCAACCATTTTTAATCTCATATTTTGCGTGAATTCGTTAAGCGACGACTCCCATCGCGACCGTAGCGAATTGGCTAACCAGCAGCATGCGGTATTAACCTCTTGGACGGGTAAGTAGACCTTGTATTTATGCAGGCGGCGGTCGAAACGTAGACCCGGCACTATCGAACCACTCGGGTCCCACTTCCGTATGCTTGCTCACACACTCACGAGCACTTGTCGCGGAAGGTGTCGTTTGCACCGAACTCTCTGAGCTTTGTAAACCGCATGGGATCACTATTCCCGCAGACGGTGTACATTCATTCCTGTCATTTTCCTGTTAATTTCCGGATAGAAGGATATTCGGAATGTGCCCACCTGCTCAACTATTAGTCTTGGTAGTTGGTGTATATACATCTGAGCAGACCACCTAGGATGCGTACTGTCGACCGCGGGCATACAACTCGATCACCGCAAATGTCGGGATCTGGAACGATGCGCACGAGATAGGTGCTGGTTTCCATTGCTTTTGAGCCGGATGGAGCGTGCTGAAACCAACGCATCAACGGCAGGGCGGCTTTTGCAAAGCAGGTAGAGACGTGGGGAAGACCTTCTCACCAGCAGCTTTGGGTTCGCACCAGTTGGCGACTTACTTGGCGATCGCGGTTTGCTGAACATCTGGCGTCGGGACGCTCGGCTGACCGTATGTCGGCGAGGAGATCTTGAAGATCGTCAATCCCATTTTCGGTCAGGCCTTTTGCCATCTTCACTGCCGCCACGGAGATAAACCAGTTTGCCTTCGGCGATATTGTCCGAGTTGGCGGTTACCTCTCGACTAATTCGAAGTTCTCGCCGATCATGGCGACGACTTCTTGTGAGCAAGATAAAACCTCCACCTTCGGTGGAGCGTAAGCCCCGTCTGTGTCCCATCGGTTCGGCTGCTTTTTGCAGCATAGGTTCGAATGCGAGAAGGTTTCCAGGCGCATATGGAAGCTGAATGATGGATGATGGATTTGTTGGTCGGTACGAGGTTGTTGAGCCGCGCCGCGGTAACCGGCGGTCGCCGGATGATGTGAAGGCTCGAATTGTGGCGGAAAGCCTTGAGCCTGGTGTTCGTGTTGTTGATGTCGCGCGTCGTCACGGCGTAATAGCGAACCAGCTTTCCGATTGGCGGCGTCAGGCTCGCGACTGCATTCTTATACTGCCGTAACACTGCCGTCAGAGCGCATGGTGTCGAGCCAGCGTTCGTGCCTCTGCCAATCGCTGCGGAGTCGCCTGAGCCTGTCACTCGTTTGGACGCTCCTTTAATGTGATCCGTGAGGTGCCGCTCCAAATCCGACCTGATCGGCCAACGTCGAGGTCGACAGGTCTATGCCCTCACATTTGAACCTTGTGCTCTGGCGGTTCAGCGGACTGTGCATCCCAAATTTGTCGAAGACGATCGTCGCCAGCAGATGCGGACCGATGAAGCCGCGCGGCGTGGCATGGAACGGTGCTGGCGCCTGGCTGATCGCCTCGCAATCGCGGCAGGTAAATTTCTCCCGAACCGTCTCGATCACTTTGAAGCGGCAGCGGTATCTCCTCCAGTGTCTCGTTGACATCCTCGCCCAGCTTCGACAGGCGCGGCCCGCCGCCGCAGCACAGATGGTCGGGGGATCGATCACCACGCGCTCGCGCTCGGCATCCTCTGGCCAGGGTTTGCGCACCGGCCGTTTGCGTGTGAACGAACGCACGCTCGACGTTCTGGCGGCAGCAGCCTGGGCCGCCACTTCATCCTCCGTCGCGGCCATCAGTCGGGTAGGCGCGGCCCGTTTCCGGGCCGCACCCCCCTTAGAGTCGGATTCGAAAAGCGTTCAACGATATCCATACCTTGCTAGCCGTCTGGTGATGAGACGAATGTGGGCGATCATGATCCACGCTTCGGCTGATGCGATGGAGCGTTCGACGTCTTTGGCCAATCTGCGGCATCTGCCAAGCCAGGCGAAGGTCCGTTCGACCACCCATCGACGCGGCAGAACCTCGAAGCCTTTCGCCTTGTCTGAGCGCTTGATGATCTCGATCGTCCAGCGCCCGATCTTTTTCAGTCGCCGCTTCAACTTATCGCCCGCATAGCCACCATCGGCGAAGACATGCAGTAACCATGGCCACCTGTGGCGGATGGATTTCGGGAGATCGGGAGCACCGTCGCGATCCTGGATGTCGGCGCTGTGCACCATGAGAGCGACCATCAGGCCGAGCGTATCGACGATGATATGGCGCTTGCGGCCTTTGGTCTTCTTGCCCGCGTCATAGCCCCGGATGCCGCCGCTTTCGGTGGTTTTGACGCTCTGGCTATCGATCACACCGGCCGTCGGGCTTGCCTCCTTGCCCTCCAACTCGCGCGTTTCCATCACGAGACGATGGTTGATGCGTGGCCAAAGTCCCAACGCTCTCCATTCATAGAAATAGCGCTGGACGGTCGAGCAGGGTGGAAAATCCTTCGGCAGCATCCGCCATTGGCAACCAGTTGTGGCGATGTAAAGCAGGGCATTCACCACCTCTCGCAAATCCGTGGTCCGCGGGCGGCCCAAGCGGCGCGGCATTGGCAGGAAAGGCTGAACCAGACCCCATTCCCGATCCGTCATATCGCTTACGTAGCGTGCCGTTCGCCGGGCATATTGCCGACGGGTGATTTTGGTCCAGGCCATCGTGTTCTCCATCGAATCTCGCAAATCCGAAGGAATCATAACCTGTTGAAATCACCCACCTCTTTTTGAGGCAGCCTCTGAGCTTAGAACTGCACGTGCCAGTTTCCCGGCATGCAGCTCAAGCCTCTGCTAAGCCCTCAGCGACGAGAGCCACCGGTTCCGGTGATAATAAAAGGGAGTGGGATCGTGGATCGAGCTTATCCGCTCGTGGCGAGGGTTGGTGTCGCCGTAGGGCGAAGTAACCATCCCACGCCGGATCGAATGGATTGGCGTCAGCCCGTACCCTCGCCGTTTGAGTGACGATAATCCTCCGATGCATTTCCCGGGTGTGTCCCAGATGGTCCGGTCCACCCCGGGTGTTCTCTTTCCTCTATTTTCCGTTACTCGCTTCACGGCCAATGCCTTGCCGCTGAACGAGTGGGTCAGCAGCCGTTGTAAGGCTTTTACCTTGCCCCAGCGGCGTTCCCGAACTGCTTTCGCGATACGCACTTGCAGCCGCCGCACGGATTGTCGAACCTTGCTCCAGTCAATCTGGTTCCAGTCCGCCGTTCCGCGGGAGGCTGCACCAGTCATTTTCATGACCGCCATTTGCTTTTCCTCCTGTAAGGGTTCTGCCTGTTCTCTCGCGATGAGAGACCAGTCGGAAGTCTGCTCCCTTTCGGGCGGGGTGATGTTGGTTGCCCATAACCCCTATCCGCGCCATTGCAGCACGGCCTTCGCTTTCTCCAACATCCTTTACCCGCACCTCCGACAGCGTTCCTTGCGGTCGGCCTGCCCGTTGCCGGGCGGGGATACGGGCTTACCGTGTTTCACTTGAATAACAGGAGCGGGTTAGACCCTGCCTTTTCGCCGGCGGTCATGTTGTCCGTGTGCTTCCAAACTAGCGGGAAGCATCCGACCGTGCACCTTTTGGTTCAAGCCTGTCAGCATCTTTGGCTTGTTCTCGATGACGACGAGTACAGCAGTTCACTTGAGTTGGTCATACCGCCCAGCCTAGCGCCCGATCCGCGTCGATGCTCGCAGATGATGCCTCCACCTCACGGCTTCCGCACGGCCCGAGGGCCCGGCTACATTGTCCCGGCAGCTTCACACCGGATTGTTGCCAATCCCGCATGTGCCGGTAGGCTACAGACGACGGAACGTCAGGTTCTCTGCGTGGTTTTTCTCCTTTCCCTTTCGAACAATTATTCAAGCGACTTCACGTCGCACCGAGCTCTTCGAGCTGTAATTCAGACGCGCCGTGCGCTCGGACCTCTGACCGCGCAGTTCGCGCCGGAGCTTTTCGATCGCCAGTTCCAGACTGACGATCAGCGCCTCGCTGTCCGACAGCATGGCCTGTGCATTGGCAGCTTGGGCCACCGCGATGTCCCGCTCGGCGGCAACGACATCGCGTTCGGCCTGAAGGATCGCACGCTCGGAAAGCAGCGCCCGATAGGCGCTTGTAAGGTCCGCAGGAAGATCGGAGGGCTTCGATACCATGAGCCATCTGATCAGATTCACTCAACATTTTCAATATAATAATGCTATCCGACCTTCGTCGGACGAGAGGTTTCCTGCGGATGGCGCCAATCAATTCCGGACAACAAATAAGAAAGCTGCGCAGGCGATATCGCTATCGCGCCGCCTTCCGCAGACGGCCAGACGAACCGCCCGCGGTCTAACTTTTTGGCATAAAGCGATAGTCCGACACCGTCATGCCATAGGGCCTTGATCAATCGACCATTTCTCCCGCGGAAAACAAAAACGTCGCCCTGGAACGGATTGCGGCTAAGCCCCTCTTGCACGATGAGAGCCAACCCCTGCATACCCTTGCGCATATCGCAGTGACCGCTGGCAATCCACACTCTGACGTTCGAACTGATCGGGATCATCGTCCCTCCAGCACATCAAGCACGCGCGACAACGTCGAGGCATCAAAGTCACGAGTGACCCGCACCGACCGGCCCCGGCCAACATGGATTTCGATCGCAGAAGACGCCGTCGCAGCCGGCATTCCCATTGCCGAGTCCGGCGCCTGTTGTACCTTCACCGGAACGAAGGCGCGCGGCTCTTCCGCTCTCTCTGCAACACCAAGCTCACGACGCCACCGATAAACCAGTGACCGATCAACGTCGTGACGTCGCGCAACCTCCGTCACCGTCATCTCGCCAGTCAGCGTCTCCGAAACGATCGATTCCTTGGAAGTTCGTGTGAACTTCCGGCGCCGCATACTGCCCGCCAAAATCTCAAGCTGATGGATAGACACGTCGTTATCCTCGTTGTTAGCAACGTGGCGATACCGCTCACCTCAGCAAAACATCGCTATCACCGTGACAAAGCAAGGCGGTCCTCGGCGTGGGCATACGAATGAACGGGGCATTGCCATGAACCGCCGCAATGCGCTCTTTGCAGGCCATGATGAAGGCGGACGCAACTGGGCCCAGTTCGCCAGCCTGATTGGCACATGCAAAATGAATGGCGTGGAGCCCTACGCTTATCTGTGGGATCTCTTCACCCGTCTCGCCAATGGCCTCTTGCCAAAGATATCGACGCTCTGATGCCATGGGCTTATGCCGCTCGCATCAAGACCTCACAATGAGCTCGTCAGATACTATCCTGAGCTCATATCCGGCCTTAGGGAACACTATTGAGTCGCTGAAACTGAAAAATCAATGGGGCGTAGACGCCGCACACGGCGGAGCCACAATGCACCTGAGAGTCACAAGCTGCGGGTCTTCACAAGCCACGACAGCGCCAGCACCGCATCGTCGATATCCCTTGCGAGAGCTTTTGACGAGCAAATACGAAATTAATGCGGTCCTCGCCGAATGCGTACTGCATCTCAAAAGCTGCTCGAGCAGATGCTTACAATTGTTCCTGTTCGCCAATGTTCGGAAAAGGTGTAATCGACCAACTGATTAGGTTAACGGCACGCTCAAGTATGATCTCGGTCTGACTGCGACTGGGTGAGGTGGCAATGACGTGTCCAATCGAGTCTCGGTCATCGCTTTTCCTGACGAACGGCGTCTTCGGTTTAAGGTACAGTTCAATCTCGGCGACACCGGGCTCAGCGGCTGCCTGCCTATCGCCATTGATCCAATCGAGGATGCCATCGGTATCAGGAACTAGGAATCGTGCGGCCGCCGTCTGCGAACGTCTTCGGCTCAAATCCCATTTCTCGCCTATGACAAGCTTGATGTGCTGATTGATAAGATCGACACCATAAGCCAGCTGAATCAGCCGAGGAGTGGTCCAACCCGGAAGACGCGGATTGACTTCAATAGCGACTGGACCTCGCTTCGTCCACCGCAATTCAATGTTCGCTGGCCCCCAACCAAGACCGAGAGCTCGTAAGCAGCTTAGTGAAACATCGGCGATGCACTTACATTGACCATCAGTTAGGGGCGCCGGAAAGATGCTCTCACGAACGACGAAATGCGGTGGGCTGCCAAATTTGGCGGTGCCAATTGCAACGACCTCATTCCCCATTGTGTCGACACTATAGTATGGTCCTTGAGCGAACTCTTCGATTAGTATCCCTGGCGAAGATCGCCAGATGTGCTTACCGCCCAGCAGATAAGTCGTGTGTTCAGCCACCTCCGTGATGTTGCGGCATAATCGGACCCCGCTGCTGCCGCTGCCAGTGACTGGCTTAAGTATCACCGGCAGACCAATCTCCTCTGCAGAGCTTTCAACGTCCGTTGCATCCGTTGCCAAGCGGTAGGCAGGTATTGGAACGCCCGCCCGTGCGAGGAGTTGACGTTGAACGAATTTGTCGTAGCACTGTTCAATCGATGCTGGGTCTGGTCCGGGTAGATCGAAATGGCGGCAGAGCCTCCCGACTGTCACATAGACCGATTCATCTCGGCCCGCGAACCCAGTGATGCCCGCGATGTCATAAGTCGCACGTAGCTGGGTACACTCATGAATCATTGCATCGAGATCGCCTGTATCGACACGGATCGCTTGTACCCTTTTTGCCGAAATATAGTCGTACTGAGCTGGGTCAACCGATAGAGTAATTGGTTGAATGCCAAGGCGCTGGGCAGCTTGAATATACAGAGGACCATTACCTCTACTACCTTCAACTAGGATGAGCGCTCTTCTTGCCATTTACGCGGAGCTCCGACGTTGACGCTCTGGATGATCTGAGGGCAAATTGCAAAGTCCCTCTCTCACTCAACGCGTTTCTTCAGTTTATGTGAGCGTATCATTGTCGGCGGGTTGCTTGTGCAAAGATTCTGTAAAACTTTTGAAGGGCCTATGCAGCGTCTATTTGAAGTTGAATCTGTCAAGTTCGTCAAACGAGGCCAAGGTAGTCGGCCGTGAATTATCCGGAAGTAGTTGATGTTTCCGGTACATCGTACGTGTCCCATTAATCGGTGTCGCAAGAAAGCTGTCGCATTGCCTCAGGAACAATGGGAGCCAACAAATGTCGAGACCTAGTGAACGGCGCGAGACGGGAGCAGGATCCGTTCCGGTCTCGTCTTGATCAGATCATTGATCTGAAGCACGACCTTATCTGGTTGGCGCAGACAATCGATTGGCCGTTCTAGAAGAACGATATGGTGAGATTTATTCCGATGGAGCCGGTATGCCGCCACTACCTCGACAGCCTCTCCAGTATTTCTGCGGCGGGACATTCTTCCAACACACATTGCCGTTTCGATCGTTCGTCGCTGATGGCAGCGCAAATGCAGTTTGTCGCATGGCTGGCGCCAACGCATGGGCGAGTAGCGGATAAAGGCGCTTCTGCAGGAGAGCCTCTTGGTGGCGTCAAGACCGGTGCGATGAAGTCGTCGGACACGCGGCAGGCGATCGTCGATACAATAGTCCAAGAACATGATGTTTCCGACCGCCGCCAAGCTCATTGACCGGGCACGGAGCGGCTCGTGTGGCTGGCTCGCAGGGTGGCGCTCGATCTGCGCCAGACGGCTGGGAAAATTCGCCCTGATCCAGCACCAGCGGTATCCCCATGCCAAACAGTTCAAGCGGGCTGGGACGGCGCTGCCCAAGCTAAGGACCTATCTCGGGCGAACGATCCGCGACATCTCACGCCGACGAAGTGTAAGCGCTCATTTCGTTGCGCCTTTTCGCGTTGAATTCTCTGCCGCATGAAGTGTCCACTTAAAATAGGTGGACACCAAATATGAGTGACGAAGAGCAGAAACTGCGAGTGCGGTTGGTGGGACGTGATGGGCGACGCCGCTATGATCCGGGATCAAAGGAGCGGCTTGTTGCGGCCTGCCTTGAGCCTGGTGTGTCGATATCCGGCCTTGCGCTTACGCATGGGATCAATGCCAACCTACTGCGCAAATGGGTCAAGGATGCCAGGGAGGCTCGCTTCTCGGCGGGATCTGCAAGCTCGCGGTTTATCCCGGTCGTCGCGGCAGACTGCAGCCTGCCTGTCGGGACCTCCTCGTTGGAGATGCCGGTCGCGTTTAGGGAAGACCAACCGGCG
>NZ_AQHN01000087.1 GCF_000359745.1 Rhizobium freirei PRF 81
ATCTCTTCACCTCGTAAAGCGGCTCACTGTTGCCGCTCGCTTATCGCAATCGACCGGTGGGGAAAAGCTCCCGACCCAAATCCGAGCCAGAGCTTAGGACAGGCAGCGGAAAATTCCGTTCCCATTGCGTCTTCCAGCCGCGTATCACCGTCGTCCTCACAGAAGACGGCATGAATCTGATGGCCAGGGCATCATGCTGCGATCGCGGGCTTCCTTTTCCACTTCCGCCAGCGGCTGGGTGTCGTCAGCTCATGGACGATGGCGCCGCCGAGCGTCGAGAAGAGAATGCAGCAGCTGACGAAGACCGGAGCGTTCGCCAGAATGCCGATTTTCAGGTGGACGCCGACCACGCGCAGCACGGCGAGCGTAAAGGCGTGCGTGATATAGATGCTGTAGGAGGCATCGCCGAGATAGTTCAGCCAGCCGATCACCGGCAGCTTCGAAAAGTCTATCGATATGGCCGAATAGACGATGACGATGGCCGGGATCCCCCACATGTAGGAGCGCGTGCTGGCGTCGCACAGCGTCTCGTTGATCAGCAGGAACGAGAATCCCATCACCAGCGCCGGCCAGGCAACCGTCTGCGGCAACAGGACCTTGTCGAGATAAAGCTTTGCGAGGAGCACGCCTGCGAGAAATTCATAGATGATCGGATCGCCGTAGAATTTGGCGGCCGTCAGCTCGCCCGGCAGGATACGGCAGAAAAGGATGATGGCCGTCATGGTGGCGAAGAGCGCGGCCATGCGCCATTTCTCGCGCACGAGCAGCAGCAGGCCGAATACGAAATAGAAGAACATCTCGTAGTTCAGCGTCCAGCCCGGAACGACCACGGGGACGGTCAGTGTCGGATCGGCCGGGTTTTTCCAGGGAAGGAAGAACAGTGAGGCCAAGACATGCGGAAACTCGAAGACCGTCGACTTCAGCAGCGTCGGCGCCACCAGCGCGACACAGGCGGCAAACAGGGTCGCCAGCCAGTAGAGCGGCACGATGCGCTGGATGCGGCGTCGGTAGAAATCCAGCGGCCGCATCTCGCGTCCGGCAGTTGTGAGCCACATCACGAAGCCGCTGAGCACGAAGAATATGTCGACGCCGGTCTCGCCGAAGAGATGGAAGACCGTTTGGAAACCGGGATCGACCTTCTGCAACTGCAGCACCGAATGGAAATAGACGACCATCAGCGCAGCGATGGCACGCAGATACTGCAACTGGACAAGCATCCCGATCCTCACGCGACCGTGGCCGACGCGAATTGCGGTCAGCCCGGCACCCGGCTTCCATTTAGAGTTTCCGGCCGTACTCGCGCGGTACGCGGCTCCTCGGAAGCGCGCATGTAACCGACAAGCAGCCAGAGCAGCCCGGCAATCTTGATGGAAAAGATCGCCGTGCCGCCGATCATCATATTCAGAAAAATGAAAAGAGAGAGTGAATGGGCGCAGCGTCTCTGCGCCGGCGTCTTTCCGGCGGGATAAAGGCAGACGAAGAGCCAGAAGACGATCAGGCCGAAGATCGTCGAGCCGTAGATGAGGTAGACATAGCCGCTATCGGCGAATTCGCCGATGCGCGAGATCGACAGGCCGAGCATGGACTGGATATCCAGGTCGAGCATCTTCTTGACGGTGACGCCGATGCGACCGGTGAAATTGTCGCCGACCTCGTCCGGCTTCATGAAATGCACGAAGAAGCCGATCAGGATGATGAGCGGCATCAGGATGAGGTTGAATGCCTTCGGTATCTTCGGAAACAGGAAGTAGCCGACGATGCTGACGCAGGAAAAGATCAGCATGGTGCGGGTGTCATTGGTAAGCAGGATCAGCAGCACCGTCGATATGAACAATGCCTTGTCGCCCTTGCCAAGCTTCGGCCAGAAGGAGAGCAGATAGATGACGCTGACGCCGCAGAAATTGGCAAGCGACACCTGCTCCAGGAAGATCGACGAGGAGCGGTGATCGATCAGGCCGAAGGAGAAGCGTCCCTGGAAGCCGAGCGCATTGGCGAAGAGGCCGGTCGAGTTGAAGCTCATCTGCTTGATGCCGCGCGTACTCTCGAAATATTCGGCGGGATGGAAGATCGTGACGTAAAACGGCGTGCTGACGACCTCGCAGACGAGGAACAGGAGTACCATGAAGCAGGCGATGCGGAAGATGAGCCTCACCGTGCGTTCGCTCGCCCAGCTGCCGATGCCCGCAAAGGCGAAAATGATCAGCACGTTGCGGAATTGATCGATGAAGGTCAGGCGATTGAAGACGGTGATGTAGATCGTCACGACCAAGGCGAAGACGAGGAAAAGGACGAGCGGCAGATCCTCCTCGTAGATGCCCTTCTTGAAAATCAAGGCCACGCTCGAGATCATCATCAGGCCTTCGCAGAGCACGACATGCGAGACCGAAAGCTGCATGATGTTGTGATTGATATAGGCGAGGATGCAGTTGTAGAGCACCGAAAACAGCGTGATTGCGAGGATCGGATAATCGACGCGTTCTTTGTCGGGGAAGCTCTTCATCTATTGTCCAGGGCTGCGGCGATCTTTCAAGGCCGACATTGCGATGCCGGCGCAAAGATAGCAGCCGCATGATTCGCGACAAAGCGCTATCCGTCCGGCCACCGGCCGCGCTGTCGATCACCGGACCGGTTTGACGGCGTCGCAGCTCGCCGCAAGCGGCGTTTTCTTGCCGATCGCGGCGGTGATCGTCTTCATCTGCGGCCGGTCCCTGCCATTTCGTGGCTGAACGTTGAGAGGTTCTTCCGGCGGCCACCACTCGCCTGCTGCCCAATAGGTCCAGCCAAGCCACACATCGCTGTTGTCGGCCATGATGCCGAAGACCGCCTTCAAGCCGTCGAGGCAGGGCTCGCTTCCAGGCACGCCGAATTCGCCGAGAAAGCCGCGCTTGCCGTTCTTGCGCAGCCAGTCCGTGACATCGCTCAATCCCTTTTGCGCAGCGTCGCTGCCATCGCAGGCCGGATGCGTCCCGGAACTGTCGGCATCGAGATATTGATGAAACTCGAAGGCGTAAAAATCGAGCGGATCCTTGACGCCGAGCATGACCGTGCCGTTGGCACCGCCGCCCAGCACGTCGGCGGACCAGCTATGCGCACCTGTCCAGTTCGTACCGGGCACGAGAATAAGGTTGCGCGCGCCGACGGTGCGGATGCTGCGAATGGCCGTGTTGGCCGCCTCCAGCCAGTCGGGGGCCCTGATATCGTGCGGTTCGTTCATCAGCCCGAAAAGGACACCCTTCCGATTGGCGAATTCGATGGCGAGCCGCGCCCAGAAGTCGCCGAATGCGAGATCGGTCGCCGGCGGTTGCGTCACCTGGGTCTTGTCGTAGTAGCCGAAATTATGCGGATCGAGCACGACGGTCATGCCGTGCTTATGAATGAGGTCGACCGCATCCTTCAATCCCTGCAGTTCCACCCCGTCGAAAGGTTGGCCCAGCACCGGTTGCAGGCGCTCCCAGCGGAAGGGCAGACGCACGACATTCGTGCCCTTCTCAGCGAAATAGCGCACCGTTTCTTCCGATGGATAGGTATAGTTGACGCCAGGCACGCCGTCGCGGTCGCCATATTCGGCGCCGGAGAGATTGATGCCGCGATAGCAGAGTGGCGATGCGGCGAGCCCGTTGCCGGCCGGCAAGACAAAGGCAAGAGCCGCGGCCGCGGCAAGCAGGCAGCGCAACAGTTTCGTCTTCGGTCCGGTCATGGCACGCTCCTGCTTTGAAGGCACTGTTTTCATAGGGAGCGTCGTGTTGAGCAATGGTGAATGCAGGCAGCCCTCCGGTTCCCGATTCGTTACTTCCTGTGAGCGTCCTTAATGTTCCGTTAGCCAAACATTTCTAAACTTGCGGCATCTGCCGGGCGCGACTTGCCCGCGGAGCGTTGAAAACCTGACATGAGCTCAATGGAACGAAGCAAGCGATCGGACCGACTTCCGGGTTGGCGTGGCATTGAGCCGTCAGACGGGCGCCATCATGGCGCGCGTCCGCGCAGCCCGCTGTTGCGCCCGCGCGACTTCGTTGCCGAGGCGGAGCCGGATGCCGTCGCATGGCCGGCTGAACAGCCGGCAATTGGCGCAGCCACCCATGAGCCAGCGCCCACAAAGCGCGAATTCCAGGCGGAAACGATCCAACCATCCGCAACCAAGTCGCCGGTAACCAAGCCAATTGCGGCGCCGGTCGCAACGCCCGTGGAGGCGCCTGCCGCCGTTGCGCCGCCGCCGGCCGATGTCCAGCCGGCGACGAATGCCGATGCGCCCTTGCTCGATCTGCGCGGTGCGGTTCGCGCGATCTGGGGCAAGAAAAGACTGGTTCTTGCGCTGGCGATCGTCGGCGCCGTTCTGGGCGCGGGCGCCATTCGGCTGGTGCCGCAGAAATTCTCCGCCGTAACCAGCCTTTATTTCGATCCTCGGCCTGCCGGCAACGCCGATTCCTCGCAGCCGCCGCCGACAGCACCCGAGCTGATCCTGACGATGATCGACAGCCAGACGCAGATCCTGTCTTCGGGCCGGGTGCTTGGCCATGTCGTCGACGTTTTGAAGCTCGATCGCGATCCGCAGTTCAACGGGGGCACGACGGGCGACACCGCCAAATATGTGGCGACGGGAGCGCTGGCAAAGGCGGTGCAGATCGCCCGCGAGGCGAGCACCTATGTCGTGACCTTGAAGGTGATGACGCGCGACCCGCAGAAATCAGCCACGATTGCCAACCAGCTCGTCTCCTCTTTTATGGAGGAGGAGAGCAAGGCAGCTGCGCGCAGCTACAAGACCAGCAATACCGCATTGGACAGCAGGCTCGACGATCTGCGTCAGCAGGTGCTCTCGGCTGAAAAAGCCGTAGAGACCTATCGCGCCGACAACGACATGGTTGCCGTCGAGGGCAATCTGATTTCCGACAAGCGCCTGACAGCGCTGAACGACATGCTGGTGACCGCACAGCAGAAGACGATCGAGGCGAAGGCGCGTGCCGATGCTGCCGGCAAGCTGAGTTTCGAGGAAGTCGTTTCCAACAATCCGGCGGCCAGTGCCGCATCGACGGCGTTGAGCAGCCTGCGTCAGCAATATGCGGCGCTTGCCGCCAATATCGGTAGCCTGCAAAGCCAGCTCGGCGCCCGCCATCCCCGCCTGCTTGCGGCCAAATCCTCACTGGATAGCCTGGGGGCAGAAATCCGCAACGAATTGCAGCGGCAGATGACCTCGGCTCGCGCCGACTATGAACAGGCGCAGAAGGCCGAACAGGACATTGCCAAGGAACTCGCGGTGCAGAAGGCATCCCAGGTCAATACTTCGGGCAAGCTCGTCGGCCTCAATGAGCTGCAGCGCAAGGCGGCTGCCGCTCGCGACCTCTACGAAGCTCTTCTGAAGCGCTCCGGCCAGACCAGCGATGCGCAGGACCTGTCGCACAGCAATATTCGCGTCATCTCCGAGGCGGAGCCGCCGCTGACGGCGGATGGACCGAGCCGCAAGGTGATGATGGTGGCCGGCTTCATCGCCGGTGCGATCTTCGGCGCCGGGATCGGCATGGCCTTTGCTATCCTGCTAGGCCTGTTTCGGCACCCTATCGTCCGCAGCTATCTCGGCAAGTGACCCTTTCTCGGCTTTCTGCGCCGACAGCATCTTCAATATCGAGGATGCAATTGTGCGCCGGCTGTTCTACATGTAAGTCGGCGCTGGAATGAATTGAGACCCGCTAATGAAAGTGCGATACGATCATTGTACGTCATGCGGCGCATTGTGAGACAACCTATGCGAGAGAAGCAGCGTACCGCTTTGATGACCGGCGCCAGGGGGAGCTGACCGATGGCGCCTGCGGATAAGCTCGTCCTGCCGTTTCTGGCATTGCCGCGCTCGACCAAGCGTGCACTTGCCCTGCTTGTCGATGCCAGTCTCTGCGTGCTGACGGTCTGGTTCGCCTACTGTCTGCGCCTCGACGATTGGGTTATCCTGGAAGGTATCGAGTGGCTGCCCGCCATCGTCTCGCTGCTTGTCGCCATCCCCATCTTCATCGTGCTTGGTCTTTATCGCGCCATCTTCCGGTACGCGGGGCTCTCGGCCTTCATGACCGTCGTCAAGGCAGTCGCGATCTATGCGCTTGCCTTCATGACGATTTTCACCGCGATCAGCGTGCCGGGCGTGCCGCGCACGGTCGGCATATTGCAGCCTTTATTGCTGCTGATCGCGATCGGCCTGTCGCGCATGTGGACGCGTTATTGGCTCGGCAATGCCTATCAGCGGCTCCTGAGCCGGAATCAGCTCGCCAAGGTATTGATCTACGGCGCCGGTGCTTCCGGCCGGCAGCTCGCGGGCGCTCTTGCCAATAGTGCCGAGCTGAATGTGGTCGGCTATCTCGACGACGATCGCAACATGCACGGCAGCATCATGGGCGGCCTGCCGATCTATAACCCAACCGATCTCCCGGCGCTTGCCGCGTCGGGTGACATCAAGGACGTGCTGCTGGCTTTGCCGAATGCGACGCGGCAACGGCGCAATGAAATTCTCGAAAACATGCGCAAGGCGCGCGTCACCGTGCGCACCATGCCGGATCTGACGGCGCTCGCTCAGGGTCGCGTCGCCGTCTCCGACCTGCGCGAACTCGATATCGAGGACCTGCTCGGCCGCAACGTGATTGCGCCCGACCGGGCGCTGATCGAGAAAAACATTCGCGGCAAGGTGGTCATGGTGACAGGAGCCGGCGGATCGATCGGCAGCGAACTTTGTCGTCAGATCCTGAAAAACGGCCCATCCTCCCTGCTGCTGGTGGAGCAGAGCGAATTCGGCCTCTACGCCATTCACGGCGAGCTGGAGAAGTCGGCGGCCTCCGCCGGACAAGCCGATATTCGTATCATCCCCTTCCTGGCCTCCGTCCGGGACGGCCAGCGGATCGGGCAGATCATGGAGGCATGGCGGCCGAAGACCGTCTATCACGCCGCTGCCTACAAGCATGTGCCGCTCGTCGAGTACAATCCCGTCGAAGGCATCCGCAACAACGTGCTCGGCACCCTTATAACGGCGCAAACTGCCCGCAAGCACGGGGTGGAGAATTTCGTCCTCATCAGCACGGACAAGGCTGTGCGCCCGACCAACATCATGGGCGCCAGCAAGCGGCTGGCGGAAATGGTGCTGCAGGCGATGGATGCCGATCGCAAACCGGGTACGGACAGCACGAATTTCGCCATGGTCCGCTTCGGCAACGTCCTTGGCTCCTCCGGCTCCGTCGTGCCGCTCTTTCGGCAGCAGATCCGCGACGGCGGTCCGATCACGCTGACGCATCCGGAAATCACCCGCTATTTCATGACCATCCCGGAAGCGTCACAGCTGGTGATCCAGGCAGGCGCCATGTCCGGCGGCGGCGACGTGTTTCTCCTAGATATGGGCGAGCCGGTACGTATTGCCGATCTTGCCCGTCGCATGGTGGAACTCTCCGGCCTGACCGTGCGGGATGCGGATGAGCCCGATGGCGACATCGAGCTGGAAATCACCGGGCTGCGGCCGGGCGAGAAGCTCTATGAGGAATTGCTGATCGGCGACAATCCGCAGCCGACGAGCCATCCGCGCATCATGCAGGCCAAGGAGGACTTTCTGCCTTGGCAAGAACTCTCCAAGCGGCTTTCCGCACTCGATGCGGCGTTGGACAAAAACGACATACCGTTGGCGAGAACCTTGCTGGAGAAACTCGTCTCCGGCTATGCGCCAAGCAGCGAGGTGGTGGATCTGGTCTATCGCGAACGCGAAACGGACTCTGCCGTCGACCGGCCTGATCTCGACAACGTCGTGCCGCTATAGAGCATTTGAGACCGTGCGCCGTGGTGGTCATCCGGGCCGATCACGGGCAAGGACGTGGAACAGCCGACGCTTCCGCGTGCCGTCAGCCCTCCAGTCTCCCAGTCAGTGACATTCGTTTATCGCTTGACGCCGATGGCGTAACGCCAGCGGCGGAGCTGATCGCACGTGCGGAACCAGTGCGCCGTCAAGCGCAACAGAAAATGCCGCTTCACGGCGCGATAGTGCACGCGCTTGCCGATCGTCGTATCTGCCCGGTATGGGCTGAATTCCACGAGATTTTCCTGGGTCGTGAACGTCTCGACACCGGTGGACCAGCCGCGCTCGAGGGCGACGTCATAGGGAAGAAGCAGAGGCTTCAGCGTCACCAGCAGGTTCATGGCGGCTTTGCGGTTGACGATATAGCAGGCGGCCGAGCCCTGCGGACCGTGCATGCAGCGGCCGACGACATCCTTTTCCGCTGTTTCGCATACTGGCTTAAAGCCCACCAGGCGGTGATTGACGAGCTTGACGAGGCGTGCGCCGCTTACGCTCTCTATCGCAGCGATGGCGCGCGGGATCAACCTGTCGTTGAGATCGACGTCGTCTTCCATGATGATGGCCATCTTGTCGCCGGTGGCGACGAATTGCTCCAACGCGCGAATATGGCTGCGATAACAGCCATATTCGCCCGGCAGAAGCTGGCGGCCATTATAGTGGATGAACGAGCTGGGCTGAAAATCGACGCGATCTTTCTCCGCGATTGCCCGGCCGTCCACTCCTGGAATCCGCGTCACGTCCAGATCGTATTCCACAGCCTGGCTGCACAAACGTTCCCAGCGATCGCGGGAGCGATCGA
Organism: Rhizobium freirei PRF 81; assembly: GCF_000359745.1. GTDB lineage: Bacteria > Pseudomonadota > Alphaproteobacteria > Rhizobiales > Rhizobiaceae > Rhizobium > Rhizobium freirei. The sequence continues at coordinate 8,607 of NZ_AQHN01000087.1, forward strand.
GATTGATGATATAGATGCGCACCTGCTGGGTGCTGTCGTCAGCAAGCAATGGGTTGGCCAAGTGAGAGGGGCGATCAATCTGTTCGAGAATGACTGTTACTCCTGCAAACAGAAATCGTGTCGACGGTTACTGAAGTGACGGTTTTGCTACTATATAACATGCTTACGAATTGTCGCAAATTCCGATTGCTCGCTAATGTTGCATTCGGGATAAAAGCATTTTGTTTGGTGTAACGAACCGTGAATATCTTCGTCCTGTCTCGGAAGCCGGCACGTACCCGCGATTTTGAAGGGGCTGGTTGGCGCGTCGCGCGGGTCTTACTATATCTGGAACATGCGGCGCGCGGATATCGCACGCGCATGGGTAAGGGAGCCTAGCAATTCATGTGGAACAAATCGAAGATTGCCATTGTTGCTCTGTTCCTTGCAGGGGCCATGCCGGCAGCGGCACTGGCAGATAATCCGCTTCTTCCCAAGCCGTATGTCGCCCCCGTCTATCCCTACAGGAATCTGCCAGGGGTGACGGCACCCAAAATGGCGGCTGACGAGCAATTCGAATGCCGCACGACGACGGTGCATTCGGATGAGTTCTATAGAGGTTTTTACCATCGGGGCCTGCCGCGCCTGGGCTATGTCTGTGAGCAAAACGGCGTCATCTCCACCAGCACCAGGAAGCCGAACTATCAATATTGGCAGTATAACAGCCAGGACCGATAAGACGGCGCGGACGGACCTGCTGAAATAAGCGGCAATGCAGTCAAACCAGGCGCAGCTTCATGCTTGAAGGCTGCGCTTTTTCTAGGCTGTGATCTGAAAATAAATTTCATGTTTTCGTCTAAATGCGCGAACGTCGTTGACGAATGCGAAAAATTGCCCCAAGATTACGAAAATAAATTACGTAATGGGAACTCAAAAGCATGCGAGTTGGAATCATTGGGCTGGGATTCCGCCTGGGTTATCTGGGCTATGTGTTCAAGGCGATCGATGAGAGCTTCGAGATTGCCGGTTATGTCGATCCGGAACCCGCGGGCCTGCCTGGTTTGATCGAGCAGGGGATATCAGCCGGAAAGGCCTACGCCACTCCCCAAGAGCTGATTGCGAATGAAAAGATGGATTTGCTGATGATCGGTTCGCCGAACCATTTGCATCTCGAACATATCCGTATCGGTCTCGAAGCCGGCCTGAAGATTTTCTGCGAAAAGCCGATCGTCACCACCATCCAGGATAGCATCGAACTTGCCCGGCTGATGGCCAAGTTCGGCCATGAGCGGCTGATGGTCGGCCTCGTCCTGCGCTACTCTCCCATGTATCGCGATCTGCTGGTTGCCCAGGCCGAAGGAAGGCTCGGCCATGTCGTTTCCATCGAAGCGTCCGAACATATCGAGCCCTATCATGGCGCCTTCTTCATGCGCGACTGGCGCCGCTACCAGCATTATTCCGGCAGCTTCATGCTGGAGAAGTGCTGCCACGATCTCGATCTTTATAATGGCGTCGTCGGCGCGCGGCCGGAGCGGGTCGCAAGCTTCGGCGGCCGCAAAAGCTTCATTCCGGAAAACGATCCGGCGCGGGAAGGCATCAACGACCTCGAACTTTTCCATCGAAAGCCGAGCGGCTGGATGGGCTCGGACAAGGTTTTCGACAGCGATGGCGACATCATCGACTACCAGGTCGCAATCGTCGAATACGCCAACGGCGTCGGCATGAACTTCCACACCAATCTGAACGTGCCCGACCAGTTCCGTCGCTTTGCCATCATGGGCTCGCGTGGTATGGCAGAAGGCGACTTCATCCGCGGTTATTTCAACGTTCACGAGATGCTGACCGGCAAAAAGGTGATCGAAAAGACCTATGCGACGCGCACGACGCTTTCGCAGCATTACGGAGCCGACGAGCAGATGGCCGCCGATATCATCTCGCATGTCAAATCGGGGCAGCATCTGCCGGTCTCGACCCTGAATGCGCTTGAAGCAGGCATTCTGGCGCTCTCCATGGATGAGGCGCGCATGAAAAGGACCGTCGTCGACCTCCGACCGACCTGGGACGAGTTCGACGAAGCGCTCTATTCAAAAGTAGCCTAGGGAGGGGCGCAAGATGGGTGTTCAACGCAGCACAGTCATCTTCGCTTGGATCCTTCTCTTTCCGGCGCTTCTTTACGTCATCGTCATCGTCGCCTATCCGCTGGTCGACACCGTTGTCCTGTCCTTCACCGACGCGTCGTTGAAGAAGGTGACCAACTGGGTCGGTTTCGAGAACTACGCCAAGATTTTCAACGACACCTTCGCCTCGGTGATCGTCCGGACCTTCATCTGGACGTTCTTTTCCGTGTCGATCAAGATGATCATCGGCACGCTGGGCGCGACGATGCTCAATTCTGCGGTTCCGGGGCGTGCGCTCTTCCGCGTGCTGATCATGCCGCCCTGGATCGTGCCCATGGCGATCGGCATCTTCATGTGGGGCTGGATGTACAACGGCCAGTTCGGCATGATTTCCGGCCTGCTGCAGCGTTTCGGCATCGTCGACAGCCCGGTGGCGTTCCTCGCCTATGGCAGTTCGGCCTTCTGGGCGACGATCGTCACCGACGTCTGGATCGGCGTGCCGATGGTCACTCTTTATATGCTTGCAGCCATGCAGGCGATCCCGCACGATCTCTATGAGGCCGCCTGGACGGATGGCGCCGGTCGCTTCTATCGCTTCCGCCGCATCACGCTGCCGCTGCTGGTGCCGTCTCTGGTCACCATGTCGATGCTGTCGCTGATCGCCACCTTCAATTCCTTCGACATCATCTGGATCCTGACCCGCGGCGGCCCGAACGGCGAAACGACGACGATGATCATCGATACCTATCGCACCGCGATCGGGTCCTACAAATATGGCGAGGGTGCTGCGCGTGCGGTGCTGATCTGCATCTTCCTGTCGCTCTTCTGCCTTGCCTATTTCCGCCTCACCAGCCGCTTTTCAACGGGAGCGAAACAGCGATGAGCAAGTCTTCGATGATCCATCGCTACAAGTGGTACGAGCTCATCGGCATCTATGCCGGGATCCTGCTGTTCCTGACCTTCGTGCTGGCGCCCTTCGTCGAAGGGTTTCTGGTATCGCTGAAGCCGCTCAGCCAGCTCTTCTCGTCGCCTTACCGCTTCATTCCCGAGAACGGCTCGTTTGCAGCCTATCGGACGATGTGGACCAGCGTGCCCGGCTTCGGCTGGTATATCTTCAACTCGTTCCTGATTTCCGGTGTGAGCACTATTATCGTGCTTATCCTCGTTGTGCCGGCGGCCTATGCCTTTGCGCGTTTCGAGTTCCGAGGCGCCGGACTGCTGCTCGGTGCCTTCCTGGCGGTCAACATGTTCTCCGGCGCCGTGCTGTTGATCCCGCTGTTTCGGCTCATGCGCTCCTTCGGCCTGCTGAACACCTATTTCGCCATGATCGTACCGGGTGTCGCGTTCCTCATTCCCTCGGGAATCTGGTTGCTGCGCACCTATATGATACGCATCCCCAAGGAGCTTGACGAAGCGGCCTTTGTCGATGGCGCCAGCCATTTCTATACGCTGCGGCGCGTCATTCTGCCGATCGCGATGCCAGGCATCACCGTCGTCGCTATTACCACTTTCATCGGTTCCTACGCACAGCAGTTCATATACGCTCTTACTTTCAATTCGAAGACCGAATACATGCCGCTGCCGGTGGGCCTGTTTGCCTATTTCGGCCGGCAGGAGGTCGTCTGGAACGAACTCATGGCTGCAAGCTTCGTCGGCATCGCGCCGGCGCTGGTCGTGATCTTCTTCCTGCAACGGTATCTCGTCAGCGGCCTGACCGCTGGCGCGGTGAAGCAATAAAATCAATCAACCACCAGAGAGAACGGGAGCTTAAACGTGACATTCCATTTCAAAACGGGTCTGCTTGCGCTGGCCTTGCTCGGCTCCACCGCGCTTGGCGCCGTGACGGCCCATGCCGCCGACAAGGAAATCAGCTGGATCTATTGCGGCGACAGCATCGACCCGATCCATGTGAAATATATCAAGCAATGGCAAGACAAGAATCCGGGCTGGGCCGTCAAGCCTGAAGTCGTCGGCTGGGAACAGTGCCAGGACAAGGCAACGACGCTCGCTGCCGCCGGCACGCCGGTCGCCATGGCCTATGTCGGCTCGCGTACGCTCAAGCAGTTCGCCGAGAACGATCTGATCGTTCCGATCCCGATGACGGACGACGAAAAGAAGACCTATTATCCCGGTATAGTTGGTACCGTGACCTCTGGTGGCCAGCAGTGGGGCGTGCCGATCGCCTTCTCGACCAAGGCGCTCTACTGGAACAAGGACCTCTTCAAGAAGGCTGGCCTCGATCCGGAAAAGCCGCCGACAACTTGGGCTGAGGAAATCGCCGACGCCAAGACGATCAAGGAAAAGACCGGCGTTCCCGGCTACGGCCTGTCGGCCAAGACCTTCGACAACACCATGCACCAGTTCCTGCACTGGGTTTACAGCAACAACGGCAAGGTCATCGACGGCGACAAGATCGTCCTCAACAGCCCGGAAGTGCTGGCAGCTCTGCAGGCCTATAAGGACATTACATCTTACTCGGTCGAAGGCCCGACGGCCTACGAGCAGAACGAAATGCGCGCCATCTTCCTCGACGGCAAGGTCGGCATGCTTCAGGCAGGTTCGGGCGCAGCCTATCGCCTCAAGGAATCCAAGATCAACTGGGGCGTAGCGCCGCTGCCGCTCGGCCCGGCTGCTAAGGGCCCGGGCACGCTGCTCATAACCGACAGCCTTGCCGTCTTCAAGGGTTCCGGCGTCGAGGACAAGGCGATCGAATTCGCCAAGTTCATCACGTCGCCAGGCCCGCAGGGTGAATACGAGCTGCAGGGCGGCGCCGGCCTCACCCCTCTGCGTCCGTCGCCGCAGGTTGACGAGTTCGAGAAGAAGGATCCCTTCTGGAAGCCGTTCATCGACGGTATCAGCTATGGTGGTCCGGAGCCGCTCTTCAAGGACTACAAGGGCTTCCAGAACGTCATGATCGAGATGGTCCAGTCGGTCGTCACCGGCAAGGCCCAGCCTGCGGATGCCCTGAAAAAGGCAGCTGCCGATCTCGAGCAGTACAAGTAAGAAGCCTGCAAGTAACCGGGCCGCGCGCATTGCGCGCGGCCTTTCGAGCCCTGCCCGCCTAGTAGCGGCGCCGCGCGGAGACAGAGTTTGGGAAAGCTGCACCTTCATCAGGTCAAGAAATTCTACGGTCATTTCGAGGTCATCAAGGGCGTTGAGCTCGACGTCACGGACGGTGAATTCATCGTCTTCGTCGGTCCGTCCGGCTGCGGCAAATCGACCTTGCTGCGCATGATCGCCGGCCTCGACGAGGTGACCAGCGGCGACATCATGATCGATGGCAACCGCGTCAACGATCTGCCGCCCGTCAAGCGCGGCATCGCCATGGTCTTCCAGTCCTATGCTCTCTATCCGCATATGTCGGTGTTCGAGAACATCGCCTTCCCCCTGCGGGTCGAGAAGATGCCGGAAGACAAGCTCAAGGCCAAGGTCGAACATGCCGCCCGCATCCTGCATCTCGACCAGCGTCTGCATCAAAAGCCGGGCCAGCTTTCCGGCGGCCAGCGCCAGCGCGTTGCCATCGGCCGCGCGATTGTGCGCGAACCCAAGATCTTCCTGTTCGACGAGCCCTTGTCGAACCTCGATGCCGCCTTACGCGCCGACATGCGCATTGAGCTCGCCAAGCTGCATCACCAGCTGCAGGCGACGATGATTTACGTGACCCACGATCAGGTGGAAGCCATGACCATGGCCGACCGGATCGTCGTTCTCAATGCCGGCGAGATATCGCAGGTCGGCGCGCCGCTGGAGCTTTATCATAAGCCTGCGAATACATTCGTCGCCCAGTTTATCGGCAATCCGAAAATGAACTTCCTGCCCGTGACGTGCACGAATGTCAGCGAAGCGGGCGTGGAGATCGACTACAAGGGCAAAAAGGCAATTCTGCCGGTGAAGCCGCGCGAGGGAGCCGTTGGCAAGCAATTGACGCTGGGCATCCGTCCGGAACATATCCAGCTCGGCGATGGCGACCTGACATTGACCGTGGTGCCGACCGTGGTCGAGCATCTGGGCGCCCAGACGGTTGCCTACGCTTCCGCTGACGGCGTCGACGAGAACTTCTGCGCCACGCTGCCCGGCAGCGCCGCCATCCGTCTGGAGGCGCCGTTGAAGACCGGCATCCGCATCGCCGATTGCCACCTCTTCGATGAGAACGGCCAGGCTTTCGAGCGCCGCGTTGAACTCACCGAGATCGACATGGAGCTCTTGAGCTCCACCGCCTCCTGAAGCAATTCCAGGAAAAGTGCATAGCGCTTTTCCGTCTGGATTGCGTCAAACAGGCTGTTGGAGTGGCTCAGCGAGTCCATGAAACGCTGAGCCACTTTAATGGAGGTGGTTGTCTGCCGGTTCGAGACCAAGCGGGCAATGGCAACCATAAGACAAAAGAAAACGGCGGCCCGCAGGCCGCCGTTTTCTGTTTGAGGGAGAGTGTCTGCACCCTACCAGACCAGACCGCGAGCCGCCACGTCCTCGACGCGCGTCACCACGCCGCCGCGGTGGAACACCATCTGGTCGAACAGGTTGGAAACCACGCAGGTGTGATTGGGAATGATGCGGATCTTGTCGCCGATCTGCGGGCGTGCGCCCGTGCAGTTTGACAGATCGATCACGCCATGCTCTTCCGAGAGGCCCTTGATGATGGCTTCCGGGTACTCCACCACCTGGCCGAAATCCGTAAAGCCGAGGAGATCGGAGGTAAGAGCCTTCGAACCGGCATCGATGACGGCGCGGTCTTCGGTGGGGCGCGAGACGACGGTGGCGAGGATATGCATCGCGCAATCCTCCTCGCGGCAATGGCCGGCCCGCACCATGGAGCGGTCATTATAGATATAGGTTCCGGCACGGTGTTCGGTGGCCGCCGTGACGAGATGGGCTTCGAACAGGCTCGGCGTGCCGCCATTGCTGACGACCGGGCACTCGATGCCCTGGTTTTTCAGCAGGGCGACGGATTCGGCCAGAAAGGCCTGTGTCGCCGCAGCATTGTTCGGCTTCGGATAGCTCATCAAGCCGCCGAAGACGAGGCCTGGCTTGCCGGCAATATTCTCGCCGAGCGTGGCTGCCTGTTCCGGCGTCTGCACGCCGCAGCGCGCCCCGCCGGTGTCGCACTCCACCAGCACAGTAAGCGGCTTGCGCTCTGCGAACCAGCCGGAGAGCCCGTCGACGGTGACGGTGCTGTCGGCCACAACCTTCAAGCCGGAAATGCGGTCGTTCAGGGCCGAGAGGCGAACGAGCTTCTCAGCACCGAGGATGTTGAAGGTGATCAGGATATCCTCGAAGCCTGCGTCGGCGAAGGCTTCCGCTTCGGTGATCTTCTGGCAGTTGATGCCTTTGGCGCCGGCGGCGACCTGGGCGCGGGCGAGTGCCGGAATCTTGTGCGTCTTGATGTGCGGCCGGAAGTTCAGGCCGTGCGCATCCATATAGGACTGCACGTGGGCGATGTTCCCGGCCAGCCGGTCTTCGTCGATGATCGGGCGAGGCGTCGAGAGCCCTTCGATCCGGTCGCCGGGCTTGGGGCTGATTTCCGAGGCGATATCGTGAGCCATGTCAGGCGTCTTTCCGTTCTGCCGCATGCGGATCGGCCACCATCGGCCAGATGTCTTTCCGCGCGCGGCGATAAGGGGTGCGGGCTGGATTGTTCGGATAAGGCGTTCCGGCCGAGCAGTAAAGGATCTCCGAAGCGATCTTGGAGAAGGATGCGTAGAAGTGATTGGTCGATTTGATGACCAGGATCTTTTTGGCGGTGGGGTCGATGCCCATGACCGAGAACAGGCTCGGATCGAAGCTCTGTGCGCGCGTCGAATTCAGGATGATGTCGATGCCACCGAGCTGAATATGCGCAGCGTCGCCGAAGGGCGCAAAACTCTCGCCGAAACGCATCTCGGCATTGGTGACGAGGCGGATGATCTTGACATGGCCATCGATGGGATTGCCTGTGCCCGGAGCCGATTTCGCGCCGAAGCGCAGCGGAATTTCAGCACCTTCGCCAGCCGCCATGCAGATCTGCACGGCCATAGGATCCCAGATCGTGCCGATCGCCGTGTCGGCGGCGCCGCGGTCGAGCAGCTCCTGAAGGACGACGGTGGCGTCCCCCGCCGTGCCGCCGCCGGGATTGTCCCAGAGGTCGGCAATGACGACCGGACCGGATGTTGCGGCCATGGCCTGGCTGACGGCCTGCTTCTCGTCGATCTGCGGCATGATGAAGGTGCCGCGCTTGGAGAAGAGTTCCAGCCCTAAATCGCGAGCGATCGCAGATCCCTTATCCGGCTTATTATCGGTGACGACAAGCAGCTTGGTGCCCATCTCCGGCACATCGCCGGCCATGAAGCCGTGAATGACAGATATCGACAGGATATCGGCATCGCTCTTTTCCATCGCCATGATCTTGTCGACGAAGGAGCGCATCGGCTCGCGCGACGTCGGGAAGACATCGATCATGCGGCAATCGAAGACGGACATAACCGGCTTGACGCGGCCTTCGAGCGTATCGATGGCGATGCGCCAGAGATCTTCGGCGCGGTCGACGAAATCCGTATGCGGGAATTCCTTGAAGTAGACGAAGAAATTCGCGGCGGCGAGACGCTTCTCCGTCAGGTGGCTGTGCGGATCGAGCTCGGCGCAGACGAGGATATCCGGCCCGACGATCTCGCGGACACCCGACAGGAAATCGCCCTCGGTATCCTCGTAGCCGTCGGCGACCATGGCGCCGTGCAAGCCGAGCACGACGGCATCGACGGGCATTGCCGCCCGCAGCTGGCCGAGGATTTCGTCCCTGAGCTCTTCATAGGTCAGGCGATTCACCAGTCCGGCCGGATCCGCCCAGGTGGCGGTGCCTTCGATCACGTCCCAGCCCTTTTGCACTGCGATCTGCCGACCGACGGTGATCGGGGCGGAACAGAGCGTCGGCGTTTCCGGATGCATGCCCGGCGGCGCATAAAGAGACGCCTCGAATGCGCGCCGGTCGATGCAGATGGGGGAGAAGGTATTCGTCTCGGTCGCGAGGGCCGCGGTGAAAATGCGCAATGATGTCGCCTCTATTCCATGGGATTCGGCAGGTAGCCGGTGAAGCCGCTGATCTTCCAGCGTCCCTCATGCAGGCGGCAATAATAGAGCGTCTGCCATTTCAGCACGTCGATGCTGCCATCCGACTTCTTCAAGCTGCCGTCGAACTTCTTGCGCACCAGCGCCATATCGCCTTCGATCTCGATATCCTCGAGCGTCGTCGTGGTGAAAATGGCCGTGCGGGGATCTTCGGCGAAGGACTGCGTGGCGAAGTCGCGCGCCTGGCGCAGCCACTCGTCGCGATAGGCAGCAAGGGTCGGGAAGGCGAGGCGCCACTTGTCGGGGCTGACTTCGCGCTTGCCGTCGATGCCGATGAAGCCCTCTTCGACGAAATCGCCGGCAACGCTCGACCAGTCTGCGGCGAGGAAGGCATCGATATCGCGCGGCACGAGCATCTCCCAGATCGCGTGCCTGGCGGCATCGCTGACAGGGAAGGGATTCTTGAAAGGATCACGCATTGTATCCGCCGTCATTTAAATTCTTTTCATAATTTTCGATTTTCACTGGTCAAATTCTGCTTTCTATGGTCATTTGTCAACGCATCAAGAAAATAATTTGCAGGAATCATATGATGTTTGTCACATATATGGTTCCCGTCAGATGGGCGCGAATGGCAAGCCGCGCCCCCTCGCACACTCCCAGGTAGGCATTGGTGACGAAGTGCGAGATTGAGGTGGTTTGCATCGCTTATTAAATGTCGGACGTTTAGAACCCAGCGACAGAATAAAGGGGGAGCTGATGGATATCTTCACGACCATGCAGGATGAACGGGGCCGGCTTTCGCAATCGGAAATCCGCATTGCCGACATCGTTCTCAACGACTTCGAATTCGCCGTCAACGCTTCCATCATCGAGCTCGCCGGCAAGGCGGATGTCTCGCCGCCGACCGTGACGCGGTTCTGCCGCCGTCTCGGCTGCGAAAGCTTCTCCGATTTCAAGGTGCAGCTGGCCCGCACAGCCTATGTCGGCATGCGCTATCTCAAGCCCGAGCCGAAGAGCATAGCACCCGCAGATGTCGCCCAGGACATTATTACCAAGGCACAGAACGCGCTCTTCCTGCTGCATCGCGGGCTGGACGTGGCGGCGATCGAGCAGGCGGCGGATCGGCTGGCCGGCGCCGAGATGATCTATGCCTTCGGCTCCGGCGGCAATTCCTCGATGATCGCCAGCGAGATGCAGAACCGCCTGTTCCGACTTGGTCTGCGCATCACTTCCAGTTCCGATCACAGCATGCAGCTGATGATGGCCGCTGCGGCCAAGCCGACGGATGTGCTGATCGGTTCTTCCTTTTCAGGTCGCAACGCCGAGCTGGTGCGCGCCTTCACGCTGGCGCGCGAGGCCAAGGTGCCGACCATCGCGCTGACGCAGAGCGGAAGCCCTGTGGCTGATGTCGCCGACATCACCGTGCCGATCGATCTGCCGGAAGGCGACAATATCTATAGGCCGACATCGACGCGCATCGCCTACGTGGCCGTGCTGGATATTCTTGCGAGCCTCGTCGCCTATCGTCTTCGGCCGCAGGCGACGGCGATATTGCGCCGTATCAAGCAGCAGCTCGTCACCCATCGCGACGGCGACGACCGTCAGCTTCTTGGGGACTAGAGCCATTCGGGAAATCGCGTGGCGGCTATCCGCCCGCAATTGCGCAGAAAACAACGACAGACGGCGGCGGCCGCCGCTCGGGAACTTGATCAGAGGAAAGCCATATGAGTAAATCCGTTGCCATCGTGACCGGGGCCGCAGGCGATATCGGCCGCGCCATCGCAAAGCGTCTGGCCGATGACCATGATATCATCCTGCTCGTCGATATCGACGAGGCCGCCGCGCAGAGGGCGGCGCAGGCGCTGGGGCCTGCCGAGCGTTTCGCCGTCTTCAAGGCGGATATAACGAGCGAGATCGACACGGCCGAAATGGCGAAGGCAGCGTCAGCCCTGGGTACGCTCAGGACACTGGTGAACAATGCGGGCGCTGCCCGCGCGGTCAGCCTTCACGATACGACGCCTGAAATCTGGCGCGCCGACAATGCTCTTAATCTCGAAGCTGCTTTCCTCTGCTTCCGTGCAGTCGAGGACATGCTGAAGGCATCGAAGGGGTCGGTGATCAATATCGCCTCCGTCAACGGCATGGCCGTCTTCGGCCACCCTGCCTATAGCGCCGCCAAGGCCGGGCTCGTGCATTTCACCCGGCTGGTCGCCGTGGAATACGGCAAGTTCGGCATCCGTTCGAATGCGGTCGCGCCAGGCACCGTGCGCACCCAGGCCTGGGAAGCGCGTGCTGCCGCCAATCCGAATGTCTTCGAAGAAGCGAAGCGCTGGTATGCGCTGCGGCGCGTCGTCGATCCGGTCGATGTCGCCAATGCCGTCTCGTTTCTCGCCGGCCCGCTTGCCTCGGCCATTACGGGCGTCTGCCTGCCGGTCGATTGCGGCCTGACGGCAGGACAGGCCGAGCTCGCCCATACCTTCACACAGTCCGATCACTATTGATGCTCGCCGCCAAAAGGGGAATTTAGATGCAGCCGGCCTTCTATCATCTCGAAAATACCTGGTCTCCCGAGGGCGGAAAGCATGGTCGGCTGACCCTGACGCTTTTCAATTTCTCAGGCGCGCCGCTTTCGAATTTTCGCCTCGCCTATACGACTTTGACGCGCTTCATCGATCCGAAGATCTGCGACAACGCCGTCTTCGTGCGCCGCAACGCCAATTTTCATGAGTTTGCGCCGCCGGCCGGCCTGTCCATCGCTCCCGGAGAGAGCTGGACATTCACCGTCTCAAGCCTTCACCGCGTCGCAAAGCATTGCACCGATGGCGCCAAGTCCGCCTATCTCACGCTCGAGGACGGCAGCCATATCAATGTGTTCACGTCGGATCTCCTGCTTGAGGGCCGCACCAGCGAGCCGCCGCCGGTGCTGTTGCCGGAAGGCAGGCTGGAGCTTCCCTTCGCCATTCAGCCCTGGCCTGCATCCATCGACGTCAAGCCGGGCGAAGGCCTCCCCGTCGCGCTCTATCCGGCGAAGGGGACCGATGCGGCAAGCGTGAAGGCGGTGGCCACGGCGCAGGCGCTCTTCCGCCGGCTGTTTCCTTCAAACCACATTCCCTTCAGCCTCATTGCCGCGCCGCAGGGCAGGGTGCTGCGCTTCGTCGAACGGCCGGCGCTTGCTGCAGAGGCTTATGAACTGGCCTTCGGTGCGGACGACATCACGCTGGCTTTCTCGGCCGCTTCAGGCCGCCTCTATGGCCTGATGACGCTGGCGCAGCTTCTGGACGGCGCCCGGCGCGAACCCGGCAGGTTCCGCTTTCCGGTTTCGGGCGTGATCGCGGACCAGCCGCGTTACGGCTGGCGCGGCTGCCATCTCGACGTATCAAGGCAATTTACTCCCAAGGCAGATGTCCTGCGCCTGCTCGACATTCTCGCCTGGCTGAAGCTCAACATCTTCCATTGGCACCTGACGGACGATGAGGCATGGCGACTGGAGATCCGCGCCTATCCGCAGCTGACGACCACCGGCGTTCTGCGCGGGCCGGACGAGCCTTTGCTGCCGCAGCTCGGCAATGGCGCCGAACCTGTCGGCGGCTTCTACTCGCAGGATGACGTGCGCGAGATCGTCGCTCATGCCTCCGCACTCGGCATCGAGGTCGTGCCGGAGATCGATATCCCCGGCCACAGCACCGCGACCCTCGTCGCCCTGCCTGATCTGACGGACGGTCAGGAAGCGCCGGAGAGCTATCATTCCGTCCAGGGCTATCCGAACAATGCCCTGAACCCGGCCATCGAGCCGACCTACGAATTCCTCGCCAAGGTCTTCGACGAAATGGTCGAGCTCTTCCCCTCGCAATATCTCCATATCGGCGGGGATGAGGTTGCCAACGGCTCCTGGCTCGCTTCGCCGCTGGCGCGCAGGCTCATGGAGAAGGAAGGCATATCGGGCACCTTCGCCCTGCAGTCCTATTTCCTCAAGCGGATCAAGGCGATGCTCAACGAGCGCGGCCGCAAGCTGGCCGGCTGGAACGAAGTCGCCCATGGCGGCGGCGTCGATCCGGAAAGCACCTTGCTGATGGCCTGGGAAAAGCCGGAGGTCGGCATCGAGCTGGCGCGCGAGGGCTACGAGGTCGTCATGACGCCGGGCCAGGCCTATTATCTCGACATGGTGCAGGCCGATGCCTGGCAGGAGCCGGGCGCGAGCTGGGCGGGCACCGTACCGCCGGCGCATACCTATGCCTACGAGGCGGAGGGCGATTTCCCGGAAGAGCTGAAGCATCTCATGAAGGGCGTGCAGGCCTGCATCTGGCAGGAGAACTTCACCTCGCGCGACTATTTCAACCGCCTGGTCTTCCCGCGCCTGCCAGCCATTGCCGAGGCTGCCTGGACGCCGAAGGCACAGAAGGACTGGCTGCGCTTCGCCGCCATCGTCCCGCTGAGCCCGAAGCT
>NZ_AQHN01000088.1 GCF_000359745.1 Rhizobium freirei PRF 81
GGAGTTGTGATGAACGACGCACCCGACATCGTCATCGTTGGTTCAGGAGTGGGAGGCGCATCGGTCGCAGCCGGTTTGGCTGCGACGGGCGCCCGCATCCTGATCCTCGAAGCCGGCGATCACATCGCCGACGATCCCGTGAACAGGGACCAGCGCGCCATCTTTCAGCGCGGCCATTTTCGCCCGAAGGAAACTTGGTACGAGGCGGGCGGCAAGGGCTTCAATCCCGGCAACTACTACAATGTCGGCGGCAACTCGAAATTCTATGGCGCGGTGCTCTCACGCTATCGCCGGGAAGATTTCGAAACCATCCATCACCAGGAGGGTATTTCTCCAGCCTGGCCATTTCCCTACGAGGTTCTCGAACCGTGGTACGGCCGCGCTGAGCGCCTATACAACGTGCGCGGCACGCTCGGAGAGGATCCAACAGAACCGCTCCATTCGCTCCCGTACGAATATCCGCCCGTGCCGGATGAGCCGGCCATTGCCGAGGTGCGAGCCCGGTTGAAGAGGAGGGGTTTGCATCCGTCATCCCTGCCGCTGGGCATCGACCTCGACAAATGGCTGGAAAAGGCGAGGACGCCTTGGGATGCGCATCCAAATTCCCAGGACGGAAAGATGGATGCCGAGACAGCGGCCCTGGCGGTTGCCCTGCGGCACAGAAACGTAAGGCTCGAGACGAACGCTCGGGTGATCAGGCTAGAAGCCGGTCAAAACGGCCGGATAGAGCAGGTCGTTTATCTGAAGGGCGGACGGCCCCTTACAGTCGCGCCCGGGATCGTCATACTCTCGGCCGGCGCAGTCCAGTCGTCGGCTCTTCTGCTCCGGTCGGCCAACGATCGCTACAAGACGGGTCTTGCGAACTCGTCCGATCAGGTCGGCCGCAACTTCATGAACCATAATGCATCGGCCGTCATCGGCATCTCGCCGACGTTCCGCAACGACTCCGTCTACCAGAAGACATTCGCCTTCAACGATTTCTATCTCTCGGACGGACGGGGTGGCCCGCCGCTTGGAAACGTCCAGCTTCTCGGGCGCGTCTCCGGTAAGATCCTCAAGGGTTCCTTGCCCCGCGTTCCCGAATGGCTTCTCAATCTCGTCACGGCGCACGCCATCGATTTTTACGCGATGAGCGAAGACATTCCCAACCCCGAGAGCCGCGTGACGGTCGACGGCGATCGCGTGATCCTGCAATGGCAGCGCACGAACTGGGCAGCACACCTGGCGCTGGTCGCAAAGCTGAAGGACATTCTGAAATCAATCGGCTTCCCGATCGTGCTTGCGAGAGCATTCGACAAGCGCACTCCTTCGCATCAGTGCGGAACCATCCGCATCGGCAACGACCCCGCAGCCGCACCGCTCGATGGTTTCTGCCGCGCATATGACCATCAAAATCTGTTCGTCGTGGACGCGAGCTTCCTGCCTACGTCGGCAGCGGTCAATCCGGCCCTGACGATTGCCAGTCAGGCATTGCGGGTCGCGGACCACATCGCGTCGAAGGACTTAATGCAGACGGGCCTCAACACCGCGGCCGATCCGTCCACCTCTGGAATTCAATAGGATAACGACATGGCTTTCGACTATATCATCACGGGTGCCGGACCAGCGGGATGCGTGCTTGCCAACCGCCTCAGCGAAGATCCGAACGTGAAGGTGTTTTTGCTCGAGGCAGGCGGCGGAGACTGGAACCCCCTGTTCCACATGCCCGCCGGTTTCGCAAAGATGACCAAGGGCGTCGCGAGCTGGGGCTGGCACACGGTGCCGCAGAAGCACATGAAGGGCAGGGTGCTGCGCTACACGCAGGCCAAGGTCATCGGCGGCGGCTCCTCCATCAACGCCCAACTCTATACGCGCGGAAACTCCGCCGACTACGACCTGTGGGCAAGCGAGGACGGATGCGAGGGGTGGGATTACCGCTCCATTCTGCCCTATTTCAAGCGCGCCGAGGACAATCAGCGCTTTGCGGACGACTATCATTCCTATGGCGGTCCGCTTGGCGTCTCGATGCCGGCCGCGCCGCTGCCGATCTGCGACGCCTATATCCGCGCCGGGCAGGAGCTCGGCATTCCGTACAACCATGATTTCAACGGCCGTCAGCAGGCGGGCGTCGGCTTCTATCAGCTGACCCAGCGCGACCGTCGCCGCTCGTCGGCCTCAATGGCATATCTCTCGCCCATCAAGGACCGGAAGAACCTGACGGTGCGCACCGGCGCTCGCGTCTCGCGCATCGTTCTAGAAGGCAAGCGCGCCGTCGGCGTCGAGATCGTCGGTAAGAACGGCGTCGAGATCGTCCGGGCAGATCGCGAAGTCCTGGTAACCTCCGGCGCGATCGGCTCGCCGAAGCTGCTGCAGCAATCCGGGATCGGACCTGGCGACCATCTTCGTTCGGTGGGCGTAAATGTGCAGCATGATCTCCCCGGCGTAGGCGGTAATATGCAAGATCACCTCGACCTCTTCGTCATCGCCGAATGCACCGGCGATCATACCTATGACGGCGTTGCGAAACTCCATCGAACGCTCTGGGCCGGCATTCAATACGTCCTGTTCAAGACCGGGCCGGTCGCGTCATCGCTCTTCGAAACGGGCGGCTTTTGGTATGCCGATCCGAATGCGCGGTCTCCGGACATCCAATTCCATCTGGGCCTCGGATCAGGCATCGAGGCCGGCGTCGAACGGCTGAAAAATGCCGGCGTGACACTGAATTCGGCTTACTTGCATCCGCGGTCCCGTGGAACCGTGCGCCTGTCTTCTGCCGATCCTGCCGCCGCTCCTCTGATCGATCCCAATTACTGGTCCGACCCGCATGACAGGGAAATGTCACTGGAAGGACTGAAGGTCGCGCGCGAAATCATGCAGCAGGCAGCTTTGAAGCCGTTCGTGCTTGCCGAGCGTCTACCGGGGCCGAAGGTCATGACCGACGAGCAGCTTTTCGAATATGGGTGTGCGAACGCCAAGACGGACCATCATCCCGTCGGCACTTGCAAGATGGGCACTGGCCCGGAGGCTGTCGTCGGCCTCGATCTGAAGGTTCACGGTTTGGAGGGGCTGCGCGTCTGCGATTCCTCGGTGATGCCCAGGGTTCCATCATGCAATACGAACGCGCCCACCATCATGGTCGGCGAGAAGGGTGCGGATCTGATCCGTGGCCTGCCGGCATTGCCGGCCGCTGTCTTTACGCAGGAGCGAAACGACACCCGTCCGCGGGCGCGAGCCGATATCCGCTGAGAACATTATTTGCCGATCCGAAGAGGATCGGACCGCAGGGGAGTTATGGAAATGGCCGAAGTGAGAGTAGCAGTGCTGGGTGGCTCCGGCTGGATGGGCAAGGTTCACACCATGGCCTACCAGACCTTTCCGCACTTTCTCGGCGTGTCGGGCGGCACCGCGCGTGTTGTCGCGATCGTCGAGGCAAATCCGAAGGCAGCGGAGGATCTTGCCCGCAGGGCTCCGGGCGCAAAGATTCTCGAGCGATGGGAGCAAGCGGTCAACGACCCAGACGTCGACCTGATCGACATTTGCCTGCCCGACAGCCTGCATTACGAGGTGGCAAAGGCCGCGCTGATCGCCGGCAAGCATGTCTATTGTGAAAAGCCGCTTGCGAATACCGCGATCGAAGCGCGAGAGCTTGCTGATATCGCCAGGGACAAGGGCGTCATCACCAGGGTCGGGCACGCATTCCCGCGCAATCCGGTTCATGATCTCGCCAAGGAGATCATCGAGGCGGGCGAAATCGGCGACATCAAGATGTTCCGCGGCTGCCAGCATGTCGACATGTACGGCGATCCCATGGCTCCTTTCATGTGGCGTGCCGACGGCAAGCTTGCGCCGACGGGTATCGTCGGCGACACGGGCTCGCACATCTTCAGCTTCATGGAATTCCTGGTCGGCCGCGTCAGCTCGCTGATTGCCGACAACCTGATCGTCACGACAAAACGGCCGGTCGTGGAAGGGCTTGCCTATGGCGAGCAGGTCAAGCTGAAGGGCGACGAAAAGTGGGCGGAAATCACCAACCCCGATGCGACGAACCTTCTTTGCCGTTTTGAAAACGGCGCCGCCGGTATTGTCGATTTCAGCCGCGTCGCGACCGGTCGTAAATTCATGCAGACCTATGAAATCTACGGAACCAAGGGCAGCATCGCCTATACTTATGACGAGGTGAACCGGCTTCGTTTCTATACGAATGACGACCGCGCCGGTCGCGCCGGCTTCCGCGAGATCGACGTGGGTCCCGAAAACCTGACATTCAGGGCCTTTCTTCCGCTGCCAAATTTCGCGCTTGGCTACAATGAAAGCAAGATCATCGAGGCTGCGGAAGTCGTCAAATCGATCACGACGAACACGCCGATGTGGCCGACCTTCGAAAGCGGCCATCACATCTGCCAGATCGTCGACGCCTGCATGGAATCCTCACGGCTGAAACGCTGGGTTGATATCCCGCTCGCCTGATCGACCCTTTTCAAGGACCAACGCCAATGACCATCGATGTTCCGCAACACATTCTTGACGCACTGACGGACGTCGACATGCCGAGACTTTCTCCGGAGGCGGCTTCCTCGGAGACTGTCCGGCTCGCGGGCCTCGACGTGCCGGTCTATCGGGCGGGCTGTGTCGTCGTCGGCTCCGGTGCGGCTGGATTGCGGGCCGCCGTCGAGATGAAGCGTCGCCGCGACGATGTGGTCATCATGAGTCAGAGCGCATGGGGAGGGACGTCCGCCTGTTCGGGTTCCGACAAGCAGACGCTCCATACGGCAAACACCGCCGACCAGGGCGACAACTTCAAGGCCATGGCGCGGGCGATCCGCGCTGGCGGCGCCATGGACGAGGACACGGCCTATGTTGAAGCCGTCGGTTCCGCCCGCATGATGGCGTCCCTGCAGTTCCTTGGTCTGCCGCTGCCGCAGGACCCACTGGGCGGAACGCTCAGATATCAGACCGACCATGATGAAGTCGGTCGCGCGACGAGCTGCGGGCCACGCACGTCGCGTTTGATGGTCAAAGTCCTGGCGGAAGAGGCCATTCGCCTCGGCGTCCCCTTCTTCAATCACACCACTGCCGTGAGGATCCTGACGCAGGGTGAGGGCGAGCATCGCCGCGTCGTCGGTGTGCTCGCAATCCGCGCGAGCGACCGCAGCGATGCCAACCAGTTCGGCTTGGCGCTTTTCGCATGCGAAGTGCTGGTGCTTGCTGCCGGCGGACCGGGCGAACTTTATCGCGACAGCGTCTATCCGAATGGCTGCTTCGGATCGCTTGGCCTGGCTCTGGAGGCCGGCGTCGAGCTCGTCAACCTCACGGAAAGCCAGTTCGGCATCGGCACGCGCAGGGAAGGATTTCCGTGGAACTTGTCCGGGACCTATGTGCAGGCGATCCCGCATATCTATTCGGTCGATGCCGACGGCACCGAGCATCACTTCCTGGCGCAGTACTACCGGACGACGCAGGAGATGGCCTCGAACGTCTTCCGCAAGGGCTATCAGTGGCCGTTCCATTCGACGCGAATGCTGGACTTCGGTTCGAGCCTGGTCGATCTTGCGATCTTCCGGGAGAGCGCGGCCGGTCGGCGCGTGTTCATGGACTTCAATCGCAACCCTCTGCCGGTGCCGGGCGACCTGCCGTTCGACCTTAGCCGGCTCGACGACGACGTGAAGCGTTACCTCGGCAATGCCGGCGCGGGGCAGGAGATGCCGATCCAGCGATTGCGGCATATGAACCCGCTCGCGATCGAACTCTATCGCCGCTACAAGGTCGATATCGCTGCGGAGCCGCTCGAATTTGCCGTCAACAACCAGCACATGAACGGCGGCATCATGGTCGACACATGGGGCCGCAGCAGCCTCAGAGGCTGCTATGCGATCGGCGAGGCGGCGGGCACGCATGGGGTGACCCGTCCGGGCGGCGCGGCTCTTAATGCCGGCCAGGTCTTCGGCACGCGGGTCGCCGAACATATCGGCGCGCGCGGACAGGCGCGGACCGCTCCGACCGCTGACATATTGGCTGTCGCAGAGGCAGGTGCCATCGAGATCCTCGCGATCCTGAGACCGGATAGCTTCCTGACCGTCAAGACGATCCGATCACAAGTGCAGTCGCGCATGAGTGACAAGGCCGGCCTGATCTGTGACGCCGATGGCGTCTGCGAAGCGCTTGCCGAGGCGAGGAAGCTCAACGCAGAGATAAAGGAAAAGGGTATCGCCTTCGAACGCGCAGCGGAGGCGGGCAGGGCATTGCAATGGCGACAAACGGCGCTCGCGTCCGAGGCCGTCCTCGGTGCGCTCGACTATTTCATCCGCAACGGCGGCGGCAGCCGCGGCGCTCGGGCGATTTGCGACCCTGATGGCGAACTCGTTCCGATCGCAAATTCAGGTCCTCTTGAAGACTACCGCTTTCGCAAGGAGCGTGGCGTACATCGCGAAGAACAGATCATCGTCAGGTTGGATAGCGGCACCATGGCGATATCGACACGGCCCAATCGAAAATTCGACGAGAGCGCCAAGTCATTTTTCGAACGCGACTGGCCGGCTTGGTTGACGGGCGGCATCTACAACCTTGACGAGAGCTGAAGGCGGGGGCAAGTTTGTATTTGAACCCATAAGGAGCGGCCTGACCGAAGCAGCTTTGCGAATACGGAATATCTAATCGCAACTTTTGATTGCTGTTCTCTCCCGGAGCCTCCTCGGTTTGAGATTCGACTGTTGTCGGCCTGCCAACGGCCGCCCGGCTGATCCAGGCGTTGCCGTTTCGGCAATGAAACGGCCGAAAAACGGCGCTTCTTCAGAACGCTCTTGTTTGCCATAGTTTGCGGAAAGCGCCCTTTAGGGCGCTGCGAGGCGAACATTATGGCTTACGTAATCACCGAACCCTGCATCGATACGAAGGACGGAGCCTGCACGGTCGCCTGCCCGGTCGATTGCATCTATGAGGGCGGCAGGATGTTCTACATTCAGCCGGAGGAATGCATCAATTGCGGGCTCTGTCTTTCCGTTTGTCCGGTCGACGCTATCTTGTGGGATGAGGAAATGCCGGCAGAGCGGCTGTTCCTGCGCGACGTCAATCGCGATTTCTTTGCCGATGAAGTCACCGGATGGGGCGCCCCCGGCGGTTGGGACAAGAGCCGCGTCACCAGCCTCGATCATCCTTTCGTGGCGGCCTATCGCAGCCCGAGTGAAAACAGAATCTAATAGAATGGGAGGAGCCTTCTCGTGACGCAGACCCGGATTGCCGGCGTGATCGCCGCCGTGCCGACGCCTTTCGACAAGCATGGCGACATCGATGCAGACGCTTTCATCGAGCATGCCCGCTGGTGCCTGGGCAATGGCTGCGATTTCCTGAACGTGCTGGGCACGACGGGCGAAGCCAATTCTCTTTCCGCTGCCCAGCGCGCCGCTCTCATGACTACTGCGGCACATGGATTGGACGGCCGCAGGCTGATGGTCGGAACTGGCACGCCGGATCTTGAAACGACGGCGGTACTGACGCGCCGCGCCTTCGATCTCGGTTTTGCGGCCGCACTCGTGCTGCCGCCCTATTACTACAAGCCTGTTGAGGAAGACGGCTTGTTCGCCTGGTTCGCCGAGCTTGTGAGAATGACGGCCGAGACGCCAATTCCGATCTACCTCTACAACTTCCCGCAATTGACCGGCATTGAGTTTTCCCCCGCTTTGTCAGCGCGGCTTTCGCAAGCCTTCCCGGAGCGGATCCATGGGGCGAAGGATAGTTCCGGCAATCTTGCCTATGCGCGTGAGCTTGCCAAGATCGAAGGCTTCGGCGTCTTCCCGAGCAGCGAGGCGGCACTTGCCGATGCCGGTCGCGATGGTTACGCCGGCTGCATCTCCGCGACCGTCAATATCGATCCTCGCTCGTCACAGCAGCTGTGGCGCGATCAGCAAAATACCGGACTGTTGGAACAGGTGCGTGGCCTGCGGCAGGCCATCGCCGCGCATCCCCTTATTCCAGCGGTCAAGCACCTTGTCGATCGCCGCACCGGAAATGCCGTCTGGAACAAGGTACTGCCACCGCAGCTGCCGATCACCGACGAGAAGAGGCTCAAAGCTCTCGATGCATTGCGGATCGCCGCACTGGCTGATGTATGATCTTGCTGTGGCGCGATTTCAGCTGATCCCGGGCCAACTTGCATAGTAGGAGCGGGTTGCCGCGGACAAGGCGCGGACGAGAGGCCTTTGCTTCTCGAGTCTCGGTAGATCGGCTCGCGCCTGTGCCAGTAGTTCGGATACGGCTGCATTGAAATCGACGTTTGTCAATTCTCCGTTGTGCATGATCTCCTTGCCAGCGATCACAAGTCCCTTGGCATGGCGCGCACTCATGCGCGTCAGCAGAACTTCCGCCTCGTCGACATCGTCGAACAGCGCGTCGGCGATCAGTGACCGATAGTTGATGATCGTGAAATCCTCTGCGTCCGCAGCGTTGATCACCTGGCGACCGACTTTGATCGCGGCGTCGAATACATTGCGAGCCGTCAGGCGTCGCGTCAGGTCATGCCCGCCCTGCAGCAGATAGAGGAGCCGCATTTCCCGCCAGAGATCCTGATCGTCGTCCAATCCGGTGCCGTCGAGGCCGATGGCGAAGGCCGGGCGGCCAGGCTTGATCGTGGATGCGATCGGGGCAATGCCCGAGCGCAGACGCAGATTGGCTGAGGGATTGCTGACGAGCTGCACGCCGCGCTCGGCAAGTAGTTCGCATTCGTCGGGACGCAGCTGGACGCCATGGGCAATGGCGAGACGAGGCGACAGGAAGCCAATCCTGTCAAGATAGGGGACGACGCCCTCGGGAAAGCGTCGATCGAGCCATAGGCGCTGGCGCGGGCTTTCGAGCAAGTGCATGTGGATGCGCCGGCCATGGAGCGCCGAAGCCTCGGCAATCGCCTCCAGAAGAGCGTTCGAGCACCATTGCGGCCCGATCGGCCCATACTGTACGTCGATCAACGGGCTGGTATTGGCAGCGGCAACTGCCTCGACGGCTGCGAGCTGCGTGTGGATCGGCGCATAGCTGGGGATAGTGCCGGCAAGCGCATGCCAGTCATCCGGAGATAGAAAAGGCCGCAGCCGTTGCGGTCCACCATCATAGGCCCAGGCATCATGGTCGAGCAGCGGGCAGGAGAGCGCAAGCCGAATGCCGATATTGCGGGCGGCTCGCGTGACCGCGTGAGCCTCGTCGACCAGACGATCGACGTTCAAGGAGTTATGGCAATGCATCGTCGCGCCGACGCCGGTTCTGGCAAGCCGACCGAAGGCGACAAGGGCTTCGAGGTAGGGATCGGTGCGCGGCCGCAGCCTGAGCCCTGGTATCCATACCTCAAGCGCATCGTCGAGGGCGCCGAAATCTAGGGTACGGATGCCATAGCCGTGGTCATGGGCGTTGACGGGCGAGGGCAGAGCGAGATCGCCGGGCTGCAGGCCAAAAGATTGAAGCGCCTGCGGCAGCTCAGCATCGTCGGTGATCCTTTGGGCAGGCGAATGACCTGGATTAAGCAGCAACCGCGGTGTCATGATCGGTTTCCTCTAACGTGAGACCAGCGTGTTGATCTTCCCGGCGAATTTCGACAGCTCCTCGCCCATCGATTGGGCGACGACCTCCGTCGCATGGGTGAGCTGCCGGCGGCGCGAGACGACGATGCCGACTTCGAGATCCTGGAGCTTCGATCCAGCGATCGAAAGAGCGACGGCATCACCGGCCTCCAGCTCGCGCAACAGTCCGAGCGGTGTGAAGAAGGCGACGCCTTCGCCGGCAAGGATCATCGGCTTTAGCATCATCTGATTGTTTGTCGCGACAAGCGTACGCCCGACGCGGTTGAGCGCGCCGAGCTCCACGGCGATCATCGAGCTCATCACTTCGTTGTCGAGCTGCAGCAGCATGTTGAACTGGGCGCATTCCTGCAGCGTTACGGACTTCTGCCTTGCGAGCGGATGGGTCTTGGCAACGATCGCCATCAGCGGCATGCGCACGCCATGGATCAGCTTCATGTCGTGCGGCCGGGCAAGATCGAAGGTGACGCCGATGTCGACGTCGCCTTCCGCCAGAAAGCGGAAGATATTGTTGTAGTTATCGGTGCGGATGCGGAAATCCACCGCCGGATGCTTCTTGTGAAAGCCGGAAACGAACTCCGGCAGGAACTGGATCGCGAGACTGTCCAGGGCTGCGATGTGGACGCGGCCGGTGTTTTTGCCGTGAAGATCGCCGAGATTGGATTTCATGATCTCGTATTCGTGCAGCGTCTCTTTGGCGTGGCGCAGCACGATTTCGCCGGCCGACGTCAGCCGCAGCCCGTCGGAGAAGCGCTCGAACAGCGGCGTGCCAAGCTCGTCTTCCAGTTTCTTGATCTGGCGGCTGACGGCGGAGGTCGCGACATGCAACTCGTCGGACGCCTTGCGGATCGATCCGGAGCGCGCGACCTCGGCAAAATACTTCAGGATGCTGGCATGCATGAATAGCCCTCGGCGATCTTGAAGCTATAGCATGCCTATTTGCCCTGCCAAACCGGCGCCCGCTTCCCGCGGAAAGCCGCCACACCCTCCATGGCATCCTCGCTTTTCAGGGCCTTGATCAAAGCCGGCGTCCGCAGCGCCTGCGCCTCGGCCGGGCTCAGATGCGCCGTGCGATTGACCGTCTGCTTGATCGCCCGCAGCGACAGCGGCGCGCAGGCGACGATCTCGGAGACCCAGCGATCGACGGCAGCGTCTAGTTCGCCGGCCGACACGACTTCGTTGACGATGCCGTAGCTTGCCATTTCCTGTGCGCTGAACTGCCGCCCGGTCAGCATCACGGCCATGGCGCGGTTGAACGGGATCTTACGCTGCAGCAGCACCATGCCGCCATCAAGCGGCATGCGGCCGACACGCGCCTCGGGCAGGCCGAAGCGCGCCGTTTCCACCGCAATGACGATATCGCAGCCGAGCACCATCTCGAAGCCGCCACCAAGCGCATAGCCGTTGACGCGGGCGATGACGGGCACGTCGAGCGAGCGCCGGAAGGCAAGGCCGCCGAAGCCGTTTTCGCGCCCGACCGTCCAGTAGTCGACGCCGGAGCTGCCGCTGCCGCCTTTGAGGTCGGCCCCTGCGCAGAAGGCCTTCTCGCCGGAGCCTGTGAGGACGACGCAGCTGATGTCGTCCCGCCTTTCGATCTCCGTCCAGATCGCCTCAAGTTCCGCTTCGGTTTCGGCGTCGACGGCGTTCATCCGGTCGGGGCGGTCAAGTGTCACGCGGGCGACGCGGCCCTCTACGGTGAAGGAAACGCTCATGCAGCATCCCCCTGAAGCCCGGAAAGCGAGGCCAGAATTTCCTCATTGTGCTGGCCAAGCTGCGGCGGCGCAAACCGCACGCTCACCTGCGCCGCCGACATATCGATCGGCGAGCCGATCAGGCGGATCGGGCCCGCGGCGGTCTCGCCTGCCTCGAGGATCATCTTGTTGATGATGGTCTGCTCGTCCCTCAGCGCCTCCGGCAGCGAACGCACAGGTGCGCAAAGAATATCGACAGCCTCCAGCCGCTCGATCCAATGCGCTGTGCTGTTTTTGGCGAAATTGTCGCGGAAGATCGCCTGCAATTCCGGCCGCCGCGCCATCTGCGCGTCGAAATCCTTGTAGTGCGGATATTGCGACAGGTCCTCGATCTCAAGCGCCTCGCAAATATCGCGCAAGGGGTTCTGCTTGAAGGCACCGACCATGACGATCGCGCCGTCCGTCGTCTCGAAGACGCCCGTCAGCGGAAAGGCGCCCCAGTTCAGATCCTTCTGCCGCATCAGATGCGTCGTGCCTTCCTGCATCTGCATGGCGATCATGGAATTGTAGAGACTGACGGCCACTTGCTGTCCCTCACCCGTCTTGTCTCGTTGCAGGAGTGCGAGAAGGATGCCCTGCACGAGATGCATGCCGGCCGAGTAATCGGCAAGCGGCGTGGCGTAGATGGACGTGGGATGGCTGTTGTCAGATTTGCGGCGCATGACGCCGGAGACGGCCTGGGCCAGCACATCCTGGCCGCCCTTGTGCTGGTAGGGACCGGTCAGTCCGAAGCCGGTGCCGACGGCATAGATGAGGCGGGGATTGATTTTCTTCAGGTCCTCATAACCGAAGCCCATGCGCTCCATCACACCCGGCCGGAAGTTGTTGACGACAACGTCGGCCGTCTCGAGCAGCGCCTGGACGGTCTTGCGGGCGCTGGGTTCTTTTAAATCGAGCGCCAGGCTCTTCTTGTTGCGGTTTAGCGAGCAGAAGACCGGATTGTTGAGCCCGTCCGGATCGGAGCCGAGCGACCAGCGCGAGAGATCGCCGATCTTGACCTTTTCGATCTTGATGACTTCGGCGCCGTAATCCGCCAGAACCTGCGTGCAGCACGGTCCGAGCATCACCTGCGTGAAATCGATCACGCGGATTCCGTCGAGTGGCAAAGTCGTCATTCTGCAGCCTCCAAATATGTCGCGTTTTCCGAGGGGATGTCGCCGGGATCGGCACCCTGGGCCCGCATCTGCTTCTGAATTGCCCGGATATCGGCTTTGCGCACCGTCGTTCCGGCGTTGAGGGCGACGGTTGCAGCCACACCCGCCGCCTCGCCCATCGCCATGCAGGGGGGGATCTCGCGGCTGGATTTCTGCGCCTGCGGTGTTGCCGAATAGTGCCGACCAGCAACGATCAGCTGTTCGATCTCCTTCGGCAGCATGGAGCGATAAGGCGTGTAATAGTCGCGGCCACGGCAGACCGTGTCGGCGAAATGACGGCGGGTCATGACGTCGTCCTTCGTCACGACATAGTCGCCCTGCAGCAGCCGTGTCTGGCGCACGCCGGTCTGCGGGGCGAAATCGACGACATAGGCATTCTCGAAGCCGGGCATCTTTTCGCGTGCAAAATCGAGCAGCTTCGCGATCCGCGAGCGGCCTTCCATCTCCGCCTTGGTCAGATCCTCGACCTTGAGGCCGCTCAGCGTCGGCATGTGCGGGCAGTTCAGCCAGACGACGCCGGGGAGCGGCGTCTTCAGCCACCAGAAGGACCAGCAGCCGCCGATCAGCCGCTTG
This sequence comes from Rhizobium freirei PRF 81, assembly GCF_000359745.1. Classification (GTDB taxonomy): domain Bacteria; phylum Pseudomonadota; class Alphaproteobacteria; order Rhizobiales; family Rhizobiaceae; genus Rhizobium; species Rhizobium freirei. The sequence continues at coordinate 13,012 of NZ_AQHN01000088.1, forward strand.
GCTTCGTGATCGAGCGCCTTGAAGGTTTCCGGCTCCTGCTGTTCGAAGCGCTCCGCCGCCTCCGTATCGACGCCGCCCCAGCGCGACACCGTCGTTAGGATGAAGTTGGAGTCGACATGGGAAGCGCCTGCGCTTGCGGCGACGTCGAGGTCGCCTGTGGTGTCGATGACGACATCGCCGAGGATGGCCTGCATGCCCTCCTTCGTCTGGCAGATCACGCCCTTGATCGCACCACCCTCGACGATTGCCGAGGAGAACCAGCTATGGGTTCTAAGCTTGATCTTTGCTTCGCCGATCATGTCATAGGCGGCGCGCTTGAAGGCGTCGGGATCGAAGGCGGCCGAAAAGCAGATCGGATGCGGCATCGATTGCGTATGGAAGTCGAAGAGGCCCCAGCGTGCCCAGCGCTGCCAGGCCTCCGGCGTGTCGCGAAACTCGATCAGGCGGTCGCGGTCGGTCGGCGTCACGCAGAGATCCCAGCGCTTCATGCGCTCGATCATCTCCATGCAGATGCCGCGCACGGTGATTTCGAGTTCGTTGATCATGTCGTCGAGCACCAGCACCATGCCGCCAGCGGCAAGTCCGCCGACATAGGGATAGCGTTCTACAAGCGTGACACTGGCGCCGTTGCGGGCGGCCGAAACGGCTGCGGCAATCCCTGCCGGGCCCCCGCCGACGACAACCACATCGGAGCGATCGACGACACGGATATCCCGTGCAGGCTGGTGAATAACCTGTTCCATTGGAGTTCCCTCGATTTTTTTAAGGTTTTAGTGCTGTCCGGCCGGCTTCCAGCGGATCATCTTCACTTCGGCAACCGAGACGATGAAGAAGAGGATCACGGCCAGCAGTGCGGCAATGACGACCGTTGCGTAGAGCAGCGGCGAGCGGAAATTATAGGTCGCCTCGATGATGAGCGCGCCGAGCCCGAAGCTGGAGCCGATCCACTCCGCCACGATCGCACCCATGACGCTGCTGGTTGCTGCGATCTTCAAGGCTGCGAACAGGAATGGCAGCGAACTTGGCAGGCGAACCTTCCAGAGGATCTCGGAATTGCTGGCGGAAAGCACCCGCATCAGGTCGAGCATGGCAGGGCTTGCGGAGCGAAGTCCCTGAACCATGTTGACCAGTGTCGGAAAGAAGCAGATCAGCCCGGCAATGATGATCTTCGGGGCGACGCCGTTTCCAAAGATCAGGACGAGGATCGGCGCAAGCGCGATGATCGGGATCGCCTTGACGAAGACGGCGATCGGATAGAAGGCTTTTTCCGCGGTTTTGCTGTGGACGAACCAGATCGCCAGCAGGATGGCGATGAGATTGCCGAACACGAAGCCGAGAACGGCTTCCAGCACCGTCGGCAGGACGTTTCTGGTCAGCGTCGCGGCATTATCGCGAAAGGCATAGAGGACATCGAGAGGGCTCGGCGCCATGAAGGTCGGGATCTTGAAGATCCAGATGACCGCCTGCCACAGAACGATGCAGCCAAGTGCCGCAAGGATTGCCGGCATGTGCGAGGAGAGCACGCCGACGGTTGCGTCGAGGACGGCGACCTTGCGCGGTGCCTTGGCGATGCGGCCAAGATCAGAGTGCACGGCGTTGCTCATATGCATTCCTCCAGCAGCGCACGCAGATGCGCGGTCACCTTGATGAAGTCGACTGTGTCGCGCATCGCAAGTGCGCGGGGATAAGGAAGATCGACCTTCATGAACTCCTTCACGCGGCCGGGATGCGCCTGCAGCATCAGCACATGCTCGCCGAGAAAGACCGCTTCGGGGATGGAGTGGGTGACGAAGACGATGGTCGTGCCCGTCTCGCGCCATATGCGCAGCAGCTCCTCATTGAGCTTGTCGCGGGTGATTTCGTCGAGCGCGCCGAATGGCTCGTCCATCAAAAGGATGCGCGGCTTGGTCACCAGGGCCCGGGCGATGGCGACGCGCTGGCGCATGCCGCCGGACAATTCGTGCGGCAGGGCGTTCTCGCGCCCATTCAGGCCAACAAGAGCGAGCAATTTCATGGGATCGGCATACGAGCTCTTGTCATGACGGCCCACTTCCAGCGGCAGGCAGACATTGTCGAGGACGCTCCGCCAGGGCAAAAGCGTTGCCTCCTGGAAGACGAAGGCAAAGTCGCGGCCTTCTCGGGCCTGGCGCGGCGGGCGTCCGAAGACTGAAACCGAGCCGTCGCTGATATGGACAAGGTCGGCAATACAGCGCAGCAGGGTCGACTTGCCGCAGCCGGACGGTCCGAGCATGGTGACGAACGACCCCTCCGGAATGTCGACGGAGACCTTGGAAAGGGCGGTGAATTCATTGCCCTTGTCGCCGAAGCGAATGTCGAGATCGCGAATGGAAACGGCAAGTCTTGCCGTTTCGCCGACCGGTAGCGGCTGCGGCTGCTTGATGGTGGCGGCGCTCATCATGACGTTCACCCGATCTGCTTGCGGATGTCGGTTGTTGCGTCGAGGATCGCCATGGTGGCGACGTCGTCGACGGTCGGGGTGGTGCCAGCAAACTGCTTGAGATCGGCATAGGCCTTGATCTGGGCGGCCCAATTGTCCTTGTTCATCGCGCCCCAGCCGGTTTGCTTGGTGCTGTCGCCGAAGGAGAAGTCGATGACCGAGTGGACGGCCTCGAGCTCGCTCGCCTTGTCGAGATTGGGATAGGCCTCGACCAACATGCTGACCGCTTCTTCCGGATGGTCGCGGACATAACCCCAGCCCTTAGCGGCAGCCGTGGTGAAGCGCACCAGTACGTCGGAATGTTTGTCGAGCTGTTCGTCGGTCGTGTAGTAGACATTTGCGTAGAGCTGCAGACCGGCATCCCACAGCATCATGTCGACGCGCTCGCCGCCCAATACCTTCAGCGCATTGGTGTTCGTCACCCAGCCGGTGACGGCATCGGCCTGACCGGTGAGCAACTGGTTCATGTCGGAGCCCATATTGACCATCTTCACCTTGTCTTCCGGAATGCCATTTTTGGCCAGCAGCGCGCGCAGCAGGATGAAGGCGGTCGGCTGGGTGGCGATCGTCTTGCCGATCATGTCTTTCGGCTCGCGGATCGGCGCGTTCTTCAGCGAGAAATATGTAAAGGGATGCTTGCGATATCCGGCCAGAAACGCCTTGACGGGCATGCCGGCCGAGCGCGCGAGCATGACGGAGGGACTTGAGGAGATCTGCCCGATGGTGGATTGGCCGGCCGCAACGCCAGCGACGCCGTCGACATTCGGGCCGCCGGGCACGATGGTCAGGTTAATGCCCTGTTCGGCAAAGAAGCCCTTTTTCTGGGCCGCAACCTCGCCGAGCAGGCCGTTGGAAGCGAGCCAGCCGAGCTGCATGCGCACTTCCGCAACATCGGCCGCCTTGCCGGCGCGAATGCCGACGAAAGTCTGCGTGGCGGCAAGACCTCCGACTAAGGCAGCGTTGGACAGGAAGTGGCGGCGATTCATCATGAATTGTGACATTCTGACAGTTCCCCTGTTGATTGGGCGATCGGACTTTTTGTCTCGTTATCCACCAATGATGGGATGATGGGGGAATTTAGCGTTCTAATAAAGAACAATTATGCGCACTACCGATTGCCGAAAAGACAACGCTATCCGAGGTTCGTTCCGGTCGATGCAGGAGGTTTGTCAGCCGACCCCGCATCAAGCGGCGGGCGTTTGCGAGACGTTCCAGCTCGGCGCCATGCTGCATCTCAGCGCCGTTCCTGCCGAACCTCGCCCATGCGGCGGATGCGCATTACCATCAGCTCGCCGAGGACATCATCGTCGGCGGGCCGGTGACGTATGTCGATGGCGCCATTGCCGTGCCTGGCGGTCTCGGCCTCGGTGTAGAACTCAATCGCGACAAGCTCGGCCAATTTCCGATCTCGACAATTCGCTCGGTGGCTACCTTCATGATCGCGATCCGGCACGTCCGGGCTGGCTTTCGACCGTGCCGAACACCTGCTGGGCGGCCCCCAGGGCCGACAGAACCGTGGACTACTGAAACCGCATTTCGATGGGCTTACGTGAGGTTTTTTAGCTCCAGGCACTCAGTGAAAGGACATCTGTACCCTTATCTCTGAGTCTTGAAGCTGGAAACGATGAAACAGAGAGGCATACGGGCTTCCCCGTTTCCGCCGGCGCGCATATGCCTTGCGCAGACGATGATCTCGACCTCTGTCTCCAGACCATCCCTGACGAGTTCAACAGCGAGGTCATCGGTCGCTTCGTCTATCTCGAACCGGAGCTGCCGATCGATCGCCTCAGCATGGCTTTTTTGCCTATCCTGAGCGAGTTCTTAAATCCCTGACCCATCGAGCTGCTGGGCGTCGTCTCCTTCCCACGGTGAGGGCATCGAGGTGCGATTGAGATTGGCCAAGGGCATCGGCATCCAGCACTTCAATTCCGGCTCGGCATATTCGATGATGTGGCCGGGCGAGGAATCAGAGGCGCGCCAGCCTTCTGCACCGAACCGATCGCCGTTCGACCAATATGCGAGATCAACCTCTGCCGGCCCCTGTTCGGAGGGGCGGATCGTGACGAGGATTCGACTGCCGTCTTTCGGCGCACTTGCCATGTGGCGCCAGCGGTCTGGCTCGTCCATTGTTTTTCCTCCTGCCTTGGCCTTGCTGCAAGTTGCAAGTTGCAAGTTGCAAGTGTCGCCTCGTCATCGAAAGCGGTCAACTCAATCTTTGCACGACCCGTTCTCCAGGCTTTGGTGCCCGCAATAATTGGTCTCTTGCAGGGAACCTTCTCCTTAGCTCACACTTTCTGCGGCAACCTAGCCGCAGCCTTGGGTCCAGGGCATTTCGAAAGGGTCGATTTCGCATCCGCTTCACGCCCAGCAACTGAAATTGCGTAAAAACCGGACCGCCGAAACCGCCGGCTCTCCCATCTAGAGCCCCCACACGACCGCTTCCTCGTGGCGCTTGATCAAATGACGAAGGCTCTCGAACCCGGATCGGACGAATCCGGCAAACTGTTCTACCGCAGGGGAAAGCGGCGCATCCGTTCGCGTGAGGATCGCGAGCGCGCGTTCCGGATGCGGAATCGCAATCGGCAAAGCCGTGATCGACTTTTCCTTGCGCTGAGCAAAGACCACGCTATGCGGCATGATCGTTAGCGCATCCGCCGATTTCAGATAGTTGATCACGCTCATCAGCGAGCCGCCCGAATAGCGGATTTTGATTTCGGTCGCGCCGAACGAGAGCAGCAAGGCACGCAGGTCCGCCAGCAGCGGACTTCCCGGTGGCGGCGCAATCCAGGGGTAGTCGAGGAGATGACTCGGCTGTGGCCGGCGCTTCAGAAGCAGCGGGTGCGTTACCCGGCAGGCGACGACGTTGCGCCCGGGGAGGATTTGCTGGAATTCAAGCCCTGAACCCTCATCGAGAATGTCGATGGGGCAGATCGCAAGGTCGATCTGGTCGGCCTTCAACGCCGCGCGCAGGTCAGGGAAATAACCGTAGTTCTGGTCGATGCGCACGTCCGGATGGCTTGCCTGAAACTCGGCGCAGAGGCCGGCGATCAGCGCGTCCATGAAGAACGGCGTGCCGCCGATTCGCACGACGCCGCTCTTGCCCACCCTGAAACTCTCCACCAGATCGGATGCCTTGCGCGAAGCCGCCAGCATGACAAGGCCGTGTTCGGCCAACGACAGGCCGAGCGGCGTCGGCTGCAGCGGGCGGCGGCCCCTGATAAACAGCGGTTCGCCGACGCGTTTTTCCAGCATGGACAGGGTGCGCGAAACGGCTGGTTGCGCCAGTCCCAGCAGGGCGGCACCCTCGGTCACGCCGCCCGTCTTCACGACGGCAGCAAGTTGGATCAGATGACGTTCATCGAATTTCATAACGATCTGTTATACTGATGCACAATAAAATCATCAATCCATCCTCTTTTCGCAGCTAATGTAACTTCAACTGCACAGCGGATTTGGAGGATGAGCATGGCGGGGCATGCCAAGGCGCTCACATTCAGCGAGGCGACGTCGTCGGAGGTCTTCTCCGAGCGGCTTTCCGCAAAGAGCGACGGCAATCTGCCGCGGCTGCTCGCTGCCGTCGTGACCCATGTACATGATCTCATCAAGCAGTTCCGGCCAACCCAGGATGAGTGGCGCCAACTCATCGCATTTCTGACCGAGGTTGGTCACGCCTCGGATGAGAGGCGCCAGGAATGGGTGCTTCTGTCCGATCTCATTGGCGCTTCGGCTTTGGTCGAAGAGATCAATTCCAGGCGCCCGAAGACGGCAACGCCCAATACCATTCGCGGGCCGTTCTTCCGCGGCGACGCGCCAGTGCGGGCCTCCGGCTCCTCAATCTCGCTCGATGGCGTTGGTGAGCCGTTATTGGTTTCCGTACAGGTGCAGGATCTCGATGGTCTGCCGGTTGCCGGCGCCGAGGTCGTCACATGGCAGGCCAATGCCGAGGGCTTCTATGAAAACCAGCAGCCGGATCTGCAGCCGGAACATAATCTGCGCGGACTTTTTCACGCGGATGCCGGCGGACACTTCCATTATCGTTCGGTGATGCCGTCCGGTTATGGCGTGCCGGACGACGGGCCGGTGGGGCGCATGCTTGCCCAAGCAGGTTATCCGCTACGCCGCCCCGCGAACCTGCATTTCGTCATTCGTGCAAAAGGCTTCGAGACGATCACGACGCATATTTACAATGCGAACGACCCGCATCTTGGCGAGGACGCCCTCTTTGGCGTGCGGCCAGAGCTTGTTGCCTGCTTCGAGCCTATCGAGATCGACCGAAGGCGCGGTAAGGCGGTCAATCTTACTTTCATCATGGTGCGGACCAAGCCGGGGAGGGCAGCATGACACAAGATTTTTCCTATGCGGGCAGCCCTGCTCAGATCGTCTTCGGTGCCGGCAGCCGCAACAGGGTGGCGGAATGGATAGCGAGGGCCGGCTGCAAGCGGGCTTTGGTGTTGTCGACGCCGCATCAAAAGGCCGATGCCGAAGCACTGGCCCAGGAGATCGGTCCGCTTGCCTGTGGCGTCTTCACGGATGCCACCATGCACACGCCTGTCGAAGTGACGGAGGCGGCGATGAAGGTGGTGGCGGAGACGGGGGCGGATTGTGTCGTTTCGCTTGGCGGCGGATCGACCACCGGGCTCGGCAAGGCGATCGCCTATCGCACCGATCTTCTTCAGATCGTCATCCCCACGACCTATGCCGGATCGGAGGTGACGCCGATCCTTGGCCAGACCGAAGGCGGTCGCAAGACGACGGTGCGCGATGCCAGGATACTGCCGGAAATCGTCATCTACGATCCCTCGCTGACGCTCGGCCTGCCGGTTGCCATGAGTGTGACGAGCGGCCTTAACGCCATGGCACATGCCGTCGAAGGGCTTTACGCACAAGACCGCAATCCGATTTCGAGCCTGATGGCACTGGAGGGGCTGCGGGCCTTTGCGAGAAGTCTGCCTGTTATCGTGAATGATCCGAAGAACGCGGACGCCCGCTGCGATGCGCTTTATGGCGCCTGGCTCTGCGGTTCGGTGCTCGGCACGGTCGGGATGGCATTGCATCACAAGATCTGCCACACGCTCGGCGGCTCCTTCGATACGCCGCATGCCGAAACACATGCGGTGATGCTGCCGCACACTGCCGCTTTTAACGCGGCAGCCGCGGTATCGCAGCTGGCGGAGGCGGCCGGTATTTTCGGCGGCTCCATCGGCGGTGGGCTCTGGGATTTCGCCAAAGCGGTCGGATCGCCGTTGTCGCTCAAGGAATTCGGGCTGACGGAAGCCGATCTCGATCGCGCTGCCGCGATCGCCGTCGAGAACCCCTACTGGAATCCGCGGCCGATCGACCGGGGTGCGATCCGTCAGCTTCTGCAGGATGCCTGGGAGGGCCGGCGGCCAACAGACTGATATAGCGCCTGCGGGCGCGCTCTTTGGGAGGAGAGACGATGAGGGGAGGAAACATGTTCACGAGACGCGATTTTCTGAAGACGACGGCGGCCGGCGGTGCGCTGCTGGCAACCTCGGGCCTGGCCATGCCGGCGATTGCCAAGAATGCGGCGATCAAGCTCGGCTATGTCAGCCCGCAGACGGGGCCGCTCGCCGCTTTCGGCGAAGCCGACAAGTTCGTCATCGATGCATTTCTGGCAACGACGAAGGCAAAGGGCCTCAACTACGAAGTCGTGGTCAAGGACAGCCAGTCCAACCCGAACCGCGCCGCACAAGTGGCGAAGGAACTGATCGTCGACAGCCAGATCAATCTGATGCTGGTCTCTTCGACGCCGGAAACCACCAATCCGGTTTCCACCACTTGCGAGGGCGAGGAGATGCCCTGCATTTCCACCGTCGCGCCATGGCAGCCCTGGTTCATCGGCCAGCAGGGTAATCCCGGCGATCCCGCCTCGTGGAAGCCCTTTAATTACGCCTATCACTTCTTCTGGGGCCTGGAAGACATCATCGCTGTTTTCACCGGCATGTGGAGCCAGATCGAGACCAACAAGAAGGTTGGCGGCCTGTTCCCGAATGATGGCGACGGTAATGCCTGGGGCGACAAGGTCGTCGGCTTCCCGCCGGTCCTCGAAAAGCTCGGTTACGGGCTGACGGATACCGGCCGCTACCAGAACCTGACGGACGATTTTTCCGCTCAGATCAATGCCTTCAAGCAAGCGGGCACCGATATCCTGACCGGAGTGATGATCCCGCCCGACCTGACGACCTTCTGGAACCAGGCCAAGCAGCAGGGCCTCAAACCGAAGGTCGCCTCGATCGGCAAGGCGCTGCTTTTCCCGCAGACTGTCGAGGCGCTGGGGAATGCCGGGCACAATCTGTCGACCGAGGTCTGGTGGACACCGACACATCCGTTCAAATCGTCGCTGACGGGCGAGACTGCCGCTACGGTCGCGGCTGCCTTCACCAAGGCGACCGGTCGCCCATGGACGCAACCGATCGGCTTTGCCCATGCGCTGTTTGAACTCGCCGTCGATGTCATGAAGCGGACCGAGGATGCGGGCAATGCCGAGGCGGTTGCCAAGGCGATCGGCGAAACGAAGCTCGATACGCTCGTCGGGCCGATTGCCTGGGGCAACGAGAAACTTCCGCCCTTCGCCCGGAAGAATGTCGCCAAGACGCCGCTGGTCGGCGGCCAATGGCGGCTGAAATCGGGCGGCGGTTACGATCTCGTCGTCGTCGAAAACGGGCTGGCGCCCAACGTGCCGCTTGGTGGCAAGCTCGAAGCCCTGGCTTGAGAGGAGGGCTGCCCGGCACGTCGTCGGGCAGTTTCCAACGGAGAACGACAATGCCCATATTGGAACTGAAGGGAGTCTCGAAATCTTTCGGCGCACTCGTCGTCGCCGAGGATATCGGCTTCACCGTCGAGCCCGGCGAGGCACTCGGCGTGATCGGCCCGAACGGCGCCGGCAAATCAACGCTGTTCAATCTCATCAACGGCAATCTCTCCGTTGCCCGCGGATCGATTGAGTTCGACGGCCGCGACGTGACGCATACGCCGCCGATGCAGCGCTGCCTTGCCGGCATGGGCCGGACCTTCCAGATCCCGCAGCCTTTCGAGCGTTTGACCGCCTACGAAAACCTGCTGGTCGCAGGCGCCTTCGGCGCCAAGGCGAGCGAGGGTGACGTTGCCACTCTCTGTGCGGATATCCTTGTCGAAACCGGCCTGATCGCCAAAGCCAATGTACCAGCCGGATCGCTGACCCTGCTCGAACGCAAGCGCCTGGAACTGGCCCGGGCGCTCGCGACCCAACCGAAGCTGCTGCTTCTCGACGAGATCGCCGGCGGGCTGACGGAAGGCGAATGCCGTCAGCTCGTCTCGACCATCAAGCGGGTTCACCAGCGCGGCATTGCGATCATCTGGATCGAGCATGTGCTGCACGCGCTGACGGCAGTGGCAGAGCGCATTCTCGTGCTGAATTTCGGCCGGGTGATCGGCATCGGCAAGCCGGATGCCATCATGGCATCGAGCGAGGTGCGCGAGATCTACCTGGGGATGGAAGTCTGATGGTGAGCCTCATCGAAACCCATGACCTCAAGGCCTCCTACGGCGATTTCCAGGCTGTGCTTGGCGTTGATCTCCATCTGGAGGCCGGCGAGACCATCGCCGTCATCGGGGCGAACGGGGCCGGCAAGTCGACGCTGATGCGTTCCATCGCTGGCGTGATCGCCAATAGTCCGGACATGGTCCTGCATCGCGGCGAGCCGATCGGAGCATTGGCGGCTTCCGATGTGGTGCGCCGCGGCATTGCGCTGGTGCCGGAGGGACGGAAACTGTTCCCGTCGCTGACGGTCGAGGAAAATCTGCAGATCGGCCGCTATGGCCGCCGGATCGCCGGACCTTGGACGCTCGACAGCATCTATTCACTCTTTCCAGTTCTGAAGGAGAGACGCCGCAATCCGGCAACCGCACTTTCCGGCGGACAGCAGCAGATGGTCGCGATCGGCCGCGCGCTGATGTCCAATCCGGAAGTCCTTCTCTGCGACGAGCTGAGCCTCGGCCTCGCGCCTGTCGTCATCAAGGACATCTACGCCGCCTTCACTCATATCCGTGCCGCTGGCGCGGCCATCGTCATCGTCGAGCAGGATATCGCCCAGGCGCTGAAGGTCGCCGACCGTGTCTATTGCATGATGGAGGGTCGCATCACCTTGACCGGGCGTCCGGCCGAGCTCGATCGCGCAGAGATCCATGCGGCCTATTTCGGAGCGGACACCCATGAACTGGCTTGATACGCTTCTGCAAGGTGTTCTGCTCGGCGGGCTTTACGCCCTATTTGCGGCGGGCCTGAGCCTCGTTTTCGGCATCATGCGCCTCGTCAATCTCGCTCACGGCGATCTTATCGTGCTGGCGGCGTTCCTGATCCTGGTGCTTGTCTCCTTGCTCGGGCTCGATCCCTTCCTGGCTGCGCTGATCGCCGCACCTTTGATGTTCGCCGTCGGTTGGCTGCTGCAATATCATCTGCTCAACCGAACCCTCGGCAAGGACATCCTGCCGCCGCTGCTCGTCACGTTCGGTCTGTCGATCGTGATCCAGAACGGTCTTCTGGAAGGCTTCACCGCCGACAGCCGGCGTATCTCTGCAGGTGCTTTGGAGACGGCCTCGCTGCAATTTGGCGGCGTCAGTGCCGGCTTGATGCCGCTCCTCACCTTTGCTTCAGCCGTTCTTGTCGTCGTCGGGCTCAACCAGCTCATCTATCGTACCGAGCTCGGTCGCGCCTTCCGGGCGACTTCGGATGATGTTGTCACGGCGAGCCTGATGGGCATCCGGCCCAATTCCATTTTCGCCATCGCGACCGGGCTTGCGATGATGATCGTAACTGTCGCGGCGCTCTATCTCGGCATGCGCGCGAATTTCGATCCGACGGCCGGGCCGGCGCGGCTGATCTACGCGTTCGAAGCCGTCATCATCGGCGGCCTGGGCTCGCTGTGGGGCACGCTTGCCGGCGGCGTCATCCTGGGGATTGCTCAGACGGTCGGGGCGGCGATCAATCCCGAATGGCAGATCCTTGCCGGGCATATCGCCTTCCTGCTCGTGCTGCTCTTCCGGCCGCGCGGCCTTTTCCCTCGGGCAGTGGATTGAGGCGGCCATGACCACAGGTTTCGAAACAATGTCGACTGAAATCGCAGCGCCGCCAAGCTGGCGGGTGGAAACGCGCACAAGGCTTTCCAGCCTCTTCGCCATCCTTTCGCTCAGCGCGATTGTCGTGCTCGCAGCCGCACCCTTCTTGGTGTCGCGCGGCGTCGTGCAGGATCTCTTCTTCATCCTGACCATGCTGGCACTGGCGCAGAGCTGGAACCTGCTTGCCGGCTACGCCGGACTGATCTCGGTCGGGCAGCAGCTCTTCGTTGGCTGCGGCGCCTATGCGCTGTTCGGCTTCGTCATTCTCGCCGGCATCGATCCGATCCTCGCCATTCCGCTCGCCGGGCTCTTCGCAATGCTGATCGCCGCGCCGGCCGCATTCTTCTCCTTCCGGCTTTACGGTCCCTATTTCGCGATCGGCACATGGGTCATCGCCGAAGTCGGACGGCTGCTTTTCGCCCAGTGGAAGATGCTCGGCGGCGGAACGGGTACTTCGTTGCCGCGCGAAGCCACCAAGGACATGCTGGGTATTTCATTGCTGCAAAACTGGTTCGGCATGCGTTCTGCAGCCGCAGCCGACGCGCTTGCCTACTGGCTGGCGCTGGCTCTCACCGCTTTGACGATCGGATTCATCTACCGGCTGCTGCGCAGCAAGCAGGGGCTCGGCCTTGCCGCCGTGCGCGACAACGAGACGGCGGCGCGTGCGCTCGGCGTCGATGCCCGCCGGCTGAAGATCGTCGTCTACATGGCGACCGCTTTCGTGACGGGCATGGTCGGCGCGCTCATCTATCTGCAGAAGGCACGGATTTCGCCTGACGCCGCCTTCTCGCTCACCGACTGGACCGCCTATGTCGTCTTCATCGTCGTGATCGGCGGCATCGGCACCATCGAAGGGCCGCTCGTCGGCGTGCTCGTCTTCTTCCTGCTGCAGAATGCCTTTTCGAGCTACGGCTCCTGGTATTTGCTCGCTCTCGGCGCGCTCGCCATCGTCACGATGCTGTTCGCGCCCCGGGGTCTCTGGGGTCTCATCTCCAGCCGCACCGGCTGGGAACTCTTTCCGGTCCGCCGCCTGCTGAGCGGCGGATCAATGCTAAATGATGAAAAGGGAGGGCCACATGGCTGACATCACCACGGACGTTCTGATCATCGGTACGGGACCCGCCGGCTCGGCGACGGCCGCACTGCTTGCGACCCATGGTCTCGAGCCGATGGTCATCAACCGCTATCGCTGGCTGGCGAGCACGCCACGCGCGCACATCACCAACCAGCGCACGATGGAAGTTTTGCGCGATCTCGGCCGCGATGTGGAGGAGGAGGCCTATCTCTTCGCGGTCGAACAGGATCTGATGGGACAGAACGTCTTCTGCACGGCGGTCGCCGGCGAGGAGATCGGCCGCATGCAGAGCTGGGGCAACCATCCGCTCTCGCGCGCGGAACATCAGCTGTCTTCGCCTGCCCACATGAACGACCTGCCGCAGACCTATATGGAGCCGCTTCTGTTCAAGACGGCCTGTTCGCGCGGGGCGCAAGCCCGCATGTCGACGGAATATCTGAGCCATGTTCAGGATGCGGAAGGCGTCACCACGACCTGCCTTGATCGGTTGACCGGCAAGGAATTGACCATCCGCTCGAAATTCCTGATCGGTGCCGATGGCGGTAACTCCAAGGTGGCTGAACATGCGGGCCTGACCTTCGAAGGCAAGATGGGTGTAGCCGGCTCGATGAACATCTTGTTCGAGGCGGATCTTTCTCGGTACGTCGCCCACCGGCCCTCGGTGCTTTATTGGGTGCTGCAGCCCGGCGCCGACGTCGGTGGCATCGGCATGGGTCTGGTGCGCATGGTGCGGCCGTGGAACGAATGGCTGATCGTCTGGGGCTATGACATCAATCAGCCGGCGCCACAGGTCGATGACGCCTTCGCCACCAAGGTCGTGCGCGAACTGGTGGGCGTTGCCGATCTCAAGCCGAAGATCAAATCCGTCTCCACCTGGACCGTGAACAACATGTACGCGACCACCATGTCGAACGGCCGGGTGTTCTGCATGGGTGATGCCGTCCATCGCCATCCGCCCTCGAATGGCCTCGGCTCCAACACCTCGATCCAGGATGGCTTCAACCTCGCCTGGAAGCTCGCTCTGGTGCTCAAGGGCCAGGCCGGCATGCGCCTGCTCGAAAGCTACCAGGCCGAGCGCGCGCCGGTCGCCAAGCAGATCGTCACCCGCGCCAACAAATCGATCGAGGAATTCGGTCCGATCTTCAAGTCGCTGGGTCTGCTCGATTCCGTCGATCCGGTGAAGATGCAGCAGAACATGGATGCGCGCTGCAATGACACCGCCGATGCCGAGCGCCAGCGCACGGCAATCCGCGAGGCGATTGCCGACAAGGTCTATGAGTTCGATGCGCACGGCGTAGAGATGAACCATCGCTACGCCTCGAACGCCGTCGTCAAGGACGACCAGCCGGAGCCGGCCTTCGAGAAGGATGCAGAACTGCATTTCCAGCCGACGACGTGGCCCGGCGCACGACTGCCGCATGTCTGGCTTTTCAACGATAGCGGCCAGAAGGTATCGAGCCTCGATCTCACCGGCCACGGCGTCTTCACGGTGTTGACCGGCATCGGCGGCGACGGCTGGGTCGCGGCGGCAAAAGCCCTGTCGAAGGAGTTCGGCCTGCCGATTGCCGTTCACAAGATCGGCCCGCGGCAGGAGTGGCAGGACCTGACAGGAGACTGGGCGCGCGCCCGCGAAATCCGCGATGCCGGTGCACTGCTCGTGCGACCGGATCATCATGTGGCCTGGCGCTCGCTTGCGGCGGTCGATGAGCCCGAGCGCGAGCTTCGCCGCGTTTTGAAGACAATTCTGGATCTGTGAGGCGATCATGAGCGTAGAAGAAAAGGGCTATTTCACCGAGGAAAATTCCGTCGAGGTGGTTACGAGCCGCAACGCCAATGCCAGGGATGCGCGGCTGAAGCAGGTGATGGAGGTCGTCACCCGCAAGCTGCACGAGACGGTTAAGGAGCTGGAGCCGACCCAGGACGAGTGGATGGAGGCGATCTTTTTCCTCACCCGCACCGGTCATACCTGCACCGACTGGCGGCAGGAATTCATTCTGCTCTCGGATGTGCTCGGCGTATCGATGTTGGTCGACGCGATCAACAACCGCAAGCCGTCGGGCGCATCGGAAAGCACGGTTCTGGGGCCTTTCCATGTCGCGGACGCGCCGGAACTGCCGATGGGCGCCAATATCTGCCTCGACCAGAAGGGCGAGGACATGGTGATCAGCGGCCGCATCCTCGATACCGACGGCAGGCCGATCGAAAACGCGGTGCTCGACGTTTGGCAGGCGAATGACGAAGGCTTCTACGACGTCCAGCAGAAAGGCATCCAGCCGGATTTCAATCTGCGCGGCATATTCCGCACCGGCAAGGATGGACACTACTGGTTCCGTGCAGTGAAGCCGAAATACTATCCCATCCCGGAGGATGGTCCGGTGGGGCAGCTGCTCGGCGCACTCGGACGCCATCCCTACCGGCCGGCCCATCTGCACTACATTATCAAGGCGGATGGCTTCGAAACGCTGACGACCCATATTTTCGATCCCGACGATCCCTACATCCATTCCGATGCCGTGTTCGGGGTCAAGGAGAGCCTGCTTGCTGAATTCAGACTGAAGGACGATGCCGTCCGCGCCAAGGAACTCGGCTTCCATGGGCCGTTCTGGCAGGTCGAGCATGATTTCGTGCTGGCGCGGGAAAAGAACGCCAATACGGAGAGCAGGGCAGGGGCGTCAGGGACATTGTAAAACCGGAGCAATTCCAGCAAAAGCGCGAGGCGGTTTTGCGTTAGGATTGCTCTCTAGCCTGCGGCGCCGGAAAGCAGGGCGTAGTCTTGACCTCGCCTGTACGAGTCCTCGTTCTTCGCGCGGCAGAATTCGATCAACTGCTTCGAAGTCATCGGCCGCGCGAGAGCGTAACCTTGCAGCAGATGGCAACCAAGATCTTTCAGAATCCTGGCATGCTCCATTGTCTCCACGCCCTCGGCAACAATGTCGATGTTCTGCGACCGCCCGATTTCGATAATCGAGGAGACCAGGCGACGTTGAGACGATGACGTGACAATCGGCTTGATAATTTCGCGATCGATCTTCAGCCTTCGCGGTTCGAATCTCAGCAGGCTGACGATGCTGGCATGTCCGGTGCCGAAATCATCGATCTCGATTTCGATACCGAGCTTTTTGACGGCCGGAATGATCTCATTGAGAACGGGTTGGAGATCATCGAACGCGATTGTCTCAAGCAGTTCGAAGCAGAGGCGCCCCTTGGCGAAGGGAAGCTCGGACAATTCGGTGAACAGGTTTGTTTCAATCAATCGGCGCGCTGAGATGTTGACCGAGACGCGCGGGATGCGCATTCCCAAGCCATCCCATCTTGCGAGCTCGAACAGCGCCTTTTTAAGAATCAGCCGATCCATGTCGCCGGAACGCCCCAGTCTCTCCGCTACGTCGAGAAACTTGTCCGGGCTGAGCAGACCGTTTCGCGGGTGATCCCAGCGGGCAAGGGTCTCTACGCCGGCGATATCCAATGTGCCTGCATCGAATTGCGGCTGGAAGAATGCAACCAGTTCGTCGCGGTCGAGCGCTTGGTTGAATTCGTCCGCCAGCTCTTTCGAATGGACCGCAGCGCTGCGAAGCTCTTCGGTGAAAATGGCCGCCTGGCCACGGCCCGCTCTCTTTGCTTCGTACAGAGCCAAATCAGCATTTAGAAGCAACTGGCTGAAGTCTCGGGTGTTCGCGCATTCGGTTTCCCAGGCAACGCCAACGCTTGCGCCGACGACACACTCTGAACCGTCAATGAAAAGAGCCTGTTGTAGTGTGGTGACTATCTGCTGGGCCAACTCGCCTGCTCTGAGCCCGGGATCGTCACTCCAGCTGGCGAAAATGAACTCATCTCCACCGATCCGAGCTGCCACGTCGTTCGGACCTGTCAACTCGGTCAGACGCAAAGCGGTTGCCTGCAGGAGCGTATCTCCCCCAGCATGCCCTTTCGTGTCGTTGATCTCTTTGAAACGATCCAAGTCGATATGAATGAGTATCAGGCAATCTTTTGGACCAGGTCTACGCGGCTGCAAGATCATCCGGTCAACAAAACGTCGATTAGGAAGCCCCGTTAATGGGTCGTGTAACGACAAGTACTCCAGCCTTTGCTGCGCCTGAACGAGCTTCTTTTTATTAGATCGAAGCTTTTCAATGGTTTTTTGGCGTGACTTGGTCAGAAACCCAACCCAGATAATCGGCGCAACGACACATAAGGACAACAGGCTCGCATAAAGTTCAAAAGCGGTTATGCCCTTGTTTCGACCCCATCCGCCCGTAGGCACGGCGACGAGGGTCCATCGGCCATACATCGTATTGACATATGCCTCGACCGGTTGCTTCGAGAAAGTCTCCAAGGTGCCGAGAAAAACCTGGTTGGGCAAGTTTGGTTCGGGTACGGCGCTGATGGCAATCTCGAGATCGGCCGAACCAAGCCCGCTATCTTGGTAGAGCCTCGATGTGTCTATAACCCCCGAAATTAGGCCCCAGAAGATCTGGCTTGCTCCGTCATCTATATAGACCGGACACCTGACCACGAAGGCAGTTCCACCCTGAACAAGTTCCACAGGGCCTGTCAGGACGATATTGTGGGTGTTGCGCGCCAGCATCGCGCCATCCCTTTGCTTTTCGTTCGTTCGGTAGTCGAGTCCGATAACCCTTTCGTTTTCTTTTTCTGGATAAACCCACCTTACCACCATGCCTGGCGCGGCGGCGAAGCTTTGCAATTGCGAATCGGGTTGCAAGATCCGCGCGGCAAGTTTGGAAAAAGCGTTCTGGTCCATCGCCGGATTGACGGCAATACCAGCAGCCAGGCCTTGCAGCAGCTTCACATTGCCATTGAGGTTTGTCTGAAGCCGGGATGATATGGTGGCAAGCTCACCGGCAACAGCTGCTCGTTCATCGGCCCGCGAGCGTTCCTGTTGCCAATTCGTCGCCACGCATACGACGATTATTGCGATAACCGCTGCAAATATAGCGGGAGCAAATGCGCTAGTATTACTCACTGTGGAGCTCGCGAAACCGCACAATATCTTTGGATTTCTTCGAAACTTCATCAGATTGCCATTTTTGAGGACAGATCTCCACTCTTGCAGAGTTTCTTTAAAGCAACGCTAACCCCAAGCGCCGAATTCCAGATGAGTCCGCGGCTCTACCGGTGATCGTCGCAAGGTTGCTATCCGTTCCAGAGCGGAGGAAACTCTCGAACGCTCACATGACCTCACCACGCTTTCATGAGTGATAAGAAGACGCGGGAATTTGCCGATATTTGTCGGCGAAAATGCGCGGGGCTTTCGTTTCCCTGTCTACCTGATCGCGCCGACCATCAATCAGAAGAATCATCGTTTCTCACCGTTAATCGTCAACCACATCGCTGGCTGCACCTCAGACTTCCGCCGGGCTAGGTCTGGTCGAGACCATGCTAGCCGAGCGCCGGATCCGCGATCATTCATGCGCTGTTCAGCCTCGTGGTTCCAGGATGAGGATGATCATGGAGGCTCACTATGAAAATCTTTAGAAGTCTGCTTGCTGCAATCCTCGGTATCGGCTTGCTGATCGGCGCGGGCGCTGCGTCTGCCATGCCGATGATGAACATGGCGAAGCCGGAGGTTCAATCATCTGTTCAGACGGTTCGTTATCATCGCCACCACCATGGCCATTGGCACGGTCCGCGACATCACAGGCCTCACCACTGGCGATCGCATCGCAGCTACAGGAGCCATTACTGGCGCGGCCATCATCGCGGCTGGTACAAGGGTCATCACCGTCACCATCGCCATCACTCTCATTACCGTTACTACCGCTACTGACCGGCGCCCGCTAAAGGCGGCATGTGCATGATATCGAGCGCAGGACGGATCGCAGTGTTGTCGAGCGAACGGATAGCGACGGCAAGGACGTTTCCGTCAGCGTTGGTGGACGGGCAGGCGAGGTGATTCCAGTAGAGCAGGGCGATGACGCAATACCTGCAAGCGCGATTTCTTGGAGCAAGTCGGAGCGTCTGGAACTTTTCCCGCCCCGGTCTGCGGAATGAGGATTTGTCGGAGGCTCGGCCGGTGCGCAGCTGCCGGTCGGCAGCCGACCATTTGACGTCCTTCTCCCCCTGATCGACAAGGGTCGGCAGGAGATGCCTGTCTTCCTTCGCGAAGCTGGAATACAGATCGCAACCGACATCTTAAATGTCACTTGGCATCTTGAATGATGTCTCGATCGCCGCGGAAATGGCGCGAACTAACTTCGCAACTATCTAAGCATTTCCGAATGATTACCGCGGTTAACAACGGGCTGCCCGCTCTGTCGTCGTGAACCAATCCGTACCCGTTCCAATAATGGCTATCTTTGCCGTGGCTGTCATAGCCGCTAACACGGCGACAACGCCACCGGCAAAATGAAGACGTGGGTCGATGACAGCGGCACTTATACCGCGGCAAACAGAGTTAATCTCGAGCAAGCACCAAGCAAGCGCTGCCACGGCGATGAAGGAGCCGCACCAACCAAAGCCGGCAAACCGAGCTAACAAACCCTCCCATCGTGATGAAATCACTTGGTCGAAGCGAGCTATTGTTATTGGAAGACAGAAGAACAGTATCCGTTCATCACAGGAGAACGACAATCCGACGGGCGAGGCGAGTGAGGATTCCACACATCATTTCAGGCATTCATATCCGGTTCAGATGAGACATGCACAAATGCAGGTGTCCCTTAAGACACCCCCTAACTTTCGGAGGCAACACATGAAAATCACTTACGCTCTCGCTCTCGCCGGCATGCTGGCATTCTCCGGTTCGGCTTTCGCCGCATCTTCAACCCCCGCAACCACCAGCACTGCCGTCAAACCGGCTGCCACAGCTACCACTACCACGACAACAACGGCGAAGCCGGCCACGACCACGGCTGCCAAGCCGGCCGTTGCCGACACGCAGAAGCAGGCCGTTTCCAAAAAGTGTTCGGCTGATGCCGACGCAAAGGGTCTGCATGGCAAGGATCGCAAGAAATTCCGCGAGCAGTGCAAGGCCGCTGCCATGAAGAAGAGCTGAAGCTCGTCGACCCGAACGGCCAAATTGAAAGCACATGCGTGCGCTAAAATATAGAACGGGGTCGGAGAGCAATCTCCGGCCCCTTGTCAGTTGGGGATTTACGGTCCTCGAACGAATGTTTTGGACCCGCCAAACTCCGCGCGCTGTGGCGGAGGAGTTGGAATGTCTTCTGTCTGGCAAAGTAGAAATGTCCGCTTGGCCGCCACGCGGCACAACGACCAGCCACGATCTGATCGGCTGATCCGGTTGCAAGATCAGATCGGGGCGGGTGATAATTACGCCCCTTCGGCTTTAGCTTTGAGACTATCCGATCGATATGTCACTCCGCAGCTTGTCGCCGCGACAGCGCTTTCTCCCGCCGCGCAATCACCGCCTGATCACTCATGAAGTCCTTCCGCCGGCCTGGCCCACGAGCACGTTTGACGTAGCCATTCTTGTCGCTGTTGCTCTTCACCTTCGGCTTGTCCTGCTGCTCCTGGCGCTCCTTGATATAGGCAAGAACATCACCCAACCGCTTGTTCTCGGTGATCGCCGCATGCGTCACCCGCTGATCCTTGTCGAACACGGTGTAGGGCAGGGAATACCCCTGCCAACGCACCTCCAGCCGACCGTCCGCATAAGCATAGGTCTCGACATAGCGACCCACCAGACCGCGCGTCACCTCGGTCTCCTCCAGCATGATCCGCTGGCGCTCGAACGAAAACGTCAGCTGCGATCCGACATAACGCTGCTCGCGCTTACACAGGATCTCCGTCAACCGATCCGGCGCCAGATTCAGTGGCCGGTGCAGGTTGTCCGGGCGGGCAGGGACGATTGCAAATCGCGCATTGTAGTCCTCCATGAAGCCCGGCAAGAACGCATTGCCAGCCTCCATGGTGTCGATGCCAGAAAGCCTGAGCTCCTTGACCAGCCGGTCCTGCAGCGTCCGGTTCATCCGCTCGACCCGACCCTTGGCCTGGCTCGAATTTGCACAAAGAATCTCAATGTTTAGTTCCGAGAGTGCCCGCCCGAACTGCGTCATGCCCTGGCCACCCTTGGCATCCTTCTTCGCCACCCGGAACACCGAGTGCTTGTCCGAATAAAAGGCGATCGGTGCGCCGTGCCGCTTCAGATAGAGCTCCAGCGCCTCGAAGTAAGTGAAGGCGCTTTCCGAACGAACAAAGCGCAACTGCATCAGCTTGCCGGTCGCATCGTCGACGAACACCAGCAGCGAACACGGCGGTCCGCGGTCCTCGAACCAACGGTGCTCGGAGCCGTCGATCTGCACCAGCTCACCATAGGCTTCGCGCCGCAGCCGCGGTTGATGAAACGTCCGCCGCTGCTTGCGCGACAGCCAGAGGCCGGCATCCACCATCCAGCTTCGAAGCGTCTCGCGTGACACCCGCAAGCCATCGCGCTCGGCAAGCTTCTCGGCCGCCAGCGTCGGCCCGAAATCCGCATAGCGCTCACGAACCAGCGTCACCGCGTAATCGCGAACGCCATCACAAATCCGATTGTTCGACGGCCGGCCGATCGCCTTGTGCCGGATCGACGCCGCACCGCCAGTGCTGATCCGATCCAGAAGACGACGGACCTGGCGCGTGCTCAGATCAAGCACATGCGCCGCCGACACCAGCGTCATGCGGCCGGCGATCACCTTCGACAAAATCTCGATCCGCTGCAGATCGCGCTCGCTCATCGCAATCAGTCCCATCCGCAATCTCCCAGGTCATCAAAAACCCGGGGAGAGTGACATTCCAACTTTGCAAAAACAGGACACTTCAACTTTGCGGCTACACGCGCAAATCAGATAACAAGAATTATGGAACCGAGCCCGATATCAGCATTGCGCGCCGCCAGCCGGACGCCCCGGCAAAAAGCGTCAACAGTGATGCAGTCTCTTAGACACGTGCCGGGCGAACCATACGAAGGGTCTCGCACAGATCAGCGCTTGCGTACGAACTCCGTGCGCAGAACGAGACCCTTGATGGTGTCGTGGCGGCAATCGATCTCTTCCGGATTGTCGGTCAACCGGATCGACCTGATTACGGTTCCCTGCTTCAGCGTCTGGCCGGCACCTTTGACCTTGAGGTCCTTGATCAGAACAACGGAGTCACCATCCGCGAGGACATTGCCCGATGCATCGCGGGCCTCCGCAGCCTTGGCTTTCTCCGCCGCGATTTCCGATGCGGGCCGCCATTCGCCGGTTGCCTCGTCATAGATATACTCGTCGTCTTGCTCGCTCATATCAGTCTTTTCTCGTTTCAAATCTTTCGGGCAGAATTCTCGTCTCGGCTTGTTTTCTGCCAAACACCTAAAGCGACATTTTCACGTCCAAATCAATAATTTTGTCGATGATTTGGGTTGGAGTGACGCCTGGAGATGTTCAAAACTCAATTTTGAGCCGCCATCTGCGATCCGTCAAACCGCGGACGACGTGACAATGCTTCCTGCTCATCCTAACATAAATTTTATCCCTGCCGGTCATAGTTCGGGGCGATACAAACCAGTCTGAGGGCATGATGGCCTTGGGTGATGCTGAATACATATTGCGGATGGCGCAGTTGATAGAGGGTTCGGGGGCACTTGTCGCCGTGTACGATCAGGATGATCGCCTTCGTTTTGCCAACCGTGCGTTTCGCATGGCATGGTTCATCGACGATAACGAGCATCCGCTGTGGTCCGAGCTCATGCGCCGCAACTATCATGCCATGCGCGGAACGATCATCAAAACCACCGATTTCGAGAGCTGGCTGCTGACGACGCAGGCAAGACGGGGGAAAAGCGGGTTTCGCGCGTTCGAGACCGATCTTCACGATGGCCGCTGGCTCTGGATGACGGAGACCAGCGAGCACAGCGGCTGGATGCTCTGCGTCGCAAGCGACATCACCACGATCCGGTCCGATGAACGCACCCTGCGGCAAGACCGCGATTTTGCGCTGAAGGCCTCGCAGACCGACGAATTGACGGGCGTTCCGAGCCGAAGGTTCGTCATGTCAAAGCTTGACGAGCTCGTTGGCGGTCAGGGCGATGCAGCAGCGCCGGTCGGATGTCTTGCGATATTCGACATCGATAACTTCAAGGCGATCAATGATCGCTTCGGCCATATCGTCGGCGATGCCGTCCTTAGAGATTTTGCAGCAACCCTTCAGAAAATGGCCCGCAAGACCGACATTTTTGGACGCGTGGGAGGCGAGGAGTTTGCTCTGATTCTTCCGAAAACCACACCAGCCCGCGCCGAGGCGATTGTCTATCGTATGTTGCTCGCCGTAAGACAATCGCGGCCGCTGCCTGATCAGGCCGACTTCTTTTACACGTTTTCTGCCGGCATCGCGCCCCTCCTCCGTGGCGACGACGTCAATGATCTCTATAGAAGAGCCGACCTCGCCCTCTACGCCGCGAAGTTGAATGGACGCGATCAGGTGTGCCTTGATCCGAACGCACATTCGTTCGGCGCGGCAAGATTATCCTAGTCCAAGCCTAAGCGAAGACATTGCCCTGGCGTGTCGTCCCGATTGAGCAGTTGGCCGCTCGACGGCAGCCGATGCTGGATATCAAGCATGGTGTGCAACTTTAGAGAATGCTTCCTTATCAACACGTTTCGAACATCCGATCGTCTGTCACATCCATGTCATGAAATGCGTCGACACCTCGTGCCTAATCGAAAGCGGGTATCAAGATGGATTATTTCAGACGTTTCAATTTTCTGTTCGCAACGCCGACCTTTGACAGCGAGGATTTGGAAGGCGCCCGCTACAACCATATCATCGAGGAGATCGAGCGCTCCGGTTTCGAGGTCGTGCGGGCACGCAATATCGAAGATGCCGAGATCGCCGTGCAGACGGACGCCGCCATCGGCTGCATGCTGGTCGACTGGGGCAAGAAGGGGCTTGAGGGCAAGACGGCCTCGCTCATCAATCTGATGCGTCGCCGTGGCCTGGAATTTCCGATCATCCTTTTGATCCGCCGTAAGCGCTTCGAGGATGTGCCGGTCGAGGTGCTCGACTTCATCGACGGCTATGTCTTCCTTTCCGAGGAAACGCCCGCCTTCATCGCCAAGAGCCTCATCAGCCGGCTCAAGCAATATGCCGAGACGCTGAAGACGCCTTTTTTCGGCGCGCTGGTCGATTACGCCGAGGAAGGCAACCAGCTCTGGACCTGCCCAGGGCACAATGGCGGCATCTTCTACAGCCGCAGCCCGATCGGCCGGGTGTTCATGGAGCATCTGGGCGAAGCGGTGTTCCGCGACGATCTCGACAATTCGGTGCTCGATCTCGGCGACCTTTTGACCCACGAAGGCCCGGCCCTTGCCGCACAGAAAGAAGCGGCGAAGATTTTCGGCGCCGAGAAGACCTATTTCGTCCTGAACGGCACTTCCACGTCAAACAAGGTTGCGCTTTCGGCACTCGTCACCGATGGCGATCTCGTATTGTTCGACCGCAACAACCACAAGGCCGCCCATCACGGCGCCTTGATGATATCAGGCGGCATTCCGATCTACCTGCCGACCATCCGCAACGTCTATGGTCTGATCGGTCCCATGGATTTCGCGACCATGGACGAGGAGGCATTGCGCGAGCGCATCCGCACCCATCCGCTGGTGAAGGATCCGGAGGCCTATAAGAAGCCGCGTCCGTTCCGCGTCGCCGTGGTGGAGCAGTGCACTTATGACGGCACCATCCATAATGCCGAGATGATCCTCAAGCGCATCGGCCATCTGTGCGACTATATCCTTTTCGACGAGGCCTGGGCCGGCTTCATGAAATTTCATCCGCTCTATGCCGGACGCTTTGCCATGGGGCTTGCCGATCTTGGCCCCGACGCACCGGGGATCATCGCCACGCAATCAACCCACAAGCAGCTCGCAAGCTTCTCCCAGGCCTCGCAGATCCACATGAAGGACCGGCACATCACCGGCCAGAAGCGCCGCGTCGAGCATCGGCGCTTCAACGAGAGCT
Source organism: Rhizobium freirei PRF 81 (assembly GCF_000359745.1). GTDB lineage: Bacteria > Pseudomonadota > Alphaproteobacteria > Rhizobiales > Rhizobiaceae > Rhizobium > Rhizobium freirei. Next base: position 37,608 of record NZ_AQHN01000088.1, read on the forward strand.
TCATGCAGCACGCATCGACCTCGCCCTTCTATCCGCTGTTCGCCTCGCTCGACGTCGGCGCGCAGATGATGAAGGGCCGCTCGGGCGAAGTGCTATGGGACGACACGATCCGCCTCGGTATCGAGCTTCGCAAGAAGATCCGTGCCGTGCGCCGTGAATTCGAGGAAAAGGAGAACCGTCCCGAACGCCGCTGGTTCTTCGAGCCCTTCGTGCCGGATCGCGTGGCGATCCCGGATGTGTCCAGCCCCGGCGCAGTGCATGACGTGCCGTGGGAGAGCGTCGCCACCGATCAGCTCGCCACCAATCCCGCCTTCTGGCACCTGACGCCCGGCGCGGCGTGGCATGGATTTTCGGACATGGAGCCGGGATTCGCCATGACGGACCCGAACAAGCTCACCCTGCTCACCCCCGGCTTCGACCGGGCAAGCGGTAGATACACCGAGCATGGCATTCCCGCGCCCGTAGTCGCGCAATATCTGCGCGAAAACCGCATCGTCGCGGAGAAGAATGACCTCAATTCGCTGCTGTTCCTCCTTACCCCGGGCGTCGAAGCGAGCAAGGCCGGCACCTTGATCAGCGGTCTCGTCGCCTTCAAGAAGCTCTATGACGATAATGCGCTGCTCGAGGAAGCAATTCCGGAATTCTACCGTCGCCGGCCAGGCCGCTATGCCGGTGTGCGCCTGCGCGATCTGTGCACGGACATGCACAGCTTCTTCCGCCAGGCTGATGTCAGCGCGCTTCAGACCAAGCAGTTCTCCGCTGACCACTTGCCGCCGATCGCGCTCTCGCCCCATGACGCCGCACGCTGCCTGGTGCGCAACGACGTGGACTATCTGCCGATCGATGCGATCGCCGGCCGTATCGCGACAACGCCCTTCGTGGTCTATCCGCCGGGTATTGCAACCATCGTGCCGGGCGAGCGTTTGACGGAACGCGCAAAGCCCATGATCGACTACCTCAAGATGTTTGAAACCTGCTTCAACATTTTCCCGGGCTTTGAAGTCGAGATTCAAGGACTCTATCGCGAGATCGATGAATCCGGCCGCATCCGGCTCTATACTTATGTCGTTGCGGAACAGGCCTGAGAATTCGGATTCGATCATGGAGCAGAACAAAACGATCGTCATTCGTCCGTCTCGCGAGACTGATGTCGATGCCATGCTGGCCATCTATCGCCGCCACATTCGCCGCGGCGTCGAGGATGGGGTGGACGATAGCGATACGCCGCAACCGGACGATCTGCGGGAACGTCGCAAGAATCTGAAGAACCGCAGGTTCCCTCATGTCGTGGCGCTCGAAGGCGAAAAGGTCGTGGGCTATGCCTATGTGGTATTGTTCCGCAAACGCCCGGCCTATCGCTACACCGTCAAGCACTCGATCTATGTGCATCACGACCATGTCGGCCAGGGTGTCGGGAGCCTGCTGATGCGCGGGCTGATCGATGCCTGTGCGGCGGCCGGCTTCCGGCAGATGATCGGCTATATCGACGCGGACAACGTTGCCTCGCTCGCCCTGCACGAGCGGTTCGGCTTCGTTCGCGTCGGTCTGCTGCCGGGGGTGGCCTATCGCTATGGCCATTGGGCCGACAGCGTCATGGTGCAGCGCTCGCTGGGCTCGGGCTCTACTGCGCCGCCCCCGCCCCCACCGCTCTCCACCCGCTGATGTGGGCATGCGCCCCGCCCCGTCGCCTCACATTACGGCGGGGGCTTCAAGGTTATCGATTTTAGCGAGGGTGCGCCGCCAGAGCCTCAAAAATACGTGCGATCGCCTCTGCGCCCGGATCGGCGATGCCTTCCAGCGACCGGGCGTCCAGATAGGACGACCGACCCGCATTGGCGCGTGTCATATTGGCGGTCGCATCCGCTCCAAGCCGAGCTGCCGCAGCAGCCGGGGCCATCCCCTCTCCTCTTCCAAGCGCTGCGAGCGCCGGCGAGAGCGCGTCTATCATCGTCCGGTCTCCCAGCTTCGCCCCGCCATATTGCTGCATCGCGTCAAGGCCCTCGGCAAGGGCTGAAACCCAATCCTGGGAGTGGCGGCAAGCATCTGCGCTGCGTGCCATCATGATGGCAAACAGCACTCCGCTCGAGCCGCCCATGGCCTTGCGCTTGAGGTCGCTGAGGGCGGCGAACAAGGCGGAGCCATCGGCGAAGGGCAAGGTGTCGATGGCCGCCTGGACCATTCTTGCAGCTCCGGCAAAGGTGCTGCCCGTATCCCCATCGCCGACTTTCGCATCAAGCGCATTGATTGCGCCTTCCATGCTTATACAGGCGGCAATGATCGTCTCGACGACGGCGCGGACCCGATCATCCCTCGAAGCGGCAAAGACTTCGTTCGCCTCGACAACAGGGGCGGCGATCGGCTGCACGTCGCGAAGCCTTTCGAATTGCGGAAAATGGGAAGATGCCGTCGGCGATGTGAGGAGGATCTCGCGTTCCGGCGTCAGTTCGAGAAGCGAGATCGAAAATCCGGGCATTTCAAGCGCCGTCATCACTGCGTCCGGCCCGGCAATATAGCGGATCTTCGGACGAAGCGCCGACTTCATCAGATCCGCGAAGAGCACCAGGCATTCCAGATTGGAGAGCCCACCGAGATTGTTAAAGATCGCGGCGTATTCGGCATCTGGTTTGAGCCGGGGCGCAAGGCGCGACACCAGATCGTCGATCAATGCTCTTGAGCTTGCAGGTGCGGCGATCTCGACGCCGGCCTCGCCATGTATCCCCAAGCCGATCTCGACTTCGTCCGGACCGATCCGGTCAAGCTTCGGATTGCCGGGAACGGTACAGGTGTCGCGCGCAGCGCCGATTGTGACGATCCCCCGGTTCGCCTGTTCGACGGCAGCCGAGATGTCTTCGAGCGAGGCACCGGCACGCGCAAGATGGCCGGCGATCTTGTGGATGAACAAGGTGCCAGCGATGCCGCGCGGCTGCCGGGACTGGGAGGTCGCCAGATCGTCGGCGACGATGACCATCTGCACCTTCAACCCGAGCCCCTTGGCCTTCTCGGCGGCGAGACCGAAATTCAGCCGGTCGCCGGTGTAATTCTTGACGACGAGCAGGCACCCGGCTTCGCCCGTCACGGCAACGATGCCGGCCAGGATTGCATCCACGCTCGGGGACGCGAAGACCTCGCCGCAGACTGCCGCCGTCAGAAGACCATCCGCCACCAGCCCGGCATGGGAGGGCTCGTGCCCCGAGCCGCCGCCGGAAATGATCGCAACGCCCGATTTCTGCCAGTCTGCCCTGAGAACCACTTTGGCGCTGCTATCCGCCGAAAAGCGCACCAGCCTCCCGCCACTCGCCGCGACCAGACCATCGATCGCCTCAGAGACAATATCTTCCTTGCGGTTGAAAAAGGTGTGCACGTCTATTCTCCCACGACGATGCCATGATGGCGATGTTCAAGAATGCGGTCACGCCCAGCCTAGCACGGGTGTTTCCACGGGGTCATCCCATTGAACCCGCAAACGACGCTCGACGCCGCCCGCGGTGGCAGAACTTCCACGAGGCGCGGCATTTCGCAACCGCATAGACTATGGCCAGCGCCTACGGCTTGGCGAGTTGAGGAGTGCCTGATCTCGCCAATGGCGCGGCGCGACCCTCCGATCAGTCAAGCGGGGTCACAGGAAGGGCGCGCTTGTGCGCGGTAGCACGGAACTTTGTCAGGATGCGATCGCGTGCCGTCTCGTCGACGGGTTTGCCTTCGAGAAAATCGTCGATCTGGTCGTAAGTCACGCCATAAGCGTCCTCGTCCGGTCGCAATGGAGCGTTGGTCTCAAGATCGGCCGTAGGCACTTTGAAGATGAGACTGTCCGGTGCGCCGAGCACTTTGGCCACGGCTCTGACACGGCGCTTGTTCAGCCCGGCAAGCGGAAGAATGTCGGACGCTCCATCGCCGAACTTCGTAAAGAAGCCCATGAGCGCCTCGGCGGCGTGGTCGGTGCCGATCACGATGCCATGCGTGGCACCGGCAATCGCATATTGTGCGATCATCCGTTCGCGCGCCTTCACGTTTCCATGATGGAAGTCCTCTCGCTCCCTGTCGAAAAGCTCAGGTGCGTCGCGCTTGACTTCGGAAATCATCGCATCCGTGGCGGGCTTGACATTCACCGTCATCAGCCGGTCGGGGCGGATGATCGCCAGCGCCGCCTGTGCGTCGGCTTCGTCGGCCTGGACGCCATAAGGCAGACGCACGGCGACGAATTCGCAGTCATACCCACTGTGGCGCAGCCTGCGTACCGCAGCCTGTGCCAGGAGAGCGGATGTAAGACTGTCGATGCCGCCGCTGATGCCAAGGACGTAGGTCCGGGCGCCGCTGGTGCGCAGATAATCAGCCAAGAAGACCGTGCGTCGTTCGGCTTCGGTCACGGCGTCGAATTGCGCGGCCACGCCCAATTCCTCGATGATCGCGCTTTGCTCGTCCTGCATCCAGGCTCTCCTCCATGAAGCGAATGACGCTCGGTAGCTCTGAAAGCCTTTCAGATCAGGTCACAGCCGTTCGCAGGGCAAAACGCGGCTCACGCCAAGCTTCCGTTCGCAGGACGTCTTCCAGAACTTCCGCCGCTCTTAGCACGTCTTTGAAGCCTACATAAAGCGGTGTGAACCCGAAGCGGATGGTTGCAGGAGCACGAAAGTCACCGATGACGCCGCGCTCGATCAGCGCCTGCATGATCTCGTAGGAATTGTCATGGACGAAGGAAACCTGGCTGCCACGGCGCGCCGGATCGCGCGGTCCTTTCAGCGTTACCCCGTAGCGGCTGCATTTTGCTTCTACGAGCTGGATGAAGAGCTCGGTCAGGCGAATGCTCTTGGCGCGCAGGGCATGCATGTCCACCTCGTCCCAAATCGTGAGCGCGCCGTCCAGCGCCCGCAGCGCCAAGGCCGACTGCGTGCCGCACAGGAAACGACGAATGCCCTGGCCGGGCGCGTAGCTATGCTCGAAGGCGAAGGGCCGGGCATGGCCGAACCAGCCACTCAGTGGCTGGTTCATGGCGTCGTGATGGCGTGCTGCCGCATAGACGAAGGCAGGCGAGCCGGGGCCGCCGTTCAGATATTTGTACGTGCAGCCGACCGCGAAATCGGCGTTCGCTTCATCGAGCGATACCGGCAATGCGCCGGCCGAATGGCAGAGATCCCAAATCACGAGCGCGCCGGCATCCTGGATCTTCTTCGTGAGCGCGGCCATATCGCGCATCTCGCCGGACTTGTAGTTGACGTGGTTGACGAGGACGACGGCAACGTCCGTATCGATAAGGTCTTCGATCGATGCCGCATCGATGCCCTCGAGCCTCAGTTTTGCACTCGGTATCGACGAGATTGCGCCTTCAGCCATGTAGAGATCGGTCGGGAAGCTGGATACTTCCGCGACGACGACGTTGCGGCCGGGGCGCATGGCGATCGCCGCGCGTAAGGTCTTGTAGATGTTGATCGAGGTGGTGTCGGTCACCACGGTCTGGCCGGGTGCCGCGCCGATCAGACGACCGATGCGGTCGCCGAGCCTGATCGGCAGATCGTACCAGCCGGCCGTGTTCCAGCTCCGGATCAGGCCTTCTGCCCACTCCTCCTCCGCAGCCTTCCGCAACTCGGCAAAGACGGCCGGTGCTGCCGCGCCCAGCGAATTGCCGTCGAGATAGGTTACGCCTTCCGGCAAGACGAAACGTGCCCGGAAGGCGCGCAACGGGTCGGCCGCGTCCATGGCTTCGATGGCTGAAAGATCGGGAATTGCAATCATGGTGTCTCGTTTCCTCCCAGATGCGAAAGACGTCGCGCTCCCCCTTTGGGGTGCTGCGGGATCATAGCCCCCGTCCATCTCTCGTCAAATAAAAATATATATTTTTGCGATAAGAATAAATTTATATATATTATTTGTCTTTCTGGCTCCTGATATATGTTTTCGGACGCCTGAGCGCCGTTCAGCATTCTGGGCAACTAGCATTCGACAAGGTCGGAAAATGCCGATCGATGCGTGTGAGGAGCTTCTTTCGAGGCGTCGGCGTCCCGGCCCCTCCGAAGCTGAGCGCGTTGCGCACGACCTATGAGCTCGACTGAATACCTCTGCCGTGAGGTGACGGCACGCGCCCTACACGCCAGTCTCGTGCTGGACTGTCTCATAAGTGCCGACCGTCAGGCCGATATCTTCCACGAGAAGAGCGATGGCTTTTTTCTCGTCGCGTGCCAGAGCTGCTTCCATCAGCGCCGTGTGGTGCTTCACATTCGAAGCCTTCTTGAGAAGCTCTGAATACTGCTGTTCGTCGAGGTGTTTAGGCCCCTTCCGGCGAGACTTGGCGAGAAGAACAGGTTCCGTTGGTGGCGATGCAGCTGAACATAGATCTGTGCGACGAATCGCTTCAGCCAGAGCGATGGGCACGGCTGAGCAAATGTAACGGGGCTAAAGGGACTATTCTGCTTCAGCGCTTTCAGGTGCCTTTCAGCTGCCCGTTATAACTTTGGTCCGTGCGAGTTGCTTACGCCCCCAATCAAGCGCTCGCACGCGGTGCCCCAATAAGGCTCCAGCTCTGCCTCGGGTCAACGAGGCAGAGCTCCTCGCCTGCGATCTCCTCGATCAATGATTTTCGACTTTGCAATCAAGCGCTCCCGACCATTGCAATTCGTCGGGAACTCACGGGCAAGTTCGACCTTTGTGAAAACAATGTTCCCGGCATCTCGCGTCTGCGCCGCGGACGCTCCGGCTCTGCAATCGTAAACTCACACGCCGAGCGATATATTGGGGATCAGAGGTCTGGGGCTAAGAAAAGCACCGATCATTTAGCGTCTATGGTCGCGCATATGATCGCCCAGCGCCATGCTAATCGCATGGCCTTTCCATTCGTAAGCCGCGATTTTACAGCCCGGCTCTCCGGCGGTTAGCCCTTAAGGCTGTCGGCTTGCCCCGATGCTGGGGCCGATGGTTGCGAAATATGGCAAGATTTTTTCGTCAAACTATACTTCGCACAATGAGAAATAATCGCCAAGAAGAAGTATTACCGAACAAGCTCGCGAATCTTGTAGGCGACTTCGGTTCGGTTCGTCGCATTTAGCTTCTTCATGATGTTGCGAATGTGCACTTTGACGGTGCTTTCGCAAAGATCCATCTCATAGGCGATGATCTTGTTTGCCTTGCCCCGCCGCAGCGCTTCCGCGACCACGACTTCGCGCGGTGTAAACAGGCTGTCGAGGCAGCAATTTCGGCTGGCCACAGGGGCGATTGCTTCCTTGGCCGCCAGCAGGCTGCTTGCCGGCACGAAGACACCGCCCGCGCGTGCGAGCGCCACAGCTTCCGCGGCAACCTTTATTCCGACGCTCGTCGGGATGTAGCCGCGCGCGCCGCATTCCAGCGCATGCAATAGTTGAGCAAGCTCATCGCCGTCTGCCCCCACGATCACGGGGCTAGTCTGGAACCGTTCCACCAAGGCACAGATCTTGGCACTGACGTCGGCATCGGAAACCTTGCGTCCGCCGATCATGAAAAGCACGGCGGATGGCAATACTTCCATATTGCGCATGTGCCATTCGTCCAGCGACCCGACGGTAACGATATGCAGGGCGCTGTCGCACTCCGTCAAACTCTTCGATAGGCACTCGCGATCCAGCGCGCGGGAATCGATGAGAAGGATGTAGTCTTCCCACTCATCGATATCGGCCGCGATAAACGGCTTCAAGGCGTCGGATGTCCGAACTGAAATGATACGTGCGCCCGGTTCTGCGATGAATTTGTCACCTGTGAGCGATTGTCCAATCATGGCCGCTGTCCCCAACTCTAAATTTTGATTTTGTATTTTTTGCAACTTCCTCAGTATTTACTCGATTTAGAGAGCATATAATCCGTTTGAGTCGAGGCTTTTCTTCGTTTTTCATCTCGGTCCCCTCTATTTTAGATTTATATGAACGTATTAATTGCTTATTTTTCCCTCTGGTGCATTAACATATGTTAATATTGAAGTGAAATATTAAACATAATAGTAGTTTTAATCTCTATTTATAATGGAGGCCAAGCACCACTCAAATAACGGTTGTGTCAAAATCGGACTCGTCGAAGTCAACGAGATCCGCCAGACGCGCGCGATCGAGAAAGGCAACGATACCGTTGCGGAAGGACAGCAGGCCGGCTTCACGCATGTCCCTGAGTACACGATTTATGTGCACCGTCGATAAACCGACGGCATCGCCAATATCTGCTTGGGTCAAAGGACAATCGAAGTATTCGGAGTTGGCACAATCCCGTGAGATGCCGACACGAGTTCCAAGCTCGAGCAGCATGTAGCCGGTTCTCTCGAGCGCATCGCGCCGCCCGATATTGGCGAGCCTCTCCGACATGCGCACCTGATGCCGCACCAATTCGGCAATGACAATACGATAGAAGTATGTCGGCGCTTCGACTTTCGGAAGCGCGGTGAAATCTGGGAAAGCCGTCACCGTCACATTGGTAATCGCCCGTACGGTCTCGCGTGAAAGCGCTGCCAAGGAAGTCGAAATCATATCGCCGCGCAGCACGAATTCCGTGACGAAGCGAGTACCGTTCGGCAGCATCTTGCTGCTTGCAGCCCACCCGTTCAGCACAAAGAGAAGACGCGGCATATCGTCTCCATAGCCGCAGATCTCACTCCCCGCAACGAAGGTTCGTGCGACACCACCGAGGCTTCGAACATACTCAATCGGAATCTGTGCCGCCATGCCGTCATCCCCTCGACGGAAGACCATATCCAGAATGTTCCGCGGACCATCTGAAATTATAGTCTTTGCGAGTTCAAATCTCTTAGTACCATAGAAAATCCGTAGTGTCTCCGATGTAAATCAATCTTTGGTATTTCTGGAAGCTCCATCACTCTCGCGGACCCGCCTCATATGCTTCTTGCGAGATGGTAATATTTCGGACTAATTACTTAATTTATAATATAAAATATAGAAATATTTTGCGGTAGGCATGCTATACTTGAAGCGCAGGATATTGATCACTTTCGATCAGGTGCCGACGCATGTTGGAAACTCCGGCTCGCGCCTCCGCAACTGTCAGATGATGTCGAAGGGCTTCAATCGTCTCCTTCTGGGCTGCCTTCAGCAGCAGCACGACATGCTCTGGTGGTGGCGATGACTCCTTTATGAAATAGGCCTCGCGCCCGACAGAATTGAAGAATCCCTCGACCTTTTTGTCCCAACCCAACCCGACATGCGGGATCCTGAGCGCATAGGCCGCAATGCAGGCGTGCAGCCGATGAGCCAGAATTACATTCATAGACTGTATTGTCTCTATCAGATCCACCGGAAGTCGCGGTCGTCCGGAAACAGTCAGAGTGCCGGCAGCAATGGCACGATGCTTGGCAACCGAATTGCGGATGCTCTCCGCAAAAGCCTGATCTTCACGGGCTCCATTGCAGAACAAGACGACGCGTTGGCCGTCATCCAGAAGTAATCCGATCAAATCCCTATAAGCGGCTATACTCGAAAACGGTATGCCGGAAACCGTGGCACGACCATGTCTCCGGAGGATCAGTGGGTTGGTGATACATAGGCCTATGGTCATTGGGTCCGTCGGCAGCGAAACACGCTCTCCAGGAGTTGATGAAGCTTGAAGCAGCAACCCGGGATCGCGCGCGATTTTGGCGCTCGGTCCCTCGGGAAAGTGCTCGGACCAGGCATCCTGCGCAAAACCATCGCGCACGGAAAGATGGACAAGACGCGTCTGCTTCAATCGTGCAAAGAGATGATAGGCCGGCTCCGACCAGTGGTTGCTGACGCCGACTGCGTAAATCGCCAGCGGGCGATCGTGTCGGGAGACGCAGTCAAGCACTGTGCCGATCTTCAGCGGGAAATTCAGGTCGTCGTCCTGAAACAGATTGCCGCCACCGATCACGACAGCATCGGCGGAGACGATCTTATCCTCCCACTGCGCGCGGAGCTTGTTCAGGCGGTGTTCGAGCGCGGCGCGGACAAGCCGCCGGCGGATGACTGCGGGTAGCCAGCGTAGCAGACCGAGCGCGAGGCGCCTGCGCCTGCCATGGCCTGCGGCAAAGGCCTGGCGTCCCGCAAGATCGATCGTCTCCACTTCGATCCCGCCCCTACCGCTCGCCAATGCAAGTTCGACACATTCGGCGAGCAATCCGTCGCCTAGATTTTCGCTATATTTCACATTGAAAACAACGATTTTCATCGAAGTTCTCCAGCGATACGCAAACTGAGGCCGGATTTGGCCTCTGTGTGCTGAGCCTTGACGCCGAATGCGGCAATGCCCCCTGCGAGGATGTAAAACATCAGCCCGATATCATACACGGTACCAGAGGCGATCGCAGAAACGAGAACGGTGACGAGCCCGGCCTTGGCGGAGCGCACGATCGCGGCGGTCTCTCGCGACGGATACGGGAAACGCCCGTCTGCCGTAAGCAGCCGGCTGACGAACACTGTAAAGAGCAGCGTGCCGAACAGCCCGACATTGGACAGAAGCACGAGACCGAAGCTTGATGCGCGGGCGCTTCCAAGGCCGGCACCGAAGCCATTCGTGTCCAGGAAAGCCCGATAAGCCATGGCGTTCCACATGAAGCGCTCGCGCCCGGACTGACTATCGGCTTTGGAGAACAGCATTTCGTCAAGAAAGTCGTGCAGACCATGGGCCAGATCCGGCATGACAATGAGAACGAAGAAGATGGCGAGCGGCATGCTCGCCAGAATGGACACAATCAGGACGGGCCGTCCCGCACCAGGCTCGCGACGAGCCGCCAGAAATGACTGCAGGCTGAGAAAAGGCAGGATTGCGGCGAGCCCGACAAGCGCGGTCGCTGACGTCGACAGGATCAGCGCCACCACTAGCAAGCCCGCGAAAGTGCCTGTGATGGTCGAGCGTATACCGCTGAGCCACAGGCTGGTGACTATGGAAAAGAGGACGAGCGTGAAGTCGGCGAATGCGGAGGCTTCAGGAAAGGTTCCCGAAATGCGCTTCAATCCCCCCTTCTCGGCATTGGTCAAAAGTGCGTAATTGGCCGTCCGCACGAAGCTCAACAGCGATTCCGTATGGGTGAAATGGGTGATTATGTCGGCAAGTGCGAAGCCGAGATCGACACTCGAGACGATCAATATCCCTTTGACAAAGGTAGAGGGCATGGCGTCACGCCGGAAAAAGGCGAAGGTAGCGATGAAGCAGATGAGACCGCCGACCGCGTAGACCGATTGCGTGATGTTATTTGAGGAGAAGCGCAGCGGCACCAGCGCAATGAAGCTGTGAGCGCTTACCGAGCGCTCGACAGTCATTGTCTGCGTCATGCCCTGGAACATTCGCGGGAAGAAAATCGCTGTAAAGATTCCGAATGCGGTCAGAAGCAGCAGGAAGAACCCCGGGCGCCAGGGAATCAACGCGGCGAGAAATGGTCCCTCCCCATAAGCTGCGAACAACCGAATGGCGAAGAACACCAGAAATAAGCTCGGCACGAGCACTGACGCGCCGCCGAGACCCGGCACGCTGAAGGCGGCAGCCGCACCAAACACGGTCGACTGGATCATGATGACAAACGACCATCGGACAGGCGTCATCAACGTCACAACACCAACGATCAGTGTTACAAGCCCCATGACATTCATTTTTAGGTAATCCAGCCGCTTTGCGTATTGCTGTCGCAAGCTACCACGTCGCCCATGCAGCTGTATTTCCGCCTTCTCTAAGCCTTTTGGACGACGCATCGGCCGAAGTCAGTCCTATACCATAGGAATTATGGCGTTCATGTTGGCTTGCATGGATCACGTCTTACCAACCTGCCGTGCTCGATGCATGACCAGCCGCCGAGCGCTTCTTCACGCGTCGGTTGCCACGGCGCTCGTTGCCATCTGCGATGCCAAGATGGCATATGCCGGCGATACCGGCGATGCGCTTGATGTCGATAACATGACGTTGACCTTTCAGGATCATTTCGACACGCTCAGCATCTCTGCCTGGGGACCTGGCACACGCTGGATTGCTCATACGCCCTGGAACGGCGATTTCGGAGGTGCCCGCTTCTCAGATCCGAGCGGCGAGTTCCCCTTTGCAATACAGGACGGGATGCTGCGCATCACCGCCGCGCGCGATGGCAAGGGCTTATGGCGCTCAGGCCTGATCGCATCCGTCGATGGTGACGGAAATGGCTTCGCCCAGCAATATGGTTACTTCGAGATGCGTGCGCGGCTACCTGATGGGCCGGGCGTGTGGCCGGCATTCTGGCTGATTGGCAAGGATCGTTCCAATGCCACTGCTGAAATAGACGTGATCGAATATTATGGCGATAAGCCTGGAGGCTATTCCTCGACGGTGCATGTCTGGCATCGCGACGGCCGGCACGATTCCGACTATTCCCGCATCAAGGCGTTCTCCGTGGCAAACCCTGCCGACATGCATAGCTATGGCGTGAAAATCGATTCAGACTTCATACGTATGTATTTCGATGGAAGTCTCGTGTGGAAAACCAAAGTTCTGCCGGAGCATCGCCAGCCGATGTATATGCTCATCGATCTCGGCATCGTCGACGGTATAACGAAGGTCGCTGCCGCCGACCCATCCTTTATGTTTGTCGACTATGTCAGAGCCTACCAGTTCCGGTAGGCGCTTCATCATCATTGCCTCGGCAACTCATCTCGGCCTGCCGCATACCTATGCGCGGCAGATGCAAGCATTCTCAAACCGATCCTCATGGCGTCGCGCGTAATGCTTTCGGTCGAGTTGCGCTGGCCGCATCGAACCTCTCAGACGAAATGGCTACGCTCCGATCCGACTTACGACTTTCGATGGTGAGAACAGTTATCCCAATGATCAACTGGTGCTTTTGCCACAGCGTGAAATTCTGCGGTGGACGATGAAGCATCTCGCATCGCGTCGTCGTCAGTCGCAGGACAACCAGGAGAGCGATAATGATCGACCGCGAGGCTCAAGCAGAAGTAGCTGGCCCAGCAAGCCTGCACTACGATCGCAATCTTTGCCTTCATGAAATGCTGCGCAGCCAAGCTAGCGCGGCACCGGAGGCGACGGCCCTCGTCTTCGGCGACACCCGCATCAACTATCGCGATCTTGATCGCATATCCGACGCGCTCGCACAGTACCTGATCGGCGCCGGCGTTCAAAAGGCCGATATCGTCGGCCTCTTCCTGCCGCGAAGCGTCAATGCGGTCATCTGCACCCTGGCCATTCTGAAAGCCGGCGGCGCCTATCTTCCCCTGGATCCTGCATTTCCGGTCGAGCACCTCGATTTCGTTATCGCGGAATGTGCTCCGAAGGTCGTTTTTGTCGACCCCGCCTATGCCGACAAGCTGGCAAGCGTGCCGAGCATGAGCGGTCAGGTCATCGAGGCAGATGCCTTGATCGCCGAGATGGCGCGCCAAACTGGGACTGCCGCACCCACCGTGGAGATAACGGGCGGCGATCTCGCCTATGTCATGTACACCTCTGGCTCGACCGGGCGGCCCAAGGGCACGATGATCTGCCATCGCAGCATCGCCAGGGTTGTCCTGGACCAGACCTATATCGATTTCCGTCGCGATGATGTCGTTCTACACACCGCCACCATCTCCTTCGACGCTTCGACCTTTGAAATCTGGGGTGCGCTTCTCAATGGTTGCACATTGGCGATCATGCCCGACGCCGATTTCTCCATTTCGCGTCTGACAGACTTCATGCGGGCAACGGATGTGAGCATCTCCTTCCTCACGACAGGACTGTTCAATCTCTTTGCCGACCATGGCCACGCATCCCTGCCGAGGCTTCGGCACATTCTCTTCGGCGGCGAGGTCGGCTCGGCTGTTCACGCCCGACGCTTTCTGGAGCACCATCCTGGTTGCAGGCTCAGCAATGTCTATGGGCCGACCGAGACGACCGTTTTTGCCACCGCCTTCCCGGTCTTGCCTAGCTTTTCCGGCCCGGAGCTGCCGATCGGCAAGGCTATTGCTCATACGGGGATCGCGATATTGGACGAGGAGCTGCGCATCCTTCCTGCCGGCATTGAAGGTCAATTGGCGATATCGGGCGACGGCCTTGCCATCGGCTATTTCAAGCGGCCTGAGCTGACGGAGCAGAAATTCGTGACTGTCGAGACCAAGGATGGCAGGACACGCTTCTATCTGACGGGCGACGTGGCCTGCCTGAAGCCGGACGGCACCGTCACCTTCAAGGGGCGTCGCGACCGGCAGATCAAGATCAACGGCAAACGCATCGAGCTCGATGAAATCGAAGCCGCGCTCAGGCGCGATCCACGCCTTGCCGATGGCGTCGTGCTTTGCCATACGCAGGGCGAAAACCTGAAGCGCGTCGTTGCCTATCTGTGCCCGAAGGAGAGCCATTTAGGCGCGGGCGCCGACCTGGCGCAAGGCGTCATGGCGACGCTGCGCGCCGCTCTTCCGGCCTACATGATCCCGAATGCCGCGGTCATCGTGGACGCCTTGCCGCTGACACCGGCGGGCAAAGTCGATCGCTCGAAACTGCTGCCTCCGCCGATCGAAGCCCAGACACGGCCAACGGACACCAGGAGCCTGACTGAAGAGCTGCTGACGACCCTGTGGCAAGACGCATTGGCTCTCGAAAGCGTCGATCTCGACAGGAACTTCTTCGACCTCGGCGGCACCTCCCTGCAGCTCTTGGAGATTCATGCCGGCCTTGAAGAGGCGCTCGGTCGCGCGATCGATGTGGTCGCGTTGCTGCGTTATCCGACAATTCGGGAACTGGCGCTTCATCTGGATGGGCGCACGCCAGGCCCGACACGCATTGCCGCCGCCGCTCAGCGCGCAGCACTTCAGAAAAAGGCTATTTCTCATATCCGCAGGAGCTCTCTATGAAACGGAATCACCAGGAAAACGGCAAACAGCGTGATTTCGAAGACAATGAGGACCTGAGCGAGCAAATTTCCGGGCAAATAGCCATTGTCGGCATGTCCGGCCGCTTTCCCGGCGCTCCTTCGGTGCCGGCGCTCTGGCAGCTTGTGCTCGAGGGAAAGAACGCCTTTTCGCTTTTCTCGCCGGATGAAATCGAAGACGCATTCACCGACGAAGAGCGAGCGCAGCCGAACTATGTCGCCGCAAGGCCTCATCTGGATGGCGCCGACATGTTCGACGCGGAATTCTTCGGCATGTTTCCGCGCGAAGCTGCGGTAACCGATCCGCAGCATCGGATCTTCCTCGAAATATGCTGGGAGGCGCTTGAAGACGGCGGCTACGATCCTCAGCGCTATGCCGGCCTTATCGGGGTGTTCGCCAGCTGCTCGATGCCGACCTATCTGATCAACAACGTCCTGCGTGACCGCGCAAAGGCCGAGGAGTTCACATCGAACTACCAGGTCGGCTGCTTCCACGAACTGGTCGGCGCGCTCAACGATGCGCTGGCGACCCGGATCGCCTATAAGCTCAATTTGCGCGGGCCTGCCTTTACCTTGCAGTCGGCATGCTCAAGCTCCCTCCTCGCCGTTTCGCAGGCGTGTCAGAACCTCCTCACCTATAGCTGCGACATGGCTCTTGCGGGCGGCGTCTCGGTCACCATTCCGCAAAAGAGAGGCTACATCTACCAGGAAGGTGGCATGGCCTCGCCCGACGGGACTTGCCGGCCGTTCGACGCCGACGCCGCCGGCACGGTCTTTGCAAGCGGTGCAGGCGTCGTCCTGCTGAAGCGCCATGAGGACGCCCTGCGGGATGGCGACCACATCTATGCGGTCATTCGCGGCTACGGCATCAACAATGACGGCAGCGACAAGGTCGGCTTTACGGCGCCGAGCGTGGAGGGGCAGGCGGAGGCGATTGCCACGGCCCTCGCCAATGCCGGCGTCGCCCCCTCGAGCATCGGCTATATCGAGTGCCACGGCACCGCGACGCCGCTCGGAGATCCCATCGAGTTCACTGGATTGACGCGAGTCTTCGCGGATGAAGCACCGGGGGCGGCCAGCTGTGCGCTTGGCTCGGTCAAGGGCATCATCGGCCATACCGACGTGGCAGCGGGCGTTACGGGGCTTATCAAGACGGCAATGGCCTTGCGTTGCGCCAAGATCCCGCCGATGCCCAATTATCGTCAGCCCAATCCGCGTATCGATCTCGAAAAAAGCCCGTTCTACATCCCGACAACAGCGAGCGCATGGCCGCAGGGACCGGCACCACGAAGAGCCGGCGTCAGCGCCTTTGGCGTCGGCGGCACAAACGTTCATATCGTTCTCGAAGAGCACCCTCACCCGTCGACGACGTCGAAAGAGGTGGAGGGCCACTACATCCTCCCTCTTTCGGCGCGCAACAAGCCGGCCATCGCGGAGATGCGGGCAAATCTGAGCAATCATCTCGCCGAGAACCCGAGGCTTTCGATAGCGCAGCTGGCGCACACGCTGCAAACGGGACGGCGCGAGTTCGGTCATCGGTTGGCCATTGCCGCCGGAAGCGTCGAGGAAGCGATCATCAAGCTGACGACGGACAGCCATCAATCCCTTGTCGCTGCCGACCAGCCCCCCGTCGCATTCATGTTTCCCGGCCAGGGCGCCCAATATGTCGGCATGGGCGCCGGGCTTTACCGCTCCGAGCCGGAGTTTGCCCGCTGGATCGACCGGGGTTCCGAGCTTCTGAAAATGACGCTCGGGCTCGATCTACGCGACTATATCTGCCATACCGGCCCCGTGACGCAGGCTATCGCCGATGAGCAGCGCGAAACGCGGATCGCCCAACCCTGCCTCTATCTTGTCGAATATGCGCTTGCCCGATTGTGGCTCAGCCGCGGCGTCAAACCGTACGCCATGATCGGACATAGCGTTGGCGAGTTTGTAGCCGCCACGCTCGCCAACGTCATTTCGTTTGAAGACGGCTTGCGTCTCGTGGCCAATCGCGGACGCCTGATGCAGCATCAGCCGCAAGGAGCGATGGTGTCCGTTCGCGCCGACGCCGACACGACGGCTTCCCATCTGCATGGCGCCGTCGAGATCGCGGCGATCAATGCGCCGAAGCTCTGCGTCATTTCCGGCCCCTTTGGCGACATGGATAATGTATGCGCGGCACTTGCCGCCGCCGATATAGCCTTCAGCCGGTTGCATACGTCGCACGCCTTTCACTCGGCCATGATGAAGGACGCAGCTCTCGCGCTGCGCGAAGAGACGGAGAAAGCGACCTACGGCACCGCGACCCTGCCCTTCATCTCAGGCGTCACGGGCGACTGGCAGACCACCGAACTGGCGACATCGCCCGATTACTGGGCCATGCATTGCCGTGACGCTGTTCGCTTCGCCGACGGTCTGGCCACGCTTTGCCGCGACCGCAAGCCGGTGCTCCTTGAGGTGGGGCCGGGGCGCACGCTGTCGGTCTTTGCCGCACAAACGATCGCAAGGGACGGCCTTGCCGCCGTCGTCCAATCCTTGCCCGAACATGATCGAGCCTCCGCGGCCGCCGAAACCCTGGCCGAAGCACATGGCAAGCTGTGGATGGCAGGCTGCCCGCTCAATTGGCCGGCCATTCCTTCGCTGGCGCAGCAGCGGTTGGCTTTGCCCACCTATCCATTCCAGCGGCAGCGCCATTGGATCGATGCGCCGCCATCCGCGCGACGCTCATCGACGCTTCGGGCGCACGCCGAACCGAACAATCCTCCCACAACCGAGACCTTAGTCTCTGACGTCAACATCACCGAGGAGAATCGCGCGATGAATGTTGCCTCACCAATTCCAGCCTCCAACCGCCTGCCGCAATTGGAAACCACGCTTCTGACCCTTTTGAGCGACATGTCTGGTGAAACGCTCGGGCCGGATGAAAGGGCAGCGACATTTCTGGAGCTTGGCTTCGACTCGCTTTTCGTCGGCCAGTTTGCGCAACGCATCGAGAAGGACTTCAAGGTCAAAATCTCTTTCCGGGAATTGCTGAGCGATATTCCCTCTGTCGCCGATCTGGCAGCCCATCTTGATCGGCAGATGCCACCGGATGCGATAAAAGTGGCCGATCCGTTGCCAGCCGCCTCCCCCGTTGTGGCTGCCCCGATGCCGCCCATGCCGCTGCAGATGCCGACCGTGTCCCCTGCTCCACAAGTCGCATCGATGCCGGCTGCGGCATCGGATCTCGCTACCGTGATGCAATCCCAGATCCAGATGGCGCAATCGCTGTTTTCTCAACAGTTGCTGATGCTGCAAGCCATGCAAGGCGGCACTCAGGCACCCCTGGCTCCGAGTGCAATGCCGGCCGCGCCGGCTTCGCCGCCGCCACAGCCTGCTGCGCCAAGCAAACCCGTCTCCGTTGCCACAGCCGAGGGCGATTTCGGCACCGAACGTATCAAGCTCTATCGCCCAAATGCCAAGAGCGTGACGTCGGAGATTTCCCCCGCCAAGCAGGATTTCATCACCGCTCTCACCAAGGCCTACGAGACCAGGAACGCCAAATCCAAGGCATTCACGCAGGAGCATCGCGGCCACCTCGCCGATCCACGTTCCGCGTCGGGCTTCCGGGCTGATTGGAAGGAGATGGTGTTCCCGATCGTCTGCGACCATTCCAAGGGCGCCTATATCTGGGATGTCGACGGCAACCAATATGTCGATCTGGTCAACGGCTTCGGGCAGACGGCCTTCGGGCATGCGCCGGACTTCGTGATCGACGCGGTCAAAGATCAGGCCGACCGTGGATTTGCCATCGGCCCGCAGACGCCGCTTGCCGGCGACGTCGCAAAGATGATTGCGGAGATGACCGGCCACGAGCGGGTTACCTTCTGCAATACCGGTTCCGAGGCTGTCATGGCTGCAATGCGGATTGCCCGTGCGGTCACCGGCCGCGATCGCGTCGTGGTCTTTGCCAATGACTATCACGGCCAATTCGACGAGGTCCTGGTCAAGGGCCGCAACAACGCCGACAAGCCGATCGCCCTGCCAGTCGCCTCGGGCATCCCGATGGCCTCCGTGTCGAACATGACCGTCCTGCGTTACGGCGCGCCCGAAAGCCTCGATTTCATCCGTACCAATGCAGCCGATATAGCGGCTGTCGTCATCGAGCCGATCCAGAGCCGTCATCCCGAATTGCAGCCGCGCGAGTTCGTCCTGGAACTGCGCGATATCGCCACAAGATCCGAATTTGCCCTGGTCTTCGATGAGGTCGTCACCGGCTTCCGTGTCGATCCGGGCGGCATGCAGGCGATCTGGGGCATCAAGGGCGACTTGGCGACCTATGGCAAGGTCGTCGGTGGCGGAATGCCGATCGGCGTACTCGTCGGCAGCGCGCGCTTCATGGATGCGCTCGATGGCGGCTATTGGGCTTATGGCGACAGCTCTGTCCCCATGACGGCTCCGACGTTCTTTGCCGGCACCTTCGTCCGCCATCCGCTGACACTCGCCGCTGCCAATGCCGTGCTGCGCCATATCAAGGGAGACGGATCCGTCCTTTATAACCGCGTCGCCGAGCGAACGGAGGCGCTGGTCGCAGAGATCAGGGCCGATCTTGCCAGGCGCGGCATCGGCGATGTCGTTCACGGCTACAAGAGCTGGTTCGCCACCGACTTCTCCAGCCAGGATCCGCTCGGTGCGCTCTTCTATGCCCAGATGCGGCTGAATGGCATCCATATACAGGACGGCTATCCCTGCTTCCTGACAACAGCCCATACCGAAGATGACTTCCGCTCCATCGCGAAGGCCTTCCATGACAGCCTGGATGCGATGCAGGCGGTCGGGATATTCACGGTCAAGGAAGTGCCAACCCTATCTGCAAAGCAGACGCCGGCGCCGGCCGCGCGGCCCCAATCCGCACCGCTGACGGAAGCGCAGACGGAAATATGGCTTGCCGCCCAGGCGGGTGACGAGGCCTCCTGCGCATTCAACGAGTCGTTTTCGCTGACGCTGGAGGGAAAGCTGGATGAAAAAGCCATCCAGAAGGCCTGCGACACGGTCATTGCGCGCCACGACGCGTTTCATATTCGCTTTGACCGGGGCGGCGAGCATTTCCAGTTCATTCCTGACTTCAAGCTCGATCTGCCGATCCTTGAAGGCGTCGATGAGGAGGGTCTTGCAGAGATCGTCGAGGATGAGGCGCGCACGCCCTTCGACCTGATCAACGGCCCCCTTGTCCGCGTCAGCATCGTCAAGCTGGCTTCCGAAAAGCACGTGCTGGTCTTTACGGCCCATCACATCATCTGCGACGGCTGGTCGATCAATACCTTTGTCGAAGAACTGGCCGCGGCCTACGAGGCCTATAGGGCGGGCAATGTTCCGGAATTTCAGCCGGCGCTCTCCTTTGCGACCTATTCGACGGATCTTTCTCCCCGGCCGGAGAAATGCCAGGCGACGGAGCAATTCTGGCTCGATCAATTCAAGACGGTTCCCGATCTTCCCGACCTGCCGCTGGATCGCCCGCGCCCGGAATACCGCAGCTTCGCAGGCGGAAGCTGCACCGGCTACATCGATGCCGAAGTCTACAAGACGCTGAAGAAAAAAGGCGCGAAATCGGGCGCCACGCTGTTCTCCACCCTGCTTGCGACGCTGCAGGTGATGGTGTCGCGATTGTCCGGCCAGGACGATATCGTCATCGCCATTCCGTCAGCCGGTCAAAGCCTGCTCGGCGACCAGATCCTCGTCGGTCATTGCGTCAACTTGCTGCCGCTGCGCCAGGTTGTATCGCTGGCTGAGCCGTTTTCAGCCCATCTGAAGGCAACGCAACAGCTGGTCTTCCAGGCCTTCGAGCACCAGGATTACACATATGGTACGCTCGTGCACAAACTGGGCGCCAAACGCGATCCGCGGCGCCTGCCCCTGACGGAAATCCAGTTCAACCTCGAGCGCATGGCCGGCGGATCGTCGTTTGGCGACCTCAAGCCGACTATGGAGCCGAACGCAAAGGCCTTTTCCAACTTCGATTTGTTTTTCAATATGATCGAGGCGCCTGATCACATCCGTATCGATGTCGACTACAATGCCGATGTTTTCGACCGCGCAACCGTGGAGCGGTGGATCGGTCACTTCTCGACGCTGGCAGCAGCCTTGGCCAAGGATATGGATCACAAGGTCGGCGAACTGCCGCTGCTCTCAGCGGAGGAAAAGTCCTGGTTGGCCGACGATCTCAATCGGACGGTCACGCCCTATGATCACGATCAATTCGTCTTCTCGCTCTTCTCCAAGCAGGCAGCCGAACTGCCGAACGCTGTCGCTGCCCAACATGACGGCCAGTCGATCACTTACGGCGAGCTGGAAACCCGCTCCAACCAGCTCGCTCTATACCTCCAGATGGCGCTCCCCGATCCCGGCCAGCGCATCGCAATCCTGATCGAACGCTCGCTGAACATGATCGTCGCCCTTCTCGCAGTCATGAAAGCAGGACATACCTATGTGCCGATGGATCCAGCTCATCCGGAACCGCGCCTGCGGCAGACCCTGGATATAGCCCGCATCGGCGGCCTGATCTGCGACAGCGACGACATGGCCCAGCTTGCCGCCTCGGACACACCCGTTATCCGGCTCGATCAGGATGCCAAGGCGATCAGCTCGATGACCGGGCTTCCTCTGAAGACCTTGCCTGTCGATACGACCGCATCTGCCTACATCATCTTCACCTCCGGTTCGACCGGCATGCCGAAGGGCGTGGAAGTTTCGCATCGATCCCTGACGAACTTCGTTCTTTCCATGGGCAAGGAGCCCGGCTTTAGCGCAAAGGATACGCTGGTCGCGGTCACGACGATTTCCTTCGATATCGCCGGACTGGAACTTTATCTGCCGTTGATATCGGGCGGAAAGGTCGTCATTGCCAGCCGCGGCCAGGTCCAGGACGGTTTTGCGCTCGTCAAGCTCATTTGCGACCATGACGCCACGGTATTGCAGGCAACGCCAACGCTTTGGCAGATGCTGGTCGAGGCCGGGCTGAAGGATCGGCGGTCGCTGAAGATGCTCTGCGGCGGCGAGCCCCTGCCTAAGGAACTGGCGCGTTCCCTGCTTACGATCGGCGGCGAACTTTGGAACATGTATGGACCGACGGAAACGACGATCTGGTCGTCACTGCAACGTATCACGGATGCCGACCAGCCGATCACGATCGGCCATCCCATAGCCAATACCCAACTCTTCATTCTCGACCAAAGCGAGAATGTCGCGCCGGTCGGCGTTGTCGGTGAATTGCACATCGGCGGCGACGGGCTTGCTGAAGGCTATTTCGATCGTCTCGATTTGACCGAGAAGGCCTTCGTTCCGCATTGCTTTGCCATCGGCAGGCCGATGCGTCTTTACAAGACCGGCGATATCGGGCGGCGACTGGCGGATGGTTCCCTGCAATTGCTTGGCCGGCGCGATCAGCAAGTCAAGCTGCGCGGTTTCCGCATCGAGCTCGGCGACATAGAGGCCGTCATATCCAAGGCGGACGGCGTGCGCCAATGCGCGACCGTCGTTGCCGAGAACGCCAAGGGCGATCGTTCGCTGGTCTGCTACATCGTGCCGAATGCAGGCGGCAGCGATATCCCGGTAGCTAATCTAGCGGCACATGCCAAAGCCAATTTGCCGGCGCATATGGTGCCGAGCTTCTGGGTGATGGAAGCCGAACTGCCGCATACCGCCAATGGAAAGCTCGACCGCAAGACCTTGCAGCAGCGCGGCGTGCCGCAGCGCGAAGCCGCACCAACCAAAATCCAACCGAAGACCGAGATGGAACAGCGATTACTGGCGATCTGGCAGGATGTGCTGAGCCTTAGCGATATCGGCGCCGACGACAATCTCTACGCGCTCGGCGCAGACTCGCTTGCCATATTCCGGATCGCCGCCCGCATACGCGACAGCGGCTTGCCTTTGGAAGCAAAGCACCTGTTGCGCCATCCGACGATCGCCGCGCTGGCGGCCTTTGCTGAAAGCCAAGGAGAGGATTTGTCCGACACTGTTCAGCTGCGCATACCATCACTACGAGATTTTCGTAACGGCGCTCGTCGCGGCCTGGGGGCATCTCTATGAGTACTGTTGACAATAGTCCAAGCGGTCCGTTTGTCGAACCGCAGATTATCGGCGAATTTCCTTGCACGCAGACACAGTTGCGCTGCTGGATCCTCGATCAACTCAACCCCGGCAATCCGGCTCTCAATGTCGCGGTCCGATGGGAAATCCGAGGAACCTTCAAGGCCTCGACCCTTGAGGCGGCTTTCCGAAAGGCTATTCAGCGTCACGAAATACTCCGAACCCGGTTTATCGAAAGGGGCGGCCAGCCGTTCCAGCAGGCCGTCAGCGACGTGAATTTCAAGATGTCGGTGATCGACCTTCGCGGCATGCCGCTGGAACAGCGCCAGGCAAGAATCCTGTCGATCGGCGAGGAGACCGCCCAAGCGCCGTTCCACCTCGACACGCCCGGCCTATTCCGGGTGACCTTGCTGATGGCTGAAAATGAGCGCGGCTTCCTGCTGATCACGGCGCATCAGAGCTGCTTCGACGGCTGGTCCATCCGCGTTCTCGGACGGGAGGTCGGTGAAATCGCGGCTGCGATCGATGCCGGACGTGCACCCGTCCTGCCAGAATTGCCGTTGCAATACGGCGATTACGCTCTCTGGCAACAGGAATATTTACAAAGCTACGGTTTCGAGACGGAGAAGGCCTTCTGGCGAGAGACGCTGCTGGGCGCTCCTTATTTCGAAGTCAGCCCCGATCGCCCTCGCGGCCAGGTCAAGACCAATCGCGGCGACATTCTTGCCATCCCGCAGCCGCCGGCCTTCACAGATCGTATGGACGCCGCAGCGCGGGCGCACCGCGTTTCGCAATATAGTTTTGGAGCGGCGGTCCTCAGCGCGGCTCTCCACCGGTTGACGCAGGCCCAGACCGTTCTGTTCGGCTCGCAGATTGCCGGCCGCGAACACAGCGACCTGGAAGACATGATCGGCGTATTCATCAACAACCTCGTACTGCGCTTCGATTTTCGCTCTGACGTCAGCTTTGCTGAGCACATCCGTTCCGTCAGCGGGACGATCGAAGGCGCACTGAACCATCAGCGTATGCCGTTCAACAAGCTTGTCGAACTCGTCAACCCGGTGCGCGATCCGGCGCGCAATCCATTGATCTCGGTCAATTTCAATCTGCAGAAGGCATTTCTCGAAGACCACCGTTATGGCGGCTTCGAGCTCATCAGCTCGCCCTCCCAATCGCCCGGCGTCATCTACGATCTGAGCTTCATCATGATAGGCCGGCCGACCGGCTGGCGCATGTCGATCGAATACAATGCCGACCTGTTCGACGCCAGCACGATCGAAAGCCTCCTGGAGCTATGGAGGAATGCCTATGAAATTGCTCTCGATCACCCTGAGGCGCCGCTTTCTTCGCTCGTTGCGCCGAACCGGCACATGGCGGCTGCCGCCAAGGCTGCGCAGCTGGATGGCGCCATCACAAACAAATCGCCGCCGGATACGCGAATGGAAGCGCTTGCTGAGCTGTGGAAAGAGATCCTACAGGTCCCGCAAATACGCCCGGATGATGATTTCTTCGCGCTCGGTGGCCATTCGCTTCTCGCGCTCCGACTACTATCGGAAACACGCGCAAGATTCGATGCAGCTCCGACATTGCAGCTTCTATTCAAGCAGCCGACGTTTGCGGGCTTTGCAGCGGCGATCTTCAACACCGAAGAGATCGGGAAGCCACCAGAAAAGGTCGTAAACCCGTGGGAATTGATCGTCTGCAAGCACGGTGCTGGTACGGGCGCGGTCTATACGCTCAACCATCCGTTTCTCTATTATCGCCTCGCCAATGAGCTGCCGGACGCCATCTCGGTGTACAATGTCAACATGTTCCATGCCGATTTGAAAAACGGCCTGGACCGCCTGAAAATCGAGGATATCGCCCGCCTTGCGATCGATGCCATGCAGGTCGACAAGGTAGCCGGACGTGTGGCCGTGGTCGGGCTCTGCGTCAACGGTGTCCTTGCGATGGAAGTCACGCGGCAGCTGCGCGAAAGAGGCATAGATGTCGGCGTCACGGCAATCATCGATGCATGGGCTCCGGGCTATTTCGCGTCCTTGCCGAAACGGGAGCAAGCACGATGGAACCGAGAGCGGCGGCGTAAGCGCCTTGCTTACTATACCGGAAAACTGTTGTCCCGGCGCATTCGGCTGATCGACTATCTCAAGCAATTCCACCTCTCCCAGTCGCTTCTCACCAGGTTTGGCGTCAAGGCGGGTCGCTACTCACCCGAAGAGGAAGCAAACGGGGCCGTTACCAAACTGCTGATGACGGCGGCACGCCATTACAAGCCGCCTCAAATAAAGGATCCCAGCGTCGTGCTGCTGCGAAGCAGCGCCAACCACCCTCGCGCCCGCCAGTTACTGTTTGGATGGGGAGATGCGATTGCCAGCGATTGTTCGGTGGTCGACGTTGATGGCTGGCATGAAGATTCGCTGACCAACAGCGGAATTCGCGGCCTGGCGTCGTCTCTCTCCGGAAAGCTCTCCGGCAGCTAGAGCTCATCCCATGAGCCAGCATGAAGCCAAGCTACAGGGGGAACGGCTATGAACAAAACCAAGCCATTGAGGGTAGGCGTTCTCATCGCGCGCGGGCGAGCGCTCGAAAATTGGGAACTTATGATCCTCGATCGCATTATCGCGGCTCCTTGGCTGGAGTTGGCTGCCGTATTCGCCCATTCGCATGCGTTTGGGGACAGCAAGGTGTCGAGGCTGTTATCGTGGGGCGCGCGACTGGAGGCCAGTACACTTGCTCGTCAACCTGCCTATTCGCCAAAGCACTTCAGTAGCCGCCACCATTTTATCGATGTCTACGATGCAGGCAACGACAAGACCTGCGCCGCCGACAATATCACTGCGGCATCGTTGCGCCGCCTGAAGCTCGACCTCATCATACGCATGATTCCAACGAGCATAGGCGACGAGACAATCGCCGCCTTGCCGTTCGGGGAATGGGCCTTCAATCTCTCTGATCGGCGATCCGTCGATGCGGATTGGTTTGGCTACGCCGAGGTTCTTGCCGGCGCTTCCACAGCCGACCTGGTCCTTTATGCGAAGTGTGGCGGTAGCGCCGACCGGCTGGAGATCGCCCGGGCGGCATTCAACATCAAACCGAGCGCGGCGAGATTGAGCGCCTTCGTGCGGGAGCGAAGCGTAACGCTGCTGATGCGCGAACTGGCGCGGTTGGCCGACAATAGGCGCTTCAATCCGTCCGCCTTCGTCGACGAAGTTGGCGCGCATGCGCCATCGCTCGGCAATCTCCTTCGTTACGGACGCATCGTCGCAGGTTCAATCTCACGCAAGGCGTTCAGGTCGATCAGCGCGAGACTCCGTGCCGACTCCGCGATTTGGACTCTCTATACCGGTCGCGGTCACATCGGTGACTTCGATCCCAGCAACGCCGTCGAAATTCCGCCCGCCGACAACAGCATCAAGGCGGATCCGTTCCTGTTCCAACATCAGGGTAAATGCTATCTGTTTTACGAAGCCTATTCCCGCGGCGACCGCAAGGCCCATATCGCGGTCGGCTGCTTCGACGGCGACGCGCTCACACGGGTCGGGGTCGCATTGGAACGCCCCTATCACCTTTCCTATCCGTTCGTATTTCGCGATGGCGATGAGATCTTCATGATACCGGAAACGCATCACGCCAAGCGCCTGGAGGTCTGGCGCTGCTGCGAGTTTCCGCTGAAATGGGAGCTCCATGCCACGGCCTTCGAAGGCCAATCGCCGGCCGACAGCGTTTTGATCCGCCACGGCGGCAAATGGTGGCTATTCACCAATCTGTCCGATTTTCATGCCTACGAAGATCACTGCAGCGAGCTTTATCTATTCGAGGTCGATGGCCCGGCCCTCAAGAACATAAAGCCCCACAAGCGGAATCCTGTCGTTATCGGAAGCACGCACGCCCGCGGTGCTGGTCGCATCCTCGAGCATGAGGGCAGGCTCTTGCGCCCCTCGCAGAACAACACGCACGGCATCTATGGTTATGGGCTCAATATCATGGAGATCGAGAGGCTTACGACGGACGATTATCGCGAGCGCCGCATTCGCACGATAACGCCGGGCTTCAAGGCGGGTCTCTACGGCTGCCACCATTTCGATGCGACCGACGGGCGTTACGTCCTCGATGCGAGATTAACCAACTGACCTATGCCCTCGTTGCGGTAGCGCAGGCATACGCGGTGTCCTCCGGTCGAGGCAACGACGGCGCCGGCAAAGTTGATCGGCGTTTCGAGCTCCAGGACGACCCAGTTTGCGGGTGCGCCGGTATCCCCCTCCAGCCGCTCCAGTCGCGATTCAGCCGACCTGTCGAAGGTCACGTCGAAACTGTCCAGGGGCAGCGACAACCCCGCTCCGTGAGCCTTGATGAACGCTTCCTTGCGTGTCCAGCACCGATAGAAGCCATCCATGTAGCGATCTGCCGGTAGAGATCGAAGCGCTTGGTATTCCCGGCGGGAAAAGAACCATTTTGCAATGTCTTCCTTCAGGAAACGAACTTCCTCGATATCGATGCCGAGTTCGTAGCGGTCAGAAACGGCAAGGACTGCCAGATCTGCGCTATGGCTGAGATTGAAGTGAATGGGGTAAGCACCGTAAGCCTGCACGAAAGGCTTTCCGTTGTCGCCATAATCGAAGCCTATCGATCGCGGTGAAATTCCGAGATAACGCCCCAAAATGATGCGCATGCCGGTCCTGGCAGCGATAAAGCGCTGCCTGTCTCGATCGTGGACGAAGCGGATTGTCCGAATGCATTCGTCAAGCGACAGCAGCGCCGCAGACGTGCTTAAATCGGGCGGCGGCATGTCCAACTTCCAACTCCAAACATCGATGGTGTCGGGCCCGATACTTTCCATGCTAGACCGTCGCGTAATAGAGGTGGTCGTTTCTCGGTTTTGCCTGCCGCGACATTCGCCTTGCCATGTAAGCGACTAGCGCCACGGGGTAATTCTCCCCAAGACTGATCCGGCAACTGCGTTTCAGGATATCGAGGGTCTGCGCGCAGATATCCGGCGTGTACTCGATCTTCCGATCCGTCCAGAGGAAGGGGTTCATCGCCGGATGGCCGGTGCGTTGCTGCAGAACTGGCTGCCAGTTGGTATAGACATGGCGGCTGGAATCGAAGAGCCGATAGACGCCGCGCCTGTTTTCCTCGGCAAATCTCTTGGCCTCCTCCGATGTTTCGAAGATGACGTGAAGTCCCGCAGCGTTGTTGACATCGTTGTGCGGGCCGACAACGAGGTTCGTGTTCTTGGAGAAGATCTCGCTCATCACATCGTAGCGTTCGCGCATGCGGGCGATCATGGGATCGAGCTTCTTCAGTTGCACGTTCAGCATAGCGCCCTGGATCTGACTGGCTTTGAAATTCACTCCCAGCAGAGGCGGTTCATTGGCATTGTCGAGATGCCCGCGAAACATGGATCCAATATCGTGGTACATCCGGGCACGCGCAAACAGCCGCGCATCGTTGGTCACGACAGCACCGCCCTCACCGCAACTTATGTTCTTGAATTGATTGAAGCTGAATGCGCCGGCATCGCCGATCGCGCCGACACGCTTGGTCTTGTAGCGCAGTCCGACAGACTGACAGGCATCTTCAATGACTAGGAGATTGTTCTCGCGGGCAATCCGCATGATGCTGTCCATGTCGCATACCATATTCGACATATGCACCGGAATGATCGCCCTCGTCTGCGGCGTGATCTTGCGCAGAATATCTTGCGGATCCATGGTCAGCGTGTTGTCGATATCGACCAGAACCGGCACCGCACCGGCTGCCAGCGGAGCCGCGGCGGTTGCGATCCACGTGTAGGCCGGCACCAGCACTTCATCGCCGGGTCCGACACCGGCAGCGACCAGTGCGGAAATCAGAGCTCCGGTCCCGCTGCTCATGGTGAGCGCATGGCGAACGCCGAACTTGGTCGAAAAATCGGCTTCGAAACGTCCCAGTGGGCCACCGGTCTCGTCGCTGTAACGCGCCAATTTGCCAGAGGCAAACACCGGCGCGAGCGCCAACCATTCCCGCAACCCCACCTTGGCCATAATTTCGCTCCCCCGGAAAATAGGCATTTGATGAAGAGCCTATCGCGTGATTACCGCATTTTCAGCATGGACTTCCGACTAAAAAGAGCAGCGGAACCGGCCAGAGCACCTATCCGAAATCGGTAGACATCACCCCTGCCTATGCCAATCGAACAATTATCCGCGCGCCCGCGATGCTGGTAGAAAATGGGAAAGTGGGTGGGAAAACGATCATGATTAGTCGCGACTTGAGATCTATGCCGCATGGCATTGAAATATATGCCGATATTGCCATTGTCGGCGGTGGTCCGGCTGGAATTGCGATCGCGCGCGAGCTCGCCGATACGCGGATACGCGTTCTCGTCATCGAGAGCGGCGGCCACAGCTACGAGGCCGAAACTCAAGCGCTAAACTCTGTCGAAAACATCGGCCAGCCCTTCGTCTCGCGGAATGCCTTATCCGAAGGGCGGGGCTACGGCGGCAGGCTGGCATGGCTGAACGATATTCCGGCATTTGAGCTGCGAAACCGCCTGCTTGGCGGCAGCAGCCACACCTGGATCGGCAAGTGCGCCGCCTTTGACGAGATGGATTTCCGCAGTCGGCCCTGGCTGCCGCTTTCCGGCTGGCCGATCGAGCACAGTCAATTACTGCCGGCTCTTGACCGAGCCGGTAAACTGCTGAACCTCGGACCCAATCGCTACGACGAAAGCCTCTTTGCCCTGCTGCATTCGACGCCCGACGATCTTGGCCTGGATCGGCGACTGCTACGGCCGTTCTTCTGGCAGTTCAGTCATATGCGCCAATCACGCGCCGAGCCGACACGATTTGGCCGTCTCGCACTCGATATCACGGCGGCGAACATAGATTTTCTCACGCATGCAACGGTGACCCGGATCAACGTCGACAGCCATGGCCGAAGGGTAACGTCCCTCGATCTCAGGAGTACGGCAGGCCGGAGCGCAAGCGTCCATGCGAATACCATTATTCTTTGTGGCGGCGGTATCGAAAATGCACGCCTCCTGCTTGCGTCGAACTCTGTGCTGCCCGCGGGTATCGGCAACGGATACGATGTCGTAGGGCGCTATCTCTGCGACCATCCCCGCACGTCGCTTTGCAGCTTCACCGCGCGCGCCATCGGCGCCGTCGCGCGGCACTTCAATTTCTATGGCTTAAACCATGAAGGACGAACGCAATTTTATCTGAGGGGTCTTTCCTTGAGCCCGGAAATTCAGGCGCAGGAAGGCCTGACGAATTGTGCCGCTTATCCCGTTCAGGTCTACGCCCCGGACGATCCCTGGGCGGCGCTTTGGCGGCTGACGAAGGGAACGACCAAGACATTCAAGGCGGATCTGTTGGCCGTCGCGAGATCGGCGGATATGGTCACCACGGGGCTTTACGATCGTCTCGTGCGCAAGCGCGGTTTGCCGCATCGGTCGACCGAGTTGCGCTTCGACGTTATGGCAGAACAGCAGCTTGATGCCGAAAGCCGTATCACCCTCGCCGAGCAGCGTGACCGGTTCGGTCAACCTTTACCGCGCATCAACTGGAAGATTGGCCCGCGCGAAATTGACAGCGTGAGACGGCTTGCGCTGGTCATCTCCGACGAGTTCGCCCGCGTCGGGCTGCCGAAACCAAGGCTGCCGGACTGGATCGCAGCGGACGAGGCTGCCGCCTCCGTATTCATGGATATGGCCCACCCTTCTTGCACCACGCGCATGGGAGCCGATCCGCGAACAAGCGTCGTCGACGGCAACGCCATGGTTCATGGCATCGAGGGCTTGTTCATTGCAGGCAGCTCCGTATTTTCGACGCCCGGCCATGCCAATCCGACCTTGATGCTGCTGGCCTTGGCGATCCGCCTAGCCGATCATCTCAAGCAACGGCATACGGCCGCGCAGTCGCACAAGCCGCCCGTGAGCGAACCGGACCTCTCTCTCCAGCAAGGCTAGTCAAGGCGAAAACAAAAACCGGCACTCTCGCAGCGACCCAGCTCGGGGTAAGTGTCGATCGAATGCGACAGCGCGAAAATGGACCCGCGATCGACCTGTCTGTCGCCGGCGAGCCTCGCCATATCGTTCATGAAACCGGCTAGCCTAGCTTGCGGGCGGCGACATGACGGCCTCAAAGGTGGCGCGGGCGCCCATAAACCGTCGTGGAAAGGCGATCGATGAGTCAGCCGTGTCGTGTAGGGCGAAGGGGAACAAGCCCACAGGCGACCGTCTACGCGGCTCTCTTGAGGGAGGAGCGCGTGCGGCCGCACCACGATGAAAGGGACCACAAAGAAGTTGTCATCCTGCATTTCCCCATCCGTGCCTATCCGATCGTCGCCGTCATTGCCTGACCGACAGGACGGAAACCGTGCCGCCGCCCATCTTCTTCAGAACAAGAAGCGTGCAGACATAGATGGCGCCGCCCGCCACCACTTGCAGCAGCACGGTCAACACGCGCTGAATATTGAGCGATCCTGCAAAATAGCCGAGCCCGTAAACCGCTGCAGCCATCAGCCCGACTGCGACCGCAAGATAACCGCTCTTGCGCATCACCTCTCCCCAGCCAAGCCCCCCGTAGTATTTCTGCAGACGCATCGACGTCAGAAAGGCGACCAGGGAGGCCGCACACTGCCCCCACGCCGCAGCAACGACGCCGAAGGGGGCGAGAAGCAGGATGAGCGTGACGGAAACCACGGCATTGAACAGCAAAGTGGGAGGCATGCGCCTGATATTGCCAGACAGGGACAATAGGGCCTCCGTAACATAGCCCGGCATGAGCAGAACTTGCTTCATCGACAGGATCGCAACGAGAGCCGCCGCAGGCGCCCATTTTTCGCCGAGTATGATGTCGATCAGATCGGACGATATCAGTGAGAGGCCGAGATAGATCGGCGTGGCGATTGCCATTAGAACCATCATGAAGAAGGTGGCGGCCGAGCCGATGTCGCGAACCTGCCTTCCATCGGACCCGGTCGGCAATGCCGAACGGCGGAACAGCGTCCAGGCAAGCATCCGTGCCGGCTCGCCGATAAGTTCCGAAAACGCCGCGACGATGCGTTCTGCGACCCGAAAATAGCCTGCCTCCGTAAGCCCGAGAAAGCTGCCGATCGCAATTGTTCCGGAATAGGAGCGCAGAAAGAGGATCAGCCGGTTCGACAGAATGTGACTTGAAAATCCAAGAACCTCGCGTGCGAAAGGCCAGGTCAGGCATAATCTTGGGCGCCAGGCGAGCACGGCTGCCGAACCGGCAAGACAGATCAATTGCGAAGCGAGTCGGCCGGCGGCAAGCGAAAAGACGTTCCACCCGAGCCAAAGACCCACTATCGTCACGCACAGGCCGGTAATCTCGCTCGCTATCCGGATAATCGACTGCTTGCGCAGCAGGCCGCGAGCGACCAATAGTCCCTCGTAGACCGCATAGAGCGACGAGGGCAAAAACCAGCAGCTGAAAAGAGCCAGGAGAAGCGCTTCGTGCGGACGGTGGAAAAGGAACCATGCGATGGCGGCGCCAGATGCCCCGATGATTGTCACGAGCACGCCGGCGATGATCGAAATCGTGCCGATCTGATCGAGCTCCGAGTCGCTACACTCGGCCTTCATCACAAATTCGCCCCACCCGCCTTCCGCGATCACCACCAGCATGACCACGATAGCGGAACTGAACGCGTAGAGGCCGAATTCAGCCGATTCCAATGCGCGCGCGGCGACAAGGAAGATCAGAAGCTGCACGGCCTGCGAGACGATTTTCGAGACGAGCGTCGATGCTCCGTCGCCTATGACCGTCGGCATACGGGAGCTAAGCCTATGTTTTAGACTGGCCCAACCGGCACCTTTGAAGCGAGGCGATAGGCTGTCCATCAGCCGAACGCCGTGAAAGTTAGACGCAAGTGAAAACTCGTCTTTACGCTCCTTGGTTGATAATTTCTGCCAATGTACAGCATGTAACTGCGCAATGCTTTGCAGTCTTGCACTCGATAATTGGTACAATGCTCCCATTCGGGACACGATTCCGTGCAATAAAATCTTGCCTGTGGATGGGGAAAGCTGGAGCTGGACGTTGTTGTTTCACAGACGTTATTGTTCTGGACACTAGAGTCGCATCTAAATTCTTGGCGATAGAAGAAGGGGTTGCCGGCATTTGCCATGCGAAACCAAGCAGAGCAGCTTATGAATGACGACAAGCATGATCCTAGCGCATCGAAGCAGCCAGGCGGATCGCGCCAGAAGTATCTGCTTCGCTGGATCTTGGTGATCTTCTGCCTTCTGGTATGGATTGGCATGGCCGCGCTTCTCATTTGGTGAGGCGTTCTTTTTCGTTGCGTGCGAGCAGCACGACGCCGACGGTCTTTATGAGAATTGCAAAGTCGGCCCGCAGCGAGCGGCTATGGAAGTAATCCAGGTCAAACTGGACGCGCTCCTCATAGGTGGTCTCGGCTCGACGACTGACCTGCCAGAGACCAGTGATGCCCGGCCGAAGCCCTAGATAGCAGTAGAGATTGGACCCATAGCGCTCGAGCTCCGCAGCGACCACGGGGCGCGGCCCGACCAGGCTCATATGGCCGCGCTGAACGTTGAGCAATTGCGGCAACTCGTCTATGCTGGTCATGCGCAGGTACTTTCCGAGCCAATGCACGCGCGGGTCGCTCTTGAGCTTCTGCGTCGACAACCATTCCTGCCTTCGCGTCTCATCAGATGCCAACAATTCCGCGAGCTGCCGGTCGGCATCCTTGCGCATTGTACGGAATTTCAAACATTCGAATGGGCGTCCACCGAGGCCGATGCGCGAATGGCGGTAGATGATGGGACGGCCGTCGACCAGAAGCAACGCGATTGCTATGACAAGCAGCGCCGGCGCCAAAAACAGCAGTCCCAGCCCCGAAAGAACAAGGTCGACAATACGTTTGGAGCGATCCAGTCGTTCTGCCCGCTTCACCTCGCCGCGAGATCGCTGGCGGTGGGCAACGCCGTCAAAAGTCGATAACATCTCTTTGACCCCTCAGCACATCGATGCTTCCTTCAAAAGCTGCCAGCTGCCCTCATCGTTGACAATTGACCCTGCGGGCATTGACCTAGTCCCATTGGCGTAGGGCGCGGGCGCAGGGCTAACCACAAGCCTCAACCGGTATCGTCGATCAGCCGACGGGCGATTGAAAAACTATCGTTCACGGCCGCCCTGGGATTGGTCCCGACGGCGTCCGCTCGCTCGAGAATGCGGTCGTAAAGAGCGAGCAGCGCGTCTCGCCAGGACAGCGGCGTGTGCGCCATCTCGCCTGAGCGGCGGATGCAATTCAGGCTCATCAAGCGGAGCAGCATGTCGTCGCCGGCAAGCTGCCGTATCCGGCTTGCGAGCATCTCCACCCGGCCGCTTTGAAAGGTTAGCCCGCACCCGAGCAGAGCGAGTTCGTCGCCGAGAAGCGCCGTATCGGGCAGGATTACGGGTATGCCGCTTGTTACAGCCTCTAGTGCTGCCAATCCGAAAGGCTCGGGCACTCGCGACGAAACGACCAGTGCGCGCGCGCCGCAAAGGATGCCCCGCATCTCGTCCTTCGACTTCCAGCCATGAATGACGACCTCGGGAAAATCCCTTTCCAGACGGGTCCGGCCGGCGCCATCGCCTATGACCTGAAGCTTTACGCCGGCAAGCCTTGCCGCGATGGCAGCATCCTCAAATCCCTTTTCCGGCTCCAGTCGTCCGACAAAGAAGAAGTCGCGGTTCTTCCACGAGTCCGAGGGATGATCGAGGAAAGGTTCAACCGGGTTGCGAATCGTTTCTATATTGCTTGTTTGGATCTGCCCGCGTGCGAAATAATCGCGCATGCGTTGATGTACGACGATGATATTGGCGGCTACCTGCTGGATGGGAAAATAGTGCTCCCTCACTAAATGGCGCGCCGATCTCCAGATCTTTTCGTGATAACCGCGCTTGTCGCAGTTTGTGGTTAGACAAGCGATTGACATTGGGGTCAGAGGGCAGACCTGGTTTCTGCGATAATTGGCAAATCCGCCATTCGGGCAGGAGAGAAAATAATCGTGAGCATGCAGAACAACGCGGTCGCGAACAGGCCATAGCGCGCGAAAAATCGAAGGAGACAGGATCTTCGACCAACCGTGAACGTGATAGATGGTGCCCTTGGTATCGGCTCGCGAAATAAGACTTTTGAGGTCGGCATAGGCGCGAGGGTTGTAAAGGCCGCTCGCGAAGGCGCGAAGGCGCGGCTGCTGCGTCAGCGGCTGCGTCGCGAGATTGATGGTTTCGGACGCCGGTGGATCTGAGCCGGCGATATCGCCTGCAAAGTACGTCACGGCGATCCCCGCCTCCTCCAGCAGGCCGGCTGAAAGGATCGCCAGATTCGACGCTCCGCCTATGCTGGTAGAGCGGTCGTTGATAATGACGACGTGATCCAAGCCGGATGAGTGTGCCACCTGACTATTCCAATGCTTCGATATTCTGCGGTGCCAGCCTGCCCTTGAACAGATCGCGAAACGCCATGGTGTTGCCCCTGAGCCGGCCCTTGCGATCTACCCAAGGCTCCGGTGCCCAGACCTTGACAACGTTGGCTATAAGGTTGCGAGCGATCTGCATCGTTGCCTGCGGCACGCTCATGGTGCGTTTTCGCATGAGGTAGAGCGGGTTCGCTACCTGCGAATAGCCGAGACGGACGCCGCTCGAACGGCCGCTTTTCGTGCCGAGGTGAACACCCTCGAGCTGCTTGGCGCTGACAAGCTGGCCATATTGGGCAACTAGCCTGCTGAAATCGACATCCTCGAGCCAGCCATAGAAGGGCAGGTTTTCGTCGAAGCGCAGAGTGGCGGCTTTGACGATTGCCATGCGGATCGCCATGTTGCAGCCATAGCCATTGTAGACCGGCCGGATCTGCATTGCGGCGCCGGATCGACGCCGATGCCTGCCGTCGACCAGGCGCAAGCCCTCGCGAACGGAAATGCCGGGGCCGGTAATTCCGTCGGCCAGGACCGTGCCGGTGCACATGGCGACATCGGGCTGAAGCTGAAACAGCCGCTCCGTCTCCTCGATATAAGTGGATGTCATCAGAAAATCGTCGTCGAGGAAAAGGACGATATCCGTGTCCTGGACGCTTTCGAGGATGCGATTTCGCTGACGGCATAGCCCGCGCTCGCAAATGATCACCCGAACCGGGAAGTCGAGATTCCGCAGGCAGGTTGGATCGATGTCTTCCGGTGAGGAAAGACAGACGACAATCTCGTCGGGCTTGCGGGTCTGACTGGCGATATGCGGAAGGATGGACGACAGGATGTCGCGCCGCCCTGCACTTGCTATCCCGACGGTAATCTTGAGCGGCCGCGCCAAGGTATGACCCGTGAGGCGTCTTGCAGATGCGCGTACTTGGCGCTCTTGCGGTCTGCGGCGCAAAAGCCGCGTATGACGGCCTTGACGCTTCTCGGAGCTGCGGTTGGCAATGATACCGAGGATATTGATCGCTGTCGTACCGAAGCTTGCCAGCGCCTCCGACAACCTCTCCACGGTCATCTTGTTCGTCTGCCCGACGACGACGACGATGCCCTCAAGGTACGTGCAGATGACACGCGTATCCGCAGAATCCTCGAAAGCCGACATGTCGACGATGATGACCTTGTATTGCCGCTTCAGCAAATCGATCTCAGCCTTGAGCGCGGGCAGATGCCCATAGCGCTGAAAGGCTGCGACGGATTTCTCGGTCTCGTCGACGGTGACGACCGGAACGCTGCCTTGCGCGTGCGCAATCTCCGCCCCGGGCTCGTGATCAAGCTTCGCAACAAGCGGGCCGCTCTCATGGGCCACGGCATAGCGGCGCGGTACATCGTTGATGTTCAGCGCCTCCATGCCGAACTCCGTTCCGGCCTCGGTTACGACGCAGCTCAGCCTGGCATTGAGGAAGTCGGCATCGACCAGTACGACGGAGGCGCCCTCGTGCTGGTAGAGCTGCGCAAGATTGGTCGCGATCGTGGTCTTGCCTTCGCCAGTGCCGACCGAGGTTATGCCAACGACCATGGGCGCGTTGGGTGGAAAGGCGGAATCGATGGAGTGCTTGACGCCGCGTAAGGCTTCGGAGAACTGCGAATATGGCGTATCGAGCACCGATCTTAACGGCAGCATGGTTCGTCGCCAGCTGGCATTGCCGACCACCATGCTTCCCGGCAGAAAAGATGGGGTGGTGTAGACGGGGACATGTCCCAGCGAGGTGATCCCCAGCTCCCGTCGCAGCTTTTCGCTGGAGCTGACGCGACGATCCAGGCCATCCCGCAGGAGCGCCGTCATGACGCCTGCCGCCAGGCCGAGCATGGCCGTAAACGGCAGGATGAAGGAGGATTTCGGCCAGGTCTTCGTCAGCGGCACTGCTGCCGCCGTCACGACGCGAACGTTGCCGAGCGGAAACGATTCCTTTTGCAGCGCTCCGATCAGCTGCTGCAAAATGCTCTCATACATCCGGCGATATGTGGTCGCCCGGCTTTCCATCTCCGATAGCTCCACCCGCGCCAGATTCTTGTCCGTTCCGGCCTCCTTCAGGGTAGAGAGTTCATCGCTGAGAAGCTTCTCGCGCGCTTTGGCAATGTCGAGATTCGTCTTGTAGACAGCCTGGATGCGCTCGAATTCCTTGCGCATGTCTCCTTTTATACGATCGATTTCCTGCTGCGCGGCGATGATGGCCGGATTGTCGGCATCGTATCGGCCGGTGAGATTGTTCAACTTGATCGTTGCAGCGCCGAGATCTTCCTGCAATTTCTGTATGCGCGGGTTGTTCATTGTCTCGTCGACATCGCCGTCGACCTTGCCGCCGGCCATGAGCTGGTCGAGGGTCGCTAGCTTGGCCGATTCCGCTGCCGTTTGGGCCTTCGCCGCAACGGCCTGACTGCTGATCTCCGACAGTTGCTGCTGATCGAGAGACGAGGTTGCGCTAATCTCCATGATACCGTTCCGGGCGCGAAATTCCTCGACGCTCATGGCCGCTTCGCGAGCCTGACGTCCGACTTCGATCAGGCGTGTCTCCAACCATTGGGCGCCACTCTGTGCTGCCTCGGCGCGCTCCGACAAACCGGTGCTGATATAGGCCTCCGCGATCGCGTTCGCCGTCCGCGCCGCCTTTTCCGGGTCGGTCGAACTGTATCCGATCTCCAGAATGTAGGACTGGCCTACGCGATTGACCTCGACCCGGGACAGAAACGACGCCATGGTGCGTCGCATCAAATCGTCTTCGGTATCTTCCGCCTTGGCACTGCCTTCATCGCCATTGCGGAAAAAACTGACAATGGCGCGCAGCTTGTCATGCAGGGCGGCCTGCCAGGACATGCTGCCTATGATTTCGGGATCTTCGGTGAGGTTCAGCTTGTCGACAACGGCGCGTGCCGTCGCCTCGGATTTGACGATCTCGACCTGACTTGCAATTTCCGCAGCTTCGATAATGACCGTTCCGGTGAACGCGTCCTGCGAGACGATGCGCCCTTGGGCGGGATCCATGACGATGCGCGTGCTCGCCATATAGACCGGCTTTGTCGTCGCCATGTAGAGGCCGCCGACGCCAAGCCCCGTCGATGTAAAGAGTGTGAAAATCAACCAGTGGCGCTGCATGAACCGCCAGACGTCGCGAAACGAGATATATTCGCTGTCTCCCGCGCCTCCAGTGTCGGACGGAGTGCCGCGAAAGCCCTTACCGATCTCGTGAATTGCCATGATTATCGCCCCCACCTTGGCTTGCATGTCGCTATTGAGACTGACCGGCTTCGGCGGACGTGAGCGCCGTGCCGTCCAGGCTTCCGGAAATGTTGTAGCGCACGTCCAAAACATCCCCCGGCTGCAGTTCGGTTGCCTCTTGCACCTTGACGGCATCGTCCCCTTTGCCGCCCCGGGTGATCCAGTATTCGAGGGGCTGCAGATCGAGCGCCTTCATGCTCTGGCTTCGCGAAAGCGATGCGCCAGAAATCTGCAGCAGCTGCAGCGTCGTGTTTCGCTTGAGTTTGGTGTCCTCGATTTCGGTCTCTGTGGTCTGCAGCTGTTGACCGGCCTCGGTCTTGCGCTGGCCCTTGAGATTGAGCGCATCACGCTCGGTCTCGTTCAACTTCTGCTTTGCCTGCATCGACGCCACGACAAGGTCCAGCTTGCCCGCCTGCATCTCGGCGACGATCCGCTCCAGCGAGGTCTTTCGCGATGTGGTCAGGATCTTGGTATCCACCAGCTTCGCAATGTCGCTCAATTCGTCCTGAGCTATCTTCACCTGCTCGTCCTGCGATGACATTTTCTCGTCGAGAATGTTGATTTCGTTGCGCAACAGCGTTTCCAGATCCGCGGCTGCGGCAAGCTGCTGACGCAGGGCGTCCGCCCTCGCATTGAACAGGTCCAGCTCGCTCGTCATGATCAGCCTGATCGCCGATCCTTCGGGAGCAGCCTTGATCTCCGGCGGGAACGTGATCGTCGGTTGATCATTGA
The DNA here is from genome assembly GCF_000359745.1 of Rhizobium freirei PRF 81. Lineage (GTDB taxonomy): Bacteria > Pseudomonadota > Alphaproteobacteria > Rhizobiales > Rhizobiaceae > Rhizobium > Rhizobium freirei. The sequence continues at coordinate 76,878 of NZ_AQHN01000088.1, forward strand.
GCTCGGCCATCAGGCGAGCTCGCCTCGCTCCGAGTTGTTTCAGCTGAAGCTCCATGCGGCTGATGTCGCCGGCATAGGTGATCTGCTGCGCTTCCGAATAGTCGCCAGTCTGGTTGTAACGACGCTCGCGCCCGCCCGCCATCGCCATTGCCTGCTTCACCGTGAGGCCGGGCCTGAACTCCAGCTCACCCGGCTTTTCGACTGCGCCCGATACGTAGATCATCGGATATTTGACGATTTGCACGGAAGCCGTCGGCGCCACCGCTAAGCCGGTAATCTGCTTCAGCCTGTCGCCGATGTCGGCGCTGATGGCCTCGACGCTCTTGTCGCCGACCCGCATTTCTCCAATCATCGGAATTGAGATCGAGCCGGATTGCGACACGACATATTCGCCGTTGAGCGCTGTCCATTCCTTATACTCGCCGGTCGCGGCGATCCATTCGACGATGGCTACCTTGATCCGGGCTTGAGGCCCGACATGGTAGATATCGCTGGCCGCGGCGCTGACGATGCCGGGCGTGCCCGCACCGGAAAGCATCAAAGCCAACAGCCAGGGCGCCATGGACCGAGGCGGCGAGAGGAAAGGATGCCAAGGCAAGGTGCGAATTCTAACCATGAGCCGAAAACTCGCTTTCGTGTCGCTTGCGCCATCGGAAGATAAAGGCGCTACGAAACGAGATCAGCAGTCGAACGCATAGCGTGTAAATCCCCTACCAAAGCAACAGGGCTTATCATTTCTGGTAGAGAGGTGTCGGCTCCTGCAATCTCTTGGTCGAATAGGCACATCCTTGTGTGCATGCCTCGATCTCCGACTAAATCTTTTGGCTACTCCCTTCGGCCATTTGTATGCAGTCTCGAACCGATGTGGGCCCTGTCGCAAACGTTGCCGACTGCACAATGTTGTTGCGGCCCATGGAGGGACGAACAATGCGCGTTGCGATCGTACATTATTGGCTGGTATCGATGCGGGGTGGAGAAAAGGTGATCGAGGCGCTCTGCGACATGTATCCGGATGCCGACATCTTCACCCTCGTCTATGATGAAAGCCGCATCTCCGAAAAGATCCGAAAGCACAAGATCAGCACGTCCTTCCTCCAGCGGATTCCCGGAGCAGTCAGGGGTTACCAATCGCTCCTGCCACTCATGCCCTTTGCCTTGGAGAGCTTCGATCTAACGGATTACGATCTGATCATTTCCAGCGAATCAGGCCCGGCCAAGGGCATTATCCCGCCACCAGGGGCAACGCATGTCTGCTATTGCCATTCTCCCATGCGCTATCTCTGGGATCACTATCACTTCTACCGATCTCACGCAGGTCTCCCATCGAGGCTCATGCTGCCGATGCTGGCGCCGCTGCTGCGTTCATGGGACGTCAATACGAGCATGCGGGTCGATCGCTTCGTCGCCAATTCGCATCATGTTGGCGATCGCATCAGCAAATATTATCGGCGCCATGCAACGGTGCTCTATCCGCCTGTCAATGTCGATGACTTCACGCCGACTGCATTGGTCGAGGATTTTTATCTCTGCGCCGGACAGCTGGTGCCCTACAAGCGCGTCGACCTGGCGGTGAAAGCCTTTAGCCGGATGGACCGCAAGCTGGTCGTTATCGGCGAAGGCAGCCAGATGGAGGAGCTGAAGCGCATCGCCGGCCCTTCTGTTACCTTTCTCGGTCGAACGCCGTTTTCAGTGCTGAAGGAGAAGCTGGCGCGCTGTCGTGCGCTGATCTTTCCCGGCGAGGAGGACTTCGGCATAGTTCCCGTTGAAGCGATGGCGAGCGGGCGACCCGTCATCGCCTATGGAAGCGGCGGAGCGCTGGAAACAATCGTACCGGGCGTGACCGGGCTCTTCTTCGACGAGCAATCAGTCGATGCTTTGATCGATGCCGTGCTCGATTTCGAGGCTAGCGAGCGTCGCTTTCATCCCGCGACGCTGCATGCCCATTCGGAACAATTCAGCCTGCAAACATTCAAGACGGGCATGCGCGCCATCATCAATGAGGAATTGATGATCCGGAAGGCCGACAAGCTTCGCAGCTATCCCGCCATTCAACGCGCGCTTGAAGCGCAATTGCCGATGTTTGCAGCGGATTCACCCACCACGACGCTCCAGTAGGTACGGGTCTGTGGTTTGGTGCGAGCGGTCGGATGCGCGATAGCCATTCAGAGTTCTGTCGAACCGGATCACGCGCTCGGTGTCAGTCCGCCTCATTGACACGGGTGATACCGGCGTGCTGTAGATTTCCTATATCTATGACTGTGTAGGAAAGCCAAAAAGCAGACCCGTTATGCTGGGCATATTTACAGCCTTTACCATGCTTGGAGCCCCAAGATGGAGCAGCCATTCGCTCCCGGTCCTCTACCGGATTTTGGGGATTGACATTGCATCCGATGGAGCGGCCGACAATCGCCTTTCAACGGGCCTCGGCACTAAATCCTCGACGGGCTATATCAGCCTGTCTCGAAACAATCGACGCGATCTCGAAATCGTCGCTGGGGCAGCCATGTCGCACCGCTTACCCTGTTTTGCCCTTCGATCAGGCGACCGGATCCGCGCCGGTCAGCGCTAACCCAGCCAGCTCATTGTCGCGTGGAGATATCCGGTGAATTTAGTCTCGCCCGCAATGCGTTCCGGGGTAAACGCACAGAACGCACTGACAGACGAAGCTATTTTGGGAAACCCGCTTTTTGCCGTAGCCTTAAGAGACTCAGCGCTGAAACTTATTGCCATGCACGATGCGGCGCCGCGCATCGTTCGCTATACGGCGGACATGAAAAGATGGCTTCTGACGCAGGCCATTCTGGCATTTCACTTCGAGCACGTTACCGGCCCATCGCATCCCGGCCTGACGGCTGCAAACCTGATCGCCTTCATCGCCGATAACAAGGTTGCCAGCAAGAACACGGCGATCGCGCATCTGGCGGAGCTGCGCAACTACCGTCTTTTGCTCGATACTGAGCCAAAAGGAGATAGGCGCGTTCGCCAACTTAGAATTGCCGATACTGTAGAGACGCTGATCCGCGAGTGGTTCGACGAGCATCTGAAGTCGCTGGATATGCTCGATCAAGGCACACGATATCTACAATCGTCGGCAGAACACCGGTTACTTTGGTATGCGCAGCCAAGAATGTCCCGGCGCTTGTTTCACGATCCGAACTGGTCCGCCCCTCCCGCGACTGTCGAGGCCTTTGTTCGGACGGCATCGGGCAGCAACATCCTCCACGACCTGATGTCCAGATTGCCGCCGGAACGAACCCTGGAGCCACGGATATCGATCGGGCCTTTGCGCATCGGCGAACTGGCGAAGCGCTACATCATCTCCCGCAGCCATGCCCAGCGTGTGTTCGTGCGGGCGCGGATGCTCGATATTGTCGGATGGGAACTTCCCGGCAATGGCGGTGATTTCTGGATTTCGGAAGCGCTGATCCGTGACTATCGGCGCTGGCAGGCATCCAAGTTCGTTGCCGTCGATGAAGCATTTCAATGGGCGCTTCAGCGTCTGGCTGGCGCAGACTGAGCAAGCGGAAGCGGCTGCAGCTCCCCATTCCCCTCTCTCGCAAATCACTCCGTAAACGTCCGGGTCGCAGAGCGGGCCGGACAAAGCGCTTGGCTGTATTCACCACCAGCGGATATTTTCAGCCGCGGCTTGCGGTCCGGAGCACAATCTCTCAGCCGCGCCTGAATGCTTCGGTAGAGGAGCATGGAATGAGAAACAGTGATGACGGCTTCATATATGGATGCGGAGTTGCGTTGATACCGGCCTTCAGCTCCACTCTCAAAGCACCGTAAACATCATTAGGCCATGCAAGCAACTATCTCATTCCGGCGGTCAAGCTGATGTACCCAAATATGAGACAGTAAGAGCGGGCTTCAGATAAGCAATTCTCCTTTCAAATCATCCAGCATTTTCTATAACGGCTTGAGGCAGCGCGGAGTTCCGTTTCGCCAAAGATGAAGTTGAACGAGCAATCCGTTGCTGCATCTGACGCTCTTCGATGAGAATTTATTGGACAGGTATAATAGTGAATTGCTGCGATCGATGTGTCGTTATCATCGTTAATTGTTACGTTGCTGTAGCTCTATATGCCACGGCACGACAGAAAGACCTGTAATGCCTGCAGCAGCCTTCTTTGATCTCGATAAAACTCTTTGGTCTTGTGTGGGAGAGAAGGTGTTCGCCTACCATCAGCTTGCGCAAGGTGGCATCAATCTAAAGCAGTTCCTGAAGATCATTAGCCTGCAGCTCCGATACGATCTGCATATGATCGATGGTACGGAGACTCTGAAAAGGAGGATCCTGTCCGAGTTATTTGCAGGAGAAAGTGTCAGGCCCTGTCTCGATGTCTACGATCAGCTGTTTCAGGCCAAGCTTAGCCGAGCTTTCTTTCCTGATATGCTCGGTCAGATCGACAGGCATCGGGAAGCAGGCGATAAGATTGTCATCGTATCCGCTACGATTGACTTCATCGCCTTACAGGTGGCTGACTACCTGAAGGCCGACGAGTGCTATGCAACCGTACTCGAAACTCGCCAAGGTCAGTTTTCCGGTGAAGTTCGAGGCCCTATTCCGTTTGGTAGGGCGAAGGCCCTGATTGTGCAGGACTATGCACATCGCAACGGCATCGCGCTGGATCAATGCCATGCATATGGCGACCATTGGGAGGATCGCCACATGCTCAAGCTTGTCGGCAATCCGGTGGCGATCAATCCCGATGCAAAGCTTATGCGCCATGCCAAGCAAAATAACTGGGAAACCCGCGTTCTTGCGCCATCGAAGTACGCCGGTTTCAGTTATGCCAAGAGATTTATGCCGAAAAGAATTGGAAAAAGCTCATGACCAAGTCGGAAGCATCTGCAGCCAAACCGTCTGCTACCAATCACGACATCACGGATCGTCTGGTTTACCCGCTGCTGTCCAAACTGGTCGTCCTTATTCCGCGATCGGTTCATCCGAACACCCTGACGCTTGCCGCAATCGGCGTTGGGTTGGTTGCGGCAGGAACTCTGGCGTTATCGACGGAACCTTATTCGCTTCTAGCATGCGCCGGCTTGTTGGTCCTATGGATCCTCCTTGATTCCTGCGACGGCATTCACGCCAGGAACACCAGTCAGTGCAGCGAATTCGGAGGTTTCCTGGATCATTTCGGTGATGCTCTGGGCTTTTTCGTTCTGCAGGCTGCCATTGTCTACAGATTCGATCTCCATGAGCCCCTGGTCTTCGGCGCCATGCTGCTGCGTCAGGCCCTTGCATGCTGGACATACATCATTCGAATATATGCGGGCCATTTGTTCATCACGCGCCTGGGCTGGAGCTTCGAGATCTACGCCTATGCAGCTGTCATGGTCGCCCTGTTTTATTTTCCTGATTTCAGGCTTCAGATCGGCTCCCTTCCGAGCCTGGATCTTTTGGGGACCGTTCTGCTGGCCTACTATATCGCCGTCCCCATGACGCTTCTGGAGATTGGGTTGATGGTTCTCGCTTCGAGAAAGAAATCCGCCTTGGCAACAAAGCTTCCCTAGCGTTGGCACCTTTTGGCCGGTGAGGCGCCTGGGGGTGCAACCGTAATTCCCGACAGGTGTCACGGCGGCTACTGCGGCGCCTCCTCCAACAGATCAAGTCATTCCGCGAAGGCGGATAACCACTCCCTGGTTCGGCTGCATCGTCATGCGGCTCCCGACGTCATGGCAATTTGCCGAAACGTACCCGCGCCGAAACCTGGACATTTGAAGGAAACAGACTTTGAAGAAGACAACGCAGCTTAAAGAAATGCTTCGAAGAAAGGGGCTCGATTTCCTGTGCGAGGCGCATAACGGCATGAGTGCGCGTATCGTCGAGGAAGCGGGTTTCAAGGGCATTTGGGCAAGCGGCCTGACCCTGTCAGGCTCGATGGGTGTCCGCGACAACAACGAAGCCAGCTGGACCCAGATCCTCGAATTTGTGGAATTCATGAGCGACGCCACGCGCGTGCCGATTCTTCTCGATGGCGATACCGGCTACGGGAACTTCAATAACCTGCGCCGCCTGGTTTCCAAGCTCGAATCTCGCCAGATCGCAGGCGTCTGCATCGAGGACAAGCTGTTTCCGAAAACCAATTCCTTCATCGACGGGGAAAAGCAGGGACTGGCAGAACTCGACGAATTCTGCGGCAAGATCAAAGCCGGGAAAGACACGCAGCGCGACGACGACTTCGTGATCGTTGCAAGAACCGAGGCGCTGATCGTGGGCGCCGGCCTCAAGGAGGCACTCGATCGAGCCGAAGCTTATCGGCTGGCCGGCGCCGACGCCATCCTAGTGCACAGCAAGAAGCGTGGACCGGAGGAGATCGAGGCTTTCATGCAGGAATGGGGCAACCGCCATCCGATCGTCATCGTTCCTACGACCTATCACTCCACACCGACGCCTCGTTTCGCGGATTTGGGCATCTCCACAATTATCTGGGCGAACCACATCCTCCGTTCCGCCGTATCGGTGATGCGCAAGACTGCCGCCGACATCTTCAAGATGCAGTCTGTCGCCCATCAAGAGGCCAAGATCGCCCCCGTATCGGAGATATTCCGGCTACAGGGTGCGGAAGAACTACAGCGGGCCGAGGAAAAATACCTGCCGGGCGAACGGCGAGACATCAAAGATTATGTCGCGGCAGGCCAACGGCCATGATCGATACGAATGAATTCGAGTCCCTCCTGCGGGGTCATCGCTACGAACTGTTTTCCGGAGTTCCCTGTTCCTTTCTGCAGCCCCTGATCAATCTCGCGAGCAATTCTCTCGATTATGTCGCCGCGACGAACGAGGGTGAAGCCGTTGCCATCGCCGCCGGTGCTCAGCTCGGCGGCAAGAAATCTGCGGTGCTCCTGCAGAACTCCGGATTGACAAATGCGCTGGCGCCGCTGACGTCGCTGACCAACATTTGTGAAATCCCCGTCACCGGCTTTGTCGGCTTCCGCGGCGAAGAGGGTGTTCCGGACGAGGTCCAGCACGAATTCATGGGGCGGATCACCAGGCAACTGCTCGAAGTCGGCGGCGTACATGTCATCCACCTGGAGGCCAGCCTGCCCGCGGCCGCAAAGCAACTGGAGGAAGGTCAGGACTACTTGCGTGACGGGAAGTCCGTGTTCTATCTCGTGTCGAAGGGCACCTTTTCTTCGCTGGATCTCAAACCTCCGCCGCAACGCGCATATCAAGGCGGCACTTTGACGATCTCAAGCTGCCGGGACCCTAAGCGGCCCCACCGCCACGACGTGCTGAAAATCATCTCCGGCGCCAAGCGGCATGACACCGTGCTGCTGGCAACGACCGGGATGTGCGGACGAGAGCTTTTCACGATCGAAGATGCTCCGAATAATTTCTACATGGTCGGCTCGATGGGTTGCGTGTCGTCTATCGGGCTTGGATTGTCCATCGCCAGGCCCGACCGGAAGATCATAGCGCTCGACGGAGACGGCGCCCTGCTCATGCGCATGGGAAATCTGGCGACCAACGCCTATTATCGACCCGACAATCTGCTTCACGTACTGCTCGACAACGAGACGCACGACTCCACCGGCGGGCAAGCCACGGCGTCCAGCTGCATGAACTGGCCCATGATCGCGCATGGTGCCGGATATTCCCACGTTGCCAGCGCCTCGACCCTGAGCGAAGTCGAACAGGCTCTGGATGATTGGCTGGCACAGCCACGACTGACCTTCCTGTATGTCTCGATAGCGCCGGGATCAATTTCACCGCTCGGACGGCCCACCATTTCGCCAGCGGATGCCGTGCGTCGTTTGCAGGAGTTCATGCGATGAGCATCGATACCGCGATCATAATGGCCGCAGGGCTTGGCAGCCGGATATCGGCATTTTCCCGCAACGCTCCGAAGGGTTTCATTCCCATCGCAGGACGGCCGATCGTCGAACGGTCGATCGCAATCCTGGCCGATCGCGGCATCCGCCATATCATCATCGGCACAGGATACATGGCATCGGAGTATGAGGCGCTGTCCTCACGCATCAGCAATGTTCAGATCGATTGCGTCACCAATCTCGACTATGCCAACTCCGGCAGTCTCGAGACGTTTCTATTATGCACCGAACGCCTCGGATGTGGCTTTCTCTCGCTCGAGTCGGATCTCCTTTACGACGCAAAAATGATCGATCGGGTGCTGGAGTGCCCATTTCCCAATGTCATTCTTGCCTCAGGGCAAACGGGATCGGGGGACGAGGTTTACATCCAGACGGATGACCGATCGCGCCTCGTGAACCTGTCGAAAGATCGGCACGCGCTGTCGCGCATCGACGCGGAACTGGTCGGAATCTGCAAGCTCGATCAGGGCATTCCAGCCGCGATCGAGGCGTGGATGGCGCGTGAGGGACACAAACGCCCCGTCGGCTTCCATTACGAGGAAGGTCTGGTTGGAATTGCTCGGTCGCTGCCCCTGCACGTTGAAAAGACCGAGCTGCAGTGGACTGAAATCGATACGCTCGAACATCTGTCACGGGCAAACGCGGTGATCTGGCCGCGTATCGCTTCCGCATCGGGAGAGCCTGCATGATCCCGATGCGAAACATTCTGTTGACTCCAGGGCCTGCGACGACCAGCCAGCGTGTGAAGCAGGCTCAGATCGTCTCCGACATCTGTCCGCGCGAGATCGAGTTCGGCAGGCTACAAGAAACGATCGGTCGGCGGCTCGTGGAGGTCGTCCACGGTGAAGACACACATAGCGCTGTGCTTTTTGCCGGTTCCGGAACCTGCGCTGTCGAAGCTTGCATCAGCTCGCTCGTTCCGACAAACGGCAAGATTCTGGTGCTGATCAACGGCGCCTATGGCCTCCGCATTTTGGAAATGTGCCGCATCCACCTGCGCCCCGAGCAGGTCGCGGTCTGCGAAACAGCCTATAATCAACTGCCCAATCCGGGAGACATTGCGGGTCTTCTGGCGAAAGATCGGGCGATCACCCATTTGGTCGCGGTACACCATGAAACCACCACCGGTATCCTCAATCCAATAGAGGATCTAGCCGACCTGACAGGCAGGTTTGGCGTCAAGCTCATCGTCGATGCCATGTCATCCTATGCCGGCATCCCTATCGATCTACGAGAGACATCTCTGGACTTCCTGATTTCGTCGTCCAACAAATGCATCCAGGCCATGCCCGGCATCTCCTTCGTCATTTGTCGCAACGAATTGCTGACACCACCGCCGGGCTACCGTCCGCGGAGTTTATACCTCGATCTCTATGCGCAATATCACGGCTTTCGCAGCAGCTTGCAGATGCGTTTCACCCCGCCGGTGCAGGTTCTATATGCCCTGAATGCCGCTCTCGACGAGTTTTTCGAAGAGTCCCAAACCGCGCGTTACATGCGCTACTGCCGTTGCTGGGAAGTCCTGGTCCGCGGCATGAATGAGTTGGGCTTCAGAATGGCAGTACCGGACCTGCCACAGTCGAAGCTGCTGACCACCTTCCTCATGCCGCCCCATCCGAATTTCAGCTTCGACGCGATGCATGACGCGCTGCTGGCGGAAGGTTTTACCATCTATCCCGGAAAGGTCGGACAAATCGAATGCTTCCGGCTAGCCAACATCGGCCAGATCGGGCCGGAGGATATCGCAGCCTTCCTGCAGATGGTCCGTCGATACCTGGCTGAACGCTCGATCGATTTACAACAGAAGCCAGCCGTGAACCGCACCTGAAATACGGGCGGCCAGCAAGCACGGCAACTGGCTCATCAAATACTATCAGGAGTACATTCCACATGAATATCGGCAGGCTTTACGACCAGAGCATAGCTCACACATATGACCACGACGAAAGAGGTTTGCTTGCTGGCGCCAGAACTCTCGGTTTGGAACAGATCAACAGGCACATGGTGGCCGATCAGACCCGAAGCGTGTTGGATCTTGCGGTCGGAACCGGTGAATCGCTGATCGCCATCCAAAAGGCCTTTCCCGATGCCGCTTTGCACGGCATCGACCTCTCGGAGGAAATGCTTCGGATCGCCAAGACCAAGCTGAGTTTCCATTCAATCCACGATGATGTGGCGAACGCCGGGCAACACTTCGCCCCCGAGAGCATGAACCTCGTCCTGATGCATTTCCTGACGACGTTCATCGATGGCGAGGACATTGTCTCACGCACCGCAAAACTTCTGCGGCCGCAGGGATATTACTCGATCGTCAGCAGCACCTTCCAGGCATTTCCGCGCATTTACTCTTTGGCACGCATGGTGCTTCCGGATGAATTCATCCGCGACAAGAACAAGGCCCCGGAGAATGCCGATACGATCGTTTCGTTCTGCACGAAAGCGGGGCTCGACGTGGTTGCCGTGGAGCACTTCACCAAGAAGGTCAGCTTCGCAAATTTCGAAGACTTTTACAGCTTCGGGATGAATTCGGGCTTTTTCGCCCATGTTCTTTGCCATCTCGATGATTCCCAGCTTGCGGGCCTCGCTCGCATGGAGGGCATCTTCCCGCTCGAGGATCACTATTCCGCCTGCGCCGTATTGGCCCGCCGTCCGGCGTGAAAGCGGGTTCCCTAACGCTCATGTCTGATTGCGACTGCCGTCAGACGCCGATAGATCGACGACTGAAGTCCAGCCGATGAAACAACCGATAAATTGGCCGTTTGCGATGCATTGCGTCGTCGGCGCCTCGAACGCCGCCTTCGACGTGCTGCTGAAGAATTCCGTGATCGTCTTCATGGCATTCCGCGGCGACATGGATGCGCAGGATCTCAGCCGTCTGGCATCCTTGGCATGGGTCTTGTTCATGGCGCCGTTTTTCATCTTTTCCGCACATGGCGGTTATCTCGGCGACCACTTCAACAAAAAGAGCCTGGCGCTTGGGCTCAGGTATGCCGACCTGGCAATCGCAGCATGTACGGCCTACGGCTTCTATACCAGCAACCTCCCGCTATTGCTGGCTCTGGTGTTTGCAAAAGGCGTCACCTCCACCTTGTATAGTCCGATCAAGTACTCATTGGTCTCGGATCTCCTTCCCCGGCCGGCTCATGGAATGGGTTATGCAGTCGTCGAAGCGGCATCCATGGCGGCAATCTTATGTGCAACCTATCTTGGCGCCATGCTCGGCGCTAATCCGGATCGTAGAATGATCGGCCTGGTCGCGCTGCTGATCGTCGGTATGTCGTTTCTTCTTACGGTTGCCAGCCCCGGCTTTGCAAATGCAAGCGCGACACGCACCAAGCTTGGTATCAACCCGATCCAGCCCACGCTGCGAATTCTGCGTTTGGCCACACGGGATCGCCGTGTATCGGCTTCCATCCTTGCACTTTCCTGGTATTGGGCGCTCGGCGCAGTGTTTCTTTCCAACGTGCCGGTCCTGGTTCGCTACACCTTGCATGGCGACGAGTCGCAGATCGCGTCCATCCTGCTAATCTTCACGCTGGGCGTTGGCCTGGGATTGGGAGGCGGCTCCTGGCTAAATCAAGGTCGTATGGCTCGCCGCCTGCCCGACGCTATGGCCGCCCTCATTACCGCCATGGGTATCGATCTGCAATTTTCGATCCCCATGGCACCGAACCGGATGCTGCTGGACTTCTTTCTCATCGCATTGGCTTCCGGGATATACGCTTCCTACTTTTCGTCGGCCTTGTATCAAGCAGCTAATGAGAGCGAGAAGTCGCGCATTTTTGCTGCTAACAACATCGCGAGCTCATTATTCATAGTCTTGGCCTTGGCGGTCAGCACCCTAGTCCTTCGCTTCGAAGTGCCTATCGCCGCATGTCTCGGGTTGTTTGCGGCTGCAACTCTCCCAATTACGTTTATTGCACGTGCTATATTCGGAAAATAAGCGGCACCGAGGGATGTGTTGCTCGATGAGATGCGCCTCAACGGCAAGACCGCAGCTCGCAACTGTCCGTTCTTCGACGAGAGCCGCAGGCTCTGCACCTGTTTAGCCAGGCGTCCACAATCCAAAACACCCTTCTTCAGCTTAGTTCTCGCATGTGATCAAGGGTCGCGCCAAAGCGTCGCAGGCGATCATCTCTTCGGTTGCCATGACACGCGAATGCACTAACTTGCGGTAGCTGAAACCCTTCGCCAGAGGCTGACATGACCGACGATGTCCTGCTGACATTCAATGCCGGATCCTCGACCTTGAAAATCGGGATTTTCGAGTTAACGGGCGCGCAGGCGATCAATGTCGGTCGCGGAAAGATCGACTTCGATCAGGCACCGCTGTCCCTTCGCTATACCGTTGGACCGAATCACTATGAGAAGTCGATCAAGGGTGACAACGGCGAGAATTTCGTCTCCGTCGTGGCCGAAACTCTGGATCACATGCTCGCTCATCTTCCTGGCAGACTGCGTGCGGTAGCCCATCGCGTCGTCCATGGCGGCATGGCGTTTCAGCGAGCGACCCTGCTGGACGACGCTGGGATCGAACAGATCGAAAAGCTCATTCCGCTTGCCCCTTTGCACCAGCCTCAAGCCTTGCGCGCGATCCGCTCGATCGAGACGCTTCGCTCTGATGTTCGGCAAGTCGCTTCGTTCGACACGGCATTCCATTCGTCTCAATCAGACCTCGTTCGGCGGCTGGCGATCCCGCGCGGCATGCATGACGACGGCGTGCGCCGCTACGGCTTTCACGGCCTTTCCTATAAATACATCTCCTCGCGGCTTCGGCAGATCGACCCGACAGCGGCCAAGGGCAAGGTCATCGCATGCCATCTCGGCAGCGGCGCCAGCCTATGCGCCATGGAGGACGGCGTCAGCCGTGACACAAGCATGGGTTTTTCGGCGTTGGACGGGATCCCGATGGCGACACGCCCCGGCTGGCTTGATGTCGGCGCGCTCCTCTATCTCATGAGGGGCGGAATGCGGCAGCCCGAGCGGATCGAGGACTTTCTCTATCACGAATGCGGCCTGCTTGGCGTCTCCGGCATCAGCGGCGACACACGGGTCCTGCTCGCCGACACACGACCCGAAGCGGCAGAGGCCATAGACTTGTTTTGCCTGCGCATCGCTGGTGAAATCGGCCGCCTATGCGCGACGATCAGCGGCCTTGACGCCATCGTCTTCACTGCCGGCATCGGCGAAAACCAGCCGCAGATCAGGGCCCGCATTGCACAAAGGTTGCAATGGTTGGGTATCAAGATCGATGAAAATGCGAATAACCGTAATTTGACCTCGATCAACGCAGCAACCAGCACTGCCAAGCTATTTGTCATTCCGACCGATGAGGAGCAAGTGATCGCCGACGAGGCCATGGCACTCATCACGTGACGAAAACGAGGAGACGGAAATGAACGCAGTCACCACGCCGCTTTCGCCCGAAGAACTTTCTCTGATCGACCGCTACTGGAGGGCAGCCAATTATCTGTCGGTCGGCCAGATTTACCTGATGGATAATCCGCTGCTGCGCGAACCGCTGCGGCCGGAGCATATCAAGCCAAGATTGCTTGGCCACTGGGGCACGACGCCGGGACTGAACTTCATCTATGCACATCTCAACCGCGTCATCAAAGCGCGTGATCTTAACATTGTCTATATGTGCGGCCCGGGCCATGGCGGCCCCGGCATGGTCGCAAACACCTATCTCGAGGGCACTTACAGCGAGATCTATCCGAATATCTCCGAGACGACGGAGGGGATGCAAAAGCTGTTCAAGCAGTTTTCCTTCCCCGGCGGCATTCCAAGCCACGCGGCGCCGGAGACGCCCGGGTCGATCCATGAGGGTGGCGAGCTCGGCTATGCGCTCGTCCACGCCTTTGGCGCCGCTTTCGACAATCCCGATCTTATCGTTGCTTGTGTCGTCGGCGACGGCGAAGCTGAAACCGGGCCGCTGGCGGCAAGCTGGCATTCCAACAAGTTCCTCAATCCGGCACGCGACGGCGCGGTGCTGCCGATCCTTCACCTCAACGGCTACAAGATCGCCAATCCGACGATCCTCGGCCGGGAAAGCGATGAGGACCTGCGCAACCTGTTCTCGGGCTACGGCTACGAGCCCTTCTTCGTCGAAGGTCATGAGCCGGCTGCCATGCATCAGGCGATGGTGGGCACCTTCGATCAGGTGTTCGACCGCATCCGCAGCATACAGAGAAAGGCCCGCGAAAAGACGGCGCCTGAAGGAATGCCACGCTGGCCGATGATCATCCTGCGCAGCCCGAAGGGCTGGACTGGCCCCAAGGAGGTCGACGGCAAGAAGGTCGAAGGTTTCTGGCGTGCGCACCAGGTGCCGGTCGCCAATTGCCGCGGCGATGAGAGCCATCGCAAGATCCTCGAAGACTGGATGCGCAGTTATGATCCGGACGATCTCTTCGATCGCAGCGGCCAGCTCAAAGCCGAATTGAGGGCGCTCGCGCCGCAAGGCGAAAGGCGCATGGGCGCCAATCCTCACGCCAATGGCGGTCTGCTACGCAAGGAACTACTGGTTCCCTCCATTCGCGACTATGCGATCGAGATCGGCGAACGTGGCAGCAAGCAAGTGCAATCCACCGAGATTCTTGGACACTACCTGCGCGACACGCTGAAACTCAATGATGTCAAGCAGAATTTCCGCATCTTCGGTCCCGACGAGACGGAGTCGAACCGGCTCGGCAGCGTCTTTGATGTCACGGATCGAGTTTGGATGGAGTCTATCGAAGACTATGACCTTCATCTGGCTCCGGATGGACGCGTAATGGAAGTTCTAAGCGAGCATCTCTGCCAGGGCTGGCTGGAAGGGTATCTGCTGACCGGACGGCATGGGCTCTTCTCGTGCTACGAGGCCTTCATTCACATCGTCGACTCCATGTTCAACCAGCACGCCAAATGGTTGAAGGTCTCGCGCGAATTGCCGTGGCGCAAGCCGATCTCGTCGCTGAACTACCTGCTGACATCACATGTCTGGCGGCAGGACCACAACGGCTTTTCCCATCAGGATCCCGGCTTCGTCGATCTCGTCGCAAACAAGAGGGCCGATGTGGTCCGCATCTATCTGCCGCCGGACGCCAACACGCTGCTATGGGTCGGCGATCATTGCCTGCAAACCTACGACCGGATCAACGTCATCGTTGCCGGCAAGCAGCCGGAATCGCAGTGGCTCAAAATGGACGAGGCGATCGCCCATTGTAAGGCGGGCGTCGGTATCTGGGATTGGGCGAGCTACGAGGACGGTACGACCGCTCCCGACATCGTCATGGCCTGCGCGGGCGACGTCCCGACCATGGAGACCTTGGCGGCCGTCATGCTGCTGCATGAGGCAATCCCGGATCTCAAGATCCGTACCGTCAATGTGGTCGATCTTCTGGCATTGCAGGACCCAAAGCAGCATCCGCACGGCCTTGAGCATCAGACGTTCGATGAGATCTTCACCACTGACAGGCCGGTGGTCTTCGCCTATCACGGCTATCCCTACCTGATCCACCGGCTGACATACCGCAGGACCAACCACGACAATATTCATGTGCGGGGATTTATCGAGGAAGGCACGACGACCACGCCATTCGACATGACCGTGCTGAACGAGCTGGATCGCTATCATCTTGCTCTTGAGGCGATCAGCCGCGTGCCGGGTCTCGCGGAAAAAGTTCCCGATGTCATAGACGGCCTGAAGGCGAAGCTCGTCAAGCATCACGACTACGTCCGGCGTCATGGGGAGGACATGCCTGAGATCAGCGATTGGCGATGGAAGCGCTAGAGGAAAGTGAGGCGCCCCGCTTCCAGCTTGCCCTGGGCGTAACCGGCCTGGGCGGAGGGGATGCGCGTCGCCGGATCCATCTGGTCCGTCCCCATTGCGGCCCGGGAAGCGGCGTCCGGTGTGATCACCTCGACGCGGCTGCCCTTTTTGCGCAAGCCCTCGACCTGGCTTGCCAGATCCATGCCAGGCAATCTGCGTAGGCCCTCGAACTGGCCCTCTGGTAGCGGCCCGCTCCGCCCGCTGAACGGCGAGAGCACCACCACGTTCGCATAGCCTGCGGCAAGGTCGGCATTGTCGGCGGAGCGCACTCCGCCGTTGATGTAACGATTGCCGTTGATACTGTGCGTGTGCGCCATGCCGGGCATTGCGGTGGCCGCGGTCACTGCGTCCACCAGATCGACGCCGGAGCTGCGGTCGAACACGGTCAATTCGCCCGTATGCGCGTCGAGGGCTACGACGATCATCGGCCTCTCCGGCCAGTCATGACGCGGCAACCTGGCCGCAACCATTGCGCGCCGTTCCTCTGCCGCTGCAGGCCCGAGTATGGCGTCACTTTCCAGCCCGAACGCACCCATTGCGCGCTGCAGACCAATTGCCGAGGTGGCCGCGGCACCGATCGCCCGCATCCGTTCGAATACCGTAGCCATCGGCAGTGATGTGGCCGAAGACGGCGGTCGCTCCCGCTTCCGCCCGAGTGGTTGAACCGGTGGGGAGAGAATCCAAGCCAACAACTCGGCCGGCGGCATGCCACTGCGCACATGCGCCGCCGCGGTGGCGCCTGATGAGGTGCCGATCACTAGATCGGTGGCTTCGGTCATGTCGAGGCCAGCGTCGGCCAGCCCGGCGATGATCCCGATCAACCATGCATTTCCGGCGGCGCCACCACCACCGAGAACCAGAGCAACGTTTTTCTGAGCCATCTGCTTACTATTTCAGCCAGCGGACGCTCCTGTCCATCGAAAATCGTCATGATGCGCCTTATCGGCGGTTTATCCGGCAAAGCGCACCCGTGGAATCCCGAGCACCGCGCCTGCGAGGCCGCCAATGAATATCCAGCGCTGCCATCGGCGCTTCAAGATGATCTCACCTTGGCGGGCATCATCGGCCGAGAACATGCGCGGCTCCTTCTTGCGTGAGTCTCCGTGATCTTTTCTGCTCATTACAACCATCCATGGTCGTCGAACTTGGCGGCCTTTCAAATCAGTGTCGACGCGATCGGCATCGTCGCATGCCGGTCGCGTCTATTTGCAAGTTGTAGTCTATGACTGGTAGGCGCCCGTGAGGCTCGCCCTCTACCCCTACCGCGTCAGAAAGCGTCACCTTCGATACATCGAGTGCAGGATGCTGGCGATGCTGCGATGGCGCAATGCGCCGCTGTGCGCATCCGGATCCCCAGTGAATGGCGGGAGTATATTCTCATCGTCCAACGCATTCTTGCTCGGCATCGGCTCGTCTGAAACCACTAGATTCTCTTCTCTGACGCGATTCATTTATTTGTGAGATTTGGAATATAAGGTGCTGTCTGTCAGCACCATTAGAGCATCTCCAGGAAAAGTGCGCAGCGGTTTTCCGTCCGGAATGCGTAAGAAAACAATAAGATAGAGCGTTTCCGTGAATCAAAGAAAAGCGGGAACGCTCTAATGTTCCACGCGGGGCGCGTTCGCGCTTACCCGCAGTTCGATGCGTCCGCGAAGGAGGAAAAAATGACGGATGAACGGTTCGAGTGGATCAGCAAGCGGGCCTATGCCATTTGGGAGGCGGCCGGGCGCCCCTGGGGACATAGCCAGCATCACTGGGAACAGGCGGCCAAAGAGCGAGAAATCATGGAACGGACGCGAGCATCCGTCGATGGCGAAGAGATACTTGCGAAGCTTCGACAGAGGGCCGCGATGCGCAAGCCTGAAGACCATGCGCCGGACGTCGAGAGAGACCGGCACCCTGACAGCCGCCGCCTCGGATGAATTCCATCCTCGATCCCCTCACCTACTTCAATTGCGTAACGCAAGCGCCATACGAACTGCGGCCGTCGATCGTTGTTCTCACGACAACGGTCGACGGCCTGTCTTAACTTAGAGCATTTCCCTTTTTAAACGGAATCATGGAAACGCTCTATCTCTTTGTTTTCATGCAATTTATAGCGCTAAACCGCTTCGCACTTTTGCCGAAACTGCTCTAGCGCCCAAAGAGACGCCCGCATCCTCACGGCGTGGGCAACTGCAGACTTTCGTCGGCGGGCTCTTCGCGCAGAACGCGCAGTTCGTACCAAAGCGCGTTCAGAATACCCACGGAAGCTGCCAGACCCAGGCCAAGAACCCATGCGAAGTACCACATATTATTTCTCCTATTCCTGTTCAGTAAGCCGAATGTCCGGCCTTTTCGACACTCTTCTCACTCACCTTGCCCCATAGAACGCGGTAGACCCAGGCAGTGTAGAGGAGGATGAGCGGCATGAAGACGGCCGTCGCCAGAAGCATGTTGCGCAGCGTCGCGCGGCTGGATGATGCGTCGAAGACGGTCAACGAGTGGCTGGGATTGGTGCTCGACGGAAGTATGACGGGGAACATTGCCAGGCCGACCGTCGCGATGATCATCGCGACCGAGAGCTTCGATGCGATGAAAGTCAGGCCTTCGCCGCGGGTGCGGAAGCCCAATGCCACGAAGAAGGGGCCGATGATGCCGATTGCCGGCGCCAACCAGAGGATGGGGTGAGCCTGGAAATTGGCAAGCCAGGCGCCGCCATCAGGCGCGACGCTTTTCAGAAGCGGGTTTGACGGACCGTCCCATTTGATGGCCGAGGTGACACGGTAGCCGCCGAGCAGCCCGAGCCAGACCAGCACGCCGCCTCCGGCAAAGAGAAGACCGGCGGCAAATGCTGCCTTGGATCCGATTGCCTTCGCACGCTCGGCAACGATGCCTTCGGCCTTGAAGGCAAGCCAGGCCGCGCCGTGCATGACGAGCATCGACAGGGAAACCAGACCGCAATAAAGCGCAAGCGGATTGAGAAGTCCGATGAGAGTGCCTTGGTAGATGGGGCGCAGATCCGAGGTCAAATGGAACGGCACGCCCTGAAGCGCATTGCCGACGGCAACGCCGAAGATCAGCGAGGGAACGGCCCCACCCACGAAAAGTGCCCAATCCCACCGGGCGCGCCATGCCTGTTCCGGTCTCTTCGAGCGGTATTTGAAGGCGACCGGTCGCAGAATGAGGGCGAGCAGCACCAGGAACATCGCAAGGTAGAAGCCTGAAAAGCTCAGCGCATAGAGCGCTGGCCATGCTGCGAAAATCGCACCGCCGCCGAGAATGAACCACACCTGGTTGCCCTCCCAGACAGGGCCAACCGTGTTGATGGCGACCCGGCGCTCAAGGTCGGTTTTGGCGACGAAGGGCAACAGCGCCCCCACGCCCATATCGAAGCCGTCCATGACGGCAAATCCGATGAGCAGCACGCCGAGCAGGATCCACCAGGTGACGCGC
This sequence comes from Rhizobium freirei PRF 81, assembly GCF_000359745.1. GTDB lineage: Bacteria > Pseudomonadota > Alphaproteobacteria > Rhizobiales > Rhizobiaceae > Rhizobium > Rhizobium freirei. The sequence goes on from NZ_AQHN01000088.1 coordinate 95,965, forward strand.
AGCGTTTCATAGCTGAGAAGAAATTCGATCATTGACTTGGTCCTTTTCGGGAATGGGCTATTCGCCCGGCTGCATCGCCGGCTTCGGCTCCGCCAGAGAAGTCGAAGGCCTACCTGTGATCATGTCGGCGATATCAGGCCCCTTGCGGATGGCCGCCAGCATCAACCGAACTTCGATGACGGCGAGCACGCCATAGACCAGCGTAAAGCCCGCAATACTGAGAATGAGGTTGTAGATGCCGAGTTCCGATGTGGCGAGGAAGGTCGGCAACACGCCATCGATGATCCAGGGCTGGCGACCGAATTCGGCAACGAACCATCCAAGCTCGATCGCGATCCAGGGCAACGGCATGGCAAGCACAGCCAAGCTGAACAGCCAGCGCGGAGCCCCTTTTTCCCGCATCGTATACCAGAGGGAGGTCACGAAGAGGACAAGCAGGGCGAAGCCGCATGCCACCATGATGCGGAAGGAGAAGAAGAGCCAGGGAACCTGCGGCACCGAAGACCAGGCAGCATCCTTGATCTGCTGATCGCTCGCAGTGCGCGGATCTTCGACATACTGCTTCAAAAGGAGCGCATAGCCGAGGTCCTGGGACTTTGCCTCAAAAGCCGCCCGCGCCGCGGTGTCGCCGAGATTGACCTTCAGCTTCTCCAGCGCATCGTAGGCGCCTAAGCCATTGCGCACACGTTCCTCAGCCCTCGCCACCAGCTGGTCGATGCCGGGAATTTCCTTGTCGATCGATCGAGTGCCGATCAGGCCCATGACCCATGGGACATGGATGGCATAATGGGTCTTGCGGTCCGAAAGGCTTGGAATACCGAAGGCGGTGAAGGATGCCGGTGCAGGCTCTGTCTCCCACATCGCTTCGATGGCCGCGAGCTTCATCTTCTGGTTATCGGTCAAAGCGTAACCGCTTTCGTCACCCAGCACGATGACCGAAAGGGACGAGGCGACACCGAAGGCTGCAGCAATCACGAAGGAGCGCTTGGCAAGCGCCACATGCCGATTGCGCAGCATGTACCAGGCCGAAATACCAAGTACGAAAACCGCACCGCAGACATAGCCGGCCGAAACGGTGTGGACGAACTTCGCCTGCGCGACCGGGTTGAACAAGACCGCCATGAAGTCGGTCACTTCCATGCGCATCGTGTCTGGATTGAAGGCCGAACCCACCGGGTTCTGCATCCATCCGTTGGCAATCAGGATCCAGAGCGCGGAGAAATTCGTGCCCAGCGCCATCAGCCAGGTCACGATCATATGGGCACGTGGCGAAAGGCGATCCCAGCCGAAGAAGAACAGCCCCACAAAGGTCGCCTCCAGAAAGAAGGCCATCAAGCCCTCGATCGCAAGCGGCGCACCGAAAACGTCGCCGACGTAGTGGGAATAGTAGGCCCAGTTCATGCCGAACTGGAACTCCATGGTAATCCCCGTCGCGACGCCGAGCGCGAAGTTGATGCCGAAGAGCACGCCCCAGAATTTCGTCATATCGCGCCAGATGGTTCGCCGCGTCATGACATAGACCGTCTCCATCATGGCGATCATGATGGAAAGGCCGAGCGTCAGGGGTACGAAGAGGAAGTGGTACAGCGCTGTCAAGGCAAACTGTAGTCGGGATAGGTCGACGAGAAGTGGGTCGAACATGGGAGGATCCTTTCTGTGTCGATATCTGTTAGCGCGAGCGATCCTTCGGCGAGTTGATCTAGATCAATCGCAAAGCAATCGATCGATGCCAAAAGAGCTGCATGAACAAAGACAAGGCATCGAATACGAACTCAGAATGCGTCCACAGCGGCGCCGACAAGATCGACGTGCTCGCGCTTGCACGAGACAGTGCGAAAACCAGCTTGCGGGCGGTATTTACGGTACAGATCGCGCGCCTGGTTCTGCGGCTCGGCTTTTCGGCAACGGCAGCCATGATCGCGGGCCGGCTGGTGATGGATCAACCGGTCCAGCCATGGCTGCCGATTCTTGCAATCGGCCTCCTCGCCTGCTCCTCCGTTGTGGGATTGTTCGGCGACAAGATGCAGGCGAATGCTGAAACCACCATCGCGACCGGGTTGCGCGATGTCGCAGGAGCGACGCTGAACGCCATGTCGCCGCGGCAATTGAACCAGTTGCCCGTCGGGACGCTGGTCGTGGCCATGCAGCGCCATCCAGAATCCGTGGCTGCCCTCGTCATTGGCCATCGCATGGCCTCCATGATGATGGGGATCGGCCCGATTGCGGCCGCGGCCATGCTCTTGCTCGTCTCCTGGCAGGCGGCGATCCTCGTCATCTGCCTGACGCCGGTCATGATTCTGTTCTTTGCATTGATAGGCGATGCGATCCGCAGCCGTGCGGCAGTTCAGGAACGGGCCTTCGGCCGTCTTGCCGGGCAATTCGCCGATCGCATCCGCGCGCTGCCGACGATTCTGGCCAATCACGCCCTTGCCGAGGAGGAGAAAAAGCTCTCCGCCCGCCTGGAGACCTATGCGCGCGAGACGATGGGCGTTCTCGGCATTGCATTCATCAACGCCGGCATCATCGACTTTTTCGCGTCGCTATCGATCGCCTTGCTTGCTGTCTTTCTTGGCCTTGGGCATCTCAAACTGATGATGATCCCTGGCTTTTCCGATCTCGCGCTCTGGCAAAGCCTGTTCATCCTGATGATCGCGCCGGAGTATTTCGCGCCTTTCAGGCGGTTCTCGGAGCAATATCATGCCAAGGCGGAAGGCTTGGCGGCGGCGAATGCGCTTGATCGGCTGCTCAATGCCGATAGTCCTGAAGCGGTGGCCACTGCTGCTCTGGACCGCCCCTTCTCAGTGCTTCCCCAACACGGTCTCGTCGCAATCACCGGTCCCAGCGGCAGCGGCAAATCGACCCTGCTGCGCCGGCTCGCCCGATTGGAACCGGCGGAAAGCCCTGTCCCGGCGATTTCCGGGGATGTCGCATGGGTATCCACCGACAGCTTCGTCGCCGGGCGCACGCTTCGCGAGGCGATCTGCTGGAAGCTGCCTCTCGTATCGCCGACCAAATTGTCCGATGCGGCAAACGCGGTCGGCCTGCTGGACGATGCACTTCTGCCTGGCGGCCTTGATGCGCCGCTTACCCGCGGCGGCGGTAACCTTTCGGGCGGCCAGAGGCTCCGCGTCTCCGTCGCCCGCGCCATTCTATCGGGGCGGACCGTGGTCGCAGACGAACCGACGGCCAAGCTCGACGCAGCAACCGCCGCCCTCGTTCGGCAAGCGCTCCTGGGTCTGGCGCACTCGCGACTCGTCGTCGTTGCTACGCATGACAGGGAGCTGGCCGGCGCCGCGAAACAGACGATCGACCTTTCAAACAACGAAAATATCGAGGTGGCGGCATGATGAGCGAACCCCTCTCCGCGAACAGGAAACACTGGCGTCGGGCCACGCTCTTAAGTTGCTGTGCCCTTTGCTGCGGCATCCTGCTGGGAGGCGTCTCCGCCTGGTTCTTGGGCGCCGTCGCGACGGCCGGCCTAACGGCGGCAGCGGCCACCTTCAATTTCCATGTTCCTTCGGCCTTCATCCGCCTATTCGCCATCGGGCGCACAGCAGCGCGCTATGGCGAGCGCCTCGTCGGCCACAAGGCTGCTCTTGGCGATCAGGTACATCGCCGGGTGGATCTGTTTGCATCCATGGCCGCCGCACCAGCCGTCCGCAGCGCCGGCTGGCAGCTGGGCGACGAGGCTCGCCTTGCCGATTATCTGGATGATGTCGACGACGTCGACTATGCGCGTCTACGGGCTCGCCTTCCGCTGATGACAGTGATGGCGGGCCTTGCCGCGCTCCTCGCCTGCTCCACCATCATCGCGCCATTGTCGCTGTTGCCCATTGCGGCGGTGCTGTTGGTCGGTGGCGTGGTTGGCCGCAGACTGACTGAAGCCGGCGCCGTCATCTGGACGCAGACGCGATTGCAGCGACGGGACGGCGCCGAGCGGCTGGGAGCCGCCATGGCTTCCACCGTGTCTTTGATGGCCGAACGCCTTTGGGATGAAGAGTGCCGATCGGCCCTGAATGCTTTCTCCGAAGCGGATCGCTTGATGCTCGCCTTGCGTCGGCTCCAGTCGGGCTTTGACGCGCTCGCGTCCATCGCGGGCCCGATTGCGGGCATCAGCGTCGTGGCCGCCGCCTGGCTCGCGGGCGCTCGTGGCGAGATGATGCTGCTTCCGATCGCGCTTGGCTTTGCGTGGCTGGCACTGGGCGAAGCCATGAACGGAGCATCCAGAATTTTGGTCGCCAATCTACGGCGCGACGCCGCCTGGGCGGAAATCTGTCAATGGAAAAGAGACGCACAAGCCCAGGCAGCTTGCTCAGAAAACGAGACGCTGCTTGAGCTTGGACACACGCACCTCCAACGCATCTCTCCATTGGGGGCTCCGATCGGCACTCAGCCGATTGCACTCCGTTTGAGACCCGGATTTCCGACGGTCCTGGTCGGCACCAGCGGCAGCGGCAAGTCGAGCCTTCTGAAGCAGATCGCAGGCTGGATCGGCGAAGACCCGTTCGAAGCAACCGGATCAAGCTTGGCGGCCCCGCAGCGGCGAGCCCTGACGACCCTCGTCCTTCACGACGCGGTAATTCTCGACGATACCGTCAGAAGCAACCTCTTCGATCATCAGGCCAGCGACATGCTGATGTGGCAGGCGCTCGCCGCCGTCGAGCTCGACGAGCGCATCCGAAATGCCGGCGGCCTCGATGCATGGATAAGGCAAGACATGCTGTCGCTCGGCGAGGCGCAGCGGCTCAATCTAGCTCGTGCCTTCCTGGCTCATACTCCGGTCGTTTTGCTCGACGAACCGACCGAGCATCTCGACACTGCACAAGGTCAGCGGATTCTCGCCCGCCTTGCCGATCACTTAAGCGACCGCATCGTTGTGATCTCGACCCACCACTCGATCCGGCTGCACAACAGCACCGTTCTGGAATTGTGAACATGACAGCAGTCCCCACCCACCGTCTGATCGACGCAAAAGTTCCTCGCTATACCAGCTATCCGACGGCTCCGCATTTCCATGACGGGGTAACCTCAAGGACGGTCGCAGGCTGGATCGATGCACTCGCCGTCGATGAAGCGATCTCGCTTTACCTGCATATCCCCTTCTGCGATCGGCTATGCTGGTTCTGTGCGTGCCATACGAAGCAGACTTTGCGCTACGGCCCCGTCAGCGATTATCTTGCGACGCTCCACAGGGAGATTGCCCTGCTTGGCCGCCACCTTTCCGGCCGAGGTATCGTGCGTGCGATCCATCTCGGCGGCGGGTCGCCAACGATGATCAGGCCCGATGATCTGCAAAGCCTGTTTGAGCGGCTGCATAGCAATCTCACCATCGCGGCGGATGCAAGCGTCAGCATCGAGATCGACCCGAACGACATGGACGAAGCGCGACTGGATGCTTTGGCGCGCGTTGGAACGACGCGGGCAAGCCTTGGCATCCAGGATTTCGACCCCCGCGTTCAGAAGGCCATCAATCGTGAGCAGAGCTTTGAGGCGACACACGATGTCGTCGACGGATTGCGAGCCCGGGGGGTCGGCTCCGTCAATCTCGACCTGCTCTACGGCTTGCCGTTTCAGTCGGTTGCAACGCTTGGCAAGACCATCGACCTATCGCTGTCGTTGCGACCGGATCGTGTCGCGATTTTCGGCTATGCTCACGTGCCCTGGTTCAAGAAGCATCAGACAATGATCGATGAGGCCGCCCTGCCCGGCCCCGATTTGAGGCTCGAACAGGCGCAGAGGGCGGCGACCCTGATCCGGGAGGCCGGCTATCAACCAATCGGCATCGATCACTTCGCCCTGCCGACGGACAGCCTTGCGGTGGCGGCGCGCGCGGGCCGCCTGACGAGGAATTTTCAAGGCTATACGGACGACCCCTGCGAAACGCTCATTGGTTTAGGCCCGTCGTCGATCAGCCGGTTTCGCGAGGGCTACGCGCAGAATATCCCCTCCACCGGTGAGTATGGCCGTTCGATCGAAGCGGGCGACTTGGCCATTGTACGGGGTCTTTCGCTCTCGGAAGAGGATCGCCTGCGCGGCTGGGTCATCGAGCGCCTGATGTGCGACTTTGGCTTTTCGACGACCGCCATGCGCAGCATGTTCGGCGAGCGCGCCGAGCCCGTTCTGCTCGAGGCGGCCATGCTTGCGCAGGTTTCGCCTGACTTCGTCGCAGACGATGGCGGCTTCTCCATCAAGCCGGAAAGCCGTCTGTTCGCAAGGTCGATCGCGGCACAATTCGACAGTTATCTGAATCTGGACAAGGCGCGGCATTCTGCGGCCATCTAGCATCTTTCGATCGCCACAGCCGTTCGCCGACCATTCGGTGCCAACCGAAGATCTCTGCTGTTGTTTGGGTTAGTCAGCCCGTTGGCGGAGGATGGTCGGCGTCTAGTCGAGAAGATCCCGAAGCCGCTGTGCCAATTCGCGGGCCGTATAGGGCTTCTTCAGCCAGGTTCCGGAGTGCGCCAGTTCTCGGCCGGCGATCGTCGGTTCCGCGTAGCCTGATGTGAGGAGGATCTTGATTTCCGGCCTCGTTGCGCGGACGGTATTGGCAAGTTCGTCGCCGGTCATGCCTCCGGGCATCACGATATCGGTAAACAGCAATGCGACATCCGGGTTCTCGTCCAGCCGCTCGAGCGCGTCTTTGCCATTGGCCGCCTCGACGACCTGATAACCGGCATCGCTAAGCCTGGATACCGCAACGCGGCGCACGCGCGGATCATCCTCGACGACGAGAATTTTCTCCGAACCGCGGGGAATAGTCTGCTGGATCGGGTCACCTTGATGCTGATCGCTCGCCCCGGCATTTTCCCTTTGAGCTGCGGGAAGGAAAACACGCACGCTCGTCCCCTGTCCTACCTCGCTATAGAGCTGGACATGGCCGCCGGACTGCTTGGCAAAGCCATAGACCATGGAGAGGCCAAGGCCGGTGCCGGCACCAAGGCCTTTGGTGGTAAAGAACGGTTCGAAAGCGCGCTGCTTCGTGTCCGCAGACATGCCGTGACCGGTATCCGTCACCGCAATCAGGACGAATTCGCCCGTGCGAACCTGGGGATACATCTGCGCATAGTCGACGTCGAGATGGACATGCGAAATCTCGATCGAGAGCTTGCCACCACGATCCATGGCATCGCGCGCGTTGAGAACGAGATTCAGCAGCGCATTCTGCAATTGCGATGCATCGACCAGCGCCCTGTTTGCCGATCCGGAAACGATCGTACGAAACTCGATCGCCTCGCCGAGCGTCCGCCGCAGAAGATCGGAAAAACCTGAAACCAGCTGGCCGACATCGACGAGTTTCGGATTAAGGGGTTGACGGCGCCCGAAGGCAAGCAACTGGCCCGTCAGCTTGGCGCCGTCTTCGGCGGCGTCCTGCGCCTCGCGCAATAGTGGACGGAGCTTTTCGTCCTGAAGCTTGTTCTCGATCATTTCGAGGTTGCCGCTGATGACCGTGAGCAGATTGTTGAAGTCATGCGCCAGCCCGCCGGTCAACTGCCCAATCGCCTCCATCTTCTGAGCCTGCCGCAGCTCTTCCTCGATCTTGTGCCGGCTCGTCAGGTCGCGGATGAAACCGGTGAAGATGCGTCCGCCCTTGGTGATCGCCTCGCCGACGGCGAGCTCCATTGGAAACAGCGATCCATCCTTGCGCAGTCCCGTCACCACACGTCCGTAGCCGATGATGCGTCGCTCGCCTGTCGTCAGGTAGCGCGAGATATAGCCATCATGTGCATCGCGATCTGGTTGCGGCATCAGCACCCTCACGTTCTTGCCGCACACTTCCGCAGCCGCATAACCGAACAGTTTCTCCGCAGCGGCACTGAAGGACGAAATCGTCCCGGCGTCGTCGATGACGACCATGGATTCCGGAACCGTATCGAGAATCGAGCGCAGATGCGCCTCCCGCTCCGCAAGATCGTCCTGAGCTCTCTTCATATCGCTCACATCATTGTTGGTCTGAATGATCAGAGTCTTTCCGTCAGCGTCCGGTGCAACAAGCGCCCAGCGTGTCGCGACAAAGAGCGGGTAGCCATCCTTCCTGCGATGAACGACCTCACCTTCCCAGGCTCCATCCCGCCGGACAATGTCGCGAATTTCCTCCAGCGGCCTGGGGAAACGGATCGACAGGAGTTCATGAACAACTTGTCCTATCGCTTCCTCCCGCGACCACCCATAGAGAGCTTGGCAGCCGCCCGTCCAATGGCTGATGATCCCGTCCAGGCCATGTACGATCAAATTGACCCCGTCGAGCAGGCGGGCGATCTCGTCCACCTTGTTTCCGTTCAAAACGCTACTGACGGTCTTGCTGCTCATTGGCTCTCTTCATCTGCGGTTAGAGCATTTTTACTTTTCCTGGAATCGCGAAAGCACACTGTCTTCCTGTTTTCACGCCTTCCGGACGGAAAACTGCTCCGCACTTTTCCTAGAATTGCTCTAGTGGTGATTACTCGCAGCGTAGGAGATTTGACGACGCTCGTCGCCATAATATTCATCGTCGCCGGAAAGTTGGGCGAGCACACCATACTTCATGACCCGCACGGCGTGGCGGCCGATCGAACAGATGATCCCTCGCTGCGTCAGCTTGGTCATCGTCCTGGAAACGGTCTCGATCGTCAGGCCGAGATAATCAGCAATGTCGAGCCTGGTCATCGGCAATTCGACGATGGTGGTGTTCCCCCGGAGACCAGGCCCAGGCTGCATCTGCTTCAACAGGAATGTGCACAGTCGCTCCTCTGCATTCTTTCGCGACAGCAGCACCATCTGATCCTGGGCGGCAGCCATTTCGTCGCAAAGACGTGAGAATACCTCGGGCCGCAGGTCGGGGCACCTGGCAACCTCGGCCTCGAACGCCTTGCGCGAGAAACGGCGGATACGGGTGTCGACGATCGCCTCGGCGCTGTAGAGATAATGGCTTTTCAAGGAAACGCCGACGATATCGCCGGCATGCAAGAAGCCGGTGATGACGCGGCGTCCGTCGGAAATGATCTTGAAGATGCGCAGGCTGCCCTCGACCACCTCGAAAAGGTGTTTTGCGATGTCGCCCTCGAGGAAGACGGATTGTCCTGCGGCCAGATGCTCGACGGGCTGCTTTCTGAAAAGGGCCTGCAGGCTGTCCGGCTCCGCGCCGAACAACGCCGGGTTCGTGACTTCCTTGAGGTGATGAACATTATTCGTCTGCAGCATGACCGTTCCTCTGAGCTGTCGATGGGAACAGATGACCCGTCGCTGGTGACACCAGGATGCTGCGCGTGTTAAAGACGGTGCTGTTTGGTAACAGTCTGTAACAACGGCGGTTTAGTACATTGATCGAATCGACGATGGCGGCGCTCCACCATCACGCGCATATCCTCGTCGTCGACGACGACCCCCGCATTCGCCAGATGCTGACGCGCTATTTCGAAGATGAAGGCTACATCGTTTCTACCGCCGCGGACGGAAACGAGATGCGGGTGCGGATGCGCGCGCAAAACTTCGACGCCATTCTGCTCGATCTCGTCCTTCCGGGCGGCACGGACGGACTTGATCTTGCCCGCGAAATTCGCGCCCAATCGGACGTGCCGATCATGATGCTCACGGGCCGTGACGATGTCGTCGACCGAATCGTCGGATTGGAAGTCGGCGCTGACGACTATATCGCAAAGCCTTTTCACCTTCGCGAGGTCCACGCCCGTTTGAAGTCGATCTTGCGCCGACGCCAGGCCCCCGCCCGGCTTTCAGAGCCGAGCGCCGAGGAAATCATCGGCTTCGAGGGATGGAGGCTGAACATCAGCCGGCGCCAGGTACTGGACCCGGAGGGTCAAGAGGTCGAACTGACGACGGGCGAATACGAAATGCTGACGGCATTCGTTCGAAACGCGGGGCGCGTGCTCACGCGTGAAGTGCTCATGGACCTTACCAGGGGGCGCAACCTCGAAGCCTTTGACCGCACGATCGACGCCCAGATCGTGCGGCTGCGCCGCAAGGTCGAAACGGATCCCAAGAAACCGCAATTCATCAAGGCGGTGCGCGGGGTCGGCTATGTCTTCACCGCGAAGCTGGATTGAACAGCGCCTGTGGTCTGACTGCATCGGCCGGAATGCCAAAAGCTATATCCGTCAGCGACGCCTGCTTTGATCGTGATCAAAGTGAAATCCAACGGGAGCTCTATCCTCAAAGCCAGTCGCCGGATCTCATCGGCAACGCCACCTTGAAGGAGTAAGCTCGACATGCTCGTCCATGCGATCATGACATCCCCTGCCATAACCGTTCGCCCCGAAACGTCGATCGCGGATGCCGCCAAGACGATGCTCGACAATCACGTCAGCGGCCTGCCTGTGGTTGATGCCGCAGGCAAGCTGGTGGGCATCGTCAGCGAAGGCGACTTCATCCGACGCAACGAGTTGCACACCGAACGCAAGCGTTCATGGCTGCTTGAGCTTCTCACCAGTTCTGGGACGCTGGCGGCGGAATATGTATCGACCCACGGCCGTACGGTCGAAGACGTCATGACTTCCGATGTGGTCACGGTGACCACGACAACGGGCTTGCAAGACGTGGTCGAGCTGATGGAAAAGCACCATGTCAAACGCCTTCCCGTCGTCTCGTACGGCAAGCTCGTCGGCATCATCTCTCGATCGGATCTTCTGAAGGCGCTTGTCAAAGCTCTTCCGGCGCCGGCGACCGAAAGCAGGGATCATGAGATCGAATCGGCGATCATCAATGAGCTTGCGACACAAGGCTGGAGCCGAGCCGGTTCTATCCGCGTCAAAGTGGTTGACGGCGTTGCCGAGCTCTCGGGGGGCATCATGGATGAAAGAGAGCGCCAGGCGGCAAAGGTCGCGGCGGAAAATGTTCCCGGCGTGCGGGCAGTCTTCGACAATCTCGTCTATATCGATCCTTACATTGGCGTAGTCTGAGCGGTTTCGCTCGGTACGAGACGGCGACACCCAACCCCACGGTGCCGCCCGTCCAGGCCTCGTCCTATGCAGGGTCTGCGGCTTTGCCACGATGTCGTGTGTTCTCCTCGGCATTGTGGCCTTGCGTCGGGCGAGGCAGGAATTCGCGCGAGACGGCTCTGAAAACCACTGCATGCTGCAGGACGCGGTCTCGATCGTCGCGCAGATCCGGTCTTTGCGATCCGGTCTTCACGGTAAAAACTTGGATCCCGCGACGCTAAGCGATCGATGTCGGTGGTTGACGACGTTCCATCGAACTTGCCAAATCTGCGGAAACGGCGGGCCAGGATTGGCTGACCCACCTCGTTGCAGCCAGAATGACTAGCGCGCCATCAGAATCGGCAGAGTGGTTTGCTGCAGCATGGCGCGAGTGACGCCACCGAAAATTCTCTCCCGCACCCGAGAGTGACCGTAGCACCCCATAACAATCAGATCGGCATCCACATCGCCGGCATGTTGCAGCAGGACATCATTGATGGGACGCGAGCCGCTTGCCACGACGTCGACAGATACGTTGATCCCATGACGGGCCAGGTAAGCTGCGATATCGGCACCCGGCTCCTCGCCCTGGAGCCCCGATAGGGCAACGGGATCAACCATGGTGACGTGCACACGCTCTGCCTTCTTCAGGACATCGATCGCCTGATGAACCGCGCGCCCGGCTTCATGGCTGGAATCCCAGGCAATCAGCGCCGTCTTCGGCGGCCAGACCAGGGAGACGCCTTTGGGAACCATCAGAGCTGGCGTCGGAGAGTGAAACAACGCGCCGTCGACGGCAAACCCTCTGAGGTCCTCGTCCGACGTCATCTCGCTGCCGATCAAGGTGATGTCGGCATATAGTGCGCGTTGCCCAAGCAGATCCGGCGCCCAGGGAAAATCGCAGAAGAACTCCTGGACCTCATGCGATATGCCGCTGGCGGCGAGTTCGGCCTTGATGGAAGCAACCCTTTGGCCGAGTTGCGTCAATTCGCGCTCCCGCTCGTCGATCCATATGCTGGCCGTGGAATCCCCATAGCCGGTGTAAGGGGGCATCGCGCCAAAGCCGAGGACGAGCAGCACGAGGTGAGCGTTCGCCGTTTCGCAAAATGAAATCGCGGTCCGCAAGTCTTCACGGCCATGCCTCGAAGACATGACGCTTAGAACCGTTTCGTAGGACATTGATATGATCTCCTTGTCGCCGATGATTGTGGCCTGAATCTACGCCGTCACCTCACCGCAACATTGATCAGCGTCAACAACATCATTCCGCGATCCGCGAACATGCGTCGGCGGATACGTCCCGCCTTCCTCGAAGAATTTGACACCGATCAATGCCGGATTGGCAAATCCATCGAAAGATCGGGCATTCTCAGCAACCGCCATCGATCGGAGCGAATGCCATGCAGGCGAAAGACATCATGACAAGGAAGATCATATCGATCGACGGATACGCCAATATTCGCCATGCCATCCGACTGATGCTCGAGAATGAGATCAGCGGCCTCCCGGTGCTCGATCAGCTGGGAGATGTCTGCGGCATGTTGACGGAGGGCGACCTTCTGGCGCGCTGCGAAATCGGCTGCCTGAGTCAATCCTGCGCGGAGGTCGCAAAAGTCGACGGTGCGCTCCTGAACTATATCAAGAGCAAGGCCTGGCGCGTTGCCGACGTCATGACGCCGAACATCATCGCCGTGACGCCGGATACGCCGATTGCCATCGTTGCCAAGCTGATGGCATCCCATCGCATCAAGCGCGTCCTCGTGCTCGACAACGGCGAGCTGGTCGGCCTGATCAGCCGCCGCGATCTCCTGCGCGCCATAGCCTACGTGCCGCCGGACACGATCGCGCCCGGCGACGAGGCTCTCAAGCTGGCTGTCACCACGCGGTTGAAAACCGAACTGGGGCTGACGAACGACCAGGTTCAGGTCGCCGTGCACAACGCCCAGGTTTGCACGACTGGGAACATCGATTCCGAATTGCAGCGTCAGGCGATCAGGGTGCTCGTCGAACGCATCGGCGGCACGCGCGGCTATGTCGATGAACTGCATCTCGCGCCGCAGATTGCTTGAGCGGTGATCATGGGGCCTCGGCGGTCGCCAGGCAGGCTATGCAAACGAAATGCCATACAAACCAAGGAGACAGTCATGTCCGAACAGAAATGGAACCTGGTCACGCGAGAAGGATTGCAGGTCTCGGTACGACCCGCCGGCATCGACGACGAAACGCTTTTGCTTGAGCTTTTCGATCACGTCAGTCCGCAAGATCTCCGTTTTCGCTTCCTCTCGGCGATTAAACACGCTTCGCGCCAGCAGATTGCCGAGCTGATCGGTGTCGGCCATGGCGCCGTGCAAAGCTATATCGCCTTTGCGCGGGACGCAGCGACGCCTGTCGCGACCGCCGTTCTTGCCTGCGATGGCGAAAAGAGACGAGCCGAAACCGCTATCTCCGTGCGCAGCGACTTCAAGGGCCACGGCCTCGGTTGGGGACTCCTTGGCCTGATGGTGCAGGAAGCCAAGCGTCATGGCATGGAAAAGATCGAATCCATAGAAGACAGAAGCAATTATGACGCCGTCGAACTCGAGCAGAATATGGGCTTCGAAATCAAACCCTACCCGGATGATCCAAGCCTGCTGCTGTTATCGAAGTCACTCGTCGCATGAGGAGCCGGCTGCACCGCCACGTCGGATCGATGCTGGCGGCATGCTGTCAAGCTGGCATCGGCAAAATCGGAAGTTGCGGATCAACCGAGCCCGCATGTTTTCCTCACAGATTTCCGCACTCCCGACGTCGCGCCTGCAGCCAATTCAGGAGCGACGTGAAATCCTCAGCATCTGCTTTGGTCAGTCGGACCAACCGAAGATCTCTGATCGACGCCTGCTCCCCGGTCTGCGTGTTGTAGACCGCCCAGGTCCTGTCGGAATCACGGTGGATGCCATAGAGGTCGCCGGCGCCCGCTTCGATCAAGCATCTTGCTCCAGGATTGATTGCCAACTCCTCGGGTTGATCAGATAGACTTGGCCATTGGCCTTGATCTAACCCCGTGTTTGTCGCACTGCCGACTGTCACCCGACCGCCTGTTGGCGGCGATTGTGCCGGCGCGGTCGTCGGAACCAGATGCACCGCAAGCCCCGTTCTGAGGGAAAGTGCCATCCGCGGGGCGCGTCGGGTCATTCTGATTCTGCCTGTTCATTCGCAGCCGATCGGCGCGCCCAAAGCCGAACCGATCGCCAAGCATCCGCTTGCGGTCAAAGCTAGGATGGGCTCGACCCTTTGTCTCCGTCCATTTTTGACATGTGGTGGGTATGGGTCGTTTTCGACATCCAGCGCCATCAAGCCTGACGGGGCGATCGCGGCGCCGAATGCCTAACAAGCAGGCATTCGCTCCAAGCTCTACGAGTCATCGAATTAAAACAACAAGTATTTTCAATGCATTAAATAATGGCACGCCAATTGCTTGGTCTAAACAGTTCAAGAAAGGGATATTGGGTGGCACCATTTCTGCCGTTTTTGTGCATAGCCATCGGCTTCAGCTGGGCAGATTGCGCGTCCGTCTTCACCGCAAATCCAGGGGCGTCGCGAACCCGTTTTGCGCTGATGACCGCATCGACAAGCATCTTCCTTTGCGCGATCGGCCTCTCGTTCGCGAACCACAGTCTCGCCGCCGGTTCGGTATTGGTGGCTTGTGGCATGGCGATTGCCCTGGCGCTGGGGAGAAACCTGTCTTCCCCCTTGTCGCTGCTGATATCCGCCGGCGGTTTTGCGGTTTATCTCCATGGCGTCATCGATTGAAGGTGGCGATGGTTCATTCCGAACTGACAATTCTGGTCATCGATGAAAACGTCATTCGGGCCTCGATCATCGAGGAGGGGTTACGCGATGCCGGGCATGGTAACGTCACCGTCATTCACGAAGTCAACGGCGTTGCTCGCATCATCGAGGCTCTGAAGCCGGATGTGATCGTCATCGACATCGAAAATCCGAACCGTGACATGATGGAACACCTCTTCCAGCTGACGCGCACCGTCGGCAGGCCGATCGCCATGTTTGTCGACCGGTCGGACACGGCACAGATCGAGGCTGCCATGGATGCGGGAGTTTCGGCGTATGTGGTGGACGGCTTGAAGAAGGAGCGCGTCAAATCCATCCTGGACATGGCGGTGAGCCGTTTCAATGCCTTCTCCCGCCTTCAAAGAGAACTTGCTGAGGCCAAATCCGCTCTGGAGGAGCGCAAGGTCGTCGAGCGGGCAAAGGGCATTCTGATGAAGATGCGCGGTCTGTCGGAGGAGGATGCTTTTGCCCTGCTGCGCCAAACCGCCATGAACGAAAAGAAGAAGATATCCGAAATCGCCCAGAGTGTGGTGACCGCAGCCGGGCTGCTGATGTGACCGCAACATCGGTGGAAAGGCGGAAACGAAAGATGACAGTACTCGAACGATCCGGCGGCAAGCTTGTCGCCCCCGCAGGCGTCAGCGGCAAAGAGCAAAAGGTCCTGCGCGCGGGTTTCATTCCGCTCGTCGATGCGTCGGTCCTTATTGCCGCGGCCGAGTTTGGCTTCGCCGCAAAGGAGGGGCTGACGCTCGAGCTGGTCAAGGACGTTTCCTGGGCCAATGTGCGCGACAGGCTGGCTTTTCGCCAATTCGACATCGCCCACATGCTGTCGCCGATGCCGGTGGCTTCCATGCTTGGCCTCGGCTCCAATCCTTCGTCGACGATAACGCCCTTTTCGCTTGGTCGCGGCGGTAGTGCGATCACCCTTTCGGTGCGGCTGTTCGACCGCATGCGCGACTATGCAGGCGTTGCGGAAAAGGCCGGTGCGCTCGAAAACTCCAAAGCCCTGGCGAAGGCGCTTGCACATATGAGAGAGCGTGGCGAAACGCCGCCGACTTTTGGCATGACCTATCCGTTTTCCTCGCACAATTACGAGTTTCGCTATTGGCTTGCGGCAGGCGGGATCGATCCCGACCGCGACGTGAAGCTCGTTGTCGTGCCGCCGCCCCTGACGTCCGATGCGCTCGCAGCCGGTGCCATCGATGGCTTCTGCGTCGGAGCGCCCTGGAACATGGTCGCATCCGAACGCGGCGTCGGCCGCATCGTCGCCGCCAAGCAGGACATATGGCCCTCGGCGCCGGAAAAGGTGATCGGCATACGCCCCGAATGGGCCGAAAGCCATCCCGAAACTGTTTCGCGGCTCATCGTCGCGCTGGACGCGGCAGCGCGCTGGTGCGACCGAGCGGAAAATCATGACGCGCTGGCCGAAGCGCTCGCCGATCAGCGCTATATCGCAGCCCCGGCCCACATCATCCGCCATGTCCTTGCGGGGGAATTCAACCTCGACGCCAAGGGCAATCGGCGTGTGATCGACCGATATTTCTCCTTTCATGGCGGCTTTGCCAACTATCCGCGACCGAGCCAGGCCCTGTGGATCTTCAGTCAGATGGTTCGCTGGGGGCAAGTCGCCCTGTCCGAGCGGAACATGAAATTGGCAGCCGATGCCTATCGTCCGGACCTCTACCGGCTGGCGCTCGGCAACGATGTCTCGCCTGACGATGCCGATATCCGCTGGGAGGGCGATACGGACGGTGATCGCTTTATGGACGGTCACGTTTTCGACCCCGCCAATATGGCCGACTACATCGATGGATTCGCGGTGAAGACGGCGAACGCGGCGCAGCTTTCGGCCGAGGATATCTAGCGCCGGCTACGCTGCACTGCACAGAATAAGCGCAGGATTAACGGCCCACTGAGCGGCATTCGCCCAAAATGTTAGCAGCTGCAGCATCCGCATATAAAACGGGCAAATGCAGCTCTCTTTAAAATAATTCAGTTCTTTCATTGAATTAGCAGCAATCCGAAAAACTGGCACAGGGATTGCTTTATTAATTTTGCTTCGATCAACGGCGATCAAGGCACGCAATGCGCGGAAAACGCGCTTGCAAAGACATCGACGTCGCAAGGTTCTTGCCCCGGGGACTCTCTTCCTGTCCTGGGCCGCATCGACCGAGCGGCGTTTTTTTATGTCCGAAATTCCATCCGCCCGAAAAAAGGGGAGCTTGCAAGTGAAGAAAATCCTGTCCGGTGGCGTGACACGCCGCAACCTTTTGAAGACGTCCGCCGCAGCGGCTCTGATCGGCGCCGTCAGGACGGCTTTCCCCTCCGGCGCCTTTGCGGCCGCGGCCGGGCCGGAAGTAGCGGGTGTCAAACTTGGCTACATAGCGCTGACGGATGCCGCGCCATTGATCATCGCGAAGGAAAAAGGTCTGTTCGAGAAGCATGGCCTGCGCGATGTCGATGTGGCCAAACAGGCATCCTGGGGCGCGACACGCGATAATCTCGTGCTCGGCGGGGCGGCGAACGGCATCGATGGTGCCCATGTTCTCTCGCCGCTCCCGTATCTTATGCATACCGGCAAGGTGACCCAGAACAATCAGCCCGTGCCGATGGCGATCCTCGCCCGCCTCAACTACGACAGCCAGGGCATCTCGGTTGCAAAGGAATACGCCGACACCGGCGTCCAGCTCGATGCCTCCAAGCTGAAGGCCGCCTTTGACGCGAAAAGAGCCGCGGGCAAGGAGGTGAAGGCGGCCATGACCTTCCCCGGCGGCACGCATGATCTGTGGATCCGCTATTGGCTTGCCGCCGGCGGTATCGATCCCGACAAGGACGTATCGACCATCGTCGTGCCGCCGCCG
Source organism: Rhizobium freirei PRF 81 (assembly GCF_000359745.1). Lineage (GTDB taxonomy): Bacteria > Pseudomonadota > Alphaproteobacteria > Rhizobiales > Rhizobiaceae > Rhizobium > Rhizobium freirei. Next base: position 113,561 of record NZ_AQHN01000088.1, read on the forward strand.
CAGATGGTGGCGAACATGAAGGTCGGCAACATGGACGTCTTCTGTGTTGGCGAACCCTGGAACGAACAGCTCGTCAATCAGGGCATCGGTTTTACCGCCTGTACGACTGGCGAAATCTGGAAGGGCCATCCGGAAAAGGCCTTCGGCATGCGCGCCGACTGGATCGACAAGAACCCGAAGGCTGCGAAGGCTCTGCTGATGGCGGTTATGGAAGCCCAGCAATGGTGCGACAGCATGGACAATAAGGAGGAAATGGCCACCATCCTCGGCAAACGGCAATGGTTCAACGTGCCGCCGAAGGACGTGCTCGGCCGTTTGAAGGGCGAGATCAATTACGGCAACGGCCGCGTCGCCAAGGGCACCGATCTCTACATGAAATTCTGGAAGGGCGGCGTGTCCTATCCCTATCAGAGCCATGACGCCTGGTTCATCACCGAGAACATTCGCTGGGGCAAGTTCGCACCCAATACTGATATCAAGACGCTGGTCGGCCAGGTGAACCGTCAGGATATCTGGCGCGATGCTGCCAAGGATCTCGGCGTTGCCGCTTCGGACATTCCTGCATCGACCTCGCGCGGCAAGGAAACCTTCTTCGACGGCAAGGTCTTCGACCCGGAAAACCCCTCTGCCTATCTCGAAAGCCTCTCGATCAAGGTGGCGTCATGATAGCAGAAAAGCCCCTCATCCGGCCTCCTGAGCTTTTGTCGAAGGGCGGCCACCTTCCCCTCGCCTACGGGGAGAAGGGGCAAGAGGCACGCGCAGCCCGCCTCTCATATTCCGCACTCGTCGCACCAGTGAGATGGGCGTCTTGCTCTCCATCCCCCTCTCCCCGTTTCAACGGGGAGAGGGCTGGGGTGAGCGGCCGCTGCACCATCCGCGTCGCGCAAGTTTCAAGGATCTAACGTCATGTCCGCACTCGCTCGCAAACAAACAGTCAATCCGACAGCAACAACGGCATCCAAGAGCCACGTCGTGACCCTCTCAACTCGCCCTGCCCGTCGCATCGATGTCCGTCAAATCGGGCTTGCGGTCCTGCGTAGCGTCCTGCCGCCGCTCGTGGTTCTGGCGCTTATGCTCGGCGTCTGGCAGCTCCTCTGTGAGCAGCCGGGCGCCAGCCTGCCACCGCCTTCGCAGGTCTGGCAAGAAAGCTACGACCTCATCGTCTATCCCTTCTTCTACAACGGTCCACAGGATATCGGGCTCGCCTGGCGCGTGCTCGTGTCGCTGCAGCGCGTCGCCTATGGCTTCGGCCTCGCCGCCGTCGCCGGCGTGCTGATCGGCGCGGTCATCGGGCAATCGGTCTGGGCAATGCGCGGCCTCGATCCGATCTTCCAGGTGCTGCGCACCGTGCCGCCGCTCGCATGGCTGCCACTGTCGCTCGCCGCCTTCCAGAATTCCAGCCCTTCGGCAATCTTCGTGATCTTCATCACCTCGATCTGGCCCGTCATCATCAATACGGCGGTCGGCGTGCGCAACATCCCGCAGGATTATCGCAATGTCGCCAAGGTTCTCCGGCTGAACCAGATCGAATTCTTCTTCCGCATCATGGTGCCGGCTGCCGCTCCGTACATTTTTACCGGACTTCGCATCGGCGCGGGCCTCTCCTGGCTTGCGATCGTTGCCGCCGAGATGCTGACCGGCGGTGTCGGCATCGGCTTCTTCATCTGGGACGCGTGGAACTCCTCGCGCCTGCCCGACATCATCGTGGCGTTGGCCTATATCGGCATCACCGGATTTGTCCTCGACCGTCTGGTCGCAGGCCTTGGTGCCGTCGTGACCCGCGGCATGACGAGCAACTGAGGAGAACAAAATGAGTGCCTATCTGAAGCTCGATCATATCGACAAATATTTCGATCGCGGCGGCCAGCGGGCCGAAGTGCTGAAAGGCATCGAACTCGTCATCGACAAGGGCGAATTCGTCTCGATCATCGGCCATTCCGGCTGCGGCAAGTCCACCCTGCTCAACCTCATTGCCGGTCTTACGCCAGTTTCCGCCGGTGCCGTGCTGCTGGAGAACCGCGAAGTCAACGCGCCGGGTCCGGATCGGGCCGTGGTCTTCCAGAACCATAGCCTGCTGCCCTGGCTCAGCGTCTACGAGAACGTCAATATCGCCGTCACGAAAGTGTTTCGTGGTACGAAGACCAAGGCCGAGCGCCATGACTGGGTCATGCGCAATCTCGATCTCGTGCAGATGGCGCATGCCAAGGACAAGCGGCCTTCGGAAATATCGGGCGGCATGAAACAGCGCGTCGGCATTGCCCGGGCGCTCGCCATGCAGCCGAAAATCCTGTTGCTCGACGAGCCCTTCGGCGCGCTGGACGCCCTCACCCGCGCCCATCTTCAGGATGCCGTCATGGAAATCCATGCCCGGCTCGGCAGTACGATGGTGATGATCACCCACGATGTCGACGAGGCGGTGCTGCTGTCGGACCGCATCGTGATGATGACCAACGGCCCGGCCGCCCATATCGGCGATATCCTTGAAGTGCCGATCGCGCGGCCGCGCAACCGCATCGAGCTTGCGTCCGACAGAACCTACCTCAAATGCCGCGAGGCCGTGCTGAAGTTCCTCTACGAACGCCACCGCTTCGTCGAAGCCGCGGAGTGATATCATGACCCAAAAACTTGTCATCATCGGCAATGGCATGGCGCCTGGGCGCATGCTGGAGCATCTTCTGGAAAAGGCGCCCGGCCTCTATCAGGTCACGATCTTCAACGCCGAACCGCGCGTCAATTACGACCGCATCATGCTGTCGCCGGTGCTATCAGGCGAGAAGGATTACGAGCAGATCATCATTCATGGCGATGGCTGGTACATCAAGCACGGCATCACCCTCTACAAGGGCCACAAGATCGTCGCCATCGACCGGGCGGCAAAGACGGTCACCTCGGACCATGGCGTCACCGAGAGCTACGACAAGCTTGTCATCGCCACCGGCTCCGTTCCCTTCATCATTCCCGTTCCGGGCAAGGAGCTGCCTGGTGTTCTGACCTATCGCGATCTCGACGACGTACAGGCGATGCTGCTGGCTGCACAGTCACGCGCCAAGGCCATCGTCATCGGCGGCGGCCTTCTGGGTCTGGAAGCGGCGGCCGGCCTCAATTTGCGCGGCATGGATGTTACCGTTCTGCATGTGCAGCCGACATTGATGGAACGCCAGCTCGATCCGGCTGCCGGCTATCTGCTGCAAAAGGCGGTCGAGGAACGTGGCATCAAGGTCATCACCAAGGCCAACACCAAGGCGATTGTCGGCAACGGCAAGGTCGAAGGAATCGAGCTTGACGATGGCCGCGTGATCCCCGCCACGCTCGTCGTCATGGCCGTCGGCATTCGCCCCAATATCGGCCTTGCCAGGGAGGCGGGCATCGCCGTCAACCGCGGCATCGTCGTCGATGACGGCATGCAGACCTCGGACGGCTCGATCATGGCGCTTGGCGAATGCGCCGAAGTCGGCGGCATGATCTACGGCCTTGTCGCGCCGCTTTACGAGATGGCGCGCGTCGCCGCCGCGCATCTTGCCGGCGACGCAAGCGCCGCCTTCGTGCACTCCGACACGCCGACGAAGCTGAAGGTCACCGGTATCGATCTGTTTTCGCTCGGCGACTTCGCCGATGGCGACGACCGCGAGGAGATCGTCCTGCGCGATGCGGCAGCCGGGGTCTACAAGCGCCTGGTGCTGAAGGACAACAAGATCATCGGCACCGTGCTTTACGGCGAGACGGCCGACGGCGCCTGGTTCAACGATCTGAAGAAGAAGGCGACCGACATCTCCGAGATGCGCGAAACCCTGATCTTCGGCCAGGCCTATCAGGGAGGGTCGCCGCTGGACCCTATGGCGGCCGTTGCAGCCTTGCCGGATGATGCGGAAATCTGCGGCTGCAACGGCGTCTGCAAGGGCAAGATCACCTCGACCATCACTGCCAAGGGCCTGACCTCGCTCGACGACGTGCGTGCCCACACGAAGGCTTCGGCCTCCTGCGGCTCCTGCACCGGCCTTGTCGAACAGCTGATGTCGATCACGCTGGGCGACAGCTATAATCCGGCCGCCGTCCAGCCGATGTGCACCTGCACCGAGCTCGGCCATGACGATGTCCGAAGACTCATAAAGACCAAAGGGTTGAAGAGCATCCCTGCCATCATGCAGGAGCTTGAATGGAAGACCTCCTGCGGCTGCGCGAAGTGCCGCCCGGCGCTGAACTACTACCTCGTCTGCGACTGGCCGGACGAATATGCCGATGACTACCAGTCGCGCTTCATCAATGAGCGCGTGCATGCCAACATCCAGAAGGACGGCACCTATTCCGTGGTGCCGCGCATGTGGGGTGGCGTTACCAGTTCGAACGAGCTGCGCGCCATTGCCGATGTCGTCGACAAGTTCGAGATCCCGATGGTGAAGGTGACCGGCGGCCAGCGCATCGACCTTCTCGGCGTGCAGAAGGAGGATCTTCCCGCCGTCTGGGCCGACCTCGGCAAGGCCGGCTTCATATCGGGCCAGGCCTATGCCAAGGGCCTGCGTACGGTGAAGACCTGCGTCGGCTCCGACTGGTGCCGCTTTGGTACGCAGGATTCCACCGGCCTCGGCATCCGCATCGAGAAATTCATGTGGGGGTCCTGGACCCCGGCAAAGCTCAAGATGGCCGTCTCCGGCTGTCCGCGCAATTGCGCCGAAGCGACCTGCAAGGACATCGGCGTCATCTGCGTCGACAGCGGCTTCGAAATCCATTTCGCCGGTGCCGCCGGTCTCGACATCAAGGGTACGGAGGTTCTGGGCCTCGTCAGGACCGAGGACGAGGCGCTCGAACATATCGTCGCGCTGACACAGATGTACCGCGAGCAGGCCCGCTATCTCGAACGCATTTATAAATGGGCGAAGCGCATTGGCCTCGACGAGATCCGCCGCCAGATCATGCAGGATCAGGAAAAGCGCAAGGCCTATTACGAGCGCTTCGTCTTCAGCCAGAAATTTGCGCAGGTCGATCCCTGGTCGGAACGCGTCTCCGGCAAGGACAAGCACGAGTTCAAGCCGATGGCGACCGTCGGCTTCCATCAGGCTGCAGAGTGAGGAGATGGATATGACGACCTGGCCAAAGGAAACCTGGCATGCAATCGGCGAGATCTCGGACATTCCGCTGCGCGGCGCCCGCTGCGTGAAAACTCCGCAGGGCAAGATCGCCGTGTTCCGAACGGCTGAAAACGAGGTCTTCGCCATCGAAGATCATTGCCCGCACAAAGGCGGGCCACTCTCCCAGGGCATCGTTCACGGAACGGCCGTGACCTGCCCGCTGCACAACTGGGTGATCTCGCTCGAAACCGGCAAGGCGCTCGGCGCGGACCAGGGCGAAGTGCGGACCATTCCGGTCCGCAACGACAATGGCGCTCTCTTCATCGCGCTTGAAAGCCTGATGATGGCGGCCGAATGATGGAAACCGAGGTCAAGACAACCTGCCCCTATTGCGGCGTCGGTTGTGGCGTCATCGCCAAGGTTGGCGACGACGGCAGGGTCTCCGTCAAAGGCGATCCCGACCACCCCTCCAATTTCGGGCGCCTGTGCTCCAAGGGGTCGGCGCTTGCCGAGACGATCGATCTCGACGGCCGCGTGCTGCATCCGGAAATTGCCGGCCAAATGGCCAGCTGGGACGAGGCACTCGATCTCGTCGCTGAAAAGTTTGCGGATGCGATCGAGAAATACGGGCCGGATGCCGTCGCTTTCTATGTCTCCGGGCAGTTGCTGACCGAGGATTACTACGTCGCCAACAAGCTGATGAAGGGTTTTATCGGCTCGGGTAATATCGACACCAATTCCAGGCTCTGCATGTCGTCATCCGTTGCCGGCCATCGCCGCGCCTTCGGTTCGGATACGGTGCCCGGCACCTATGAGGATCTGGAACTCGCCGATCTCGTCGTGCTGGCAGGCGCCAATCTTGCCTGGTGCCATCCGGTGCTCTACCAGCGCATCGCCGCCGCCAAGGCGGCGCGGCCCGGCATGAAGATCGTCGTCATCGACCCACGCCGGACGATGACCTGCGATATTGCCGACCTGCATCTGGCGATCCGGCCGGATGGCGACGTGGCGCTGTTCATGGGTCTTTTCGAGCATCTGATCGCAAGCAATACGATCGACCAGAACTACATCGCCGAACATACCGGCGGCTTTGCCGAGGCTTTCGCCGCCGCCAGCGCCTTGTCGTTCAATCAGGTGCTTGAGCTGACCGGCCTGCCCGCCATGCAGCTTCGCGAGTTCTATCGGCTGTTTGCCACGACCGAAAAGGTCGTCACCTGCTACAGCCAGGGCGTCAACCAATCCTCGTCCGGCACCGACAAGGTGAACGCCATCATCAACTGTCACCTAGCGACCGGCCGTATCGGCCGGTCCGGCATGGGACCGTTTTCGCTGACCGGTCAGCCGAACGCCATGGGTGGCCGCGAGGTCGGCGGCCTTGCCAACATGCTTGCCGCCCATATGGCAATCGAAAGCGCAGGCGACCGAGACCGCGTGCAGCGCTTCTGGCAGTCACCGCGGATTGCCGCAGAGCCAGGATTGAAAGCGGTCGACATGTTCCGCGCCGTCGCCGATGGCCGAATCAAGGCGCTCTGGATCATGGCGACCAACCCGGTCGTTTCCATGCCGGATGCCGACGCGGTCGAGGCCGCCATCAAGGCCTGTCCCTTCGTCGTCGTCTCCGATGTCCTGCGCGAGACGGATACGACGCGGCACGCGCATGTTCTGCTGCCCTCACTTGGCTGGGGAGAAAAGGACGGCACCGTCACCAATTCCGAACGCCGCATTTCCCGCCAGCGTCCCTTCTTCGATGCCCCCGGACGCGCCCGGGCGGATTGGTGGCAAATGGCCGAAGTTGCAAAACGCATGGGTTTCCCAGGCTTCGACTATCTTTCGCCGGCCGACATCTTTGCCGAGCATGCAGCCCTGTCCGCCTTCGAGAATGGCGGCAACCGCGACTTCGATATCGGCGCCTATGAAACGACCGCTACAGCGGAATATGGGGCACTTCAACCTTTCCAATGGCCGCAGCCCGCCGGAGCGACACCAAAGCTGACGCGCTTCTTCGCAGATGGCGGGTTTTATCATCCCGATCGCAAGGCGCGCTTTGTCGCGATCGAGCCTCCGGCAGGCAATCGAACCGATAGCCGTTTTCCTCTGACACTCAATACCGGCCGCATCCGCGATCATTGGCACACCATGACCCGGACCGGCAAAAGCCCGCGGCTTTCCGGCCATATCGCCGAGCCCTTTGCCGAGATCCATCCGCGCGACGCGATCGAGATCGGTGTCGCGGAAGCCAGCCTGGTTGAGATCGAAAGCCCGCATGGCAAGGTGATCGTCCGCGCTTTGGTGACGGAGCGGCAGGCGCGCGGCAGCCTGTTCGTGCCGATGCACTGGAACGACCAGTTCGCGGCCGCAGCGCGGATCGACGCCGTGGTTGCTCCTGTCACGGATCCGCTGTCCGGCCAGCCGGCCTCGAAGAATGTCGCGGTTCGCGCCGGTCGTTTCCGGGCATCGCATTATTGCTTCGCGGTCTCTGCAGCAAAGCCGCGCTATCTCGATAGCCCCTATTGGGCACTCGCCAGGACCAACGGTGGATGGCGGACCGAACTTGCCTTCGATCTGGCGCCGGATAACTGGGTGGGATGGTGCCGCGCGACGTTCGATATCCCCACCGATCTGGAGCCGCTCGGCTATGCCGATCAAGCCTCCGGCGATCTGCGTCTCGCCTTCTTCGATGGGGAGCGGCTGCTTGCGGCTCTGTTCGTCGCCCGACAGCCGGTCGCCGTCGCCCGAAGCTGGGCGATCTCCCAGCTCACCGCCGAACACACCAATCTGCGCAAGCGCTTCGCTCTCGCCGCCGGTCGTCCAGGCGCGGACAAGCCCGATCCCGGCGCCACCGTCTGCTCCTGCTTCGGGGTCGGCGTCAACCAGATCGTCGCGGCCATTCGCGGTGGCTGCCACAGCGTCGAGGCGGTGGGCAAAGAGCTCAAAGCCGGCACCAACTGCGGCTCCTGCCGCGCCGAAATCGGAGGGATCATCGATGGATGTCTTGCAGCTGCCGCGGAGTGACGCACCCACCCGCATCGCGCCGCTTGCCAAATTGCCGGTGTTCTGGGCGCTTGAAGGCAAACGCGTGATCGTCGCTGGCGGCTCGGATGCGGCGGCCTGGAAGGCGGAGCTTCTCGCCGCTTGCGGTGCGCAAGTGCATGTCTATGCAGACGCGCTTTCCGACACGTTCGAAAAGCTGATCCTGCGCGGCGCCGACCATCCGCAAGCCGGCTTCACCCATCACCCACGGGTGTGGAATGAAGCAAGCTTTGCAGGTGCGGCCATCGCCATCGCCGATTGCGAGGAAGACAGCGACGCCCAGGCCTTTTTCGAAGCCGCCTGTATGGCTGGTGTGCCGGTCAATGTCATCGACAAGCCAGCCTTCTGTCAGTTCCAGTTCGGCTCGATCGTCAACCGTTCGCCGGTCATCGTGTCGATTTCGACCGACGGTGCCGCGCCGATCCTCGCTCAAGCGATCCGCCGGCGCATCGAAGCCGTCCTGCCGCAATCGCTGAAAAGCTGGGCCGAGCTTGCCCAGTCGATAAGAGACAAAATCAACAAGTGCCTGCCTCCGGGACCGCAGCGTCGCCTTTTCTGGGAGCGTTTTTGCGACCGCGCATTCGGTCCTGCGCCCGACGAGCGGACAAAAGCCGCCGTCTTGATGGACGCCGCCCGCGTCTCGGCAAAGTCTCCAAGCCGGGGACGAGTAATCCTCGTTGGAGCCGGTTCGGGCGATGCCGAGCTACTGACCCTTAAGGCGATACGGGCGCTCCAGGCGGCCGACGTGATCCTCTTCGACGATCTGGTTTCCACGGATGTCCTGGAGCTTGCCCGGCGTGAAGCCAAGCGCATGCTGGTTGGCAAGCGCGGTGGCCGCACGAGCTGCCGCCAGGAAGACATCAACGACATGATGGTGAAGCTCGCAAAAGCTGGAAAATGCGTGGTGCGGTTGAAATCCGGCGATCCGACGATGCTCGGGTGCGACTTTGAAGGGATCGCCCGCCTCGAGGCGGAGCGCATCCCGGTGGATATCGTGCCGGGCATTGCTTCGGCCACGCAAACTCACCGACACCAAGGCCATCTGGCGATTGCCGCCCGCGCTGCTCAGGCAGCACAATCTGACGCCGCTACGCGCCACCGGGGTGGACATCTAGGATCGGAGATGATGCCCGACCTTGCCCTCCATCAGACTAAAGTCCGATTTATGACAGGACCTTGGTCCTAAGACGCATTCTTTAGTCCTATTGCCATGGATTGCGCCGACCTTTGCGCCAGTTGTTTCCGGCGATGGAAGCGGCGGGATATCAGCCGCTATCGTAACCGATGCGGAGAAGGTCGATGAGCATGAACGGCATCCCTGAACGCGGCACACTTGCCCCGGCATTTGCCAATGCTTTCGCCGACGACGGCATCATCGGTTGCGTCGGCCTCATCGCCAAGGGTGGCAATGACTGTGGAACCTAAGCGAAGTGCGACGGTTGCGGTCGTCGTGCCGATGTACAACGCCGAACGAACGATCGGCGCGACCTTGGCCAGCATCTGCCGACAGACGCATCGGGCGCTTGACATCATCATTGTCGATGATGGTTCATCGGATCGATCGCTATCAATCGCAGCCGAATACGCGACGCAGGATCCGCGGATCCGGATCCTTCGGCAGGCCAACAGCGGCGTTGCCGCGGCGCGCAACACTGGTGCAGCTGCAACCGACGCCGAATTTCTCGCATTTATCGACGCTGACGATCTATGGGCTCCGTCAAAGATAGCCCTTCAATGGCAAGCTCTTGACGAGGGCGGGCCGTCGGTTGGATTGGCCTATTGCTGGTATGCGCTCATCGACGAGCACAGCCGCGTGTTTTCCCTCCATAATCAGCCAGGCCACGAGGGCCATGTGCTGCAGCGCATGTGCAGAAACAATTTCGTCGGCAACGGCAGCTCGATGCTGATGCGTCGCTCCGCGTTCGAAAAAGCCGGGCAGTTCGACCCGTCCTTAAGGGCACGCAATGCCCAGGGCTGCGAGGATCTTCTGATCTGTCTCAGAATTGCGGAGAGCTACGAATTCCGCGTCATACGGCAACACCTGATCGGCTATCGTATGACGAACACCAATATGTCGAGCGACGTCAAGCGGATGCTCGCTTCGTGCGAAATCGTCCTTGCCGAGTATCGTAGAAAATATCCTCAATACGGCAGCGACCTCGACGCCCATTTGGTCGACATGATTCACTGGCTCGTCGTCAGAGCGTTTGTCAGCGGGCGATTTTTCGACGGCTGTGATCTGTTGAGGCGATTTCTAGCACTGGAGCCGCGCCTGGCGATTTCGAGCCTGCCGAACATGCTGGACGTATATTGCCGCGCCAGGCTGGTTCCCGATTGGCTCAAAGCCCGCTTGAGGGGGTTGCAAAGAAACGCCGAACTGCGACCGCTCTATACGGAGACGATCCAGTGACGTCGGGCAATTCTCTCCTCGCGCGTCTGCGGCGGCTTATCCGCTTGGCGGAGGCGCCTACTTGGGCAGGACCAACCATCGTCGGGCTCGGCCTTGCCGCCGCAGTCCTTGAGGGCGCCGGCCTCTTTCTCTTCATTCCCCTCATTCAGAGCCTCGGCGCTGCGACGGCGCAGGAGGGGGAATGGCAGCGAATTTTCAACCAGTTGCTGGCGCCTATTCCGCAGAGCCATTTGACGGCTTTCCTGGTGGGCGTGCTGTGCGTCAGCATCCTCCTCAAGAATGCCGTCCATCTCATCAATACCTGGGTGACCCGGTATGTCGATGGTCTCGTTGCGCATCGGCTGAGAGCAAGGGTCTTCGACCAGACGATCAGCTCGTGCGTCGACTATAGGGTGGAGAACAAGCGCTCGGATATCATTACGACAATTGCCAACAACACCTGGAAGGTCAGTCAGGCCCTGAGCCTCGCCTATCGTTTGATGATCTGCTTCTGCACCTTCATCGTCTTCATGCTGCTGATGCTTCTGATTTCCATCCGGCTGACTTTCTTCTCGATGATGTTCCTGCTCTTCGGGGCCATGGCCATTCGCCTGGCCACGCGCCGCGCAGACGAGACCGGCAAGGCCGTTGTCGAAGAAAACAAGCAGTTCGGCTTGAGGATGTGGGAGAGCATCAACGCGCTGCAATTGATCCGCGCTTTCGCCCAGGAAGACTATGAACGCAATCGCTTCCGGAAGACCTCCGACAATGTGCGGCGACGCCTCCTGAAGCTCGATATGCTGTGGGCAACACCCGGGCCAGTCTCGGAAATCTCGATCACGATTCTCATTGGCGCGCTCGTTCTCGTCGCGCAATCAGTTGGCTTGGGCATTGCAGCGCTGGCCGCGTTTCTCTCGCTGCTATATCGTCTTCAGGGCCCTACCCGTGAGCTGCTGCAATCGAAGATCGCGCTGGACGGGCTCGCCGGCAGCATCGACGACGTCGATGAGTTTCTGCGGACGACGGAGAAGCCTTTCCTCTCGGAGGGCCATGTACAGGCGCCGGCCTTCAGGCAAGCCGTCGAATTCCGCAATGTCTCTTTCCGCTATGCGCCCGGACAACCACTGGCGCTGGAGGGCGTCTCCTTCAGCATTCCCGCCGGCAAGACCACGGCGATCGTCGGCGAGTCGGGGGCCGGAAAATCCACGGTGATGGCGCTGCTCTTTCGCTTCATGGATCCGACGTCCGGTGAGATCGCGGCGGACGGAATGCCTCTTCCCGAATTCGATCTTCGCAGCTGGCGCAAGCGCTTGTCGCTGATGTCGCAGGAGGTCCACCTTTTCAATGACGCGATATCCGCCAACATCGCCTATGGCAATCTGGAGGCCGGGCCGGCCGAGATCCGCAAGGCTGCCGAAATCGCCAGGGCGGACGATTTCATCCGGCTGCTTCCGGATGGCTACGAGACGCGGATCGGCGATCAGGGAATGCGCCTGTCGGGAGGGCAAAGGCAGCGCGTCGCGCTCGCCCGGACGATCCTTCGAAATCCCGATATTCTGCTTCTGGACGAGGCGACGAACGCGCTCGACGCCGAAACCGAACAGGCGTTTCAGCTGGCGCTCGACGAGTACTCGCATAACCGCACCGTTGTCGTGATCGCTCACCGGCTCTCGACCGTTCTCGCGGCCGATCAGATCATCGTGATGACAAAGGGCCGCGTGGTCGAGACCGGTTCGCCGGATGAGCTCTTCAAACGGCAGGGACATTTTTCCAGGCTCCACGAATTTCAGCACGGCCGCCGTGACGGCCGGGAGTTGGGTCATGAGTTACAAGCTAATTGATATCGAGTTGTCGGAGCCCTTGGCGCCGATCGAACTCTCGGCGGAACAGACCGGTGTCGGCCTGGTCGCACGGTGGCAAGGCCGGCTGATTGCATTTGAAATGATCGAGCAGCCAGCCGGATCGACGCTGACGATCGAAAGCCTGAGAACTCTTGCCAACGAGTGCTTTGCGCAACGTATCCTCGTTGCAAAGCTGGAGGAGGAACTGACGGTGCGGTCGCCTGGGCAAGACGCGCCGCTGCCAAGCCTCAGCATCGCCATCTGCACCAAGGATCGTGCACAGCGCCTCTCCCGTTTATTGTGCTCGCTCGACCGGATCCGGACGGACACCGCTTTTCAGTTCGTCGAGATCATCGTTGTCGACAATGCTTCGGTGGATACGGCCACGCGCGAGGCGGTCGAGAGCTTCCGTGATATCCGCTATGTTTTCGAACCGAAGGCTGGGCTTGATTTCGCCCGAAACGCCGCCCTTCACGCGGCCTGGGGCGATATCATCGCCTATCTGGATGATGATGTCGTAGTCGACCGCAACTGGCTTGTAGGCCTTGCCAAGGCGTGCCGCGACAACCCTGGCGTCGGCGGCTTCACAGGCCTTGTGCTGCCGTTTCGTCTCGACACGCAAGCGCAGATCTTCTTCGAGCGACGTGGAGGGTTTGGCCGCGGCTTTGCCCGGAGGGAGTTTCACAAGGCTCGCTTCGACAACCCGCTCCATCCTGTTGGGGCCGGCGTTCTCGGTGCCGGCTGCAACATGGCCTTCGACCGCGCATTGCTGATCGAACTCGGCGGCTTCGATGAGGCGCTCGATACGGGAGCGCCGCTGCCCGGAGGTGGCGATCTCGATATCTTTTACCGCGTTCTACGCTCCGGACGCCCGATGATCTATGAGCCGGAATATGCCGTCTATCACGAGCACCGCGAAACCATTCCGCAGCTCAGGCGGCAATATTGGACCTGGGGCCTCGGCATGATGGCCTTTCTAGTCAAGAGCTATCGCACCGATGACGAGATGCGGGCGCGCCATCGCGCCATGGTCCGCTGGTGGTTCTTCGATCAATTGAAGGCGCTTGCTCGCGCCGCTCGCCGGCTGCGTGGTCATGAGCTGCGTTTCGGCATAGCGGAGCTGTGGGGCGGGATCTACGGCCTTGCCGGCGAATATGATCGCTCATGCGCCCGCATCAGGTCGATCCGGGAGCGCAATTCATGAGGACAGAACGTTTTGAGGTCAGGCATATCGATCTTGCTGATGCCGATAGCGGTAGCCATCGCGCGCCCGCATTGTCGATCTTCTGGTGGAAGGACCTGCCACTGGGAGCACGAGCCTCGCTGGAGGACGAGCTACCCTACGGGACCTCTCAATTGCGCCAGCTTGCTGCCGAATATGCGGCCGCGCAACTGGAAGCGCGCAGCATCGGGCTCGGCGCACCGTTGCGAGCCACCTATGAAGGATGGCCAAAGCCTGCGCTCTCGCTGGAGGCAGCGCTTGAAGCGGAAAATCTGGTAGAGGCGCTCGACGCGATCGCAACTCCATCCTTCGCTCCGGCGCAGGATATCTCCGTCGTCATCTGCACCCGCGATCGCGGTCCGGCTCTGAGCAAATGCCTGAGCAGCCTGGCAGCGCAACGCAGCACGCCCGGTGAGGTCGTCGTCGTTGACAATTCCCAAGACGGGAATGCCAGGGACGTGTGCAGGCAATTCCCCAATTTTCGCTATGTCCATGAGCCCCACGCCGGCTTGAGCCGGGCCCGGAACACCGGCGTTCAAACAAGCCGGTTTGATATCATCGCCTTCACCGACGACGACGTCGAAGCCCATCCAGGCTGGACCGCGGAGATCGCGCGCGCCTTTGCGCAACAGGATGTAGATGCATTCACCGGCCTTGTGCTGCCGGCGCGTCTCGATACGGCGGCGCAATGCTCCTTTCAGTTCACGATGGGCGGGTTTGGTTCGACCTTCGTGCCGCTCACCTTCGACAGGCGCTTCTTTGAGGAGACGCGGCCGAGCGGAGCGCATGTCTGGAAGATCGGCGCCGGTGCCAACATGGCCTTTCGCCGCTCCGTATTCGAACGGGTCGGCCTGTTCGATGAACGCCTTGGCGCGGGTGCTGCTGGATGCTCCGAGGACTCCGAGCTTTGGTACCGGCTGCTTGCGGCCGGCGGCGTGTGCTTCTATGAGCCTCGGGCCGTCGTCTTCCACCACCATCGCAGCGACTGGCCCGGCCTCAGGCGGCAGATCAAAGCCTATATGAAGGGCCATGTCGCGGCTCTGGTGACGCAGCACGATAATTTCGGCGATCGCGGCAACATCGTGCGCATCGGCAAGCAACTGCCGGTCTATTTCGCCAAGACCTTCGTCAAGGCGCTCTTCGAAGGACCTCCGGGCAGGCTCGGAATTTTGGCGGCTGAAGTACAGGGCTGGCTCGCCGGCCTGCAGTTTCTCCTGCGCTTCGGCTGGAGAATGCGGCGAATCCCGATGGGGACTGCCGCAACTGCTGAGAAAGGAATACCACGATGATCAAGAAAGCGGCGCTCCGCCAGTTTCTCTCCGGGAACCCCTATCCGAACGGGCTGACGGACGGTCTGTTCTATCGCGAAAAGATGCGTGCCATCCATCGGGTCGCTCCGGTGGAAACCGGAGGCACCGGACAGGTGCTGGAAATCGGCGGCGGTCGCAGCGGCCTTGCCAGCATCCTCTATCCGCAAGCTGATATCGTCACACTCGACATCGACCCGGAGCTTGGCGACCATCAACCGTCCTGGGCGAAATCGACCTTCATTTGCGGCGACGCCTGTTCGCTGCCAATGGATGACGACAGTTTCGATATCGTCACCATGTTCGACGTTCTGGAGCACATCGAAGACGACCGCCGCGCCGCGCAGGAGGCATTGCGGGTGGTGCGGCCGGGTGGATATGTCCTGATCTCCACCCCTGAGGTCAATTGGCACTACCCCTATTTCAACGTCATGAAACGCCATTGCCCGCATGAAAGCGAGCTGATGCGCGAATGGGGCCATGTCAGGCGGGGATACCGGGACCCGGAACTCGCAGCGCTGTTCGACAGGCGGCCGGAAAAGCGCGCCACCTTCATCAACGCCGCCACGGCATTCTTCCATGACATTTCGTTTTCCCGCATCGGACGCCGTCGTCGCAAGGTGCTCTATGCGCTCGCGGCGCCCGTGACCTTCCTCGGCTATCTGATGCACCGGCCCTCCACCCGCGGTACTGAGACGGCCTTTGCCTGGCGCAAATGACAGGTGACCAGACGTCCAAGGTGATAGCCCTCTTTCCATGGGGAGATGTGATCGAGGAGTTTCTCGAGCCGATCGGACTCGAACTTCAGGATTTCGTCGAGCGGATGACGGGAGGTTGGTTGTTCGGCTATGCGGCTGCGCTGCGTTCGGTGGGCCAAAAGCCGATCATCGTCTGTGCATCCGAGCGGGTGACGAAGATTGAGTGCTACGAGCATTTCGGCACGGGCACGCCGATCTGGATCGCCCCGGCACGGCGGCCCCTGCAAGGCCATTCCCCCGCCGCTTATAGCCTGCGACGCTGGTCTCAAACGCCGCTTTCCGCCTTTCGCGAGATCCTTTCCCGCTCCAAATGTGATCTGCTGCTTGCCCAGGAATATGAATATACGCGCTTCGACGCGCTGGCTTGGCTGGCGCGTGGCTTAAACGTTCCGCTTTACGCCACCTTTCAGGGAGGGGATCGCACGCTGTCGTGGATCGAGGCTGCAGCGAGACAGCTTTCCCTGCGCGCATGCCGCGGCCTGATCGTAGCGTCCTCTGCAGAACGCAGCCGCCTTGCCAGGGCCTATCCGCGCATTGCTCCAGATATTGCGGATATCCCCAATCCGTTGGATACACGGGAATGGCAAGCGATGGATCGCGTGGAGGCGCGAGCCAGCCTCGGCCTGACGCAGGATTGCTTCACCGTCCTCAATCACGGGCGCATCGATATTCGCCGCAAGGGGCTCGATGTTCTGCTGGAGGCTTGGGCGCGCTTCGGCGACGATCCTCTCACCCAACTGGTCATCATTGGCTCCGGCCAGGACAGCCAGGCGTTTGCAAAGCTGCTTCGTGAAAGCGGCCCGTCGAATGTGCGGTGGCTTTCCAGCTATACGACGGATCGGACTTTGATCCGGCGCTGGCTGTCGGCCGCCGACGTCTATGTCACGGCCTCCCGTGTCGAGGGCATGCCGGTCGCGCCATTAGAAGCCATGGCCTGCGGTCTTCCCGTCGTCGCTTCGGATGCACAAGGCTTGCCGGACATTTTGGCCGACGGCGAGGCCTCGGGCGGCCTTATGGTGAGACAGGAGCAGCCGGAGGAAATTGCGCAGGCCCTGGCGAGATTGAGAGCCGATGGAGCCCTTCGGACAAAGCTTGGCGCGGCCGCCCGAAGACGGGTGACGGAAAAATTCTCGATCGAAGCGGTCGGCGCCGCGCTCGATGATTTTCTGACAGCGACAAGCAGGTAAGGATCACATCCGGCTGCGATACCAGGCAAGCGCCGTCTCGATAATCCTGTCGATACTCGAATGACGAGGCACCCATCCAAGCTCCGCCTCTGCCTTGCCGGCCGCGGCGACGAGAGCCGGTGGATCGCCGGTTCTGCGAGAGCCATAGGCAACGGGGAGGCTTTGCCCGGAAATGCGGCCGACGGCATCGACCAATTCTTTCACCGTCGTTCCGTTGCCGGTGCCGAGGTTGTAGACATGCACGCCTTCGTCCCGCAGCAGCTTTTCTCCGCCAAGGACATGCGCCTGCGCGAGATCGCTGACGTGGATGTAGTCGCGAATAGCGGTGCCGTCGCGCGTGTCGAAATCGGTGCCGTTGATGGTAAAAGTCCGGCCCGGTCTGATCGCCGCTTCTATGGCGAGCGGAACCACATGGGTCTCGGGCTCGTGCCGCTCACCGATCTCGCCGTCGGGATCGCAGCCGGCGGCATTGAAATATCGCAGCATCACCGCATTGAGGCCGCGGGCTCGCGAGAAATCCTCCACCATCCGCTCGATCATGAATTTCGACCACCCATAGGGATTGATCGGCCACTGTGGATGGGCCTCATCGATCGGCGTATACGCCGGAATGCCATAGGATGCGCAGGTGCTTGAAAAGATCAGCCGGTTGATACCGGCTTTCAGCATTTCCTCGATGAGCACCAAAGTCCCGAAGCTATTGTTCCGATAGTAGAGTTCAGGAAATTCGACGGATTCGCCGACATAGGCATAGGCGGCGAAATGGGCGACCACATCAGGGCGGTACTGGCGCAGCGCTGCCGCGACGGCCTGCGCATCGGCAATGTCACCCTCGACCAGCGGACCCCATTTCACGGCGTCGCGCCAGCCGCGGGACAGATTGTCGTAGGTGACAACCGACCACCCGGCCTTGGCGAACGCCTTGCAGCAATGCGAACCGATGTAACCGGCTCCTCCTGTGACGAGGACGGTTTTCATTCGGCAGCGATCGCGTGCGAACCGCCGGACGACAGCAGGTCCTCAAAATAGGCGATCGTTTTACCAAGCCCGGCCCGCAACTGAACCTTCGGCTTCCAGCCGAGTTCGCGCGATGCAACCCCGATATCCGGTTGCCGTTGTCTTGGATCATCGGCAGGCAGGGGCAGGTATTTTATCGCCGACCGGCTTCCGGTCAGCTCTACGACGAGATTGGCAAGCTCCAGCATCGTGAACTCCGCCGGGTTGCCAAGATTGATCGGGCCGGTCACCTCGTCCTTTGTCCCCATCAGCCGCACAAGACCGTCAATGAGGTCGTCGACATAGCAGAACGAGCGGGTCTGCTGACCGCTGCCATAAACCGTGATCGGCTTGTTCTGCAGTGCCTGGACGATGAAGTTGGAAATGACCCGGCCGTCGTCCGGACGCATCCTTGGACCATAGGTGTTGAAGATGCGCGCCACCTTGATCTGCAGCCGGTGCTGGCGCCAGTAATCGAAGAACAGGGTCTCGGCGCAACGCTTGCCCTCGTCATAGCAAGAGCGCGGTCCTATCGGGTTCACCCTGCCCCAGTAACTCTCCTGCTGCGGATGAATCTCGGGATCTCCATAGACTTCGGAGGTGGAGGCCTGGAGGATCTTGGCGCCGACCCGTTTGGCGAGGCCCAGCATGTTGATCGCACCGTGGACGCTGGTCTTGGTCGTCTGTACCGGATCGAACTGGTAGTGGACCGGGCTCGCCGGGCAGGCGAGATTGTAGATCTCGTCGACCTCGACGTAGAGGGGAAAGGTGATGTCGTGACGGACGATTTCGAAGGACTTGTTCTCAAGCAGGTGCGAGACGTTGCTTTTGCGTCCCGTAAAGAAGTTATCGACGCAAATAACCTCCTGCTTTTCCTGCAAAAGTCGTTCGCAAAGGAATGAGCCGAGGAAACCTGCACCGCCAGTAACCAGAATTCGCTTTGTTTGCTGCATGGCCGGTTATCTCGCAGCCGATGCGGTGACGCCATGGCGTTCGGAAACCGCGGCAAGCGTCGGAGCGAGAATGCCGCTTTCAAGGATGCCGTTCATGTTCATCGAACTTCTCCATATGCGTTTCAAAGGCAGGCGGATATTCCGCCGCTCCCATCGCCGGAAAACTGGCGCAGCGGTCAGGGCAATCCATGGCAATAGGACCAAAGATTGTGTCTTCGGACTAAGGTCGAGTCATGGATCAGACTTTAGTCTGATTGAGAGTGACAGTTCTCAGAATGGGTGCTGCCGCCTTGCTCCCCAACAAGTGGTGAAACGCCACGATCTCGAAGACTTCGGCGCCCTCCTTCTCGTCACCGCGCCATGCTTTAACGATGCGGGCATCCCGGCGATCCGCTCGAGGTCACCATGGCCGCGAGCTTCAAGAGGTCAGGCTCGGGCTAGTTTTGGCAGGTTAGATAGGCGGAACACCATGAATAGTCTCAAGGATTGCGGGAAATTCGGATGAGTGAGATCCAAAATAGAGCGGTAACGCTGGTCATGCAAAAAGAAGGCGATCTTGCGCCACAGTCGTCCTCTTACCGCAGTACGCGTTTTCTCAAGAGTGCACTGGACCTCTATTTCTCCCTTGGTGGCGATGAGGATATGGCCGCCGCCCTGGTGAGCAAGGCCCGCCGGACCAAGAATCTGCGCGTCGACGCCGCCGTCGCCAACCTGATGATCGAAGTCGCCGTTGCCAGCCACCTCAGCGACATGGACATGATCCAGGCTACATATAATCGTATTGATGCAGAGCTCGGCACGGAGAGCCGCCGGAGATAGCGGCCGCAGCCACCCTCCTACCTGCTGTAAGAGGCGCCCAGGACTACGCCATGCCATCGAAAGCCGGCATGGCCTTCTGGATCGCGTTACTTGTCCAATTCCCGGTTCTGCTACACTAACGGTCGCCCATGCCGTGCAGCTCCATTACATGCGCATATGACAATTCTCTTGCCTGGCCATGCGTTCCCGCTATCGCCAGGCTTTTAAGGACGCTACGCGTTGCGCGATCGGCAGCTGGGCGACAAACCGAGCGCCGGCGATGTCAGACCAAGTTGGAAAAGGCCCTTAAAGGCAGAGCCTTTTGGTGCCCCTATTCCAAGGTTAGCCAGCGCAGGCGCCTGCTTAGTCCAACCAGAGCTATCAGCACGGCAGCATAGGCCAGAGCGCCGGCGCCGATCTGGAGGGCAACAACGACCCGCCAGGACAAGTCGCGGGAAAAATCATGCCGGACCAGAGCCACCGTCGCAAGCATGACGAGGCTCGGCGGCACGATCAGCAGAATGACACCCTTCGAAATCTCCAGCCAATCCACATTCGCCATCTTCGACTGCAATCCAATGCAGGTCACCAGCGCGAAGGCCGCCGTGA
This sequence comes from Rhizobium freirei PRF 81, assembly GCF_000359745.1. Classification (GTDB taxonomy): domain Bacteria; phylum Pseudomonadota; class Alphaproteobacteria; order Rhizobiales; family Rhizobiaceae; genus Rhizobium; species Rhizobium freirei. The sequence goes on from NZ_AQHN01000088.1 coordinate 133,714, forward strand.
AGCATTGCGCGATCGCCAGTTCCCGTAGCCCGAAGCGAGCGACCATGACGACAACCCCAAGCGAGACGGCGACGTTCAGCAGAGTGACGGGAAGCCGGTATCGAATGTTTCCAACGACGGATAGCGAAGCCTCGTTGATGTAGCCCGGCGCAAGCAGCAGCTGACGCAAGCAAAGAAAGGGGATTATGGACGCCGCAGGCATCCACACTTCTCCAAGCACCAGCCGTACGACAGCCTCGGATATCTGTGCCAGTCCGAGATACATGGGCGCGGCGATGGCGAAGAGAACGAGCAGGAACCGGACACCGGCCAAGCCGACCGATCGCCCCGGTGCCGAGGGCTGCTGATGTGCACGCCGGAAAACCACCCAGCTCAACGAGCGCGCCGGCTCGCCCAGCAACTCTGCAACGACGGCGACGACACGCTCGGCCGCGCGGTAGAAGCCGGCATCCGCTATTCCGAGAAAACTTCCGACAACGAGGGTGCCCGAATAGGAGCCGAGAAAGACGAGCAGGCGGTTGCCGACGATCTGGCGCGAAAACGCCGTGACCTCGACAAGCATAGGTCTCGTCAGGCGCAGGCGCGGTAGCCGCATCGCGATCTGCATCGACCCTACCAGCAAAACGAGCTGGCAAACTATTTTGCCCGCCGCCAGCGCTGACGCATGCCCATGCAGGTGGAGCAACGCTACTACGGTCATCAGGCCTGACAGCTCCCCCACGATCCTGACGATTGCACGTTGACGCAGGCGGCCCAGGGCGACGAGCATTCCATCGAAAGCCGCGGTGAGCGCCGCGGGCAACATCCAGCAACTGAACAGGACAATAAGCGCACTCTGGGTTTCGTCGGCCGTGCGGGTGTAGAAGACGGCGGCGGCGATTACGCCAACAGCGGTAAATAAGCCGCCGCTGATGAGCGAGATGGTGGCGACCTGATCGAAGCAATCGTCACCATCGTGCGCCTTCATGATGAATTCCGCCCATCCGCCTTCCGCCACCACCACAAGCAAGGTGGCGATGGCGGAAACGAATGCGAAAAGCCCGAACTCCATCGGGCTCAGCATGCGCGCTGCGACCAGGAACGTCGCGACCTGCGAAAGCTGCGAAACAATCTTGGCCGTGACGATCCAGATTCCGCCGGATACGATCAACGGGACGAACTGACGTTCCACGGCTCCAACCGGTTGCGAACTCACGGGCTAACGGTCTCCCAGATGAAAGATGATGGAATATCGGATAGCCCAGTCAGCCTCGCTGCGATTGAGCGGCTCTCGGCCCCAGCGAAGCCAGGGCCACCCACCCCTCGCACCCTCAGACGCCCAGATTTCCTCCTGACTGGTCAGCACAGGCCGCAATCCGGAGGCCTTCAGCACCCGGGTCTTGACGTCGAGATCGATTCCGTCGACGAACAGATATCCGCCCGGAGCGACCAGCCTTATCATGTTGCGCAGGCACCTTTCGGCCAGCGGATCTTCCATCGGCCCCATAAAATTGTTCGCCAGCAGGAAGTCCTGCCGCCCCAAGAGATCTTGGAGACTGTCGTCCGTCGCATCGGCCGTCAGCCAGGTGATGTCTTGTCTGAGCCAGTCTCTCACTCGTAGCGATCCATCTGGAAGAGGCTGCAGCAACTCGCTAAGCGATGACACGTCGACACTTGCGACCTCCGCCCTGCCCGCAGCGTAGGCGCTTCCTTGAGCCGCCGGGACATCCGGATGGTAGATCCCCCGCCTTGCCACCTCCACGACGGTGTCGGATATGTCTGCGCCATATGCCGTAAGGCGCAGATCATCGCGGACACGCCTGATCGCATAGAGGACCGAATAGAGCTCGGCGCCCGTACTGCAGCCGATCGACGCGATCTTGACTTGAGCATCGCGCGGAAATTGCGAGGCGAGCGCTTCGATCACCGACAATAGCGGTGGGTTGCGCATGAAATGGGTATAGTGGGTCTGAAGCCGCACGGTATTCCGCGTGAATTTTCGGTAGATGTACCGTCCGGCGCGAAACATGAGCGGCGTCTGCCGCACGGGGCTTGGGATGGTCTCCCAAACCGCACGACAAAGGCGACGGGGGACCTGACGGAGAGAGATGAAACCAGTCATGGTCATCGACATCGAATACTCCTTCGAAATTGCCGACAGATCCCGTGGAGATCGGGCAGGCAATGGGGGCCTGAATCGGGTCGGGACAAATCGCAAGCCGATAAGATGACCTGCGCCGTCATCGAAGAACTCACCTGAAGCCTGCCGAAATCTATGTCCGAAGAGGCCGACTGGTTTCGGCAGCGTCGATTGAGTTCGAGCTGCATTCATGATGCAAGGAGCGACTGTCCGACCGAGTACAAAAATTCCTGGCGGTGTTGGGCAAGGCTCTATGGTGGAGGATGAAAAGCCCAAGGCTCGGGAGGAGACGGCGGCGACCAATGCCTTGCGAAATATGTCCGCACAATCGCCGGCGCCGGGAGAAAAGCCCGCGGGCTGACGACGTCAAAGACGGAACAAACGACGCTGCTGCATCGGCGAGCATATATCAATTGGCGCATCTGCTTGGTTCCATTGCCGAGATCGGTCCGGGCACAATCATGGTAGAAACCCAGCGGCGCAGCGTCGCCATGGCCGCCAGATAGCCGGCGATCAATGGGAAATTCAGGGCCGAGGCGATCTGGGACTTCTTCATACTAGAGTTTTAGGGCTGTCCATCCTTTGTCTCAATTCGGCAAACCGTGTCGGACTATCGGCCAAATGGAGTAGCGGCACACCCGCAGGCCCGCCCCGCCGCCAACAATCATCAGGTTGTGGCCGTTTGCGGCAGGCACCATTGCGCTGGTCGGCCACCTGTTCGCCGATGGCGATAGGCTTTTTTCGCCGCGCAATGGCAAAGGCTTTGCCGCAAGGGCGGACCGCTCTCTTCGTTCCGGCCGAAACGGGCGCCTATGCCGAGCAAGAAAAGATTTTCGGGAACCTTTTGCTGGCAACCGCATCTAACGGCTGTTTCAGGTGCCGAAGGCGTCTGGAGTTTTCCCATGGAGGATAGGAGACCAACATGTTCAAGAGACTTCTCACGGCAACCGCGATGGCTGCGGCACTCGCGACCGCGGCGTTCGCCGCCGACAAACCGACGGATCCGCAGATCGCGCATATCGCCTACACGGCTGGCGAGATCGACATCGCGGCCGCCAAGCAGGCTCTCAAGATGAGCAAGAACGCCGAGGTTCGGCAATTCGCCGAGACAATGGAGCGCGACCACGCGGCCGTGAACAAACAGGCGCTTGCCCTGCTCAAGAAATTGAAAGTCAAGCCCGAAGACAACGACACCAGCAAGTCGCTGTCGTCTGCCGCCAAAGCGGAGCTGACGAAACTCTCCAAGCTTCATGGCTCAGCGTTCGACAAGGCCTATGTCGATAACGAAGTGGCCTATCACAAGCAGGTCAACGGAGCGCTTGAGACATTGCTGATCCCGTCGGCTCAGAATGATGAACTGAAATCGCTGCTGCAGACTGGTCTGAAGCTCTTCAAGGAGCACCAGACGCATGCCGAGCACCTTGCGTCGATGGTCAAGTAGGCTCGCCATGCGTTCTCCGTTTCGCATCCTTGCGGCGTTGGTATTCGCAGGGCTCGTGGTTGGAGGCCCCGCAATCGCGGTGGCCGCCAATCACGACATCATCATCGCCCATATGCAGTTCGGCACGGTGCCGCCGTTGCATGTCGGCGATGTGATCACCTGGCGTAATGATGATATATTCCGCCATAGCGCGACCGCACGCGACAAGAGCTTCGACATCGACCTGCCGCCGAAGTCGCAAAAAAGCATGACGGTCAAACAGGCGGGGAAAGTGGATTTCTATTGCCGCTTTCATCCGATGATGACGGGCACGCTTGATGTCCAGCCATAGGCTGGGCGTGGATGCACTGAACTATGCTGGAGTGATCATGGCTGGCATCCCCACTGCGGCGTCGAGGCACGTGCCGGACATGGCAGCGCTATCCGATACCGATCTCGTCGTCCACGCCAGGACGGGCGACGAGATGGCCATACGTATCCTTGTGCAGCGGCACAACCGTCGCCTGTTTCGATCGGCCCGCGCCATCGTCCGCGACGACGCGGAAGCGGAAGATATCGTCCAGGCGACCTATGTGCACGCCTTCACACATCTCAACGCATTTCGCGACGAGGCACAACTTTCGACCTGGCTCACCCGGATCACGCTCAACGAAGCGCTCGGGCGCGTACGACGCCACCGGCCAAACGTCGGTTTGGAGGAGATCGACATGACTGTAGAAGCAGGACGGGGCGAGCTGCTGCAATTTCCAACCCCGCTCTCGGGCGCAGACCCCGAGACCGAGTTTTCCCGTGGCGAGGCGCGCCGTCTGCTTGAGCGGACGGTCGATGGGTTGCCTGACGAGTTCCGTGCGATCTTCGTGCTGCGGGACGTCGAAGGGATGAGCACCGAGGAGGCCGCGTCATATCTCGGCATCAAGCCGGCAACAGCGAAAACCAGGCTACACCGCGCACGCAAGATGATGCGAACCGCGATCGAAAAGCAGTTGGTGGGAGCATTCACGCAGCTGTTCCCGTTCGACGGAGCGCGATGCGTCGCGATGGCAGACCGCGTCATCGCGCAGCTGCGAGTTGCTCAGCCGAACAGAACATAATCGGGGCGATGAGCTGGGGTTGGGCCGGAATCGAACCGGCCTGAACCGATCGCTCAGGTATCCGTTACTGCCAGTCCACACCGACCCGCTCGGGCTGGCTAGCGGGTGCTGCGACACCATCCAAACCGGTTGCAACGACCGACACCCGGAAAACCCCATCGAGGTTTCTGTCGAAGATCGCTCCGACAACAATATCGGCGTCAGTGAGAACTTCGTCCCTTATGCGGCTTGCGGCCTCGTCCACCTCAAACAGCGTCATGTCCGTTCCGCCGGAAATGGAGATCAGCACACCTCGCGCGCCCTTCATGCTCATGTCATCCAGAAGCGGGTTGGCGACGGCAGCCTCCGCCGCCTTCAGGGCGCGGCCCGGTCCCGACGCTTCGCCCGTTCCCATCATGGCCCGACCCATTCCACGCATGACGGTTTTGACGTCGGCAAAATCGAGGTTGATGAGGCCCTCCTTAACGATCAGATCCGTGATGCAGCTCACGCCGGCATAGAGGACCCTGTCCGCCGTCACGAAAGCATTGGCGAAGGTGGTGGTCGCGTCTGCAATACGAAACAAGTTCTGATTGGGAATGACGATGACCGTATCCGCACTTTCGCGAAGCCGCTCGATACCTTCATCGGCGGTGCGCATGCGACGGTTGCCTTCGAAGGTAAAGGGTTTGGTGACGACGCCGACCGTCAGAATGCCTGCCTGCCGCGCGACCTTGGCTATAACCGGAGCGGCGCCTGTCCCCGTACCGCCACCCATTCCGGCAGTGATGAAGCACATATGCGTCCCGTGAAGATGATCCATGATCTCATCGATGGTTTCCTCGGCCGCCGCGCGGCCGATATCCGGCAAGGAGCCGGCGCCGAGACCTTCCGTTACCTGCGCCCCAAGTTGAATGCGCCTGGTCGCTTTCGATGTCGCGAGCGCCTGAGCATCCGTATTGGCCGCGATGAATTCGACGCCCTGGAGCTTTTCGGCAATCATGTTGTTGATTGCGTTGCCGCCGCCGCCGCCAACGCCCACGATGGAAATCTTGGGGATCACCCCAGATATGGGCGTGCGGATGTCGGTCATGAAGAACTCCATTGGATCAAGTCACTCTCAAACGGGATCGCTTGCGGCCTCCCAGAATAGAGACCTTGGCGATTCGCTGAACATAGGGATCTTACCGGGGAACATGTGCGCATTGCGGCACCGGCCGGCTTCCCTCCACAATTTAATGAGCAATGAGCTTGAGGGGATCCCACGATATGACCCGCATCTGGAAATCTGTGGCGATGAGATAGTCGATCACCGGCCAAGGCTACAGTGGGTCCTACCTCGTTTACATCGTTGGCGTCGTCGCCTAGTGGTGGCTGAAAGCCATAGAATGAGCAGGTGAGCGACCATGTTGATCAAGCAAAGCGACTACCATCGGATTTATCGGGTCATCAATAGCCTGGTCGTCAACGAAAATAGCAATCCCGCCGTCGCCAGCATGTACTTCAGCACATTCGGCGCCTTCATCCTCGAACAGCACTACAAGATCAGAGCCACGCCCAAGGGCGGTCTTGCCGCATACAATTTCGGAGGGACGGTTCTGCTTTTCGCAGACCACCGCGAAGACGGTTACGTGACCGGTGCCGGCGACAATTTTCATTGCTGGGTGGAAGCTGATGGCTGGGCGATCGATTTCATGGCGCCAGCCTTTGCCGAAACCGCGCGCGAGCTTGGAATAGCGTCGAAGATGTTCCAGCGTCCGCTGACAGCAATGGCTCCATCCATCAACGATCTCAGCGGTTCAGGCGATTTCTTCTATCAGTCCGAACCGGCGGCGATGGCCCGACGCTTCGCAGACTGGCACAAGCACGCTGTGATCGGCGACCTTGCCGGCATCGCCTCCAACTGGTTCCGAAAATCTCCCAAACAGATGCAGCCTTCGATATCCGTCAACGACCGGCAAGGGAAACTCAGAGACCTCCCCCTTACCGGCAGCTCGCTTATCGGCGCATGGTGAGCCTTATGATTTGCGAACCGGGATCGGCCTGAAGCCCAGCACGAAATCAACGACCTTCGATGATGACATTTCGCAGGGCTTGAGAGCAGGCTTTGCGCCTGCAAGCACATAAAGATTGAAGCTGACTATGTCGGCCCCGCCAAGCTCTTCACCATAGAGCCAGATCCGCTTGCCGTCGGCCGACCGCTTCACGGTCGCGCTCCAGGGGCGTCCCTGAAAGCGTCCTTCGATGTAACCGTCGGGCAGCCGGGCAAGAGCGTGTTCGAATTCCGGGAATTCGTCGACTAACGGGTCCCTTTCCTCGCTCGTCATCACGGTGCGAGGCATTCGTCACATATGCCGCAGCCATCGTCGTCCATTCTCGCCGCCGAGCGCATCCTTCGACAGCAAAGACATGTTTTGGTGTCTGCGCAGGTCTCCTCGACACGCTCGGGCGGAAGGATCTCCATATGCAGGTCGGGAAGCGGGTCGGAAGCGAAATGGCCCATATCAAGGCTCCATGGCGGGGACTGATAAGAGATAGTGAGCTTCGGACGCATAGCAAGGTGGCGCTTGCGGCATACATTGGCCGCATGCGTTGCATGAGGCGATTTGTCCAAGTCTCCACCAGCGAGACGCAGAGCCGGTTTGATATCGCCGTCAATGGTGGTATGTTCTGCATTTGTTTCGTTGTCGGCGATTGAAGGCCCTGTTGAACATGCAGTTTGATGACTGAGATCGCCATGAACGATATGAGCTCGAGCCCCGTCCGGAAGATCATCCATGTGGATATGGATGCCTTCTATGCATCGGTCGAACAGCGAGACAACCCCGAACTGCGCGGCAAGCCGCTTGCGGTCGGCGGCTCCGCGGCGCGTGGCGTAGTGGCAGCGGCAAGCTACGAGGCCCGCGCTTTCGGCGTTCATTCGGCCATGCCGTCTGTCACGGCGAAACGGAAATGCCCGGACCTGATCTTCGTGCCGCCTCGCTTCGATGTCTACAGGGCGGTGTCGCAGCAGATCCGCGAAATCTTTGCAGAATATACGCCGCTGATCGAGCCGTTATCGCTCGACGAAGCCTATCTCGATGTCACGCAGAATCTCAAGGGCATGGAGATCGCCACCGAAATTGCACTGGAGATCCGGGCCAGGATCAAGCAAACCACCGGGCTCAATGCCTCGGCCGGCATCTCCTACAACAAATTCCTCGCCAAGATGGCAAGCGACCTGAACAAGCCCAACGGCCAGGCGGTGATCACGCCAAAGAACGGACCGGCCTTCGTCGAAACGCTTCCCGTCAAGAAATTCCATGGTGTCGGCCCGGCAACGGCCGAGCGCATGCGCAAATACGGCATCGAAACCGGGCTCGATCTGAAGTCGAAGTCCCTCGCCTTCCTGCAGGAGCATTTCGGAAAGGCGGGAGCATATTTCTACGGCATCGCGCGCGGCATCGACGAGCGTCAGGTGAAAGCCGATCGGGTCCGGAAATCCGTGGGCGCGGAGGATACATTTGTCGAGGATATCGACGATCTCGCACTGGCGACGGCGGAGCTGCGACCGCTATCAGAGAAGGTCTGGCGCTACTGCGAGACCGGCGGCATCGGTGCCAAGACAGTGACCGTGAAGATCAAATATTCGGACTTCACCCAAGCGACGCGCAGCCGGACAGGCCCCTTTCCGGCCGCCGATGTCGGCGAAGTTTTCGAGACGGCATCAGCGCTTCTAGCAACCGTCTACCCGTTCAAGCGCCCCGTGCGCCTGCTCGGCGTCACGCTCTCTTCCCTGACGAACGAAGAAGCCGACGATGATCAATCACAGCCCCAGCTCGATCTCGGTATCTGAGGAGCGGTCATGGGTCTGCCGCGGAACGAGATGCAGCGCTTCGATGCAAGCAGCCGCATTGCCGGGGGCGAAATTTCCGGCCGACAGCGGCGTGTTTTGACGCGTGCGGGGCGCCCCGCTTCTACAGGCCCTCTTCCCTGGCATAGGCTGTCAACAAGTCGGGAAAATCCTTCTCCGGCGTAGCCTTCAACAAGGCGCGCGTGGTGATGGCTTCGATATGATCGGTCATCAGGCTGCGCGCCTTGTCGCGGTCGGCCCGCGCGAGAGCGGCGATGAGCTCCCGGTGCTCGGAGACGGCGCAATCCGGGGAATGCGGGCGACCGTAGAGCGAGAGAATGAGCGACGAGCGCGAAACGAGCTCGGTGACATAGCGCAGGAGCACGTCATTCTCGGTCAGCGTGGCGAGCAGAACGTGAAATTCGCCGGAGAGCTGGATCGAAGTGGAGGCGTTGTTGACCCTTGCATTGTCTTCGGCATCGACATGGGCTTCGAGCCGCCGGATCTGCTGCGGCGTCAGTCTGCCGATCAGCGTCTCCACCACCATCGCCTCCAAGACGCTGCGCACGGCCAGGATGTTGCGACCGTCTTCGAGACTCGGCTGCGCGACGCAGGCGCCCTTGTGCGGGCGCTGCTCGATCAGGCCCTCACCGTTAAGCCGGGCGAGTGCCTGACGGACGATCGTGCGGCTGACGCCAAGCCGGTCGCCGATCGAATCCTCGGGAAGCTTCGTCCCCGCCGCCAGCGTCTGGTCGAGGATCGCCCGCTTCAAGGTGCGATAGACCGCATCAGATTTGGAGACCGCGGTTTTCGGTTTCTTATCACTGGAATTGAAAGCCATAATCGTCCTCAACTATGATATCCGAGGATGCGGCAAAGCAAGAATTTCACGCATCGCAGGAGGCAAGAACTTCTATCATCTCAACGATCACACAAAGTCCTGGCTCACCAGAAACATTCGCCCCGCAGAGGCGCGCGCCCGTGATGAGTGTCGCTAGCCGACATTTGGAAGCTTGCCGCTTGGAACGCCATCGCGCACCATAATGCGACCACGGCGAATGACGGTTCGCCGCTGCGGCGTCAACGCGACGGCCTCGGCAAGGGTTCTTGCCGGCACGAGCACCACGTCGCCGTGGCAACCGCTTGACAGACCGTAGTCCTCAAGAGCCATGCACTCGGCGCCGCCGAAAGTACAGATGCGTGCCGCCTCCGCCAGATCGACATCGTTGGTCATGCCGTTGCGCTGCGCGAGATATTTTGCTCTTTCCAGCATGTCGCCGTTGCCCCATGGCTCCCATGTGCCCTGGATGCCGTCGGAGCCGGAGGCCATCACGATGCCGGCCTCGCGCATTGCCCGCAGCGGCAGAGCCGGTGCGGAGGGGCTGCCGACCGTCATGACGGCAATCTCTTCGGCGGCGAGCATGTCAATGAGCATCCGTTGTCTCGGTGCATCCAGCATGCCGAGGCAATAGGCATGACTCACCATGACTTTGCCCTGCATGGAAAGGGCACGGGTTCGCTCGGCGATGAGCTCGAGACAGAAAGCACCGAGCTCCCCGGGCTCGTGCAGATGGATATCGATCGGTTTTCCGTAACGGTCGGCGAGAGCGAAGATCGCATCCAGATGGCGCACCGGGTTGCGGTCGATGCTTGCCGGATCGATGCCGCCAACAATGTCGGCGCCGGCCTTCAACGCCGCCTCCATCAGGTCAAGCGTCCCCTCGCGCACCAGCATGCCGCTCTGCGGGAAGGCCACGACCTGGACGTCCACCAAGTCCCTGAATGCGTTGCGCGTCTCGATGACGCCCTCCACATTGGCGAGGCCGATTTCGGTATCGACATCGACATGGCTGCGAATGTGCAGCACGCCGAAGGCTAGCGTTTGCAGAATCTGTCGCGCCGACTGCCGGCGCGCGTCGATGCCCAGCTCTCGTTTCGCCTGCCGGTCGGCGATAATCCGCTCGTTGCGTGTCGGGCCGACGCGGTTCTCGAACCAGTCCATGCCGACCAGAGTCTTATCGAGATGCGTGTGCGCCTCGACCAATCCGGGCAGCGCGACATAACCACTGCCATCGATCTCGACTGCAGGCTTTCCGGCCCGGCTGTCGGCAAAGCGGCCGTCCAGAATGTAAAGGTCCCTCGTCTCGCCGCCGAACGGCCTGACATTGCGAATGAGAATATCGTCCATGACCGCTGCTCCCATCAATTGTAGCGATTGAAATACGCATTTATGCGATATTTATCCGTTCCATCATCTGACGGAAGGCGCGCTCGGCGCGGCCGAGGATCGCGTCTTCATCGTGATGCACGAGCCGTCGGGAGCGCATGAGGATCTGGCCGCCGACGATCGTCGTGTCGACATCCGCGCCGTTGGCGAAGCGGGCGAGCCGCTGGATCGGATTGGCCGGCGGCCAGAGATGCGGCTGACGCATGTTGACGAGGATGATGTCGGCGCGCTTGCCGACCTCGAGCGACCCGATTTCCTGGTCCATCGAGAGAGCACGCGCTCCTTCGATCGTCGCCATTTCCAGAAGCTGCATCGGCGGCAGAACGCTGTCATCCTGGAAATGCCGCGCGTGATAGCGATGTGCCTGGAACATATTGCGGAACATATCGAAGGGCCGGTCCGGCGCGGCGGCATCCGTGCCGAGCGATACGGTCACGCCGGCGGCCATCAACTCGGGCGCCGGGCAGCGGCCGAACACCGACATCAGGGCGCTTGGATTGTGCGCCACCTTGGCGCCGGTGCGTTTCAAGACAGCAATGTCCTCGTCTGTCAGCTCGATGCAATGCGCCAGCAGCGAGCGATGGTCGAACAGGTCAAGCCGTGCGGCATTCGCAGCAATCGAGCCTTCCCGGTGACCGTCCTGGATAATCGGCACATCCTTCTCGCGCGCAAGCTCCAGGGCCTGACGCGACAGGTCGTATACAGCGCCGTCTTCCAGCTCTCGCCTGTTGAATACAGGAAGCGAAAGTGCAACTCGCAAACGATCGTTGCGGCCTGCCCATGCATCGATAAGTTCGGCGCATACGGACAATTGATGTACGGGATCAATGACAGAATCTGTATACGATCCTTTGGTGTGGCTCCGATACACATGCGTGAGGGTCGGCCGGTTCGGCCCGACGGCGAGGACTTCACGTAACCCCATGTCGGCAAGCGCGGCAAGATGCGCCTGTGCGGCTTCCGGGGTTTCGGTCCGCATGATGTCGGGGCCGCCGCCAAACAACAGGGCTGCGGTGGTGGTGCCGCATCTGATGCGCTCGAATGCCGACAGTGCGGCCTCCGCCGCCCAGAATTCGACATCCGTCGCCCGGGCATAAATCTGGCCGGTGATATCCATCCAGCGGTCTGAATCATCGCCTAACCCTTTGGTTAGCATATGTCCGGCATGTGCGTGTGTGTCGACAAGACCAGGCATCACCACCATGCCCGCGGCATCGACGCGCTCCGCCGCTTCGACAGTTTCCGGGTGTCGGTCGCCGACGGAAATAATGCGTCCGTTCTCGATCAGGACATGCCCTCTTTCAAGAATACGGCGATCCGCATCCATGGTCACGACCACGCCGTTCGTGATCAAAAGCGATTTCGTCATCCGGTCTTCCTCCCTCGACGGAATTGCGGGCCTTCCACAGCGAACTGTGAAATCGAACCCTCGCATCTTGAAACTGTGCACATCATATGTATACTAAATATGGAGGAAAATCGTATACGCTAAATTCGTTGCGATGTATACGTGAAACGGGAGGTTCATGTGAACAACTATGTGAAGACCCTTTTGGCAGGGCTTGCCATTATCATACCGCTGACGACGCCGTCGTTCGCAAAGACGCTGCGCTGGTCGTCGGCCGGGGATGTCATCTCGTACGACCCGAACGCTCAGGTCGACAGTTTTACCCAGAGCGTTCACCACATGGTGTTCGATCCGCTGGTACGCCGTAACAAGAACCTGCAGCTCGAGCCCGCGCTTGCCACGTCCTGGGAAATAGTCGAACCGACCCGCTGGCGCTTCAAGCTGCGGCAGGGCGTCAAGTTTCATGAAGGCCAGCCCTTCAACGCCGACGACGTGGTCGCCACCATTCTGCGAGAGATCGATCCGGGCTCGCGCAACCGCGAAAATCTGCCCGCGGTCATCGGCGCCGAAAAGGTCGACGACCATACCGTCGACATCATTCTGCGCGGCCCCTATCCGCTGCTTCTCAATGACCTCGCCGCTGTCTACATGATGAGCAAGCCGTGGATGCAGGCGCATGACGCCTTGAAGCCGGGCAATGCATCAACCGGCGTCACCACCTATGCCAGTAATCATGCCAACGGCACCGGTCCGTTCAAGCTCGTCAGCTATGAACCGGACACGAAATCGGTTTTCGCTGCTAATGAAAACTGGTGGGACAAGCCCCAGCATAATCTGACGGGCGTGGAATATCGGCCGATCGCTTCGAATGCCACGCGCGTCGCAGCCCTTCTCTCCGGCGAGCTGGATATGATCGCCCCCATCCCGCTGCAGGACATCGACCGTGTCAGCAGCACGCAGGGGCTGAAGGTGGTCGAGAATCCGTCGCTGCGCGAAATCTTCCTCGGCCTCAACTTCCGGCCGGAACTCCATGCCATGCCGGGCAAGCCCAACCCGCTTCTGAACGTAAAGGTGCGCCAGGCTCTGTGGCATGCCGTCGATCTGAGCACGATCCAGAAGCGGCTGATGCGCGGCAAGTCCCGCATCTCCGGCATGCTGGTCGCGCCCGAGGTCACCGGTTACGACAAGTCCATCGACGTCCCGCTTTCCTTCGACGTGGCACAGGCAAAGTCGCTGCTGACGGAAGCCGGATACCCGGATGGCTTCAAGGTCAGCCTGAATTGCTCGAACGATCGCTACATCGCCGATGAGCAGATCTGCCTGGCCGTCGCCTCCATGTGGGCCAAGATCGGCGTCAAGGCCGAAGTCGGCGTCGAAAGCAAGACCACCTATTTCCCGCGGATGGATAAGGGCGATTTGGACATCTACATGCTCGGCTGGGCGTCGTTGCCGCCGATGGATGGCTATAGCGTCCTGCAATCCCTCCTCGCCACCAACGACGGCACCTATGGCGGCAGCAATCCGAACGGTCTCTCGGATCCGAAGATCGATGCACTAGCCCGTTCGGCTTCGACCGAGCTCAATGAAGGCAAGCGCATCGAAATGCTGAAGGATGCGTTCAAGATCGCCCACGATCAGGCGTTCTACCTGCCGCTGCACCAGCAGCCGGTTGCCTGGGCGATGAGCGACAAGGTCGATATTCCTCAGTTCGCTGACGAGTATGTACGCCCCTGGTTCGCCCAGATGAAGTGAACCCGTTTTAGCCTCGTCTTGCTATGCGACCCCGGACAAAGGTTCGGGGTCGCCCTAAAGACAAGGCGCAGCAAAGCCGCGCGTTTTTTGGGCCTCAGAGCCTCGTCGCGCAGCTGCAAGGTGTATTCCGATGATCAGGATTCTATCGACAAGGCTGCTGCAGGCCATCCTCGTGATGGTTGCCGTGACGGCCATCGCCTTCATCATGTTTCGATTTGTCGGCGATCCGGTTGCCGCAATGGTGCGGGAAGGCGCAAGCCAGGCCGAGAAGGACGCGCTTCGCGCCACGCTCGGTCTCGACAAACCGCTCGTCATTCAGTTTCTCGATTTTGTCGGCCGCGTGCTGCACGGCAATCTCGGCACCAGTTTCCGCTACCAGCAACCCGTCGCCAATTTGCTGCTCGGCCGGCTCCCGGCAACGCTGGAATTGGTGATCGTCGCCACGATCATGTCGCTGGCGATCGGCATTCCGCTCGGCGTCGTCTGCGCGCTGAAACCCAATGGCGCGCTTTCGCGACTGACCCAGTCGCTGACGCTCGTCGGTATCTCGATGCCCACCTTCGTCACCGGGCTGCTGTTGATCCTGGTCTTCGCCGTCAATCTGCGTTGGCTGCCCTCTTCCGGTCGCGGCGAGGTCGTCGATCTCGGCTTCTGGCAGACCGGCTTTCTCACGGCCTCCGGATTGAAATCGCTCATCCTGCCGTCGATCACGCTAGCCCTCTTCCAATTGACGCTGATCATGCGGCTGGTGCGCTCGGAAATGATCGATGTGCTCTCGTCGGACTACATCCGCTTTGCCTTCGCGCGCGGCCTGCCGCGCTCCTATATCTACGGACGCCTGGCGCTCCGCAACGCGCTGATGCCCGTCGTCACCGTGACGGGTTTGCAGATCGGCCAGCTCATCGCCTTCGCCATCGTCACTGAAACGGTCTTTCAGTGGCCGGGCATGGGCCTGCTCTTCACCAATGCGGTCGGCTTCCCGGATATTCCGGTTCTGTCCGCCTATCTCCTCTTCGTCGGCTTCCTGTTCGTTCTCATCAACACAGTCGTCGACATTCTCTACATCTTCATCGATCCGCGACTGAGGACAAGATAATGGCCAGGCAAGCTCAACTCATACAACGACTCCCCCCGGTTTCTGTCATCGTTGCCACCCTGGTTCTCGCGACGATGCTCGTGCTGGTGATCTTCGCGCCGATGATCGCGCCCATGGATCCGCGTGATGTCTCGTCCTATTCGCTCATGGATGCGGAAATCCCGCCCGCCTTTATGGACGGCGGCGATCCGCGCTTCCTGCTCGGAACCGACAATCAGGGCCGCGACCTCGTCTCGGTCATCCTCTTCGGCCTGCGCATATCCGTGCTGATCGGCATCGGAGCCGTGTTGTTTGCCGCCATGATGGGCGTTCTTCTCGGTCTGGTCGCAGGTTTTTTCGGCGGACGGGTCGATAGCGTCGTGATGCGCATCGCCGATGTGCTGGTCAGTTTCCCAACGATCCTCGTGGCGCTTCTTATCAGCGGCATCGCCAAGGCGCAGCTGGACGCCGACACGGTTCTCGCCTGGGCGCCGGCCATATTGGTCTTTGCGATCGCCATCAACGAGTGGGTGCAATATGCACGTACCGTCCGGGCCTCCTCCATGGTCGAGGTGTCGCGGGACTATGTCCGCGCTGCAAAGGTGATCGGACTGCCGGCGCGCCGCATCATGATCCGGCACATTCTGCCGAACGTGATCAGCGCTGTCATGGTCATCGCCACCATTAACCTGGCCGGCGCCATCCTCACCGAAGCGACGCTGTCGTTCCTCGGCGCCGGCATGCCGCCGACCTATCCCTCGCTCGGCACGCTGATCCGGATCGGCAATGAGTTCCTGTTTTCCGGCCTCTGGTGGATCGCTGTTATGCCGGCCACTGTTCTGGTGATCCTCGTTCTCGCCGTCAATGTGATCGGCGACTATCTCCGCGATCGCTTCAACCCCAAACTGATGGCACGCTGATGATAAACGTACAGACACCTGTCCTCGACATCAGGAATTTGCGGGTCGAGTACCCGCTCGCCAGCGGCGAAACGCTGGTCGCCGTCAACGACATCAACCTGACCATTGCTCCGGGCGAGATCCACGCGCTGGTGGGCGAATCCGGCGCGGGCAAGACCACGGTCGGCAACGCGCTCATGGGCCTGTTGCAGGCGCCCGGCAGGATCGCTGCGGGATCGATCGTGATCGACGGCAAATCCATCGACGTGCGCACTGGCCGCACGGAGGGCATCATCCCCGGCCGCGATGTCGGCGCGATCTTTCAGGACCCCATGACCAGCCTCAATCCGCTGTTCACGGTGGAAAGCCAGTTGTGCGAGGGCATGCTAACGCATCTGAAGATCAATCGGCGTCAGGCCCGTGCCCGCGCGCTAGAACTGATGAAAGCCGTCGGCATTCCGGAACCGGAACGCCGGCTCGGCAGCTATCCGCATCAGCTGTCGGGCGGCCAGCGTCAGCGTGTCGTCATCGCGACGGCGCTTGCCTGCGACCCCAGACTGATCGTCGCCGACGAACCGACGACGGCGCTCGACGTGTCGGTGCAGGCGCAGATCCTCAAGCTCATCCGCGATCTAGCCAATGAGCGCCGGGTCGGCGTTTTGCTCGTGACGCACAATATGGGCGTCGTCGCCGAAATCGCCGACCGCGTGACGATCATGCAGAACGGCTGTGTGGTCGAGAGCGGGCCGACGCGCGAGGTGCTGACCGCACCGAAGGCACCCTACGCCCGCACGCTGATCGCTGCCGTTCCTCCGATCGACGTCAGGCTTAATCGCCTGCCGGTTCCAAGCGAGGAAACCAAGGTCACGCTCGATGCCCGCGAGAGCGTGCGTCGAAAGAGCGTCGAGATCGGCGACGCAGCAACCGAGGACGTCGTGCTGAATGTCCGCGATCTCTGCGTCGAGTACGGCAAACGCTCGCTCCTGGCAGGCCGAAAAGCCTCGGTCTTCAAGGCGGTGAAGGAGGTGTCCTTCGATGTGCGCCGCGGCGAGATCTTCGGCCTTGTCGGCGAATCCGGCTGCGGCAAGACGACCGTTGCGAATACCATCGCCGGCCTAGTGACACAGACGTCGGGCAGCATCGATTTCCAGGGAACGCCGCTCGCGCGCAACCGCGAACAATCCGTTCGCCGATCGATGCAGATGGTATTTCAGGATCCCTATTCCGCGCTCAACCCGCGTTTGCGGATCAACTCGGCCATCGCCGAACCGATTCTCTTCTACAAACTCGCAGCAAATGCGGAGCAGGCCCAACTTGATGCCAGGACACTGCTTGAGGCCGTCGGTCTGCCAGGCGATGCCGGCACACGTTTCTCGCACGCCTTCTCCGGTGGCCAGCGCCAGCGTATCGCGATCGCGAGAGCGCTTGGGCCACGACCGACCATGCTGATATGCGACGAACCGACCTCGGCTCTCGACGTCTCCGTGCAGGCCCAGATCCTCAATCTCCTGAAGGATCTGCGCGACCTTGCCGGGCTGTCGATCCTCTTCATCAGCCATGATCTCGCGGTCATTCGCCAGATGTGCGACCGCGTTGCGGTGATGAAGGCAGGCGAAATCGTCGAGCTTGCCGCCACGGAGACCCTGTTTTCGGCACCACAGCATGCCTACACGCGCGAGCTTCTGCGCCTTGCGCCTTCGCTCGATCGCATCTTCTCCAAGGAACAAGCCGCAGCGAGCGGCTGAGACGAGGAGGTAGATACCTCCTCGTCTCAGCCCCTTTCATGTAGTCGCCAAAGTCACCGACATGCCCCAAAGGTGCCAGCGGCGAACTCACTCACTGCCGCCAGGCGGCAGTGAGTGAGCTTTCGGATATCGATCGCGGGAAAGCCGGAACAACCGCACCAAGAGCCGACCACGGATCAAAAGGTTGCGGCCAAGATAAATATGCCCTTCATGGATGCGTCATTTGATGGCTGTATATCAGAGGAGACTCATGCATCAGCTATCTCGGAGGGGAGAAAATGGGAAGCGTAACGGCCAAGGCATACGAAAGTCCGAGCTGCATTCTCTTGGCCTTTGATTGGCCCGATGGCACCACCCATCCGGATTTTCTCGGCTTTGCGATCCAAAGGGCGCCGGGATACGCAAAGACTGGCGAACCTCAATATCTCTTCAACAAGCTGGACTTCTCGCCCATCGAGCCCGGCGCCAAACCAAAGGGCAGCGATGCCGCTCCAATCCAGAAATTCAACTGGTGGGACGGCGGTCTCAAAAGCGAGGACCAAGGGAAAACCTTCGAGTACACCATCACGCCCGTCCTCGGCACAGGTCCGGACGACCTCGAGCTTCAGACGGCGGCAGCAGCCGCCCTCAAGGTCACGGTCCCGAAACCGCGGCAGGCCGATATCGAAACCTACTTCAATCGCGCCGTGGTCAGCGCCCAAAGCTTCCTGACGATCAAAGGCGGGTTAGGTGCCCAGATGGACTGGCTGGCCAATGGCTTGGAGGAAGCGATTCCGCAGGTCCTGGGCGCCTGCAGCGAATTTGACTGCGCCATCTATCACCTGTCGGATAAGCGATGGATCCTTCCCGCATTCGAAAAATTCAACGGCAAGGGTTCGCTGATTTATTTCTCCAAGGGCGACGATACAAAATCCGATGCCGCGATAGAACTACTCGCAGAGAACCAGTCGATAACGCCGTATAAGCGCGACGCGATCCCGAAGCTGATGCATGACAAGTTCATCGTCGCGCGCAAGGAAGGCGAAACCGACGCCGTTCTGATGGGTTCGACCAACTTCACACCGGAAGCCCAGACGGTGCAGGCCAACCTGCTGCATGTTTTCCATTCGAACGACCTGGCAAAGCTCTATTTGGAGCGCGCAGCACTTCTCGCCGCAAACAAGGGTAAAAGGGAAATCGCCGCCGGTGCCGGATGGAAATCGGTCGACGATGTCGGCGATACGAAAGTTCGGGTTTTCTTCCTGCCGGAGGCGGGTTCCAGCCGCGTTTTTCTGGATACGGTAACCGAATCCGTCAAGGCCGCGACATCATCAGTCCTGTTCTGCATGTTCACGGCCTCGGACGAAGCGCTCATGAACGCCATTTTTGAGAAGGCGGATTCTGCCGATCATATTGCCTATGGCGTGTTGAACTCGATCGACGATCCGGAGAAGCCGACGAAATCCGGTAAGCCGCGCCGGCTCCCGAAGATCGCAGCAACCATCTTCCATCGATCTTCCGAAAAACCGGACACTCTTCCCTACTCCGCGTTCGGTCAAAACGCCCCGCGAGGCTTTCTCCCCGAACTGCGAACGATCAACTGCGACGAGTTCGACGCGTCGAAGACGCCCGGAGAGAGGAGAACGTCGATCCCGCCGATCCACATCCATCATAAATTCATTGTCATCGACGGGGATACAGATAGCCCGATCATTTACACCGGCTCTCCAAACTTCAGCGCGGCCTCGGAGAGTTCCAACGACGAGAATGTTCTGGAGCTGCGAGACAACGTCCCTCTTGCTCGGATCTATGTCGCGGAGTTCATTCGGCTCTACAATCACTACCGGGCGCGCGCGATCTGGAAGAGGAACCACGAGACCCCAGGCAAGGCACCACCTGCAGAAGCCGATCCGCTCGTCCTCAAAACAAAGCGAGATGACTGGGCAAAAGAAGCCTACACGGCTGGTACAAAGCAGTTTTTGGCGCGCACGCGCGGACTATGAATGGTGAAGCTCGGCAGCATGCTTGGCCGCACCCGAAGGGGCATCAACGCCATCGAGGCCATCCGACAAACAGGATTCGCATGGCGTTTAACGCAGCATAGTGCTCAGCTAATTTTAGCGACCAACGTGTCGGTAGCCGCTTCAGCGCGTCGGCCTTTTTCTGCCCCCGACAGTCCCTTCCCCCCAAGTAGAAGTCGCAGGATGTCTGCGCCAATGAGCCCGTCGATGAACTCCGATAGCATCTTCTTTCTGTCGTTCACCGAGATGTCGGCAAATTCAACTCGATGCGAAAAAAGCGCCTCAAGATTGTTTTTCCAAGCTTCGATGAACCCCTCATAAGCCGCTTCGGCAAGTTTTGGGAAACGTTGGTTCTCGATCATTACGGCTCGCAGCAGTGCAAGCGTTTCCGCATTGGACAATCTTTCCTGGAACAGGTCTGCGACTTGCAGCAACAGTTCCCGGAGCGGCCTTTTTATCAAGGCGGACTCGGGACCAACGTCGACCTTATGCTCGCAGGCAGCCGATATCACGGCTTCAAACAAATCGTCCTTGCTGTCGGCATGGCGATAAAGCGTCATGATGGAGACGTTCGCGCCTGCGGCGATCGATTCCATCGATGCACCCTCATAGCCGACATTCAGGAAACATTCCTTCGCGGCTCTCAGGATCGAAGCGCGCTTTTGCGCCATCAATCTGGCCTTGGGATGGTTTTCCGCCCATGTCTTCATCGCTATTGACTTCCCCACCATATGATAATAGAGCCTATCGTATCACAAACGATAATGGAGCCACCATTATCATGATACGTACCCGTCTGTCTCTCTTGGATTATCCCCTGCCTGGCGGGCGTCGCCGGGCACGAAGGCAGGCCATGGAAACATCCGTTGAAAACACAGGAGACGTCGACATGAGCATACACCAGATTTCCCCCTCGCCCCCCTCCCGCGGCCTCAATATCGGTCTGTGGGCGGCGCAGACCCTGATCTTCGTCTCGTTCGCGGTCTTCGGCTTCATGAAGATGTTCATGCCCGTGGACACACTAGCCGCCATGTGGGTCTGGCCCGGCCAGCTTCCGACCTGGTTCCTGCGCCTAATGGGATTGGTCGATGCGGCAGGCGGCGCCGGCGTCTTTCTGCCGGCCGTCACCCGGATCAAACCAGGCCTTACCGTTCTCGCGGCTCTCGGATGCGTCGTGCTTCAGATTTCGGCGATCGTCTTCCACATATCGCGAGGGGAAGCCATGGTGACGCCTCTCAATTTTGTGCTCCTGGCGCTATCGGCATTCATCCTTTGGGGCAGAGGAAAGAAGGCGCCGATCTTCCCGCGCGCCTGAACGTCTTCGCAGGGCTTAGGCGAACAATTGAGAACTCAGGCGTTCGCCAAGGCTCCTTTGCTTCTCCCGCAGACTGTGCCGCCAGGTCAGTCAGGAAACGGAAACGAACCTCGATGGATATCAATTATGTTTCGCGTTTCGTCGACGCGACGATGAGGCGGGTTGCACGCTTGCCTGTTGTCGCGATCTCGACGGTCGCGACAATCGCCGCGGCAATCGTCTATGTGTCCGGTGGTAATGTCACCACGGCGAGTGCACAAGCGCGGCTCCCAGAACACCATGTGGTCATCCTTATCGATTCGGACGACCAGAAAGTCATGGGGCATGCGATCAGCTATTCACTGAACATCACTCGCTCCTTCGCCCTGAAAAACGAAAGCGTCAAAATCGAGGTCGTGGCCAACGGTCCCGGCATTGCCGTGTTCCGTGCCGACCGCTCACCATTGCGACAGCCGCTTGCAATGCTGCGCCAGACTATTCCCGACATCGTTTTCAGCATGTGCGAGTCCTCCAAGAAGATTGCCGAAGCGAAAGAAGGTCATCCCATCGTTCTGATCGACGGCGCGAGGCTCGTGCCCCTCGGTATCGGCAGGGTGGTCGATCTTGAGGAAAGCGGCTGGACCTACATCCATGGCTGAAAGCTCATCTCCGGAAATGAGTCGGCGCAAGCTTCTTTCCTCCTTGACGGCGCTATCATTCATGGCCGCAATGGATAGGCCGGCGCTTGCCGAAGTGCACGATTACCCGCCGGTGTTCGCGACGGCGCGACATCAGTTTACCTTGATCGAACCGAGCGTTCAGATGCCGGCGGTCACGCTGCCGAACCTAAAGGGACGGCCCGCTCGGCTTGGCGCGACGCCGGGCAGGATAACGTTGATTAATTTCTGGGCAACGTGGTGTCAGGCATGTCAATGGGACCTGCCCTTGCTGGAACGCTTCCACGATGTCATGGGAAAGGAAGTCAAGGTGGCTGCGGTTTCGACCGATGCGCCAGGGCAAGCAAACGCAGTTCGGGACTATCTCGACCGGCTCTCCATCCGATCGCTGCCGGTTTTTCTCGACGACACCGGGCAACTTGGAAATAGTACGCCAGGGACGAAAGCACCCTTCCCATTGTCGAGGGGAATGCCGGCAACTTACCTCGTCACGCCGTCGGGCCGTATCGCGGGATATATTCTGGGCGTTGCCGATTGGCTCTCCGCGGACGCCCGGAGCTTGCTTCGATATTACGCGAACGCTTGATTGCCGGAGAGGAGCCGACGCGGGGGCGGCGAAGCACAAGCCTGGGCGACGATCCTACACGCGCGCTACGACAAGCGATTTCGAAACAGCCATGCAGCCAGCGGCAGAGTGACTGCCGCCACGGCCAGTAGAGGTATGAAGTTGAACGCGACATCTCCCAATGTCGCCCCTTCCAGATAAACACGGCGCACGAGATCGATGCCGAACCGCAAGGGATTGGCGTAGGTGACGACCTGAAGGATCGCCGGCATGTTGCGCACGGGTGTCAATAGCCCTGACAGCAGCATCAGCGGCATCACCAGCATGAAGGTGTAAAGCATCGCCTGTTGCATGGTGAGCGAGACCGCCGAAATCGACAGGCCGATGCCGACGGACGCCACCGTGAAGGAAAGGAGCCCGAGATAAAGCAGCCAAACCGATCCATTCATCGGGATCTGGAACCAGAACAGGATAATCAGGAAGATGATCGTCGATTGCAGGAGACCGACGAAGATCGAGGGAAGCGCCTTGCCGATCAGTATCTGCAATGGGGTGAGCGGCGTGACCAGCAATTGGTCGAACGTACCCTGCTCGCGCTCGCGCGCGACCGAGAGTGCCGCGAGCATGAGCGTCTGCATCATGCTGAGCGAGGCGATCAGCGCCGGCATTATATTCCAGCGGGATTCGAGGTTAGGATTGAACCAGGAGCGTCTAACGATCGTCATGGAAGACGTGTTGCCGAGCGTTTCGTTGTAGGACGCGACGATCGAGGAGACATAAGCTGTCGCGGCCCCCGCGGTGGAGGAGTTGCGCCCGTCGAGAATGACCTGTAACGGCGCCTGCTGGTTGGCGGCAAGACGCGCCTCAAAATCCGAGGGAATGCTGATGACGAGCAGCGCCCTGCCCTTGTCGATCATTCCGGCGATCTGATCGGACGAGCTCAAGGTCGCGACCCGCTCGAACACTCCGGTTCCATCAAGCCGCGCCAGCAGTTCGGTGGCGGCGGCCCCGCGGCTCTGATCAAGAACCGCATAGGGAACATGCGTCAGATCGTAGGTCGCGCCGTAACCGAAGAGCAGGGCCTGCAAGAAGGCGGGCGCAAAGAGCAGTGCGCGGCTCGACGGGTCCTTGAGAAGGGCCAAAAGCTCCTTGCGGAACAACGCGAATGTTCTGACGAGATAGACGATCACCGGGTTCATGGCGTCAGTCCAGCTTCTTCTTGAGCGATCGCCGCGACAGAACGATCAGGACAATGGCGTAGAGCGCGAGAATGGCGCAATCGCGCAGGATATCGGGCCAATAGTCGCCGGCCATGAACAGCGTCTTGATCAAACCCATAAAGTGCGTCGCGGGCATGAGCTGGCTGATGACCTGGATGACCACCGGCACGTTGCGCAGGTCGAAGACGAAGCCCGACAGCATCATGGCCGGCATGAAGCTGGTGAGAAGTGCCAACTGGCTTGCGGCGAACTGGTTGCGCGTCGCCGCCGATATAAACAGCCCGAGGCTGAGGGAGACCATCAGGTAGAGAAAGGAGGAGATGATGATGACCAGCAGCGAGCCGCGCATCGGCACCTGGAACAGGTATTTAGCCGCGAGCAGGCACGTGATCAGGTCGATGGCGCCGATGACGGTGTAGGGGGCGAGCTTGGCCAGAACCAGCTCAAGCGGCCTGACGGGCGTGACGAAGAGCGATTCCAATGTGCCGCGCTCCCATTCGCGGGCGACGAGCAACGAGGTGAGAAAGGCACCGATCAGCGTCATCACCAGCACGATCAGGCCGGGAACGAGATACCAGGTACTTTCACCCGCTTCGTTGAACCACATGCGCTGCACGATCGTGACGCTGGCGGCTGGCGCAGGCTTGTTACCGGCCCGGTCGGTTTGCAGCTGGCTCGGGAGAGCAAGAGCACCGCCGATGTAACCTTCCATTGTCGAGGCTGTATTGGAATCGACACCATTGAGCAGCAGCTGCAACTGCGCATCGCCCGTCGCCAGCCGGCGCGAGAAATCGACCGGCACGCGCAGGATGGCGTCGGTCTCGCCCGCGCGTATCATCTGCTCGGCCTCGGCCATCGAGGTGGCCCAGCTCGGAGCCAGATAGGGAGAGCCATGGAGGCCCGCAATAATATTGCGGGCTGTCGGCGATCTGTCCTCCAGCACCACCGTCACACGCGCGTCCTTCACATCGAAAGACAGCCCGTATCCGAACAGCAGGATCAAAACCGCCGGCAGCAGCAAGCCGACGATGAGATTGCTGCGATCGCGCAGCATCTGCCGGGTTTCCTTGCGTGTCAGCGCGACAAGACGTTTGATGAAGCCGGATTCGCTCATGCGGCCTTACCCTTCTTCTCACGGCCCGCACGGCCCCCTTCGACAATGGCGATGAAAGCGCTATTCATGTCCGCGGCGGCATCGCCCGCCTGTTCGCGCACCTCGCGCGGCGTGCCAAGCGCCAGCATCTCGCCGGCATCCTGAATGGCGATCCGGTCGCAATATTCAGCTTCTTCCATGAAGTGCGTGGTGATGATGATCGTCACGCCACTTTTGGCAAGCGATGTGATCGTGCGCCAGAAAGCCCGACGGGCGAGCGGATCGATGCCGCTGGTGGGCTCGTCCAGGAAGAGGATGTCGGGCTCGTGCAGAAGTCCGGTCGCCATGGCTAGGCGCTGCTTATAGCCGGCAGGCAGGATGCCGCTCTGCGCGCCGGGATCGAGGCCGAACTGCTCGATCGATGCGGAAACGCGGCTGCGCAACGCTTTGCCGCTGAGACCATAAGCGCCGCCGAAGAATTCCAGATTTTCGCGCACGGTCAGATTGCCGTAGAGCGCGAACTTCTGGGAGACATAGCCGATGCGCCCGCGTGCGGCGGCGCGCGCATTGCGCAGGTTGAGGCCGGCGACCTCAAGATGACCGCTGGTCGCCGGCAGCAAACCGCAGAGCATGCGAAAGGTTGTCGTCTTCCCCGCGCCATTGGGACCGAGCAGCCCAAAAATCTCACCCTTCGCAACGTCGAAGGACGTGCTGGCGACCGCGGTGAAATCACCGAATTTGCGCACGAGATCGCGCACCACAATCACCGGCTCGCCGCCATTCTTCGGCACATCGTGAGGGGATGCCTTATGGCCCCCGGATGGTAACGTTCCCGCTTCTGCTCGACCTTCTTCTTCCCGCAGCAGCATCATGAACGCATCTTCCAGCTCTTCCGCGCGAGGCTCCATCGGAGCGTCATGGAGCAATTCCTCCAGGCGTGCCTGATCACAGTCCGGCTGGCGGATGAAACACACGTCGCCGCCCTTCGGCACGGCATCGATGATGAGACCCGGCGCATCGATCAGCCGGGCCTGAAGTTCGCGCGCCGGCACGCCCTCGGGCGGTGTCGCGGTGAAAGTCAGATCTTCCGCCCGCTTCTTCAATTCGCCGGGAGCGCCATCCGCGAGCAGCTTTCCCTTGTTCATCACAAAGACCTGCGCGCAGCGCTCTGCCTCGTCCATATAGGCGGTGCTGACGATGACGCTGAGCTGTTCCTGATCTATGAGCTGTTGCACGATCTTCCAGAGGTCGCGACGCGATAGCGGATCGACGCCGACGCTCGGCTCGTCGAGCAGCAGCAGGTCGGGAGAGCGCACTAGCGTGCAGGCAAGCCCGAGCTTCTGCTTCATGCCTCCCGAGAGCTTGCCGGACGGACGGTCTGTAAAGCGGGCCATATCCGTCATTTCCAGCAAGCGGGCGAAGCGCTCGCGCCGTTCGTCCTGCGGAACGCCGTGCAGGTCGGCATAAAGATCCAGGTTCTCCTGGACGCTGAGATCCTCGTAAAGCCCGAAGCGCTGCGGCATATAGCTGATGCGGTCCTGAACCGATTGAGGGTCGGCGGCAACATCAATGCCGAGCATATGCAAGGAGCCTGAATCAGGCTTCAGCAGTCCGGCCATCATGCGCATGAGCGTGGTCTTGCCGGCGCCGTCCGGTCCGACGAGCGCCGTCAGTTCGCCGGCTCGGACCGATAGCGAAATCCCGTCGACAGCGGCAATCTCGCCGCCGTCTGGACCTTCGAAGGTTTTGCGCAGGTTCTCGATCGCGACGGTGAGGCTCTGATCGCTCATCGGGCTGCCTCGATGGGCGTCGCCCCAGTCGATATGCGCACCGTCGCCGGCTGGCCGAGACGCAGAACGTTGTCGGCGTCGGTAACAATGATACGAACCTCATAGACGAGATTGGTGCGCAACTCCGCTGTCTGCACCGATTTCGGCGTGAACTCCGCCACCGACGAAATATATCCGACCTTGCCGCTGACTGGGTGATCCGTATGACTGTCGGTGGAAACCTGTGCTTCCATCCCCGGTCTGATCTTTCCGAGGTCCGTTTCGCTCACATAGACACGCACCCATTTGGGCTCGGTCAGCGCCAGCGAGAACACCGCCGACGCAGAGGTGACCATATCGCCCGGTTCGTGCAGGCGAGAGCGCACGACAGCATCGACGGGGGCGCGAAGCTGGCCTTGATCGATCTGGTGTTTCAAAAGTGCGAGATTGGCTTCCGATGCCTTCACCTGGGCTTCGGCGCCGGCGATGTCCTCGACTTGAGAGCCTGCCAGGGCCAGGTTCAGCGCCGCCTGCAATTCTGCGACCTTCGCTTTGGCCGTCTGTGCGTCCGCCCTCGCCTGATCGACGCTCTGCTCACTGATCGCGCCACCTCGAGCATCGTAGAGCCGGTTGGCGCGTTCGAAATCCTGATCCGCCCGGACGGAGGACGCCTGCGCCGACGCAAGCTGCGCCCTCGCCTGATCGATTTCCTCGGGTCGGGTGCCGTTGCGCAGCTTGAGCAGGGCCTGCCGCTGGACCTCGACATTGGCCTCCTGCTGCTCGGCCTGCAACTCCAACGTCCTGGTATCAAGGCGGCCGACGATCTGTCCGGCTGCCACGTGGTCGCCTTCCTCGGCCCGCAACTCCGAGATCCTGCCGCTATTATCGAAAGCGAGTGAGATCTGGCGAATGTCCACATTCCCGAAAAGCGTCAGCTCATCGGAGTTGTCGGCACTGCGATGGCTCCACCAATACCAGCCGGTGGCGGCGATGGCCGCGATCAGCAGGATGGTGATGACGATTTTCTTCATGACAAGCTTCCGGGGGAATGCGGCATGCGCTCGATGCAAAACTAAATTTAAATTGAATTTAGATTCATAAACGATTAATGTCGAGTCCTGTTTACGAGGAACCAGTTTTGACACTTAATTTTCGGCCGATGGTTGAGACCCCTCTTGGTCAAATCGAAGCAACGCTTGCCGCGCGCTCGCATCGACGGAGAAGCCTTTGCCAGTGCAATTTCTGGCCGAGGTCTCACAGCCTTAGCAGCCTTCTGTCGGCGCCATTCAGCGGCGCGGCGTAGATCAACGCCGGGACGCAATGAAGGGAGTGCAACGCAAAATCATGAAAAAGGCCAATCGAACACAGCGGACCGATGGAGAGATTACGCGAAGCCGCATTCTGGACGTGGCGGGCGAGCTCTTGGCTTTCACCGGCTTCGCAGAGACGACGAACAAGATGATCGCCGCGAAAGCCGAAGTCGACCTCGCCTCGATCAACTACCATTTTGGCAGTCGCAACGGCCTTTATCAGGCAGTCCTGGTCGAGGCTCATCGGCGTCTGGTCAGTGTCCAGGGTCTGCAGCAACTGGTCGCGACTGAGGTGCCGGCACGCGAAAAGCTGAAAGCGCTTATCGAAATGCTGGTGGAAAGCGCGACCGCCGATGATGGCTGGCACGCACGCGTGCTCAGCCGCGAAATCCTGGCGCCCTCCTCCCATCTCCAGACGCTGCTCGAAAGCGAGATACCGGCGAAGATGCCGTTCATACTCACCATTCTTAGTGAAATCACAGCGATCCCATCCGGCGATCCAATGCTGCTTCGCTGTCTGATCAGCGTCGTCGCCCCATGCGCGATGTTGCTGGTCGTCGGCCGAAACGTCTCCCGCGTCGCCGATGAAATCCGCCACATGCCGCGCAGGGATCTGGTCGACCACCTCTACACGTTCGCGGTCGGCGGGCTGGAGGCGATCGGGCAGTCTCGA
The DNA here is from genome assembly GCF_000359745.1 of Rhizobium freirei PRF 81. Lineage (GTDB taxonomy): Bacteria > Pseudomonadota > Alphaproteobacteria > Rhizobiales > Rhizobiaceae > Rhizobium > Rhizobium freirei. The sequence goes on from NZ_AQHN01000088.1 coordinate 161,823, forward strand.
TCGACCCCGATGCACGGCGCTCCGCAACCGGCTCCAATGGCCGTGCTGACTAGGGCGGGAAAATCATGAAACCACGTGCACTCGTCGTTGGCCTCGGCATCGTCGGCGTGTCCAGTGCCATCCCGCTTAAAGAGAATGGCTGAGAACCAATCGTCATAGCTCGGCCGCCCGAGAGGCGAACCGGTGGCCATGTCATCGGACTGAATGATATCGGCAAGGAGATGGCCCGCAAACTCGGTGTGAGTGAAGGCATCCACATCCGTACACCGGAGAACTCTGAAAACTGGCGCCCGACAAAAGGCGGCTGTGATTTGCGAGAAGCCCTGCCCGTATCAAACACCGATATCGATGCGGGGCTCAACAAGAGGGAGGAAATCCTCCGACCCATGACCGAGAAGCGGCGCCGTCTGGCGTGGTTCAAATCGCAGATCTTCGTCCCGCCGAATGGCGTCATGTTCATTTTGCGTCGGATCATCCTGCGCTTCGGCGGCCGATATATTTCGAAACTGGCCCGAGGCTCTGGTGGCTCGGCACAAGCCGACCGGGCCGCCTTTGCCGAATGCCGATGCCCTCAAATGCGAGACCTATGCTGAGACTTCGCGCAGCCATTCAACGAAGAGACGGACGCTCGCCTTTTTCATCTTGCGAGCCGGCACGACGACAAAGTAGGCGGCGCGCGTTCGGATCGACGCCTCGGTAAGACGGACCAGACGATCCTGCCGGATAAGGTCGTCCACCAGACGGCTCCACCCAAGCGCCACGCCCTGGCCGTTCATCGCGGCATAGATCGCCTCGGTGTAGAAGCTGCAACGCAGGCCGCGACCCTTCCTCGGAACGCTCACCGAAAACGCGGCCAGCCACTCCTCCCATCCCATCCAGGTCGGATCGTCAACGTCGCTGGAAATCAAAGGATGATCGACCAGTTCTTCGGGCGCAAGCACCGGTCCTACCGCTTCGGCATAGCCGGCGCTGCAAATGGGAAACACCTCGTCCTCGAACAGCATCTCGGCTTGCCCGTCGAGCCACACACCTGTTCCGTAGCGGATGGCAAGGTCGATATCGCCGGCCTGCATGTTGGTCATCGCATCCTGAGTGATGATGCGAAGCTTGACTTCGGGATGGGCGCCCGAGAAGGCTGCAATTCGGGGAAGCAGCCAGAAATGTGAAAACGCAATCGTTGCGGAGATCGTCAGCTCGTCATCTGACCGCTCCGCTTTGAGATCGGTCACGACATCTGCGATGAGATTGAACGCATCACCGGCGGCGACCGACAGGAGCTTGCCCTGCGCCGTCAACTCGATCTTGCGATGTAGCCGGCGAAAGAGTGGAAAACCGAAATCCTCTTCGAGCAGATGGATCTGCCGGCTGATAGCAGCCTGGGTGACGCCCAATTCCGCCGCCGCCCGCGTGAAGCTGGACAGGCGGGCCGCCGCCTCGAAGGCCGTCAACGCTGTCAATGGCGGAAGCTTTTTTCTCAGATTGACCACGCGATTATCTCCGATGGAAAGACCCACGCATTACATTGAGTTATGTCATCCTCGCACATTTGTGCCGTTGAGCACAAACGGCTTCCGAGTAATCCTGTCTTCGCTCCAATTTGCGTGCGATCAAACTATCAGGTGGGATTATGTTACAGACGCTTGCCTCCTCCTCCATATCGGCGCTTCTCGATTCGAGGGCCGAAGGACATTCGCTTCCGGCCGGTCTTTATATCCGCGAAGATGTCTTTGAGGCCGAACTCGAAGTCTTCTTTCGCCAGCACTGGATATGTGTCGGCGTCGAATGCGACGTACCCGAGCCGGGGGACGCCACCGTCGTCGATATAGGCAAGACCAGCCTCATTATCCTGCGTGATGACGAGGGCGAAATTCGCGTCCTCCACAATGTCTGTCGGCATCGTGGCTCACGCCTGCTCAATCCGGGCAAGACGATTATTTCCAAGCTTGTCTGCCCCTATCATACCTGGACCTATGAGCTCACCGGCGAGCTCAGTTTCGCGCCGCATATGGGGGCCGGCTTCGACAGGGAGTGCCGTAGCCTGAAGCCGGTGACATTCAAGTCGATCGGCGGATTGATCTATGTCTGCCTTTCCGACAATCCACCCGAGGATATCGATCGTTTGGAGCAGGTGATGGCGGAACGGCTGGCGCCCTACGACATTCGCAATGCCAAGGTCGCGCATGAGTTCGACGTGATCGAACAGGGCAACTGGAAGCTCACGATGGAGAACAATCGCGAGTGCTACCATTGCTCCGCTAACCATCCCGAGCTTTGTGTGTCCTTCGTCGACCTCGATTTCGGCTTTGACCCGGAGGCTCTCAGCCCGGAAGATCGCAGCCAGGCCGAAGAACATTTCGCGCTTTACGCCCGGCGGACCGAGCAATGGGAAGCCGATGGGTATCCGTCAGCCGCCGTGGAGCAGCTGGTCGACTGCGCCACCAATTTTCGCACCCAACGGCTGATCATCTCCGGCGCCGGCGAATCCCAGACGCATGATGCCACCGCAGCTTCGTCAAAACTGCTCGGCCATATGACCCGCAAGGATCTCGGCGACACGCATCTTTGGGGGCACAACAGCTGGAACCACTTCATGGGCGACCATGCTGTCGTCGCCATCGTCATTCCGCTCTCCGCAGACAAGACACTCGTGAGAACCAAATGGCTGGTCCACAAGGATGCCGTCGAAGGCGTGGACTACCACCTGCAAAAACTGACCGATGTCTGGCTGGCGACCACCGACCAGGATGCCGATCTCGTCGCCCGGTCCCACGCAGGTATCGAGGATCCCGCCTATATCCCCGGCCCCTATTCGGCCTTCTCCGAGACCAATCTCGACAAGTTCGCGACCTGGTACATCGACCGGATGCGCGCCCATGGATATTAAGAGCCATGATCGTGCAGCGGGAACTCCTGTTCGCGCCGGTCTTTGGAATCGCGATACGGACGAAGATCTCGTCTGTGTCGACGTCCACCAGGAAACCCATGACGTAAAGACCTTCACTTTCGCCTCTCCCGAGGGCAAGAGCTTTGCATTCGAGGCCGGGCAGTATTTCCTGTTCGATCTCGACATCGGCGGGGAGGCGGAAAGTCGCTGCTATAGCATCTCCTCGTCGCCCTGCCGCCGCAATGCGTTTTCGGTGACCGTAAAGCGCGTGACGGGCGGCAAGATATCGAACTGGCTGCATGACAACATCATCGTTGATTCGAAAGTCAGGGCAAACGGCCCTCTTGGCCATTTCATCCGGCCGAGCGCACAGAAGTATCTCTTCCTCTCGGGCGGCTCAGGCATTACGCCGGTGATGTCGATGTTGCGTGAACTCGCTGACACCTTTGAGCCGGCTGACGTCGTCTTCTTACATGCCGCGCGAACGCCGAAGGATCTGGTGTTTCGCGACGAACTGACGTGCCATGCAAACCGGATCAAAGATCTGCGCCTGCAGTTTCTTCCGGAAACGGTCGCGGGTGAAACCCATTGGCCCGGCCTGACGGGCCGTATTTCGGTCGAGTATGTGAGACTTGCTGTTCCGGACTTGGCCGAACGTATCGTGATGTGCTGCGGCCCGGCGCCGTTCATGGCTGCGGCCCGCAATATCACGGCCGAACTTGGCGTACCACCTTCCAACTATATCGAAGAGAGTTTCGACGCGGCGGTGATCGATGACGTCGATATCCCGCTTGTCGAGGAAGCCACGACCCGCGTGTTTCAGGTCGAATTTTCCAAGCAGGGGCGCAAGATCGAGGTTTCGGGCGACCAGACGCTCCTCTCCTGCGCGAAGAAGGCCGGGGTCAGGCTCCCGTCATCCTGTTCGAACGGGGTATGCGGAACGTGCAAGTCCAAGCTCTTATCCGGATCGGTCGACATGGCCCACAACGGCGGAATCAGACAACGGGAAATCGACGCCGGATTGTTTCTGCCCTGCTGCTCGAAACCGCTCAGCGATCTGGTTGTCGAGCGATAGAAACTGCCCAAACGGACCGATCTGACATCGACGCTTTCCGTCCGTGGCCGTCCCAGGCCAGTCTATGACAGGTGACCCGAAGAGCCGTAGAGGCCTCCGGGTCACGCTTGCCGCCGGGCAACCGAAATTCCTTGCTAACTATTGCGGCAAGCTCAGCTTGGCCATCCGCCCCCCATCGATGGTCCAGACCTGTCCGGTGACGAAGGAAGATTCCGGCGATGCCAGCCAGGCCACGAGGCTCGCGACCTCGTCCGGCTTGCCTGTGCGCCCGACTGGATGGATTTTTCCGATCTGCTGACGGAAACCGACTGGGTCAGGCATGTTTTCGATGAAATCGAGGTTCAGGTCTGTATCGATCCAGCCGGGCGCCACCGCATTGCAGCGGACGCCCTCGGCGCTGTGGTCTATCGCGATCGCCCGTGTCAGGCCATGGATACCCGCCTTGGACGCGCAATAGGCTGCGTGTTTCGGATTGGAACCCAGCCCCTCGATCGAGCCTATGTTGACGATCGTCCCGCCAGCCGCGCGCAGATGCGGCATAGCGGCCTTGATCAGCATGAAAGGCGTGGTCAGATTGACCGCAATCGTCCGCTCCCAATCCGCAAGGTTCATGTCCTCGGCGAACGCCTCCTGCATGACCCCGGCATTGTTGACCAGGACATCGAGCCGGGCGGCCGCCTTAACGACCGCGTCGACCGCCCTGCCCGCTTCGGCCGGGACGGTGAAATCGATCGGGATCGATTCGAAATCGCTGTCCTCACCGCGCTGCGCCGTAAACACACGCGCACCTTCGTCTCGAAGACGGCGTGCGATTGCCTGCCCGATACCGCTCCTTCCGCCCGTGACAAGGGCGACTTTGCCATCAAATCTCTTCATCCTACAGGCTTTCCACCATTGACCTCGACCAGCGAGCCGCACATGTAGCGCGCGGCGTCAGACGCCAAAAATACGACGACATCGGCGATATCCTCAGGCTCTGCGATGCGGCCGAGCGGAACGGTCTTGCCGAGTTCCGCGACCGCAGTATCAGGATCGAAGCCGCGCTTGACGAAGCCGGTCCGGAGCATCGGCGTATTGACCTCGTTCGGGCACACGGCGTTGATGCGGATGTTCTGATGGGCGTGATCCATCCCCATGCATTGGGTCAAAGAAGCGATTGCCGCCTTCGTCATGCAGTAGACGGCGTGATTTGGGCCTGGGCGCACGCCCCAGCAGGACGAAACGTTGACGATCGCCCCGCCGCCGCGCCCGGCCATCATCGGGATCGCGGAACGGCACACGCGAAACGGCGCCTGAACATTGACCCCGAGCGACAGATCCCAATCCGCATCCGTCGTGCTGGTGACCGCGCCGCGGGTGATGACGCCTGCATTATTGACGACAATATCGAGGCCGCCGAGCGCATCGAAGGCGGCCTTCGCCAAGCCGTCCGCATAGGCCGCCTCAAGGAGGTTGCCGGGCAGATGCGCTTCCGCATCGATGCCGGCAACATCGCGATCCGCCACGGCGACCCTTGCACCCTCAGATCGAAGGCGCTTGACAATCGCCGCACCGATGCCGCCTGCGGCACCCGTCACCAAGGCTGTCTTTCCCTGAAAATAGCTCATGTGTTTCCTTCCTGCTTGCTCTAGTTGAGGATGGACCGCCGACTTGCCGGCGTGTTGCCAAAGCGCTCGCGGTGGACTTTGGAAAAAGCGAGGTTGAGGTGAAGCCGCACGCCACCGCGATCTCGGTCTGCGCCTGGTCGGACTGGACGATCAGGTTGCGCGCCCGGTGATGCCTCAAGTCCATCGCGCAGCGTCTTGGCCTCATATTCATGTACCGTTCGAACAGACGCTCCAGCGGATGAAAGTTGCCAGCGATAGAACTCGCGGTCGGCCACCAGATTTGCAATCCGGAGCGGCGCCAACGCACAAGAGAACGCCAGATGCGAAAACTCTTCGACAAGCAGAAAGACAAAAGCGGTCGCAGGGCTCATGGTTGCACAAGGAATTGCGAGGCGTAATGGACGCCTCGCTGTTGACCATCATTTGGCGGCGTCGCGGGCTGCTTTCAGCCAGCTGTCATAAAGCTGCTGGTGCGCCTTGACCCAGTCGTCGACGTGCTTGTCGATGTCGGCCGAACTCTTCTGACCGTCCTGGATCAGCTTGTTCTCAGCCGAGACGTCGTTGATGTCGAGCTTGGCGACCTCGAACAGCTTCTTGGCCGCCGGATTAGCCGCGAGAAAGTCGTTGCGTGCGACGACACGGATACTGTCCACGGCAAAGCCGAGGTTTTTACCGTTGAACGTCGTATTCGCCTTCGCTCCACCGGGCAGCGAGGTATAGGGCACGCTCAGCCATTCGACGTCCTTGCCGGGAACGAGAACACCGGAAACCCAATAGGGCGTCCATGTATAGTACAGGATCGGCTTGCCAGTCTTGTAGCGGGCGATCGTGTCGGCGATCATCGCCTGGTAGGCGCCCTGATTGTGAGTGACCGTATCGCGCAGCTTGTATTCATCGAGTTCGTGCTCGATCACGCGCTCGCAACCCCATCCGGGGATACAGCCGGCGAGATCCGCCTTGCCATCGCCATCGGCATCGAATTTGGCGGCAATCGCCGGATCCTTGAGCTGGCTGAGATCGTGGACGCCGGAATCGTAGGTCTTCTTGTCGATCAGATAGCCCTGAATCGCACCCTCGATATAAGTGCCGACCTTGGTCATCACCTTCTCGCCACCAGCCTCCTTGAAGAAGCCGTCATGCAATTTGTCCCAGCTGACGGCGGTAAAGTCAGCGTCGCCAGAGCCGATGGCTACGTGGATTGTCTGATATTCGGCTTCGTTCGGTTCGGCGATCGTATAGCCGAGATCCTTCAGCGCACGGAACAGGATCCGATGCTGGAAGAATTCCTCAATCTGGGTTGGCAGCATCGGGCGCACGGTGACGCCCTCACCCGGCTTGTCTTTGGCGAAAATCGGCTGCGCCATCAGCGCCAGCGTCATTAGGCCTGTAGTCAGAAGTCGTTTCATGATCTTACTCCCAGTTGTTGTTGTTGGTTCCCCGCGGACGACCGTTTTCTTCGGCCGATCAGTTGCACGACGAGGCCGATCGGACCTGTCTGCCACCAATTCCTATGACCCCGCTCGCGGCCGGATCGACCCAGGCCCTGGGTGATCCGGTCAAGCACGATGGCCAGCATGACGATGCCAAGACCGCCGACGATCGCCTTGCCGGCGTCCAGGCGTCCCATGGCGCGCAGCACTTCGTTGCCGAGACCGCGCACCGAGATCATTGAGGCGATGACCACCATGGAGAGCGACAGCATGATCGTCTGGTTGAGACCGGCGAAGATGGTCGGCGTCGCCATCGGCAGTTCGACCTTGAACATGATCTGCGACGGCGCGTGGCGCCAAAGGCGCGGGCTGCTTCGACAACGCTCTGGTTGACCGAGCGGATTCCGAGCGACGTCAAACGGATGAGCGGCGCGAGGGCAAAAACGATCGTCACGATGACGCCGGCGACATTGCCGATCCCCAAAAGCATCACGACGGGAACCAGATAGACGAAGGCGGGTATCGTTTGCATCGTATCGAGGACCGGCCGCAGCACCGCCTCGAACCGGTCGCTCTTACCGGCGAGAATGCCCAGCGGCAATCCGATGATGACGGCCAGGATGACGGCGGCGACGACGATCGCGAGCGTCGTCATCGCCAGCGGCCAAGCCTCGGGCGACAACAGCCCAAGCACAGCGAGCGCAACCGCGACATAGACGGCGGTCTTCCGCCCGGCCGCCTGCCAGGCGATCAGCACGATGATGATGAGCATTACTAGCGGCGGAACCGCCTGAAACGCCCGCTCTATGCTCTGGATCAGGCCATCGAAGAAGAACTTGAAGGGCTGGATCGCCTCGCGATGGTCAATCGCCCATTGCTTGATGCCGTCGGAATGTTCGGCAATGCCAAGGTCGATGCTCTCGAAAGGATTGAGCCAGTTGAAGCTCTCAGCCATCAGCGTGTCCTCCATGCAGTTGAAGCCGCTTCATCCCGTCCCTGGATACCCCGAAGCAGGGCATCCTTCGTGACCACACCGATCGTCACGTCACTGTCCTTCACCAGAACCGGGTGTTGTGTGCCGATCGAGAGATCGACCAACGCATTGAGCTTGTCGTCCGGTCGGGCGACCGGCCAGCCTGATATCTCCTGGCCGGGATTGGACTGACGATAGTGTTCGAGCGGTTGCATGACTTTTGCCGCAGTGACGAGATCGAGCTTGGAAATGCCGCCCACGAAGTCGGCGACATAGTCGTCCGCGGGGTTGGTGACGATCTCCTCAGGCGTGCCGACCTGCACCAGAACACCGTCCTTCATGATGGCGATACGGTCGCCGATGCGGATGGCTTCGTCGAGATCGTGGGTGATGAAGACCGTGGTCTTGTGAAGCTCCGAAGAGAGCTGCATGAAGGTGCCCTGCAGCTGGTGGCGAATGAGCGGATCGAGCGCTGAAAACGGCTCGTCCATCAAAAGGATTGACGGGTTCGCGGCGATGGCGCGGGCAAGTCCGACGCGCTGCTGCATACCGCCCGACAGCTCGTCGGGATATTTCAGATCCCAGCCGGTGAGCTCGACCGCGGCGATGGACTCGCGGGCGATCCGGTGACGTTTTTCCTCCGGCACGCCGCGAACCTCGAGCGCAAAGGCGACGTTGTCGCGAACATTGCGATGGGGCATGAGCGCCATGCTCTGGAACACCATGCCGATCTTTTCTGCCCGCAGCCGACGCAATTCCTTGGCGCCCATCTCGTTGACGTTGCGGCCCTCGATATGGACGGCGCCGGCGGTGGGCTCGATCAGGCGGTTGATATGGCGGATCAGCGTCGATTTTCCGGAGCCGCTGAGCCCCATGATACAGAATATCTCGCCGCGGCCGACGCTGAAGGTCGCGTCGCGGACCCCGACCACACAGTCGAGCTTGTCGCGAATGTCGGCCTTTGAAAGCTGGCCGGCCTTGATTGCCTCGATGGCTTCCTTCGCTCGGCCGCCGAAGACCTTCCATATGCCGTCACATCGAATGACGGCCTCGTCAGTTATAGCCATTGCGCTAGTTCCCCACAGTTTCTCGTCATTTTTTCTTCTTACAACATAAATTTTCAGAGTAGACAAGTTGTATTATGCTGCGCTACAAAGTTTCGAAGGGCGCAGAACAAAACCCTGCGAGAGGAAATCCCCATGAATCGCGAACCCAAGCGCAACAAGAACAACTGCCTCGAAGACCTCCGTCGCCGCATCCTGACCGAGGCGCTTGAGCCGGGCAGCTATCTCGATGAGACGGAGATCGCCGAGGCTTACGGCATTTCCCGTCCTCCTCTTCGTGAGCTTCTCAGGCAACTCGCCGGCGAGGGCTATGTCATCCTTCACGCGAACCGCGGCGCGCAGGTCGCACCGATGACTCACAGGACATTGCGCAATTTCTTCATCGCAGCGCCGATGATCTATGCCGCGACCAGCAGACTTGCCGCGCAGAACGCAACACCGGCGCAAATCATGCGGCTCAAGGACACACAGTTGCTGTTCCGTGCTTCAATCCGCGATGCGGACACGGAGCAGCGCGCTCTGACGAACGAGCGCTTCCACTCGATCATAGGCGAGATGGCGGACAACGAGTTCCTGATGCCGAGCCTGCGGCGACTGCTCATCGATCACACACGGATTGGCATGATCTTCTACAGCCCCCGCAGCGCCGAACTGGCCGACCAGCGAGCGGCCGCCGTCGAGCAGCACGATCAGTTCATCGCCCTGATCGAAACCGGAGACGCAGAGGCATGCGCCGAACTGGCCATTGCCCACTGGGAGCTGTCACGCGCCCAGATCGAAAGTTTCGTCACACCCACAAGCGTTTTCGCACCGCTGGGACGCGTGCCGGAAAGTATAGCCTAGGAGACGTCAATGAAATTCGAGGGTATATATACGCCTGTGATCACACCGTATCGTGATGATGGTTCCATCGATTGCGATGCTTTTGCCAGGATGATCGAACACCTGATCGCCTCAGGTGTGCATGGCATCATCAACGGCGGGTCAACCGGCGAATATTACGCACAGTCCATGGAAGAACGCATCGAATTGGCGACGCTCTCCAAGGAGATCATCGGTGATCGCGCGGCCCTCATCATCGGCACCGGCGCCATCCGCCTGCCCGACTCCATCACCATGGCCGAGACCGCGGCGAAGATCGGCGCATCCGCTATCCTGGTCGGCTCGCCGCCCTATTCGGTTCCGACCGAACGCGAGAATGCGCTGAATGCGCTCGCCATCGACCGTGCCGCCGACCTGCCGATCATGCTCTACAACTATCCCGGCCGCATGGGCATCAACATGGGCGAGGAATTCCTAGACCGCGTCGGGCGCAGCCGCAACTTCTGCGCCATCAAGGAAAGCTCGGGCGACATCAACCGCGTCCACCTGCTCGCGCGCGACTATCCCCATATCCAGATGTCGTGCGGCATGGACGACCAGGCGCTTGAATTCTTCGCCTGGGGCGCGCGCAGCTGGGTTTGCGGCGGTTCAAACTTCCTGCCCGGGGAGCACCTCTCGCTCTATAAGGCCTGCGCCGTCGAGGGCAATTTCACCAAGGCCCGTCGCATCATGTCGGCGCTGATGCCGCTGATGCGGGTGCTCGAACAAGGCGGCAAGTTCATCCAGTGCATCAAATATGGATGCGAGATGGGCGGCCTTTATGGCGGTCCGCCACGGCCGCCGCTCAGGGCCCTGAACAAGGACGACATGCGCCAGCTCGAACAGGTGGTGCGGGTCCTCAAGCGTACAATCGCCGAAATTGAAGCGGAGGCATGACCATGGGCAATCTACTGACGCATGAAGAGTATCAGGCGATTGCCGCCAAGCTCGAATTCCCGACCCAGGCTTTCATAGATGGCAGGTTCCGGCCTGCCATGTCGGGCAAGACCTTCGAGACGGCGAACCCGGCCACCGGCAAAGTACTGGCCAAGGTCGCGGCCTGCGGCGCTGAGGACGTCGATTTCGCAGTCGAGAAGGCGCGCAGCGCTTTTGAAGAGGGACGTTGGTCGCGCCTTCATCCGGGCGAGCGCAAGGACATTCTGATCCGGCTTGCCAAGCTCCTCAAGCGTAATGCCCGTGAACTCGCGGTTCTCGAAAGCCTCGACAGCGGCAAGACCATCTACGACTGCGAGAACGTCGATATACCCGAAACCATTCATTGCCTGAAGTGGCATGCCGAACTGATCGACAAGATCTATGACCATGTGTCGCCCGCCTCCGACAATCACATCGCCATGATCGTGCGCGAGCCGGTCGGCGTCGTCGGCCTCGTGCTACCATGGAACTTTCCGCTGCTGATGTTGGCCTGGAAAATCGGTCCGGCGCTGGCCGCCGGCAATTCGGTTATCGTCAAGCCCGCCAAGGAAACGACGCTGACAGCGCTACGCGTCGCCGAACTCGCCACGGAAGCCGGCATTCCCGCTGGTGTCTTCAACGTGCTGCCCGGCGGCGGCCCGGAAGTTGGCGAGCCGCTGGGTCTGCACATGGACGTAGATATGGTGTCCTTTACCGGTTCCACGGCAACCGGCCGGCGTTTCCCGAAATATTCGGCCGATTCCAACCTCAAGGAAATCACGCTCGAGATGGGCGGCAAGAACCCGGCCGTCGTGCTCGACGACGCCGAGAACCTCGACCGCGTCGCCGCCCACATCGTCAACGGCGCCTTCTGGAACATGGGCGAGAACTGCTCTGCCTCTTCGCGCCTCATCGTTCAGCGAGGCATCAAGGATGAGCTGATCAAGCGCATCGTGGCCCACGCCCGCGAATGGCCGATGGGCGATCCGCTCAACCCGGAAAACCGCGTCGGCGCACTGGTCTCCAAGGCGCATTTCAACAAGGTCAGCTCCTATCTCGAAAAGGGCCAGAAGGTCCTGCTCGGCGGCAAGGCCAAGGACGGATTCGTCGAGCCGACGATCATCGACGTCGCCGACCGCGACGCGAAGATCGTGCGCGAAGAAATCTTCGGTCCTGTTCTCGCCGTCCTGACGGTCGAGAGTTTTGAAGAAGCCATCGCGCTCGCCAACGACAGCGAATACGGCCTGGCCGCTTCGATCTACACTGCCAATGCCAAGCGGGCGATCCGCGGCGCCCGCGCCATCCGCGCCGGCACCGTCACCGTCAACTCCTTCGGCGAAGGCGATATCACCACCCCGTTCGGCGGCTACAAGTCCTCGGGCTTCGGCGGCCGCGACAACGGCATCCATGCTCATGACCAATACACACGGATCAAGACGATCTGGCTCGACCTCACCGATAATGCAGACGAGGCGGTTGCGTGACCGTGCACCGGGCTGAAAGATTGCCTGTCCATAGCGGCGCGGCGGCGTGGAACGCGATCCTGCCGGTGCGGGCAGCGTTCCCTCCGCTTGATGGCGATATCAGCGTGGATGTCGCGGTCGTCGGTGCAGGCTTCGCAGGTCTTTCAGCCGCCAGGCGCTTGTGCCAACTCGACCCCTTGCTCCGCGTCGCAGTGTTCGAGGCAGGCGGCTTGGCCGAAGGAGCATCGGGCCGCAATTCCGGCTTCATGATCGACCTCCCGCATGATCTGCAGTCCGAGGACTATGCCGGCAAAGGCGTTGCTTCCGACAGGGAGATGACCGCCCTCAATCGGTCGGCGATTGCGTTTGCTCGCGACGCCGTCGAAGACTATGCGATCGATCCCGCTTTCTTCGATCCTGTCGGCAAGATCAATGGCGCTGCCACCAACACAGGCCGCAAGCTTAATGTCAGCTACGCCGAGCACCTCACCGCGCTTGGCGAAGCGAACGAAATGCTCGACGAGAAGTCCATGCACGACGTGACCGGCAGCCGCCATTATACGTCAGGACTTTACACGCCAGGCACGGTGATGCTGCAGCCTGCCGGCTACATCCGATCGCTTGCCACTGGACTTGCGCGTGACGGTATCCAGATCTACGAAAACACTCCCGTGACCAAGCTTGACCGCGCGGATGCAGACTGGCTGCTGGCAACGCCCAAAGGCCGGGTCAGCGCGGCAAATGTGATATTGGCCAACAATGGTCATCTCGAAAGCTTCGGCTTCGCCCGCCGCCGCCTCATGCATGTCTTCCTCTACGCGTCGATGACGGTGGAGCTCGCCAAGGATGTCCTCGCCAGGCTCGGCGGTCAGCCCCGCTGGGGCATCACACCGTCCGACCCGATGGGGACAACCATGCGGCGCATCGATACCGCGCAAGGCGGGAACCGCATCGTGACGAGAACCTGCGCCACCTACCTGCCGGACATGGTGGCTTCGGAAGCAGCGGTTCGCCGCGCCGCCAGGGTTCACCGCGCGAAGTTTGCCGATCGCTTTCCGACGATCGCCGACGTACCCATGGAATATAGCTGGGCGGGGCACCTCTGCCTGACCTGGAACGGTGTTGCGGTCATGCGGGAACTTGAAACCGGACTGTTTTCCGCCTGCGCCGACAATGGTCTGGGAACTGTCCGCAGTACGCTGACGGGAATCGGTGCCGCCGATCTCGTCATGAACCGCCCCTCGGATATCTCGGCGCATTTTCTCGCCGAGGCGCCGCCGACAAAGCTCGTCCCCTCACCTTTGGCGAAGATCGGCGCAAACCTGTTTTTTCGCTGGAAAGAATGGCGGGCGCGGGATGAGTGAGATCGGTTTCGCCCATCCCGCTAACGCAACTGACGGATTTGAACACAAATTTGTTTGAGGAGGTCCAGTTATGAACGAACAAGCAGTCCAAACCCGAGCAGGAGGCCGCGACGCCCGGCACACGCTCCGCAACGCACCCGATTTCGCGATGCCTCCGGCGCTTCATCGCAAACTGGCCGTCACCGGGCTGATGGATGAAGAGCATGTGGCGAAATTCGACAACGCCTCGAAGTCGATCCTCGAAGGGGTTGGTGCCGTGTTCCGCGATCCGATTGCGCTCGAAGACCGGAAGCGAGCTGGCGCGGACGTCCGTGGCGAACGTATTCACCTTGACCGCGCGCTTGTCCGGCAACTGATTTCGACCATCCCTTCCGGATGGACATATCGCGCCCGCAATCCGGAAAAGAGCCTGCCATTCGGCGGCAAGAACTCGATCTTCGTATCGATGACGGGCGCGCGCTGCAATATGCCACGCGACCTCTCGACGATTACCAGGAGCTCAAAGCTCGACGAGGCGCTGCGCGACTACGTGGAGCGGCGGCAGCGCGAGATTTCCGTCGTCGACGAGCTCAACACCCACTGCTGATTTCGATCGCTTTCCAGTTGCCGTTTACTCCCAGAACGGCCTTTTTATTCGAGAAAACCAATGAAAATCACCGAAGTACACATCTACTCACATACCATGCCGGTCAAGAATGGCCCCTATGTCATCGCAAGTAGCAAGGTCTATTCGCTCGACACGACGCTTGTGAAGCTCGTCACCGACAATGGCCTGTTCGGCTGGGGCGAGACCTGCCCTGTCGGTCCGACTTACCAGCCGCAACATTCCCGGGGCGCCGTTGCCGCGCTCGAGGAAATGGCGCAAGATCTGATCGGCGCCAATCCTTGTCAGCCTCTGCTGCTCCGCCGCAAGATGGACAGCTTGCTGAATGGTCATCGCTACGCCAAGGCGGCGATCGATATTGCCGCTTATGACCTTATGGGCAAGCATTTTGGAGTGCGAGTTGCCGATCTCCTGGGAGGGGCAGTCACGGAGCGTGTACCGTCCTACTACGCCTCCGGGATCGGCGAGCCAGACGAAATCGCCCGCATTGCGGAAGAGCGGGCCGCTGAAGGCTATCCTAGAATGCAGATCAAGATCGGCGGCCGAGACGTCGCAATCGACATCGAGGTCGTGCGAAAGGTCTGGGAGCGCGTCGGAGGTCGGATGCGCCTCGCCGTGGACGGCAACCGGTCGCTGACGACGCGCGACACGCTTCGTCTCAGCCGCGAATGCCTCGATATCCCGTTCATCCTCGAGCAGCCTTGCAACACGATCGAAGAAATAAAGGCGATCCGCGGTCAGCTCCATCACGCCGTCTTCCTCGACGAGAATGGCGAGGACCTCAACACCGTGCTCCGCGCCGTCGGCGACGGGATCTGCGACGGCTTTGGAATGAAAGTCACCCGGATTGGCGGTCTGCACGCGATGGCAACCTTCCGCGACATCTGTGAGACGCGCTCCATGCCGCACACATGCGACGATGCCTGGGGCGGCGACATTATCGCGGCGGCCTGCACCCATATCGGAGCTACCGTCCAGCCGCGACTCTGCGAAGGCGTCTGGCTGGCACAGCCCTATGTCGAGGGCCACTATGATGCGGAAAATGGCGTCGCCATTGTCGACGGTCACATCAAGCTCCCGAGGGGGTCGGGATTGGGCGTCATCCCTGACGAGACGTTGTTTGGAGCCCCGATCGCCTCATTCGGCTGACAAAATGACATTGATCCCCGGTCCGGGAGAACTATAGTTTTGAGCGGCGTTGCGGCGGGAACCTGTCGCAA
>NZ_AQHN01000089.1:0-345000 GCF_000359745.1 Rhizobium freirei PRF 81
TTCATTGAATTTGCAGCCCAGGCAAAGTGGCGCGGCGAACGCCGGAGCAGTCCCCTCTCCCCGCATTGCGGGGAGAGGGCTAGGGTGAGGGGCCAGGCACAATCGCCCGGCATCGACACGCTCACCTGACCAGCTCAACCCTCCCCAGCACACCGCTCCGCCATTAACCCTCTTGCCCGAAACAGCTTGGCTTTCCAGCAGCGATTAAGCCCTTTTTAACCACCCGGATGATCTGCTTCGCCGACTGATCAACAAACGGCGCACTGCGGCGCCGGATTGCCGACGCTTGGCGGGCATAGGGGTCGAGGGTGAGTAGATGACATCGGCTGATGCGGATATTCAGGCAAACAAGCAGGCCGCGCCGCTGATCGTGCATGTTGTGCGCCAGTTTCTGCCCAACAAGGGCGGCCTGGAAGACGTCGTCGCCAATCTCTGCCGTCAACTGATCACCCGCGGCTATCGCGTGCGTGTCGTCACCTGCAACAGCCTTTTCTCCGATCCCACCCGTGAACTCCCGGCGAATGAGACGATCGACGGCATCGAGATCGTCCGCATTCCCTGGTCCGGTTCCAGCCGCTATCCGCTGGCGCCGCAGGCCTTCCACCATATCGCCGACGCCGACCTCGTGCACGTCCACGCCGTCGATTTCTTCTTCGACGCGCTGGCCTGGGGCAAGCTGATGCACGGGCGCCCCATGGTCGCCACCACGCATGGCGGCTTCTTCCACACGCCGAAATACGCCACTATCAAAAAGATCTGGTTCAATACGGCAACGAGGCTTTCGGCGCTCGGCTACAACTCCGTCATCTGCTGCAGCCAGTCCGACGCAAAGCTCTTTTCCAAAATCGCCAAAAGCCGCGTCCGGCTCATCGAGAACGGCGCCGATGTCGGCAAATTCGCCAACTGCGCCGCGCTCGAAGCGCGCCGGCGCATCGTCACCATCGGCCGCTTCTCGGTCAACAAGCGGCTCGACCGCATGCTCGATGTCATGAAGGTGCTGGTCGCCCGCCATGCCGACTGGCACCTCGATATCATCGGCGCGGTCTCGGATCTCGATCAGCCGACGCTCGAAAAAGAAATCGCCGCTCGTGGGCTCGAACCGAACGTCTCCCTGCATGTGTCGATCGACGACTGCTCGATCCGCAACGTCATCGCCCGCGCGTCGCTCTTCGCCTCGGCCTCCGAATATGAAGGCTTCGGCCTCGTGGCGATCGAAGCGATGAGTGCCGGCCTTCTACCGGTGCTGAACACGAACGAAGCCTATAAGGCCATGGCGGAAACTCATCCGGCCCTCATACTTTCGGATTTCTCCAATCCGGAAGCGGCTGCCGATAGCCTGACCGCAGCCTTCGAACGCCTTCAGGCCGATGACCTGACGCTGCGGCAAGAATTGCTGCGCGATGCCCGCGCCTATGCATGGGATGAAGTCGCCCAGCGCTACATGGATGTCTATGCCGAAACCCTGACGCCAAAGGGCAAGTCGCCTCAGCTGCTGCGCCAGCACGGCCAGGCCGCATAACCTTCGAGAATCCCGATGAGCCAAGCGCGCTTGTAGCGTGCAGCATCGAGCTTGAGGCGCACCAGGGCCAAAAGCCAGCCTGTGATGGGCCGAAGCAGACGATACCCTAAATAGGGAAATGGAAAAGCCTGCTTGCGAATGAGCGCACCGAAGCCGCGCCCGTATTTGCGCGCCCGCGAAAGCCCCTTTGGCGACCAGATATGCCGGATGGCGAAGCAAGGGGAGAAACGGTCGATGAGCGCGCGCAAGCGATCGACCGCGCAGACGACGGGGCTGAACAATGGGACCCTCCGGGCAGGTCCCATACGGCTAACATCAGGGCGCCAACAGCAGAGCGGATGAATATTAGCCAAAGTAAAAAATGAACTTCGAGCAGCGT
This sequence comes from Rhizobium freirei PRF 81, assembly GCF_000359745.1. Lineage (GTDB taxonomy): Bacteria > Pseudomonadota > Alphaproteobacteria > Rhizobiales > Rhizobiaceae > Rhizobium > Rhizobium freirei. The sequence continues at coordinate 1,899 of NZ_AQHN01000089.1, forward strand.
TAAACCCTAAATATTAAGGCATATGAAATAGAGCTGAGGCTATCTCCACGAAGAGCCGGCATCCGTATTGAGTTTCGGCGAATTGAGGGACGGTCATCTTCATGACGAAGAGCATCATGGCAAATTCGGTGTTGAACGCAGTTGCGGGTCTGAGCCTGCTTGCGACCGGCTTTGCATGTTCGATCATTGCCGCGCGCCTGCTTGGCCCGGAGGCCAACGGCATCATCGCCTTCTCGCTCTGGCTGACGACGACGGGAACGCTCGTAGCCGAGCTCGGTGCCGGCGTTACCTTGCTGCGCCTTTTGCCGCAATTGAAGGGACGGGGCTATTCGACGGAGGAGCGGCTGGGCTTTGCCGCCTATCTCCTGCGCCCGACGATCCTGGCAACCCTCGTTCTGCTTGCCGGCTACACCGCCTATTACTGGGATACGGAGAGATTGCATTGGGCCGGCGACGCATCCTCCGTCGTTGCCATCACCGGCATATTCTTCGTTCTTCAGTCGCTCGGCGCTTACAGTAAGAATTACCTGATCGGCGAACAGCAGCTCGGCACCTTCCTGCGCATCACCCTGATGAGCTCCGGTCTGCAGCTCGTCACCGTGCTCATCGGCGCAATCTTTTATGGCGTCAGCGGCGCGCTTGCCGGCTATGCGATCGGCCAGCTGCCGATGTTCTTCGCGACCATCAGGATCGCCATCGCGCGCAAGAACAGCTGCGGCGTCGGTCTCGCCTCCCTCGTCAGCTCCTCGCTCATTCTCTCGATCGAGCTCATCAACAGCTCGATCTTTCTAAACCGCATCGAGCTCTTGTTCCTCCAGCACTACTGGGGCATCGAAGCAGTCGGCTTCTATGCGGTCGGCCTTTCGCTGGCCAATCTGGCACTACAGCTGCCGGTGCAGCTAAGCGGCAGCCTGCTGCCCTATTATTCCGAGCAGATGCATGTGCGGGCATCCGAAAAGCTGCCGGTGCACGTCTTCGCCGGCGTCGCACGCAGCATAGCCTACATCACCCTGCCGATGAGCTTTGGCCTTGCCGCCATCGCGCCGGAGCTGGTGGTGACGATCTTCGGGCCGCCCTTCGCTCCGAGCGGCGGCATGGTGGCGCTGCTGTCGCTGACCGCGGCGCCCTACGTCGTCATGCAGATCTGTACGCAATATCTCTATTCGCTCGATCGCGTGCGCGAACGTACGGTCATCGGCGTCATCGCCAGCGTCGTCATGGTGGTCGGTTGCCTGATCGCCGTACCCTTCTATGGCGGCGAAGGCGCGGCACTGGTTCGCTTTCTGGCCTTCACCGCCATGTGCCTGCTGATGGCGCGGCGTATGGAATTCGAGGGTTCGACGCGCGACATGCTCGTCAACCTCGCCAAGGTGACGATAGCAGCCATTCTCTGCGCCGCCGCCGCCTACAGCTTCGTTCAAGCCTTGCCAGGTATTGCAGGCCTTGTGGGCGCAATCATCGCTGGTGCATTCGCCTATGGCGTCGCTCTCAGGCTGCTGAAAGCCGTGCCGGCCGAGGACATCGAGGTCCTGCAGAAAGTTGCGGCGCGATTGCCTGCCCGCGCGCATCCGATTGCTGTTCAAGCTCTGGCGTTACTGGCGCCGCGTCGAATGTGAGGAGAAAGTAATGGCTGGTTGGGGAGCCGCCGAAGATCAGAGAGAAGCGAGAAACATAAGATCGGCAGCAATGCCGGTAACCTTCGCAGACGCGGTCGGGCTGTACATGGCCGCCGCCACCGCCTCGACGGGAACGGCGGTGCTGTTCCTCAGCCCGTGGGGTTTCGAGGAAATGTGCGTCCGCAAGTTCTGGCGTATTCTTGCCGAAGATCTCGCCGATATCGGCATAGCCAGCCTGCGGTTCGATTATGCTGGCACCGGCGATGCGCTCGATGTTGCCGATGACGGCGAAGGCCTGTCGCTTTGGGAAGAGACGGCGCTTGCCGCAGCCGCCAGGCTGAAATCCATCTCCGGCTGCGATCGCCTGATCCTCATCAGCCAGGGCCTCGGCAGCGCCATCGCCGCCCGGCTGGCGGAACGCCTTGCCGGCATTGACGGCATCGCCTTTCTCGCACCCGTCATCTCAGGGCGTGCGCATTTGCGCGAGCTGACCGTCTGGTCGAAGATGATCGACGAGAGCATGGGGCTCTCGGAAGCGCAACGGCGGACGGAAGGCGTCACCGTTGCCAGCCTGCGCATGCCGGAAACCGTTGCGGATGCCGTCAGGAAACTCAATCTGATGAACCTTGCCGGGATCGGCGCACCGAACTGCCTTGTGCTGACAAGGCCCAACCGCCCGGGCGATGCCGACTTTACCCGCCATCTCGAGACATTGGCCGCCAATGTCGTCGAGGCAACGTATGAAGGCTATGACGAGTTGGTGTCCAACCCAACCATCGCCGTCATGCCGGCAGCGACGGGCCGCAGGATCGTGGAATGGACAAGGTCGATCGCCGGCCAATCCCGCTCCGCCGCAACGATCAGTTCCGAAGCGGCAAATGCTGCGCCTCTCGTCGGCGACGGCTTTCGCGAGACGCCGCTGCGTTTCGGCAAAGGCCAGCGTCTCTTCGGCATTCTCTGCGAGCCCGAGGGCAAACGGACGGGCGCGACGGCATTGCTGCTGACCACAGCCTATGACAGGAATGCCGGCTGGGGCCGCATGTCGGTTGCCATGGCGCGGGCGCTTGCCCGCGACGGCATCGCCTCGCTGCGCTTCGACACCGCCAATGTCGGCGACAGCCCCCCGCTTCCCGGTGCACCGGAACAGGTGCTCTATTCCAGCGAACAGCATCGCGACGTCGCCGAAGCTCTCGACCTGCTGGAAACACGCAAGCTTCTGCCAGCCTTTGCCGTCGGCCGCTGCAGCGGCGGCTATCTCGCTTTCCAGGCGGCCGTGCACGACATCAGATGCCGTGGCCTCGTGACGGCGAACCCCTATAGCTTCTCCTGGGACGAAAGCCGATCGGTCGACGAAGCCCTGCGCTTCGCGCCGCGGTCGCTTGAAACCTACGGCCGGAAGTTCCTGCAGATGGAAACGCTGAAGCGGCTCCTTGGCGGCCAGATCGATGCAAAAAGCGCGATGCGCAACCTCGCCACTGTCCTGAGCCGGCGCGCAGCGCGATCGGGCCGCCGATTGCTTGGCTTCCTTCCCTTTCTCGCCGGCGCGCGGGGGCCAGTTGTCAATGGCTTTCGCACGCTTTCCAAACGCCGGGTCGACATGTCGCTGATCTATAGCGCCGATGACATCGGTCTCGATCATTTCCGCGAGCAATTCGGTCAAGATGCCTGCGGCCTGAAGCAGTTTCCCGACATACGCCTCACCATCATTCCCAAAGCTGACCACAATCTGACCCCGCCCAGCGCGCGCAGCATATATCTCAGCGAGGTGAAGAAGATGGGATTGAGGCTCGGCAAGGCGTGAATATCGACCCCGATAATCGCGGGAAATACTCGCTATATCCGGCACTTGCTGTATAGTTGCCCCATGAGGCTCCTGATCGTCGAAGACAACCGCGAACTGGCGTCCTGGCTCGGCAAGGCGCTGCGTCAGGCGCAATATGTCGTCGACATCGCCTATGACGGCGAGGACGCCGAGCACATGCTGAAAGTCGCGGCCTATGCCATCGTCATCCTCGATCTGTCGCTGCCGAAAATGGACGGATTGACGATATTGAAGCGCCTGCGCCAGAGCGGCAACAAGGTGCCGGTCATCATCCTGACAGCCAATGCCAGCCTCGATGGCCGCGTCGCAGGCCTCGACAGCGGCGCCGACGATTATCTCGCCAAGCCCTTCGAGATCGCCGAGCTGGAAGCCCGCATACGCGCCGCCGTGCGCCGCGGCCACGACCGGGCCGCTCCGGAAATCGCCGTCGGCGACCTGGTGTTCGACGGCGGGACGCGACAGTTCTATCTGGCGGGCGAAGCCCTGGCGCTGACGCCGCGCGAACATGCCGTGCTCGAACACCTGGTCATGAAGGCAGGCACGACCGTCACCAAGGCCACGCTGTCGGAAAGCGTCTTCGGCTTCGACGATCTCGCCGATACCAGCGCCATCGAAATCTACGTCCACCGCGTCCGCAAGAAGCTCGAAGGCAGCACCGTGCAGATCGCAACGCTGCGCGGCCTGGGTTACCTCCTTCGCCATGCGCAATGAAGATGCTCCCGCACGGAAAGGACGGATGAGCCGAGCCGTGAGCGCGCTGACGAGCAGCCTGCGGGCGCAATTGTTCGCCTGGGTCGTTCTGACGCTGATCGGGGCGATCTGCGTCAATCTCTATCTCAGCTTCCGCACAGCCGACGCGACGGCCAATCTCGTCACCGATCGCACCCTGCTCGCTTCGGCTCGTGTAATCGCCGAGGCGGCACGTGTCGATGCCAGCGGCACCGTGCAAATCGACATCCCGCCTGCCGCATTGGAAATGTTCGACACGGGCTATGGCGACCGTGTCTTCTACCAGGTCGTGACGGCATGGGGAAACCTCGTCGCCGGCTTTCCGGATCTGCCACGGCCAAAGCGCGACATGATCGGCGAAGACAGGACGTTTCGGACCGACGGCATCCGCATGCTGATGCTAAGCCAGCCTGTGGTCGGCCTCGATCAGCACGGCACGATTTCCGTCGCCGTCGCAGTCACCCACAACAGTCAATATGCCATGCGCCGCAGGCTGTGGCTGTCGGACTTCACCAAGCAGCTCGCGCTTGTGCTGCTTGCCGGCCTGGTGACCATCATCGGCCTGCAGCGGGGCCTCACCCCCGTGCTGCGGCTGCGCGACGCCGTCCGCGAGCGCGGCCGCCAGCGCCTGGATCCACTGGACCCTCACATGGTACAGAACGAGCTTCGGCCGCTCGTCCATGCCCTCAACGATCACATGGAGCGAGTGCAGAACCAGATGGCGGCACAACGTCGCTTCGTCTCGAATGCAGCCCATCAGCTGCGCACGCCGCTCGCCCTGATCTCGACGCAGGCAAGCGTTGCAGCGCGTGAGACGGATGATCGCAGCCGCGACGAAGCGCTGACGGCATTGCGCTCCAGCACGCGGCAGGTAACCCGGCTTGCCAGCCAGCTCCTGACACTCTCGCGCGCCGAACCCGGCAGCCGGCGACCGCGAAACGACACGATCGATCTTGCGCAGACAGCCCGGCGAGTGCTGGAAACGCTCGCCGAGGAAGCCTTGCGCCGCAATATCGATCTTGGACTGGAAACCAGCGAGACGCCGGTGCGCATCGAAGGCGACGGCACCATGCTGCGCGAGATGCTGGTCAATCTCGTCGACAATGCCCTGCGCTACACGCAGGCGGGCGGGAGAGTAACGGTGGGGGTCGGCCACGAGGGCGATGCGGCTCTGCTGTGGGTCGAGGACAACGGGCCGGGCATTCCCGAAGCAGAACGCGCCCAGGTGTTCGAACGCTTCTATCGCATCATAGGTACCGAGCCGGAAGGCAGCGGCCTTGGGCTCGCCATCGTCCGCGAAGTCGTCGATGGCGCCGGCGGCTCGGTGACGCTCGGCGATGCGGCCGGCGGCGGGCTGCTCGTCAGCGTGCGGCTGCCGGCCGTCTGAATGTGTAGGCGGCGGTAATCACGGGATAGTCCCCTCTCCCCGCGGGCGGGGAGAGGGGGCCTCCGTGCAGATCAACAAAAAGGCCGGGCAAAGATGCCCGGCCCCTGGCCTTGGGAGGTGCCAGTAATGGCTGCTTAGTGCGTGTCGAGGCTCTGCTGCGGACGCCAGCGGGTGATGCGGTTCTCGATCAGCGTCATCACGTATTCCGCACCGAGCGTGACGAGCATCACGAGGATGATCGCGGCATAGAGGCCGGCTGCGTCATAGGTGCCCTTGGCGATCGAAATCAGATAGCCGATACCGGCAAGCGAGCCGACGAACTCGCCGACGATGGCGCCGATGATGGCGAAGGAGAACGAGATGTGCAGGCTCGCAAAAATCCAGCTCATCGCCGACGGCAGGATCACGTTGCGGGTGACCTGCCAGTTCGAAGCGCCGAGAATGCGGGCATTGGCGATCATGTTGCGATCGGCTTCGCGAACGCCCTGGAAGGCATTGGCGAACACCACGAAGAACACCATGATGAAGGCGAGCGCCACCTTGGAAGGCAGGCCGAGACCCATGATCATCACGAAGATCGGCGCAAGAACGACGCGCGGAATCGAATTGATCGCCTTGATGTAGATCGACAGGATATCGGAGGCGAGCTTGTTGCGGCCGAGAGCGACGCCGACGAGAACGCCTGTCACCGAGCCGATGACGAAGCCGATCAGCGCCTCTTCCATGGTGACGCCGAGATGATGCCAGAGCGAGCCGCTCTCGGTGCCTTCGCTGATCCAGTCCCAGAGGCGAAGGGCAATGCCGTACGGGCTCGAATAGAAGAACGGATCGATCCAGTGCAGGTCTGAGGCGATCTGCCACAAACCAAGGATGGCGAGGAGAATGCCGATCTGCCACGCCAGCACGACATATTTGCGCCGTGCCATCGCCTTCAGCGCTGCGGCTTCGATTTCCGCGTCGGAGGTGCCGGCGCGGAAGATCGGGGCGTTGCCTGCTTCGAGAGCTGTATTTGCCATGGTCAATCCTCCCTTATGCCGCATCCGCGGCACGGCGATAGCTGGTTTCGACCTCTTCGCGCAGGTCGTCCCAGATCGTCTTGCAATAATCGATGAAGTTCTGCTCGTAGCGGATCTCCGAGACGACGCGCGGGCGCGGCAGGTCGATCGTGTAGACCGATTTCACCGTCGCCGGGCCGGCAGTCAGCACATAGACCTTGTCGGCAAGTGCGACGGCTTCTTCGAGATCGTGCGTCACGAACACGACGGATGCCTGGCGTTCGGCCCAGAGCTTCAAAAGCTCTTCATGCATAACCGTGCGGGTCTGCACGTCAAGCGCCGAGAACGGCTCGTCCATCAGCAGGATTTCCGGCTCGTTGATGAAGGTCTGAGCCAGCGAAACGCGCTTGCGCATGCCGCCCGAGAGCTGATGCGGATAGTGATGCAGGAACTTGGAGAGCCCGACGCGGGCGAGCCAGTCCTTGGCAGTCTTTTCCGCCACGGCCTTCGACTTGCCGCGGAAAAGCGGGCCGGCCATGACGTTTTCGATAACGTTCTTCCAAGGGAAGAGCGCGTCCGTCTGGAACACGAAGCCGACGCGCGGGTCGATGCCGCTGACCGGACCGCCCATCAGCCGGACTTCGCCGGCGCTGGGCTTCGCAAGACCGGTGACGAGATTGAGCGTCGTCGACTTGCCGCAGCCTGTCGGTCCGACAACGGCGACGAATTCACCGCGCTCGACGGTCATGTTGAAATCGCGAAGTGCCGTCAGCGACTTGCCGGTCGGCGATACGAAACGGCGGCTGACATTGATAAGCTCTATCGCCGGCGTGCGGCTTTCTTGCGGTTGCATGGTGCTGATCCTGACGCGTGCCTTTGGGCGTGCACGCAAAGCCCGGTGAACTGCCGCTTCCGGAACCCGCCGGAAGCGGCGCTGTGACTGCTTACTTGACGTTCTTCACGAATTCCGTCGTGTAGGTCTTCGACAGGTCTATCGTCTTGCCCCTGACGTTCTTGGAGAACTGGGAGAGCACGGCGAGAACGGTCTTCGGGCCATCTTCCGGCATCACGCCATCGGCCGTGAACATTTCCTTGCCGGCATCGAGAGCCTTGATGTAGCCGTCCTTGTCGCCGACATAGAAGTCCTTCGGCATCTTGTCGGCAATTTCGGCGGCGGAATGCGTATGGATGAAGCGCAGCGTCTTGACGAAGGCGTTCGCAAGCTTCTGCACCTCTTCCTTATGGGCGTCGACCCATGCGGCATCCATGTAGAGCGAAGCCGCCGGATAGGTGCCGCCGAGCGCTTCCTCGGTGCCCTTGAGCGTGCGCAGATCGACGAGAACCTTGGCCTCTCCCGTCTTCAGCAGGCGGGAAATCGTCGGTTCCGTGGTCATGCCCACCTGGATGGCATCCTGCTGCATGGCGGCGATGAAGGTCTGGCCGGCGCCGACCGGAACAGGCGTCACATCAGCAGGCGACAGGCCGGCCTTCGACGCCATGTAGAGCGTCAGGAAGTTGGTGGACGAGCCGAGGCCCGTGACGCCGGCGCGCTTGCCCTTCAGGTCGGCGAAGGACTTGATGTCCGGATACTTGGCGGAGACCATCTCCACTTCGCCAGGTGCCTGGCTGAACTGCACGACCGACTTGATGAACTTGCCCTTGGCCTGCAGGTCGACGCAATGGTCGTAGAAGCCGACCACACCCTGAACGGCGCCAGCCAGAAGCTGGTTTTCGGCATCGACGCCGGCGGATTCGTTGAGAAGCTCGACCTCGAGGCCTTCATCCTTGAAGTAGCCGAGGGATTCGGCGAGCTTGGCCGGCAGATAGATCTGCTTTTCGTAGCCGCCCACCATGATGGAGATCTTGTCGGCGGCATTGGCTGCCGTGGCTGCAAGGGAAGCGGCAGTCATGACGAGGGAAAGGGCTACGGTATGAAAAAAGGTGCGCGACGGACGCATCAATGTCTCCTCCTGTTTTTAATCGTTGCGCCATGCGACGCTGCAGAAAAGATGCTTCCTCCACGAAGCTCAGCGAACCTAAACTAGGCAAGCTTTCAGTCGGCTTTCAGCACGCGCGCCCCTCAATGGCGACATTGCAATTTTATTCCGGGTCGCCGGCGGCACGCACATGGCCGCCGGCGCTTGTCTTCCGCTTCGGGATCGGGCGTGAAATCCGAAGCGCCCCGGATCAAGACCGGGAACAATATTGCACGCTATTTAGCGTTCTTGACGAATTCCGTCGTGTAGGTCTTCGACAGGTCGATCGACTTGCCCTGGACGTTCTTGGAAAATTCGGACAGCACGGCAAGAACGGTTTTCGGACCGTCTTCGGGCATCACACCATCGGGCGTGAACATGGCCTTGCCGTTTTCGAGCGCCTTCACATACCCTTCCTTGTCACCGACATAGAAGTCTTTCGGCATCTTGTCGGCAATCTCGGCGGCCGTGTGGGTGTTGATGAAATGCAGCGTCTTGACGAAAGCGTTCGCAAGCTTCTGCGTTTCCTCCTTGTGATCCTTGACCCACGACTCCTGCATATAGAGAGACGCGGCAGGATAGGTGCCACCCAGAGCGGCTCTTGTTCCGGCCATCGTGCGCATGTCGATGAGGACCTTGGCCTCGCCCGTCTTCAAGAGACGCGAGACCGTCGGCTCCGTCGTCATGCCGGCCTGGATGGCATCCTGCTGCATGGCGGCGATGAAGGTCTGGCCCGCACCGACCGGAACGGAGGTGAATTCGCCGAGCTTCAGGCCGGACTTGATAGCCAGGTACTGCGTCAGGAAGTTGGTCGAGGAACCGAGGCCGGTGACGCCGAGGTTCTTGCCCTTGAAGTCGGCGGCGGACTTGATCTCCGGATGCTTGGCCGACACCAGCTCGACTTCGCCGGGCGCCTGGCTGAACTGCACGACGGATTCGACGAACTTGCCCTTGCCCTGAAGGTCGATGCAGTGATCGTAGAAGCCGACGACGCCCTGGACGGCGCCTGCAAGCATTTCATTTTCGGCATCGACGCCGGCAGGCTCGTTGAGAAGCTCGACGTTGAGACCCTCATCCTTGAAATAGCCGAGCCCTTCGGCAAGCTTGGCGGGCAGATAGATCTGCTTCTCGTATCCGCCCACCATGATCGAAATCTTATCGGCCGCATGCGCCGCAGTGGCTGCAAAGGAAGCAGCAGTCATGACGAGGGATAGGGCTACGGTGTTAAAAAGAGTGCGTGATGAACGCATTAATGTCTCCTCCAGTTTGAATGCTCACGCCTTACGACGCTGCAGAAATATGCTTCCTCCACGAAGCTCGGTGAGCTTAGCGCGGCAACCTTTCAGTCGGCTTTCAGTGCGCGATCCCAACGGGCGACATTGCAACTTTATTTCATCGGTATCGGCGGTATAAATACGGCGGCCCTCATTGCCGGAGCATGATGGAGCCGGATCACTTTGCAACGGCAAGCGTCGCCCGATCTTGGCAACAGCCACGGGGCGACTATCTAGGTTCTACGCTTTCGCCAGGGGGAGACGATTCATGAGGAGCGCAGCCTTAGCTCTTATTCTGACAGCGCTCGCAGCCGCCGGGCCTGCATCCGCAATCTCCCGCTACGAGTCGCTGAGCAAGACTTGCGCTGCCGTGCAGCAGCTCATCGCCAGCGAACGTGCCGTCATATTGCGCTATCCCGCAAAGGGCGCCTCGCTCGTCCTGTACGATCGTTTCGTCTCCGGCAATGGGCAATGCAGCGTATCCGATTACGCGGCGCGCACCTATATTCCCACAAGGGACAACCCGCTGTGCCCGGTCTATAGCTGCAAGCCGTCCTCGGTGTTCAATCCAAATTGAAGCGAATCGTCATTTCTGCCGTTTATTCCGCGCTCTTGGCAAAAAGACCTTGCAGAAAAAGACTTTTGGTTGAATTTTACCCATATTTCACACACATTTTGCGGGCAGGTTGAACGCTTGCAGCTTACGCTACGATGCCGTAGGCAAGGCGGCATCCACTGGAGCCCCTATATTGCTAAGGAGATTGCGCAGTGAGTGCAAAACTACCGAATCCGATCGATGCCTATGTCGGCTCCCGCGTACGCACGCGGCGGCTTATGCTTGGCATGAGCCAGGAGCGGCTTGCCGAACAAATCGGCGTCACCTTTCAACAGGTGCAGAAATACGAGAAGGGCACCAACCGCATTGGAGCCAGCCGGCTGCAGGCCATCGCCGGTGTTCTGGCCATTCCGGTCGCGTTCTTCTTTCAGCAAGACAGCTCGCAGCCGCTGAATACGGACGGTTTGGGCATGATCAACGGCCTCGAAGATCTGTCGGAGTTTCTGACCTCCAAGGAGGGCCTGAGCCTCAACAAGGCCTTCATGAAGATCAACGATCCGAGCATACGCCAGTCCGTGCTGACCTTGGTCAAGTCCCTGGCGAATGCCTCCGAGCCGCTCGCAGGCCATGTATCGCGCGCAGGCGATGCACCGGTCGGCCTTCACAGCTGACGCTCGGATCACTGCATTGAGTGAGGTCGAGGCACGAACCAAGATCGGTGAGTTCCCCGATGTCCGATGATGATCGCTGATCGCCCTTCTGGTGAATAGTTTGTCTGATATGCATGCCGGAGGGCGTCAGCCCAGTCAGGCGCGCTCACATCTTGCGCTTTAGGCCTTTGGCTTTGCGCATGTCGTTATCGCAAAACCGCTGTGCACTTTTGCGCGATCAGCTTTACCGCCCGTTCGAGTGTGGCCGCACGCCTGCCACGAAAATTTTGATGCATTGACGCAAATGCCGCAGCCGCGTTTCCCGGTCGGGCCAGTCGTTCGGGTGGCCGGGCTTGGAGATCATGGCACCGAAAATCATCGTCATCAGCATGCGTGCGGCACTTGCAGTATCGGCGATCTCCATCAACCCGCGCTGCCTTTGCTGGTCGAGCCAATCGGCAAGCATCTGCTGTGATTGTTTGGCACCATAGGTGTGCATCAGCGTAGCAACCTCCGGATACTGCCGGGATTCGCTCATGGCGAGGTGAATGAAAGCCTCGCGCTCGCGCTCTTTGGTCTCGTCCATGTCGATCATGAAGATCTGCTCGAGCGCCTCGTCGAGCGGCAGGTTTTCATTGGCGTCGCGCGGCAGGGCCAGCATCGAGGCGCGATGCTCGGCGATAATCGCCGTGAAGAGATCGGTCTTGCCCGGAAACAGTCGATAAAGGGTCTGCTTCGAAATCTTGCAGCGAGCCGCCACCAGATCCATCGTCGTGCCGCCGTAACCAAGTTCGTAGAAAGTGATGCGCGCCGCACTGACGATCTCGGCTCGCCGTGCATCGTCGCTCGCGGTTTTGGGGCGACCACGCGGGCGGCGTGTCGCAGCCTGATCCTCTTTGCCGGCCCGCTCCCTTATCAGTGCCTCCACCTTAACCTCGACAAGCGAATGCGATTGACATTTCAACCAATACAAATATTTTCCGTACGATCTCGTACTGTAAATAAGGCAACAGGAAATAGCAACGTGCGAAAGCTTGCCTCTTCCACCTCTGCACTCGTATATCCCGCGGTATCCACCCGCCTTCCGTTCACCCGAAGCGCGCTGATCGTCGCGGCTGCTGCCGCCGCGATGCTACTGGCCGGCTGCAATGAACAGAAGGCCGCACAGAACAATGCGCCAGCCGTCAAGACCGAAGTCAGCGCCATGGCACTACATCCGCAGTCGGTCGCGATCACGGCCGAGCTGCCCGGCCGCACCAGCGCCTATCTCGTCGCGGAAGTGCGGCCGCAGGTCGGCGGCATCATTCGCAACCGCAATTTCAAGGAAGGCAGCGAGGTGAAGGAGGGCGACGTTCTCTACGAAATCGATCCCGCCTCCTACCAGGCATCCTATGACAGCGCCGCCGCTGCCTTGCAGAAGGCGCAAGGCGCCGTGCCGAGCGCCCAGTCGAAAGTGGATCGCTACAAGAGCCTCACCGCGCAGGACGCGGTCAGCAAGCAAAATCTTGACGATGCCATTTCCACTTTGGCTCAGGCGAATGCCGACGTGGCTTCCGCAAAGGCAACCCTGGAAACGGCGCGCATCAATCTCGACTACACCAAGATGCGCGCGCCGATCGGCGGCCGCGTCGATGCATCGACCGTGACCGTCGGCGCCCTCGTCACCGCCGATCAGACGACGGCACTGACCACGATCCGCAAGCTTGATCCGATCAACGTCGACGTCACGCAGTCGAGCACCAATCTGCTCGAGTTCCGCCGCGCCGTCGCGGATGGCCGGCTGAAGACCAGCGGTGACAATGTCTCCGTGCATCTGACGCTCGAAGACGGCAGCCAGTATAAGGAAACCGGCACGCTGCAATTTGCCGAATCCTCCGTCGCGGAAACCGTCGGCACCATTACAGTGCGCGCCGTCTTCCCCAATCCCGATCGCGTGCTGCTGCCCGGCATGTATGTGCGCGCCACCATTCAGGAAGGCATCGCCGAAAGCAGTTTCCTCGTGCCCCAGCGTGCGGTTTTCCGCAACACCAAGGGCGAGCCGACCGCCATGTTCGTGACCGCCGAAAACAAGGTCCAGCAGCGCGTTTTGAAAGTGCAGCGCAGCATTGGCAACAGCTGGCTTGTCAATGAAGGCGTGAAGGATAGCGACCGCGTGATCGTCGAAGGCAGTCAGCGCGTTCGCGACGGCCAGGAAGTCACAGTGTCGCCCGTCACTATCGACGACGCGACCGGCGAGGTGAAGCAAGCAGCCGCCGCGGAGACAAAATCCACGGAACAGGCCGAATTGGAAAAGACCGATACAAAGGCCGCCTCCGGCGCCCAGAAGTGAGGTTAGACGATGTCTCGTTTTTTCATCGACCGGCCGATCTTTGCCTGGGTCATCGCCATCGTCATCATGCTGGCAGGTGCGCTGTCCATCCTGACACTGTCGATCTCGCAATATCCGCAGATCGCGCCGACCACGGTCAGCATCAGCGCCAATTATCCCGGCGCTGACGCCGCAACTGTCGAAAACTCGGTGACCAAGGTCATCGAGCAGGGCATGACCGGCATCGACAACCTCGATTACATGACCTCGACCTCGACTTCGACCGGTCAGGCCTCGATCTCGGTGACATTCACCAACAAGGCCGACCCCGACGTCGCGCAGATGCAGGTGCAGAACAAGCTGCAGCTCGTCACCGCGCAGCTGCCGCAGACCGTGCAGTCCACAGGCATCGTCGTTTCCAAGTCGACCTCGAACTTCCTCATGGTCGTCGGCTTCGTCTCTACCGACAACAAGCTGAATTCCAACGACCTCGCCGACTATGTTTCCAGCACGCTCAACGATACGCTGAAGCGCGTTGATGGCGTCGGCAACACCCAGATCTTCGGCGCCGGTTACGCCATGCGCATCTGGGTCAATCCCGACAAGCTGGCCAAATACCAGCTGATGGTCAGCGACGTCACCGCCGCGATCCAGGCGCAGAACTCGCAGGTCTCGGCCGGCCAGCTCGGCGCGCTGCCGCAGCGCAAGGGGCAGCAGCTCAACGCCACCGTTACGGCCAAGAGCCGTCTGCAGACGCCGGAGCAGTTCGAAAACATCATCCTGAAGAGCCAGCCCGATGGCTCGCTGGTGCGCATCAACGATGTCGCAACCGTCGAGCTCGGCGCGTCGTCCTATACGACGTCGAGCACCTATAACGGCCATCCTTCGGCCGGTCTCGCCGTGATGCTCGCCTCCGGCGCCAACGCCATCAGCACGGCCGAAGCGGTGAGATCGGTCATCGGCAATCTAAACCAGACCCTGCCGCCGAATGTCGAGGTCGTCTATCCCTACGATACGACGCCCTTCGTGAAGCTGTCGATCGAGGACGTGGTCAAGACGCTGTTCGAAGCGATCGTACTCGTCTTCATCGTCATGTTCGTCTTCCTGCAGAACATCCGCGCCACGCTGATCCCGACGCTTGCCGTCCCGGTCGTGCTGCTCGGCACCTTCGGCGTGCTTTCGCTCTTCGGATACTCGATCAATACATTGACTATGTTCGGCATGGTGCTTGCCATCGGCCTGCTTGTGGACGACGCCATCGTCGTGGTCGAAAACGTCGAGCGCGTCATGGAGGAAGAGGGATTGTCGCCCCGCGAGGCGACGATCAAGTCGATGCAGGAAATCACCGGCGCGCTGATCGGTATCGCCACGGTCCTGTCGGCCGTGTTTATCCCGATGGCCTTCTTCTCCGGTTCGGTCGGCATCATCTACCGCCAGTTCTCGGTAACGATCGTCTCGGCGATGGTGCTGTCCGTGATCGTCGCCTTGATCCTGACGCCTGCGCTTTGCGCCACGCTTCTGAAGAAGCCCAAGCACGGCGCGAAGGACAAGGGTGTCTTCGGCTGGTTCAACCGCAATTTCGAGCGGGGGACGCGAGGCTATCAGCGTACCGTTCACGGCATGATCCGCCTTAGCATCGTCTTCCTGCTTGTGTTCGTGCTGATCGGCGGCGCCGTCGCGCTTCTGTTCAACCGCCTGCCCAGCTCGTTCCTGCCGGATGAAGACCAGGGCATTCTGCTGACGGCGATCCAGCTGCCGCCGGGTGCCACGGAATCGCGGACCTGGGCCGTGCTCGATCAGGTGAGGGACTACTACCTTAAGAATGAGAAGGACTATGTCGAGGGTGCATTCGCCGTGGCGGGCTTCGGCTTCAGCGGTCAGGGCCAGAACGTCGGTATCGTCTTCGTCAGGTTGAAGGATTTCGATCAACGCAAGGCGCCGCAGTCGAAGGCGCAGGCCATCGCCGGTCGCGCCATGGGGGCTTTCTCCAAGATCAAGGACGGCAGCGTCTTCGCACTTGCGCCGCCGGCAATCCCTGGTTTCGGCAGCTCGAGCGGCTTCGATTTCTTCATCAAGGACATCAATGGCGCCGGTCATGCCGCGCTCATCCAGGCCCGCAACCAGCTGCTTGGCGCAGCCGCCAAGAATCAGAAACTCTTCGGCACGCGCCCGAACGGCCAGGAAGATACGCCGCAATATTCGGTCAACATCGACCAGGAGAAGGCGAGCGCGCTGAATATCACCCTGTCGAATATCGACTCGACGCTGTCGACCGCGTGGGGTGGCACCTACGTCAACGACTTCATCGATCGCGGCCGCGTCAAGCCGGTCTACGTACAGGCCGACAAGAACTTCCGCATGCAGCCGGAAGATTTCGGCCGCTGGTATGTGCGCAACTCCAGTGGCGACATGGTTCCGTTCTCGGCCTTCTCGAGCGGCAACTGGACCTACGGTTCGCCGCGTCTGGAACGCTATAACGGCTCGTCGGCCGTCGAAATCCAGGGTGCTGCCGCACCGGGCGTTTCGTCGGGCGATGCCATGAACGAAATCGACAAGATCATGGCCAGCCTGCCGCCGGGCTTCAGCCATGAATGGACCAGCCTGTCGGCTCAGGAAAAGCTCTCGGGCAACCAGGCTAGCCAGCTCTATGCCATCTCCATTCTGGTCGTCTTCCTGGCGCTCGCCGCCCTCTACGAAAGCTGGTCGATCCCGCTCGCCGTCATGCTGTCGGTTCCGATCGGTATCTTCGGCGCGCTGCTGGCAGCCACCCTGTTCGGCCAATCGAACGACGTCTACTTCAAGGTCGGTCTGTTGACGACCATCGGCCTGGCGGCGAAGAACGCCATCCTGATCGTCGAATTCGCCATCGAGCAGCAGAACCAGGGCAAGAACCTGGTCGATGCGACGCTGGAAGCGGCCCGACAGCGCTTGCGACCGATTCTCATGACATCGCTGGCCTTCATCCTCGGCGTTCTGCCGCTGGCGATTGCCAATGGCGCGGGATCGGGCAGCCAGAATTCGATCGGTATCGGCGTCATGGGCGGCATGATTTCGGCCACCGTGCTCGGCGTGTTCTTCATCCCGCTGCTCTTCGTCTCGGTCCGCCGCGTCTTCAAGGGCAGGGTCAAATCGACGGCAACGACACCGCCCAGCGACGCACCGACGACGGATGCCGCGCACTAACGAACAAGACGCCCGCCACCGCAGATCGGAGAGCGGGCGCATCGACCTCCGTAAAGTTCAAGCAAAGAGGCTCGTGCGACATCGCATGAGCCTCTTTGTCATCGATGCCGTGCCCGACTTGAAAATGCGGCTGGCGAATAGTGCCACCGTGCGGACCTCGTGCCGCTGCTCAGATCGGTGAGGCAGCGTGGCGGTGATACTCTCTCAGGCTAAAGCAAGAGGCAGGCCGGCTGATATAGAGGCCTGTCGCCCAGCCGCCAAATCCATGCCTCGCACATTCCAAATCCATGCCTCGCACATTCGGGCAAGCAAGATGTTCTTGCAATCGATGCCGACAGCCCGTTCAAGTCGATGAAGAAGCAGCAGGCGTTGCAGGCTGCGGCTTCGGCGACCACTTTGCATGCAGCTTGGCGAGCATCAGATAGATGATCGGCGTGGTATAGAGCGTCAGCACCTGCGAGACGACGAGACCGCCGACGATGGTGATGCCCAGCGGGCGGCGCAGCTCGGAGCCGGGGCCGGTTGCCACGATCAGCGGAATGGCGCCCATCAGCGCCGCCAGCGTCGTCATCAGGATCGGACGGAACCGCTTGAGACAGGCCTGATAGATCGCTTCTTCCGAAGACAGCCCGAGAACGCGTTCGCCCTGCAGCGCGAAATCCACCATCATGATGCCGTTCTTCTTGACGATGCCGATCAGGAGAATGATGCCGATGAAGGCGATGATGGTCAGCTCCGTGCCGCTGATGGCAAGCGCCAGGAGCGCGCCGAGACCGGCTGATGGCAGCGTCGAGATGATCGTCAGCGGATGCGCCAGGCTCTCATAAAGAATGCCGAGAACGATGTAGACCGTCAGCAATGCCGCCAGAAGCAGGAGCGGCTGGCTGCCGGACGACAACCGGACACTCGCCGCATCGCCGGCAAAATCCGCATGCAGCGTATCGGGCAAATGCATCTCAAGCACCGCCTTCTCGATGGCTTGGTTCGCGACCTCCAAGGGCGTATTGAGCGCCAGATTGTAGGAAATGGTGACTGCCGGATATTGTCCCTGGTGATTGACCACCAGCGGCGCGAGCGTCCGATCGATGGAGGCGACGGCACTCAGCGGCACCTGTGTCCCACCGGTGGCGGGCACGTAGAGCTTGGAGATGTCATGCGGGTCGAGCGCATAGTTCGGATCCGCCTCCAGCACGACGCGATACTGGTTGCGCTGCGTGTAGATCGTCGAGATCTGCCGCTGCGCGAAGGCGTTATTCAGCGCGGCGTCGATGGATTGAATGCTGACGCCGAGCTGCGAGGCCAGGCTGCGGTTGATATTGACGGTTGCCTGCAAGCCGTTTGGCTGCCTGTCGGTGGCGACGTCGGTCAAGCCCGGGACAGCCTGCAATCGCTCCAATACCTTCGGCGCCCATTCGACCAGCTCGTCATAATTCGCGCCCCAGACGGTGAACTGATATTGCGACTGCGACTGGCGTGCGCCGGCGCGGATATCCCCCGGCGAGAACAGGAACGTGCTGAGCCCGGGAACGGCCATCAGCTGCTTGCGCAGCCGGTCGATGATCTCGGCAGTCGGCGCCCGCTCCGATTCCGGCTTCAGCGAGATGAAGAGCTGCCCTCGATTGACCGAGCTGGAAAAACCGCCGCCGCCGACCGAGGAGCCGGTGCCCGACACCGCCGGATCCTGGGCAACGATATCGGCCGCCTGCTGCTGCAATTTGACCATGGCCGGATAGGAAATATCGGTCGCGGCCTGCGTCCCACCCTGGATGAAGCCGGTATCATCCTGCGGAATGAAACCCTTCGGCACCTTGACGTAGAGATAGGCCGACATGACGACGCAGGCGATGATCACAAGCACGGACAGCAAGCGATGATGCAGCACTGCTTTCAATGTCCAACCGTAAAAGCCGATGATCGCACCCATCGTGCCTTCGACCACGCGGCCGAACCGCCCGGGCTGGGCATGAATGTCATGCGGCCGGAGGCGATGGCCGCAGATCATCGGCGTCAGCGTCAGCGACACCAGCGTCGAAACGATGATGGTGAAACCGAGCGTCAGCGAGAAAGTCTGGAAGAAACGGCCGACGATGCCCCCCATGAAGAACAGAGGAATGAAGGCGGCGAGCAGCGACAGGCTGATCGAAACGACCGTGAAGCCGATCTGCTTTGCGCCTTCGAGCGCCGCCCGCATCGGCTTCATGCCGGTTTCCAGATTGGCATAGATATTCTCGATCATGACGATGGCATCGTCTACGACGAAGCCCACCGAAACGGCGAGCGCCATGAGGGAAAGATTGTCGATCGACAATCCGAAGAGCCACATCGCGGCCAGGGTTCCGGCGAGTGAAAGCGGCACGGTGACGCCGGCTGCAAAGGTCGGCGTCGCGCGCCGCAGGAAGACGAAGACCACCGCCATGACCAGGCAGATAGTCGCCAGCAGCGTCCATTGCATATCGTTGACGCTGGCATGAATCGTCGTGGTGCGATCGGAAAGAATATCGATCTTGACGCCGGCCGGGATCAGGCGCTGCAGTTCCGGGATCAGCTTCTTGACGCCATCGACCGTGGCGATGACGTTCGCATCCGCCTCCTTGGTGATGTTGAGCAGCACGGCCGGCTTGCCGCCATACCAGGCATCGGAGCGGCTGTTGCGCACGCCCGGCTCGACTGTGGCGATGTCGGAGAGCCGGACGGCGGTGCCACCGCCGCTGCGCACGACGATCCTGCCGTAGGCTTCCGGCGTCCGCAGCTGTCCGTTGACCGCAATGGAGAAAGCGCCTCCGGCGCCGTCCATGGAACCAGCCGGGCCGAGCACATTGGCATTGACGATCGCGGTGCGAACGCTGTCGAGCGACATGCCCATGGCGGAGAGCCGATCGGGATTGAGCCTGACGCGTATCGCGGGCTGATCGGCGCCGCTCACCGTCACGCCACCGACGCCTTCCACCTGCGAGATACGCTGCACGACCACCGTATCGGCCGCATCATATATGGCGCTCGGCCCTACATTGTCCGATGTCAGCGCCAGGATCAGCACGGGAGCCGCGGCCGGATTGATCTTGCGGAAGGATGGCAGTGTCGGGAGATCGCCGGGCAAATCGGTCGCGGATGCATTCAGCGCCGCCTGCACATCCTGTGCCGCGCCGTCGACGCTGCGGGAGAGATCGAATTGCACCATGATGGTGCTTGAGCCGAGCGAGCTGACCGAGGTCAATTGCGTGACGCCAGCTATGGTGCCGAGATGCCGCTCCAGCGGTGCGGCGACACTCGCCGCCATGCTGGCGGGATCGGCGCCGGGACGGCTCGCCGAGACGACGATCGTCGGCAAGTCCACGGTCGGCAGGCTTGCCACTGGCAGGAAGCGATAAGCGACGATGCCGAGGATCATCAATCCGATCGCCAGAAGCGTCGTCCCGACAGGGCGTTTGATGAACGGCTCGGAGATGTTCATGTCCCGCCGCCCGCCAATTCGTTCATTTCATCGCTCCGCATACCGCTGGTGCGGCCGACGACCCTGGCCCGCAGGCGCTCGAAGGCCAGATAGATGACGGGCGTCGTATAGAGCGTCAGAAGCTGCGAAAGCACGAGGCCGCCGATGATGGTGATGCCGAGCGGAATGCGCAGCTCCGCACCCGTGCCCTGTGCTAACGCTAGCGGCAGGGCGCCGAAAAGCGCTGCCAGCGTCGTCATCATGATCGGCCGGAAACGCAGGATCGAGGCCTTGAGAATGGCTTCGCGCGGCTCAAGACCTTCCTTGCGCTCGGCCTCGAGCGCGAAGTCGATCATCATGATCGCGTTCTTCTTCACGATGCCCATCAGGAGCACGATACCGATCAGGGCGATGATCGACAGATCCTGCCCGAACAGCATCAGCGCCAGCAGCGCACCGACACCGGCCGAAGGCAGCGTCGAGAGGATCGTCACCGGATGCACGGCACTTTCGTAAAGCAGGCCGAGCACGATGTAGATCGTCACCACGGCCGCGAGGATCAGCCAGGGCTCGCCGGCAAGCGAGGAGGCGAACTCTTCCGCATCGCCCGAATATTTGCGCTGGATGTTGTCGGGCATGCCGATATCCTGCTCCGCGGCCTTGATCTCGGCCACGGCTTCGCTGAGCGAAGCGCCCTTGGCAATATCGAAACTGATGGTCACGGCCGGAAACTGTTCGTCATGGCTGATGACCAGCGGCGCCGTCGTGAAGGTTACCGTCGTGAAGGCATTGAGCGGCACCTGCGTATCGCTAGCACCCGCCACGTAGAGCTTGTCAAGCGACTTCGGATCCGACTGGTATTGCGGCGCGGCCTCCAGAATGACGCGATACTGGTTGGCCTGACCGTAGATCGTCGCGATCTGGCGCTGCCCAAAGGCATCGTTCAACGTATCGCTGACGGCCTGCATCGACACGCCGAGCCGCGAGGCGGTTTCGCGATCGACGTTCACCAGGATGCGGCCGCCTCCCATTTCCACCTCGGAGGCGACATCCATGAGCTTCGGGCTTTCCTGAAGCCGCTGGGCGAGCTTCTGCGACCAGTCGACCACCGTGTTCGTATCCGTGCCCGTCAAGGTATATTGATAGGGCGCACGGCTGGCTCTGGTGCTGATCGAGATGTCGCGCACGCTCTGGAAAGTCACATGGATGCCCGGCATGCCGGCGACTTCATCGCGCATCCGGTCGATGATCTGATCAGCAGAGACATTGCGCTGGTTGCGCGGTTTCAGCACGAGGCTGAGATTGCCCGTATTGAGCGTCAGATTGTTGGCGCTGGCGCCGATGACGGAGACCACGCCGGTGACATCCGGATCCTTGCGCAGCCGGTCGGCCACCGACGCCTGGATCTGCTTCATGGTCTCGAAGGATGTCGTCGGCTCAGCTTCGATGACGGCGGTAATCAAGCCCGTATCCTGTGCCGGCAGGAAGCCTTTGGGAATGGCCACATAAAGGGCGATCGTTGCCGCCAGCGTTACCACCGTTACCAGCAGCATGAGGCTGCTGCGATCCACCGCCCAGACGAGACTGCGCCGATAGCCTTCGATCAGCCACTCCGTGAAGCGGTCGGCACCGGCCAGAAAGCCGCCTTCGCGCTCCTTCGGCTTGCGCAGAATGCGCGCGCACATCATCGGCGTCAGGGTGAGCGAAACGACGGCCGACACCACCACGGCGATGGTGAGCGTCAGCGCGAATTCGCGGAACATGCGGCCGACGATCCCGGTCATGAACAGCAACGGAATGAACACCGCGACCAGCGAGACCGTCAGCGAAATGATGGTGAACCCGATCTCGCCGGCACCTTTCAGCGCCGCCTGCATCGGGTTTTCGCCCTCTTCGATATGGCGGGCGATGTTCTCGATCATCACGATGGCATCGTCGACGACGAAGCCGGTGCCGATGGTCAGCGCCATCAGCGAGAGATTGTCGAGGCTGAAGCCGGCAAACCACATGACGCCAAAGGTCGCGATCAGCGACAGCGGCAGAGCGACGCCGGCAATGAAAGTCGCCGTCATCGTCCGCAGGAAGAGCAGAACCACGAGGATGACGAGGCCAATACTGATGACCAGCGTCCATTGCACGTCATGAATCGAGGCCCGGATGGTTTCCGTGCGATCGTTGACGATATCGAGCGAAACGCCGGCCGGCATGGCCTGTTTCAGCTTCGGAAGTTGCTGCAGAACGTTTTCGACCGTCTGAATGACGTTGGCGCCCGGCTGGCGCATGATATCGATGATGACGGCGGGCTTTCCCTGATACCAGGCGCCGACGCGATTGTTCTCCAGCCCTTCGACGACGGTTGCCACGTCTTTCAACTGCACCGGGGCATTGTTGCGATAGGCGATGATGACGGACTTATAGACGTTCGGATCGACGATCTGGTCGTTCGCCGCAAGCGTGAAACTCTGCTGGGTGCCGTCGAGAGCGCCCTTGGCTCCGGCCACGCTGGCGCTGGTGATCGCCGTGCGGATATCCTCAAGAGCAAGCCCATAGGAAGCAAGGCGCGGCAGATCCACCTGAACGCGAATGGCAGGCTTGACGCCGCCCTGGATGCTGACATTGCCGACGCCGGACACTTCGCTGAGGCGCTGCGCCATCATCGTATCGGCGAAGTCGCTGAGCTCGCGGATAGAATAGCTGTCGGAGCGCAAGGCCAGCGTCACGATTGGCGTATCGGCCGGGTTCACTTTCGAATAGGTCGGCGGATAGGGAAGCGTGCGCGGCAGCGTCGAGCCGGCGGCGTTGATCGCTGCCTGCACATCCTGCGCGGCGCCATCGATATCGCGGCCGAGATCGAACTGCAGCGTGATCTGGCTGATGCCGAAGGCGCTCGACGATGTCATCGAGGTCAGTGACGGGATCTGGCCCAGCGGCCGCTCCAGAGGAGCGGTCACCAGGGCCGCCATCGTATCGGGATCGGCGCCCGGAAGCTGCGTCGTCACCTGGATCGTCGGGAAATCCACCTGCGGCAGCGGCGCGACCGGCAGGAAGAGAAAGCCGAGAATACCGCCCAAGAGAACCGCGACCCCGAGAAGCGAGGTGGCGACGGGCCGGCCGATGAAGAGCGACGAGACGTTCATTGCTGCTGCGTCGGCGCTGCGGACGGGTTGCTCGGCGTGGTGCTGGCGCTGGCATTGGTATCCTGACCGGCGCCGGCGGCATGCTGATCATCCCCGCTTTGACCATTCTGGCCGGCATTACCGCCATTACCACCCTTGCCTCCCTGACCGCCCTTGCCTCCCTGACCGTTGTGGCGATGATGCGGCTTCTCGCCGCCATTGGCGCCGGCATTGCCCTGGCTGCCCTGCTGATCGTTCTGCGCAACCGGCTGCCCCTGATCGTTCGCTACTGGCACATTCGGTGCTGTTTGGTCCGAACTGGCCGAAATCTGCACCGTCGAGCCGTCCTGAAGCCGCGCAAAACCGGTCGTTACCACCTTGTCGCCCGGAGCCAGGCCATCGGCGATGACCGCCAGCGCGTCGTCCTGCTGGCGGACCTTCACCGGCTTCATCGCTACGGTCTGGCCGCTCTTGATGATATAGACAAAGGTGCCGTTCGGCCCGCGCTGCACCGCTCCGCTCGGAATGACGGTGACGCCCTTCAGCGTTTCCACGAGCAGCCGGGCGTTGATGAAGGCACCTGGCCACAGCGCCAGCTTCTCGTTCGGGAAATTCGCCTTCAGCCTGACGGTGCCCGTCGTGGGATCGATCTGGTTGTCGACCACCGCCAGCATGCCGTTGTCGATCACCGTCTGGCCATCGTTGCCCATGGCCTGGACGGCGAGCGTGCCGGCCGCACTTGCCGCGTTGACGCGGGCAAGCTGCTGCTGCGGAATGGAAAACAGCACGGAAATCGGCCTGATCTGCGACAGCGTCACGATCCCCGTCGCATCCGACGAGCCGATGAGGTTGCCGACATCCACGTTGCGGATACCGGTGCGCCCGTCGATCGGCGCCCTGATCGTCGTATAGTCGAGCGTCGCCTGCGCGCTTTCTATTGCGGCCGCGTCGGCCTTTAGCTGTGCCGTATATTGCGCCACCAGCGAGGTCTGCGTATCGACCTGCTGCTGCGTGCCCGAAGCGGTCTTCACCATCAGCTGATAGCGGTTCAGGTCGCGCTGAGCCCCTGCGAGCAACGCTTCGTCCTGCGCCTTCTTGGCAAGCGCCTGATCGAGCTGCGCCTTGTAGACGGAATCGTCGATACGGGCGATGACGTCGCCCTTCTTGATATCCTGGCCCTCGCCGAAATCGATCTCGACGATTCTTCCGCTGACCTGCGCGCGCACCGTCACCGTATTCAGGGCCTTCACCGAACCAACGCCATTGATATAGACGGGGACATCGGCCGTCGTCACATCGGCGGCAAGCACGGGAACCGGACCGCTGAATTGCGCCGCACCGCGCCGCCGTCCACCGCCGCCGCCACCCTGACGCTGGCCGTTGCCGCGCTCACCTTGGGCTTGCTGGGCCGGCGCCGAGGCATTCTGATAGCCAAGCAGCCGTTCGGCGTTGGCAAGCCAGAGATCGCGAGTGGCATAGGCACCGTAGCCTACCGCGCCAATCACCGCCAACGACATTACGACCCGAAACGCACGAGCCATCAACACACCTTCCTTCTAAGCCTTCGGTGATCTCTGACCCGCGGCTATCCTATGGCGCGACTCTAGCTTGCATCGTGTCGCTTAGGAATTTGGTATAGCCATTAAATTTTGTCCATTTTTGCGACGACTTAGCGAAATAAATTGTCACATTGGATAAAATCAGGGTTGTAGCCGCAAAGGCCTGGCGCTGGCGCAAGTTGCCATTGTCCTTGCGGATCAAAGTACACCCCAGCCGCGATAGCGTCCGCGGCCCGTCATCTCGCGCAGGCCAAGCTCGCTGACCAGATTGAGCGCCCCTCTCGGGGTAACGCCGACATGGCGGGCGATCATCTTCGTCGAAACGATCGGCCGCGACAGCACGATATCGATCACCTCCGGCAGGCTGCTGTTCGATCGCCGGTCCTTGAGACGCAGCTCCATCTGCAGCTTGGCGAGCGAAAGACGGTCGAGCTCTTTGAGGCCGGACTCGGCCGAAAGTACCATCGCCTCCAGAAATGCCGCAAGGCGCGTATTGCGGTCCGATGCGCGCCGGCGATCATGCCGGACGGCCTTCAGGCCGATGTTCAGACAGAAGAGATGCGAGGTGACCTTGCCGCGGCTGCGCAGATAGGCGCTGACCAGCAGGCCACCGAGCCAATGCTGCCGCCGCAGCGGCTCGATCCGCTCCCAGGCGTCGAAAAGCACCGCCGCGCCGAGAACCGGTGGCAGCAGATCGGCCTCGCGGATGACGGCGCGCCAGCTTTCGAGGCGCTCATCCTCATCCCAATCCTCGTCCCGCACCAGCGCGAGCGGATCGTCGATCGCCTCAGGCCTGCCGGCATCGGGAACGCCGCCGCTCAGGATCTTTTCGGATCGGGCGAGGATGGCATCGATCTCGGCAAAATCGACGCCAAAATCATCCTCATCCTCGTCTTCCTCTTGCGCGTCGGGCTCGGCCATCTCGACGGACGCCGGACGCCGCGTGATGGCATCTTCGACGTCGCCCACATCACCGCTCAGGGCTGCAAGGCCGGCCGCTTCCAATCCCCAGGAAGGGTCGGCATTCCAAAGGCGCCGCCGGACCCGCAGCACCGCATGGGCAATGGTCAGCTCGTGCGTCGGCGCGCGGGCGTCCATCCGTGCATCGTGCAGCACCAGGTCTTCGACATGCACCAGCTCGCCGCCGACCCAAAGCGCCCCCGCGGCATCGAAGAAATGCCCACGCTCGCGAAAGCCTTCCGCCACGACATGCCTCAGAACGCGTTCATCGAGCCGCGCCAGCATGTCCTCAGCCTTGACGATTGCAGGCAGAAATGTTGTCAGCGGAAGCGTGGTCAGATCGTATCGCATTGGAATCGCATCATTGAATCGGCCTTACGGAACCTATCATCGCGCCAAGCGGCGCGATAGAAAGAGCCCTCTGCGAACTGTGGACGACAATTCCTATTTTTTGATCTTGACCTTCCAGTGACAGGAAGGTTCATACCGACATCCAATACCCCCTTTCGGGGCAATGGAGTCTGATATGGCATTGCACGACGAACACGATCACAGCCACCATGGTCATGGTCACCACCACCATGGCGACGACCAGCCGCAGGAGACGGTGACGCGCGACCCGGTTTGCGGCATGACGGTTGATCCCGCCGGCAAACCGTCGTTGGACTATCAGGGCCGCACTTTCCACTTCTGCAGCAACGGCTGCCGCGCCAAGTTCGAGGCCGCGCCGGAGACCTACATAACCGCCAAGGACCCCACCTGCGGCATGACGGTCGATCGCGCCACTGCGCGCCATTTCGCGAAGCATGAAGGCGAGAAATTCTACTTCTGCTCTGCCGGCTGCAAGGCCAAGTTCGAAGCGGACCCGACTGCTTACCTGAACGGCAACAGGCCGGCACCAAAGCCGGTGCCGAAAGGTACGCTCTACACATGCCCGATGCATCCCGAGGTCGTCAGCGACCATCCGGGCGATTGCCCGAAATGCGGTATGGCGCTGGAACCCATGGGCGTGCCCGCCGCCGATGAAGGCCACAATCCGGAGCTCGTCGACTTCACGCACCGGCTCTGGGTCAGCGCCGCCTTGTCGCTGCCCCTGCTTGTCATCAGCATGGGCCCGATGGTCGGCCTGCCCGTGCGCGACTGGTTCGGCGAACCCATCGCCACATGGCTTGAACTCGTGCTTGCGACGCCGGTCGTGCTTTGGGCGGCCCTGCCCTTCTTCCGCCGCGCCTGGAATTCGCTCGTCAATCGCAGCCCCAATATGTGGACGCTGATCGGTCTCGGCGTTGGCACCGCCTATCTCTACAGCGTCATTGCCACGCTGGCGCCGGACCTGTTCCCGATGGGCTTCCGTGGACATGGCGAGAGCGTACCTGTCTATTTCGAGGCGGCTTCCGTCATCGTCGCGCTTGTTTTCGTCGGACAGGTGCTGGAGCTGAAAGCCCGGGAACGCACGGGCTCGGCCATTCGCGCCCTGCTCGATCTGGCGCCGAAGACGGCTCGCCGCATCGGTGCCGACGGCAGCGAAGTTGATGTCCCCGTGGACGAGATCCAGGCCGGCGACCGGCTGCGCGTGCGCCCCGGCGAGCGCGTTCCCGTGGACGGCTCCGTCATCGAAGGGCAGTCGACCATCGATGAATCGATGATCACGGGCGAACCCCTGCCGGTCGAGAAGGGCAAGGGTGATTCCCTGACCGGCGGCACCATCAACAAGAACGGAGCACTCGTCATGCAGGCCGAGAAGGTCGGCGCCGAAACGACGCTGTCGCGCATCGTCGAACTTGTCGCCAAGGCACAGCGCTCGCGCGCCCCGATCCAGACGATGGTCGATCGTGTCTCCGCCATTTTCGTGCCCGCCGTCGTCGCGGCCGCAATCGTCGCCTTTGCCGTCTGGGCCTTCGTCGGGCCGGAGCCGCGGCTTGCACATGCGCTGCTCGCCGCCGTCGCGGTGCTGATTATCGCCTGCCCCTGTGCGCTTGGACTGGCGACACCCATGTCCATCATGATCGCTACTGGCCGTGGTGCGCAGGAAGGCGTGCTGGTACGCGATGCCGAGGCGCTGGAGCGCTTTGCAAAAGTGGATACGCTGATCGTCGACAAGACCGGCACGCTGACCGAAGGCAAGCCCAACCTGACTGACATCGCCGCCGTCAATGGTATCGAGCAAGCGCGTTTGTTGTCGCTCGCCGCGAGCCTCGAACGCGGCTCGGAACATCCGCTCGCCGAGGCCATCGTTGCCGGCGCCGAGGAACGCGGAGCCGGCTTCGTCGAGATTTCCGGCTTCTCGGCGGTAACAGGCAAGGGCGTGAAAGGCAGCGCCGGCGATACGCCGATCGCGCTCGGCAATGCCGCGATGATGGCCGAGCTTGGCGTTTCCACAGAAGCCCTGAATACCGAAACCGAACGCCTGCGCGGCGAGGGCAAGACCGTGATGTTCGTTGCCATCGACAACAAGCTCGCGGGCCTCGTCGCCGTCGCAGATCGGATCAAGCCGACGACGGCAGCCGCGATCAAGGCATTGCACGACAGCGGCCTGAAGATCGTCATGGCAACCGGCGACAACGGCAAGACGGCCGCCGCCGTCGCCAAACAGCTCGGCATCGACGAGGTGTGCGCCGACATGCTGCCGGAGAGCAAGAAGGCTTTGATCGACGAGCTGCAAGCCAAGGGCCGCATCGTTGCCATGGCCGGCGACGGCGTCAACGACGCTCCCGCGCTCGCCACCGCCGATGTCGGCATCGCCATGGGCACAGGCGCCGACGTCGCCATGGAAAGCGCCGGCATCACCCTGGTGAAGGGCGATCTCAACGGCATCGTCCGGGCACGCCGCCTGTCGGAAGCCACCATCCGCAACATCAAGCAGAATCTCGCCTTCGCCTTCGGCTACAACGCGCTTGGCGTGCCGCTGGCAGCCGGCGTGCTCTATCCGGTCTTCAGCCTGCTTCTGTCGCCGATGATTGCGGCAGCCGCGATGAGCCTGTCCTCGGTTTCGGTCATCGCCAATGCACTCAGGCTGCGGCTGGCAAAATAGAGCAATCCGGGAAACCGCTGTACGCTTTTCCCGGATTTGCGTTCGGACAACCCGATGGAGCGGTTCGAAAGGGTCGAGCCGTTCTCAGGAGAACAGAGATGAATATCGGCGAAGCATCCGGCCGCTCGGGCCTGCCGGCCAAGACCATCCGCTACTATGAGGATATCGGGCTGATCCGGCCCGATCGCAGCAACAACGGCTATCGCGATTACGGTGCCGACGATGTGCATAAGCTGCGCTTCCTGCATCGATCGCGCAGCCTTGGTTTCTCGGTCGAGGAATGCCGGCAGCTACTGGCGCTCTACGAAGACAAGAGCCGCGCCAGCGCCGACGTCAAGGATATCGCCAGCGCGAAGCTCACGGAGATCGATCGCAAGATCCGCGAACTCACGGAACTACGTCACACGCTGGAACATCTGGTGCATGCCTGTCACGGCAACGAGCGGCCTGATTGCCCGATCCTTGAGGAATTGTCGGAGGGGTGAGAATTGGCGGCGCGGCTTAGATGATCGCATCATTGCTGCCGGGGGGTGCCATGCCCCTCACCCCAGCCCTCTCCCCGCAAGCAGGAGAGGGGGTTTTCATCGCGTATCCTGCGACCTTCACGACAAGCGCGTTGTCTGGCACGGTCGTCCCTTCTCCCCGCCTGCGGGGAGAAGGTTGGGATGAGGGGCATTCCTGCAGGAGGCCAGTGAACCAACCGCCCCCGAAAGGCTCCTATCCAACCCGCTCCACGGCAATCGCCGTTGCCTCACCACCACCGATGCAGAGTGCGGCAACGCCGCGCCGCGCCCCCTGACGCTCAAGCGCATGCAGCAGCGTCACGATCAGCCGCGCGCCGGTGGCGCCGATCGGATGGCCAAGCGCGCAGGCGCCACCATTGACGTTCAGACGATCGCGGGCAATGCCAAGTTCCTTGGCTGCGGCCATGGCGACGACGGCAAAAGCCTCGTTGATCTCAAAAAGATCGACATCACCGACCTTCCAGCCCGTCTTTTCCAGCAGCTTGCGGATCGCCGGGATCGGCGCGGTCGTATACCAGACCGGCTCCTGGGAATGCGTGGCATGAGCCTTGATCTCGGCGAGGATGGGCAATCCCTCGCGCTCGGCAAGCGAGCGGCGCGTGAGGATAAGTGCCGCCGCACCATCGGCGTTGGCCGAAGCGCTGGCGGCCGTGATGGTGCCATCCTTGCGGAAGGCGGGTTTCAGTGTCGGGATTTTCTCCGGTGAGACTTTTTGCGGATGCTCGTCCTTGGCGATCAGGATTGAGCCCCCCTTGGCCGCGACCTCAACCGGCGTGATTTCGGCTTCGAACGCGCCGTTCTCGGCGGCGGCGCGGGCGCGAGACAAAGTCTCCACAGCATAGGCATCCTGATCGTCGCGGCTGAACCGATAGGCCTCCACGGCCATCTCGCCGAAATCGCCCATGGAGCGGCCCTTCTCATAGGCATCCTCCAGCCCGTCGAGCATCATATGGTCGAAGATGCGGTCGTGGCCCATGCGGTAGCCGCCGCGGGCCTTGGCGAGCAGATAGGGCGCATTCGACATCGACTCCATGCCGCCGGCGATCGCGATGGTAACCGAACCGGCGAGAAGCAGGTCATACGCCAGCATGGTCGCCTTCATGCCAGAACCGCAGACCTTGTTGATCGTCGTGGCACCGACGGCATTCGGCAGGCCTGCAGCGCGCGCCGCCTGTCTCGCCGGAGCCTGGCCCTGTCCCGCCGGCAAAACGCAGCCGAACAGCACCTCATCCACCCTGTCGGCCGATAGTCCCGCCCGCTCCAGTGCCGCGCGGATCACATGCGCGCCGAGCTCGGGCGCCTGCAAGGACGATAGCTCTCCCTGGAAACGGCCAAGCGGCGTACGGGTGGCCGAGACGATAACGATTGGATCTATAGCGGACATGATATCTCCTCAGAGTCTGCAGACAGCATCTATTTTGTGAGCACTATCATTTTAGATGATGATCGTCATTTAAATATGACGAAAGCTCGGCCGGATTGAATTTATCGCATCCACTATAGGCAAAGACGCAATTGCCTCCGCACCGGACACCTCTTATGGATATCCAAATCCAAAAATGAGGATATTCGATGCCACTTTACATCAAAGACGACGCTATCGACCGACTGGCGCGGCGCTACCAGGCACTGACGAAAGCTCCGACCAAGACCGAAGCCGTGAGGCTCGCCTTGCAGAAGGCACTGGATGAAGAGCTGACCAAGCCCGCGCTTGCCGATGTCGCCGTCGCCTTCTGCCGCAATCTCAAGCAGAAAGCCACCGCGAAAGCCGGAAGCGATACCGCGGAAGGGAACGCCTGATGTTTATCGACGCTTCGGTGCTGTCGGCGATGATGACGGATGAGGAGGATGCGCGCAGCTTTGCCACTCGTATGCAGCCGGCAACGGCGCGAATGACATCGCCGCTGGCAGCGATGCATGCGGCAATCGAGATTGCGGCGATACTTGATCTCTCGCCGACGGAGGCGGGAGAAGCGGTGCGCACTTTCCTGCAGCTCATGAACATCCAGCTGCTTGCCGTGCCACCGCGCGCCGCCTTCGTGACCGCGGAGGCCTATGAGCGTTACGGCCAAGGCGGCCACCCGGCCCGCCTCAGCCTTGACGATTGCATGACCTATGCCTGTGCTCGCTATTATCGCCAGCCGCTATTGTCGAAAAGCGACCGGTTCAACCAGACTGATATCGAGCTGGCTTAAAGCAATACCAGGAAAAGTGCGAAGCGGTTTTCCGTCCGGAATTGCGTAAAAACAAAGAACTAGAACGCTTCAGCGCTTTCATGAAAAGCTGAGCCGTTCCAGGCTACTCGATGCTCTCAAGATATTACGGGCAAAGCGACGACGGACCTGCCGCATACGTGTTCGAGCGAACGCCGACCGAGTTGGGAGCAGCAGCGCATTGCAGACGGGTCATCGAATCGCCGGCGCGGATCGGGCCGGTCACCGACGGGTCGGTATTGATCGTGCCGTCCGGAAGGATCGCGTCCTTCGAATGGTCGACTTTGCCGATATCGGCCTGGAAAGCCTCGACATTGACGCGCTTGGGATGATGCTTGTGCGCCTGCTCGGCCATGGCGGCAGCGCTGGACATGCCGATGACGAGAGCGGAGATAGCGAGAGTTTTGAGCAGCATAAGACTGGCTCCTATAGGAGTTGAGGCCCCACACATATGGGAACTGACAAGTGAATTTACAGCGGCTTGCCTGTCAATATCGTTAAGAGTTTTAAGGTTTTGATGACGCCTTCACCTTGTGTCGCGACACCTCGGCACCGGCGTCGTGCGGCAAGCTGACGAAGCGCAATGCGGAGATGGCACCGATAAGGCCGACGACAAGGAAAGCCCAGCGGAAATCGACAGGCGAAAGCGTTTCCCCACCATGAATCGTGCGCGAGAGATTGAGCACGGCGGCAGCGACGGCAACGCCGAGCAACAGCGAAACCTGCTGCAGCATGCTCGACAAGGTCGAAGCGGAACTGCGCTGCGCGGCATGGATATCGGCAAAGCCGAGCGTATTCAGCGCCGTGAAGTTCATCGAGCGCGAAAGGCCGGCAATGAATAGCAGGCAATATATCAGCGAATCCGGCGTCGATGGAGACAGAAACCCGCATCCGGCAATGCTGGCCGACGAGATCAGGCCATTGACGACGAGCACGTTGCGAAAGCCGAAAATCTTCAGCATCTGCGTCGTGATCGCCTTCATGCCGAGATTGCCGGCGAAGTAAAAAAGCAGATAGGTGCCGGCGTCGATTGCCGTGCGGCCAAACCCCACCTGAAAGAGCAGCGGGATCAGGAAGGGCGTAGCGTTGATCGCGACGCGGCTCGCCGTGCCGGCCGAAAGCGTCGACATCGCAAAGGTCTGCACCTTGAAGGCAGAGAGATCGAGCAAGGGCGCCTCGACCTTCATGAAGTGCCGAGTGGCAATGACCGAGAAAACCACGCCCACCGCAATCAGCCCGAAGCTAGGCGCCAGTCCCGTCGTCCCCTGGACAACAAATTCCAGGCCGGCAAGCAGGAAAGTCAGCCCCGCCGCCGATTGCAGGAAGCCGAGGAAATCAAGCCGCGCGACCTTCTCCTCCCGCTGATCCGGCACGAAGCGCAGGACGAGGCCAAGGCCGATAACGCCGATCGGGATATTGATCAGGAAATTCCAGTGCCAGCTGAGATAGGTGGTGATGAAGCTGCCGAGCACCGGGCCGATGACCGGAGCCGTCAGCGCCGGCCAGGTGATCATCGACACTGCGTGCACCAGATCGGACTTGCGCGCATTCTTCAGCACGATGATGCGCCCCACAGGCGTCATCAGCGCGCTGCCGACGCCCTGAACCGCGCGGGCAACGATGAACTCGGTCAAATTCGCCGAGAGGCCGCAAAACAGCGAAGCCACGGTGAAGATGGTGATCGACGCCAGAAACACCCGCCGCGCGCCGTAACGATCGCCAGCCCAGCCGGCAAGCGGCACGAAAGCCGCCATGGTCAGCAGATAGACCGTGATGCCGATGCTCATCGAGACCGGCTCTACGCCGAAGGTTTTCGCCATCTGCGGCAGCGACGTCGTGACGATGGTGCCGTCCAGAATCTGCATGAAGAAGGAGACGGCGACCACGAAGGCGATGATGCGGGACTGCCGGCCGAAACTTGCTTCGGCAGGCTCTTCTGTGGTCCGGGCAACGGTCATGACATGAAATTTCGGAGAATGGCGTTCAAGGGGAGCCGGACATCACCGGCAGCAATCATAGGATCATTGAATACGCCCATCGCACCGGCTTGCAAAGCCGCAAACCCACGCCGGCAGCGTCAAAAATTGACACGGTGACATAAGAACGCGATTTCCGGCAAGCATGCCTCCACTCGCTGCATCCTGTGGACGTCAATCGTCCGAATAGCGTTGCTCGCGCCATGGGTCGCCATACATGTGGTAGCCGTTCTTTTCCCAGAAACCGGCCCGGTCGGCGCCGATGAGTTCGATGCGGCTCAGCCACTTGGCGCTCTTCCAGAAATAGAGATGCGGCACGACGAGGCGCATCGGTCCGCCATGCTCGCGCGTCAGCGGCTGGCCCTCCCAGGCGGTCGCGAGAACGGCGTCTTCGGCCGCAAAATCCACAAGCGGCAGGTTGGTGGTGTAGCCGTCATAGCTCGTCAGCAGCACATGCTGTGCCTCGGCCGTCGGCATGGCGAGATCAAGGAGATCGCGCGTCGAAACCCCTTCCCAGCGATTGTCGTAGCGCGACCAGGTCGTCACGCAATGAATGTCGCTGACGCGGGTGCTTTGCTCGATCGCCTGGAAAGCCGCCCAATCGAGGCTGAGCCGCTTTTCCACGAAACCGAACACATCGAGCCGCCAGCTAGAGAGAGAAATCTGCGGCTGCTCGCCGAGATCAAGCACCGGCCAGTTCTTGACGAGATGCTGCCCCGGCGGCAGCCGCTCGGTCTCGGGCCGGCTGATGCGCCCCGTCAGAAATCTGCCCTCCGCCGCCCAGCGGCGCTTGGAGGCGGTGAGCTTGCTATCGGCGGGGATCTGGTCGTCGCTCATACGGCTATCCTCTTTGCTATAAAAGATAGGATAGTCGGTGCATGCCCGTGTCAAGGCAAGGGCAGTTGATAGCCGACTATATTGCCGCGATCGTGATTTGGAACAGCTGCGCCTTGCCCGAGATCGGGCGTCGTGCGGCGTCGGTGTTCGAGACGAGCAGGCAATCGCCCGCATCAAGCGCCATACCATCGATTTCGGCACTGCCGTGATGGCAAAGAACGAGGGTGGTCCCCCCTCCGAAAGCGACTTCGCCCTGTCCATCGACGGAAACGCGCCGCACCGAATGCGTAAAACGCCCCCGCCGCGTCATCACGTTAAGATCGGTAATCGTGCCATCGATCAGCGTCGCCGAGGTCGGGGCATCGGCCGCGAAAGGCAGCGGCTCGCTCGCCTGCGTCAGGCGTTCGGGCGCGCGCCCCTCGATGAAGAGGGTCATGCCCTCGCCATCGAGAATGGATAGCGTGCGATCTATGCCGGGAAAGATCGAGAATGGTCCATCCGTGGCAACGGTCGCCATGCTGACGCGCCAGTCGAAGTCGGCGAGCCCGGCGCCGTCGGGCGAAACGGCGATCTCCACCGTTTCCCCGCCGCCGTTTTTCCAGGGCATGCGGCGATGACTATCGTGGCGGAGAAGCGTGATTTTCGGCGTTGTCATCCGTTCCTGTCCCATCATTGCAATTCAATTCGAAGTAAACTAAGTTTAGTGGACTAAGTCCGCTTGGAGACCGACATGGAAACCATCAACATACATGAGGCGAAGACGCATTTGTCGCGGCTGATCGAAAAAGCCGCCAAGGGCGAAGCTTTTATCATCGCCAAGGCGGGCAAGCCGATGGTGAAAGTCGTTCCCCTTGAAGAGACGGAAGCCCCGAAGAAACGCCGCATCGGCTTCATGAAGGGCGAGATCGTGGTTCCCGAAGATTTCGACGCCATGATGGCTGAAGAGATCGAGAAGCTATTTCATGACAACGTCAATGATTTCAAAGACATAAAAGACAGATGAAATTCCTCCTCGATACCCATATTCTGCTTTGGGCAGCGAGCGCCTCCGAGCGATTGCCGGAGAAGGCTCGTAACCTGATTGAAGACCTCGACAATGCGATCGTATTCTCGGCTGCCAGCATATGGGAGGTGGCGATCAAGACGGGACTGGCGCGTCCCGACTTTGCCATCAATGCCCGCAGGCTTCGCGAAAACCTGCTTGAGAACGGATATGAAGAACTACCCGTTCTCGGCGACCACGCGGCGGCGGTCGCGGATCTGCCCGATATTCACAAAGATCCTTTCGACCGGATCCTTATCGCCCAAGCCTTTGTCGAGGGTATTTCCCTGATCACAGCCGACAAGACCGCCGCAAGCTACGGCGGCCTCGTACGGCTGGTTTAGGCCTTAGTTCCCCAGGATGGCCGGCAGGCGCAGGCCCTGCTGCTTGGCCCAATCAAGCGCGATGTCGTAGCCGGCATCGGCATGGCGCATGACGCCGGTTGCCGGGTCGTTCCAGAGGACGCGTTCCAGGCGCTTGGCCGCATCATCCGTGCCGTCTGCGCAGATGACCATGCCGGAATGCTGGCTGAAGCCCATGCCGACGCCGCCGCCGTGATGCAGCGATACCCAGGTAGCGCCCGATGCCGTGTTGAGCAACGCGTTGAGCAGCGGCCAGTCGGACACGGCGTCCGAGCCGTCCTTCATGGCTTCCGTCTCGCGGTTCGGCGAAGCGACCGAGCCGGAGTCGAGATGGTCACGGCCGATGACGACGGGAGCCTTCAGCTCGCCGTTCCTGACCATTTCGTTGAAGGCGAGACCGAGGCGGTGACGATCGCCGAGACCAACCCAGCAAATGCGTGCCGGCAGGCCCTGGAAGGCGATGCGCTCGCGCGCCATGTCCAGCCAGTTGTGCAGGTGGGTATTGCCGGGGGTGAGTTCCTTCACCTTGGCATCGGTCTTGTAGATATCTTCCGGATCACCCGAGAGAGCAGCCCAACGGAAGGGACCGATGCCGCGGCAGAAGAGCGGACGGATATAGGCGGGCACGAAGCCCGGGAAGGCGAAGGCGTTTTCAAAACCTTCGTCCTTGGCGACCTGGCGGATGTTGTTGCCGTAGTCGAGCGTCGGCACGCCGGCGTTCCAGAAGTCGACCATGGCTTCGACATGCACCTTCATCGAGGCGCGGGCGGCAGCTTCAACGGCTTTCGGATCGCTCTCGCGCTTGGCCCTGTGTTCGGCAACGGTCCAGCCGGCCGGCAGATAGCCGTTCAGCGGGTCGTGGGCGGAGGTCTGGTCGGTGACGATATCCGGGCGCGGACCGCCGGCCTTCATGCGCTTTACCAGCTCGGGGAAGATTTCGGCGGCGTTGCCGAGCAGGCCGACGGACTTGGCTTCGCCGGCCTTCGTCCACTTGTCGATCAGGGCAAGCGCTTCGTCGAGGCTCGATGCCTTCTCGTCGACGTAACGGGTGCGCAGACGGAAATCGATGCGGGTTTCGTCGCTCTCGACAGCGAGGCAGCAGGCGCCGGCCATGACGGCCGCCAGCGGCTGTGCGCCGCCCATGCCGCCGAGACCGCCGGTCAGGATCCACTTGCCCGTCAGGTTGCCGTTATAGTGCTGGCGGCCAGCCTCGACGAAGGTCTCGTAGGTGCCCTGCACGATGCCCTGCGTGCCGATATAGATCCACGAGCCGGCCGTCATCTGGCCATACATGGCAAGACCCTTCTTATCCAGCTCGTTGAAGTGATCCCAGGTCGCCCAGTGCGGCACGAGGTTGGAATTGGCAATCAGCACGCGCGGCGCATCCTTGTGGGTGCGGAACACGGCGACCGGCTTGCCGGACTGCACCAGCAGCGTCTCGTCTTCGTTGAGCGTCTTCAGCGTCGCTGCGATGCGGTCGAAATCGTCCCAGGTGCGGGCGGCGCGGCCGATGCCGCCATAGACGACGAGCTCGTTCGGGTTCTCCGCAACGTCCGGATCGAGATTGTTCATCAGCATGCGCAGCGGCGCTTCAGTCAGCCAGCTCTTGGCATTGAGCTCCGGGCCGCGAGGAGCACGGATTTCGCGGATATTATGGCGTGGGTTGGTCATGTCACATCTCCAAGGAAGGCAGGATGTCGGTTGAAATCGAGGCATTGAGGGCGCCGGAGCCGATAAGCTCGCTGGCGGCCTTGAGGTCGTTTGCCATGTAGCGGTCCAGCTCCAGCGAGGGGACGACCGCGCGGATGGCGGCAATGGCAAGCTTCAGTTCCGGGCTGGTGGTCAGCGGTGCACGCAGTTCCACACCCTGGGCGGCCGTCAGCGCCTCGATGCCGATGATGCCGAAGAGATTTTCGGTCATCTGCAACAGGCGGCGGGCACCATGGCAGGCCATGGAGACATGGTCTTCCTGGTTGGCCGAGGTCGGCGTCGAGTCCACAGAGGCCGGATGCGACATCTGCTTGTTTTCGGACATCAGCGCCGCCGAGGTCACTTCGGCAATCATCAGGCCGGAGTTCAGGCCAGGCTTCTTCGCCAGGAATGCCGGCAGGCCGTAGCTGAGCGCCGGGTCGACGAGCAGCGCGATGCGGCGCTGCGCGATCGCACCGATTTCACAAACGGCGATGGCGATCTGGTCGGCGGCAAAGGCAACTGGCTCCGCATGGAAATTACCGCCGGAAACGACGGAATTGTCCGAGAGCACCAGCGGATTGTCGGTGACGGCGTTGGCTTCGATTTCGAGCGTGCGTCCGACCGAACGCAGAAGATCGAGGCAGGCGCCGTCCACCTGCGGCTGGCAGCGGATGCAATAAGGATCCTGCACGCGCTCATCGCCTTCGATATGGCTTTCGCGGATCACGGAGCCAGCGAGCAGGCCGCGAAGGGCAGCGGCGGTATCGATCTGGCCCTTATGGCCGCGCAGCGTATGAATGTCGGGATGAAACGGGGCGGAAGAGCCCATGGCCGCATCCGTCGACATGGCGCCGGTGATGAGGGCTGCCTGAGCTGCACGATGGGCGCGGAAGAGGCCGGCAAGCGCAAGACCGGTCGACACCTGCGTGCCATTGATCAGCGCAAGCCCTTCCTTGGCGGCAAGCACGACCGGCTTCAGGCCGGCCTTTTCGAGCGCTGCTGCGCCGGAAAGCTGTTCGCCGGCATAAAAGGCTTCGCCATGACCCATCATGACGGCGGTCATATGGGCGAGCGGTGCGAGATCGCCCGATGCGCCGACTGAACCCTTTTCAGGGATAAAGGGCACAACACCCTTTTCAAGCATGCCTTCGATCAGCCGCACGAGCTCCAGCCGCACGCCCGAGGCGCCGCGGCCGAGCGAAACCAGCTTCAGCGACATGATCAGGCGAACGACATTCTCCGGCAGAGGCTGGCCGATGCCGCAGCAATGCGAGAGGATGAGGTTGCGCTGCAGCGTGGCGACATCGGCGCTGTCGATCTTGATGGACGCCAGTTTGCCGAAGCCGGTGTTGATGCCGTAAACAGGCGCATTGCCGGCCGCAATTTCTGCGATGCGGGCAGCCGCCTTGGCAATACCGGCATCGAAGGAAGCATCAAGCCTCGCCGGCTCGCCGGTCCAGTAGATCGCCGCCAGTTGCTGCAGCGATACGGAACCCGGATGGAGAACGATAGTCATCGGTTGAACCTTTTTCCCTTGAAAACATGGGCATGAAGGGGATTGAAGCCGATGCGGTAGACAAGCTCCGCCAGGCTTTCGACATCCCAGATGGCAAAATCGGCCGACTTTCCGGCCTCGAGCGTACCGGTCTCGGACAGCAACCCGAGGGCGCGTGCGCCTTCGCGGGTGGCGCCGGCGATGCATTCCTCAACCGTCAGGCCAAAAAGGGTGGCAGCCATATTCATGGTCAGCAGCATCGAGGTCAGCGGCGAAGTGCCGGGATTGCAGTCTGTGGCAACGGCGATCGAAACGCCCGCTTCACGGAGCGCCTTGACCGGCGGCTTCTGCTTCTCATTGATAGCATAGAAAGCCCCCGGCAGCAGCACGGCAACGGTCCCGGCCGCAGCCATCGCCCTGACGCCGTCCTCGTCGAGATATTCGATATGATCGGCCGATAACGCGCCATAGGAGGCGGCAAGCTTGGCGCCGCCGAGATTGGAGAGTTGCTCCGCATGCAGCTTCACCGGAATGCCGAGCGATTTGGCAAGATCGAAGACCCGGGCGATTTCCGCCGTCGAGAAGGCAATCCCTTCGCAGAAGCCGTCGACGGCATCGACGAGGCCTTCGGCATGCGCCTGGCTCAGGCCGGGCAGTACGACATCACTTATATAGTCGCCGTTGCGACCCTTGTATTCTGCCGGAGTGGCATGGGCGCCGAGATAGGACGTGACGACGCGAACGGGACGGACCGTCTCCAGTTTGCGCGCCGCTTGCAGCATCTTCAGTTCGGATGGGATGTTGAGGCCGTAGCCCGACTTCACCTCGATGGTGGTGACGCCTTCGGCCAGCAGCGTGTCGAGGCGCGGCAGCGCCACGGCGACGAGTTCGTCGACCGACAGCGCGCGGGTCGCGTTCACGGACGAGACGATGCCGCCGCCGGCGCGGGCGATTTCCTCGTAGCTCGCACCTTCCAGCCGCATTTCGAATTCGCGGGCGCGATTGCCGCCATAGACGATATGCGTGTGACAATCGACGAGGCCAGGCGTAACCCAGCGGCCCTCGAGATCGATGCTTTCGGCACCGGAGGTATCGGGCAAATCGACCTCATTGCCGGCAAAGACGATGCGACCGCCTTTGCTCAGGATGGCGCCCTTCTCGATCAGGCCGAGCCGGCTCTCGCCCTCCACCAGAGTTGCGAGACGCGCATTGCGCCATACGCGGCTTGCCGCCGCATTTTCCTTGCCATCTTCGGAAAAATTGTTCCCGCCCATCAGCTTTACGCCTTTCCTCGTTGGCTCATAATGTATATACATATTAAAAAGGCTGGCAAGAGGGATTTTGGACTCTCTGCTCAAAAGGAAAGGGTGAGACCATGACGACACTTCATGCACGCACGGCATTGCTTGGCGACGGATGGCACGAGAATGTGCGATTGACCCTTAAGGACGGCCGCATCGCCGACATCGCGACGGGCGTCGCGCCCGAAGCCGGCGACGATAGGCAGGATATGCTCGTGCCCGCGGTGCCGAACCTGCACAGCCATGCCTTCCAGCGCGCCATGGCCGGCCTTGCCGAAGTCCGCGGCCCGGCAAACGACAGCTTCTGGAGCTGGCGCACCGTCATGTACAAGTTCGCCCTGTCGATGACCCCCGACCATGTCGAGGCGGTCGCCGCGCAGCTCTATATGGAGATGCTCGAAGCCGGTTTCTCCCGCGTCGGCGAGTTCCACTACCTGCATCATGATAAGGACGGCAGTCCCTATGCCAATATCGCCGAACTGGCCGAGCGTATCGGCGCCGCCACCGCCGAAACCGGCATTGCGCTGACGCTGTTGCCCGTCTTCTACGCCCATTCCGGCTTCGGCGGCGCAGCGCCCATCGAAGGCCAGCGCCGCTTCATCAACTCGCTCGAAAGCTTCGAGGCGCTGATGGCCGGCTGCCGCACGGCGACGAGCCGCCTGCCCGGCGCCGAACTCGGCATCGCGCCGCACAGCCTGCGCGCGGTTACGCCCGAAGAATTGGCAAAGCTAGTGCCGATGGCCGGCGACGGGCCGATCCATATCCACGTCGCCGAGCAGGTGAAGGAAGTGGAAGACTGCATTGCCTGGTCGGGTGCGCGGCCGGTGCAATGGTTGCTCGATCACGCCCCCGTCGATAGCCGCTGGTGCCTGATCCACGCCACGCATATGACCGAGGATGAAACCCGGCGCATGGCAAAGAGCGGCGCCATTGCCGGCCTCTGCCCGATCACCGAAGCCAATCTCGGCGACGGCGTCTTCCCAGCGCCCCTCTTCCTGGAGGAAGGCGGTCACTATGGCGTCGGCTCGGACTCCAATATTCTGATTTCAGTGCCGGAAGAGCTGCGGCAGCTCGAATATTCGCAGCGTCTGGCGCTGCGCGCCCGCAATGTCATCGCTTCGACCGGCGGTTCGACGGCACGTATGCTGTTCGACGGCGCGCTAGTGGGCGGCGG
Organism: Rhizobium freirei PRF 81; assembly: GCF_000359745.1. Classification (GTDB taxonomy): domain Bacteria; phylum Pseudomonadota; class Alphaproteobacteria; order Rhizobiales; family Rhizobiaceae; genus Rhizobium; species Rhizobium freirei. The sequence continues at coordinate 43,107 of NZ_AQHN01000089.1, forward strand.
TACGGCGCTGAGGGCCAAGGCAGGGCTTGCAGTCGGCAACCATGCCGACATCGTTTCGCTCGACACAAGCGCCGTGCCTTACCTCTCCGACGACCGTATTCTCGACCACTGGACCTTTGCCGGCGGCGTCAAGATCGACGGCGTTTGGGCTTTGGGCCGCAAGCAGGTCGAAGGCGGCCGTCACCGGAAGAGGGAGGCGATCTCCGCACGTTTCCTTCGGGCGATGGGCGAACTCATCGGCTAAGAAACTGCTTTTCCTCCTGCCGATTGATCCTTAATGAAGTGCTTCGGGAGGAATCCATGTCTCACACGGAAAGATGGGCAGCATGGCCACAGGCAAAGAGGCGACACTGCATCAGCGGATCCTGAGCGATATCGAGAACCAGATCGTCTCTGGCGCTTGGCCGCCCGGTCATCGCATTCCCTTCGAGCTGGCTCTTGCGGAGCAGTACGACTGTTCGCGCATGACGGTGAACAAGGTGCTGACCCAGCTTGCCCGTGCCGGGCTGATCGAGCGGCGAAAGCGCTCGGGCAGCTTCGTCACCCATCCGCAGGCGCAATCGGCGATCCTGGAAATCCACGACATCAAGTCGGAAATCCTGTCGCTCAACCTGCCCTATTCGCACAAGCTTATGAAACTGGCCGAGCGGCGCGGCCGCTCGGAAGACTCGCGCCGCCTGCAATTTGCCGGCCCGGTTACCGTGCTCGAAATCACCTGCATCCACTATGCCGGCTCGCGCCCCTTCTGTCTGGAAGATCGCGTCATCAATCTCGATGCCGTGCCGGAGGCAGCCAATGCCGACTTCGCAAGCCTGCCGCCGGGTCCCTGGCTGATCAATCAGGTGCCCTGGAGCACCGCCGAACATCAAATCCGCGCCATATCCGCGGAGGGCGAGGCAGCTGCGAGCCTCGACGTCGCCAAAGGCACGGCCTGCCTCGTGGTCGAAAGACGCACATGGAGTCCCTCAGGCCCGATAACCCATGTCCGCCTCACCTATCCCGGTGATCGCCATAGCCTTGTGGCGCGCTTTACGCCTGCAAGCTAACGGCGGATCTACTGTCTTCGCGGGATTCCCCAGAGAAAGGCGCTCAGCGCTTTTCCTGGGAATTGCTCTAGGGACGCTGCGGAGACTCGGTCGGCGGCGGGATGAGACTTTCGGATTGATGAATAGGCTGGACGGGGTCGACCAGCAGAATACTGAGCGCAATCAGCACCAGTGACAGAATCAAGATAATTCCGATCAGAAGCGGACGAATCGCGGTCATTTCGTTCTCCAATCTCCCCAGCCCAGCGCAACGCGCGATAGGGAATTCGAGATAACCAGCGCAGTCTAGCGATAAACGTTAAGCAATGACTAATGTTCCGGGAAATGCCTGTTCTTTTCCAGGATTTTTTGGCCTGTCCGGCCGAAACGGCCATCTCACGCTTGTTTGAATGGCGAATGAGGTAAGCGGCGCATAGGATCGCGGCGCAGATGGCCGCAGGCCCATTACCCGGCCCACTGCCGGTCAGCTCCAACACTCGATCAAGAACGACCGGCATATCGCTCGGCCGATATCTTAACGGAGACACTGCCAATGCATTGCAAACGTCTGATCGCGAGCGCGCTGACGCTCTCCTTCGCCATGCTTGCAGCGCTGCAAAGCGTTGATGCCGCCGAGCGCGTGAAAGTGCGCGGCACCGTGGAGAGCCTCGATGGCTATACGCTCAAGGTCAAGTCCCGCGACGGCGATGATGTGACGGTCGCACTGAAATCCGGCTGGCAAGTCGATGGCGTCGTCCAGGCCGCGGTCAGCGACATCAAGCCCGGCGATTTCGTCGGCATCGCATCGCAACCGACAAGCAGCGGCATCAACGGCGCCATAGAAGTCGTCATCTTCCCCGCCTCGATGAAGGGAACCGGCGAAGGAGACCGCCCCTGGGATTCGGCGCCGAACGGCTCGATGACCAATGCCACGGTCGCCAATGCCGTGACCTCGGTCAACGGCCCGACATTGACGCTTACCTACAAGGGTGGCGAGCGCAAGATCAACATTCCCAAGGGCACACCGGTCGTAACTTTGGCGGCAGCCACGAAAAACGACCTCAAACCCGGCGCCGGCGTCTTCATCACCGGCGAGCGGAGCGGCGACTCGACGGTATCGGCCAACCGCGTCGCCGTCGGCCTCAACGGCACCACGCCGCCGATGTGATCGTTGCGGGAGTAGCGGACAGCCTGACAACCTTGAACTCGGCCCGTAAAAGTAATACCTCTATTTCAGAGATTATTACCGAGGAATGGATGAGCACGACCGTAACGGCAAAAGGACAGGTCACGATTCCGAAGGCCGTCCGCGACATGCTCGGAATAGGTCCTGGCAGCCAGGTCGATTTTCGCCGCATGCCCGATGGCAATATCGTCGTCGTCCCGGTGAATGCACAGAAGCAGACGAGCCGATTTACCAAATTCCGTGGTCATGCCGGAAAAGGAATGACCACGGACGAAATCATGGCTTTGACGCGCGGCGACGACTGAGGTGATCTTCGTCGATTCCAACATATTGCTGGATATCATCACGAACGACCCTATGTGGTGCGACTGGTCACTCGCGCAGCTCGACGCCGCGAGCCTTCTCGGCCCATTGTGTATCAATGACGTCGTCTATGCCGAGATATCCGTGCGTTACGACAGGATCGAAGATCTCGACGAGATGCTTGCCGAGACCGGTCTCCGCATCGAGCCGATACCGCGGGAGGCGCTTTTCCTCGCCGCCAAGGTTTTCGCCCAATATAGAAAATCGGGCGGGACGCGTGGCGGCGTCCTGCCCGATTTCTTCATTGGCGCCCATGCGGCCGTCAGCGGCCTATCCCTCCTGACGCGCGATACGAAGCGCTTTCGGACCTATTTCCGGTCCGTCACCCTCATCGGCCCGCAGGAAAGCTGAGGCGGACGGACAGAGCAGGAAACCCTACTCCGCCGCCTGCGCATGCGGACGATGCTCGATCGCTTCGTCCTCGTCATCCTCGTCCGGCTTCGGCTGTTTCCAGGCGATCAGGCGGTAGAACATCGGGATGAAGAAGGTGGCGATAAAGGTCGCCGCCAGCATGCCGCCGATGACGCCGGTGCCGATGGCATGGCGGCTGGCCGAACCCGCGCCGCTGCTGATGGCCAGCGGCACGACGCCGAGAATGAAGGCGAGCGAGGTCATGACGATCGGGCGGAAGCGCAGCCGCGCCGCCTCGAGTGCTGCTTCCGCCGCACTCATGCCTTCCTTGCGCTTCAGCACCGCGAACTCGACGATGAGGATGGCGTTCTTCGCCGCTAGGCCGATCAGCGTCACCATGCCGATCTGGAAGTAGACGTCGTTGGTGAGCCCGCGCAGATAGGTGGCAAGCAGCGCACCGAACAGCGCGAAGGGGATCGCGGTGATGACGGCGAGCGGCAGGCTCCACTTTTCATACTGCGCGGCAAGGATCAGGAACACCATGATGATGCCGAAGACCATCGCCTGCGTACCCGCGCCGCTGGTTTCCAGTTCCTGGTAGGCCGAGCCCGTCCAGGCGATCTGGAATCCCTCCGGCAAGCTTTCGGCCGCCACCTGCTGCATGGCCTTGATTGCATCACCTGACGTATAGCCGGGCGCCGGATTGCCGGTGATCTTGGCGGCATTGAAGGCGTTGTAGCGTTCGAGCTGGTCCGGCCCGATGACGCGCGACACCTTGATGAGCGTGTCGAGCGGGATCATCTTGCCGCTGTCAGAGCGCACGAAGACCTGACGCAGATCGTCGGGCGATTCGCGGAAGGGTGCCTCCGACTGCAGGTTCACCTGGTAGTTACGGCCGTAGAGCGTGAAGTCATTCACGTAGAGACTGCCAAAGGTCGCCTGCATGGCATCGAAGACCGAGTTGATCGGCACGCCGAGCGCCTTCGCCTTCTCGCGGTCGAGATCGGCGCGGAACTGCGGAACGTTGGTGTCGAGCGTCGTGCGCACACCTGCAAGCTCCGGCCGCTTGGAGGCAGCCGCCACAAGCTTCTGCGCCTGGTCCGAAAGACCCGCCACGCCCTTGCCGCTGCGATCCTGCAGGTAGACTTCGAAGCCGCCCGTCGTCGAAAGACCCATGATCGGCGGCGGATTGAAGGCAAGCACCATGGCATCCTTGATGCCCATGTTGGCGCCGATAATCGGCCCTGCGAGATTGCGGGCATCGAGCTCCGGCGTCTTGCGCTCGCTCCAGTCCTTCAGCGTCACGAAGGCGACGCCGGCGCTGCTCTTCAGGCCGCCCGACAGAAGGTCGAAGCCCGAAACCGCAAAGACGTTTTCGACGGCCGGCAGTTTCTTGGTGTTGACCAGCGCCTCGTCCATGACGGCCTGCGTGCGCGTGAGCGACGCAGCAGGCGGCAGGATGGCGATCTGGAACAGCGAACCCTGGTCTTCATCCGGCACCAGCGATCCCGGCAGCGTATAGAAGAGATAGCCGGTCACGCCGATCAGGCCGGCAACCAGCACGCAGCCGATGATGACGCGCTTCAGGAAGAAGGCGACGCCGGCCGCGTAGCCCGCCGTCAACCGGTCGAAGGCGCGGTTGAAGATGCGGAAAGGCAGGATCGGCTCATGATGGCCGGGCTTCAGGATCAGCGCGCAGAGTGCAGGGGTCAGCGTCAGCGCCACGATACCGGACAGGATGACCGAGATCGCGATCGTGACGGCGAACTGCTTGTACATCTGGCCCGCCAGCCCGCCCATGAAGGAGACCGGGATGAACACGGCGCAGAGCACCAGCACGATAGCGATGACGGGGCCGGTCACTTCGCCCATTGCCTTGATGGCAGCTTTTTTCGGCGACAGCTTCTCCGTCGCCATCAGGCGCTCGACGTTTTCAAGCACGACGATGGCGTCATCCACCACGATACCGATCGCCAGCACGAGGCCGAACAGCGTCAGAAGGTTGATCGAGAAGCCGAGCAGATACATGCCGGCGAAGGTGCCGATGATCGAGATCGGCACGGCGATGATCGGGATCAGCGTCGCCCGCCAGTTCTGCAGGAAGACGAAGACGACGATGACGACGAGAAGGATCGCCTCGATGAAGGTATGTACCACCTCCTCGATCGACACCTGGATGAACTTCGTCGTGTCATAGGGAACCTCGTAGGCAACGCCGTGCGGGAACGACTTTTGCAGCTCGTCGAGACGCGACTTGAGTGCCGCCATCGTATTCAAGGCATTGGCGCCCGGCTGCAGATAGACGGCGATCGGAACCGCCGGCGTGCCGTTCAGGCTGCTCTGCACCGAATAGCTCTTGGTGCCGAGTTCGATGCGCGCCACGTCCTTCAGCCGGAGCGTTGCGGCATTGGCCGTCGAGCGCAGGATGATTTCGCCGAAGGCGTCGACATCGGGCAGGCGCCCTTGCGTCGTCACGGTATAGGTGAAGGCCTGCGGATTGTTGCTGGGCTGGTCGCCGAAACGGCCGGCGGCGAACTGGGAGTTCTGCTCCCGGATTGCGGTCGCGACATCGCTCGGCGTCAGATTGTACTGCGCCAGCTTGTCCGGCCGCAGCCAGATACGCATCGAATAGTCGACATCGCCAAGCAGGTTGACATCGCCGATACCCGGAATGCGCTTGAGATCGTCGATGACGTTCAGAAGCGCATAATTGCCGACATAGGTGCGGTCATAGCGGCTGTCGGTGGAATACATCGCCACGAAGCCGAGGATCGACGTCGAACGCTTGGTAACGACGACGCCCAATCGCGTCACGTCCTGCGGCAGCGTCGAGACCGCACGCTGAACGCGGTTGTTGACGTTGATCGCCGCCTGGTCCGGATCCGTGCCGAGCGCGAAGGTCACAGTAATCTGCATCGCGCCGCTATTGGAGTTCGTCGACTGCATGTAGAGCATGTTTTCGACGCCGTTGATCTGCTGCTCCAGCGGAGCGGCAACGGTCTGCGCCACAGTCTCGGCGCTGGCGCCAGGATAGGTCGCGGTCACGACCACCTGCGGCGGCGTCAGCTCTGGATATTGCGCGATCGGCAGGATGCGCAGGCAGACGGCGCCTGCAAGCAGGATGACGATCGAGATCACCGCCGCGAAAACGGGGCGGTCGATAAAGAATCTGTTGCCTAACATCAGTTCTGCGCCACCTTCTTCGCGTCCTTAGACGTTGCATCCGCCGTCGCCTGCACCGGCGCACCGGGGCGCACCTTGATGATGCCTTCGGTGATCAGCCTGTCGCCGGCCTTGAGGCCGGACAGCACGAGCCAGCTGTTGCCGATCTTCTGGCCGAGCGTCACCGGGTTGATGTGCGCCTTGCCTTCCTGGTCGATCGTATAGACGAACTGCCCTTGCGGGCTCTGCATCAGCGCCACTTCCGGGATGGTGATGGCGTTGTCGAGCGACACGCCCGTCACCTTCGCCCGAACGAACTGGCCCGGCAGCAGCCGGCGCTGCGGATTGTCGACCACGGCGCGCGCCTGCAGCGTGCCGGTCGACACATCGATCGTGGAGGAGGTGAAGTCGACGATGCCGTCATGATCGTAGCCGGTGCCGTCGCCGAAGGAGATCTTGACGCCGAGATTGGGCGCTTCGCCCTTGGCCTTCTTCATGTCGATCAGCCGGCGTACTTCCGCCGCCTCCGCATCCGAGAAGGAGAAGTTGACGTAGACCGGATCGAGCTGCGTGATGCTGGTGAGCAGGCCGCTATCGCCCGTCGTGCCGATCAGGCTGCCTTCGGAAACCTGCTCCAGGCTGGTAATGCCGCCGACAGGCGCCGTGACCTTGGTATAGTCGAGGTTGAGCTGCGCCGTCTGAACCTGGGCCTCAGCGGCGGCGACCGATGCTTCCGCCAGCTGGCGCGTCGAAATCGCGTCGTCGCGAGCCTTCTGCGTCGCGGCGTTCTGCTCGAAGAGATTGATGTTGCGCTTTTCTTCGCGCTGTGCCTGCTGGAGCTGCGCCTGTGCTTGCTGAAGCTGGGCCTTCGCCTGTGCGAGTGCTGCCTGGTAGGAGGCGGGATCGATCAGGAAGAGCACGTCGCCTGCCTTCACTTCGGCGCCTTCGATAAAGTTTCTTTTCAACAGGATACCGCCGACGCGGGCCCGTACGTCGACTTGCCTAAAGGCCGAGATGCGCGCAGCATATTCATAAGAGAGCGCCACGGTCTGCGGCTTGACGTCGATAGCCGTGACCTGCGGCGGCGGCATCTGTCCGGCCTGCTGCGCGGGGGAGGAAGATGCGCAGAAAAACAGCAGCCCGGCAGCGACGAAACCGGTGCGCAGAAGGGGAGATTTATGCGTCGTCATGGAAAAATCACCGTGAGATTCGACATTTTTATTGCAGCGCAATATACAAACATTCATGAATGATTGTAAATATAAAATCGACGTGACTTTTCTGACCGGTATCGGGAACCACATGCGGGTTTTGGATATTAAGATATAAAATCAAACATATGACTGAGACGAAATACCCCCTTCGTCTCCCGGAAACTTCAAGGAGGAACATGCGCAGAACCAAGGAAGATGCCGCCAAAACGAGAGACGAAGTTCTGGCTGCGGCCGCCGACATTTTCTATGAAAACGGCGTCAGTGGCTCCAGTCTCGAAAAGATCGCCCAGCGCGCCGGCGTAACGCGCGGCGCGATCTATTGGCATTTCAAGGACAAGGCCGAGGTCCTGACGGCGTTGCACAGCGAAATCCGTCTGCCGCAGGAAACCATCGTCGACTATGCGATCGAGCACGGCCATGACGATCCGCTCGGACTGATCGAGCAGGGCACGGTCCAAGTCCTTGAGAACCTTGTCAAGGACGAGCACCTGCAGCAGGTCTTCGCCATCATGATCCTCGGCTGCGAATTCACCAAGCACCGTTCGGATGCCGCCCAGAGGATAGTGACCGCCAACCAGCAGATGTTCGGTAAGCTGCAGCGGCTGATCGAGATGGCCGACCAGCAGAACACACTTGCGCCGCTATGGACCCCCGATGCTGCAGCCCGCGCCATTCAGTGTTCCATGAATGGTCTGCTCGCCGAATGGCTCAGATCCGACAAATCCTTTTTGCTGGTCGATATCGGCGAGAGGTTGATCCGCAGCCTCGTCGGCTCCATGCGACGGATGGCGCCATAAAGCGCGACGAGCTTCGATGTCCTGGAGGTCGGCGATCCCGTGGTCGCGGGGCGCCTCTTGACGCACAGCGGCTCGCAATTATATAAATGAGTGACCACGCGCTCATCAATCACGGAAAATCATGGCCCGCCCGCTCAGCGAAGAAAAACGACAGGCTCTTTTGGCATCCGCCGCCGAATTGGTCGCAATGCTGGGCACCGGCGCATCCACCGCAAAGATCGCTCAGGCTGCCAATGTCGCGGAAGGAACGCTGTTCACCTATTTCGCAACGAAAGACGATCTCCTGAACCAGCTATTCGTCGAGATCGAAACCGATCTTGCCGAGGTCATGACGGCCCCCTATCCCGATGAAGGCGGACCGCGCCAGCGCATCCAAGACATATGGAACCGGCTCATCGATTGGGGATTGGCAAATCCGATATGGCGCAAGGCGATGCGCCAGCTCAAGGTATCGGATCGTATCAGCATCGAGAGCCAGCGTCGCTGCGAGGCCATGTTTCGCGATGCGCGTGAAATGGTCGATCGGTATCTTTCCGGACATATCGATCCCGAGCGTGCCTCCTTCTATATCGAGACGGTCCTCTTCGGGCTGGCCGATATCGCGATCGAGGCCATCGAAGCGAGCCCAGCGAACCACAAGCATTTCAGCGAGGCAGGCTTCGACCTCTTCTGGAAAGGCATCGCCGCTTAATTTTCCTCAAAAAATGAGCGTGTACTCACTCAATAGAAAGGCATCACCATGTCAAGATCGCACGGTTTCACCGAAGCCAATGTCCCGAACCAGTCGGGAAAATGCTTCATCGTCACAGGCGCCAATACCGGCATTGGCTTCGAGGCATCCCGCGTGCTGGCAGCCCGCGGAGCACGAGTGCTGCTGGCTTGTCGAGACAAGGCAAAGGCCGAAACCGCGATGGCGGCGATCAGGCAGCAAGCGCCAAAGGCGAACCTTGCCTTTCTGCCGCTCGATCAGGCCGATCTCGCAAGCGTCAAGGCTGCCGCTGAACTGGCAGCCTTGGAACCGCGCATCGACGTTCTCATCAACAATGCCGGCGTCATGACCCCGCCGATGACCCGCACAAAGCAGGGTTTCGAGCTCCAGCTCGGCGTCAACCATCTCGGCACTTTCGCTCTGACCTCTTTGCTCCTGCCTAAATTGGCTGAAACGCAGGGGTCTCGCGTCGTCGTCACCTCCAGCATCGCCCATCGGAACGCGAAGATCGATTGGGATGATCTGAATGCTGAGAGAAGCTACAGCCGCGTCAGCCGCTACGCGGCCAGCAAGCTGGCCAACGCCTTGTTCTTCTTCGAGCTGGACCGCCGCCTTCGCGCCGCCGGCTCACCGATTGCGGCGGTCGGCTGCCATCCGGGAGCAGCCGCAACGGAGCTGGGCCGCTATTTGGGACCGCTCCAGCTTCTGCTGCCGCTCGCCAGGTTGCTCCTCAACACCGCCGCGATGGGAGCCTGGCCGACCCTGCAGGCAGCCACGGCGCCGGTGACATCCGGCGACTACTATGGGCCAATGGGGTTTCGCGAGATAAGAGGCGTTTCCGGCAAGGCCTCCCGATCCGCACGGGCACAGGATGCGGCAGCTGCAAAACGGCTCTGGGACGTGTCCGTCGCCATGACAGGGATCGATCCCGGCCTGCCGCCTGCCTAACGGCAAGCTGCGCGGCGGCGACGCGCCATCGAACGATTGCAATTGGGATCGTTGCGACCGGACGGTGGGCTTTCCTATCCCTCCGCATGCCGCGCCGCCTCCGCCAGCGAAATATCCGACTTGATCTCCCGCGTCGACATCGAGGTCACGGTGTGCCGCACGCCGGGCAGCCGGTTGAGCTCCTGACGCAGCAATCGATCGAGCGCGGCCATGTCGGTTGCGAGGATATGCAGGAGATAGTCGGCCTCGCCCGTCGTGGCATGGCAGCGCCAGATCAGCGGATGCCGGCGCACGGCGGCCTCGAACGCATCGAAGCGCTCGACATCGATGGATACCTGCACGAAAGCCTCCAGACCGAAGCCTAGCCGCGACGGATCGAGAAGCGTCCGATATCCCCTGATCACCCCGGCCTCCTCCAGCGCCTTCACCCGCTTCCAGCACGGCGTCTTGCTGAGCCCGACCAGATCGGCCAGCGCCGCAAACGAGATGCGGGCATCGGCCTCTAGAGCGGCGATGATCCTGTGATCCAAAGCATCCAATTCCATCGTTCTCTCCATAGAGCACAAAGTGACCAATCGTACTCTATTTCTTCGATTCTGGATGACAAATAGGAACAATGTTCAGGCAGAAGTTTCGTATCCTTGATGGAGAGCAAACATGCTTGGCGGCGGAGAGCCGAAACAAAGGGAACGAAGATGCAGAAGGAAGATTACTACGCCCGCATCGAGGCGCCTGATATGCTCGACTACGGCGTCTATCTGCAATGCGACAAGCTGCTCGCCTGTCAGAAGCCGTTGAACGGCATGGTCAACGGAGACGAATTGCAATTCCAGATCGTTCACCAGGTGGAAGAACTCTGGATGAAGCTGATGGCCTATTCGCTGGTCGATGTGATCGGCTTCATGGAGGAGCGCAACACGCATCGCGTCGTGACGCTGATGGGCCGCGTGCATCGGATCATGCGCATGATGACGGCTCAGCTCGATCTTCTGGAAACCATGTCGCCGAAGGAATATCAGCAAATCCGCCTGCAGCTCGGCAACGGCAGCGGCCAGGAATCGCCCGGCTTCAAGTTCCTGCTGCGCATGCCGCCCGATCTCTGGCATGCCTTCAAGGCGAATTACCTCGATGCGCCCGGCCTGACGATCGCGGACATCTATGATGGCAAGTACGATCACGGCGACAGCTATGTGGTTGCCGAAGCCCTGGTGGAATATGACGAGCTGTTCCAGAAATTCCGCGCCAACCATATGTATCTGATCCAGCGTTCCATCGGGCTCGGCTCGAAATCCCTGAAGGGACGCCCGGTCGAGCTGCTGCAGGCCGGCGCACGCCACCGCTTCTTCCCCGACCTCTGGGATATTCGCCACGAAATGACCGATGGTTGGAGCAGCCAATATGGCGTCGTCCGCGATTCCATTTCCAAGCATGACGCGGCTGAATAGACGCCGACGGAAAATCGCCTTCCGCCGCAATTGAAACGCGGCGGCAAGCCCTCCGCTTGGACAGGCGCCGGGTGGGGCCTCGCATCCGCATTCGCATCGGCGCAACAAAACGCCGACAAAAGCCCTCGCGAAATCCATCCCTTCAAACATCAGTCGCTAGTCGACTGATGTTTCTTCATGCGCCGACAGCATCTTTTCCTCAGAGCAATTCCAGGAAAAGTGCGCAGCGGTTTTCCGTCCGGAATGCGCAAAGAAACGCTCCAGACGATGCAGCCGCATCGGCAGTTCTCCTCCACACGATGCGAATCGCCAGGCATTGCCGGCTTCGCCGCTCAACAACACCGGCTGCCCTAGCCCAAGGGGCTGTAAATGGTGACATTTGGGCAGTTAGAAGTGCAAAAACTATGAGATATAGCATATTGCATAAATTTGTTATCTAGCATACTTATTTAGTAACACGACCATTCGATCCTCCCCGGAGCCCCGCATGACGCAAGTTCAGGACGCCACCGCGCAAGAGCGCGCATGGAAATTCGCCAATGCCGACGAGGGCGTCCGCCCGAGCCTTCCCGAAGTCAATGCGACGGTGAAAGTGCCGCATACCGGCAGCTGGATACGGCGCCTGCTCGCCTTTGTCGGACCGGGCTACATGATCTCCGTCGGCTACATGGATCCCGGCAATTGGGCGACGGATCTCGCAGGCGGCGCGCAGTTCGGCTACACGCTTCTCGCCGTCATCATGCTGTCCAACCTGATGGCAATCCTGCTGCAGGCGCTATCGGCCCGGCTCGGCATCGTCACCGGCCGCGATCTCGCCCAGGCCTGCCGCGATCACTATCCGCGGCCCGTCAATCTGGCTCTGTGGTTTGCGTGCGAACTTGCCATCATCGCCTGCGACCTTGCCGAAGTCATCGGCACAGCGATCGCGCTGCAGCTGCTTTTCGGAATTCCGCTGATCGGCGGCGCGCTGATCACCGCGTTCGACACCTTCCTGCTGCTGCTTCTGATGAACAAGGGCTTCCGTTATCTCGAAGCCTTCGTGATCGCGCTGCTGATCGTCATCGCCACCTGCTTCGCCGTGCAGATCGCCGCCGCCGCACCGCCGATCGCCGCCATTCTCCACGGCTTCATCCCCTCGCCCGAAATCGTCACCAACCACGAGATGCTTTACATCGCCATGGGCATTATCGGCGCGACCGTCATGCCGCATAATCTCTACCTGCATTCCTCGATCGTGCAGACCCGCGCCTACAAGCGCAACGACGAAGGCCGCCGCGATGCCATCAAATGGGCGACGATCGACAGCACCGTGGCGCTGATGCTGGCGCTCTTCGTCAACGCCGCGATCCTGATCGTCGCAGCCGCAGCCTTCCACACCAGCGGCCATGCGGACGTTGCCGAAATCGACCAGGCATACCAGCTGCTCTCGCCGCTGCTCGGCCTCGGCATCGCCTCCACCCTCTTTGCGATCGCGCTGCTCGCCTCGGGCCTCAATTCGACCGTCACAGCAACGCTTGCCGGCCAGATTGTGATGGAAGGGTTCCTTCGCCTGCGGATTCCGCATTGGGCAAGGCGACTTTTAACGCGCGGTCTTGCAATTATTCCGGTTGTATTCGTGACTGCAATTTATGGTGAAAAAGGCACCGCCAACCTGCTCGTGCTCAGCCAGGTTATCCTCTCCATGCAATTGCCCTTTGCCGTTGTTCCATTGGTCCAATTCGTGACGAATCGAGACAAAATGGGCAGGTTCGTCGTCTCCAGAAGTATTGCCATTCTCTCCTGGCTGGTGGCCGCCATCATCCTGGTACTGAACTTCAAGCTGCTGTTCGACACCATCTTCAGTTGACGAATCATTTGCAACGCGCGAATCTGGGCCTGTGGACGATCACGGCAATTAACGGACTCGTAATACTTGCCTAGATTTTGCCATGATTTGCCCTAGTTTGGGCCCACCGCAATCTGCAGGGTTCCTCACTTCATGGCCGAAAGTCCATTGCGCATCCAATTTCCTGCGGAAGCTGCGATCCAGGCGCGGCCGCATCAGGATTTTCATATTCCCTTTCTGCCGCGTTCCGCGCATCTGCGCCATCTGATCGCCATCGGCCTCGCAGGCACCGCATCCTTCGGCCTGCTGGCTGCCGTGCTCTATCCGTTGCTGGCCCGTCACGAGATCGAACAGGCCGTGCCGGTGCGCACAGCCCAGCTGGCGCCGTCGCAACCGGCAATGCCCAAGAGCACCCGCCTTGCAGCGAAACAGCATTTCGACGGCGCGCGCTTTGCGCAGGTGGCCGAAAAGCTTTCGAGCGGCGAAACCCGCATTTTCACCTATCACCGTACGACGCTGGTGTTTAAATCCGACGAGTCGGAAAGCGCACCCGGCAGTGCCGGCCCCATCAATGCCTCCTATGGCCGCGGACGCGCCGAGCAGGTCTCGTTCTCAGCGCCGTCGCTGTCGGATATCCGCCACGGCATCTATCCGCAGGCAACGCATTATGACGCCGTCCGTCGCTCGCGCTTCCCCGTTCGCGGCGTGCCGCTGAACGTCAGCGTCTCGAGGGCGACAACCGGGGAGCCCGGCCGCGAATTCCGCCGGCTCGTATCCATGCCGAAGGACAAGCAGGATCTTCAGGATATCCTGGCATCCGCCGGCCTCAGCAGCGACGCCGGCGACGAGCTGCAGCGCGCGCTCGAAACCGATACGGTTTCCCCCGGCGACAGCCTGGAATTGCTGCTGGAGAAGAAGAGCCCCGCCTCTCGCCCGAAGCTGATCATGGCCCGCTTGAGCGGCGACAAGACGCCGGAGCGCGTCGTTGCGCGCGACGATGCCGACAGCTTCGTGCCCATGGCCAACGACCGGCTGTTTTCTGCGCTCTATAGCGAAAGCCAGGCCGACGCGCCTTCTTCTTCGGAAGTGGCCGCCGTCGATCTGAAGGATGTCGACGACAGCAACGAGGCGGCGGTCGGCGCCAGGCTCGAAAAGGCCGGGTTGACCAGGGAATGCGCCTCGCAGCTGGTCAAGCTGGCAAAGGCCAAGGGTATTTCGCTCACCGACATCGAAGACGCGCCCGACAGCGTCGACCTGCTCTTCCGCAAGGCGGAGGATGGCCAGAGCGAGCTGATGTTCATCGAATTCCATGCCGATGGCGACACGCACCGTTTCTATCTGCATAAGAACGGCGGCGAAGGCCCCTCGGAATTCTACGACGAGGGCGGTCATTCGATCGCGAAATCGCTTGTGCACCGTCCGGTGCCGAACGGCACGCTGGGCGACGGCTTTGCCTGGCGCGTCCATCCCATTCTCGGGGTGAAGAAATTCCACAACGGCGTCGATTTCCGCGCGCCGATGGGCAGCCCGATCCAGGCCGCCGGCGACGGCGTCGTCGAGAAGATCTCCTGGGAAACCGGCTACGGCAAATATGTCCGCATTCGCCACGATGGCGGCTATGAAACCACCTATGCCCATATTTCCGCAACGCCGTCGGACCTGCGCGTCGGCCAGCGCGTCACTCAGGGCCAGACCATCGCCTATGTCGGCTCGACCGGCTACTCGACAGGCCCGCACCTCTATTACGAACTGCGCGTCAATGGGCGCTACGAGAACCCGCTGACGGCGCAATTGCCGGCCGGGACGAACCTGACGGGCAAGTCGCTCGACAGCCTGCGCTCGCAGGTGAGCCACGTCGAGAACATCATGAGCTATCTCGATGTTCCGGCGGCGCGCAGCGCTCCGCCGCCACCCTTCGCCAGCTTCGGGCAAAGCCCTAGCCTTGGTCCGAGTTTCGGCCCCAACCATTTCGGCGCACAGTCGCGGTAAATCCGGCAGAAAGCCAGCCACACCCCTCAGATCTCCGATCGATGCGCGCGGCAATGGCGCCTCGCTGCCGAATGCGGTAACACTCCTGCAGTACATGGTTACAGGGAAGACGTCGCCGCACGCCATGTGACGGGCAGGCGACATATTCATGCGGCGTCCGCAAGGAGCACAAGTTGGCAGGCAAGCCGTTGCCGGAACAGAAGGGTATGGTGCCGAACGAAGGCAGGCGCCCTCGCGCCGATGCGCGCCGCAACCATGACAGGCTGATCGAGGTTGCTGCGCAAGCCTTTGCCAGCCATGGCACCGTCACCTCGCTCGAGGATATCGCCCGGCAGGCCGGGGTCGGGATCGGGACGCTCTATCGCCATTTCCCCAGCCGGGAGCATCTGGTCGAGGCCGTCTATCGCCACGAAGTCGAGGCGCTCTGCGATGCCGCCAGCGAGCTTTCGACGAAACTTGCGCCTGACCAGGCCCTGGAGGAATGGATGCATCGCTTCGTCGGATATATCGCCACGAAACGCGGCATGGCCGACAGCCTTCGCATCCTTCTCAACAGTAATTCCAAACTCTTTGCCGATAGCTATGGCCGGGTGCCGGTGGCGCTCTCGGGCCTGATCGCACAGGCGGTCGCCGCAGGCTCCATCCGCACGGATGTTGATAGCACCGATGTGCTGCACGCGCTGTCCGGCACCTATTCCATGCCCAATTCGCCGGAATGGCACGATCGCGCCCGCCGTCTTGTGGGGCTGCTGATGGACGGGCTTCGCTGGGGAGCGCCGAAGACAGAATTGCGGTGAAGCCCTGACAATCGCCGGCCCGCTTCCTATATCCCTTTTCGGAAGTAGATTGTCGGGCACCTCTGCCACTGCGGCGGCTTTGCCTGATGCCTCACAGGAGCCATCATGTCGGAAAAGCCAGTCAGGATCCCCGGTCCCGATCATCCCATCACGATCGAGGAGAAGCATGCGCATGTCACCGTTTCGGTCGCCGGCAAAGTGATTGCCGATACGCATGAGGCGTTGGCTCTCAAGGAAGCATCCTACCCGGTCGTCATCTATGTCCCGCGCAAGGATATCGACATGTCGTTGCTGGAACGGAGCAGTCACGAGACCTATTGCCCTTACAAGGGCGAGTGCTCCTACTACAGCATCCCCGCCGGCGGCGAGCGCTCGGTGAACGCCATCTGGACCTACGAGAGCCCATATCCTTCGGTCAGCCAGATCAAGGATTATATGGCCTTCTATCCGGATCGCGTCGATGCGATCGACATCGTCACCTAAAGAGCAAGGCCGCTCGCAGCATCGAAGACATAGACCTGCTCGGGGCTGACGGAGACGTTCAGGGGCTGACCATAACGCACCGGCGCTTCGCCATCGACCACGGCCGTTACCTGTTCACCGGCAAGGTCAAACAGCACATGCGTCTGTGCACCTGTGGGCTCGACGAGCAGCGTCTGGCCGGTAAGCGGCGAGCCGCTGCTGGCAAGGCTCAGATGCTCCGGCCGCAGCCCAATCTTCACGCTCTGGCCCGCCTTCACCTTGCGCTCGTCTGCAATCCGCACCGGCGTACTGTCCTTCAGCCGGACGGCGGGGGCGCCTTCGACGCCCTCGACAACGCCATCGAGGAAATTCATGGCCGGCGAGCCGATGAAGCCGGCGACGAAGAGATTGGCAGGCTTGCGGTAAAGCTCGATCGGCGTGCCCTCCTGCTCGATCTTGCCCTGATTCAGCACGACGATGCGGTCGGCAAGCGTCATGGCTTCGATCTGGTCGTGAGTCACGTAGATCGAAGTGGTCTGCACCTTCTGATGCAGCGCCTTGATTTCGGAACGCATCTGTACGCGCAGCTTCGCATCGAGGTTGGAGAGCGGCTCGTCGAACAGGAATACGGCCGGATTGCGCACGATAGCGCGGCCCATGGCGACGCGCTGGCGCTGACCGCCGGAAAGCTGTGCCGGCTTGCGGTCGAGCAGCTTGGTGAGATCGAGCATGCGCGCGGCTTCATTGACCCGCTGTTCGATCACCTGCTTGGTCTCGCCCGAGAGTTTCAGGTTGAAGCCCATATTCTCGGCGACAGTCATATGCGGATAGAGCGCGTAGGACTGGAAGACCATGGCGATGTTGCGCTCGCGCGGCGTCATGGCGTTGACCACCTGGCCGCCGATCGACACGTCGCCATCGGTGATTTCCTCGAGCCCCGCGATCATCCGCAGCAGCGTGGACTTGCCGCAGCCGGAAGGTCCGACAAGCGCGATGAACTCGCCGTCCTCGATCGAAAGCGAGATATCGTGGATGACGGTGAGCGCCCCATAGGCCTTGTGGATGTTGTGCAGTTCGACGGATGCCATGTTGTTTGTGCTCCAATAAGGCTCAGGATTTCACTGCACCGGCGGTGAGGCCGGCAATGATGTGCTTCTGCGCCAGGAAGAAGACGATGATGGTGGGCAGGATGGTGAGCGTGATGAAGGCGAGCACCAGCTCCCATTCCGTGCCGAATTCGCCGCTATAGACCATCATGCCGAGCGGCCAGGGATAGATCGAATCCGAGTTGAGCATGATCAGCGGCAGGATATAGCTGTTCCAGCTGCCGACGAAGGAGATGATGCTGACGGTCGCGATGATCGGCCGCGAGAGCGGCAGCGAGATATGCCAGAAGAAGCGGATATAGCCGCAACCGTCGACAAAGGCCGCCTGGAACAATTCTTCCGGAAGGTTTCGAAAATAGTTTCTAAAGAGCAGGATGCTCATGCCGAGGCCGAAAGCCACCTGCGGCAGCACCACGCCCCAATAGGTATTGAGCAGGCCGAGATCGCGGATGCGGATGAAAAGCGGCAGGATGGCGGTGGCCGCCGGAAACATCAGGCCGATGAGGAAATAGTTCAGCAGGAAGTTCGAGCCGAAGAATTTCACATGCGCGAAGGCGAAGGCGGCCATGGCCGAGACCGACAGCGTCAGGAAGACGGTCAGCACGGCGATGATCAAGGAGTTCATCATCTGCCGCCAATAGCGGTCGCCGAACAGGATGCTGGTGTAATTCTCGAAATGCCATTCCGCCGGCAGGCCGAAGGGATTGGTGCGGAGATCGCCGAGCGTCTTGAAGCCGCCGAGCGCGGTCGTCAAAAGCGGGATCAGCACGATGGCGGCAATGATGGTCACCGACACGTAGAGATAGATCTTCGTGCCGGTGGTCAGTCGAACGGATGAGGCCATATCAGTCATTGCGCATAAATATCCGTTTGTAGCCGAAGGCGAGGGTGACGCAGATCACGAACAGCACGACGCCGACGGCGCTGCCGAGGCCGACCTGCATGCGGGTGACGCCGAAATTGTAGAGGAAGGTCACCATCGTCTGGGTCGAGTTGAACGGGCCGCCGCCCGTGAGCGGCATGATCATGTCGAAGAGCTGCAGCGATCCCACGACGGCGAAGAAGACGGAGAGACGCAGCGTCGAGCCGAGCAGCGGCAGCGTCACATAGCGGAACTTCTGCCAGCCGGTGGCGCCATCGATCTCGGCCGCCTCCAGCACGCTCTTGTCGAGCGATTGCATGCCGGCGATGAACAGCATCATGTGAAAGCCGAAATATTTCCACACGATCACGCCGAGTACGGCATACATGGCCAGATCCTTGTCGGCGAGCACGTAAGGTGTCGCGGTGCCGAGGAAATGCGCGATCGCGGCAAATAGGCCGTAATCGCCATCATAGACGAAGCGCCAGATCAGGCCGGCGGCCACTTCGGCCAGCACGTAGGGCAGAAAGAAGATCAGCCGGAAGAGCACCACGCCGCGAATGCGGTTTGCCAGCATTGTCGCGAGCCAGATGGCAAGCGGCACCTGGATGGCGATCGACACCAGAATGATCAGCGCATTGTTCTTCAGCGACGTTAGGAACGCATCGTTCTTGAAGAGAATCTGGAAATTGCGCAGGCCGACAAACTCCGTCGGCAGGCCGTAGCCGTTCCAGCGATAAAGGCTGTACCAGGCCGCCTCCCCCATCGGCAGGATGACGAAGATGGTGAAAAGCAGAACGGCGGGCGGCAGGAACAGCAGGATAACAGGCATGCTGCCGCGCGCGGCCGGCGATTTTCGCGTTGCAGCAGGCCTTGCTCTTGCGACGGTGCGGATAGCGGTCGTGGCGCTGACATCGGTCATGGGCGGTCTCGACGATTGCAGTTCAAAGAAAAACCGGCGCCGGCACAAGGGAGCGGCCGGCGCCGGATGCCGCTAGAGCTGGTCCTGCTCGAAGGCGTCCTGGACCTGCTGCGCGCCATCCTTTGGCGAAATCTGGCCAGAGGCGATGCCAACGGAAATGTCGTTGACGACACGGCCGACGGAGGGACCGAGATCCTGGTCGAAGAAGTTCTGATGCCAGGTCGAATGCGCCAGCTGATCGGCTGCTCCGCGCATCAGCGGCGACTTGATGCCATCCTGCGCGCCGTCGGCGACGGGGATGATCAAGCCGGCCTGCGCAATCGTGCGCTCATTCTCGGCACTCGTCAGATAGGCGAGAAAATCGAGGGTCTCAGGCGGGGCCTTCTTCGTGACGGCCCAGCCGTTCAGACCGCCGAGCGTATCTGTGGGAGCGCCGGCGCCGCCGGTCACGGCCGGGAAGGCGAAGCGGCCGATATTGTCGTCCGCGAGACCCTTGCCATCACCGGAATTGACGCGCTGCGTGGCGACCGTCGTCTCAAAGCTTAGGATCATCGCCGCCTTGCCGTCGCCGAAGACACCAAGCGTCTGCGGCCATGTGGCGCCGAGATAGCCGGGCTGGAAGGGGTCGAGTTTGCCGAGTTCGGCCAGCTGCTCGCCGGCCTTGATGACGGCCGGATCGTTGAAGCCTTTGCCCTTGCCGTTCTTCGCGTCGCTGAAGACCTGCTGGCCGCCGTCGCGCATGACGAGGTAGCTCCAGTAGAAGTGGATCGGCCACTTCTCGCCGCCGCCGCCTGCGATCGGCACGATGCCGGCGGCCTTGATCTTCTTGACCGCGGCCAGATAGTCGTCCCAGGTCTTGATGGCGTCGGCATCGACACCGGCTTTGGCGAACAGTGCCTTGTTGTAGAAGAAGGAAACGGTGCCCATCTGATAGGGCACGGCGCTGACCTTGCCGTCGAAAGTCAGGCCCTTGATCGCAGCCTGATTGTAGCTCTTCTTCCAGGCACCATCCTTTGCGTCCATTGCCTTGGTCAGATCGAGCAACGTGCCGGTCTGCTGCTGCTGCTTCAGCACGCCGCCGCCCCAGCTATAGAACAGATCCGGAGCGTCTTTGGATTGCAGAAGGGTCGGCAGCTTGGCCTTGAAGGCCTCGTTGGCGAGGAACTGCATCTCGATCTTCGTGCCGGGATGCTTGACTTGATATTCGTCGGCAATCTTGCGCCAGATGGCGACATAGGCCGGATTGGCTTCGAGATGCAGCCATTTCACGGTGGTCTCGGCGGCAGCGCTGGTTACGCCTGCCAGAAGAGCCAGCCCGCTTGTCGCGGCAATAGCGGCAATGCGAAGGGCTTTCGCCCCACGTAGATGGATCATGATTTTCTCCTCCCAAGGGAACCAAGAACCTCAATATTTTTTCCCTTATGCGGAATAATTCAGCGGAGCTTTGCTGAAATGTCAACCGCCATCGCTAAATTTTTGGCATATTGATCGCAAAACGGCTTGACATTGGGCAATGACCATAGGTTATTTAATTCGCATTCCGTTAAAAATATCAGGCCGCAGCCGAGCGGGTTCATCATTCGGCGCCAATCTCATGAAAACAGCAGATCCCGAGCTTATGCGGGCGATAAACCGCTTCAATGTGCTGGATACCATCCGGCGGGCGGGCTCCATCGCACGTATCGAAATCAGCGAACGCACCCAGCTGTCGACCACGACAGTTTCGGCAATCACAGCCTCGTTGCTGGATGACGGGCTGATCCTGGCCCGCACCGAAGGCGACCTGCGTGAGGCGGCGACCCGCGGCCGGCCCCGCGTCATGCTGGAGCTTAATCCCGATGCCGCGCGCGTCGTCGGCGCGAAAATCGCCGCCAACCGCATGGTCTTCGTCGTCACGGACTTCTGCGGCGAGGTTCTCTCGACGCTGACGCTGGCGCTGCGCGTCGACCGGCAGCCGATCGGTGTCATTGCCGATCTTATCGAGGATGGTGTGCGCCGCTGCGTCGTCGATGCCAATCTCGCGCTGGACGAGATCGATTCCGTCTGCCTCGGCCTGCCCGGCGTCGTCGAGCATCGCACCGGCCATGTCCGCACCAGCCCGATCTTCCGCGAAAGCGGCGTCGATTTCGCCAAGGAAATGTCGGAGCGGCTGGGCGTCACCACCATCGTCGAAAGCGACGCCCACGCCATCACGCTCGCACATCACTGGTTCGGCCGGGCCAGAGACCTGGACGACATGGTGCTGGTGTCGCTGGAGCAGACGCTGGGGCTCGGTGTGCTGCATGGCGGCCAGCTTTTTCGCGGCGCCGGCGGCCTCAGCCACAATCTCGGCGATCTGGTCCTCGGCATCGGTCCGCAGGGCACGGTCAGACTGGCAAGCCTTGCCGGTGAGAGCGCCATTCTCGGCGACCAGCCGAGCGGCCGCTTCGCCGAAGCCATCCGCCTCGGCCGCGGCATGGCCCATGCGAAGACGCTGATTGACGCCGAGGACAACGCGCTGATCGGCGCGGCCATCCGCGCCGGCGAAGCCTGCGGCATGGCGCTCGCCAATATCGTCACGCTGTTTGCCCCGCCGCGCGTCATTCTGGTGGGATCGAGCCTTGCACTCGGACAGCCCTTCCTCGACAGCCTGCGGGAGGCCTATTCGCTGGCCATCCCGCCATCGATCAAGGGCGTGACCGAACTGGTGTTCGACCAGTCGACCGACGAGACCTGGGCGCAGGGCGCCGCGGTCGTCGCGCTGCGCGAACTCTACGAATCGCCTTGGGGAACGACGGGACCGGCGCCGGCGCTCTGACCCCCACAGCAATTCGAGGAAAAGTGCGCAGCGGTTTTCCGTCCGGAATTGTGTCGAAACAAGAGGATAGAGCGGTTCAGCGCCGACGTGAAACGCTGAACTGCTCCAGGACAGCAAAGACAAGTCATCTGGAGGAAGTCTATGAACAAGGTCGGCATCGGCATTATCGGCTGCGGGAACATTTCCGGCGCCTATCTCACCGCCATGAAATCCTTTCCCATTCTCGACATCAAAGGCGTGGCCGACCTCAATCGCGAGCTCGCCGAGGCAAAAGCTGCCGAATTCGGCCTGAAGGCGGTCGATATCGCCTCCCTGCTTGCCGATCCCTCGATCGAGATCATCGTCAACCTGACCATCCCGAAGGCGCATGTCGCCGTCGGTCTTCAGGCATTGGAAGCCGGCAAACACACCTACTCGGAAAAGCCGCTCGGCATCAATTTCGCCGAAGGCAAGAGGCTTTCGGATGCCGCTGCCGCCAAGGGCCTGCGCATCGGCGCGGCACCCGATACCTTCCTCGGCGGCGGCCACCAGACGGCCCGCGCCATCATTGACGAAGGCGCGATCGGCATCCCGGTCGGCGGCACCGCCACCTTCATGTGCCCCGGCCATGAGCGCTGGCATCCGAATCCGGCTTTCTATTACGAAGTCGGCGGCGGCCCGATGCTCGATATGGGTCCCTATTACATCACCGATCTCGTCAACCTGCTCGGCCCCGTCTCGCAGGTCGCCGGCTTTGCCGTCACGCCGCGCAAGGAGCGCATCATCACCAGCGAGCCGCGCAACGGCGAGCACATCCCCGTGCATGTGCCGACGCATGTCGCCGGCGTCATGGCCTTTGCCAATGGTGCCGTCGTCCAGATCGGCATGAGCTTCGATGTCGCCGGCCACAAGCATGTGCCGCTCGAAGTCTACGGCACCGAGGGCACGCTGATCGTGCCCGATCCGAACCGTTTCGGCGGCCCGGTGGAGTTCCTGAAGAAGGGCGGCGAATTCGCCGAGCGCGAGATCACCGCACCCTATGCCGACGGCAACTACCGCTCGCTCGGCGTCGCCGACATGGCGCATGCCATCCGCTCCAACCGTCCGCACCGCGCCAATGGCAGCCTCGCGCTGCACGTGCTCGAGGTCATGGAAGCCTTCCAGACGGCTTCCGACAGCGGACGCACGGTCACCATCACGACGCAGACGGAGCGTCCTGCCCCTCTGTCCGAATCCCTGGTGGATGGGCAGATCGGCCGCTAATGAAGTAATTTCAGGAGGAATATCATGCGTGAAGCACTTATCGTCTGGGGTGGCTGGAGCGGCCACGAACCGCAGGAATGCGCCCATATCATCCGCGACATGCTGGAAGAGGACGGCTTCAAGGTCTACCTCGAAAACAGCACCGAGGCCTTCGCCGATCCCTCGATCCACGATCTCAGCCTGATCGTGCCGATCGTCACCATGTCGAAGATCGAGAAGGAAGAGGTGAAGAACCTCGCTGCCGCGATCGAAAGCGGCGTCGGCATCGCCGGCTATCATGGCGGTGCTGGCGACTCGTTCCGTGAAAGCGTCGAGTATCAGTTCATCATCGGCGGCCAATGGGTCGCCCATCCCGGCAACATCATCGACTACACGGTCAATATCACGCGCCCGGA
Organism: Rhizobium freirei PRF 81; assembly: GCF_000359745.1. Lineage (GTDB taxonomy): Bacteria > Pseudomonadota > Alphaproteobacteria > Rhizobiales > Rhizobiaceae > Rhizobium > Rhizobium freirei. The sequence continues at coordinate 66,704 of NZ_AQHN01000089.1, forward strand.
CGACCCGATCATGGAGGGGATCACCGATTTCCCCTACACGTCTGAGCAATATTACATGCATGTCGACCCGTCGAACGAGGTGCTGGCCGCCACCACCTTTACTGGCGATCATGCCTATTGGATCGACGGCGTCGTCATGCCGGTTGCCTGGAAGCGCAAATACGGCAAGGGCCGCGTCTTTTACTCGTCGCTCGGCCACCAGGCCAAGGAATTCGCCGTACCGCAGATGAAGACCATCTTCCGCCGCGGCGCCAACTGGGCCGCACGATGAGGATTGAGAGGGCGCCGTTGCCAACCCGACCTATGGTTCGTTTGAGAACGCACCCTGCAACAAACTTGCGCCGGAAGAGCGGCGCTACGTGAAGCGGGACGCATTGCCGTCCTGGGATGGGAAGTAACTCTCCTCGATGGAGGATTGTCAGGTGAGTTCACGTTTGCGGCAACTCTGTGCCTGGCCCCTCACCCCAACCCTCTCCCCGCCATGCGGGAAGAGGGAGCTCTACAAAACAAAATGCTGCTACTCGAAGGAAGCCAGTTAATTTAAGCTGTCATCCCCTCGCCCCGCTTGCGGGGAGAGGGCTAGGGTGAGGGGCCAGGCATAGAGTTGCGGCAAAGCCGGCCGCGCCTGACCTTCAGCCATATAGCCAGCTATTCAATCAGCTCTTCTTGAGCTTCAACTTCGCCTTGCCTTCATCCACCAGCCTCTGCGCGGCTTCGGTGACCGTGATCTTGCCGAAGGCAAGCTGGTCGGCGATGGGGCGTGCGACGTTCTGGTCGAATTCCCCGGACCCCATCGGCGCCGGCGGCGGATAATCGCCTACCTGGTCTTTCAGCAGCTGAACGTATTTTACCGTCAGCTGCTCCACCGGATTGAGCTGCGGCAGGATCGCCTCGCGCACGGTCGGCGACATCGGCACGCCGCGCTCGACACCGAGGATCTTGCCGGCGTCGACATTGTTGACGAAGAAATCGATGAATTTCGCCGCCGCCTCGCCATTCTTGCTGGTGGCACCGACACTCCAGATCAGTGCGGGACGATAATAATGGCCGGAAGGGCCATCCTTCTTCTCGCGCGGCAGCATGGTAATCCCCAGCTTGCTCTTGATCACAAGCTGATAACCCACGAGCTGGTTGGAATAGGCCATGCCGATCGCCGATTTGCCGAGCGCCAGGCAATTGCTTTCGATGACGTTCTGATCGAGCGTCTGCACGTCGGGCGGCACCGTGCCGCCGCGTTTGCGCAGCTCTTCCCAATAGGAATACCATTCCTTGGCATCGTCGACACCGAAGCCGAGATTGCCGTCCTTGGTGTAGAGGCTCTTCCCGCGCTGGCGCATCCAGGCATCGAGCACGTAAACGTATCGCGCGCCATAGGGACCGCCCCAATAGGCGCGCTTGCCGGCGGCCTTGGTCATCTCGACGGCGAGGTCGGCATATTCGGCCCAGGTCGTCGTCGGACCGGGCGGGGTCAGGCCGGTTTTCTGGAAGATCTCCTCGTCATAAAAGAGCGAGAAGGAGTTCAGCCCGAGACCGACACCATAGAGCTTATCGTCGATCGTCGTCAGTTTCAGCACATCCTTGCCAAAGGCATCGACCTTCAGGGTCGAAGGCACGAACTGGTCGAGCGGCATGCAGGCGCCGCGCTGCGAATAGTCCGAAATCGTGCTCGGCTCGAGCTGGAAGACATCCGCTATGTTCTGGCTCGCCATTCCCGTCGCGAGCTTGGCCCAGTAGCCGTCGCCGCTGATGCTTTCGCCGACGACGGAGATATCCGGGTTCTTGCCGTGGAACAGCTCGGCAACCGCAACCGTACGCTTGCCGCGATCGGGCGAGCCCCACCACATGGCCCTGAGCTGCGTCGCATCGGCAAAGGCCGGCATCGCTCCACCTGCAAAGGCAAGGCCCGCCGCGGTTCCGGCAGCTCCAATCATGAATGAACGGCGATTCATGCGCATGAGATTCCTCCTTCTCTTGCGTTGCCATCCGCGGCGATCTCCCCGACGCCTTTGCGGATGAAGTGAGGCGAAGATATGCAACTTCATTGCATTGTGCAATAAAAAATCTTTCTATTGCAAATTTGCATATTTTTGCATAGCTTTGCGATATGAACGATATTCGCTCCAAACGCATCAGACAGGCCGATATTGCCGCCGCGGCCGGCGTCTCCGTTTCGACGGTGTCGCGGGTCCTCACCAATGAACCCGGCATCAGCGAGACCATCCGCCAGCACATCCTCAAGGTCGCAAGCGATCTCGGCTATCCGCTGAAGACGGCAGCCGAGACGACATCAGGCGGCCTGGCATTGATCGCCAGCGACAGCGTTACCGGCGGCTTGAGCGTTTTCTACGAGGGCATTCTGGAGGGGCTGCGCGCCGGTGCCGCCGAACGCGGCATGCGCTTCGATATCCGCCTCGTCCGCGAGGCAAGGACGGAGCCGGAGCTGGTAAAAGAATATCTGCAGACCGCCGGCGCCGAGGGCCTCTTTCTCGTCGGCATAGATCCTTCGGAAGATCTGTGCGGATGGCTCGAGGCAAGCGGCACGCCGACCGTGCTCGTCAACGGCACCGACCCGAAACTGCGTTTCGACGGCGTTTCGCCCTCGAATTTCTTCGGCGCCTATAACGCTACCCGGCGCCTGCTCGATGCCGGCCACCGCCGCATCCTGCATCTGACCGGCTCGCACCGACAGACGATCCGCGAGCGCATCCGCGGTTTCGAGGCGGCGATCGCCTCCGTCGAGGGTGCTGAGGGCCGCATCGTGCCGATGAATTTTCGCGGCAGCTCCAGCCATGAGGCCCATGACACGACCACTGAGATCCTCGCCGCAGGTGAAGGCTATACCGCCGCCTTCTGCATGAATGATTTCATCGCCGTCGGCGTTCTCGACGCTGTGATCGAAGCGGGCCTGCGCGTGCCGGAGGATTTCGCCATCGTCGGCTTCGACGACCTTCCATGCGCCCTGATGACCAATCCTAGGCTGGCAACCATGCGCGTCGACCGCGCGGCGCTCGGCCGGGAAGCCATCGGCCTGATGATCGCGCGCTTCCGCGATCGCGATGCGCCGGCCCGCCAGATCTGCCACGGCGTTCCACCGATCACCGGCGGCACGCTACCACCCGAACTTTGAGCCCAATCCCGCCGCGGAAACGATCGAGAAAGCCGAACCGATGATCTATGACCCCGCCAGCTCCAATCCGCTTGCCGGCAACCCGCTTGCAAACCTTACCGACATGCGCCGCGCGCTGACCGACCTGTTCGATCCGCTGCTGCCTTATTTCTCCGAGGGCAATGCCCGCGTCCGCATCGACGACGCCGGTGCGCATTTCGATCGGGCAGCGGCCGATCTCGAAGGCTTCGCCCGCCCGCTCTGGGGCCTCGCACCGCTCGGCGCCGGCGGCGGCGACTTCCGCCATTGGGACCGCTATGCCGAGGGTCTCGCCAATGGCGTCGACCCCAAGCATCCGGAATATTGGGGCACGGTGAACGGCCGCGACCAGCGCATGGTCGAGCTTGCCGCCCTCGGCTTCGCCCTTGCCCTTGTGCCTGAAAAGATCTGGGAGCCGCTCGATCTGCGCGCCCGCGACAATCTGATCGCCTATCTCAAGCATGCCCGCACCTTCGATTACGCCGACAACAATTGGAAGTTCTTCCGCATCTTCGTCGATATCGCGCTCGACCGGCTCGGCGCCTCCTTCGACCGCGGCCTGACGGAAACCTATCTGAACGAACTCGACGGCTTCTACATCGGCGACGGCTGGTATCGCGACGGCAATGTCCGCCGCATCGATCATTACATTCCCTTCGCGATGCATTTTTACGGACTGATCTACTCCAAGCTCGTCGACGACGATCGCGCCAAGCGCTATCGCGAGCGTGCCATCCTCTTCGCTCAGGATTTTCGCCATTGGTTTGCGCCCGATGGCGCCACCATCCCCTTCGGCCGCAGCCTGACCTACCGCTTCGCCTGCGCCGGCTTCTGGTCGGCGCTCGCCTTTGCCGATGTCGAGGCGCTGCCATGGGGCGAGATCAAGGGCCTGTGCCTCAGGCACCTGCGCTGGTGGGCCGACAAGCCGATCGCCCATCGCGACGGCACCCTGCCGATTGGCTTTGCCTATCCAAATCTGCTGATGTCGGAAAACTACAATTCCGCCGGCTCCCCCTATTGGGCCTTCAAGGCTTTCCTGCCGCTGGCGCTACCCGAAACACATCCGTTCTGGACGGCCAAAGAAGAACCGCCGGAGAGTGAGCCGGCTATCATTTCGCAAAAGCATCCCGGCATGGTGATGATGCGCAGCAAGGCCGATGTCGTTGCGCTCTCCTGCGGTCAGGAAAACCAGCAGATGCGCTTCGGCGCGGAGAAATACTCGAAATTCGCCTATTCCGCCCGCTACGGCTTCAGTGTCGAAAGCGACGAGCGCATTTTTGCCGGCGCCGTCTTCGACAGCATGCTTGCCTTCAGCGACGACGGCCTGCATTACCGTGTGCGCGAAACCAACGAAGAAGCCAAGCTTGCCGGCGATACGCTCTACGCCAAGTGGTCGCCCTACCCGGATGTCACCGTGGAGACATGGCTCGTCCCTGCCGCGCCCTGGCATATCCGCCTCCACAAGATCAGCACGCCGCGGCCGCTGCAGACGGCCGAAGGCGGCTTTGCCATTGCGCGGCGCGATTTCGAAGCCGACACGCTTTCATCCGCAACTGGTGCCGCCTATGCGATCGGTGAAGAGGATTTCAGCGGCATTCTCGATCTCGGCTCGACGATCAAGCGCGAAGGCGTAGCCCAGAAAGCACCACCGAATACCAATCTCATCGTCTCGAAAACCCTGGTGCCGCAGCTGCGTGGAACGATCCCGGCGGGCGAGACCATTCTCGTCTCCGCCGTCCTTGCGGAGAGGAATCCCCCCGCCGTCGGTCACGCCTGGACAAAGCCGCCCGTCCGGCCCGATATCGACGCGCTGCGCACGCTCGTCAAAGACAAGGGCATGACAGTCAGCGCCATCGAAGCGCCCGGTCGCCTGCCATGACGCAATCCCTCTCCGGCCGCCCGGCCATCGCCCTTGCCATGCAGCCATCGCGCACGCGGCATGTCCTGCCGGAGGCGCTTATTCAGCGCCTCGGCACCGTCGGCCGCGTGCTCGATGCAGCACCGATGCAACACTTCGACGACGAGCGTGCAAAGAAGCTCCTCGCGGAAACCGAAATCCTGATCACCGGCTGGGGCGCTCCGACGATCGAACCAGCCGCACTTGCACAAGCGCCGCATCTGAAGCTGGTGGTCCACGCCGCCGGCACGGTGAAGGGCCTTATCGGCGGCAGCCTGTTCGATCGCGGCATCCTGGTCAGTCACGCAGCGCAAGCCAATGCCCTGCCGGTTGCCGAATTCACGCTTGCCGCCATCATCTTCGCCGGCAAGAAGGTCTTTCAGTTCCGCGATTTCTACGTTGCCGACCGCAACCGCAAACGGACGGTGCTCATGCAGGCCGAAGCCATCGGCAACTATCGCCGCACCGTGGGCATCATCGGTGCCTCGCGCATCGGAAGGCGTGTGATCGAACTACTTTCGCCCTTCGACTATCGCATCCTGCTTTATGATCCCATGGTCGGCGATGCCGAGGCCGCCAAGCTGGGTGTTGAGAAAGCCGAGCTGGACGCCTTGATGGCATCGGCCGATATCGTTTCGCTGCACGCGCCTTCTCTGCCCGCCACAAGGCACATGATCGATGCGCACCGCCTTTCGCTGATGAAGGAAGGAGCAACTTTCATCAATACGGCGCGCGGTGCGCTCGTCGATGAAGCTGCCATGATCGCCGTGCTTAAAACCGGCCGCATCGATGCGATCATCGACGTTACCGATCCGGAAATTCCGGAAGCATCATCGGCCTTCTATGATCTGCCGAATGTCTTCCTGACGCCCCATATCGCCGGTGCCGTCGGGCTGGAACGGACCCGCCTCGGCGAGATGGCTGTCGACGAAGCCATCCGCTTCATCGAGGGCAAACCGCTGCTCTACGAGATCCGCCGCGAAGACATGGCGCGCATGGCATGATGCGCCGCAGCAGATCCACGAAAACTCCCTGAAATCGCCCCATTTCGGCACAGGCGAACAACTCGTTTTTAATCATTCCGCGCTAGCAATCTCTTGAGTAAAGAGGTTCTAGTAATGCGTACCCGCGTCCTTTCGATTTTGGCCGTAATGCTGCTCGGCGTGCTGGCGGGCTGTGCGACCGCACCCCGCCATACCCGCAACATCTGCGCGATCTTCGATCAGCGCGACGGCTGGTTCAACAACTGGCAGCGGGCTGCCGACCGCACGCAACGCAAATACGGCGTGCCGGTGCCGATCCTGATGGCGACGATCTACACCGAATCCGGCTTCCGACCACGCGCCCGTCCGCCGAGACGCTACCTGCTCGGCTTCATTCCGTGGAAGCGCCCGACGACGGCCTACGGCTATTCGCAGGCGCTCGACGGCACCTGGGACAAATACAAGCGCGAAACGGGCAACTGGGGCGCAAGCCGCACCGATTTTGCCGACGCCATCGACTTCGTCGGCTGGTATCACTACCAGACGCACCTGCAGACCGGCATCCCGCTGAACGATTCCTACGGCCTGTACCTCGCCTATTATTCAGGCGCCAAGGGCTATCTGCAGGGATCATGGCGCGGCAACTCGACGGCTCTTGCCGGCGCCAAGCGCTTCAACGGCATGACGAGAATTTACGCGCAGCAGCTGCCGAGCTGCAGCTGATCTCGACACCCGGTTAAGATCAACCTCCGCCAGGATAAGGAGCCGCGGCCCTAGGGCCGTGGCTCCAGCAGGTTCAAGCCGCCGTCTTCGCCCCAGATATCGGCGACCGATACCTGCTGACCCGTGCGGCTGCTCTGCAGAGCTGCGATACCGCACAAGACGGACATTGCCCCCGCCCGCGAGCCGGCGCGCTGCTTGAGCTCATCGTTCGGACCGGAGCGCAGCAGCATATTGCGCAGCCGGTCGTCGCCGCCATAGTGCCCACCCGACGAATGCGGCACCCATATGCGCTCGACATCGCCGAAATTCGTCATCACGACGATCTCGTCAGCCGGTGGTGTCGTCCACTCCTGCTTCTCGTATTGCCTGAGCTCGATGCGGCCTTTGTGGCCGTTGAAGGCAATGTGATGTCCCTCGATCGGCATATAGGTATTGAGGGAGTAGGAGACGTTGACGCCGTTGCGATAACGGATCGAGGCGACCATCGTATCCGGAATGTCGATATCCTCGCGGAAGACACAGGCGTCGCGTACATAGCCGTCGACGGTCGAAGGATCCTCATAGAGGCTCTCGAGCAATGGCGTCGCGCTGATGTCGAGGTAATAGTTGCACTCGCCCTTGTAACGACAGGTACGACAGCGCTCGCCGCGGAACGGGCCTCTGCGGCCGTAATGCTTGAGATCGGCAAAGGCCGCGACCTTTTCCGGATCGGAATCCAGATACCAATTCAAAAGATCGAAATGATGCGTCGCCTTGTGAACGAAGAGGCTGCCGGAATTTTCCGTGAAGGCGTGCCAGCGGCGGAAGTAATCGGCGCCATGGCTGGTGTCGAGATACCAGTGGAAATCGACTGATGTGACGTCGCCGATGACGCCCGAATTGATCAGTTCCTTGATCTTCGCCGAGGTCGGTGCAAAACGGTAGTTGAAGGAGATATCCAGCCGCTTGCCCGTGCGGGCCTCGGCATTGAGGATGCGCTTGATCTTGTCGACCGTCGTCGTCATCGGCTTCTCGCTGATGACATTGGCGCCCGCCTCCATCGCCTTGACGATCAGGTCGTCATGCGTGGAATCGCGGGTGCAGACGATGACGAGATCCGGTTTTTCCACCCGCAGCAGCGCGTCGAAGTCGGTATAAACGGGCACGGATGCGCCGATATACTCCAGCGCCCGCTTCGCACGCATGGCATTGAGGTCGCAGACGGCCACAAGCTCGACCTCATCGCTCCAGCCCTCGACCAATTCCTTGCCCCACATGGTCGCCCCGCGATTGCCCGTGCCGACCAGGACGTAACGTTTCTTCGATGACTGCATCTGCTCCTCCAGAATCTGCAAACAGCGATGATGAGGCCTCAGTGGCCTGAATTTATCTCGGAGGCGCGCCCCTCACCCCGACCCTCTCCCCGCCTGCGGGGAGAGGGGGCTTTCTCTGACAAATCCGCGCCCAACCCGCGCGGTGAGCCCAAATGTCTTGCTCGGTCGTCCCCTCTCCCCGCGGGCGTGGAGAGGGTTAGGGTGAGGGGCTGGGCACGATGAGATATTTGGTCAAAGCCCCCTAATCCTGACCAAAACCCTACCTCGGCGACCGCTCCATCGCCTTCCAATCCGGCGCGACCGACGAACCGAGGCCGACGGCACCGATAACGGAGCCGATGGCAAGCTGCCCCCCTTCGATGCGCAGCCGTGTGCGGCCATTGCTGACGCGATAGAGATCCGAATGGGCTTCAGCGAAATCAGCCTGCTCTGCCTCCGGCGCGCCGGCCATGCCGTCGACATAGTGATGGCCGTTGCGTTCGATATGCGTCATGCCGATCAGCGAGGCCAGCGCCAGATCCTGCTGCACGGCAAGGCCGCCTTGCGTCGTCAGATCCTCCGCCGACATGAAATAGGGGATGCCGTCCTCAGCACTCCATTTGGCGACGCGTGCCCGGTTCAATAGCGAGCGATAGAACCCTTTGCAGGATTTCGAGGAGATGCCGGTATAGCCGAGCCCCCTCGCCGTAACGAAAGCATCGATATCGGCATCGGATTCGTCGATCTCCACCGGCTTGAAGGCGGCAAGCGCCTTCACCGGCTTCTCGAACGCATGGACGCGGGCGATCGGCTGCTCGACGAACAGGATCGACGAAGCGAAACGCGCGAGTTTCGGCTCCTCCTTCACACGGGCCAGCAAGTCGGCGACCGCTTCCGCAGACGAAAACTGTTCGTTGCCATCAAGCGTCACCGAATAGGTAGGCACCTTGGCATCGATGACGGCCGAGACTCGGCAGAGACGATCGATATCGGCATCGGGAACGCCGGAAACCTTGACCTTGAAGAAAGTCAGGCCGTAGGCGTCGATCGCCTCTTCGAAACTCTCCGGCAAGCCGTCATTCAGACGCTCGCCTGCCGGAACATCGCCGGACACGATGGCATCGACCAGACCGACGGTGTGGCGGGCTGCAAGGCTGGCCGCCGGTTCCAAACTCGCCAGGAAGCCGGAGAGATCGAAGCCTGCGAGGTCACGCGCCGTGGACGCATTGATGCCCGGGCGGTTGGCTTTGATCGCCTGCGTAACCGTCAGCCCTTCAAGCCGGCAGAGCGCATCGAGGATGGCCCGGTTGGCAAGCGCCAGGCCGAAGGAGGCGACCAAACCGTTCAGCTTCTCAGCCGCCGCCCGCGCATGATGCGACGCCTCGACGGCCGCATGCAGGCCGAAGGCTGTTCCCGCCCCCGCAGTCCTTAGCGCATCGAGCGCCAGCGCCAGCGAACGGCGCAGCTGGTTTTCATTGTCGGCATTGGAAAGCTCGGGCGATTTGTCGAACCATTTCGGCACCATCAACTCGGCCGCCATCCCCTCGGCAGAGCGTCCCCGCGCGTCTTCGATGCGCACGCGCAGAAAAATCTGCCGCGCCTCGCGCAAGGTCGCCGCCCCGAAGCGGAAGGGAAGCCGCAGCTTGACCGGGCGCTCGAACGCCTCGGCCTCGACAAGCGTGATTTTCAATGGATCGGTCATAATGGCAGGTGGCTCCCGTGATTGTCAGGCAAGTCTGTGCGTTTGGGCGTCAATGTGCATGGCCCCTCACCCCAACCCTCTCCCCGCTTGCGGGGAGAGGGAGCTTTTAGGCGCATGACCAGCTCGAAACCGGTAACGGCCGGCTGGCTGCTCTGTCGCCCCCTCTCCCGTTTCAACGGGGAGAGGGTTGGGGTGAGGGGCCATTCGTTCGTTGCAGAAGCGGTTCATCAAATCTCCCGCCACGTCGCATTGCAGCCAACAGATTTCACGATTTCTCCTCCCTGCCCGATTCCCTCCAAAATCAGGAAAAGCAAATGGTTGCTCGCCTAAGAAATGTAACCATATAGTTACAAGATCGCGCGTTAGATCCGACCTTGTCAATCGTCTTTTGAAAATTTCCCGAAAGTTCCCGAAGTCCGCGCATCTCAGGCATCCTTGGCCCGGATCGAGGCCAGAGTGACCGCAACGATATGCTCGCCCCAGGCATTCAGCGCATCTGGCGCTGTCAGTTTGCGCGCGAAAATCGTCGACAGCGTGTGGCGGTTCGACAGATAGAAGAAGCCGAGTGCTGCGATGGTGAGATAGACGGAAATCGGGTCGACGGCGGGCCGGAAAATGCCGAGCGCCTCGCCGCGGCGCAGCACATCCGCAAGCTCGTCGATCAAATGGGAATGCATGACCGAGACTTTTTCGGAGCGGCGCAGATAATGCGCCTGATGCAGGTTTTCCGTGGCAAGCAGGCTCAGAAACTCCGGATGCGCGAGAAAATGCCGCCAAGTGAACAAGGCAAGCTCCCGCATTCCCTCTTCCGGATGACGACGCGCCAGATCGAGCTGTTTTTCGGCGTTGCGGATCGTCGCATAGGTCGCTTCCAGCACGGCGAGATAGAGCCCCTCCTTGTCGCCGAAATAATGGTAGAGCATCCGCTTGTTGGTCTGCGCCCGTGCTGCGATCGCATCCACCCTGGCGCCGCCGAAACCATGTGCTGCAAATTCTTCAGTCGCCGCGTCGAGGATCGTCGCATGCGTGCGTTGCGGGTTGCGCGAGACCTTCCTTCGCCGCTTCCCTGCAGCCTCGGTGACATCCTCTTGTGCTGCATTTTCAGTCTGTTGCCTCGCTCTGCCCGCCATGAACGATCTCCTTCCCGGCCGGTGCTTTTGCGATGGATGCTGCCAGCTCCCGCATGCCCCGTTTTCATTGCAATGCGATTGGCGCTTGACAGCGGTCGCGTTTCTATCCAACTTGTAACCAAATAGTTATATCATGCAAAGCAGTTCGTAAATCATCGGTTCGCTGGGGAGGAGACCAGGATGACGTTGACGATCGACCGCCGGCAGATGCTTGCCGGCATGGCAGCCACATTAGCTTTCAGCAGTATCGGACTTTCCCGCGCCAATGCGGCAACCGCGATGCGCCTTCTTTGGTGGGGATCGAAGGAGCGTGCCGACCGGACTTTTGCGGCGGTAAAGGCCTATCAGGCCAAGAATCCGGACATCGCCATCGCCGGCGAATCCTTCGGCTGGGACAGCTACTGGACACGCCTCGCCACGCAGACCGGCGGCGGCAATGCCCCCGATCTCATCCAGATGGATTACCGCTACATCTTCGAGTATGCTCGCCGCGGCGCGCTGCTCGACATGACGCCTTATTTCGGCAAGAGCCTGGCAATCGCGGATTTCGGCGCCGCCAACATCGATTCCGGCAAGGTCGACGGCAAGATCTACGGCGTCAGCCTTGGCGTGAACTCCTCGATGGTGGTGGTCAATACCGCAGCCTGGAACGAAGCCGGCGTCGAACAGCCGCATGACGGCATGACCTGGGAACAGCTCGGCGATGCCTGCGCCAAGGTGACATCAGCCAAGAAGCGGCGCGGCTTCTATGGCACCGCCGACGCGAGCGGACTTGAGCCCGCCTTCGAATGCTGGCTGCGCCAGCGCGGCAAGGCGCTTTATACCGCCGACGGCAAGCTTGCCTTCGTGGCCAAGGATGCGGCCGACTGGTTCGATTTCTGGGGCCATATGCGCAAGATCGGCGCCTGCGTGCCGGCCGATGCGCAGGCACTCGATCAACAGACCCTCGAAACCGACATGCTCGTAACGAAGAAGGCAGCTGTGAGCTACGCCCATTCCAACCAGTTCGTCGCCATTCAGGGCCTGGTCAAGGAAAAGCTCGATATCGTCTCCTATCCGACCAATGCCGATAGCAAACCCGGCCAATATCTGAAGCCGTCGATGCTGATGTCGGTTTCGGCAACGTCCCCGAACAAGGACGCCGCCGTTGCCTTCGTCAACTACCTGGTGGAAGATCCGGAAGGTGCCAAGACGCTCGGCGTCGAGCGCGGCGTTCCCCCTTCGCCGAAGATCCGCGATCTTCTGACCCCGGATCTGGATGCCGTCAGCAAGCAGGTGGTCGATTATATCGGCCGGCTGACGTCGCATGTCGGGGCACTGCCGCCGTCTCCACCGAACGGCGCCGGCGAGAATGCATTCCTGCTGAAGAAGATCGCCGAAGAGGCGGCCTTCGGCAAATCCAGCGCGCAGGACGCTGGCGCGAAGTTCGCAGAACAGGCAGCAGCAAACATTACGCGAGGCTGATACCGTGGGTACAAACAGCAAGAGCGTTGCCGGCGGCTTGGCCGTCGGCGCGCGCGCGCCGCTGCGCGTGGAAACCACCTATAAGGCGCCGAGCGCGTTCGCGCGCAACGCGCCCGGCTATCTCTTTCTTCTGCCGTGGTTCATCGGCTTCTTCGGGCTGACCCTCGGGCCGGCGATCGCCTCGCTCTATCTGTCCTTCACCGACTACAATCTGCTCCAGTCGCCGAACCTCGTCGGCATCGACAATTACGTACGGATCGCGACGGCGGACGACAAATTCCTGTCGTCGATGAAGGTGACGCTGTTCTACGTCGTCTGTTCCGTGCCGCTGAAGCTCACATTCGCGCTGCTGGTGGCGCTGCTGCTCAATCGCGGCATCAAGGGCCTGCCGGTCTATCGCGCCATCTTCTACCTGCCGTCGCTGCTCGGCTCCAGCGTTGCGATCGCCGTGCTCTGGCGGCAGATATTCGATGCCGACGGCATCGTCAACACGCTGCTCTGGTATGTCTTCGGCATTAACGGCCCGAGCTGGATCTCCAATCCGGACTATTCGCTCTATACGCTCGTGATCCTCGCCATCTGGCAGTTCGGCTCGCCGATGATCATCTTCCTCGCCGGCCTGCGCCAGATCCCGACCGATCTCTACGAGGCGGCCAGCCTCGACGGAGCCTCGAAAGTGCGGATCTTCTTCAAGATCACCCTGCCGCTTTTGACGCCGGTGATCTTCTTCAACGCCGTGGTCCAGACGATCGATGCCTTCAAGGCCTTCACGCCGGCCTATGTGATTTCTTCCGGCACCGGCGGGCCGATCGACTCGACGCTATTCTACACGCTCTACCTCTACCAGGAAGCCTTCGGCTATTTCCGCATGGGCTACGCCGCGGCACTCGCCTGGGTCTTGGTGATCATCATCGCAATCTTCACCACCTTCTCCTTCCTCTCCGCTCGTTATTGGGTCCACTACGATGACTGACGCGAAGCTCACCCATTTTGCCGAGGATATGAAGCCGCCGCGCGAGCGCCCGTGGTTCCTGTCCGTCCTCATCCATATCGCCCTCATCGCCGCATCGATCATAATGCTCTATCCGCTGCTGTGGATGCTTTCCGGTTCGATCAAGGACCAGAACGAGATCTTCGGCACGGCATCGCTGATCCCGTCGAAATTCGATTTCAGCGCCTATGCCCGCGGCTGGTTCGGCGGGCAGGTCACCTTCGGCAAATTCGTCTGGAATTCGGCCGTCATCGCCGTGCTTTCGGTCATCGGCAACGTGATTTCCTGCTCGCTGGCGGCCTATGCCTTCGCCCGGCTGAATTTCTGGGGCAAGAATTTCTGGTTTGCGCTGATGCTCGGCACGCTGATGCTGCCCTACCACGTCACGCTGATCCCGCAATATATCCTCTTCCTCAAGCTCGGCTGGGTGAAGACGATGCTGCCGCTCGTCGTGCCGAAATTCCTCGCGGTCGATGCCTTCTTCATCTTCCTGATGGTGCAGTTTTTCCGCGGCATCCCGCGCGAGCTGGACGAGGCCGCCATGATGGACGGCTGCAGCGCCTGGCGCATCTACTGGCGCATCATGCTGCCCCTGTCGCTGCCGGTGCTGGCAACGGCCGCCATCTTCTCCTTCATCTGGACCTGGGACGATTTCTTCGGGCCGCTGATCTACCTCTCGGATATCAACACCTACACGGTGCAGCTCGGACTGCGCTCCTTCGTGGACTCCACCGGAAGTTCCGACTGGAGCAGCCTGTTCGCCATGTCGAGCCTGTCGCTGATCCCGGTCTTCCTGATCTTCCTCTTCTTCCAGAGGCTGCTGATCGACGGCATCGCGACCGCCGGCCTCAAACGCTGATTACGAACCCGCAGTCCCGAATACCCAAGATTTGGGGCTGCGAACCAACAAACCCATCGAAAGGAATGTCGCATGAGCGCGCTGCGCTTTGCCGCCATCGGCCTCAATCACGATCATATCTACGGCCAGGTCAACGTCATGCTGCGGGCCGGCGCCGAACTCGTCGCCTTCCATGCGGCGGAGGACGATCTCGCCGCTATCTTCGCCGGGCGCTTTCCGCAGGCGAAACGCGTCGCCGACAAACGCGAAATCCTGGAGGACAACTCCATTGCGCTGATCGTCAGCGCCGCCATTTCCAGCGAGCGCGCCGGCCTTGCCATCGAGGCCATGCGCCACGGCAAGGACGTGATGCTCGACAAACCCGGGATGGTGACGCTGGATCAGCTGGCGGACGTGCGAAAGGTACAGGCCGAAACCAAGCGCATCGTCTCCATTCTCTATTCCGAACATTTCGAGACGGCATCGACCGTCAAGGCCGGCGAGCTGGTGAAGGCCGGCGCCATCGGCAAGGTCATCCACACGACCGGCCTTGGCCCGCACCGGCTGCGCAAGCCGACCCGGCCGGACTGGTTCTTCGATCGCAAGCGCTATGGCGGCATCATCACCGACATCGCCTCGCATCAATGCGAACAGTTCCTGTTTTTCGCAGGCTCGCTGGAAGCCGAGGTGCTGTCGGCGACGGCGTCCAACCGCGCCAATCCCGATACACCTGGCCTGCAGGACTATGGCGATTTTCATCTGCGCACGCCTGATGTCACCGGCTATGTCCGCGTCGACTGGTTCACACCGGACGGTCTTTCCACCTGGGGCGACGGCCGCCTCTTCATTCTGGGCACCGAAGGCACGATCGAGCTGCGCAAATATATCGACGTCGCCGGCCGGCCCGGCACCGATCATCTCTTTCTCACCGACCGCAAGGGCATGCAGCATATCGACTGCACCGGCTTCGACCTGCCCTACGGCCGCCAGCTTGCCGCCGATATAAGAGACCGCACCGAAACGGCGATGGGCCAGGAACATTGCTTCAAGGCGATGGAGCTGGCGCTGAAGGCGCAGGCACTCGCCGAAGCAACATCGCTCAAGAACATTCAGAGGTAATTGCGTTATGTCCGACATCAAGAAAGTCGCGATTATCGGCCTCGGCATCGGCCGCTCGCACATTATCGAAGGCTATCTGCCTCACTCTGATCGTTTCGAAGTTGCCGCTCTCTGCGATCTCAACGAGGAACGCCTGAACTCGGTCGGCGATGAATTCGGCATCGGCAGGCGCCTCAAGGATTTCTCCGAAGTCCTGAACATGCCCGATATCGACATCATCGACATCTGCACGCCGCCGGGCTCGCATTTCCAGCTCATCATGCAGGCGCTTGCGGCCGGCAAGCATGTAGTCTGCGAAAAGCCGCTCGTCGGCTCTCTCGCCGATATCGACGCCGTCATTGCAGCCGAGAAGACGGCCAAAGGCCGGCTGATGCCGATCTTCCAGTATCGCTATGGCGACGGTATCCAGAAGGCCAAGCGCATCATCGACGCCGGTATCGCCGGCAAGCCCTATATTGCGACTTCGGAAACGCACTGGGTCCGCGGCGCCGACTATTATGCGGTCCCCTGGCGCGGCAAGTGGGAGACCGAGCTCGGCGGCGTGCTGATGACGCACTCCATTCACCTGCATGACATGCTGACCTATCTGATGGGGCCGATCGCAGGGCTCTTCGGCCGCGTCGCAACCCGTGTCAACGACATCGAGGTGGAGGACTGCGCCAGCGCCAGCCTGCTGATGGAAAACGGCGCGCTCGCCACCATCAGCGCCACGCTCGGCTCGCAGGAGCAGATCAGCCGCCTGCGCCTCTGCTTCGAAAACGTCCTGATCGAGAGCAATCACGAGCCCTACAGCCCCGGCCAGGATCCCTGGAAGATTATTCCGGCCAATGACGAAATTGCCGCGAAGATCGATGCGCTGCTGGCCGGCTGGACACCGATCCCGATCCGCTTCAACACGCAGATGAGGCTGTTCCACGATGCGCTGGTATCAGGCGGTCCGCTGCCGGTGACCACGACCGATGCTCGCCAGGCCTTGGAACTGGTCACCGCATTCTATGAATCGTCGGAAACGCGCACCGAAGTCCGCTTCCCTGTCGGGCCGGAAAGCGCAAAATACAAGAGCTGGAGGCCGGCATGAGTGTTGCCCCGCGAGCCATCAGAACCAACAAGGAGGAAGCGCCCATGGCGACAAGCGTATCGCTGCAGAAGGTTATCAAGCGCTATGGCGAGCTTCAGGTGGTTCACGGGATCGACCTGGAAATCGAGCCGGGCGAATTTACCGTCTTCGTCGGCCCTTCCGGCTGCGGCAAGTCCACGCTGTTGCGCATGATCGCCGGCCTCGAGCCGATTTCCGGCGGCGGGCTCTATCTCGACGGCAGCCGCATGAACGATGTCCCTGCCTCCAAGCGCGGCATCGCCATGGTCTTTCAGTCTTATGCGCTCTACCCGCACATGACCGTCTACAAGAACCTTGCCTTCGGCCTCGAAACCGCCGGCATGAAGAAGCATGAGATCCAGCCGCGCGTCGAAAAGGCGGCCGAGGTCCTGCAGATCACGCAATTGCTGCAGCGCAAGCCCAAGCAGCTTTCGGGCGGTCAGCGCCAGCGCGTCGCGATCGGCCGCGCTATCGTGCGCGAGCCGAATATCTTCCTCTTCGACGAGCCGCTTTCGAACCTTGATGCCGAGCTGCGCGTGCAGATGCGCGTCGAGATCGCCCGCCTGCACCAGCGTCTCGGCAACACGATGATCTACGTGACCCACGACCAGACCGAGGCCATGACCATGGCCGACAAGATCGTCGTGCTGAACGGCGGCAAGATCGAACAGGTCGGGGCACCGCTCGACCTCTACAACAAGCCGAAGAACAAGTTCGTCGCCGGCTTCATCGGCTCACCGAAAATGAATTTCCTCGACGCGAAAATCGTCGGCTCCGACGACGGCTCCGCCGTCATCGATCTCGCCGGTCAGACCGTTCGCCTGCCGCGCCGGCTGGGCGGTCTCCAGCCGGGGCAGCCCGTCACCCTCGGCGCCCGTCCGGAACATCTGAATGTCGGCGATCGCGGCCTGTCACTCGGCGATGCCCGCGTCGATCTCGTCGAGCATCTGGGCGGCCAGACGATCCTCTATGTCACCCTGCATGGCGGCCAGGCACTGACGATCGCGCTGGAAGATCAACAGGCGATCCGCGCCGGAGAAACCGTCAGTATCCATATCGATCCCGAGCGCTGCCATCTGTTCGGGCCTGATGGGGTGACGCTGTAGTTAGGGCTGGCGCAAAACCTATCTCGCCCGCCAGGGGCGAGATAGATCTCCGCACCTTTTCACACCTCAACGATCCGCCGGCTGCCGATGGTGCGGATCTGGCCCATCGGAATAGCATCGGCCGGAACGCCTTCCCGCCGATACAGCCGAAGCCGTCTGCTGCCCGGCGCAAGATGGAACCAGTCATCCGCCGCCCGATAGGCTTCCAGATCGATCTGTACCGATTGCGCCAGCCGGTCGGTGCTCAGATCAAGAAACCAATCCTCGCCATCCTGCGCCGCCGACGCCTTAATCTCGGCATCGCGGAACGCCTTGGTTCGCCCAAGCGGGAAGTAAAAGGCCTGGGCGATCAGCGCCCCCGTTGCTGGCGCCGTCAGCCGCGCGACCGTGACATCGTGCGACGGCGGACCGAAACGGAAGGCGTAGGTCGTGTCGAAAAAGGCGCCGAAAAGATCAGTGCAGGCTATCTTTTGTTTGCCACGCGCTTCGAGCACCAGATCGCGGCCACCGCCGACCACGACCTGACGGCCGTCGCGCAGGCAGGAAACCTCGAGTGTCAGATCAAGCGCGGCATCGCTCTCGTTGATTATATGCACGTCGAGACCATTGGTGCCCTCGTCCGTCAGCAGCACCTGAACCGGCCGGAAAGCCCGGCGCAGCCCATACCAGACCGGCTTCGGCTCGCCGGTCGAGTCGATCACGCCCCAGCCGGCGCCGGGAAGCAGGTCCTGCAACGTCCAGACGAGCGCGCCGTTGCAGCCGGAACCATGGCGGCGCCACTCGGCGTAGGTCTCTTCGACGACTTCGCCGGTCACCGCCCGCGAGAGATTGAGGTAAAGATCCGGATCTTCCCGCCGCAACCGGTTGGGCTCGAAGCCGTAAAGCTCCTGAAGATAATGATCGCGCACATCCTCGAAATCCCAGGATGCGCCGCGATCACGCGGCACGCGCTCTTTCCATAGCGGGCTATGGACTGCGGGAACCGGCAGATGCTGGCCAAGCGTGCGGGCTTGCGGCACATGCGCAAAAGCCAGGCTCTCGGCGGCAAAGCGGATATCGGCGCGGCGCGCATCGGCGAGCGGCCGCATATAGGCGCCGACGCCGTAATAATGCGTCACGCCGGCATTCGGCGAAAACGGCATAGGGCCACCCGACGGCGAATTGACCACATAGGGCACATCGGGCCGCAGCGATTGCGCCAGCGGCGGGATGATCTCCTCGACAACAGGGCTTTTCCAGAACTGTTCGGGCAGGCCCATCATCGCCGCCTGCTGATGGATCTCGCTGCCACCGCAGAGGACCGCCAGCGAAGGCGACAGACGCGTGCGGCTCAAAAGCTGCGAAACCTCAGCTTCGACACGGGTGTTGAAGGCCTTGTCGTTCTTCGGATAGTCGAAATTGGCGAACATGAAGTCCTGCCAGACCATCAAGCCGAGTTCGTCGCAGAGACGGAAGAAGTCCGGCGTCTCATAGGCCATGGTGCCGCCGATGCGGATCATGTTCATGCCGGCCTCAGCAGCCAGCCGCAGCCAGCTTTCGTAGTCGTTGCGGCCACCTGGCAAACGCAAGATATCGGCCGTAGTCCACACAGCGCCTCGGCAGAAGATCCGCTCACCGTTGACGATCACAGCAAAATCCTGGCCATCGGCACCGCGATCGACCGACAGCCGGCGAAAGCCGGTCTGTCCAAGCGCATGCTCGACGCCATCGACGACGAGCGTGACATCATGGAGCTGCGGCACGCCATGCGTATGCGGCCACCATGGCAGCACATCGGGAATTTTCAGGATTGCGGTATAGCGCCCGGCACCATCCTTCTCGAACGCCTGCTCAGTCTCCCCGCATTTCAGCACCAGCTCGTTGATATCGCCCTCGGCCGCAAGCGAGGCGTAAAGCCTGCCTTCGCCATTCTCAAGCAGATCGGGCCGCAGCGAGAGATCGCGAATAATGGGCGCGCTCGGCCGCAGCAGCGAAATCGGCCGCCACGGGCCGACGGCCTGAACCTCCGGGCACCAGCCTGGCATATGGCCGAGCAGCGTCGTGCGCACCATCCGCAAGCCTTGCGGCGTGATCATCTGCGGCCGCCAGCGGGCGCGCGGCCCAGGTTCCGAGAGCTTCGGCTCCAAGGCACGGAAGCAAAGCACCAGCTCGTCGCCGCCAAGCAGAGTGACGTCGACGTCATGGGCCTCGAACATGCTTTCGGAAACGAGGATTTTCTGGCCATTGAGGAAGACTTCGCAAAGCGTCGCCAGCCCCTCGAGCCGCAAGACCGCCTCGCCCGCCTCGGCATCCACCAGACGGCAGATATACCAGGCATCTCGGTCATTCAGAGGTTGAGGCTTTGCCCGGTCGAAGCGCCCGGCCTTTTCCAGCGCTTCCGCGACCGTGCCCGGCACGGGTGCCGGGATGAAGCCAGCAGTCAGCGGCACATCGGAGGGCGAGATGCAGGTGCCTGCATCCGTCAACACCAGATTCCAACCTTCGCTCAGCCGCATTCCACCGCCGAGATCCGCCAAGCGCCCGCCCATGATATCTTCCGGGGGATTACCCCCGCCCCAATATGTTCAGAAATAACCCAGCCGTATGACGATCGAACACAAGCCGATTAGAGCTTCCGTTCGAGTTCGCTCATCATGGCATCCCATGCATCGGCGGCAGGATCAAGGGCCGTGCGCAACGGCTCGAATTTCTTGCGCGTGACGGCGCGGGCGAGCTGGAACTGCACCGACTTTGCCGTCTCGGAAATTTTCCGCGCTTCACCCGCCGCGTCGGACAAATCGGCCGAAAGCCAATCGAAATGGCTGCCGGCCAGTTCGAAATTGGCGCCGAGCTGGCGCAGCGTGTTGAAAGCATATTTATGGAAGAAGCCGAAAGGCCGTTCGGCGACCGCTTCCACCTGCGCAGGGAAGACCTCCGCAAAGGCACGGATCGGATTGGCCTGCGGCCGACGACGGAAATGGAAGGACAGGAGCTGCTGTGAGGTCTGACGGATTGCAGCCTCGCCCGGTGCCTTCTCGGGAAACTTGGCAAATTCCGTATAGGGCAGGAAGGGCAGATCCTCATCCGTCAGCTGCAGCTGGAACAACCGGTCGAAATCCTCACCCGACAGCTGAAAGAACCCGCCATTGTGGAAATAGTCGAGCGTGCGGCCTTCCATATCGAGCCGGTTGATCGCCACCGTCGTCTTGCCGTGTTCGCGGCGATAGCCGACGCCCTGCGTATCCGGCATGAAGAAGGAATCCATCTCCACCAGGCAGAGCCGGCCGCGGCCGATCTGCTCGGCGACATGGTTCTCAACCTTGTCGTAGATCGCAAGCTCGGTGCAGCGCACGCCATAGAGCGCTTCCAGATCTTCGAGCGGCACCTTGAAGAAGGTGAACTGGTCACCCTCGAAATCCTGCGTTACCGTGAAGCCGAGCATGGCTTCCGGCGGCAGTTTCAGGCTCGAAAGCACCTCGATCCAGAGATCGATATAGCAGTTCGTCTCCGGCCACATGCGCTCGCTGTCGTGCAGCGCATGTGGCTTGTAGGCGGCAGGATCCAGTCCCTGAAACACGGAAGCCATGGAAGCGATCAGCCCCACAGCGTCTTGCGCACGCTCTCGGGCCATTCCTTGACGTCGAGACCGTGGGTGTGGAACAGCGCCAGTGCAATACGCTCCAGCCCGAAGCCGACGCAGGCCGTGTGCACGACGCTGCCGTCAGCAAAGTTCAGGCCCCACTTCGTGCCGAAGGCATCCTGGTGGTAGTTGAAGCTCATGCAGGCGGTCGGCTTGGCGACGGAGGTGATCGGGATCAGCAGCTCGAACTTCAGGTTCTGGTCGCGCTGGTTGTTGGCAAGCATCTTGCCGGCGCGGCCAAAGAACGGGTCGTTGGCGACGTCGATGGTCACGTCGAGGCCGACGGCCTTCATCATTTCGACACCGCGATCCATCCAGCTCTGGCGGAAATCCGTCACATGCTTTTCGCTGCCCATGCAGACATATTCGCGCATGCGGAAGAGCTGCTGGCGGGCCGGGTCCTTGGACGGCTCGTGGCGGAAGCAATAGGACTGCAGGTCGTAGAGCGCGCCGTTTTCCGGAATGGCGCCGCGCTTGGCAACCGTCGGATAGAGTGGATAGCAGGCTGCCGGCGTCAGCACGATATCGGTCGCCTGCTGGTCTTTCGTCCAGTCGTCGCCGACTTCCATGCACTTCAGCAGGCTCATATGGTCGAGCTCGTTGCCGCAGAAGCTGTGCACCGTGCCGGCGAGCTGCGGGAAGCTCTTCATGTAGCCGCTCGTCTCGAAAAAGGCGCGGTTCATGCCGGGTGGAAAGCGGATGGCTTCGGCGCCATCGGCACCGCCGAATTTGTCGATCAGACGCTCGAAGGCGGAAATGACGTCTTCGAACTGGCCGCTACGGCCATAGAGCCCGTCAACGCCGGTATCGATCAGCAGACCGGAATCGAAAAGACGGTCGAGAAACGAGGATTGCATATCCATGACGGTTACCCCAACAGGCTGGTATCTTGTTTGTGGACGAGCAGCATGGTCGACGTATTGCCGAGGATGCGGTCGTTCGAGATCATCAATTGCGCCGAATGCGCGTCGCGCAGATGGCGGCCGAGGCTAAAGGGCGTACCGTTCTTGTAGCCCATGATGCCGCAGATCAGCATCGCATGGTTGATAATCGGCAGGATCATTTCCGACGATGCGATCTTGACGTTGTTCATCGCCACGGCAAAACCCATCGACGACAGGCGATCGGCATCGAGCTTCGCTTCTTCATAGGCCTTCAGCCCCGCGACCACATTGGACTTCACCATCTGCAGCATGCTGGAGGCTTCGGCGAGACGCAGCGCGCCGGGCGGCGGTGCGCCGGGAGACTTGCGGGCAGCGGCGCGGACGAAGGCCTGGGCGCGGGAAACAGCATCGGCGGCAATGCCGTACCAGACGCCGCTCCAGAGAAGATGCGAGCTTGCCAGCATCGATTGCGCGGCAATCTCGGCAAACGGTTTCGGCAGGATCTGCTTGGCCGGAGCCTCGCCCTTGAACAGGAAGCCGTCGGAGCAGGTGCCGCGCATGCCGAGCGTATTCCACTCGACCGTGCGCTTGATGTCGTATTGATCCCTAAGGAAGCAGGTCAGCACCTGATCGGACGACGCCGCCTCTGCATGGCTGCGCGAGGTGATCAGGATGGCATCGGCATGCGCGCCATAGGAGATGACGGTCGCATCCTTCTCAAGATAGCAGGTGTCGCCTTCGACCTTGATCGCGCAAATGCTGTTGCGCAGATTGCCGCCGATCCCGCCTTCGGTCGTTGCCGAAGCCAGAAGCAGCTGCTCGCTTGCGATACGGCGCATGAAGTCGCGGTGCCATTCGCTTTCGGCACCATGCTCGACCAGGCTCGAAAGCTTGATGTGATGCATGGCAAAGACCATGGCGCTGGCCGCACAGGCCTGACCGAGGATCGAGCACAGCTCGGCAATTTCCGTGGTCGATGCACCCTCGCCGCCAAATGCCGCAGGGATCTGGATGGAAAGCAGCTTCTCGGCGCGCATGGCGTCGACAGCTTCGCGTGGGAACCGGCCTTCGGCATCGACGGCATCGGCGTGTTGGCTGGCGATCGCTGCGACGCGGGCGGCACGCACTGCCGCTCCCTCGCCCGTCCCAACCTCAAGCAAAGCGACCGCGGCAGTCATCACGCAACCTTTCTGCCGTCCAGAATCATGCCGACGGTTCTTTCGATCGCGGCGATACTGGCGAAGGACTTGCGGTTCAGCAGGTTGTCGGGAAACTCGATGTCGAAGGCTTCCTCGATGCCGAGCATCAACTGCACGGAAGCGAAAGAAGACAGTCCCGTCGCATAAAGATCGGCTTCGTCCTCAATCTGATCGACAGCAACAGGGAGCGCACCGAACTTGGCCAGCAAATCGCGAATCGTCTTGTTCATAGTCTAGTCCCTTCTGGCAATTGCAAGCATAACCGCAGTTACGCAGTCTTATTGTTCGCCAAGAAGTAACAGGTAAAATAGAACATTCCGCTAACCGACGTGGTAAATGCAACCGACTTATACTTCGTAGGAAAAGTCTATATTTGATATTTATCCGATTGGAGTTTACCACGCGTAAAGCATGCAACTTGCCGTTTACGCACGAATATTCATAATTACTAATATTCTGTTCCGATAGCTTTAGGAGAGGGCGGTGCCCGCAATAAGGTTAACGGGTCAACTCGCCATTACGTTTTATTCGAAAAATCTCATAACAATCTTAGCGTCAGTACAAGCGTAAGGTAAAAGGGCCGAATCTAGGCCTCGGGCGGATAGATATGATCGCCGCCGCGATAGTCTGAAACCGAATAGCAGCCTTCGCTCAACTGGCGAACCGAACTCTCGCCGATATCCGCCTTGCCGTAACCACCTGGAATATCAAGTATATAAGCAGGTTGGCAAAGGCCTGAAATGCGCCCACGCAGAGCGGCAACGATCGCCTGTCCCTCGGCGATGGTCACACGGAAATGGCTGGTGCCGGGTGCAAGGTCGGGATGATGCAGGTAGTAGGGCTTCACCCGCGTTTCGACGAAGACCCTCATCAAGGCCGCCAGCACGTCGGGATCGTCGTTTACACCCTTCAGCAACACCGACTGGCTGACCAGCACGATCCCCGCATCGACGAGCCGGGCACAGGCGGCCCGCGCCTCATCCGTCAGCTCCCGAGGATGATTGGCATGCAGAGCCACATAAACGGTCTTGCCGCTCGCCTTCAGCGCCGCGATCAACGCCGCGTCGATCTTCGCCGGATCGACGACAGGAACGCGCGTATGGAAGCGAACGATCTTCACATGATCGATATCGGCAAGCTGCTGCAGAATCTCTTCCAGCCGCCGCGGCGAGAGAATAAGCGGATCCCCGCCGGTGAGGATGACTTCCCAGATCTCTTTATGATTGCGGATATAGGCAAAAGCACCATCCAATGCGTCGCCATCCAGCGTTCCGAGCCCCTGCGGCCCGACCATCTCGCGCCGGAAACAGAAGCGGCAATAGACCGGACAGACATGCACGGCCTTCAGCAGCACACGGTCCGGATAGCGATGCACGATGCCTTCGACCGGGCTATGGGCGTGATCGCCGATCGGATCGGCGCGCTCCTCAGGCGTGACGACCAATTCGGCCGCATCGGGCACGAACTGCCGGGCGATGGGATCGGCGGGATCGGCCGGGTCGATCAATCGCGTGACGGCCGGCGTCAGGGCGACTGCATATCGCTCGGCCACCGCCTCCAGTGCGACCGCCTGGCCGGCATCGATCAATCCGGCGCGCTCCAGTTCGCCGATAGTCCGGATCGGACGCATCACGTTCATGCGCCATACTCCGTAACCGGCGCCCACAGCACCTGCTCGATCCGCGAAGCGCCCGTTGCCAGCATGACAAGCCGGTCGAAACCGAGCGCAATACCGCTCGCCTCCGGCATGACGGCGAGCGCTGCCAGAAAATCTTCGTCCAGCGGATAGGTCTCTCCATAGACGCGCTGCTTTTCCGCCATCTCGATCTCGAACCGGCGCCGCTGCTCCCCGGCATTGGTGAGCTCGCCGAAGGCATTGGCAAGCTCGACGCCGCAGGCATAAAGCTCGAAGCGCTCGGCAACGCGGTGATCCGCAGCCGAAGGCCGGGCAAGTGCCGCTTCGGAAACGGGATATTCATCGAGGATCGTGGCGCGGCCGAAGCCGAGATTGGGCTCGACCTTCTCGACCAGCACCCGGCTGAAGAGATCCTGCCAGAGGTCGTCGTCGGCAACGCGTATGCCGACACGGCGCATATCCGCCGCCAGCCGCTCGCGATCGGTCGATCCGTCGAGACCGATGGACGCAAAGAGGTCGATGCCGGCATAGCACTCGAAGGCGGCTGCCACGCTGATGCGCTCCGGCTGCAGGAACGGGTCGGTCTCGGCACCGCGATAGGTGAGTTTCTTCGCCCCAACGGTCTCGGCCGCAAGCGCCAGCAGTGCCGAGCAATCGGCCATTAGCGTCTCGTAATTCTCCCCTGCCCGATACCATTCCAGCATGGTGAATTCCGGATGGTGCAGCGGCCCGCGCTCGCGGTTGCGATAGACATGGGCAAAGCAGGCAATGCGCTCTTCACCGGCCGCAAGCAGCTTCTTGCAGGCGAATTCGGGCGACGTGTGCAGGTAGAGAGGCGATGCTCTGCCGTCCGTCGTCAGCCCCTCTGTCCTGAAAGCATGAAGATGCGCCTCGTTGCCGGGCGACACCTGCAGCGTCGCCGTATCGACCTCGATGAAATCGTTGCGCGCGAAGAACACGCGCATCGCCGCCTGGATCGCGTTGCGCCCGATGAGGAACGGCCGCCGATCGGCATGGACATTGCGGGTCCACCAGGGGGACGCTTTGCTCGTCGTTGGCTTCATTCCTAGCTTTCTTCGGGGCGCAAGCCGCGTTGGGGGTGGCAATTTCCATTGATTTAGGGTAGTTGCGCCCCCAAGCAAACAATTGCTGCGTCTCGGAGAGCATTTCGACAGTCCCTCTACGACGCAAAACGCAGCGTTACAAGGAAGTCTTATGGTCAAGGTCATCGCCTCTTCGGTCCGCAAGGGCAACGTTCTCGACGTCGACGGCAAGCTCTACGTCGTTCTCACCGCCCAGAACTTTCATCCGGGCAAGGGCACTCCGGTCACCCAGGTCGACATGCGCCGCATCGTCGATGGCGTGAAGGTCTCCGAGCGCTGGCGCACCACCGAGCAGGTCGAACGCGCCTTCGTCGAAGACGTGAACTTCCAGTATCTCTATGAAGACGGCGAAGGCTTCCACTTCATGAACCCGGCCACCTACGACCAGGTCGTTGTCGACGTCGAAACCATGGGCGACCAGAAGGCCTACCTCCAGGAAGGCATGACCTGCATCCTGTCGATCCACGAAGGCATCCCGCTGGCGCTCGAACTGCCGCGCCACGTCACGCTGGAGATCACCGAGACCGAGCCGGTCGTCAAGGGCCAGACGGCATCCTCTTCCTACAAGCCCGCCATGCTGTCGAACGGCATCCGCACCCTGGTGCCGCCGCACATCAACGCCGGCACCCGCGTCGTCATCGCCACGGAAGACAATTCCTATGTCGAGCGCGCCAAGGACTGAGCCTTAACCTCTTGCTTGCATGAAAACGCCTCGTCCTTGGACGGGGCGTTTTTGGTTTTGAGCGAATTGAAGCCACACCAGCGCCGCCGACGCCTGCAAGGCCGCGCTATCGCGTATTGGCTTTCTTCTCGTTCTTCAGGTCCGCATCGGCAGATTCGGAAGGCGTATCTATTGCGGTGCTTTGCTCTTGCAGGGCGAGAGCCTGCATATGCAGGACACGCGGCGACAGCGCATGCACATAAGCGTCCGAGCGGCCGATATAGATCATCGTCACATCGGCAAGGTCCGCCAGCATGGCGCAGGCCGCTGCTTGAACTTCGGCCTCCAGTCCTTCGAAGGCGTCGTCAAGAATGATCCATTTCGGCTTTGCCAGCAGCAGATGCGCAAAGCCGACGGCCTTCTGCTCCTCGGTATCCAGCAACCGGTCCCAGCGGGCTTGCGTGTCGAGGCGGCTCTTCAGGCGGCCGAGGCCCACTTTGTCCATGACGGCATCGACGGCGGCATCGTCATAGGCATCCGTATCGTCCGGGAAGCAGATTGCCTCCCTGAGCGTACCAGTCGGCACATAGGGCGTATGCGGCACGAACAGCATATCTTCCATCGGCGGCAGGCTGACCGTTCCGGCACCGCTATACCATTGATGCGCCAGCACCTCGAACAGCAATCTCCGGTTCACGCCATGATCGCCGTTGATCATGATGTGCTCGCCGGCATTGATCGTGATCGTGCCCTCGGAGATCCGGAAACCGTTCTCCGTGGCCTCGTCATTGGTCTTCGTCGAAACCTCCAGGTCGGTCCACACCATCGTGCCCGGAGCTGCCCTGTCGAAGACGAGGGTATGCGGCATCGGCGTCTTGTCGTCCATTTCCGTCAGCGCCTGACGGAAATCGGTGACGCGCATCAAGGTCGCACGCCATTCCGCGATGGGTCCGAAATTGGCAACATACCAGCGCAGGGCCGAATTGACTTGGTTGAATGCGCCGACCGCCACCATGAGCTGGCCGAAGGTGAGTCCGCCGGAGAAATAGGCAGGTGCCGCCACCAGGATCGGGATGATCAGCACCAGCCAGCCGTAACCGGCGGAAACCCAGGTGAGGTTGGTATTGGCGATGGCGAGCTGGCGGATGACGGCGAGCACGGCTGATATATCGAGATTGATGCGCCGGCGCTCGTTCTCTTCGCCGCCGGCAATGGTGATCGCCGGCATATGTTCGTTGGCATGCATGAGCGCGAAGCGCAGCTCGGCTTCCTTCGAATAGCGGTCGGCATTCAACCGCACCAGCCGGCGGCCGACGAACTGGCTGAGGAAGGATGCCGATCCGGCATAAAGAATTGCCGCCCAGACCATGTAGCCGGGGATGGAGAAGCTCGCGCCCTTGAAATGGAAGACCATGCCGCTCGACAGCTCCCAAAGGACGCCGATGAAGCTCAAAAGCAGGATCGTCGCCTGTACGAGACCGATGGCAAGGCCCGTCGTGCTTTCGGCAAGATTGCGCGCATCCTCGTGCAAACGCTGATCGGGATTGACGCCGATGAGACCGGAAGAGGCAAGGCGAAGCGCGCGCTTGGCCTGCAGCCACTGGTTCACCAGATCTCTCGCCAGTCCCTCACGCATGTAGAGCGCCGTCATCTGGTTCAGCCAGGCCTGGATGACGTTGAGAACCAGAAGCGAGCCGGCGATGATGCCGAAGACGCCGAGCTGGTGGAAGAAGGCGGAGATATCGCGCCGCGCCAACGAATCGTAAAACGGAGCGTTCCAGCTGTTCAGCAGCACCTGGACGTATGCGGTGACCAGGATAATCACGAAAAGCGCCACAGTCAGCGAAATGATCTTGATGCGGACCGGTGAGTTCCAGAACGCCGAGAACATCATTCGCAGCCGAAAGAAAAGGCTGAAATCGTATCCGACCTGCTCGTTGCCTTGCATATTCGGCTTGGCTTGCGCTTCAACTGCCATCAGCACTTCCCTGCGACGCACATCCCCTCAGTTAATCATGACCCGCCCTCATGTCCATCCTTGTGGCGGATCGGTGAGATCACGTCCCTATATACACGTTTTCGCGTCTTGAACCGAATTAGGTCAGCAATTAGCTTGCCCTTGAAAGATTGAGAAAGCCTTCCGATGCAATTTCAAGGAACCGCCGACTACATCGCCGACAAGGACCTGATGGTCGCCGTCAACGCCGCCATCCGGTTGGAACGACCCTTGCTGGTAAAGGGTGAGCCGGGCACAGGCAAGACCGAACTCGCCCGCCAGGTGGCGTCAGCGCTCGGCCTCGAGATCATCGAGTGGAACATCAAGTCGACCACCAAGGCACAGCAGGGCCTCTACGAATACGATGCCGTATCGCGCCTGCGTGACAGCCAGCTCGGCGACATTAGAGTTCATGATGTCGGCAACTATATCAGGCAGGGCAAGCTTTGGCAGGCCTTCACCGCGCCGAAAAAATGCGTGCTGCTGATCGACGAGATCGACAAGGCCGACATCGAGTTTCCGAACGATCTACTGCAGGAACTCGACCGCATGGAGTTCCATGTCTATGAGACCGGCGAAACCGTCCAGGCCGCTATCCGCCCGATCGTCATCATCACGTCGAACAACGAGAAGGAATTGCCGGACGCCTTCCTGCGCCGCTGCTTCTTCCACTATATCCGCTTCCCCGACATGGAGACGCTGGCGCGCATTGTCGACGTGCATTATCCCGGCATCAAGCAGGCGCTGGTGCACGCCGCCCTGACGCAATTCTTCGAAATCCGCGATGTGCCGGGCCTGAAGAAAAAACCCTCGACCTCCGAGGCCCTTGATTGGATCCGCCTCCTCGTCGCCGACGACGTCGATCCCGCCACCCTGCGCGCCGATGCGAAGAACGCGCTGCCGAAACTGCATGGCGCATTGCTGAAGAACGAGCAGGACGTCCACCTGTTCGAGCGGCTTGCCTTCATGGCGCGTGGGCAAGGGAAATAGGACGGCTCTGACCGGAAAGCCTTCTTGAACATCTGTAAGCGGCAACCGACATCAGAACACGGCCGCCAGCCCCGCAAAGCTTGGCCATTGACCCGCCGCATCAGCAGGTTTATGCATCTCTCCTCGTGGTGATTTGGCCGGCCGGCTTGCAGCCACGTTAAACAACTCGCTAAAGGGCCGCGTGCGGACCGGTAGCGATTCTTATCGCGGCCGGTTTTTTTGTATTTGGTCGAGTGAAACGATGCCCATCAGAATTCCCGATACGCTGCCCGCGTTTGAAACCCTCCAGAACGAGGGTGTGCGGGTGATGACCGAAACGGTGGCGTTCCGTCAGGATATCCGCCCCCTTCAGATCGGGCTCCTCAACCTCATGCCGAACAAGATCAAGACCGAGGTCCAGATGGCGCGCCTGGTCGGCGCATCGCCGCTGCAGGTGGAATTTTCGCTGGTGCGCATCGGCGCACACAAGGCCAAGAACACCTCCGAGGAGCATCTGCTCTCCTTCTATGAGACCTGGGACGAAGTGAAGCATCGCAAGTTCGACGGCTTCATCATCACCGGCGCGCCGATCGAGCTGCTCGAATATGAGGACGTGACCTACTGGGACGAAATGCAGCAGATCTTCGAGTGGACGGCCACCAACGTCCATTCGACGCTCAACGTCTGCTGGGGCGCCATGGCGGCGATCTACCACTTCCACAAGGTGCCGAAGTATACGCTGAAGGAAAAGGCTTTCGGGGTGTACCGCCACCAGAACCTGAAGCCCTCCTCCGTCTATCTCAACGGCTTTTCCGACGATTTCGCCGTGCCGGTCTCGCGCTGGACGGAGGTGAAGCGCGCCGACATCGAGAAGGTGCCCGGCCTGCAGATCCTGATGGATTCGAGCGAGATGGGCGTCTGCCTGGTGCACGAACAGGCCTGCAACCGGCTCTACATGTTCAATCACGTGGAATATGATTCCACGTCGCTTGCGGACGAATATTTCCGGGACGTGAATGCCGGCGTGCCGATCAAGATGCCGCACAACTACTTCCCGCACAACGACCCGGAAATCCCGCCGCAGAACCGGTGGCGCAGCCACGCGCACCTGTTCTTCGGCAACTGGATCAACGAGATCTACCAGACCACGCCGTATGATGTGGAGGAGATCGGCCAGGAAAGGACTTGAGGCTTGTTCATTCCCTTCTTCCTGAAACTGAAGGAAGCGAAGGTTCCGGTGACGCTCCGGGAATTCCTGTCGCTGCTCGAGGGGATGGAAGAGGGGATTGCCGACTATGACGTCGAGGCCTTCTACTATCTGGCGCGCACGACGCTCATCAAGGACGAGCGCTTCATCGATCGCTTCGATCAGGTCTTTGCCGATTATTTCCGTGGCGTGGAAGCGATCGGCGGCAATGCCGACGCCGTTGAAGCGACCGCCATACCCGAGGAATGGCTGCGCAAGCTCGCCGAACGGCATCTGACCGAAGAGGAAAGAAGAGAGATCGAGGCTCTTGGTGGCTTCGACAAGCTGATGGAGACGCTGCGTGAGCGGCTGGCCGAGCAAAAGGGCCGGCATCAGGGCGGCTCGAAATGGATCGGCACGGCCGGCACTTCGCCCTTTGGCGCCTATGGCTACAATCCGGAAGGCGTCCGCATCGGCCAGGAAACCTCGCGCCATCGCCGCGCGGTCAAAGTCTGGGATCGCCGCGATTTCCAGAATCTCGACGACAGCGTCGAACTCGGCACCCGCAACATCAAGGTGGCGCTGAAGCGTTTGCGCCGCTGGGTGCGCGAGGGCGCCGCCGAGGAACTCGATCTCTCCGGCACCATCCGCTCCACCGCCGAGCATGGCTATCTCGACGTCCAGACGCGGCCGGAGCGGCGCAACGCCGTCAAACTCCTGATGTTCTTCGATGTCGGCGGCTCGATGGACGATCATATCCGCGTCGTGGAAGAGCTGTTTTCCGCCGCACGATCAGAGTTTCGCCATATGGAATATTTCTACTTCCACAACTGCCTCTATGAAGGCGTGTGGAAGGACAATCGCCGCCGGCGCGTCGATATCACGGCCACAACCGATCTCATCCGCACCTTCGGCCCCGACTATCGCGTCGTCTTTGTCGGCGACGCCTCCATGAGCCCCTACGAAATCAACCATCCGGGCGGCTCGGTGGAACACTGGAACAAGGAATCCGGCGAGACTTGGCTCGCTCGCATGACCGGCCATTTCCGCAAATGCATCTGGCTGAACCCAGTGCCCGAAAACTACTGGGGCCATACCACCTCGATCTCCATCATCCGCCGCCTGATGAGCGACCGCATGTATCCGCTGACGCTCGGCGGGCTGGAAAGGGCGACGAAGGAATTGTCACGCTGAGCATTGCCTTCGCTCGATGACTTCAGCCCTATCGCCGCCGCACCAGGGAATGTCTATGCGCCTGCGTTGCGATAGGCTGCGACAGAGAGCCAGATTGCCGAAAGCAGGAAGTAGAATGCGCCGAACGCCACATAGGGAGTGATGTCCAGGATCGTCGGCGCTGCCGTGCCAAGCGATCGGCTGATCATGAATCCGCCGGCAAGGGCCGATTGGGCGCCACTCAGGATCATCACCCATTGTGCGCCATAATGACGCCAGCGCCTTACCCCTGTGTACAGCTGCAGCAGACCGGAAAAGATCGCCCAAATCCCGAACACCGCCAGAACGGCATAGGTGCCGTTGCTGACCGCAACGATCACCGCAAGCGCGGTGATCGTGCTGACGACGACGTTCAGCGCTTGAGAGGAGTTGGCTTTCAGACCGCCGTTTGCCCGAGCGTCAACCAGATTGGCGAGAGCGTCCCATGCCGGGTAGATCACGAGCAAAAACGCGACGGCACCGAGTTGCCCGCGCAAAAGAATGGCGGCGACAATCCAGGCGACGGAGAAAAGCGCACGCACGAAATAATAGGATCGCAGCCAGTTGGACTGGCTCAGAGAGTTGCTTGACATTGGTAGGCTCCATTTTGAAATCTACCTACTAGTAGGAAGGTAAAATTGCGAAGTCAACCCGACGCTTGAACACCTCTTTGTGAGGGATCGGAAGCGCCGCGACATCTTGACAAACGACCTACCAGAAGGTAGGCAGCCACATGAAATCAACGGCTTCCACCTCCGAAAAAATTCTCGACACCGCGCAGTCTCTCATCGTCGCCGGAGGCTACAACGGGTTCAGCTATGCGGATATCTCGGCCGCGATCGGCATCAGAAAAGCCAGCATCCACCATCATTTCCCGACGAAGGCCGAGCTGGTCTCGGTACTGGTGGATCGCTACCGGCAGCAGGCGGAAGCGGGTCTGAATTCTCTTCGTGAACAGTTCTCAAGCCCTGCCGAACAATTGCGATCCTATGTGAATTTCTGGCAGACATGCATTCGCGATGCCTCTTTGCCCTTCTGCGTCTGCGCGATGCTTGCTTGCGAGATGCAGATGCTGCCGGAAGAGGTCGCATCCCGCGTCCGCGCCCATTTCAATAGTCTCGCACAATGGCTTGCGTCCGTGCTGAAAACCGGAGCCGAACAAGGCGTCTTCCGCTTGGACAAGCCGCCGGAACAGGAAGCCCAGATGCTGATGGCAGCGGTTCATGGGGCAATGCTCTCCGCGAGAGCTTTCAACGATCCCGGACTGTTCAGCGCGATTGTCACCCCCCAAGCCACCAGACTGCTGGCACCGGCTCGCTAAGGAACGCCCGGTCTCCTGACATCTCTGGCTTAGCCCCTCACCCCAACCCTCTCACCGCTTGCCGGGGGGAGGAAGCACTCCGGCACGCCGAAAGTTCTCCTTTCAACTGAAAGCAATCGTCCGGCACCGTCGTCCCCTCTCCCCGCAAGCGGGGAGAGGGCTAGGGTGAGGGGCAGTTGCGGAAACCCGTCGATCTGTCATCGGCATTGCACACTTCCAGCGCAGCGTAGCAGCTTGACGCCTAATCGTGCCTTGATCCCTCATCGCCCGCCCCTAGATTTCGCCATCGGACCGGTTGCGGATCGATGCGAATGGGGGCAGGGTCTGGCCTTGCCTTTTCGATAGCCATGGATGAGCTGATATGACGGAAAATACTTTGCAGCGGGAAGTTTTTGGAACGACGGCCGATGGGGATACCGTCTATCGCGTCAAGATCGTCGGCGGCGGCCTGACAGCGCACGTCATCTCATGGGGTGCGGTCATCCAGGATCTTCGGCTTGAAGGCCACCAGCCTGCCCTGCTGCTCGGCTTCGACAATTTCCCCGATTATCCCGCCCATTCTTCCTATTTCGGTGCCACGCCCGGCCGCTGCGCCAACCGCATCGGCGCCGGCCGCTTCGCGCTGGACGGCAAGCAGTACCAGCTGGAGCTCAACGAGAAGGGCGTCACCCATCTGCACGGCGGCAAGGACAATATCGCCAAGCGCAACTGGACCATCGTCGAGCACGATACCGACCGCGTCGTCCTCAAGATCGTCGATCCCGATGGCCGCGCCGGCTATCCCGGCAATTGCACGATCCAGGCAACCTATCGGGTGCATGGCAACGGCGAACTATCCGTCACCTACGAATCGACCACCGACCAGCCGACGCTCGCCAATATCTGCCAGCACGCCTATTTCAATCTCGACGGCCGCGACGACACGCTTGGCCACGACATCATGATCGCCGCCGATCACTACACCCCGACCGACGACAAGCAGGTGCCGACGGGCGAAATTCGCCCGGTCGAAGGCACGGTCTTCGATTTCCGCGAGATGTCGCCCATGAAGCGCTTCGAAGGATCGGAACAGGCGCTTTACGACCACAATTTCTGCTTCTCCAGCGAACGTACGGCCAAACGGTCCGTCGTGCTTGCCCGCAGCGTCAATTCCGGCGTGTCGCTGGAAGTGCGCACCACCGAGCCCGGCGTGCAATTCTACACCGCCTTCAAGCTCAACGTTCCGGTTCCCGGTCACGACGGTCAAAAGATCGGACCGTTCGCGGGCTTCTGCCTGGAAACCCAGGTCTGGCCTGATGCCATCAATCATGAGGGCTTCCCCGATGCGGTGCTCCGCCCGGGCGAGGTATTGCGCCAGGAAACGGACTATATCTTCACCAAGAACTGAGCCGGGCATGCCCAACGCTCGCAATCATCGGCCGGGCGCTCCAAACGCCCGGCCGATTCTTTTTTGCCCGTGAACAGATTCATCTTGTGAATTGGTTCTAAATAGGTTCTAAATAATATCCATGGATAGAACCAGTTTGATCGCTGAATTGAACAATCGCGGTCTCGGCGAAGGCACCGGGAGCGGACCGCTCTATAAACGTCTCGCGCAGGCACTGACGGGCCTCATCCAGGAAGGACTGCTGAAGTCAGGCACGGCGCTTCCGGGCGAGCGCGATCTTGCCGGCGCCCTGCAGATCGGCCGGGTGACGGTCAGAACCGCCTATCGCGACCTGCTGGCATCGGGCGTCATCGAATCGCGTCACGGCAGCGGCACCTTCGTCTCGCAGCATGTCGAGCGCATCGAGCAGCCGCTCTGGCGCCTCTCCTCCTTCTCCGCCGACATGCGCTCTCGCGGCCGCGAACCGGCGGCCCGCATCCTCCAGCGCACCATCAGCCCGCCGGCGCCCGAAGAAACCTTTCTTCTCGGCCTCGGTCTTGACGAACCGGTATTGCGGTTGGACCGCCTGCGCCTCGCCGACGGCCAGCCGCTCGCCATCGAGCGTGCCGTCGTTCCCATGAAATTCCTGGGCGAGGACGCCATATCCGAAGGGTCGCTCTACGATGCCCTGGCCGCCAGGGGCTTCAAACCGGTGCGCGCGCAGCAGAGACTGACTGCCGTGACGCTGGACCCCACCTCCGCATCGATCCTGACCGTAAAGGCGGGTGCGCCCGCCCTTCTGATCGAGCGTGTCTCGCGCCTGGCGGACCAGCGCGTCGTTGAATATACCCGCTCGCACTATCGCGGCGATGCTTATGATTTTGTTACAGAATTGAGAATTGGAGATGACCTATGAGCAAGACCCAATCCCTGATGCTGACGGAAGCCGGCCAGTCGCCGGAGGTCGTTGCAACGCTGCTTGAAAAGGAAAAGCCTGTCTTTGCCGAGATCGCAAAGCTCTTCTCCTCGACCACCCCCTCCCTGGTCACCACGGCAGCGCGCGGCTCTTCCGACCATGCGGCAACCTTCTTCAAGTATCTGTTCGAAATCTCGCGCGGCATCCCCGTCGCCTCGGTCGGCCCGTCGATCGCCTCGGTATATGGCGCCCCGCTGCATCTGAAGGGCGGCATCCACTTCACCGTATCGCAGTCCGGCGGCAGTCCTGACATCATCGCCCTGCAGGCGGCCGCCAAGAAGGGTGGCGCCACGACGATCGCCGTCGTCAACGTCACCGATAGCCCGCTCGCCAAGGAAGCGGATATCGTGCTCGGCCTCAATGCCGGCAAGGAACAGAGCGTTGCCGCCACCAAGTCCTTCATCGCCTCTGCCGTCGCGCTTGCCGGCGTTACGGCCGCAATCTCGCAGGACAAGGCGCTGATTGACGGTCTTGCAAAGCTGCCGGACGCACTGGCCGCAACCTCGGGCATCGATGGCCAGGCCGCCGAGGATGTTCTCTTCAACGCTTCCTCGCTCTACACCGGCGGCCGCGGTCCCGCCTTCGCCATCGCGCTCGAAGCGGCATTGAAGGCCAAGGAAACCGCTGGCATCCATGCGGAAGCCTTCTCGCTGGCCGAACTGATGCACGGCCCGATGCGCCTCGTGCAGCCGGGCTTCCCGATCGTCGCCTTCTCGCCCGACGATGCCGCCTTCCCCAACAATGCACAGGCCCTCGAGCGCCTGCAGAAGCTCGGCGCCACCGCCGTCTCCTTCTCGACCGCCCCGCTTGCCGGCATCAATCTGCGCATGCCGAGCACCGGCAACGGCCTGCTCGACCCGCTGGTTTCGCTGCTCTGCTACTACCGCCTGATCGAGGCGGTGACGCGCCGCAAGGGTTTCGATCCGGATAAGCCGGCTAATCTTCTCAAGGTGACGGAGACCATGTGATGGACTACAAGGTCTTTACAGGCGCCCGCATCTTCGATGGCGATCGTTTTCACGAGGACAGCGCTCTCGTGATCGGCAACGGCCGCATCCATGCCATCACCGGCATCAACGACGTACCCGACAATGCCGAAACCATCCAGCTGACGGGCGGCGTCCTGTCGCCGGGCTTCATCGACGCGCAGGTGAACGGCGGCGGCGGCCGCATGCTGAACGACGATCCCTCGCCGGAATCCATGTATATGATCGCCGAGGGGCACCGCCCCTACGGCACGACCTCGCTCCTGCCCACCCTCATCACCGACGTCGCGGCTGCCACGACGGCATCCATCGAGGCTGCCGTCGAAGCCGTGAAAGCCAATCGCGGCGTCGCCGGCCTGCATCTGGAAGGCCCGCATCTGGCACCGGCCCGCAAGGGTGCCCATCTTGCCGAGCTGATGCGTCCGGTCGAGGATAGCGACGTCAGAACCTTTATCCGCGCCCGCGAGGCGATCGGCACGCTGCTGGTCACCATGGCCGCCGAGCAGGTGACGGAGCGGCAGGTACAGGCGCTCGCCGAGGGCGGCGTCATCGTCAGCATCGGCCACAGCGATTGCACGGCGGAAGCCGCCAATGCGCGCTTCGATGTCGGCGCCCGTGGCGTCACCCATCTCTTCAACGCCATGAGCCAGATGGGCCATCGCACGCCCGGCCTCGTCGGCGCCGCTATCGATCACCCCGCCCCCTGGTGCGGCATCATCGCCGACGGCCACCATGTCGAGCCGACGGCGCTCAGAGTGGCGCTGCGCGCCAAGCGCGGTGAAGGCCGTCTGTTCTTCGTTACCGATGCCATGTCGCTGGTCGGCACCGATCTTCCGAGTTTCACACTGAACGGCCGTACGGTCTATCGTACCAAGGGCGGCTACTGCTCGAAGCTGACGCTGGACGACGGCACGCTGGCCGGCTCCGACGTCGATATGGCCTCGACGATCCGCTACGGCGTCAATGTGCTCGAGCTGCCCCTGGCGGAGGCGCTGCGCATGGCAACCTCCTATCCCGCCCGCTTCCTGCGGCTTGCGGATCGGGGCCACCTGACGCCGGGAACCCGCGCCGACCTCGTTCACATCAACGACGGTATCGAAGTCACCGAAACATGGATCTCCGGCCAGCCTTCGGCCTGAAACATTAGGGCGTTTCCGCCATTCTTCGAATCGCGAAAACGCTCCATCTTGTTAGTCTTACGCATTCCGGACGGAAAACCGCTGCGCACTTTTCCTGGAGATGCTCTAAAAAGGAAGCTCGGCATGACCGCAGTCACGGACAGCTATTTCTCCGGCCTCATCGGCCGGCTGGAAACCCTGCGCGAAACGCTCGCCGAACCCATGGCGAGGGCTTCCGCCGCCATTTGCGCGGCCGCGCGCGCCGATCGCCGCGTCTATGTCTTCGGCACCGGCCATTCGCATATGCTGGCGGAAGAGGTGCATTATCGCGCCGGCGGGCTGGCCTTCACCGTCCCGGTGCTGGTGGGATCCGCCATGCTGCACGAAGGTGCCGTCATCAGCTCCGTCTACGAGCGCACTGAAGGCCTCATCCGCCCGATCTTCGAACGTTACGGCATGCAGCCGGGCGACGTGCTGATCATCGCCTCCAATTCCGGCGTCAATGCAGCACCGCTCGAAGCGGCGGATTACGGCCGCGAGATCGGTGCCACGGTCATCGCCATCACCTCGCTTGCCTATTCGGCCGCCATTGCCAACGGCCGCAGGAAGCTTGCCGATGTCGCCGATATCGTACTGGACAACGGCCTGCCGCCCGGCGACGCGATGATCGACCTGCCGGGCACCGGCCTGAAGGTCGGCCCGGCCTCCACAGCCGTCGGCGCCACGGTGCTGAACGCCATCTTCGCCGATGTCGCCGCCGAACTCTCCAAAGATGGCGATCCGCCCGTCTACCTCAGCGCCAATATGCCCGGCGCCAAGGAGACCAATCAGCAGCTGGTCAAGAGATACCGGCCGCGCAATCCGCATCTCTAGAGCATTTCCAGGAAAACCGCCCGGCAGTTTCCCATCTGCGATTGCGTAAAGAACAAACGATCAGGGCGGTCGAGCGCTTCCGTGAAACGCTCGACCGCCCTGATCCGTATCACTGTGCCGCGGTATCGATAGCCGAGGGTTCTTGAGCGGCAGCTTCGGCCTGTCTGCGCCGCCGGCGCAGGACGACGTAGAAGACCGGCGTCAGGAACAGGCCGAACAGCGTCACGCCGAGCATGCCGGAGAAGACGGCCGTGCCGAGCGACTGGCGCATTTCCGCGCCCGGGCCGGTGGCGATCATCAGCGGCACGACGCCGAAGATGAAGGCGAAGGCCGTCATCAGGATCGGGCGCAGACGCAGATGGCTGGCCTCGATCGCCGCTTCGACCGCGCTTTTTCCCTCAGCCTGCGCCTGCCGCGCGAACTCGACGATCAGGATCGCGTTCTTTGCCGCAAGGCCGATCAGCACGATCAGCCCGATCTGCGTCAGGATATTGTTGTCCATCCCCCTGAGATGCACGCCGATCAGCGCCGCCAGAACCGCCAGCGGCACGATGAGGATGATGGCAAGCGGCAGGACCCAGCTTTCATACTGCGCCGAGAGCGCCAGGAAGACGAAGATGACCGACAGGGCGAAGATGTAGATTGCCGTGTTGCCGGTATGCCTCTCCTGATAGGCCAGTTCCGTCCACTCGAAGGTCGTGCCGGCTGGCAGCAGGTTCTTTGCCATCCCCTCCATGGTGTCCAGAGCCGTGCCGGTGGAGACGCCCGGCCCCGGATTGCCCTGGAGCGGAACAGAGACATACATGTTGTAGCGCTGCACCAGCGCCGGTCCGGTCGTGTCGCGGATATCGACCAGCGTGCCGAGAGGCACCAGCGCCCCGGTCGCCGAGCGAACCTTCAGCGCGAGAATATCGTCGCGATCCATGCGATATTGCTGATCGGCTTGCGCCCGCACCTGATAGACGCGGCCGAAGGCATTGAAGTCGTTGACGTATGACGCACCCAGATTGATCGACAGGGTCTCGAAGATATTCGGGATCGGCACGTTGAGCGCCCGCGCCTTGTCGCGGTCGATCGCCAGGAAATATTGCGGGCTGTTGGCGGAGAAGGTGGTAAAGACACCGCTGACGCCCTTATTCTGCGCGGCTACGCCCATCATCTGATAGGCAAGTGGCAGGATGCGGCGCATATCCGCATTTTCCCGGTCCATGATCTGCATCTTGAAGCCGCCGGAATTGCCGACGCCGCGGATCGAAGGCGGAGGGATGGCGATGATGAAGGCTTCCTGGATGCCCTGGAGGCTGCCAAAGAGCTGGCCGATGATCTTGGTGGCCGAATCTCCGGACTTCAGCCTCTCTTCGAAAGGCTTGAACGGCGTGAAGATGACGCCGGAATTCGAGGCATTGGTAAAGGTCGCGCCGTTGAAGCCGGCGAAGGCGACGGCATTCTCGATGCCTGGCGTCTTCTTGATGATGTCGGTCGCCTTCTGGATGACGGCGTTGGTGCGCGCCAGCGAAGCACCGTCGGGCAGCTGCACGACGACGATGGCATAGCCCTGGTCCATTGTGGGAACGAAGCCTTGCGGCACGATCCTGCCCATATACCAGGTGCCGGCCAAGAGCGCGGCAAAGACAAGAAGCGCGCAGGCAAGCGCCGTCCACGTCGTGACGAGGTGCCGCACGATCCAGGAATAGCCTTGGCTCATCCGCTCGAAGCCGCGATTGAACCCATCGCCCAGGGCACGGCCGAACCGCGCAAAGATATTGTTGGATTTCTCGTGGCTGTGCGGGCGCAGCACGATCGCGGCAATCGCCGGCGACAGGGTCAGCGAGTTCAGGCAGGAAATCGCCGTCGCGACCGAGATCGTCACCGCGAACTGCCTGTAAAACTGCCCGGAGATACCCGGAATGAAGGCCGTCGGCACGAAGACCGCGATCAGCACCAGCGAGATCGCCAGAACCGCCGTGCCCACCTCGTTCATCGTCACATGCGACGCCTCTTTCGGCGTCATGCCGAGCGCAAGGTTTCGCTCGACGTTTTCGACCACCACGATCGCATCATCGACGACGATACCGATCGCCAGCACCAGGCCGAACAGCGTCAGCATGTTGAGCGAGAAGCCGAAGGCCAACAGGAAGGCGAAGGTGCCGATCAGCGAAACGGGGATGGCAACGATCGGGATGATCGCCGTTCGCCACGATTGCAGGAAGACTAGCACGACGATGGCCACGAGAACGGCCGCTTCGAAGATGGTCTTGTAAACTTCGTTGATCGATTCGGCGATGAACTCGGTCGGGTTGTAGATGATGCGATATTCGAGGCCCTGCGGGAAATCCTGCGACAGGCTCTGCATGGTCTTCTGAATATCGGCAGCCGCAGCAAGAGCATTGGTGCCCGGCCGCGCGAAGACGCCGAGCGCAACCGCAGGGCTGCCGTTCAGATAACTGTTGGTGACATAATCCTGCGCGCCGAGCTCGATGCGCGCGACATCCTGCAGCTGCACGAGACGGCCGTTGCCGGTCGCCTTGACGATGACATAGCGGAATTGCCGCGCATCTGAAAAGCGCCCCTGCGTCGTCACCGTATATTGGAAAGCGTTGGTGCCCGAGACGGGCGGTCCGCCGATCGTGCCGCCGGAAACCTGCACGTTCTGATCGCGAAGCGCCTGAACGATGTCGCCTGCGGTCATGCCGTAGCCGGCGAGTTTTTGCGGATCGAGCCAGATGCGCAGCGAATATTGCCGTTCGCCGAAGAGCTGCACGTCGCCGACGCCATCCAGCCGAACGAGAACGTCGCGGATGCGCGTGCGGGCATAGTTGGAGATGTAGAGCTGGTCATAGCGATTGTTCGGCGACAAGAGATGCACGACCATCATCAGATCGGGCGAGCTCTTGACCGTGGTGATGCCGATACGGCGGACATCGTCAGGCAGGCGCGGCTCGGCAATGGCGACGCGGTTCTGCACCAGCACCTGGGCCTTGTCGAGATCGGTGCCGAGCTTGAAGGTGATCGTCAGCGACATGGAGCCATCGGCGCTGGAATAGGAGGACATATAGAGCATGTCCTCGACGCCGTTGACTTCCTGCTCGATCGGCGTCGCCACCGTATCCGCGATGGTTTGCGCGTCGGCACCGGGATAGGAGGTGCGAATGACGATTGTGGGAGGCGCAACCTCGGGATATTGCGCCACCGGAAGCTGGAAATAGGCGATGCCGCCGACGATCAGCAGCACGATGGAAAGAACCGATGCGAAAATCGGCCGGTCGACGAAAAAGTGGGAAAACCTCATTGGTCCGTCCCCTGCACATCGGCTTGCGCCGGCGGCTCTTCATTCGCCGCCTGCTGCGGCAGTTCGATCAGCTGAGGCGAAACCTTGACGCCCGGCCGGAGACGCATCAGCCCGTTGACGACGATGGTCTCGTCGCCGGTCATGCCATCGCGAATGACGCGGTAGCCATAAAGCTTTGGCCCCAGGCGCACGGGCTTCGGCGTGATATTGCCCGCGGTATCGGCGACATAGACGACGCGCTGGTTCTGGTCCGAGCCAATGGCGTCGTCTGGAACAAGGATCGCCTTGTAGCTGTTGGACCCCTGCACCTGGATACGTCCG
Source organism: Rhizobium freirei PRF 81 (assembly GCF_000359745.1). GTDB lineage: Bacteria > Pseudomonadota > Alphaproteobacteria > Rhizobiales > Rhizobiaceae > Rhizobium > Rhizobium freirei. Next base: position 108,905 of record NZ_AQHN01000089.1, read on the forward strand.
AACAGGCCAGGCTGCAGAACGAAATTGGGATTCGGGAATCTGGCGCGGGCACGGATCGTGCCGGATTCGTTGTCGACGCGGTTTTCGGCGAAGTCGAGCTTGCCCTTGAACGGCTTCTGCTTGGGATCGGCGATCGTCACGGTGACATCGAGCCCGCCGCCGCCCTGCTGCAGGGCGCTGCCGTTCTTGCGGGCCTCGTCGGCGTAGGAAAGCAGCCGGCGCTCGTCGACATCGAAATAGAAGTCGATAGGGTCGAGCGACACGATGGTCGTCAGCGCGGTCTGATCGGCCTGCACGAGATTGCCGACCGAGATCAGCCGCCGGTCGATCCGGCCGCTGAGCGGCGCGGTGATCCTGGTGAAATCCATATCCAGATTGGCGCGGTCGACCGTCGCTTCCGCGCCGCGCACATTCGCCTGGGCCGAAATGAGATCGCGGCGGCGATCGTCGAGGGTCGACGCCGACTGGCTGCCTGTCGTCGACAGGGATTCCGCGCGCTTATATTGCGCATCGGCAAGCGTCAGCGACGATTTCGCCACTTCCAGAGAGGCCGTCGCCTCATTCAATGTGGTGATAAAGGGCCGCTGGTCGATGACGAAAAGCAGGTCTCCCTGCTTGACCATGGCGCCATCCTTGAAATGGACTTCCTGAAGGTAGCCGCCGACGCGTGAGCGCACGGAAACCTCGTCGACCGCCTGGAAGCGGCCGATGAACTCGTCGCTATCTATGACGTCGCGCACGACGGGCTTGGCAACCGTCACGGGCGCAGCCGGCGGCGCGCCCTGCGCAAGCACCTGGCTACCTGAGAAAACGGCAAAAACACAGCTAAATAAAACGGTACGCGGCAGCATAGGCATGAAGCCCCCCTCGAAAAACCGCGTACGGCAAAAGCGCCGCTATCACGGTAAGCGCTCACGAAATTTGCCTGCAACTTTCCGCGAAGAGCCTGGCGCCATCGGGCGCAATGCAATCAGGTCTCTTCGGACTTCCCAACATGCGCACGGGCCGCACCAGCCCGGGTGTTATCCAGCCTGAGGGCTAGCATCACATGTTCATGTATAAACGGTTTATTGGATTCGACAACAGAGAATGACGCCCGCGCGCGCGAACGCAACCGATTGTTTTCATTATCTGGAAGGACGCCTATAGGATGAGTTGGCCAGGCTCTTCAGCCCTCCAGCTCCTCGCGCAGCATCTCGAGCTCGAGCCACTCTTCTTCCATTTTGGTCAGGCTTTCCCGCAGTTTTTCCATCTCTGCAGCGAGACGATTGAAGGTCGCCGCGTCCTTGGAAAAGAGGTTCGGATCGGCCATTTTCTGCTCGCGCACGGCGATTTCGGCCTCGGCCTTGGCCATTTCCTTCGGCAGGTTTTCCAGGGCGAATTTCTGCTTGTAGGAAAGCTTGCCCTTACCCTTCGAGCCCTCGGCGGCCGGCGCTGCAGCTTCGGTCGATTTGGGCTTTTCAGCAGCCTTTTCCGCCCGCTTGCGCTCCTCGATGGCTCCCTTGCGCTGGGCAAGCATGTCGGAATAGCCGCCGGCATATTCGATCCAGCGACCGTCGGGATCTTCCGGATTGGCGGGCGCGATCGTCGATGTCACGGTGCGGTCGAGAAAATCGCGGTCGTGGCTGACGAGGATGACCGTGCCGGAAAAACCGGAAACGATCTCCTGCAGCAGATCGAGCGTCTCGATATCAAGGTCGTTGGTGGGTTCGTCGAGGATCAGGAGGTTTGTCGGCCGCGAGAGAATACGGGCCAGCATCAGGCGGGCGCGCTCGCCGCCCGAGAGATTCTTGATCGGCGTGCGCGCCTGCTCCGGCTGGAACAGGAATTCCTTCATGTAGCCGGTCACATGCCGCTGCTCGCCATTGACGAGCAGGTTTTCGCCGCGGCCGTCGGTCAGATAGTTGGCGAGCGTATCTTCCGGATTGAGCTCCTCGCGCTTCTGGTCGAGCGTCGCGATTTCCAGATTGGTGCCGAGCTTCACCGTACCGCTGTCCGGCTCGAGCTGGCCCGTTAGCATCTTGAGCAGCGTCGTCTTGCCGGCACCGTTCGGGCCGACGAGACCGATGCAATCGCCGCGATGCACGCGGATCGAAAACGGCGCGACGATGGCGCGGTCACCATAGGTCTTGGTGATCCTGTCCGCCTCGATCACCAGCTTGCCGCTTTCCTGTGCATCGGACGCAGCCGCCTGCACCGTGCCCAGGGCACCCTTGTGGCCACGATGGCGCGAGCGCATATCCTGCAATTCGCCGAGCCGGCGCATATTGCGCTTGCGCCGCGCGGTCACACCGTAGCGCAGCCAATGCTCCTCGCGTTCGATCGCCTTGCCGAGCTTGTGCTGCTCCAGTTCTTCGGCTTCGAGCACCTGATCGCGCCAGGCTTCGAAATGGGCAAAGCCCCTGTCCAGCCGGCGCGAGGTGCCGCGATCGAGCCACACGGTTGCCGTCGAGACCTTTTCGAGAAAACGACGGTCGTGCGAGATCAGCACGAGCGCGCTGCGGCTCTTCTGCAGCTCGCCTTCCAGCCATTCGATGGTCGGCAGGTCGAGATGGTTCGTCGGCTCGTCGAGCAGCAGGATATCCGGCTCCGGTGCCATGACGCGCGCCAGAGCTGCGCGACGGGCCTCGCCGCCCGAGAGGTTCTTCGGGTCCTCGTCGCCGGTCAGGCCGAGATGCGAGAGAAGATAGGTGACGCGATAGGGATCGTCGCCAGGGCCGAGGCCGGCTTCGGCATAGGCGGCCACCGTCTTGTAACCGGCGAAATCCGGCGCCTGCTCGAGATAGCGCACGGTCGACGACGGATGACGGAACACCTCGCCAGACTGCGCCTCGACAAGACCGGCGGCAATCTTCAAAAGCGTCGACTTGCCCGAACCGTTGCGCCCGACCAGGCAGATCTTGTCACCCGGCTCCACCTGCAGCCCGGCGCCGGCCAGCAGAGGCGCGCCGCCGAAGCTCAGGAAGATGTCGTCGAGTTTCAGAATGGGAGGGGCCAAGATCAGACTCCGCTGAGATCATAAGGGCGGGCAAGAACGATCGCCCTGCCGCTGCCGAGCGAAAAGCGAACTGCGCCTTCCGCCACATTGGAAATGGTGCGCGACGCGCCGAAGGGCAGATGGAAGTCGCGCAAGGGATAACGGGCATTTTCGATGAACAGGCCTGTCAGATCGCTGAAACCTAGGACCGAAAACAACGAGCCGGCCGGAAGATCGAGCTCCAGTTTACCCGGTGGCAGCGGCACGGCCTCCTCGTCGCCGGAGGTCAGCAGCACATCGAAGCCCTTTTCGGCGAGCTGGAGACCATAAAGCAGATGCTGGATGGCGTGATCCGAGCGCTCGCCGCCCATGGCGCCGGCTAGGATCAGCCTGACGGCGCCGCGATCGATCGCCTCCGATACGGCAATCTCGCCGTCGGTTGCCGCTTTCGCCGCCGGATAGGGCTGCTTCGGCACATCCGGAAATGCTTCGAGCAGATCCGCAGGCGTGGAATCGAAATCGCCGACCCACAGCTCCGGCTCGGCTCCAAGCGCGATGGCATGGCGCATGCCGCCATCGGCTGCGATAAAACGGCTGCCGGAAACCGCGGCACGCAGCCGGTCCGTCAGACGAAGCTCGCCGCCGAGCAGAATGGTGAAGGTGGTGGACTGGTTCATGGGCCAAGCCCATAGCGCAAAGTCATGTCTCTAGGGAAGAGCGCCGTTCGCCAGAACGGCTCCGCAGGCCGATCAGTCGGCCGTTTCCTTCATGTTCGCCTGGAAAACGCGTTCATAACCGCTGACATAGCGATCGAACAGAAACGAGAAGCTCTCGATATCTTCGGGCGACCAATCGGCGAAGATGCTCCCGATAACGGCGTACTTCTGCACCTGGATTTCCGACAGCAAGCGCTGCCCGAGCGCGGTCAGCACCACGACGATGCGCCGCGCATCGGCCTGCGACGCCTTGCGGCGCAACACGCCGCGCGCCACCATGTCCGCGGTGATGCGGCTCGCCCGCGAGGGATCGATGCGCAACAGCTCGGCGATCGTGCCGACGGTCACTTCGCCCGTGCCCTCCGCTCGCCGCACCACGTCGAGCACATCGAGATGCGAAAGCTCGAGCCCGGGGGCGACATGCTGAATGGCAAGCCTGCCGATCATGCGGCGGCCCGTCAGCAGGCGCATGCGCATCATCGCCTGGCCGATGCGCAGGAACTTCTCGTCTTCGGCCAGCGTCGGAGCTTCAATGTCACGTGTATTCGTCGCAGATGTCATCCCGCCATCATAGCAGAGGTCACAAAGAAACAGAACATGCAAATGGCATTCGCCTGCCATTGACAATTATATGCTAATAGCACATATATTTCATCCATGAAGACTGGGCGTCCCGCGCATTCGCTCGATAGCGCAACGTCTCGGCCAAGCTCGGATTTCTTGCTCCATGGACATGCAGACAACGTTTACGCCGCTCGTGGCGGATCATAAGCGGCGGCTTATTCTCTTCCTGTTCCTGATGACCGCCATGTTCATGGCGACACTCGACAACCAGATCGTGTCGACAGCGCTCCCCACCATCGTCGGCGAGTTCGGACATCTGGAGCGCTTCGGCTGGATCGGATCGGCCTATCTTCTCTCGCTCTCCGCAGTCATGCCCGTCTACGGCAAGCTCGGCGATCTCTTCGGCCGCAAATATGTGATGATGACGGCGATCGCGATCTTCACGATCGGCTCCGCCGTCTGCGGCCTCGCCATCTCGATGAACACGCTGATCGCCGCCCGCGTGCTGCAGGGTTTCGGCGGCGGCGGCATCATGGTGTCGATCTTCGCCGTTAACGCCGACCTCTTCGAGCCGCGCGAACGCGCCCGCTACCAGAGCTATTCGAGCCTCGTACTGATGGCCTCCGGCGCCATCGGCCCGGTTCTCGGCGGCACGATGAGCGATCTGTTCGGCTGGCGCTCGATCTTCCTCGTCAACGTGCCGATCGGTTTCGTCGTGCTGACTGGCCTCGCCTTCATGCTCCCCTACCGCAAGCCGGCCCGCCGGCCGAAGATCGATTATGCCGGCGCGCTCCTGCTTGCGCTGACGACGACAAGCATCGTGGTTGCCGCCGATGGCACCGAGCTCTTCGGATCGCTGCTATCGCCGCAATGCCTCGGCATCATCGCCTTCGGTGTCATTTGCGCCATCGCCTGGGTCTTCATCGAGCGCCGCGCGCCGGAACCGATCGTGCCGATGACACTCTTCCGCAATCCGACTTTCGGCCTGCTCCTCATCATCTCGATCACCAGCGGCGCCGTTGCCATCGGCATGGTCAACTACTTCGCGCTCTTCCTGCAGACGACGACGGGCCTCTCGCCCTCGATGGCCGGCCTGCTGTTCATCCTCCTGACCGGCGGCATCGTCTGCGGTTCGCTTTCGGCCGGCAGGCTGATCGCCGCAAGGGGCCGCTACAAGCCTTTTGCCGTCGCCAGCGCCGCCTGCAGCACCATTGCGTTCACCTCGCTCGCCTTCGTCCATGCCGGCACGCCCATCGTCCTGATCGGCGGCCTGATGCTTCTGCATGGCATCGGCATCGGCCTTGCCCAACAGGTGCCCGTCATCGGCGTGCAGAACGCCGCCGGAAGCCGTGACGTCGGGGCCGCCACCGGCGCGGTCACCCTATCGCGCATGGGCGGCGCCTCGATCGCCATCTCCATCTATGGCGCCATCATTGCCGCCAAACTCGGCAATGTCGGCGCTTCCATCGCCGGCGTGTCGGACATCGAGCAGCTGACGCCGAAGATGATGGCCGCCTTGCCGGCAGCAACCCGCGAAGCCGTCGCCAACGCCTATGCAGGCGCCTTCGGTCCGCTGTTCATGACGGCCGCCGGCATCTGCCTGTTCGGCCTCCTGACCTCGCTGACCCTGAAGAACGCGCAGCTCCCCGGCGCAACGAAGAAATTCGAAAGCCCGGCAGTCGCAGAAGCTGCCGAGTAAATCGTCCATGCTGCAATCGGCAAGGGAATCATTTCCCTTGTCATCCCTTCGTCACAGGGCTAAATCTGCCGACGCTCTAACGGGGTGCCGAATGTCCTATCGGACATCTGGCTGAGAGGCTTTTACCGGCCAACCCGCGGAACCTGATCCGGCTAACACCGGCGGAGGGATTAGACGCGTGACGAAATCATAGCGCCCTTTTCCCCTTCAAGACGAAACCCAAGAGGAGGCGCTGCCATGCACGACCGTTCGCTATTGTCACTCTTCACCGGCCTGGCGCTTGCCGCTGGAACGACGCTTTTCGCCGCGCAGCCTGCTGCAGCGGCCGACAAGACGCTGACTATCTATACCTATGAGAGCTTCACCTCCGACTGGGGTCCCGGCCCGAAGGTCAAGGCCGCCTTCGAAAAGACCTGCGGTTGCGCGGTCAATTACGTCAGCGTTACCGACGGCGTCGCGCTTCTGTCCCGCCTGAAGCTCGAAGGCGCCGGCACCAAGGCCGATGTCGTTCTCGGCCTGGATACCAATCTCGTCGACGAGGCCAAGGATACCGGCCTGTTCGATGTGAGCGGCGTCGACACGTCGGCGCTCAAGGTCCCCGGCGATTTCAAGGACGCTGCCTTCGTGCCCTATGATTACGGCCATTTCGCCGTCATCTACGACACTCAGACCGTCAAGAATCCGCCTAAGAGCATGAAGGATCTCGTCGAGGGCGACCCCGCGCAGAAGATCGTCATCGAGGACCCGCGCACATCGACACCCGGCCTCGGCCTGCTGCTCTGGATCAAGTCGATCTACGGCGACAAATCAGCCGATGCCTGGACGAAGCTCAAGGGCCGTATCCTGACGGTAACGCCCGGCTGGTCGGAAGCCTACGGCCTCTTCACCAAGGGCGAAGCGCCGATGGTGCTCTCCTACACGACATCGCCCGCCTATCATGTGATCGAGGAAAAGACCGACCGCTACCAGGCAGCCGCCTTCTCGGAAGGACATTACATCCAGATCGAGGTTGCCGGCCTCGTCAAATCCTCGCCGAACAAGGATCTTGCCCGCGACTTCCTGAAATTCATGATCTCGCCCGGCTTCCAGGACATCATCCCCACCAGCAACTGGATGATGCCGGTCTCGGCCACCTCGACGCCGCTGCCGGACGCCTTCGGCAAGCTCGTGAGCCCGGCGAAGACCTTTCTCATGAGCCCGGATGTGGTCGAGAAGAACCGCAAGGCCTGGATCGACGAATGGCTCGCCGCCACCAGCGGCAATTGATATCTGGTCCATGCTCACGGCACCCGAAAGAAGACGCGCCATTTCCGGTGGGGCGCTCAGCCTCGCAGGCATCGCGTCTTTTGTCGGGATCGCCGTCGTGATCCTGCTTGCCGCCGGTATCAGGTCCGGCGGCGACAATCCGCTTTCCGATCCCTATCTGCTGCGTGTGCTGCGCTTCACCCTGCTGCAGGCGGCCTTGTCGACGCTGCTCTCCATCGTACTTGCCATACCGGTCGCCCGCGCGTTGGCACGCCAACCACACTTTCCCGGCCGGCTGTGGCTGCTCCGGCTGATGGCGGTGCCTATGGGTCTGCCGGTGCTGATCGGCGCGCTCGGCCTGCTCGGCATATGGGGGCAGCGGGGATTGCTCAACCAGGCGCTGGCAGCCCTCGGCTTCTCGCAGCCCGTCAGCATCTACGGTCTTGTCGGCATTCTGCTGGCGCATGTCTTCTTCAACATGCCGCTCGCCTGCCGGCTGATGCTTGCCGGGCTGGAGCGCGTACCGGCGGAATATTGGCTCGTGGCCGGCGGCCTCGGCATGAAGCCTGCCTCGGTCTTCCGCTTCATCGAGTGGCCGGTGCTGCGCGGCCTCATTCCCGGCATCGCCGGCCTGATCTTCATGCTCTGCGCCACCAGCTTTACGCTAGTCTTGACCCTTGGCGGCGGCCCGGCCGCAACGACGCTGGAAGTCGCGATCTACCAGGCGCTGCGCTTCGATTTCGATCCCGGCCGCGCCGTGATGCTGTCGCTGCTGCAGATTGCCGTGACAGCCATAATCCTCTGGGCGATGACGCTGTTTCCCCCTCCGGAGGATCATGGTCTGACGAGCGGCCGGCCGCTGCGGCGTATAGACGGACAGCTGCGCGGCGCGCGATGGGCAGATGCGGTCTTACTGCTTGCCGCTACGCTTTTCGTCGGCCTGCCGCTCGCAGCGGTCGTCCTAGCCGGCCTCGAAGCCAACCTCTTCAAGCTCGCCGGTCAGACCATCTTTCTGCAGGCGGCAGTGACGAGCCTCGCAATCGCGCTCGCCGCCGGACTTCTGGCCGTCGCGACATCGTTCGCCATCATTCACGCTCGCTCGGTCATCTCTGCCGATCGCAGGAAATCGCTGAGACTGCGCGGCCTGGCAGCGGCCCTGACCGGAACCTCCTCCCTCATCCTGCTGGTTCCGCCGATCGTTTTGGCAACAGGTTGGTTTTTGGCGCTCCGGCCGCTCGGCGACCCCAGCCGATTTGCCGCCCTCCTGATTGTCGTCATCAACGCTCTGATGGCGCTTCCCTTCGTCATCCGTGTCATGGAGCCGGCCTATGCCGTTCACCGGCGCCGCACGGAGCGGCTGGCGGCGAGCCTCGGCCTTCGGGGGATCTCCCGCCTGCGCTTGGTCGACTGGCCCGGCCTTCGCAAACCGCTGTTCACATCGCTCTCCTTCGCCATGGCGCTTTCGCTCGGCGATCTCGGCGCCGTGGCTCTTTTCGGTTCCGACAGCCTGATGACCCTGCCATGGCTGGTCTACAGCAAGCTCGGCAGCTACCGCACCAACGACGCCAATGGGTATGCCTTGATCCTCGGCTTGGTATGCTTTCTCCTCACCATCGCCGGCACCGCCGGCCAAGGCACTCGCGATGGCGAAGGCAAGCAAAATGACGGACTGTAGCAACATGGTCGAAGGCAGCATCGCGATGACCGGCGTCGAACTGCGGCTCGGAACGCATGATTTCCGCTTCGATTGCTCCTTGCCGCCGGGCAGGATTATTGCCGTCGCCGGCCCTTCCGGCTCGGGCAAGTCGACGTTCCTCAATCTCGTCGCCGGCTTCGAGCAGCCCGATCGCGGCCGTATCCTGCTTGCCGGACAGGACATGACCGGCATGCATCCCGCCGAGCGGCCCGTGTCGCTCGTCTTCCAGGACAACAATCTCTTTGCCCATCTCGATCTCTTCACCAATGTCGGCTTGGGCATCAGCTCATCGTTGAAGCTCTCTATGCAAGACCGGCAAAGGGTCTCGGAGGCATTGGCGCGCGTCGGGCTTTCCGGCTTCGAAAGGCGCAAGCCGGGAACGCTGTCCGGCGGCGAACGCCAGCGCGCCGCCTTCGCCAGGGCCTTGGTGCGCGACAAGCCGATCCTGCTTCTCGACGAGCCCTTTGCCGCACTCGATCCCGGCTTGCGCTCCGGCATGGTCGAACTGCTTAAAACCTTGCATCGTGACACCGGCAACACTGTCCTCATCGTCTCGCACGATCCGGCCGAGGTGCGGCGCCTCGCCGACCACGCCGTCTTCATCGATGGCGGCAGGATCGGGCTTTCGGCGCCCATCGAGACCTTCCTGAAAGCCACCGACATCCCTGCATTGGCCACATTCCTCCAGCATTGAGTGCGTCGCAGCATCTTGCTGCCGGCTTTGCCTTAATTTCGTCGCGCCGAGCGGCTGAAAGTCCAGGGAAATGCTTGCTAAAATACAACGCTGCCACATTTAAACGGAGTCTCGCTATGCAACCGGTGCCAAAATCGGCTACAGCAAGGGGTGGAGACCGTCCGGGCAAATGCGGATCGCCGGGGTAAAGGCAAGCTTTATCGGCACGCGGCGATGATCTATCTGCCCGGTCACGATCAACCGGATTTGGCGCCGAGCCGGCATGGCAGCGAAATGAGCGAGACACTGGTAAAGAAGCACAGCGAACGAGCAGAACGAAGGATCAGCGTGACCGTCGCAGCCCGTTTGCGCCGCCTGGCGCCTCTTCTTGTCGCCGCTGCGATGCTGAACAGTTGCCAAACGGTGATGGATCAGTCGTATCAGCCGAGCGTCTCGCCTTCGGCCAATCCGCAAATCGTTTCCGAGGTACAGAAGAACGACCCGCGCGCGCAAATGGGAGCCCGCGAACATCCGCGGATTCTTGCAAGCTACGGCGGTGAGTACAAGGACGCCAAGACCGAGCGCCTTGTTGCCCGTATCGCCGGCGCCTTGACAAGCGTGTCGGAGAACCCCCAGCAGTCCTACCGCATCACCATTCTCAATTCGCCGTCTATCAACGCCTTCGCCCTGCCGGGCGGCTACCTATACGTGACGCGCGGCCTGCTGGCATTGGCCAACGACGCCTCGGAAGTCGCAGCCGTCCTGTCGCACGAAATGGCGCACGTAACAGCCAATCACGGCATCGAACGGCAGAAGCGCGAGGAAGCCGAAGTCATCGCCAGCCGCGTCGTTGCCGAGGTCCTGTCGAGCGATCTTGCCGGCAAGCAGGCGCTCGCCCGCGGCAAGCTGCGCCTCGCCGCCTTCTCGCGCCAGCAGGAGCTGCAGGCCGACGAGATCGGCATCCGTACGCTCGGCCAGGCCGGCTACGACCCCTATGCCGCTGCCCGTTTCCTGAACGCCATGGAAGACTACAGCCGCTTCATGTCGGCCAATTCCGACGCCGATCAGAGCCTGGACTTCCTTTCGAGCCATCCGAGCACTCCGCAGCGCATCGATCTCGCCAAGGCCCATGCCCGCGAATTCGGCGAGGAAGGCAAGGTCGGCGACAATGGCCGCGCCTACTATCTGAACGGCATTGACGGGCTGCTCTATGGCGACAGCCCGGAGGAAGGCTATGTGCGCGGCCAGACCTTCCTGCATGGCGGCCTCGGCATCCGCTTCGACGTGCCGCCCGATTTCCGCATCGACAACAAGGTCGAGGCCGTCATGGCGACCGGCCCCGGCGACATCGCCATCCGCTTCGACGGCGTTGCCGACACCCAGAACCAGAATCTGACAAACTATATTTCCAGCGGCTGGGTGACCGGCCTCGATCCGTCGTCGATCAAGCCGATCACCGTCAACGGCATGCCGGCCGCCACTGCGCGCGCCTCCGCCGATCGCTGGGATTTCGACGTCACGGTGATCCGCGACCGCACGCAGATCTTCCGTTTCCTGACGGCGGTTCCAAAGGGAAATATTGCTCAGCTCAATCAGACAGCCAATGTGCTGCGCTCGAGCTTCCGCCATATGACGCCGGAAGAGGCAGCCTCGCTGAAGCCGCTGCGCGTCCGCGTCGTCACCGTCAAACCCGGCGATACGATCACCACGCTTGCCGCCCGCATGATGGGCACCGACCGCAAGCTCGACCTCTTCAAGCTGATCAATGCAATGCCGACAGGCGCGAGCATTGCCGTGGGCGACAAGGTAAAAATTATAGCCGAATAAGAAATTCTGCCTTCTCCCGAACGGGAGAAGGTTGCTCTCAGGCGTAGCTTGCCATGCCCGGATCGGCATCGACCAGCGCCATGCGGAGCTTGTCCATGGCGCGGCTTTCGATCTGCCGTACGCGCTCCTTGGAGATACCGAGATCAGCGCCGAGCTCCTCAAGTGTCGCCCCGTCTTCCACGAGCCGGCGAGCGCGGATAATCTTCATTTCACGTTCGTTGAGATGCTTCAGCGCCGATGCCAGCCACACGCGACGGCGTTCGCCGTCGATCATGTCGGACACCTGCTCATCGGGAAGCGGCTCGGCGCTAATGAGGAAATCGATGCGCTCGGCGCTTTCGGAATCGCCCGCGATCGAAGGCGCCTGCAGCGAGGTGTCGCTGCCCGAAAGGCGCGCATCCATGGTCTGCACGTCGGCAAGGCTGACGCCAAGCGTTACGGCGATCTCCTCATGGATGGACTGGACGGTGACGCCGGAATTGCTGCGGGCGAGCTTGGCGCGAAGGCGGCGGAGATTGAAGAACAGCGCCTTCTGCGCCGAACTCGTGCCGCCGCGCACGATCGACCAGTTGCGCAGGATATAATCTTGGATCGAGGCACGGATCCACCAGCTGGCATAGGTCGAGAAGCGCACTTCCCGTTCCGGCTCGAAGCGTGCTGCCGCCTCCAGCAGGCCCACATAGCCTTCCTGCACGAGGTCGCTCATCGGCAGCCCGAAATTGCGAAACTTGCCTGCCATCGAAATGACAAGACGCATATGGGCGGTGGCGATCTGGTTGCGCGCGCCACGATCATCATGATCCTTCCAGCGTATGGCAAGATCATGTTCCTCGTCGCGATCGAGATAGGGAGCAGCCATCGCAACTTTGATCATACGTCGATCTGCAGACATATTCGTCATATGTATCTCCTGGGTTCGACCTCAAATCGTCTTTAATGCCGCGGTCGACGAAAAGGGCAGCAAGCATCGTTTCCGAACATCGCTGTTCGGATGGAAATCAATGAATGAAATTTCAAATTGGAGACCGATATCCGGTTCGCCGGATGATCGATGACTAGTCTAGTTCGATCTCAGCGAATGGGTCTGACGATTGAAGCATCTTCAGATCGCCGGGGGGCTTCGAATGACAACGCATAGGCCGGTCCTCGTGAATGTCCATAAGCGGCCTCTTCGGAAACTCTCCCACCGGAGTGCACCCACACGGACCGCCAACACGAAGCATAAAACGCGGCAGGACGAAAAAGGTTCCAAAGAAAAAACCCGGCACGGTGGCCGGGTTTTTGAAAGCAGTATTTGATGCCTTGGCCTTATGCGGCTTCGTCTTGGGAATCGTCGTCCTCGACGATCTTGCCGCGCTTCGGGCCCTTGTTCAGGTTGGTCTCGACGAGGCGAACGGCCTCGGTTTCCGACATCTTGTTGACGGCGGCAATTTCGCGCGCCATGCGGTCGAGCGCGGCTTCATAGAGCTGGCGTTCGGAATAGGACTGTTCCGGCTGATTCTCGGCACGATAGAGGTCGCGAACGACTTCCGCGATCGAGATCAGATCGCCGGAATTGATCTTGGCATCGTATTCCTGAGCGCGGCGCGACCACATGGTGCGCTTCACGCGGGCCTTGCCCTGCACGACCTTCAATGCACGATCGACGAAATCCGTCTCGGAAAGCTTGCGCATGCCGATGCTCATGGCCTTGGCCACCGGCACCTTCAGACGCATCTTGTCTTTCTCAAAATCGATTACGAACAGCTCGAGCTTCATGCCCGCGACTTCTTGTTCTTCAATCGCGGTGATCGTGCCGACACCGTGGGCCGGATAAACGATCGCTTCACCAGTCTTGAAGCCATGGCGTGCTGCTGAAGGTTTTTTCTGCTGGGTCGTCATTCTTTTCAAAAACTCCCTGTTACGCGCCCAGTAAGGGCCGGGGCCGGGTCAGTCAGGCCCGGATGAGACGGAGTACCGTCAAGTGACTTCGATTCTGGTCCAGCCAGACTCATGCAAACATAAACCCACCCATCGCGCCCCTGGACCCGACACACAAAACGTTGATATGTCAAGGAAACCGCGTACGGATTGGTGATTTGCTTTCGTGATGGTTTTGGGCATGCGAAATGCCGCAGTGGATCAGTGTGAGCAAGCTATCACAAAAATCTGAGGAAATCAATAATTTGCTTCGCGCGCGCCAAAATGGCCACGTTGACCGCCATGCGGTTCAACCGAGGTGATTCGCTTCGTGCAGTATCGACTACACCTTTATGGGCGGCCTGTCACCGCCCCAGATCAATCGCCGGCGCCCGGATTCGTCGAGAAATATTTCTCGAACTTGCCCTGCTCGCCATCCATCTCCTTGGCTTCCGGCAGCGCATCGCGCTTCACCGTGATGTTCGGCCAGATGGACGCATATTCGGCATTGATCTTCAGCCACTTGTCGAGGCCCGGCTCCGTATCGGGCTTGATCGCCTCGGCAGGACATTCCGGTTCGCAGACGCCGCAATCGATGCATTCGTCAGGATGGATAACAAGAAAATTCTCGCCTTCGTAGAAGCAGTCGACGGGGCAGACTTCTACGCAATCGGTATACTTGCAGCGGATGCAATTATCGGTCACGACATATGTCATGAAGCACTCCAGGAATGTCTCTAGCTTCCGCGGAGCCGAACGAACAGACGAATGCGCCACGCGCAGACTCGCCGCTCGGCTGGTTACCGGCAGGTTGATCGTGAGGTATCGACTTTGCTGCCCAATTTCAAGGACAAACAATCTTCAAAACAACGAAGGAAAGACAGAGTTTTCTAATCATCGTCCGAGGTCAGACGATCGATTGCGCGCCGGTCGCGCTTTGTCGGCCTGCCGCTACCCGGCGCCCGCTGGGCCTGCTCGAAAGGGGTGAGATGTTTTGTCTCACCCGGCGGCGGCGTCAGGTCTTCGTAGAGCAGCTTGGCTTCCTCGAAGGGCCCCCTGCGCTCGCCGGCCGCCCGCACGATCAGGATGACGTCGCGGCGTTCGAAGGACAGCTCTATCCGATCGCCTGCCTTGAGATTGTAGCTCGGCTGCACGACCCGCTCGCCGTTCACCCGCACATTGCCATTCTGTATGTAGAGCTGTGCGAGCGAACGGGATTTCACCATGCGGGCAAAGAACAGCCATTTGTCGATGCGCTGGCGCGAACCGGAAAATGGCTGCTTCTCGTCTTTCATGGCCTATTTCTTCATCTGCTCCTTGAGGGCAGCGAGCTTTGCGAACGGAGAATCCGGATCGATCGGCTTTTCCTTGCGCGGCGGCTTGGCTTCGAAGCGCAAAGGCTGCGACGCGCCGCGGTTGTTGCGGTCGTTCCGATTGTTGCGGTCGTTCCGGTCGCCACGCTCCTGACGGTCGTTGCGCTCGCCACGGCCACCCTGCTGCTGCGGACGTCCGCCCTCGCGATTGTTGCCACGCTGGCCCTTGTCTCCGCCACGAGCTTCGCGCCCGTCGCGACGATCCCGACCTTCGCGATTGCCTTCGCCGCTTGCCTGCTCGCCGCCAGCGCGACGGTTGCCCTGCTGACCGCGGCCCTCGCCCTGCTGGCCCCGACGGTCGCCATGATGACCACGGCCGCCCTGACGCTGCTGCTGATCGCCGCGGCCGCCAAGACGCCAAAGCAGAACCGGCTTCGGCTCGACAGCCTCGGCGACAACGGCATCCGGCGCTGCTGCTTCCTCGACGGCGGCAACTTCAACGGCCACGACCTCGGCAACCGGAGCTGCCTCTTGGGCAACGGCTTCGGTTTCCTTAGCCGGTTCTTCGCCAGCCGCGTCGGCATCGTCGTGATCGGCCTTTTCGGCGGCAGCTTCAGTAGCCGGCGCCGGTGCGGCACTTGCATCCTGCTGCGCGAGAAAGGCTGCAGCTTCCTCGGGCTTCACGGCATCGGCGCGATAGCCGAGACCCTTGAGGATTTCCTCCATATCCTCCAGCGTCGCGCCGAGGATGGAGAGCATCGCCGTCGTCGTCGTGAAGCGGCGGCCGTCATAGGCGCCTTCGGGGCGCGATGCCTGGCCGGGCTTCCATTGCAGCAGCGGACGGATCAGATCCGCCAGACGCTCGAGGATGTCGATGCGCACTGCACGCTTGCCGAGGAACCGGAAGCCGGCGAGCTTGTAGAACATGCGCTCATAGCTCGGATCGGTGACGACCGAGGTGCGGCCAGCAGCCAGTACGGGAATCAGATCACCATAGCCCGGCTTATCAAGGCCATCATTCTTCAATGCCCAGAGCAAAGTAATGAGTTCGGCCGGAGCCGGCTTCAGCAGTGCGGGCACAAAAATATGATAGGCGCCGAAGCGAACGCCGTAACGGCGCATGGAGGCGCGTCCATCCTGATCCAGCGACTTCACTTCTTCCGTGACGTCGCGGCGGAACAGAACGCCCAGATTTTCCACCAGCTGGAAGGCCAGGCCCTTGGCCAGACCCTGCAGATCCTCGGCGCGCTGAAGATCGTCGAGCGGCTTCAGGATCGTGCTGATGTGATGATTTACGAAACGCTCGACGCGAGCAGCCACATGATCGCGCGCATTGCCCGTCAGCTGCTCGTCAGCAAGCAGGATGACGCGCGGCCGCATGATATGATCGCTACCCGACAGGCGCGCTACGGGATCGCCGAGCCAGCGCACCAGACCATCGGCACTGATTGCAAGATCGCCGTTGCCGGCGGCATGCATGCGCGCGGCACGCGCCTCGAATTCCAGCGCGAGCGCCTTCAGCGAGGCAGCCTGGACAGCCTTGGCGTCCGGCCCCTCGGTTCCCGAGATAGGCGTGAACCGGAATCCGGTCAACTGTCCCACATGATGTCCCTCGACGAAGACATCCCCATTCACACTGATTTCAGCTTCCAGCATCGCATTCTCTCTCAGGCGCTTCATGAGCACAGATGTCCTGCGATCAACAAAGCGTTTCGTCAACCTCTCATGTAACGCGTCGGACAATCGATCTTCGATTTCCCGCGTCTTTTCTTGCCAGTGTGTCGGATCGGCAAGCCAGCCGGGCCGATTCGACACATAGGTCCAAGTCCTTATCTGCGCGATTCGCGCCGAAAGCGTGTCAATCTCACCATCCGTCCGATCGGCGCGATGCACCTGCTCGGCAAGGAAATCCTCTTTCACCGTGCCATAGCGCACAAGATCGGAAAAGAGGGTAGCGATGAGATCGGCGTGCTGCGCGGGCGTGATGCGCCGGTAGTCCGGAAGCGCACAGGCTTCCCATAATTTCTCAACCCGGGCCGGGTTGCTGGCAAGATCGACAATCTCCAGATCGCGTGACAAATATTCCAACGCCTGCTGGTCTACCGCAGGCAGCGCCCGCGTCAAGCCCTGCACGCGTGGCGCGTCTTCTAAACTTGCACGCAGCGCGGCGATGGATGAAAAATCGAAATCCTTGCTGCGCCATTGCAGCACCTTCACCGTGTCGAATTCATGGCCCTCAATCCGCCGCACCAGTTCGTCGTCGAAGGGATCGACCTGGCCCGTCACACCGAAAGTGCCGTCCTTGAGATGGCGACCGGCGCGGCCGGCGATCTGGCCGAGTTCGGCCGGATTGAGATTGCGGAACTGATAGCCGTCGAACTTGCGGTCCTGGGCGAAGGCGACGTGATCGACATCGAGATTGAGACCCATGCCGATCGCATCGGTCGCGACCAGGTACTCGACATCGCCGGCCTGATAGAGCGCGACCTGCGCATTGCGGGTCCGCGGGCTGAGCGCCCCAAGCACGACGGCGGCGCCGCCACGCTGGCGACGGATGAGCTCGGCGACGGCATAGACCTCGTCGGCGGAGAAGGCGACGATCGCGGTACGCTGCGGCAGACGCGTGATCTTCTTCTGGCCGGCATAGAAGAGATGTGAAAGCCTCGGCCGCTCGATAACGGTAATCCCGGGCAGAAGCTGCTCGAGGATGGGTCGCATCGTGCCGGCACCAAGCAGCAGCGTCTCATCGCGGCCGCGCAGATGCAGGATACGGTCCGTGAAGATATGACCGCGTTCGAGGTCGCCGGCCAGCTGCACTTCGTCGATGGCGACGAAGGAGGCGCGCGTCTCGCGCGGCATGGCCTCGACCGTGCAGACCGAATAGCGCGCATTGGGCGGCGATATCTTTTCCTCGCCGGTAACAAGCGCGACATGCTGCGCCCCGACCTTCTCGACCACACGCGTATAGACCTCGCGCGCCAGCAGCCGCAGCGGCAGGCCGATCACGCCGCTGCCGTGCGCCACCATACGCTCGATGGCATAATGGGTCTTGCCGGTATTGGTTGGTCCGAGCACCGCGGTTACGCCGCGTCCGCTCAGGATCATAGGCTGCGAATTTCTAATCATTGGTCCGTGCATGGGCGAGAAACTACCGTCTTCCGATCAGCAAGCTCCTCTTGGAAGAAAGGAAGAGATGACGACCATATGCGACAAAGGCAAGACCCGAATGAAAAAAGAACAGCCGCAGCAATCGATATCACAATGAGCAGGCTCAACCAGGAGATACATTGGCCATACATCCAATGCGAGTCCCGCGGATTCCGGAACAGCCTAAGAACGAATCGGCGACGAATCGCTGACTCGACAAGATTCCCTATATGTTCCCTACTATATATGGAGTTCAATTCATAGATTCACACCAGATACTGAATCGCGATTTCACCACCCTTTCCATGGGAAAACGAGTCAAGAAACGAATCCGAACGAAAGCCGTTTTCGCAAGAAAACGTGATTAATTATTTGTAAATGATAGCTATTCTCCCGAATCCGACCGCCTCGTTAAGATTCGGGTCAAAGCCGGAACGAATCGGCGACGAATCGCTGATTTCCGCCGATTCCGCCTTTGTTCTCCACAATATATAGTATGTTCTCCCACGACTCATACCGGACTCCGAATGATTGAAGCCGCGATTCGAGCCGAATCGTGGATTGCAATTAATCTTTCGGCGAGCGCAAATATAGAAGTCGGCAGATACACCCATAGGATGCATGCATGTGTTTCATATATTCACGGCTATATATGGTAGCGCGGATGGACGGCATCGCGACATAAGGAACGAGCATGTTCGCGAATTGCACCGCAAACACCCCGGCGTTAACCGATGGAGATCCCCGAACGCTACTTTTCGGCGACTATCGGCGGTATCCGGCAAATGGTCGCTTCCCCTGTTCCGCTCGTCTGGAAGGATCGACACCTCGTTCCAGCGGCCTCCATATTAACCAAGGCTCAAATGCAGAACGAATCACCGACGAATCGCAGACATCACCTCTTTCTCGTTTCGTTCACCGCAACCTATTGTATTTTAATCATATTTTAACCATAAGATTACGTCTCATCTTACCTGCATTCCCGCTCGCTCATGCCGCCGCATTAAGAATTTTCAGATCATGATGCCTCTCGGCACCGCGATTTTTATTTCTTAGCCGGAACAATTTTCCGTCACGCAAGTTTCTAAGGCAGAAATGTCGGGAACGCCGTCTTCGCGCATCGCGAGCGGTCACGGCAGAAGTTCCGAAGCGCGTCGCTGGATGGCTCAAGGCGCTGGGAATATTCTGCGACGGACATGGAGGAGACATATCATGCTTGGTACAGTATTGCTTGTGATACTGATTCTGCTGCTGATAGGCGCACTTCCGAGTTGGGGCTACAGTCGCGCTTGGGGATACGGCCCGTCAGGCGGTCTCGGGCTTGTTCTCGTCATTGTTCTTATTCTGCTATTGATGGGGCGGATCTGATCCGCAGATCATTGTTGAAAACTTCGAAGCACCAGGGAGCTAACATCATGAAGAAGATCATCGTCGCGATCGCCATCGTCGGGGCACTGGCGTCGTGCACCGCAACAGAAAAAGGCACAGCCATCGGCGCCGGTACGGGTGCTTTGATCGGCGGCGTTGCCACGCATAGCTGGGGTGGCGCAGCCGTCGGCGCAGTCGCCGGTGGTCTCGTAGGCAACCTCATCGGCCAGTCGCACGATCGTCGCGGCTACTGCATCTATCGCGACCGCTATGGCAACCGTTATGAGGCTCGTTGCCGCTAACACCAAGTGTCATGACCGGCCGACCTGTCGGCCGGTCATGACATTCAAGCTCCGCGCGCCGGACGCTTGAGGCGGCAATTTGCGAAAGACGATCCCTTTCCCGCACCAGCCTGTTTGCGGGGATGAAGCAGTGTTTTGAGAAAGGAACGGCGTCATGGCCGCAATTGTCGCAAGCATTGCAGCATTCGCACTCGTCGGCACGACCTTTTACGCCCTCGGCTGCGCGGTCAGGGCCCGCAGCAAGGAAAAACGGCGCATGGCGCTGGAAGCCGTCATCCTGGAATTCAAGCCGCGACAGCGGCAATCGGCCAACTCGGGCCGAGGATGATTGCCGGGCTAACCCGGCAATCTTTGGGAGCATTTTCAGGAAAACCGCACGGCGGTTTTCCATCTAGAAAGCGCGAAGAAACGAGAAGATATGGCGCTTCCGCTTTCCTTCGAATCGCGGAAACGCCATGCACATAAAAATCCGTTCAGACGAAGAACTGTCCGCCGTTGGCTGATATCGTCGACCCCGTGATGAAACCGGCATCGTCGCTGGCAAGGAAGACCACCACGCGGGCGATTTCTTCCGGCTCGCCGAGACGTCCCACGGGAATCTGCGGGATAATACGCTCGTTCAGCACCTTTTCCGGCACGGCAAGCACCATTTCCGTACCGATATAGCCTGGGCAAATGGCGTTGACGGTGATGTTCTTGTTGGCCCCTTCCTGGGCAAGCGCCTTGGTGAAGCCGAGATCGCCAGCCTTGGCGGCAGAGTAGTTCGCCTGCCCCATCTGCCCCTTCTGACCGTTGATCGAAGAGATGTTGATGATTCGGCCAAAGCTGCGCTCGCGCATCCCCTGCCAGACATGATGCGTCATGTTGAACAGGCCGGTGAGGTTGGTATTGATGACCTCGTGCCACTGCTGCGGCGTCATCTTGTGGAACATGGCATCGCGGGTAATGCCGGCATTGTTGACCAGGACTTCGACATGGCCGAGATCGTGCTCGATCTTGGCGATGCCCTTGCCGCAGTCCTCATAGTCGGTCACATCCCACTTGTGGACGGAGATGCCGGTCACATCGTGGAAAGCCCGGGCTTTTTCGTCGTTGCCGGCATAGGTTGCCGCCACCTTATAGCCCGCATTGTGCAGCGCCATCGAAATGGCCGCTCCAATACCACGCGTCCCTCCGGTTACCAATGCCACTCTGCTCATGTGCCACTCCCCTTTTGTTGCTGCGGAGACGGGACGCTCGTACATCGAGCGCCCTCTCCACTTTCACCACGTCTTCCGGAAATTCTCGCTTGAAGCGCTCAGAGCGCCTCGAAGCACATTGCGACACCCATGCCGCCGCCGATGCAGAGCGTAGCAAGCCCCTTGCGGGCGCCACGGCGCTTCATTTCGAACAGCAGCGTGTTGAGAATACGGGCACCGGAGGCGCCGATGGGGTGGCCGATGGCGATCGCGCCGCCATTGACGTTGACGATCGACGTATCCCAGCCGAGATCCTTGTTGACGGCGCAAGCCTGGGCGGCGAAGGCTTCGTTGGCCTCGACGAGATCGAGATCGCCGACGGACCAGCCGGCCTTTTCCAGTGCCCTGCGGGAGGCCGGAATGGGGCCTGTGCCCATGATCTGCGGGTCGACGCCGGCAGTCGCCCAGGAGACGATGCGGGCAAGCGGCTGGATGCCGCGGCGCGAGGCTTCAGCCTCGGTCATCAGAACGGCGGCGGCAGCGCCGTCATTGAGGCCGGAGGCGTTACCGGCGGTCACAGTACCTTCCTTGTCGAAGGCCGGGCGCAGTTTCACCATGCCGTCCAGCGTCGCGCCGTGGCGGATATATTCGTCGGCATCGACGGTGACGTCGCCCTTGCGCGTCTGGATCGTGAAGGGAACGATCTCGTCCTTGAACCGGCCGACCTTCTGCGCAGCTTCCGCCTTGTTCTGGGAGGAAACGGCAAACTGGTCCTGATCGTCGCGCGAAAGCTGCCACTGCCGCGCGACATTTTCCGCCGTGATGCCCATGTGATAGCCATAGAAGGCATCCATCAGGCCGTCCTTGATCATGGTGTCGATCATCTTCATGTCGCCCATCTTGGTGCCGCCACGAAGATGGGCGGCGTGCGGGGCCATCGACATGGATTCCTGGCCGCCGGCGACGATGATCTTCGCATCGCCGGTCACGATCTGCTGCATGCCGAGTGCGACGGCGCGCAGGCCGGAGCCGCAGAGCTGATTGACGCCCCATGCGGTCGCTTCCTGCGGAATGCCGGCCTTCATCGCAGCCTGGCGAGCCGGGTTCTGCCCTTCGCCGGCCTGCAGCACCTGACCGAGGATCACTTCGTCGACCTCCTTGGCATCGACGCCCGCACGCTCGAGCGCGCCCTTGATGGCGGCGGCGCCAAGCTCATGAGCCGGGACGGTCGCAAACGCGCCGTTGAAGGAGCCGACGGCGGTGCGAGCCGCGCTGGCGACGACGATGGATGAACTGCTCATGAAAGCCTCCTCACAGAAAGAACGTGTATATAAGTCGAAACTGTCAAAGCTTTGCGCCGGAGTCAAACTGCAAGAATTTCCGACGCGCAGATTTCATGAAGCCGTCATCGCTCACAAAAACCCAATCAAAGGAAAGGGCTTGCCGCATCGCACAAACCGATTGTCACCAAGCTTCTTTTGCGTCTACACTCAGCGGTGGAGGAGTATTCCATACAATCAGACGGGGCCAGGAGACTGATAATGGCGAAGAATGACGGCCAGATCGTAATCAAGAAATATGCCAATCGCCGCCTATACAATACCGGCACCAGCACTTACGTGACGCTGGACGACCTGGCGGAGATGGTGAAGAAGGGTGAAGAATTTGTCGTCCAGGACGCCAAAAGCGGCGAGGATATTACGCATTCGGTCCTGACGCAGATCATTTTCGAGCAGGAATCGAAGACCGGCAACACGCTGCTGCCGATTTCGTTCCTCAGGCAGCTGATCGGCTATTACGGCGATCAGATGCAGATGGTGGTGCCGAGCTTCCTGGAACATTCCATGCGCGCTTTCACCGAGCAGCAGACCCAGATGCGCGAACAGATGAACCGCGCCTTCGGCGAAACGCCGCTCGGCAAGAACCTGCAATTGCCGATGCAGATGGTCGAGGAACAGGTTCGCCGCAACACCGAGATGTTTCAGCAGGCCATGCAGATGTTCTCGCCCTTCATGAAGCCGCCGGCCAAGGAAAGCCGCAAGGCCGAAGCCAAGGACATCGACGAGCTGAAGGAACAGCTCCGCGCCATGCAGAACAAGCTGGATAGTCTTTGAGATAAGGCAGCGGAGGAAAGCAGCCATGAGTTTGCCGGGCCTCTGATACCCCCCTCTGTCCCTTCGGGACATCTCCCCCACAGGGGGGAGATCGGTAATTCGCAGCGCCTTCTTGCCTCAAGTCATTATTGCATCTGTTGAAACTATATGTGTTTTCTTGCCAGAGCAGGCACAGCATACTCCCAACAATCTCCCCCCTTGTGGGGGAGATGTCCCGAAGGGACAGAGGGGGGTATCAGAGGCCCGGCACACAAACAGGCAACTTTCACGCATCCCAGCACAACCTCGATCAAAACAGAAAAAGGCCGGCGAAACGCCAGCCTTTTTTTATTCACGCCATCGAGGCAGCGCTAAATTATGCGCTTTCCTTCGGCGTCAGAACCTGGCGGCCGCGATACATGCCGGTCTTCAGGTCGATGTGGTGCGGACGACGCAGTTCGCCGGAGTTCTTGTCTTCGACGTAGGTCGGAGCCTTCAGGGCGTCAGCAGAGCGGCGCATACCGCGCTTGGACGGGCTCGTTTTTCTCTTCGGTACAGCCATTCTCGTTACTCCATGTACGGACGAAACATATCCACGGCCAGCGAGGCGGCCGAAACAGACATGCATCAATTTCGGAAATTGGGCGGGCTTATACATGGCTTGCAGGGCTTTGACCAGTCCCTTCTAGCATTTTTTGCCCGCCGCGCCTGAATCGAGCCGAATCAGCGGCTCACGCATCGTCCTCCGGGACGATCCATGTTTCCTTCAGTGCCGCCTCCTCCCATTTCCTCCAGGCAGGCAGCGCCTTCATAGCAGCCATGTAAGCCTTTGTCTCGTCGGAGACGGCGATATCATAGCGCTCGAAGCGGCTGACAACAGGCGCAAACATCGCATCGGCGCCAGAAAACGCCCCGAACAGGAAGGGGCCGCCGGAGCGGGAGCGCGCCTCGTGCCATATGGTTTCGATGCGCGCGACATCCGTCATGACCTCTTCTGGCAGCTCGGGACGGCTCACCGGACGGCGCATATTCATCGGGCAGTTGCTGCGCAGGGCGCTAAAGCCCGAAAGCATCTCCATGCTGTAGGACCGCGCCAAGGCTCGCGCCTGCCGATCCGCCGGCAGAAGACCGGCATCCGGGAAGAGCTCGGCCACATATTCGATGATGGCGAGCGATTCCCAGATCTTGAAACCGCGATGGTCCAGCATCGGCACTTTTCCGGTCGGCGAAACCTCGCGAATTTGCGGATTGCCGGCCGGAAAGTCGAAGGGAATTAATACCTCCTCGAAGGCGACGCCGCAGCCCTGCAGCGCGATCCATGGCCGAAACGACCAGGAAGAATAGTTCTTGTTGCCGATATAGAGGGTCAGCTTTTCCATAATTCCCTTTTTCCTTGTTAGCTCCGGAATTCAAAGACGAGGAGTTCCTCGAAATGGTTCATATCGCCGAACGCGCAGAAGGCAGGCGGCCGCAGCTCCAGAACGGGCACCTCGGCGCGAAGCTCCGCCGCCACCGCGTCCAGCATCGCCTGCCAGCGCGGCAGCGCCTCGTCGGCCAGCCGCTCGATGGCATAGGCAAACGTGATATGGAAAGGATAGGTTTCGTGATCGGGATGGCGATAGCCGAGAAGATCCGCCAGCGCATTTCGCCAGGCGCGCATTGTCTTGCGATCCGCTTCGGTTGCCCCGTCGACCAGAAGGCCGCTCGACCGCGCCTTCGTCACCGCAACCTTGAACGGATCGCGCATGGCAAGGGCCTTCAGCCGCTCGCCCATGATCTCGGTCATTTCATCGATCGGCGTGTCGAGCGCGATGTCATCAGGCCAAAAGGACCGGCTGCGGCGATATTCGATGATGCCCTGGAACAGGGTCATATGCAGGCTGGAGATCGGTGTGAAGGCGAATTGCTTAGCCTCCGGCATGTCGAGATATTTCTGTCGCGCCGCAGCGATCGCATGCTGTGTCTGCGAGGCTTTGGCTACGTGGCAGATGATCGTATTGCCGGGCTCAGGCTGGAAGACGCTGGATCGATCGTAGCGCCTGCCGAAATGGGGCGGCGGCTCCGGATGCAGGCTCTTGGAATATTTGAGCAGCTCGGGAGAGAAAACGTCGAAATCCATGGGTGCGTCCGATCATCGTTGGCAGATCATCCGCCTTACGTCACGGCCAAGAATGCCAGATGACGATGAGCCGATCGAACGACAAGTTCTGATCTCAGTCATAAAGACATTTGATGTATGCGTCGGCGTTGCGCGCGCGGCGCTGGATCAGCGAGGCGAGCTGGCTGAGCCCGCGCCCCGGCTTGCTTGCTACCCGATCGATCGGGTTCGGAAGCGAAACGGCAAGAAGAGCCGCCTGACGCGCCGTCAGCCTGGAGGCCGGCACCTTGAAATGGTAGCGCGCCGCCGCCTCGATGCCATAGATGCCCGGCCCCCATTCGGCGACATTGAGGTATATCTCCATCATTCGGCGCTTGGGCCAGACGAAAGAGGCGGAAACCGCAAGCGGCAGCTCCAGCGTCTTGCGCACGAAGGAGCGGCCGTTCCAAAGGAACAGGTTCTTCACCGTCTGCATCGGGATGGTGCTGCCGCCGCGCGTGGATTTGCCGCGCAGCGTCTCCTGGACAAGCGTCCGCATCTCGCCCCAATCGACACCGCCATGAAAGCAGAACTGCCCGTCCTCGGACACCATCACAGATTTCACCAGCACCGGCGCAATATTCTCGAGCGGAACCCAGCGGCGATCATAGCCATGAAAGGTGGCCGCATCTCCCACCATCAAGGTAGAGACCGGATGAACGAATGGCAGCAGGTAGAGGATGATGAGGAGATAGGGCAGCAGGAAAAAGCCGATCAGCACGAGGACGATGCGTTGCCAAAGCGGCCTTGCCTTGAAGCGCGCAAACAGGGAGGACCGTTGCGGCACCTCGGCCTCCTCTTCGTTGTCGGTCGATATGTCCAATTGCCTGAGGTCCACGATCGCTCCATCCCGGCGCACTCTCAATGCATCCGGGAAACGCTCTGATGCTGCACCCGTCATACCGTCTACACGGAGTGATGACCAGAGTAGGGCATGATTCCCCGCCCGGCTGTTGACAATTCTCGTTGCCAGCAACCGCCTCTCATGCCAAACAGCCGCCATGGACAGCACCTATTCCTCATTCGAGCACCGTCTCAAGGACAATGCCGGCAAGATCGAAGCCCTGCTGAACCGGCTTCTCGACGACGCCAGCCTCGACGACGAAATCGTCCGCCCCGCACGGCTGCTGAGCGCGATGCGCCATGGCGTACTGAACGGCGGCAAGCGATTGAGGCCCTTTCTCGTCCTGGAATCCGCAGCCCTTCTCGGCGGCGACGCAGATGCAGCGCTCAGGATCGGCGCCGCGCTCGAATGCGTGCATTGCTACTCTCTCGTCCATGACGACCTGCCCGCAATGGATGACGACGACCTGCGCCGCGGCCAGCCGACCGTGCATATCGCCTACGACTATGCGACGGCGATCCTGGCGGGCGACAGCCTGTTGACCTACGCCTTCGACATCATCGCGGCGCCCGAAACGCAGCTGCCCGCCGACCGGAAAATGGCGCTCGTCCTGGCGCTGTCGCGGGCGGGCGGCATCGGCGGCATGGCTGGCGGCCAGGCGCTTGATCTCGCCGCGGAAAAGGAAACGCCCGACGAAAGCGGCATCACGACGCTGCAGGCGATGAAGACGGGCGCGCTGATCCGCTTTGCCTGCGAGGCCGGCGCCATCGCCGCCGGTGCCTCAGACGAGGACCGCAAGCGCCTGCGGCTCTTCGGCGAAAAGATCGGCCTTGCCTTCCAGCTTGCCGACGACCTGCTCGACCTCACCGCCGACGCCGTCACCATGGGCAAGGCAACGGGTAAGGATGCCGCCCGCGGCAAGGGTACGCTCGTCGGCCTGCACGGCCAGGAATGGGCGGAAGCGACGGTTTCAAGGCTGGTGACCGAAGCGGGCGACCTGTTGTCCGCCTATGGCGACAAAGCGAACATCTTGATCGAGACGGCCCGGTTCGTGGCAAACCGCAGAAACTGAGCGCGCGCGGCGTCTTGCCGCGCCCCTTCACCCGGACCTCGCTCGACGCCAGCGAATGTCACCATGACAAGAATCTGCGTTCCGAAGGGTGATTTCCGTTTCGCGTTGTGAGAAGTTCCTGCGCTGAATTGGCCCGTAGACGCGGAATCCTTCGCGCCAGCCAACGCCCCAGGAATATTCTCCATGCGCGAAGCGCTTACCTACCTGCCGCAGATCCTGCCGGCCTATATTGCCTATATTGTTGCCGTGGTCAGTCCCGGCCCGGCCATCATGGCCATTATCGGCACGTCGATGACCCATGGCCGCAAGGCCGGCATGACCATCTCGCTCGGCATCTTCGGCGGCTCGCTGACATGGGCGATTGCCGCTGCCGCCGGCCTCGCCACTCTGCTGCAGACCTACGCGATGGCGCTGGAACTCCTGAAGATCTTCGGCGGTCTCTATCTGCTCTATCTCGCCTACAAGGCGTTTCGCGCCGTCCGCTCAAACGGAGAACTGACGACTGCCGCAGAGGGGCCGAAGACGCCCAGCTTCAAATCGCTGATCTTGCGCGGCTACGGTATCCACGTCACCAACCCGAAGGCGATCTTCGCCTGGCTCGCCATCATCGCGCTCGGCATGCCGCAGGGCGCGCCCGCCTCGGTCGCGATGCTGATCATCGCCGTCTGCTGCAGTACCGGCTTCGTGGTATTCATGGGCTATGCGGTCCTATTCTCCACGCCGCATGCGCTGAAGATCTACCGCGGTGCGCGTCGCTGGATCGAAGGCGCGATGGCTGGCTTCTATTGCTTCGCCGGCATCAAGTTGCTGACGAGCAATATCTAGGGCAATTCGAGGAAAGATGGGCAGCAGTTTTCCGGCCGGAATTGCGTAAGAACGGCAATCCGGCAAGCGGCGGATCACTCCGCCGCGGCGTTCTTCTGGCCAAACCGCTTTTCGATATAGTCGGTCACCAGCGCCTCGAAGTCAGAGGCGATGTTCGGGCCGCGCAGCGTCATGGCCTTCTGGCCATCGATGAAGACGGGGGCTGCCGGCGTCTCGCCCGTACCGGGCAGGGAAATGCCGATATCGGCATGCTTGCTTTCGCCGGGTCCGTTGACGATGCAGCCCATGACGGCGACGTTCAGCGCCTCGACACCCGGATATTTCTCGCGCCAGACCGGCATGTTCTTGCGGATATCGTTCTGGATGTTCTGCGCCAGTTCCTGGAACACGGTCGATGTCGTGCGGCCGCAGCCGGGACACGCCGCGACGACGGGCACGAACTGACGGAAGCCCATCACCTGCAGCAGCTCCTGCGCCACCTGCACTTCGCGGGTGCGGTCACCATTCGGCTCAGGCGTCAGCGAAACGCGGATCGTATCGCCGATGCCGTGCTGCAGCACATAGCCCATGGCTGCCGACGAAGCGACAATGCCCTTGGAACCCATACCGGCCTCGGTCAAGCCCAAATGCAGCGCATGGTCGGAGCGCTCGGACAGCATGGAATAGACGGCGATCAAATCC
Organism: Rhizobium freirei PRF 81; assembly: GCF_000359745.1. Taxonomy (GTDB): domain Bacteria; phylum Pseudomonadota; class Alphaproteobacteria; order Rhizobiales; family Rhizobiaceae; genus Rhizobium; species Rhizobium freirei. The sequence goes on from NZ_AQHN01000089.1 coordinate 137,161, forward strand.
TGCACCTGGCTGACCTTGGCCGACAGGATGATACGGTTGCGCGGCAGGCCGATTTCCTCGGCAAGATCGGCCGAGATCAGCGCCGACTGCACGATCGTCTCGCGCGTCACCTGCCGGGCCGACAGCGGCGAGCCTTCGGCGGCGTTCTTGTCCATCAGCGCGGTCAGGAGATCCTGATCGAGCGAACCCCAGTTGACGCCGATGCGCACCGGCTTGTCGTAGCGGATCGCCATCTCGATAATTTCGGCGAACTGCTTGTCCTTCTTGTCCTTGAAGCCGACATTGCCGGGATTGATGCGGTATTTCGCCAGCGCTTCGGCGCAGGCCGGATGATCGGCCAGCAGCTTGTGGCCGATATAGTGGAAGTCGCCGATCAGCGGCACGTCCATGCCGAGACGGAGCAGCCTCTCGCGAATCTTCGGCACGGCGGCGGCGCTTTCATCGCGATCGACGGTGATGCGCACGAGTTCCGAACCGGCTTTGTAAAGGGCCGCCACCTGCGCCACGGTCGAATCGATATCGGCCGTATCGGTATTGGTCATGGACTGCACGACCACGGGGGCACCGCCGCCGACGATCACGCCGCCGACATCGACGGCTACGGAGGAACGGCGCGGTTTCGGATCGAAATCGGTGGCGGACGACATGGAAAGCTCTCGCAGGCCTCGGAAATGGGTGCCTTTCAGGTGGATCACGAAACGGTCGTTGTCAACCGCTGCGACAATCTCTTTTGATCGGACGGGTCCAACCCGTTACCGGGCAAAAGCGACGAAATTAATGCTCGCTCTCGCCAATGCCGTCTGCGTAGCGCGCAAGCGACGACAAGGCGAGCACGACGAGCAGCAGCGCCGGCAGCGCCATCAGCACCGGCGAGAAGCCGACATGCTCGGCGGCAAAGCCGATAGCCGATGGCGCGACCAGCATGCCGGAATAGCCGAGCGTGGTGACGACCGAAATGCCGATGCCGGGCTGCAGCCCCGGAATGTTGCCGGCGGCGGAGAAGGCAATCGGCACCATGTTGGAAATGCCGATGCCGCACAGCGCAAAGCCGAGGATAGCGATCTCCGCATTCGGCGCCAGCGCCGCCATCATCATGCCGACGATGGCAAAGACCGTGCAGACGCGCAGCGTCCGGACTGCGCCGAGCCAATCGCGGACGAAATCGCCGGCAAAGCGCATGGTCGCCATGGTGGCCGAGAAGGCGGCGAAGCCGAAGCCGGAGAGCGCCACCGACGCGCCTTTTTCCTGACCGAGATAGAGCGCGCTCCAGTCGAGCACCGCGCCTTCCGGCACCATGCAGAACAGCGCGACAATGCCGAGCAGCCATGGCAGCGGGATCATTGGCAGGCGCGCCTTCGGCTTGGCCTCATCGGGATGCGGCTGGTCGCCGAGAACCATCGGCCAGGCAATGATCAGGAAGAGAACGGCAAGAACCGTCGATGCCTCGGCATGGCCGAGAACGCCCCAGCGCGATATCAGCAAACCGCCGATCGCCGAGCCGAGCAGGCCGCCGAGGCTCCAGAAGGCATGGCAGGAGGACATGATCGCCCGGCGCATGGTCTTTTCGACCGAGACGGCATTGGCGTTCATCGCCACGTCCATGGCGCCGATGAAGCCGCCGAAGAGGAAGAGTGCGACGGCCGCGGTCCATACGTTCGGCGCGAGTGTGAGAGCCAGAATCATCGGCAGCAGCAGCACCGCAAAGGCGCGCACGACGACGCGCGAGCCACGCACGGCGATCTGCGCGCCTGCAAACGGCATCATGACAAGCGAGCCGACGCCGAAGACTAGGATCATCAGGCCGAGCTCGAATTTCGTCAGCTGCAGCCGCTCGGCGAATTCCGGAATTTTCGGTGCCCAGCAGCCGACCATGAAGCCGTTCAGCAGGAACATCAACGAAACGGCTGCGCGCGGTTTTGTGAAAAATGCGCTCCGACGGGCCTCGAGTCCCTCAAATTTCGCCATTTCGTCCATGAAATTCCTCCAAATCGGCACCGCAGTCTATTTAAATCGATTGAAATCTCAACGACGGAAACAGGCAGGAACGGTCACATTTCATCTCCACCTGTTAAAGCGGAGGCAAAGGCGCCACAACCCCGAATAAATAAATCGTGACCGTACGGCATAGGCGAAAAGCCCTATTGACGATGAAAAACGAGGCTCCTATCGCTTGAAGCCTGAAAGATTCTTCGGCCCGCCCGCGTCGGGTTATCCCTTGGTGTTTCCGTGAAAAATTCCATCAGCTTTGGCATCCTACTGACGGTGTTTGCCTATATGATGTTCACTGCCCACGATTCGGCGGTGAAGCTGCTCGTCACCTCCATCCCGGTCTGGCAGGTCCTGTTCATCCGCAGCTGTACGATCCTTGCCGGCTGCTTCGTCTTCGAAGGACCGCCGCTTGCCCGTAAAGTGGCGCGCTCGCCGATCATCAAGCCGATGATCGTGCGCAGCATCATTATCCTGATCGCCTGGATCTCCTATTATACAGCGGCCTCCTATCTGCAGCTCGCCGAGGTAACGACACTTTACTACGCCGCACCGATCGTCGGCACGATCCTTGCGACCATCGTGCTGCGCGAAAAGGTCACTGTCGCGCGCTGGATGGCCGTCGGCGTCGGTTTCTGCGGCGTCGTGATCGCTTCCAATCCGGTGGGGCTGTCGATCTCCTGGCCGGTCTATCTGGCGCTGCAGGCAGCGGTCCTCTGGGCGAGCGGCATGGTGCTCCTGCGCAAGACCGCGCTGCACGAGAAGAGCCACATCCAGATGGCCGTCTCCAACATCCTGTTCATCATCCTGACCACCGGCATGGCCATCGCCTACTGGCACACGCCGACCCCATTCCAGATCGTCCTGCTTCTGCTAACCGGCGTCATTGCAGGTACTGGCCAGCTCGCCCTGTTCGAGGGCATGCGCCAGGCGCCGGTCTCGGTGCTGGCGCCGTTCGAATATACCTCGCTCGTCTGGGCCTTCCTTCTCGGCTACCTGATCTGGGGCGATATCCCCGGCATCAACACCTTCATCGGCGCCATCCTCATCCTCAGCGCCGGTTTCATCATCATCATCAGCGAACGGATGAAGCGGCGCACGGCTACGGCTTGAAGTCGGCAAGAATAAATTCTATCGCTAAAGATGTCGTCTGCCGTATCCTTCACGGCAAAGGCGTCGAAAAGCGCGCCTGTTATGCCAGACCTTCACGTTTATCGGGAATGCCGGAGATAGGGTGATGATCGACAAGTACTTTTCCTGGCCTCGCGAGCCGGTTGCGATTGTCGCAATCGGCGATACTGGCGAGGCGCTTCTTCTCAGAGCAATTCTGGAAAGCCTTGGAGCCGCAGTCCTGCTGCATTTGCCGGGAACACCAAACGATGTCCTAAAATGCCTGGGCCAGGGGGAAACCGCGCCGGAATATGTCATCCTGTCCGGCCACGGCGACGAGACGGGCTTCGTACTCGGACAATTCGTCGAGGAAATCGACACGTCGGCCCTCGTCAAAGGGAGCCTGCCGCCCGCCAATCTCATGGACCGGATCAAGCTGCCGGGCAAGGTCATCTTGAGTACGGCGTGCCTGACAGGCAACGAGGCCTTCGCACGGGCCTTTCTTTCCGGAGGCGCCCGCGCCTACATTGCGCCCGCCGAATACCCGGATGGCGCGGCCATCCCGCTCTTCGTGCACGGGTTTTTCTATCACCTCCTTCAAAAGCAGGCCTCTTTGGAGGAGGCCGTCACGCTGGCGAGCAACTTCGATAGCAACGAGCTGGCAATTGCCCTGTTTCAAGGGTCCAGCGAAGCATCTGCGGGCTCGTGAACGACAGCTGTCTGCGACGACCTGTCGTTGCGGTATAAGATACGCCTGCCCAACGATTGCCGATGCGATCTCTAAATCGACACCGCTCGGCCGCTCGACGCAATGGTGGTCATGATAGCGGACGCATGGAAAAAGCAGCGCTTGGCTGAGCTGAAGACACCATGCGTGTTTGTCTAAGACTGTCACGTCCACTCTCCATCGGACGAGCCGATAGCGCCATCGGTTTTCTCCGTTTTCGCTCCGCATCCCTCTCTGCCAAATCTCCACTACGGTCATCAGCTGCAGGAGTGGAAAACATGGCAATGACAGACATAGCGAATTCAAGGATCCTGATCGTCGGCGGCAGTTCCGGAATGGGCATGGCGCTGGCGAAGCAATCGCTTGCCGCCGGGGCAGAGGTCATCATCGCCGGACGGAATGCCGAAAAGCTCGGCCGTGCCAGCGCGGAACTGTCGCATCCGGCACTATCGACGGTGACGATAGACATTTCTCGTGAGGCGGAAGTAGCTGCCCTGTTCGATCGCATCGGCACGGTCGATCACATCGTGAGTACCGCCGCCGATATCGAAGGAGCCTATGAACTCCTGCCCAACATGGACATGAGGGCAGCACAAAGGGTCGTCGACAGCAAATTCTTCGGCCCGCTGCTGCTGGCGAAATACGGCGCGCCCGCACTGTCGCCCTCCGGCTCCCTCACCTTCACCTCCGGCGTCGCGGCTTATCGGCCTCAGCCGCGCGGATCGGTCGTGGCGGCTGTCAATGCGGCACTGGAAGGACTGGTACGCGCGCTTGCGGTCGAATTGGCGCCGATCCGGGTCAATGCCGTGTCGCCCGGCTGGGTCGACACGCCTATCTGGACATTCGTAGCGGGCGATAAAAGAAACGAGACCTTGGACGCCATGGCCAAGCGATTACCGGCCGGACGCGTCGGGCAGCCGGAGGATATAGCCGACGCCATCGGCTACCTGATGGGCAACCGCTTTACGACGGGAACTGTACTGCATGTCGAGGGCGGGCATCGGTTGATTTAACCGGCGCGAAGCCTTCGCTCGCAGCCGCCAGCAGCAACTTCAACGGCGGCGGCTGCACGCGCCGGCGCCGCCAGATCATGACAAGCGGAACGGTTTGCGACGGCCCGGGCCAAGGCAGCTCGTTGATTTCGTCCCGATCGATGGCATCGGCGACGGCAAGACGCGGCACGAGTCCCATGCCCGCACCAGCAGCAATCAATCTCGCGATTGCGCCGATGCTTCCGGCCTCCGCGGCAAGCCTCGGCGGTGCCAGATCGGCTTCGGCAAAGGCCTTGTCAAACATGGCTCGATAAACGCATCCAACCTCGGTTGCCAGGAAATCGATCGCGGTAAGCTCGGCCAGATCCGGCTGTCGCTCGTCAAAGGCGCCGCCCTTGGGCGCCACGAGAACCAGCGCTTCCATGGCAACCGCACGCTTCACAAAACGCTCATCAAGACCGCCACCGTCGAAACAGAAGACGACGTCGAGCTCACCGGCTTCAAGCTTGCGCATCAACTCGCCGGTTCCCGCGATCTTCAACCGAAGCGCAATGTCGGCATGAGCCGCCTGAAAGCTGGCAAGCCATTCCGGCAACCGGACGGAGGCGATAGTCTCAAGCGCGCCGATGACGACGGTCCCCTTCTCGGAACCGCCCGCAGCGGCAACGGCTATCCGCGCCTCATCCGCCAGCTCGAGGATTTCCGCCGCATAGGAGGCCAGGACCTTACCGGCCTGCGTCAAATCCAGGCCTTGCCGCGAGCGAACGAAGAGCTCGGCGCCGAGCTCCACCTCCAAGGCCTGCATCTGATCGCTGACACTCGATTGCGCGAGGTGAACCTCCTCGGCAGCGCGCGTGAAGCTTCTGTTATGAGCGACTGCCAAAAATGTCCTGAGAAGTCTCGGATGCATCAATCAATTCCGTAATGATGCCGCAGCAGGTGCTGCGACGAGCGAAGGGGAAAGGCCGCGCTCTATGTTGGAAGGCTGCCACGCCGCCGGAGCTCGGGTCAACAAGCAGCGGATCATGCCATGCCTATCGCTCGCCATAGGCCTATGCGCGATATCCGCTGCATCTTGAGAAAAATATTCGCAATTGCCCATTTATCTCGCAGTTTTCTACGCTTCCTCGTTCCATTTTTTCTGCGATGTATGCAACATTGATCGAAACCGCTCTAGAAACGGAAGAAAACGATGAACTGGTTGAAGACTGTTGCCGCCGCCGCCCTCGTGCAGGCCGCGCTCCTGCTCCCCGCCCATGCCGGCGACAATCTCAAGGCGATCCAGGCTGCCGGCGTGCTGAAGGTCGGCACGGAAGGCACTTACGCGCCCTTCACCTATCATGACGAGAGCGGCAAGCTCACCGGCTTCGATGTCGAGATCGCCGAAGCCATCGCCTCCAAGCTCGGCGTCAAGGCGCAGTTCCTGGAAGGCAAGTGGGACGGCCTGATCGCCGGCCTCGACGCCAACCGCTACGACACCGTCATCAACGAAGTCGGCGTCACCGATGCGCGCAAGAAGAAGTATGATTTCTCCGATCCCTACATCGCCTCCAAGGCCGTGCTGATCGTCAAGGAAAGCAATGCCGGCATCAAGGATTTCGCCGATCTCAAGGGCAAGAAATCAGCACAGTCGCTGACCAGCAACTTCGGCAAGCTCGCCACCGAAGCCGGCGCCGAACTCGTCGGCACCGACGGCTTCGACCAGTCGATCCAGCTCGTGCTGACCGGCCGCGCCGACGCCACCATCAACGACAGCCTCTCCTTCCTCGACTTCAAGAAGCACAAGCCCGATGCGCCGGTGAAGATCGTCGCCCAGCAGGCCAATGCCGATTATTCCGCCGTCATCTTCCGCAAGGGCGAGCCGGAACTGCAGGCCGCCATCAACAAGGCCCTGGCCGACATCAAGGCTGACGGCACCTATGCCAAGATCTCCCAGAAATACTTCGGACAGGACGTTTCGAAGTAAGGGGAATAGGCAGAAACGCCAAATTGTGAAAAAGATGCGTCCGGGGTCATCTCCGGACGCATTCTCTTATGGAAAGGTCGCATCTGCGTGGAGCACTGGTTGCAACTGATGTCGGAGTCACTGGGCACGCTGCTTTGGGCGGGGCTCGTCTTCACCATCCCGCTTACCCTGATAACCTTCGTCCTCGGCATATTGCTAGGCCTGCTCACCGCCGTCACGCGCCTGTTCGGCCCGCCGCCGCTGGTCGCCGTCGCGCGCTTCTATGTCTGGGTGATCCGCGGTACGCCGCTTCTGGTGCAGCTCTTCGTCATTTTCTATGGCCTGCCGAGCCTCGGCATCCTGCTCGATGCGTTCCCGGCCGCCGTGATCGGCTTCACGCTCAGCGTCGGTGCCTATACGTCGGAAATCATCCGCGCCGTGATCTCTTCCGTGCCGAAGGGCCAGTGGGAAGCCGCCTATTCGATCGGCATGAACTGGCGCCAGGCGATGAGCCGCACCATCCTGCCGCAGGCGGCCCGCGTCGCGGTGCCGCCGCTGTCGAACACCTTCATCTCGCTGGTCAAGGATACCTCGCTTGCCGCCGCCATCACCGTGCCGGAGCTGTTCCAGGCCGCGCAGCGCATCGTGGCGACGACCTATGAGCCGCTGATCCTCTATGTCGAGGCTGCCATCATCTATCTCGTGCTCAGCACTTTCCTCTCGACGCTGCAGGGCTACCTCGAGCGCCATTTCTCCCGTTCCGGCGGCACGCTGGAGGCACGCGCATGATCGAGCTGTCCCACATCGAAAAGCGCTTCGGCGACAACGTCATCCTCAAGGATATCAGCCTGATGATTCCCGAGGGCACGGTGACGGCGCTGGTCGGTCCTTCCGGCGGCGGCAAAAGCACGCTGCTGCGCTGCATCAACCTCTTGGAAATCCCGACGGCCGGAACGATCAACATCGGCGGCGAGTCCATCTCCTTTGCGCCGAACAAGCGCGTGGCATGGCAGGACATCCAGAAGATCCGCCGGCAGACGGGCATGGTCTTCCAGAATTTCCAGCTCTTTCCGCACCGCACCGCCATCGAGAATGTCATGGAAGGCCTGACGACGGTGTTGCGCTGGCCGACTGAAAAGGCCCGCGCCCGCGCCGTCGAACTGCTGACCAAGGTCGGCATGGCACACAAGATGGATGCCTGGCCCTCGACGCTATCGGGCGGGCAGCAGCAGCGCGTAGCCATCGCCCGGGCGCTTGCCCCCTCGCCGCGCGTGCTGCTCTGCGACGAGCCAACTTCGGCGCTCGATCCGGAACTGGCGGCAGAAGTGGTCGACGTCCTCGGCAAGCTCGCCAATGAAGGCACGACCATGGTCATGGCGACGCATGACCTGCGCCTCGCCTCGAAGATCGCCAACAACGTGGTCTTCCTGGAAGCTGGCAACATCGTCGAGACCGGCTCCTCGCGCAGCGTCTTCTCCAATCCTTCCCAAGAGCGGACCAAGCAATTCATCTCGACGCTGAATGCCGGCCACAGCTACGACATCTGAGTCGCCGATCGGGATCAAAAACGGCTTCAATCTTGGGGAGGCCGCGCATTGACGATCCGCGGCTTTGCGGTTAGCTCTAACATCATGAACACGGCACTCGTTCTCGCAGTGGTAGGAAGGCGCATGGGCAGGATGGTGTAACCATCCAGCGAAAGCACCCATGCGCGGTAAGCAGGCTCCTGATGGGGCCTTTTTTATTGCCCTGAAACGGGGCGGCACCCGTCAGATCTTCCTCGACTTCCCACTCACACGACGGACAAGGCCATGACGCGCACCGAAAGCCGCATCGAAAGTTCATCCACACAAGCAATCGAAGACACGACAATCGAAAGAGCAGCCGCACGGCCGCGGCTGACGACCCTCATCCTGCTTTCCGCCCTTGCCGTGCTGCCGGTCAACATGATCCTGCCGTCGCTGCCAAAAATCGCCGCGGCATTCCATGCCGATTTCGCCCTCGTGAACCTCTCGGTCGCGGGCTTTTCCATTGTCACGGCAGCCCTGGAAGCCATCGGCGGTGCGATATCGGACCGGTTCGGCCGCCGGCCGGTTGTCCTGACCGCGCTCTCGATCTTCATCGTCGCCTCGATCGGCTGCGCTCTCGCTCCGAATATCGGCATCTTCCTGCTTTGCCGCATGATGCAGGCGTGCATCGGCCCTTGCTACTCTGTAGCGCTCGTTATCATCAAGGAAACATCAAACGATCGGGAGGCGGCCAGCAAATTCGGCTATCTCGCCATGGGATGGGCGCTGGCGCCTATGGTCGGGCCGCTCTTCGGAGGCTCGCTGGACGAGCTTTTCGGCTGGCAGGCAAGCTTCGTCGTCCTCGCAATCCTCGGCATCGCTGCCTTTCTTCTGTCCCTTCACGAGCTGAAGGGATCGAGGCCGCCTTCGTCGGGAATGGGCAGGAACTATCTTACCTCCTATGAACTGCTTCTGCGTTCGCAGCGGTTCTGGGCCTATACGCTCTGCATGGCCTGCTCGATGGGCGTACTTTACATCTTCCTCGGCGGGGCACCGCTCACGATAGGCGATACGCTCGGCGGTTCCAGCGCCTTGCTCGGCTTTTACATGGGGCTGGTTCCCGCCGGCTTCATTTTCGGCAGCTATCTGGCCGGCCGCTACGCAGCAAGAATCCGGCTCGGCACAATCCTCGTTATGGCCCGGCTTCTGACCTGCATCGGCCTGGCAACCGGCCTCGCCTTATCGCTGTCAGGCGCGACGCATATTCTCGCGCTCTTCGGCCCCTGCATCTTCATCGGCCTCGGCAACGGCCTTACCATGCCGGCTGCCAACAGCGGCGCGATGTCGGTACGAGCGGATATGGTCGGGACGGCCGCGGGGCTCGCCGCCGCCATGCGGATATCAGGCGGCGCGCTGATCGGCTCCTTTGCAGGACTGCTTCTCGCCCGATCGCCGACGATCCAAACTCTGTTCGCCCTGATGCTGGTATCCGCAGTGCTCGCGCAGCTGATGGCACTTTGGGCAGCCTTCGTGGAGCGACATGCTCGCCAGCCGGAATAAGGACATCTTCGCCGCAAGGCCGGCGATAACAGCCCGGCCGTGCGACGAAGACATTCATATTTTAATCAACGGCTCGGTTCGAAGACCGGCCCTCGCCGATTACGCGCCATAGACGACGAGCAGATCCTTGGCGTCGATCTGATCGCCGGCGCGCACCAGCACCTCGGAGATCGTGCCGTCCTTTTCGGCATGCAGCGCCGTTTCCATCTTCATGGCCTCGATCGAAACCAGCACGTCGCCGGCCTTGATCGCCTGGCCGGGCGAGATAAAGACAGTTGAGATCACACCCGGCATCGGCGCACCGACATGGGCGGCATTGCCAGTTTCAACCTTACGCCGGATAGCGCTGCCGGAAGCGCCATGAGCACGATCCGGCACCTTGATGCGACGCGGCTGGCCGTTGAGTTCGAAGAACACGGTGACCATACCCTTCTCATCGGTTGCCGTCATCGCCTGGTTGACGATGACGAGCGTCTTGCCTTTTTCGATTTCGGCAAAGAGTTCGTCGCCTTCCTTGAGGCCGTAGAAATAGGCCGGAGTCGGCAGCACGGAGACCGGACCGTAAGTGTCGGCAGCCAGCGCATAGTCGGTGAAGACCTTCGGATACATCAGGTAGGAGGCGAATTCGAAATCGCCGACCTTGCGTTCCAGCTTGGTCTCGATGACTTTGCGCTCGGCATCGAGATCGGCTTCGGCAAGCAGCGAGCCGGGGCGGACGGTATAGGGCTTGTCGCCCTTCAGCGCCTTCTTCTGCAGCGCTTCCGGCCATCCAGACGGCGGCTGGCCAAGATCGCCCTTCAACATCGAGACGACCGAATCCGGGAAGGCGATATCCTTGGCCGGGTTTTCGACATCGGCAACCGTCAGGTCCTGGCTCACCATCATCAGCGCCATGTCGCCGACGACCTTGGACGACGGCGTCACCTTGACGATATCGCCGAACATCTGGTTGGCGTCGGCATAAGCCTGCGCCACCTGATGCCAGCGGGTCTCAAGGCCGAGCGAACGCGCCTGCTCCTTGAGGTTGGTGAACTGGCCACCCGGCATTTCGTGCAGGTAGACTTCCGAAGCCGGTCCCTTGAGATCGCTTTCGAAGGCGGCATACTGGTGGCGCACAGCTTCCCAGTAGAAGGAGATGCGGCGGATCCATTCGGGATCGAGGCCCGGATCGCGCTCGGAGCCTTTAAGGGCTTCGACGATCGAGCCGAGGCAGGGCTGCGAGGTATTGCCCGACAGCGCATCCATCGCCGCATCGACGGCATCGACGCCGGCGTCGACCGCCGCCAGCACGGTGGCGGCCGCAATGCCCGACGTATCATGCGTATGGAAATGGATCGGCAGCCCGGTTGCCTCGCGCAACGCCTTGAACAGCACCTTGGCCGCAGCCGGCTTCAACAGGCCTGCCATGTCCTTCAGCGCGATGATATGGGCACCGGCCTTTTCCAGCTCGACGGCGAGATCCGTATAGTATTTCAGATCGTATTTCGGGCGGGCGGAGTTGAGGATATCGCCCGTATAGCAGATCGCTGCCTCGCAGAGCTTGTTCTCTTCGGCAACGGCATCCATCGACACGCGCATGTTTTCGACCCAGTTCAGGCAGTCGAAGACGCGGAAGAGGTCGATGCCGCCCTTGGCCGCCTGGCGAACGAAGTACTTGACGACATTGTCGGGATAGTTGGTGTAGCCGACGCCGTTGGCGCCGCGCAAAAGCATCTGCAGCAGCAGGTTCGGCGCACCCTCGCGGATCAGCGACAGGCGCTCCCACGGATCTTCAGTGAGGAAGCGCATGGAGACGTCGAAGGTGGCGCCGCCCCAGCATTCCAGCGACAGAAGCTGCGGCAGGGCGCGCGCATAGGTGCCAGCGACGCTGGCGATGTCATAGGTGCGCATGCGGGTGGCGAGCAGCGATTGATGGCCGTCGCGCATGGTCGTGTCGGTCATCAGCACCCGCTTTTCGCCGCGCATCCACTCGGCAAACTTCTGCGGGCCGAGCTTGTCCAGCAGCTGCTTGGTGCCGTCGGGAATATTGCTGTCGATATAGGGCAGGACCGGGTTGGCCGCCTTCGGCGAGGGCATGGGCCGGCCGCGTGTCTCGGGGTGACCGTTGACGGTGACATCGGCGAGATAGGTCAAAAGCTTGGTGGCGCGATCCTGGCGCTTGACCTGCTGGAACAGCTCCGGCGTCGTGTCGATGAAGCGCGTCGTATAGCTGTTGTCGCGGAATTTCGGATGGGTGATGATCGCTTCGAGGAAGGTGAGGTTGGTGGCGACGCCGCGGATGCGGAATTCGCGCAGCGCGCGGTCCATGCGGGCGATCGCCTCCTGCGGGTTCGGCGCCCAGGCCGTCACCTTCACCAGCAGCGGATCGTAGTAGCGAGTGATGATCGCACCGGTATAGGAGGTGCCGCCATCGAGACGGATGCCGAAGCCGGAGGCCGAGCGATAGGCAGTGATGCGGCCGTAATCCGGGATGAAATTATGCTCCGGATCTTCGGTCGTCACGCGGCACTGCAGCGCATGGCCGTTGAGGCGGATGTCCTCTTGGCGCGGAACGCCCGATTCCGCCGTGCCGATGGCAAAGCCGTCGAGAATATGGATCTGCGCCTTGACGATATCGATGCCGGTGACGACTTCGGTTACCGTGTGCTCGACCTGGATACGCGGATTGACTTCGATGAAGTAGAATTTGCCGGTATCGGCATCCATCAGATATTCGACGGTGCCAGCGCCGACATAGTTGGTTGCTCCGGCGATCTTCAGCGAATAGGCGGCGAGTTCCTGGCGCTGCGCGTTGGTGAGATAGGGTGCCGGCGCGCGTTCGACGACCTTCTGGTTGCGGCGCTGGACAGAACAGTCGCGCTCGAACAGATGCACGACATTGCCGTGCGTGTCGCCGAGGATCTGGCTTTCGACGTGGCGGGCGCGCTCGACGAGCTTTTCGAGATAGACCTCGTCCTTGCCGAAGGCGGCCTTCGCCTCGCGCTTGGCCTCCGTCACTTCCTTGGCGAGATCGGCTTCGGAACGGATGACGCGCATGCCGCGGCCGCCGCCGCCCCAGGAGGCCTTGAGCATGACCGGATAGCCGATCTCAGCCGCCATCTTGGCGACCTCTGCCATATCTTCCGGCAGCGGCTCGGTTGCCGGCACGACGGGCACGCCGACCGAGATCGCCAGATTGCGGGCTGCCACCTTGTTGCCGAGCTGGCGCATCGTATCGGCTCTGGGACCGATGAAGATGATGCCGGCAGCATCGCAGGCATCGACGAATTCAGGGCTTTCCGACAGAAGGCCGTAGCCCGGATGGATGGCGTCGGCGCCGGAAAGCTTGGCGACGCGGATGATCTCGTCGATCGACAGATAGCTCTCGATCGGGCCGAGATCGCGGGCAAGATGCGGGCCGCGGCCCACCTGATAGCTCTCATCCGCTTTGAAGCGATGCAGCGCGAGTTTGTCTTCCTCGGCCCAGATGGCCACCGTCTTTATGCCAAGCTCGTTGGCGGCGCGGAATACGCGAATGGCGATTTCGGAACGGTTGGCAACCAGGATCTTGGAAATGGGCAATGCAGTCTCCTCACGGCATCGAAACGGGCAATGCTGCACCCGCGAAGAAAATTCTTAACTTCTTGTCACAAGAAGTGTCAATTTCCTCATGCTGCCAGAAATCAAAATAGTTGCCGCTACGGAATAAGACCATTTCTGAAAGCGATTGCGACAATGTGCTGCCGGTTCTTCGCCTTCAGCTTGTCCTGGATGCTATTCATGTACCAGTCGACGGTATGGTTGGAGATGACAAGCAGGCGGCTGATCTCGATCGACGTCATGCCTTCTGCCAAGTGGCTCAGCACCTCCATCTCGCGCTTTGTCAATTTCGCATCGACCTTTGTGGCGTCCTCCAGCGATTTCGCCTCGCCGCGCAGCTCCAGAAGCCGCCAGAACGCCTTCCTGGCCACCGCATCGAAGAGCGAAAGCTCCGTCGGCGACAGATCGACGGCATCGCCGCCGATCGTCATGCTGCCGAGCAGGCCGTTGCGCCCGTGAATGGGAAAGATGTAGCCATCGATCAGCCCGTTGGCGCGGGCGTCCGCCATCATCTGCTCCATCCGTCTGCGCAGGGGATCGCTCTTGAGCGCGGTCACGGCGTCGCGCCAGCGGAAGGGCCGCTGCGCCCGGCTGAGATGGCGCGCGACCGGGTCGACAAGCATATAGCGCTTGTTTTCATAGGTCAGCGGCCATTTTTCGGGCCAGCGGCCGGCAAGAATAAAACTCGCAAGCTCGATATTCGGCCGCGGCTGCCGCAGCAGGCCGTAGAAATCGAACTTGTAGGAACGGAGCACCACCTCGAGTTCGGACACGACATTCTTGGCTAGCTTGCATTCTTCGATGACGACAAGCAGCTGTAACAACGAATGGATATTCACATCTACCTCTTGGCTTCACAGCCTGAATTGCTGGCGCGCCGACATCCTGAACGGTGTCCCGCCTCGTCCAAAGCGCATCCAATTGCCGGGCAACATACTCAGCCCGGCACAAAATTGAACGTACTTGGCGAAATTTTTATCATTCAACCTTGGATGGCAGATCTTGCGCGATATGGCAATGTGACGCCAAGGCGGCGCCAGCCTCTCACATTTTAAACAAAACCGATAGCGACAACTTAAGGCGTGCGCGCGTATGACGCGAAAATTCGCGTTAAAAAACAGCGTCAGATTCCGTTAATCGCCGGTTCAGGTAGCGATCTGTAGCATCCGAGCATTCCGAGTTTTGCCGATGCAAAGAGGGTGCCAGACGTGTCACTGTTCAAAGTCTATGCGAGAGCCCTGAAGTATCTTGGCGCGTACCGATACCGCGTGTGGATGGTCGTGATCGCAAACATCGCGTTGGCGATGACCACCATTTACGAACCGGTTCTGTTCGGCCGCATCTTCGACGCCATTGCCAAGAAAGAGGCCGTCACGCCGACCATGGTGCTTTGGGCGAGCTTTGCCGTCTTCAGCGCCGTAGCCTTCATCGTGGTATCCCGCGAGGCGGATCGTCTCGCGCATGGCCGCCGCGCCTCCCTTTTGACCGAAGCATTCGGCCGCATCATCTCGATGCCGCTATCCTGGCATAGCCAGCGCGGCACGGCGAGCGCGCTAAACACGCTGCTGCGCGCTTGCGAAGCGCTGTTCGGCCTGTGGCTCGAATTCATGCGCAACCATCTGTCGACCGCCGTTGCGCTCGTCATCATGATCCCGACCGCCATGTCGATGGACATGCGCCTGTCCGCAGTGCTCATCCTGCTCGGCGTCTTCTACTGGTTCATCGGCCGCCTGGTCATGAGCCGCACGAAGGACGGCCAGACCTCGGTCGAAAGTCACTACAATACCGTCTTCTCGCATGTCAGCGACTCGATCAGCAACGTCTCGGTGCTGCACAGCTACAACCGTATCGAAGCTGAAACCAAGGCGCTGAAGTCGTTCACCGAACGCCTGCTGGCCGCCCAGTATCCGGTTCTTGACTGGTGGGCTCTTGCCGGCGCGCTGAACCGTACGGCTTCGACCGTTGCCATGATGGCGATCCTGATGATTGGTACCGTTCTCGTTCAGGACGGCAGCCTGAGCCTTGGCGCGCTGATCACCTTCATCGCCTTCGCCAACGTGCTGATCGGCCGCCTGGAGCAGCTGCGCAACTTCGCAAACCAGATTTTCGAAGCCCGCGCCAAGCTCATCGACTTCTACTCGCTGGAAGATTCGGTCCGCGACCGCGAAGAGCCTGCTGGCCTGGCCGAGATCAAGGACGTCAAGGGCGAAGTGGAGTTCCGCGATATATCCTTCGGCTTCGCCAATACCTCACAGGGCCTGCACGACATCTCCTTCAAGGTGAAGGCTGGCCAGACCGTCGCCATCGTCGGCCCGACCGGCGCCGGCAAGACGACGCTCGTCAACCTGCTGCAGCGCGTTTTCGACCCGCAGAAGGGCCAGATCCTCGTCGACGGTCACGACATCACCAAGGTGACGCGCAAGTCGCTGCGCCGCTTCATCGCCACCGTGTTCCAGGATGCCGGTCTGCTGAACCGCTCGATCAGCGACAACATCTGCCTCGGCCGCGAAGGTGCTACGCAGGAAGAAATGATCCGTGCAGCCCAGGCCGCCGCCGCCAACGACTTCATCGAAAACCGCGAAAGCGGCTACGATACCCGCGTCGGCGAGCGTGGCAACAAGCTCTCGGGTGGTGAGCGCCAGCGTATCGCGATCGCCCGCGCCATCCTGAAGGATGCGCCGATCCTGGTGCTCGACGAAGCCACCAGCGCGCTCGACGTCGAAACCGAAAACCGGGTCAAGACGGCGATCGACAACCTGCGCCAGAACCGCACGACCTTCATCATTGCGCACCGCCTGTCGACGGTCCGCGAGGCCGATATGGTCCTCTTCCTTGACAACGGCCGCATCATCGAGAACGGCAGCTTCAACGAGCTCAGCCAGAGCAACGGCCGCTTCGCCGCCCTGCTGCGCGCCAGCGGCATCCTGACGGACGAAGAGGTCCGCAAGGCGCGCGCAACGGAAAACGAAGCCGCCTGATCTTCGCAAGGGGCCCAAAATGGAAGCCGGGAGAGTGATGCTCTCCCGGCTTTTTGCTGTCGAAGCTTCGGGCCGGACGATGTTTGTCAGGAAAACGTGATGCCACCGCAACCCTGCGACTTGGCCCCTCACCCCAACCCTCTCCCCGCACGAGCGGGGAGAGGGAGCTTATCGCGCGTAAAAACCGATACCTTCAGCCCATGCGTGATGGTGCCGCAGATGCGGAACAGGTCCCCTCTCCCCGTTTCAACGGGGAGAGGGCTAGGGTGAGGGGCTATGCCCGCAAGGAGCGGCCCGCCAAGATCCGTTCCCTTGAACGAATACACAGCCAACCAAAAACAAGAAAGGCCCGGCGGGAAAACCGGGCCTTTCCGTTTTCTGATCGGAGGTCAATTCGGCTGGGCGCCACCAGGAGCTAAGATCGGTACCCAGCCTAGATCGGATCAGAACTTGCGCTCGAAGCGGAGAACGCCGGCCCACTGATCGCGATCGGCAGCATCCCAGTTCGTGTAGGAGACTTCCGGCTGAACCAGCAGATCCTTGACCGGACGCCAGGCAACATTGGCCGTTGCGGCGAAGATCTTCGAGTCGGTATAGGCAAGCTGAGCATTGGCCTGCAGCTTCGGATTGATCTGATAGCTGGCACCCGTCCAGAAGGCCCAATCGCCCCAACCGCAATCCGCGCCGTTGACCGGGCAGGCCGCACGGTTGCTGTTGAGATAGGAGCCGGCATACTTGTTCAGCTTGTCACCATTGGTGTTCCAGCCACCCATCAGGAAGGCCTTGAAGTCGCCGAAGTCGGCGTCGACACGAGCCTTGATGGCGCCTTCCTCGACGACACTGTCATAGCCGCCGATGACCCGCAGCGTCCAAGCACCCGTCTTGTAGCCGGCGCCGAGAACCACGTCCGGAGCGTAGTGGTTGCCCTTGCCGGTCTGCCAGGCGCCGCCGTAGGACGAAGTATCGCCTGCGGAGTTGGAATCTTCCACGGAGATGACGGCAGTGAAGCCGTTGCCGGCATCGTACTTGTAGGTCAGCTGGTTGAGTTCCTTCGGGCCGTCATAAACGACGTCGTCGTTGATGACGTTGCCGGCATAGCCCATGTAGGAATTGTATTGAGAGTCTGCCTTACCGACGAGGAAGCCGCCGAGGCTGATGTTGGCCCAGAGCAGCTTGGTGCTGGTCGTGTTGCCGTCGTTCCAGTCCCAGCGGATAACCGTGTTGGTCTTCAGCGGACCGTATTCGGTGTCCGTCGCCGTGTCGACGGCGAGTTCTGCACGGGTATGCCAGAGCGTGCCGTTCTTGCTGCTGGCATTGTAGGCATCGTACCATTCGCCTTCGGTGCGGACGCGGCCGCCGACCTTGAGGCAGGTTTCCGTGCCCGGTATAAAGAAGTAGCCGGGGCCATAGGCATCACAAATGCGAACATATTGAAGCGGTTCCGGCTCGGCGGCCACAATGGCGTCAGCCGCCTGCGCCCCCGATGCAGCTGCCAGAGCGGCGGCCGAACCGAGAAGAAGACTTCTGATATTCATAGATAACTCCAATTCAGTATCGATTGGACATGAGCTATCGCGCCGAGAATTCGACGTCCGCACCCATTCCCGATTTTGACAATCCCCGCGAATGCACGGCCATCCCCCTTGGATAAGCCGGCGACGCGATGGCGGCACTCCCTAAGCGCCGTCACGACGACGATATAACAATTAAATTTTGCACAACAAGATTTTGGGCACTTAAATTTCTGGCGCACTGCAGCACAATTATTTTGCGTTGCAGAAAAATCACGTCACACTTCCTTCGTGAAAGTGTCACAAATTAATTTAGAGGAAAATCATATATTTAAGCCGCACCCTAAGCGCGGCCCGATGGCGCGCTCAGCGGCGCTTTGCCATATGCGCCGACACGGCCGTCACCGCCAGCTGTGCCTTTTCAGGCCGCTGCCCTGCCGTCTGAAGCCGCTTGCGCTCGAGATGATAGGCATAGAGGAACTGTGCGGCGGTGCCGACGACAACATAGATCGCCCCGACGATGGGGCTCTTGTTGGTCACATAGAGAAGAACCTGACCGGCCATGGCAAGGATCGTGCCCGCGACGAAAATATCGAGCGAATGCCGCCCGAGGATCGTCAGCGGATGATGAGCGGAACGGCGCAAGAACCGCGAAATGGATGGCACGCTGACGATCAGATAGGCCAGCGCCAGCACATGCAGCAATCGCGGCAGCGACAGGAAGGTTTTGTCGAAACCGGTGACGACGGTCGGCAGGCCGAGCATCGCCAGATAATCGCCGAGCACCCAGAGCTTGTCGGTGACCCAGACGAAGGAGACGAGCACGTACAAGGCGGCGAACGCGATCAGCAGCGGATGAGCGGGGATCTTTCCACCACGCTTCACCTGCATGCAGGCGACGAAGCCAATGACGAATAGAAATTGCCAGGACAGCGGGTTGAGGAACCAGAAGCCTTCAAGCAGCGTCGTATGGGGCGCGATGTAGTAGATGCCCGACACGAGCCAGACACTGGCGGAAACCAATAGCAGCAGCAGTGGGCTTTTTTCCTCCAGCAGCATGATCAGCGGCAGCATGAGAAATAGTGCAGCGTACATGGGAAGGATATTGTTGTAGCCGATCTGGTGTCCGAGCGTGAGCAGCGCCGGGATACCGCCAGCCGGATCCATCAGCAAGGCCAGGATATTCACCTCGCACAGCAGGCCCTTCTGCTGGAAAATCCAGGCGCCGGCGATGAAGAGCACCAGCGTCACAAAGGTGGTGATCATATGCGCGGTATAGAGCGTGAAGGCGCGCTTGACCGCCTTCCATGCCACGGACAGCCGGCTCCCGGGAGAAAAACGGGTTCCATAGGCGAGACCGACCGATATGCCAGAGATCAGCACAAAGGCTTCGGCCCCGTCGGAAAAACCGAAATTCTTCGAGGTCATGAACTCGAAGATCTGCCCCGGCACATGGTTGATGAAGATCATGATCAAGGCCAAGGCCCTGAGCACATCCAGCCGCGTATCCCTCTGAAGCACCGGCCCTGCCAAATTGACTGGATTTGCCGATGCAGGGCCGATATTCGCCCTTGAGTTCATCAAGATCTCCTGTTCCGACAATCAAATGCGATCGGAGCCAAAGAGTTCCCTCCCTGCACCGAACGACGACGCAAAACAGTGCAGAAATGCGACTGTCCGATCAGATGCCCTGGTGATGGGCGACCGTCCGTATTACGGGAACCGAGTATCCTGCCGCATTGGGCGCTTTTGAGACGGAAGCAGACATTTTTCCGTCCGATGGCTCAATGTCCACCGCAAGCTATCCAATCGTGAAGGCAAAGCCGGCTTGACATGGGCCGGCCATATTGGTTCAGCCGCCGAGAATGCCTTCGATCGCGACACGATACAGCCGGCCGGCGGATCCTGTGTCGTCAGATCCAGTCGTCACGGCGAGTCGATTCCCCTTACATTAGATATCAGCCGCAACGACAGAGGGCTTTACACGATCGCTGTCGGCCGATCACGATCACGTGCATGGCTGACCGGACCGAGCCCATCGAGGCGAGCGTTTTCGCTTTTCTTTGAATCGCGGAAACGCTCTATCTTCTCGTTTTCTTGCGCATTCCGGCCGGAAAGCCGCTGCGCACTTTTCCTGGAAATGCTCCATAGGCCTCGTCGGTGCGATCTCGCGCACGCCCATGACGACATGGCCACAACAAAAACGCAGCAACGACAAATCTGTCGGCCGCGCTCTCACCATTCGCTATAGAAAAAAATGAACTCCGAAAAGCCTGACCATGAGCCGGTCAGACCCGCCTCCGCGCGAACGCGTCGATCAGACCACAAAACCCAACACAATCGCCGCAACGAACAAAAACGCTGCCGAAAACAGCACGACGTTGACCGCCGTCTGTATCTTGCTACGCGTTTTGGCAGTTCGCTTGGAACCGTCGAACTGATTCACATGCGTATTAGACACGCCCAAATTCGCCATGTGTTGCCTCCGTTCGTTCTTCTTATGTGTCTCGGACTAAGCTTCAGACCGACATTCATACAATTCCTATCAATTAGGTAGAGATGAATTTCTGTCCAGCAGCCCGCTCGAGAAAAATTAAACCATTGGGTTGCGAGGGCTCAAAAGATCGACAAAACCAAATCAGCTGAGAATGCGGCGAGCCCAAATCAAACTGCGCTCCACAGCGCTCGTATCGGCCGTCGGCTCTTCGGCAGAACCGGCCTGGCGGCGGCATTTTTCATCGGAAAGAGAAGCAGACCGCACACCTTCCTGCTTCGCCGGCACCGGTGGATGAAGATAGCCCATGGTCATGCCACCCATGAAAAACATACCTGCCTCCACTTACGTGTGACCCGCGTTCGGGATCACGAAAGTTAACCGCCATTAACGAGATCATGACAGAATTGCGGCAGGTGTCAATAGTCTATACGATTGGTCGTGTTTCAACGGCTCGCTCGTTAAGTAATTCCAGGAGAAGCGTACAGAGGTTCTTCCGTCCAGAATTCCATCAAAACAAACGGTTAAGGCGGCTCGGCGACTCCCGTGAAACGCCGAGCTGCTTTGACCTGACAAGCCGCCGGACATCATCCGCTCAGGCGCGGACGAAGCCTTTGCTGGCAACCATGAGATTGCGCGTGTAGTCTTCCTTGACGTCGCCCGCCGCCAGTTCTTTGGCGCTCAGCCGCTCGACAACGGCACCATTGCGCATGACCGCCAGGCGTTCGCACATATGGGTGACGACGCCGAGATCGTGGCTCACCATGACGAATGTCAGCTGGCGATCCCTGCGCACCTGCTCGAGCAGATTGAGCACTTCGGCCTGCACCGAGGCATCGAGCGCTGAGGTCGGCTCGTCAAGCAACAGGATGGATGGCTCCACGATCAGCGCGCGCGCAATGGCGACGCGCTGGCGCTGGCCACCGGAAAGCTGATGCGGATAGCGGAAGCGAAAGCCGGTCCCGAGTCCCACTTCGTCGAGCGCCCTGGCGATGCGCGTTTCGCTATCGCCGATCCCGTGGATCGCCAGCGGCTCCAAGAGCAGACGGTCGATCGTCTGGCGCGGATGGAGGGAACCGTAAGGGTCCTGGAATACCATCTGCACCTGGCTATAAAAGACCTTGCTGCGCTTTGCCCCCTTCAGCTGCTCGCCTCCGACGCGGATCGTGCCGTCGGTAACGGGCGCAAGACCCGCGACGGCGCGCAGCAGCGTCGATTTGCCGGAGCCGGATTCACCGACCAGGCCGAAGGATTCACCCTTGTTCACATCGACACTGACTGCATCGAGAGCGTAGTAACCGTCATAGACGACACTGAGGCCGTCAACCGCAAGCGCCGCCGTCATGCCGCCCACTCCGGTTTACGGTCGAGAACCGGCAACGGATGACGATTCTCCCCGATCACAGGCATGCAGCTCAGCAGACCGCGCGTGTAGGGATGCTGGGCATTGTTGAGCTCGGAAGCCTTGATTTCCTCCACCACCTTGCCTGCATACATGACGAGCACGCGATCGCAGAAGGAGGAAACCAGCCGCAGGTCGTGCGACACGAAAATCAGTCCCATGCCGCGCTCCGACACCAGCTTGTCCATGATTTTGAGGACATCGAGCTGCACGGTCACGTCCAGCGCCGAGGTCGGCTCGTCGGCAATCAACAGCTCCGGTCCGGCGATCAGCATCATCGCGATCATGACGCGCTGCCCCATGCCGCCCGAAACCTCATGCGGATGCAGGTCGTAGACACGGCCGGGATCGCGGATCTGCACGGCTTCGAGCATGGCAAGCGCTCGGTCGCGCGCCTCCGCCTTGCTCACCTTCTCGTGCGTGCGCAGCGTCTCGGTGATCTGCTTGCCGATGGTCATCACGGGATCGAGCGAATATTTCGGATCCTGCAGCACCATGGCGATACGCTTGCCCCGCAGCGACCGGCGCTCCCTCGCGGAAATCGACAGAAGGTCCATGCCGCTGAAGTCAAGCTTATCGGCACTGACGAGCGCATGCGGCGGCGTAAGCCCCATGATCGCGCGGCCCGTCTGCGATTTGCCGGAGCCGCTCTCGCCGACGATCCCGAGCCTTTCGCGGCCGAGCGTGAAGGACACGCCGCGCACCGCTTCGATGACGCCTGTGCGCGTCGGATAGCGAACCTTGAGGTTTTCGACTGTCAGCAGCGTCGTCATTGGCCGCTCTCCTTCGGATCGAGCGCGTCGCGCAGGCCATCGCCAAGCAGGTTGAAGCCGAGGCTGACGATGAGGATCGCGATGCCGGGCATGGCCGCTACCCACCATTGATCGAGATAGTATTTGAAGCCGCTGGCGATCATCACGCCCCATTCCGGCAGAGGCGGCTGCGCACCGAGGCCGAGGAAGCCGAGGCCGGCCGCCGTCAGGATCACGCCCGCCATATCGAGCGTGACGCGCACGATCACCGAGGAGATGCAGAGCGGCATGACATGGCGGAAGATGATGCGCAGGGGCGAAGCGCCCATGAGCTGTACGGCGGCAATATAGTCCGAGCGCCGCACCGTCATCGTTTCCGCGCGCGCCAAGCGCGCATAGGGCGGCCAGGAGGTGATGGCGATCGCGATGATGGCGTTTTCGATGCCGGCCCCGAGCGCACCGGCAAAGGCAAGCGCCAGCACCAGCTTCGGGAAGGCAAGGAAGATATCGGTGATGCGCATCAATATGGTGTCGGTCCAGCCGCCGAGATAGCCGGAGATCATGCCGATGATCAGCCCGATCGGCGCCGATATGATCGCGACCAGAACGACGATGTAGAGCGTCCAGCGCGAGCCGTAGATGAGCCGCGAGAGAATATCGCGCCCGAGGTCGTCCGTACCGAGAAGATAGCCCGGCGTGCCGGGCGGCTTCAGATAGGCATTGGTCAGATCGCCGATGACGGGCGAATGCGGTGCGATGACATCGGCAAGCGCCGCGATGAGTACAAGCGCGATGATGATCAGCAGGCCGACAACGGCGAGGCGATTGGCGGAAAACTGCCGCCATGTGACGTAGGCACGCCCGAGTCTTGCCTGTCTGCGCGACTGCGGCCGGTCGGACAGCAGCCAGTCCCGCAAGCTGGGTTGGGTGGTCTCAGCCGTCATTTACGTCGAGTCCTTGGATCGAGAGTCCGATACAGGAGATCGGAAATCAGGTTGATGCCGATGAAAACCGTGCCGACGACGATGGTGCCGCCGAGGACGGCGTTCATATCGGCATTGCGCAGCGAGCTGGTAATGTAGAAGCCGATGCCGGGCCAGGAAAAGACGATTTCCGTCAGCACCGAGCCCTCGAGCAATCCGGCATAGGAAAGCGCGATGACGGTGATCAACGGCACCATAGCGCTGCGAAGCGCATGCCCCCAGATCACCCGCGTCTCGGAAAGCCCCTTGGCACGCGCGGCCACGACATATTCCTGGCCGAGCTCGTTCAGCATGAAGCTGCGCGTCATGCGGCTGATATAGGCGAGTGAGAAATAGCCGAGCAGCGACGCCGGCAGGATGATGTGGCGGAAGACGTCCCAGAAGACATCCCACTGTCCCTGCATGGCGCTGTCGAGCAGGAAGAAGCCCGTGACCGGCGTGAAGGTATATTCGAAGGCGATGTCGATGCGGCCCGGATAAGCCACCCAGTTCAGCTTCGCATAGAAGATGACGAGCGAAACCATGGCCAGCCAGAAGACCGGCACGGAATAGCCGACAAGGCCGATGACGCGGACGATCTGATCGATGAAGCTGTTGCGGCGCACTGCCGCGAGAACGCCGAAGGGAACGCCGAAGACGGCGCCGATGATCGTGCCGACGGTCGCAAGCTCCATCGTCGCCGGAAAGACGCGCTTGATGTCGTCCATGACCGCATTGGTCGTCAGCACCGACGTGCCGAAATCGCCGCTCAAGGCGCTCAGCAGATAATAATAGAACTGCAGATAGAGCGGTTGGTCAAGATGCATCTCCCGCCGCAGGCGCTCCAGCACCTGCTGCGGCGCGTGGTCGCCGGCGATCGCCAGCGCCGGATCGATCGGAATGACGCGCCCGATGAAGAAGGTAACGGCGAGAAGACCAAGATAGGTGGTGACTGCCACGACCAGGAATCGCAGCAGTCCCATGAAAAATGGAGCGGCACGGCCCTTCTTGGGCCGCACCTGCATTTTACGTTCGACAGTGCTCAAAAGACTAATCCTGCCGGATCATCACTTCGAGATCGGCCAGACGAAGTTGTTGTCGAAGCTCGGGCCGAGCTTGAAATCCTTCACGTCCTTGCGATAGCCGGCGACTTCCGTCTGCTGATACAGGATGACGAAGGGGCTCGCGTCCATGAACTTCTTTTCGATGTCCTGATACATGGCGCCGCGCTTGGCCGCATCCCCTTCGAAGAGGGCTGCCTTAGCGAGCTTCTCCAGCTCCGGCGCCGTCCAGGTGTTGCGCCAGACGAGCGTCTTGTTCGTGCTGGTATCCGAATTGTCGTCATTGGTCGTGAAGGTATCGGCGTTGGAATGGGGATCCCAATAGTCCGGGCCCCAGTTGCCGAAGTAGATGTCGTGATTACGGGCGCGATACTTGGTCAGCTTCTGCTTGCCGTCGCCGGGGATGATCTCCACCTTGATGCCGGCCTGGCCGAGGGTCTGCTGGATCGCGGTGGCGATGCTCGTGTCCGGCTCGATGCTGCGCACGTCCATCGTGATCGAGAAGCCGTTCGGCAGACCTGCCTTGGCCAGCAATTCCTTGGCCTTGGCAACGTCGAGCTTGAACGGGTTCTCGTCCAGCGAACCGAGCATGCCCTTCGGCTCGAAGGTCTGATGGATTTCGCCGATACCCTTGATCAGCGTCTTTCCGATGGCGTCATAATCGACCAGGGACTTGAACGCTTGCTGCACTTCCGGCTTGGCAAGGTTCGCATTCTTCTGGTTGAGGCTCATGTAGTAGATCGTGCCCTTGGGCGCGCTGGTCGAAGCGAGCTTCGGGTTCTTCTCGATGGCCGTGAGATCGGTCGGCGAGAGGTTGCGGGCGATATCGATATCGCCGTTCTCAAGAGCCAGACGCTGCGCGGAGCTTTCCTTCATGAAGCGATAGATGACGCGGTTCAGCTTCGTCTTGTCGCCGTAATAATTGTCGTTGCGCTCCAGCACGACGGCTTCGTTGGCACGCCACTCGCGCAGCTTGAACGGGCCGGAACCGGCAAAGCCGGTCTTCAGCCAGCCATTGCCGAAATCGTTGTCATATTTGTAGTCGGCAGACGGCGTGACCGGCTTCACATGCTGCATGACCAGCTTCTTGTCGACCACTTCGGCAACGGTTGCCGTCAGGCAGTTCAGCACGAAGCTCGGCGCATAGGGCTTGTCGACGGTGAAGGTGAAGGTGTTCGGATCGGTCGCCTTGGCCTTTTCCGTCACGTTGCCGCCGTTGATGCCGAACTGGGTGAGAATGAAGGCCGGGCTCTTGTCGAGCTTGACGACACGCTCGAAGGACCAGGCAACGTCGTCGGCCGTGATCGGATTGCCGGACGCGAACTTCAGGCCTGACTTCAGCTTGAAGGTGTAGGTCAGGTGATCGTCGGAGACCGACCAGCTTTCGGCGAGGTCGCCCTTGATCTTGGAGGTGTCGTTGATGTCGAGGCGGACGAGCAGGCTGTAGGTGTTGCCGGTGATTTCGGCAGCCGACAGCTCATAGGCTTCGGCCGGATCCATGCTCAGAATATCGTCGAAGGCGAAGCCTTCAACCAGCGTATCCTTGGGCGTCGCAGCGAAAGCGTTCGGCGCCGCCATCAACAGAAGCGAGAGAGCCACGCCGGCGGAAAGCGCGCGGAAACCGCTGTTCATCTTGGTAATCATCATTGTTTTCATTCCCCTCTTAACAAACTTTACGCAATATCAGGACGCACTTGACCGGCTGCCTTCCTTCCAAGCGGACGCCAGGACGCGAAGCCAGTTCTCCCTGCACAGCTTTACAAGATCGGCCTCACCATAGCCAACCTTCCGAAGGGCGGCAATCAGGATTTGATTGCCCGCCGCATCGCCGATTTCGGCGGGAATCGTCGCGCCGTCGAAGTCCGATCCCAGGCCGACGCAATCGATGCCAACGCGATCGACCAGATGCTCCACATGGCGCACCATCGCCTCGAGCGGCGTATCGGCATCCGAGCGAGCATCCTCGCGCAGCATGGCCGTCGCATAGTTGAGGCCGACGATGCCGTGGCTTTCCCTGATGGCGTCGAGCTGCCTGTCGGTGAGGTTGCGCGCAACCGGCGTCAGGGCATGGGCATTGGAATGACTGGCAACCAGCGGCTGGTCCGTAGTCTTGGCTACATCCCAGAAGCCCTTCTCGGTGATATGGGCGAGATCGACGAGGATGCCGAGCCGGTTGCATGCACGCACCAGCGCAAAGCCGGCATCCGTCAGACCGGGTCCGGTGTCCGGAGAACTCGGATAGGCGAAAGGCACACCATGGGCAAAGACATTGTTGCGGCTCCAGACGGGGCCGAGCGAGCGCAGGCCGGCTGCATAAACGGTTTCGAGTGCTGCGAGATCGGCATCGATGGCTTCGCAGCCTTCCATGTGCATCACGGCTGCGAAAACGCCCTTTTCCATGCAATCGCGGATATCAGCGGTGGAGCGGCAGAGCTTCCAGACACCGGCACGATCCAGCCGCAAGGCAATCGCTGCCATTTCCAGCGCGATATCCAGCGACGGCGCCCGCTCCAGCGGAGCGGAAAGCGGTGTTGCGTAGTGACCGTTGACGTCAGGATTGGCAAAGACGAGATCGCCTGATGGGATGTAGATGGCGCAGAGACCGCCGGCCAGCCCGCCTGCGCGGGCCCGTGGCGCATCGATATGGCCGCTCGACGTTCCATCCCTGAACTCGGCGATCGGATCGGCGCCATCGCGCGCATGATGCCACAGTCTCAGCAGAACGTCGTTGTGACCATCGAATACGGATTGCATCGTCTACCCTGGATAGGCGCCCCGACGGGGGAGCGAATGGAAAGTGGCAGAATAGAAAAGCTGACAGGATTCGCCATACCCAAATGAAAAAAATTTGCATTTGCATGGAATGGCTCATTTAAGCAGAAAAAGCGCGGCAAAAACCGCTAAACAGAAAAGGCGGGGTAGAAACCCCGCCTCTCGATCGCTGACGATGTGTCGGGCATTTCAGCGTTTGGCGCGCTTCTTCTGGCGGTAGACGTCGATGGCGACGGCGGCGATGATGATGACGCCCTTGGCGATTTCCTGGTAATAGGCGTCGACGTTCAGGAAGGTGAAGCCGGAGATCATCACGCCGAGGATGATCGTGCCGATCACCGTGCCGGCGATGCGCCCGACGCCGCCGGTGAGCGAGGTGCCGCCGATGACGGCCGCAGCGATAGCGTCCAATTCATATGTCACGCCCATGCCGGCCTGCGCCGTCTGGACACGAGCAGCCGTAATGATGCCGGCAAGGCCTGCCAGAAGCCCGGCAATCGCATAGACCTTGACCAGATGCCCCTCGACATTGATGCCCGAGACGCGCGCCGCCTGCACATTGGCACCGATCGCATAGGTGAACTTGCCGTAGCGCGTATAGCGCAGCACGATATGGAAAACGACGGCGATGATCAGGAAGACGACGACGGGCCAGATGCCGGAGCCGATGAAATTGAACTGATCGGTCAAGCCCGAGATTGGTTGCCCCTTGGTGTAGAGCTTCGACAGGCCGCGTGCCGAGACCATCATGCCGAGCGTGGCGATGAAGGGCGGAATTTTCGTGCGGGTAATGAGCTGGCCGTTGATATAGCCCGCAACGAGGCCGATCAGCAAACCGATGCCGATCGGAACGAAGAAGGGCATGTCGGTCAGCGCCGGATAGACGGCCCGCGCCCAGGTGGAGGACTGAGCGAAGCTGGCCGCCACCATGGCCGTCAGGCCGACGACGGAACCTGATGACAGGTCGATGCCACCCGTAATGATGACCTGCGTCACGCCGACGGAGATGATGCCGATGACCGAAACCTGCAGGATCATGATCTTCAGGCGCTGCAGGTTCATCAGGAAGCTCTGGCCGACGAAGATCCAGCCGAGGATTTCACAGAGAAGCGCAATGCCGATCAGCACAAGGAAGATGCCGAGTTCCGGCGGAACGCGACGGCGTCTAGGACGAGTCAATGCCGGTGCGGCCGCCTCTGCAACTTTGCTAACCATGGTTCAATCCTCCCTTGCGATGATTGGCGGCGTCACTGCGCGGCCAGTTCCATCACCTTCACTTGAGTTGCGTCCGCGCGATCCAGGAATCCGGTCACCCGTCCTTCGTGCATCACCATGATCCGATCGCTCATGCCGAGCACCTCCGGCATTTCCGAGGAGATCATGATGACGGCGACGCCGTTGCGCGCCATTTCGGTGACCAGGCGATGGATTTCCGCCTTGGCGCCGACGTCGATGCCGCGGGTCGGCTCGTCGAGGATCAGAATGCGCGGGTTGGTCAGCATCCACCGGCCGATCAGCGCCTTCTGCTGATTGCCGCCGGAAAGGTTTTCGATGCGCTCATCAAGGTTGGGCGTCTTGACGCGCAACTTCTTCGCCATCTCCTCGCACGCCTGCTCGATCGGCCCTTCCTGCACGAAGCCGCCGCGCACGAATTTGTCGTGCAGCACCGCGACCTGCATGTTCTCAAGCACGCTGAGGATGAGAAGACAGCCGGTATCCTTGCGGTCTTCCGTCAGGAAGGCCATCCGGTGACGGATGGCGTCCGCCGGCGAGGAAATCGTGGCCGCCTTGCCGAAGAGCTGGATCGTGCCCGACGAGGCCGGCGTCACGCCGAAAATGGTTTCGGCGACATTCGACCGACCGGAGCCGACCAGGCCGGCAACGCCGAGAATTTCGCCGGCTCTGACATCGAAGGACACATTCGAGAATACGCCGTCGAGGCTGAGATCCTTGACCGAAAGCACGGTCTCGCCGATCGGCACCTCCTCCTTCGGAAACATCTGCGTGATCTCGCGGCCGACCATCATGCGGATGATGTCGTCGCGCGTCACATCGGTGGAGGCATGCGTGCCGATATACTTGCCGTCGCGGAACACCGAGAATTCGTCGGCGATCTCGAACAGCTCGTTCATCTTGTGGGTGATGTAGACAATGCCGATGCCCTGGGTGCGCAAATCGCGGATGATCTGGAAGAGATGCGCCACCTCGCGCTCGGTCAGGGCCGAGGTCGGTTCATCCATGATCAGCACGTCGGAATTATAGGAAACCGCCTTGGCGATTTCGACCATCTGCCGGTTGGCAACTGAAAGCTCGCGCACCTGGATTTCAGGATCGATGGAAATGTTCAGGCGATGGAAGAGTTCCTCGGTCTTGCGTCTCATCTCCGTATGATCGACGAAGCCGAAACGGTTCTTCGGCTCACGCCGGATCCAGATATTCTCCGCCACCGTCATATAGGGCATCAGGTTCAGTTCCTGATGGATCATCGCGATGCCGTTTTCCAGCGCATCGAGCGGCGACTTCAGCCGGATTTCCACGCCCTTGAGGCGCACATCACCCTGGTCGGGGATATAGATGCCGGCAAGGATCTTCATCAGCGTAGACTTGCCCGCGCCGTTTTCACCCATCAGCGCATGCACCGTTCCGCGCTTCAGGTGGAAAGAAACGTCGTCGAGGGCCAGCACGCCGGGAAATTCCTTGCGGATGCCTTCCGCGCTCAGCAGATAGGCGGCATTCGGAACAACGCCGCTGGCGCGCACCGCCGCCATGGTGGATGGGCTCACAACCATTTTTCCCTCCCGGGCAGATCGGATTTATGAGGATGCGGGCTCGAATGCCCGCATCCGTCGATCGCCATGCGATCAGTTCTTCTTGACGAAGTCCTTGACGTTTGTCGGCGTCACGAGCTGGAAGGGAATATAGACCTTTTTGTCGATCTTATCGCCCTTGGCGAGCTTCAGCGCGGCATCGACCGCGCCCTTGCCCTGACCGGCAGCATCCTGGAACACGGTGACCTTCAGGTCGCCGGCCTGCATGGCGGCAAGCGCGTCCTGCGTCGCATCGACGCCGGCGACGACGATCTTGTCCATTGGCTTGCCCGCAGCCTTCAACGCCTGGATGGCGCCGATCGCCATTTCGTCGTTGTTGGAGATGACCGCGTCGAATTCGAGACCGCTGGAGAGCCAGTTGGTCATCAGGTCGGCGCCCTGGGTACGCTGCCAGTTTGCAGTCTGCTCCTGAACGATCTTGATGCCCTTGCAGCCATCGGTAGCCAGAACGTCATGAACGTCCTTCGTACGCATGCGGGCTGCCTGGTTGGACAATTCGCCCATCATGACGACGGCCTTGCCCTTGCCGCCGAGGATTCGGCAAACTTCCTTGGTTTCCAGCGTGCCGGATTCCTGCTCGTTGGATGCGACGAAGGCCTGCTTGTCCGGAAGGCTGTCGACGTTGGCCGGCTCGCGGTTGACGTAGACGAGCGGGATCTTGGCGTCGGCAGCCAGCTTGGAGATGGCAGCCGTTGCGTCGGTATCGACCGGGTTGACGATGATGGCATCGACCTTACTGGCGATGAAGTTCTGGATCTGGCTCTGCTGCTTGGCAACGTCGTTCTGAGCGTCTTCGACCTGCAGCGTCACGCCGCTCATGCCCTTTGCATAGTCCTGCATGCCGTTGCGCAGAACGGTCAGGAAGTTGTCGTCGAACAGCGCCATGGATACGCCGATCGTTTGAGCATGAGCAGCGGTCGACAACAGAAGCGCCATTGCCGAGCCAAGAATGAATTTCTTCATATTTTCCTCCCAGATGCGGTGCCCGGCCACACCCCTCCTGAATGCCGGAGCCCCCGATCTCGACCGTGGGGCCTGTCATCAATTCGGTCGGCACTCCCATGCCGACTGCGTTGAAAAAAAACGGAACAAACAAACCGTAAAATTCCAAGTACGGAATATTCATTCCATTTTTCGCGACAAAGGTCAATACTAAATTCGGGCATCATTCTCGGAGGCGAAGAAGACGGATTTCTTGCGGGCGCTAGTGCAAGTCCTCGCCGTCGAACCTACATAGCATCACCCCGCCCAATGAAACGGTTATTCCATCGCGATGGGAACGGAGTAGGATAAGATTGATCCCGGCCGCCCGCAGGCGGCCCGCAACGGAGAACAAACATGCCCTCGATGTACAGTTTCTCGGTCCCCGTCTTTCAACGCGGCCTGCAAAACCTCTCGGTCTACCTCGACCAGATCGAAGCCTATGCCTCTGAAAAGGGCATCGAGCCCAGTGAGCTCGTCGCAGCGCGGCTCTTCGACGACATGCTGCCGCTTTCAGGCCAATTCCAGCGCGCTTCCGACTCTGCGAAACTGGCCATCGCCCGGCTCGCAGGCATCGATGCGCCACGCTTCGAGGACAAGGAGACCACCGTTGCCGAGCTGCGTGAGCGCCTGAAGAAAACGCAGGATTTCCTGGCAACCGTGACGCCGCAAGCCTTGGAAGGTAGCGAAACGCGCGAGGTGACGATCTCGCCTGGAGGCAACAAGATGGCCTTCAAGGGCGAGGATTATCTGACGAAGTTCGCGCTGCCGAACTTCTTCTTCCATGTCGCCACCGCCCACGGCATCCTGCGCAGCCGTGGCCTGCCCATCGGCAAGATGACCTATCTCGGACCGCTTGGCTGAAGCGATCAGGGCCGGAGCGAAACCGGCCCTTTCTCCGTCAGTTCCGTATAGGCAAGCGTCTGGTCCAGATGCTGCGCCCGGAGGGAAAGAAGCTTTTCGGCATAGGCAAGCCTGATCGACATATAGCCGCCGTCATCGGCAACATTGGAGAGCTCCGCCGGGTCCTTTGCGAGATCGAAGAGGAGCGGCCGAAGACCGGCGCAATGGACATATTTGAACCGTTCGTCGCGGATGACGGCGAGGTTGCAGGCATTGGATTTCAGCCCGAAATGCCGCTCGGGAATCCCATCGGCGATATCCCGGAAATCGAACTCCCAGAATGCCGCCTCGCGCCAGTTCGCCGGTTCGGAACCCGACAGGAACGGCAGAAGGCTTTCGCCATCGACATGGTTAGCCGGAGCAGTTCCAAGCCGGTCGCACAGGCTCGGGAAGATATCCGCGGCGCTGGTGAAATGCTTCACCTGCCGGCCATGTGCGGCGGATTGGCCTGGATCGCGAATGACAAGCGGCACATGATAGCTGCCGTCATAGAAGCCGCCCTTGCCGAGCATCCAGTGATCGCCCATCATTTCGGCATGGTCCGACGTAAAGACGATCACCGTGTCGTCCCAGGCGCCGGCATTCTTCAGCGCCTGCCAGATCCGCCCGAGCTGCGCATCGACTTCGGCGATCATGCCGTAGTAGACGGCGCGGATCGCTGAAAAATCCTGAGAAGTCCATTCGTCGATGGAGCCCTGGCCGCCATACATGAACCCGCTTTTGTCGATCAGCGGCAGCGCGAAGGCGAGCAGCGGATGCGCAGCCTCCTCCGTCTCGCGGTCCTGAGCGCGGGCGAAGGCGGGGCCGTCGGACGTGGAGAACATGCGATTGTAGGGTTCGGGCACCGAGAATGGCGGGTGCGGCCGCAGAAACGAAACATGCGCAAACCAGGGTGCGTCCTGCTCTCCGAGCCAGCGAATGAACTCGCCCGCCAGGAAAGCCGTCTGCGTCTCATCCTTGGAATAGGCAGGCGCATTGTTGGAAATCTCGCCGGGTGCCGCACCGACTGGGATATGGATATCGCGGCTGACGGCATCGGCATGGCCGCGCGATCGCAGCCAGGATAGCCACTGCTTTTCATGTTCGGGCAGGAGCTGCCGCGGCGTGAAGCCGGGGAGTACACCTTCATAGGTGGTCAGATGCGGATCGTGGGGATCGCGGCTGCGCGGATCAGGCGCCGTGTCGGTATAACCGAACAGCGTCGGGTCATAGCCGGCCCGACGGGCCGCAAGCGCGACATTGTCGAACCGAGCGTCCAGCGGCGAACCGTTGCGGCAAACGCGATGGTTCATCTGATAGAGGCCGGTATAGAGCGTCGCCCGCGCCGGCGAGCAGGGTGCCGCACCAGCATAATGCCGGCGGAAAAGCACGCCTTCCTGCGCCAGAGCGTCGACATTCGGCGTCTTCACACATTCATGACCGACGGCGGAGAGGCAATCCCCCCGCCATTGGTCGGCCGAAATCAACAGGACGTTCGGGCGCTTGCCTCCAGTGCCAGCTAAGGAGGAACGCTCAGTGCTGGTTGGACTTGGCATGCCAGTTCCAAGCGGATTGGATGATCTCGGTCAGATCATATTGCGGTGACCAACCGAGAATATCGCGGGCCTTGTCGTTATTGGCGACGAGCGTCGTCGAATCGCCCTCGCGGCGGCCGACATATTCGACGGGGAACGGCCGATTCGACACTGTCTCGATCGTTCCGAGCAGTTCCTTCACCGTCGTGCCGGTGCCCGTGCCCAGATTGAGCGCGACGGAATCGCCGCCGCGCAGCAGATATTCCACGGCGCGGACATGGGCGTCGGCAAGATCGAGCACATGGATGTAATCGCGCACGCAGGTGCCATCGCGCGTGTCGTAATCGCTGCCGAACACCTTGAAGCCCTGGCGGCGGCCGAGGGCCGCATCGATGGCGAGCGGGATGGCATGAGTTTCCGGCGTATGCCACTCGCCGATACGGCCTTCGAAATCCGCGCCGGCGGCGTTGAAATAGCGCAGCACGACGGAGCGCAGCCCCTTGTACTGGTCATAATCGGCAAGCGCCTGCTCGACGATGTATTTCGTGCGGCCGTAGGGATTGATCGGCACCTGCCGATGGCTTTCGTCGAGCGGCACGCTCTGCGGCAGGCCATAGGTCGCGCAGGTGGAGGAAAAGACGAAGGCGTTCACGCCAGCAGCCTGGGCTGCCGAAAGCAGGGTCAGCGTGCCGATGACGTTATTTTCATAGAAGGATACGGGATCCTTGACCGATTCACCCACTTCGATCAGCGCGGCGAAATGCAGGATGGCGGCGGGCTTGTATTTGGCGAGCACCTCGTCGAGGCGCGCCCGATCGCGAATGTCGCCTTCCTCTGCCGGACCCCATTTGACGAATTCACGATGGCCGTTGGAGAAATTGTCGTAGACGACGGGCTGAAAGCCCTTGTTCGCCAGATCCAGACATGTGTGCGAACCGATATAGCCGGCTCCGCCCACCACAAGCACCGTTTCTCCTGCCATGATCACCCCTTCTCAAGCTACAGACAAATGCCGCCCCTAAATGCGGCGGACCGGGTTCGATCCGACGCGTACACTTAGAGAGCTGTAGCCGACTTGCAAGGCTGGCAAAAGGAGCAAGATTGGCAGTGTCAGGAATGGGCGCGAGCCAAAACCCGCCTATGCCGGCTTCGCCTCCATCTTGCCGGCATGCATGAGAATTCCGGCAAGCGCCAGAACCGGCGGGACGAGAAAACAAGCCATGCCGACGAGCAGGAAGAGCCCTGCCGCCACCGCGCAGCCAAGCGCAAAGCCGCCGACCGCAGCCCCCATGCGCGCGAGCCGCGCCTTCATCGCTGCTTTCTCCTCGGGCTTGGCGCCGCGCAGCAGATCGGCGATGTCGATCATGATCTGCGTCGTCGTGCCCGTCATCATCGTCGTCGGCGGTGTCGAGCCGAGATGGATGCGATGCGCTGTGGTCTGGATGGCCATCGCGGCGACAAGCGTCATGCCGGTCAGGATCGCCTGCCAGCCGTCCCCATCGCCAAACGGGCCGAAGCGCATGGCAAGAATCGCTGCCAGCACCAGCAACAGGAATTTAAGCGAGAGGACGATCTGCAATGTCGGCAGATTGCGCCGGGAAAGATCGCCGCCGACAAGGCGGGCGAGAATGACGACGACGCAAAAGACCGGCAGCGCCAGAAGCTTGGCGACCGCGCCCGAGGCTCCCAAGGCCAGGGCGGCACCGAGCGTGACGAAGTTGCCGGTGACATGCGCGGTGAACAGGCCGTGCAGGGCAAGAAAACCGGCGGTATCGACATAGCCGCCATTGATGCTCAACAAAGTAGGCAGGCTCGGCTTCATAGGCCCCTCGCTCGCTTTTATCGTCTCCGACCTTATCGCGCCGAATGGCCGTCCCTGTCGAGCCGTTACCGATGAGGTTCCTGCGTTTGGCCGACGGTAGTAGCAAGCGGAAAAGCTCCCGCAGCGCTTACTCGCCGCGATCGCGTTCGAGATCCGCAATCTCGTCGGATATTTCCGCGATACCATGCCGGAGCTCTGCCTCGGTGCCGTCGTCCACCTCGCCATCACCGAAACAATAGCGGGCTATATGTAGTTCCAGCTTGGCTTCGAGCGCCTCGCGCTGGGTGCGTAGTTGTTTGAGATAGCTGTTTCGCATTGCGAACCACGCTTTCTGAAAAAGTAAGTCTCACCCTAATAAATGGGTTCGGCGGAAGAAAGTTTCGATAGGTATCATCTCCAGCAAACTGCAGTCGCAGCTTGCAGCGACGCTTTATCCTGGGTCCGTTGCAAAGCGGGCAACCGGTCATCACATTCATGCGACCGGCATCTGAAATGATCCCAAACGCGAATATTGCCGCTGACACGGGCTGCGGATTTGGGCTAATTCAGGTGGATTGTTCGAGGTAAACTGTGTTGAACGAAAAAATTGCCGTTATCGGCCTCGGTTATGTAGGCCTTCCAGTCGCGATTGCGCTCGCCGAAAAATTTCATGATGTGGTCGGTTTCGACATCAAGGCCTCGCGCGTCGCTGCGTTGAAGGCCGGCGAGGACGATACCCGCGAGATTTCGGCCGAACGGCTGCGATCGAGCGGGCTGCGCATCAGCAGCGACATGCAGGATCTGCAGGATCGCGATATGTTCATCGTCGCCGTGCCGACGCCGATCGACCGCAACCGCCAGCCGGATCTGCGGCCAATGGTCTCCGCCTCGCGCACGGTCGGTAAGGTTTTGCGCAAAGGCTCGATCGTCGTCTACGAATCGACCGTGTATCCCGGCGTGACGGAAGAGGTCTGCGGCCTTGTGCTGTCGGAGGTCTCCGGCCTGCGGCAGGGCGTGGACTTCCATGTCGGCTATTCGCCGGAGCGCATCAACCCCGGCGACAAGGAACACACTTTCGAGCGCATCGTGAAGGTCGTCGCCGGCGACGACGAGGAAACGCTGGAGAGGATCGCCGCCGTCTACGGCGCCGTGGTCGAGGCCGGCATCCATCGCGCTCCGAGCATCAAGGTGGCCGAAGCCGCCAAGGTGATCGAAAACACCCAGCGCGACGTCAACATCGCGCTGATGAACGAGCTTTCGATCATTTTCGAGAAGATGGATATCCGCACCGCCGACGTGCTGAAGGCGGCACGGACGAAATGGAATTTCCTGCCCTTCACCCCCGGTCTGGTGGGTGGCCATTGCATCGGCGTCGATCCGTATTACCTGACGGCCAAGGCCGAAGAGCTCGGCTATCATCCGGAAGTCATCCTCTCCGGCCGCCGCATCAATGACGGCATGGGCGCCTTCATCGCCCAGAAGCTCATCAAGATGCTGGTCTCGGCCAAAAGGCCGATCAATGGCGCCCGCATCGGCATTTTCGGCCTGACCTTCAAGGAAAACGTACCCGATCTGCGCAACAGCCGCGTACCCGATATTATAAGTGAACTGCATCAGTTCGGCCTGGAACCGCTGGTGCACGATCCCATGGCGAACCATGCGGAAGCGGAGGAGGAATACGGCATACGTCTGGCCGCGCTTCAGGATTTCGGCAAGCTCGACGCCGTCGTCCTCGCCGTGCCGCACAAATCCTATCTGGCCGATAGTGCGGCGGAGATTCTCAATCTACTGGGCGAAAACGGCGTGGTGGTCGACGTGAAGGCAGCACTGGAACGCGACAATCCCCGGCTCGACGGGCATTCCGTCTGGAGCCTTTAGAGCATTTCCAGGAAAAGTGCTCAGCGGTTTTCCGTCCGGAATGCACAAAGAAACAGGAAGATAGGGCGTTTTCGCAATTCGAACAAAAGCGGAAAAGCTCTAACCGGCTCCGCAGTCAGCCTAGCGACCCTTCGCTTCGGAGCCGGCGACCGTCGCCGCCAGGCCCTGCTCGATGGAATAGGGTGGCGACCAGCCGGTGATCGCTTTTGTTTCGCCAATATCGACCTGAAGCGAACCGAGCAGGCGGCGCGCTGCCGCACGGCGTCCAAGCAGCGCCGCAAGCCCTTCCAGCAGCATTGGCGGGACCGGCAACATCAAGGCTTTCCTCCCCTGCGCCGACGACAATCTGGAGATCAATTCGCCGATCGAGAGATCCTTGTCATCGCTGATGAGGAACGCACGGTTCGCTGCAGCCGGATGGGAACTGCAAAGCAGCATGAAATCGACGAGGTTGCCGACGAACACGAGCGACCTGCGGTTTCGAACCGCGCCGAACGGCCAGGGAAACGACCGTGCGGCCCACCTCATCAGGCTGGCGAAATTCGCCTTCACGCCAGGCCCGTAAACCAGCGGCGGCCGGATGATGACGACTTCCATGCCGGTTTCGGCGCCGATGGTAAGCAGCGCCTCTTCCGCCTCCAGCTTCGAGCGGCCATAGGCATCTTCCGGATGTGGCGCGTCGGAAGCCCTAAATGGCCTTCCCGGCGCAGTTTCCTCGCCATTGACCTTGATCGAGCTCAGAAAGATAAAGCGCCTGACCCCGGCTCTCGCCGCCTGCCGCGCCAGATTGACCGTGGCGTCGACATTGACGGCGCGAAATGCGGCGAGCGGATCGGCAGCGCTTTCGTTCATGACGTGAACGCGCGCCGCTAGATGCACGACGATGCTGACACCGGCAAGCGCGGCGGCCCAATCCGTCGTCGCATCGATCGCGCCGATGGCGGTAAAGCCCGGCCGCGAGACGCGGCTGATAGGCCGGTACGCCATCTGTCTCCGCGAAAGCTCGGCACAGAGCGCTTGCCCGACAAAACCAGTTGCGCCGGTGACCAGGATCATGCGTCCGCTACCTCTGCTCGTTCGTGCCAGTCTTCATTGCGTCAATGCAATGCACCGGATGTCAGCCCGGAACAAGACCGGGGAATCTGGCGCAAGGCAGTTGTGCACCAATCCGCAATATGAGATGCACAAAATATGAAACCGCCGTCGCCGCTCGCACGGGAGACGATGCAACTGCAAGAGACGATGCTTTATACGATCGCCAAGCGCCTTTTCGATTTTCTAGCGGCCCTTGCCGCGGCCATCGTCTTTTCCATTCCGATACTGATCGTCGCCATCGCCGTCAGGCTGACGTCTCCGGGACCGATCCTCTATTGGTCGGATCGGGTCGGCCGCAGGAACAGGATCTTCCGCATGCCGAAGTTTCGCAGCATGCGCACCGACACGCCGGCCGTTGCGACGCATCTGCTGAAGGATCCGAAGGTCTATCTCACGCCGATCGGCTCCTTCCTGCGCAAATCCAGCCTGGACGAGCTGCCGCAGCTACTCTGCATCCTGAAAGGCGAGATGAGCCTCGTCGGCCCGAGACCCGCCCTCTTCAATCAGCACGACCTGATTACGCTGCGCACGGAGCGCGGCGTCGACGCGCTTCTGCCAGGCCTCACCGGCTGGGCGCAGGTCAACGGCCGCGACGAGCTGCCGATCCCGCAGAAAGTAGCGCTCGATGAGGATTATCTGCGCAAGCGCTCCTTCCTTTTCGATCTCAAGATCATCGCCCTGACGGCATTGAAGGTGGCTCGGCGCGATGGCGTGACGCATTAGCAAGCATCGGGCGAAACCGTCAGGCGGATGGAGCCACGCCGCAAGAAAGCCGCATTCCTGCCTCTTTGCGATCTTAGGGGCCGTCAAGATTGCTTCGGCAGGCTGGATAGGGGATCAATGTGGACGACAGGGGAACGACGACATTGGATAGCTCACGCGTGAACACATCGCCGGCCGATCTCACGACCCGTCCTCCCGGCATCACCACAGCCGCAAGCGTCATGCCAAAATTCATGGCAATCGTCGGCGGCCTGCTTTGGCTGCTGATGGCTTCGCCGACCGTCGTCGAAAGCGACGCCTACCGCTATGCGACGGCAATCCTGTCGATGATCGCTCTCTACTACTATCTGAAAGCGCCAGTTAAGCCGCGCACGGACTGGATCGGCTGGCTCTGCATGGGCTGGGCCGCCTATGTCATGGTCCGCTTCGCCATCATCTATTGGCTGACGTCGCAGCACGACATCGGTGCTTCAGACTGGCTCTATGCCTTCACCTTCTTCTTTCCGATCCTGGGCGTCGGCTTCCTGCTCTATGAAGAGCTGATGGAAAAGATCGTCGCGGCCTATTTCGCCATGGTCCTCATCATGCTGGTCGCCACCCAGCATCTGCGCGAAGTTTTCGCCGGCGAGACCATCCGCCCGCTGATCATGAACAATCAGATCCACGGTGCCGTCGCCTGCGGCATGATCGTAATCTTCACCCTGTTCTGGCTGCTGCATTATCTAACGGAAAAATCCAGCGATCGCCGCATCGCGCGTTTCGCTTATATTGTTTCGCCCTTCATCTTCGCGCTCTGTTTCATCGCCATCTACGGCGCCAAATCGAAAGGCGTCTGGCTGGCGCTCGGCATCACCATGCCGCTGCTGGCGCTGGTTACGCTCACCTATCTGCGCATGAAGAGCGGCATTATCGCCATCGTCGCCGTGGCAGTCCTGTTGATCGCCGGCATCTATGGCGTCAGGCACAACCTCGACAAGACCGCAGGCCCGACCGTATCGGCGGCCCTTTCCATGGTCGAGAGCGTCACCGGCAGCCACGATCTGGGCGGCGTGATGACGACCACCATCGGCTCGTCCGACACCCCGGTATCGATGGACGAGCGCTTGCAGCTCTGGTCCAACAGCTGGGAGGTCTTCTCCTCCGCACCGATCTTCGGCTGGGGCAATCAGTGGCTCGAACGCTGGGCCGAGACGCGCTACTCGCATGTTCAATACACGCTGCTGCACAACGGCTATCTGGAAATCCTGGTGCGCTTCGGCCTGTTCGGCGCAGCCGTGATGTCCCTGATGCTCGGCGTCTTCCTGCGGGCGGCATGGCTGGCCCGCAAGGCAGGCATCATTCCGCGCGCTGTGTGGCACGCCTATGTGCTGTGCCTGGTGTTCTTTTCGCTGACGCTGCTCAGCAACTCCAACAACCGCCTCGCCATCGGCGAAGGCCTAGCCTTCACCTCCTCCGCCTTCGCCTGCTGGTGCCACATGCGCCTGAAGGGCGAATATCTGGCGGCGGCAAAGCCGGTGCGGCAGGAGGCGGTAGTGGGGGCTTGAATAAAACCGGTCATTGAACGAATGACTTGTAAAGCCGAGATATCCTGCAACATAAATCAGGCTGTTCTATACGACGATGAAATGATTCATATGCGCAAGCAGATGCCGGCAGATCGCCGAACAAACGAAGCTCACAGCCCCGTGACTAGTATTTTCATCGTGCATTTCCATTATCTGGACGTGTCTTCCGAGGAAGCAGCTCAACTTTCGGCGATCGATTTCTTTAACCTTTCGCCCCCACAGGGGACATCAGCAGTGTAAACATGCAAAGAGATCGCGCAGTTCATAAACGAAATTGCCCACTTCGATTGGTTTATGTCGTCACCGAAGACTGGTTCTTTGTGACCCATTTCCTGCCGATGGCACGGGCAGCCCAAAGGGCAGGTTTCGAGATCGTGGTCGTGACCCGGGTGGGGGATCGCGCAAAGGAAATTGAGAGCGAAGGATTTCGGCTTGTTGCACTCGCGGCAGACCGTTCGGCTTTCGGTATAGGGCCGCTCCTCTCTACGCTTTTTCGCCTACGGGCGATATTTTTGAGAGAGCGTCCGGATATCATTCATGCGATCGCGCTGAAATCAATCATCCTGGGAGGAATTGCCAACCTGTTAAGCGGTGGAAGCGCCGGGGTCTTTTCTCTAACCGGCCTAGGTTATCTCTGGAGCGGAAACAGGTCAGTCTTGCGGGTATCGCGCGCGGCTGTTCGATCTATCTTACGTGTCCTAGGGTTGCGCTCACCAATAACATTTACCTTCGAAAATGACGACGACTCCCATGAGTTTCCGCATTTGAACGATAAGATCGTTATTGGCGGCTGGGGGGTCGATGCCATTCCGCTATCCCCCAAGAGCATGCATTCGGCCTCGCCGGTTCGTGCGCTCTATCTAGGTCGAATGCTCAAGTCGAAAGGCATCGAGCCGACCGTCAAGGCGGTGCAACTCGCCAGGGAAAAGGTGGACGTTCAGCTCGAGTTGTGGGGAACGCCTGATCCGGGCAATCTCACGAGCTTGACGGAAGATCAGCTGCTTGCATTCTCTAAACTAGAAGGGGTGCGATGGTGTGGTCGGGCTGCAGACGTATCGACAACTTGGCAGCGCGCCGATATCGCGATCCTTCTTTCGGAGCGGGAAGGTATGCCACGCTCTCTTATCGAGGCAGCAGCGACGGGATTGCCAATGATTGCCTTTGACGTCGCCGGCTGCCGATCTATCGTGCAAGACGGCATAAATGGCTTCCTTGTCCCGCCGGGAGATGTTCGCGCAGTGGCTGATGCAATCTTGAAGCTTGCGAACGATGCCGAATTACGCGCACGAATGGGCGCAGCTGCGCGGTCTGACTTTGAACAGCGATTCTCCATTGAGAGCGTTGTTCCCAGAATAATCGAGGTCTATTTTAACCTTGTTAGATATCCGCAAATGCGTTAATTGCGGCTCCTCAACCCTGAGAAACCGAAGAGAATTTACCGATGATTGACCTCCAGAGCTTTTACCGCGGGAAGAATGTTCTCGTTACCGGAGCGGGTGGATTTATCGGCAGTCATTTGGCTGAAGTCCTCGTGCGCAACGGCGCAAACGTTACCGCGATGATTAAGTACGGCTCCTCGTCTCACTGGGGCAACTTGGAGCACGCAGACGCGAATACGAAGCGCTCTCTCCAAGTCGTTGCCGGCAATGTCGAAGACTCTGACTTCGTCATGAACGTCGTGAAAGGTAAGGATGTTGTTTTTCACCTGGCCGCGCTGATCGCAATTCCTTACTCTTACGTCGCTCCCAGAAGCTACGTGCGGACGAATGTCGAAGGTACGCTAAATGTCGTTGAGGCGGCTCGCCGACTTGGCACAAGCCGCGTTGTACATACATCGACATCGGAGGTTTATGGCACTGCGTTGCGCGAGCCGATCGACGAAGACCATCCGCTCCAAGGTCAATCTCCATATTCCGCCTCCAAAATCGGTGCGGACAAGATTGCAGAAAGCTACTATCGATCGTTCTCGACGCCGGTCGTAACCTTGCGG
Source organism: Rhizobium freirei PRF 81 (assembly GCF_000359745.1). GTDB lineage: Bacteria > Pseudomonadota > Alphaproteobacteria > Rhizobiales > Rhizobiaceae > Rhizobium > Rhizobium freirei. The sequence goes on from NZ_AQHN01000089.1 coordinate 179,778, forward strand.
CCATTCAATACGTTTGGACCCCGGCAGTCGGCCCGCGCCTTCATACCCACGATCATTTCTCAAGCCGTAACGCGCGATGTCATCGAACTGGGCGCGCTCGATCCGATGCGCGACATGACGTTCGTAGGTGATACCGTGGCGGGCTTCCTATTGGCAGGGGCAACGAGCGGCATTGACGGCCAGACCATCAATCTCGGAACTGGCAGCACCGCATCGATTGGCGATTTTGCGACAAAGATTTTGAAGCTGATGAATTGCAGCAAACCGGTGACACAAGATCCGAAACGTCTGCGTCCGGCGGAAAGTGAAGTTTTGAAACTGGTGTCGGACAACAGCAAGGCACAGCGCTTGCTTGGCTGGACGCCCGCGACGTCAGTAGAAGACGGCCTGAAGCAAACCATATCGTTTGTGGAAGCGAACATTCATCTGTACCGTCCCACAGAATATACCGTCTGATCGTAAGCGTATAAAGGATCGGCTATGAAAGCTATCGTTATGGCAGGGGGCAAGGGAACGAGACTTCAGCCATTCACTGCCTCCTTCCCGAAACCTCTCGTTCCATTAGGGGACATGCCGGTACTGGAATTGCTTCTGCGTCAGCTGAAAGCTGCTGGCGTCGAAGAGGTGATTTTGGCGGTCAACCATCTGCATCATTTGATTCGAGCTTTTTGCGGTGACGGCTCGGCTTTCGGCCTCAATATCGATTATGTTCTCGAGGATACTCCTTTGGGAACTGCCGGCCCAATCGCAGCGGTACTCGACCGCGCAGGCGAGAATTTCATCGTTACCAACGGCGATCTGCTCACCAATTTCTCCATTCCGGAAATGGCGCAAAAGCACCAGGACTCTGGAGCTAGTGCGTCAATCGCGGTCTATGAGCGGAAGGTCAACATCGATTTCGGTCTGATAGAAGTCGATGATCATATGCGCCTTACCGGCTATCGCGAAAAGCCTTCTTATTCTCATCTCGTGAGCATGGGTCTTTATATTCTAAACAGGGATTCCGTTGCGCCTTACCTGGAAGTCGGCGTGCATCTCGATATGCCGCAATTGATGCAGTCGCTTCAGCACAGCGGAAGGACCGTCCAATGTCAGCGGCAGGACTGCGTCTGGCTGGATATTGGTCGCCCCGATGACTACGCTTCCGCTCAGCAAATGTTCGAAACTCAGCGAAGCCTCTTTTTGAAGGACTAGGCAATGGCAGTTGCCTTGGTAACGGGCGCCAACGGATTCCTGGGTAATTATGTCTGCCGAGAAATTCTAGACCGCGGATACGATGTAGTACGCCTCAGCCGCGGTTCGACGGTTGAAGATGAGAAGGCATCTCCGTTATCCGCAAAGCCGACGGCTTCGGAAATATGCAAGATCATTGATGAGAGGCAGGCGGCAATTGTCTATCATCTCGCAGGGACCAGTCAGGCCTCGGATCTGGAGGCACTCTATCAGGCGAACGTCTTTTTCGCTCAATCAATACTGAGCGCGGCGGCATCGGCAAAGTCCCCCCCAAAAGTCATTTTGATCGGAAGTGCGGCTGAATACGGCCGACCGGTCAATTCTGATATGATCTCGCGGGAAAGCGACACGTGCAGCCCACTTTCCGCCTATGGCATTTCCAAGCTTGCCCAAACGCATCATGGCTTAGCTGCGAGTGAGGCCGGTCTGTGTGTTACCATAGCGCGACTTTTCAATCCGATTGGGGTGGGAAGTCCAGCAACTACGGCGCTTGGAAGCTTCGTCCGCCAGATTGCCTCGATGCCGACTGGAGGGGGAATACTCCGAACGGGGTCCCTTCATAGCACGCGTGACTTTATCGACGTCGCAGAAGCTGCCTCTGCAATTGTGAGACTTTCGCTTCTCTCCGACGTTCAAGGTAAGGTCTACAATGTATGCGCTGGCGCGGGCGTCAGGTTACAGGATCTCGTATCGCAGCTGATTGAAGTGTCCGGCATTGCGGTTCAGCATCAGATCGAGAGCACCCGCCGCGGCACCAGCGACATCGATACGGTCATCGGCAGCAATGACAGACTACGCTCGGTGGGGCTCGATATATCCAAGCCGGACTTTCGGTCTGTTCTGGAAAAGATGCTTTCGCATGAGCGCGCGATTGTTCGGAAGTCTTGAACGGTGACGACCGTGCCGCTGTCCGTGGTGATCCCAACTTATCGTGATGGTAAAGCTCTCGCTCGTGCTTTGTCGTCGATAGCCTGCCAAACGTGGCAGCCTGCAGAAATTATCGTTGTGGACGACGCCGGGAATGACGATACCTGCTCGAAATTCCTGCCGGCCTTCGCTGATCTCCCGGTCAAGCTTGTTACACTTGAGCAGAACGTCGGGCCTGGCGGCGCCCGCAATGCGGGCATATCCGCCAGCAGCAAGCCGTACATCGCTTTTCTCGACGCCGACGATGAATGGCATAGCGAAAAAGTCGAGCGCCAGATGAAGGTCATGCTGGCTCCAAGAAGGCCAGCCTTCTCCGCACATTTGAAGTCCTTCTCCAACCAAGACTGGTCTTTGCCATCGCCCGAGCAGATCTCCGAATTCAGCCGCTGGGAAATACTCCTCAAGAATCCAGCTTCAATTTCGACTGTAATTATAAGACGTGACTCTATTCATCACCTCTTCCCCAAATGGTATGCTGGCGAAGACTATGCTTTCGTCGCGGCAAATCTGCTTTCGGGAATTGCCTCACTGAGGATGAACCTCGCTCTTGCCCGAGCTGACAAGCCAGCATTCGGTGCGAGTGGGCTCAGTGCCAGGATGTTCGCTATGCAGCTGGGCGAAATGCGTACGCACCGCCTTCTTGCACGAGAGGGCCTTATCCGAATGCCCGAATACCTGCTGCTGATACCCTGGACTCTTATAAAGTTTGCGCGCCGACTTATGTTGCATCGTTTTCGCGCACGACGCTCATCTCCGTCGCAGAACGCTTGAGCTCGATAGCTGCTTGCAGCGCCGCCTCGTAGCTAGCGCCCATCTGTCTTTCCGACAGCATTTGACTGGCTGTTGCACGTGCAGCCGATTTCATAAGTGCCAATTTGGCTCTATCAGAGATGAGGGAGCGAATGGCCGCTATGAAATCGGACGTATTCGCGGGCTTGCATAGAATTCCAGCACCGGAGTCACGCAGAATGGCCGGAATGCCCCCGACATCGGAAGCAACGACTGCACACCCCGAAGCCAGGGCCTCCAGCAAAGCGATAGGGCGCCCGTCTATACGCGAGGGCAAAACGAATATGTCGTACGTCGAAAAATACTCTTGCGTGCTGTTGACTAACCCCATGAATTGAAAGCGAGCACCGGCCGGCAACTTCTTGATCTCGGCTTCGACCGCGTCCTTCAGCGGGCCGCCTCCTGTCATGACGAAGCGTACTGAGGATTCGCGACTAAAGGCTGCCGCTAGCTTTATAAAGACCTCAGGAGCCTTTTCTTCGGAAAGACGACCGGAGAAGCCGATAACGATTTCCTCCTCTCCAATCTGAAGCTCCTTGACGACGTCCGCCGAACGTTCGGTATCAAACCTCGTCACATCGACGCCGCTTTCGACTAGCTTGACTCTATCCTCAGCCCACCCCTGCTTCTTCAACCAAGCAATGACTTCGGGATTTTCCGCAACGGCGGAGGTTAATTGCGATCGATATTCCACATGGGAGTGGGTATGACCTGCCGTATTGAACAGCAGGTCAACGACTGCCATGCTGCGATATTTTTCGTTCAACTCGGGAAGTAGCTCATAGAAGACCCGGCTACCCGCAAGCAGCGCAACGTCGAAACGGCGACTTTGGATCAGATAATGTATAAAGCTCGAATATTCCCATTCCCTCAGGAATTGCGGAAGGATGTATACTTCGCTTGTAATCTCTTTGAACCACCCGCTGGCGTCCTCAAGCCCCTTTTGAGGAAGAGTGGAGATGATTGCGACATGCCAGCCCTCAGATATCAGGTAACGCACGATTGAGGAAAGCAGACGCTCTGCTCCTCCCACGATGAGAAAAGGGACCGCAATCAGAAGCGAACGATCTCGCTCGGAGGCAGGCACCGATGGCCAAGGCAGGCCACCTTCAGGTACGCGAACCATTCGCCTGCGTGCTTGCGATTTCGAATGGGTAAATGCTTCAGGTTGGAGAAGCGCTCTATTTCGCTTCAATATCGCGTTCTTCTGATATCCAAGACTGCGGACGCCTGTCGACGACAACGAGCCTGAGCCATGGACGGTATAGTTGAAAAGATATTCGCCCGTAATGTTGCGTACACGCCCGCCGACGGCGACGCAACGCAACCAAAAGTCCCAATCTTCCGCAACGTGGTCCTGCCCTTTCCCTGTATCGAAGAAGCCGCCTGCCTTTTCCCATAAGTCGCGACGAAACACAGCGCAGGTCGTCACGTGATTTCCGTAGGTCATATCCTTGAGGCTCGGTATCTCCAGGAGATCGATTACTCCAGTGCGAGCGCCGGTAAAGCGAATACCCGTGGAAACGACATCATAGAAATGAGCGTCCAGGAGATACGCGGCCTTTTCCAGGTAAGTGGGATCAAGCGTGTCGTCCGCATCAAGGCAGCAAATGAACTTCCCTCGCGCAATCGCAATCCCGGCATTGCGATTAGCTCCGACGAGCGTCGGCTTATCGTGAATGATAACGCGGGTTTTCGGTCGGTTCAGTTTCTTGACGATGTCGGGAGTTTCGCCATCGGTGGACCCTCCTTCTACAACAATAATCTCAACATTATCAATCGTTTGACTGAGAATTGAATCGATCGCCCGCTCAAGAAAACGCCCATAATTGAAGCAAGGAATGACAACAGACACTAGCGGATCAACCTGACGTCCATCTAGGTCTACCGAAAAGCCGGCCTGATCCGCATTGCTTTTGTCGATGGGGCTCTCATCAGGCCCATTAGAACTGACGACCATCCCGTCCGCCAAGGCGACGTCGATATATTCAATCGGGATATATTCTTCACGGACAGGGAAGACGCGCCGCAGCAGAGTAGCATAAATGACGTAGATCTGACCGCTAATAATCAGACGAAAGGCGGTCTTAAGCACATGGCGCAACCGCATTGCCCGTGCGCGGAGCACCGAAACTGTTCTGCCTGTGTTCGCGCGCTTCATCTGCAAAATCCAATACAGTCTGCCTGGAAGATTGAACCGTCCTCAGCTCAAGGAAACATTTAAGTACCGCGTCGAATATGCCGTCGCCACACCGATCACCCCGAGGCGGCCCTCGATGCCAGGTACGCCTCTGTGATCTCATCGACCGGGCCTACAGCCTTCGCGACACCCTTTTCGAGCCAAAGCGCGGTCTTGCAGAATTGGCGCGTAATCGAAATGTCATGAGAGGCGATCACAAAAACGCTGGCATTACCCAAGATCTTTTCGATGCGCGCTCTCGCCTTGGCAATGAACTGTGCATCGCCCGCATTGATCATTTCGTCCATGATGACGATGTCGGGTTCGATCGATGTCGAAATGGCGAAGGCCAGCCGCACGAACATGCCCGAAGAATATGTTCGCACCGGCATATCGAGAAAGTCGCCAAGTTCGCAAAACTCTGCGATCGACGGCGCCAACTCCCAAGCTTCCTTAAAACTCAGTCCCATGAATGCGCAGCGAAAGATGATGTTGTCCCAGCCGCTCGCCTCCATGTCCATTCCGAGGGTTATGTCGGTAAAGGAGCTGATGAGCCCATCGATGTCGACCGAGCCCCTCAGCGGCGGATAGACGCCTGCCAGTGTGCGCAGAAGGGTTGTTTTACCCGCCCCGTTGTGTCCGAGCAACGCGAGACGATCGCCGTTCTCCAGATTGAGGGTCAAGTCCTTGATGGCATCGACGACGACCGTATTGTTATGGGCGACGATATTGCCGCCCAGCTTCGAAAAGACAGCCGTTCGCAAAGACCGCGAATGGGAATTGAAGATCGGGTAGGAGATCGAGACGTTCTTAAGGCGTATATGTGCCATTTGTTTAGATCCAATAAATGGCGCGTTTGTGATAAATGCCAATAAAGGGCAGCCCGACAATCCAGATAAAGGCGGTGTAAGCTAAAGCCACCGCCCACACCGTTGCCGATGTCTCCACGCCCAGTACAGGGTCTCGGAGAAGAGCCAAGAAGACCGAAAATGGATTGACTATGTTCATCCATTGATAATTTTGCGGAATGAACTCCGGCCTCCAGAGAACCGGCGTCACAAAATACCCTATCTGCGTCAAGCTCTGCGTCAGGGGAGCAGCATCTCTGAAGCGCGTTGTGATAAGCGCGAGTATGTAGCATGCCGGAACCAAGAACAGCACCGTCAAGACAATTCCCGGAAATATCAGGAAGATATTCCAGTTTGGTACCACCTGAAAGCACGCGAAGACGACGACAACAATGATGAAATTATAGCCCGTAGTGATGAGGTTTCGGTAGATCAGCGTATAAATCGCGACAGAGAAGCTGGTTTTCTGATTTAGGAAAAGATTGCCAGTCGAGGTGAGGGCCACCGTGGACTCATTCAGGGTACCGGATATGAGTCCCCAAAAGATCATTGCGACAGTTATGTAAGGAAGGATGCCGGCAACCGGCATTTTCCAAAGGAGCGACCAGACAAGGCCGAGTGCGAAAATCGTCACGCCCGTCGACAGGGCGATCCACATTTGGCCGAATTTAGACCTGGAGTGCCTGCGCCGCAGATCGGCGGTACCCAACAGGTGCCATATGCGCCAGCTCCTTATTCCGTCCATCAACTCGATGGACCCCGCCACATAAGGTGTCTTGAAACTCATCCGCTAACTCGTCATCGCGAAAAATCGCCGCCATTCATGTTTGCTTGTGCTTCTAGTGCGCTTGCCTATGCTTTGACAAGCCGCACGACGTATTACATGTCGCGAGCGTGAAGATCCGTTGACGCCAAAAGCCGTTGATCCGTGCAGATATCAATCCGATTGCACCAGCCTGGGTTTACGCTCGCCCGATCAACTTGCGAAGCAGTACCCTGGCGCGCACGTCCAACGTTCGCTCACACCGGCGCATCCAGAAAGCCACTTCTTCCGCGAGTTCCATCACTCGTTTTTCTGTATGGCGCAAGCGCTGCTGAAGCTCCGAATAGGCAACTATTCCAAAGACATCGGCGCTGCCCATTGCCTTGAAGAAACTGGGGAAGGTAAAGCCGTTTTCGGCCAGAACCCGGGCGCTGGCTTCATCACTCAGCACGCGATACATCAGCTCCAGCCCAAACGCGCGCATATGATGCGCTTCCTCCTTCATCGCGAGGTCCGCCATGATTGCCTTGATGGGCCAGTTGTCATACCGAGACTCCTTCGCCTCGGGAAAGATCCGGCAAAAAAAATCGCGGTCTTCGATTGTCGCGTAGGATTCGAATACCTTTGCGAGCTCCCAATGGACTTGTGCTTGTTTGTATGGCGTGGTCGCGCTGGTGTTTTGCTGATTGTCGCGAATTCGATAGTCGATCAATCGCTCCGGCATCACGTATACTTCAAAGTCCAGACAAATGCGGATCCACAGATCAAGGTCCTGCGTTTGGAGAAGGCGCGGATCCGTCAGTCCAATCTTGTCAAAAACACCCCGCCGTATCATCGCCGTTGGTGCGGATAAGTTGTTGCCGACTTTAAAGAAGCGACGGAGCCAAACCTCACGTGGGCAGTTGTCCACTTCAACCCACTTATAGCCAATGTGATCCCTTATTTCCTCTCCAGCTTCATTGACGTAACGCATGTAGCTGAACGCCGCGCCAATTTGGGGATTGGCGCTGAGAAATGCGAGCTGGCGCTCTAACTTTTCTCTATTGAATAAGTCATCCGAAGCAAGGGGACAGATGAATTCTCCGCGCGCCTCACGAAAATTGTTATTTGCGGCGACGCTTGGGCCTTGATTCCTGGGTAGCCTAAACAATCGAATTCGTGGATCCGAGAACGATTTAACGACATCTACCGTTGCGTCCGACGAACCATCATCTGTCACCAATATTTCAAAATCAGAGAAAGTTTGGGCCAAAACGCTCTCAATGCACGCCCCAATATACTTTTCGTGATTATAGGCAGGGATACATACGGATACGCGTGGATGCACGGCGGTCTCTATTCTTGACCCAGTCATCTGAGAATTTCCATTTCGTATACGAGCTGGCAAAGATTGTTATTTGCGCAATCGCGCTACACCAACGCCAGTCAAACCAAAACCATTCCCGTTATAAAACAAGAACGTTCCGTGCTGGTTTTCCACTACCGAGGCGAAGCACGTCATCTCGGAATCCCAACCACTGACGGAGGGCTCGAGGCCGCCCACCCTGTCTTGACGCTGCCAGTTCACACCATCGCTCGATGTTGCATAGCCTATGCTATAGCCTTTTGAATGCGACCTTACTGAATGCCACATCTCGTAAACACCATTGATCTTTCGAATATACGGGCGCCCGAAGCCGTATTCATCAGGCCCAATGGGTTTCAAAACCGCCGTGCTTCGATCAGGCCACGACACCCCATCTGAAGATTCCAGATAGGCCATATGATAGGTGGGAACCTGTTTGCCAGCAGTTTCGACAAAAGCGGAGCCGGCTGCGTACCAGATTTTCCAGAGGTCCTGCTCCTCGTCCCTTAGAACGTGAGCGCCGGTGCGCACGATGAACTCCGCGGGAGTTCGGTCCAGAATCGGCGTTTCTTGGTACCGGACGAAACTGTCCCCGCCATCGTCGCTAAAGGCCAAGCCTGTAAACAGCAGATAGCGCGCACGCGGGGTTAACTGCCATCCTGCATAATACATGCGGAGGCGCGCGCCATCGCGAACAACAGCGAGCGGCGTCACGCCGTTGTCGTCAAAAGCTCCGGGTCTACCAATATCGAGAGCGGGCCGCTCCGAAAACGCAATTACACGAGTTGGGTCGCTCGATGAGACGTCTATCCAGCCCAAGCGTCCCACCTGAAGATCGTCGCGGAAAGCGAGAAAAACGCGGATGCGATCCGCATCCATTTCGATGGCGGTCGGCAAATAAGCGTGCGAATGCATCCACTTTGCCCGGCCGTTGGCATTAAATATAGGACCTAATCGCTCCCAGTTCATTGTCGCATCCCAGGATGGTCCGATCTTCTAGTTTGAGGACCGCGCCGTGACGCCACCATCAGCAGGCCCTCTTGTTTCCAAGAGACACATTTATTTAGAAGACGAAAGCTTAGCCTGACGCCATGCCTTAACACTCGGAGACGGTAACCACCGATATCCAAGGTATGAACGAATCGCCGGATCCTCGGGCGCTTCGCTCAGCATCGAAGGGATACTGATTTGCTGCGCCAAGATGGGAACACCTATAACGTGGTTGATCGCCCGGCGAATGCGGCTTGATTTATTTATGCCTGCGCGATGGAAGGTCATCGCGTCGAAAAACAAAATCGAGCCAGCCGGCGCGCTTGGTACGTACTGAGAAAGAGCAACCAGTTGCTCCGAGGGAAACGCTTCAAATTTATGGCTAGACGGCAAAAATGCCGTGCCACCAGTTTCAAGATTGAAGTCTTCGAGGCAAACCAGCGCACTGACAGCCAATGGCTTCGATGATACCCAATGCTGATAATTTAAATCACGATGCCATCCGGTTTGAGCTTGAACCCGCTCGGGACGATTGATGACACCGTTTTGCATGAGCAGCTGGATGCCCTCCCCCAAAACCAATCGGGGAATTTCCAGCAATTCCGCTGAGGTGGCGAGCTCGAGAAACTCACGATCATACGCTAGGGGACAGCGAACAATGTCACGATCATTCAATTTCTCAAGAGCTTCCTCGCCTGAGACCTCTGCACATTGAGCAGCGTAAACGTCTTCAAGCTTTTGATTAAGGCTAGCGACTTTGGACATTGGCAGAACAGATTCTAATACGCCAAAGCCCCGAACAGCAATCTCTTCGCAAATAGCAGCTGCGCGCCCTGTCGCAGAACTTGCGTTGGTAATGCCGTAGGTTTTCACCGTTTCCATCGCCTCATCCCCAGCTATATGCTTCCTCAAGAGTCGGCTTAGCATCTTAAAAAACGACAGCCAAGCCTGAAGAGACCGCTTTTTAGCACTTAGCTCGACCGCCTTTCACCAAAATCCGGTCCAATGCCACTCTCACATCCATGGGATCGATAGCAAAATCAAAATTCGTGTGTATCCAAGAGACGTTCGGCCGCGGATAGCCATCCCCCACGCAGATAAAATAATCCTGACAAATTGACGACGTGATACTGCTGAAAGCCTCTCCAGCGTCTGAACTGGCTGCGAACACGAGCACGGCACATTCACGCGGCGCAAAGGCGAGATTGGCAAAAGCAGCACCTGCTGGGCCTGCGACAATTTCAACATCGGAAAAAAGCTCGATCTGATCGTCGACGCTCATATTCCCGGTGTTTACCGATACAAATCCAGCCTTGGAAAGCAATCGCACTATCTTTTCTTCATTGAGGAATCGTGCAGTGCGACTTCCGATCCCGCGCGTCAGATACAGCCGCTTTCCCGGACGTGGCTTGCCCTCGCCACCAGCAGGCAAGAGCCGCTCGCGTATCAAGTTGATTGCTCTTGGGTGAGCCATGAGATCTCTGGAGACAACGGAAGGGACGGTAAGCTGCCTCAATCGAAGCGGAGAACTGAAATTAACGGCTCTCCACCGTGACTGGTTGACCCCAAGTCGAGCAAGCAGACGCTCCTGCCAAGGTTTGATATCGAGATCCACAAGAATAGCTTCATCCGCGTGGGTAGATTTCTCTTCAAGAAGAAGCAGCCTCGGTAAGTCTTCGCAAATAAAATGATAGTAATTTTTATTATGTCCGAAATATATAGCGTCTTTCAAATTGACGCAACGCGACGCATCTCGGCAAACCAGGGCGTTTTCCTCGCTGACGGCAAGGATAGAGGGTGTATAGCGATGCCAGTGAATGGGCGAAATATGATTTGTATCCGCCAAGAGATAATTTCCCTCAGCGATTGAGGCACCATAAGAAGGCAAAATCTCAGCCTTTTCGATCTTATAATTAAAAACCCTTCCAAAGGTGTGTTCACGCTCGTAGTAAGATATTTCCCCTCCCGCGACGACATGCGACTTTATCGTCAGCTTGACTTCCTCCAATAGCTCCTCTTGTTTCACCCCGTCCAAATGTCGTGCCTTATGACTGTCAGCAATTTGGACCACCGACGCGGTTACCCAGCCCTGCCAACGATCAAGCTTGGACTTTAGCGCGGCGAGACCAAGGACTGGATCTCTTCCAAATTCCGCAATTGCCATCGCCAAATTCTGTTCATACATGGGATGGGCCAGCGCGAGATACTCATGCAAGGCCAACAAGCTTGCATCCCACTCCTTCATTTTGAGAAGCGAACAGCACAAAAGCCACCACGCTGATTTGTTTTGGGGGTTGATCTCAGTTGCTTTTCGCAATTCCTTGACCGCATCCGAAAACGACCTGGCCTCCCAGGCCCGCGTTCGAAACCGCAAGCTGGGAGCTAAACTTTCATCAAGGAGAATTCCTGCAGCCAGATGGGCTTGCGCCTCCTCAGTCCAGCAGGCTTCTACGAGGAATAAATCCCCCAAGCCGGTCAGGACAAGATCCGTCTTGTATTCCTCTTTCAGAGCCAACTGATAGGCTGCAAACGCGAGGTCGAACATCCCGGCATGCTTGAACGTGTTAGCTAGAAATAGCAGCATCGGACCGCGAGGATTGCTGCGCCAACGTCCGTGATGGCCTTCGCTTGAGAAGGGATTAGGTATCTGCGACAGGAATATTTGTTGGTTTCGCCCGGGAATGGATGCAATATTCCGCATAACATGCCCAAGTATTGCCCAGCACATAGAGGTGCGATTCGCCCCATAGCGGCGTCGGATATTTTCAATCCTGTTAAATTTGAAGGCGGTGAGCCACAAAACTCCAACAACGACCAGCCCTAAACGTGCGGACCTGTTCCTCCAAGAAACTCTGGCTAGCATGCTATTCCTTCTGCGATAGGACTTTCAAGGTCTAGTCATAAGCGGGCAAGGGAGCTAAATGAATAGCACTATAGACAAGATGTCTCTCTATCACACGGGCTGAATGACGCAAAATGAAGCGCTCTGATTTTCGAAATCGGCTTTCGAGCCTATTTCAGACATACAACGAAACAGCATTTAAGCTGCGGCGCGCCGCAATCACGGAACGTCTTCAATCGGCTGCGGAAATTTATATTTTTGGTGCTGGTCAGAATGGTCAGCATGTCGCCGACCTCCTCGGTCAAATCAGTTTGAAAGCTGTGGCATATATTGACGACACTCCGGCAAAACAAAACACTATTGTAACCGGCCTTCCGGTATATTCATTAGATTACCTCGCTGGACGAGGGAAAACTATTTTGATCACGTCAATATTTTCCCCACATATTGGTTTCTCCGAGATCTCCGCCAGATTAAGGTCGCAAGATATAGAGCATGTGTCGCTATTTGAATTTCTTTGGGTCGCCAATGAAGATGACAGTTCGTCTTTTTATTTTCTGAATCATCCAACCTTTCTTCATCGCCATGCCGAAGACATTCGGTGGCTTCTTGACAGGTTAGTAGATGAAGAGTCGCTGGCCCAGCTGCTTGCGCATATTCACTTCAGACTTAATCTCGACTATGGCGCGCTGCCTGCCGTGCAACGCGTATTTTGGCCCAGCGCGATTCCTTCTGAGAAAATCGTATACCTCGATTGCGGCGCCTATGATGGCGATACGTTAATTCCGTTTATGCAGGAGCATAGCAACCGAGTACGGCTGGCGCTCCCGATCGAACCCGATCCTCATAACTTCCACCGAATGACGAACAATCTTGCTTCCTTAAGTGCAGATGATCGACGAAAGATCATTCCGATTGCAGCAGCGACGGGAGAAACCAGCGGTAAGCTGAAGTTTGATCTTGGAAAAAACCAAGCATCTTCGCTTTCGGAAGCTGGCTCATCCGAAGTAGATGTCGCAGCTTTGGACGAAATCATTGAAAAATATTGCGAACCCAACGACCACATATTGGTCAAAATAGACGTGGAAGGCGCCGACTTGGCCACGCTGAAAGGCGCAAAACGTTCAATTATTGAGCGGAAAGTGTGGCTGGCGATCTCGGTATACCATGCGCCATCCGATCTATGGGCTCTCCCCCAATATGTAAGCCAACTGGACCAAAACTATCGATTTGCCTTGCGCAGCAACGGTTGCGATGGAGCGGATCTTATGGTTTACGCCTTTGTGCCAAATGCGGCAGACCTCGCGTCATAAGGCCGAAGTATCGACAACGACCTCATAAACATCGTGGGCGACGGAACTGCCTCCAAACTCTTCTTTTTGAGTGACGAGGCCCTCGTTCAATATACGTCCGCCGTCTTCGTTGGAAATCCCGAAATCAAAGAAGCGGTGCGAATGGCGATAGCGCTCAATCAGAAAGTCAAATAGCCCATCCAGCGCCGCGACGTCACGGCCCTGTTCGCTTGCTGCGATATATTGCGCGTGTGCGACAGTTGCGGTGTCAAACATCACGACGCCGGCCACCGCTTGGCTGTCCTGCTCTGCGAGATACAATTTGATAGCTTCAGGCAACCGCTCCGACAACAGTATTATTTCCTGAAGAGTATGTGTCGGCGCAACCCCATGCCGCGACTGAAGCGTGTCGGAGAGAATTCGCCAGAAGGCTGGCCAATCCTGACTTTCCGTGAAGTGTAATTGCGCCTTAACCGCCTTCTTAACACCGCGTTCACGCCGCTTTGATCGTACGCCAGGGGAAAGATAGTCGATAGTTGTCGTCACATCTCGCCGGATCAATTGAGCTCGATGGCGAAACAATGCGTACAGGTCCTCCTGCGCGGGTGCTCGATGATAAATCGATGGCAAGGCCTTATAAATAAGCCGTCGGACTCCCTGCTCGCGCAGCCGATGCAGAAGTATGTCCCATATGGCGAGCATACGAACGGATGTCACTCGCTGATCAACCACCAGGCCGCCGAATGTTAAACCCTGATGCGAATAAAGGGTATCCCCGGCGATGTTTGCCGGCAGAAGGCCGATCGGCTTGCCTTCATCCATAAAAATATAAGAGCAATCCTGGAATCGATCGGAATGATATTCCATGAAGCGCCGATCGAAGAGAAAATGCCCATTCCTCGCTTCCGCGTTGAGGGCATTCCATATCTCACGCTCCGACTGGGTAAAGGGAACGATTTCAATCATTCGTCCCGCACCCTGCAAAAGCGCGTCGCCGCAATCTTACGAGGTTCTGCCGGATTGCCTTGGTATATCGTATTCGGGGATGTCGATGATGCGATGGATGCGGACATTGCGATATAGTTATCTTCAGCAACATCCGTGTTGTTCCCTATCGCAGCATTCACGCCGATATAGGAATATTTGCCGATATTACAGAAGCCGGAAACCACAACATGGGAGGTTATGAAGACATTGTCTTCGACCGTCGAACGGTGCCCGATGTGATTGCCGCTCCAGAGGATGACATTGTTTCCGATCGTGACAAATGCCTGAATCGTATTGTCCTCAAGGACAAAGCAATTGTCGCCGATTTTCACATTGTGCCAGACAAAGGCACGCGAGCTGACATAACTGGCGAGCGTATAGCCTCTCGCTTTCATATTGACATAGTGCCGAGCACGCACCCTGTTCAGCTGAGAATCGCCAATAGCCACGAAGGCCTTTGTTTTTGCTGGCGGAAAATGCTCTTCGACGGTTGCGAGATCGACAAGGGGCAGCCCCTCGAAGGTGTCTCCATTGATATAGTCAGAACCAATTGCGAATCCGACAGGCTCGTAAGACGAATCGTGCAGGAAATATTCGTAGGCCATGGAAGCGATTTCGCCGTTGCCAACAATCAGCAGCGACTCCTTGTCTTTCGAAATTCCTGTCATGGTTTCCTCACAAGCAAATCGTCGCGTCGGTTGGCCATAGGAAGGGAGGATGGCTGCGGAACGAGATAGGCATCACAACTCATGGAGTGCGCTCTGCTGATAAGGCCCTGAAGCACCGCATCGTCGATCAAACCCTGTCCGGCGCTGGGGGAAGGAAGCGGAGGAAGATCGTCCCGACCGGTGAATTCGCGGTGGAAACGTATACCTGCCTGGCTGAGGAAAAAACGCCGACGCTTGGAAGCATTCGGAATATCCCCGAATAAAATCTCGCCACCTTCTGCCAACAAATCCACCAAGACATCCATCACGTGAAACGGATTTGTCTCCACAAACAGATATTGAAGGACGCTATAGCTAAGAACTGCATCAATTGGGCCATTGGCTGCAGAGCGAACTGCTTCGATATTGTTCGGAAAAAAGCCGCTGACCTTCGTTACATGCGGCGCATCTGGCAGCTGCCTCAGCATCTCCTCGGAATCAACCAATATGAGTCGATGATCGTTTCTCTCGCAAAGATCGATAAGCATGCGAGGCAGATTGGCACATCCAGGACCTATATCGAGGATCACCTTTTTGCTGCTGGTCAAGCTCGGCAATTTCTCGCAGATATCCCGGAATATCGCTTCTTCGAATCTCTCGCGATATGCGTCAGGAAAGCCGATCCGTTCGTGAACGGAAAGATGCGGATTGGAAGCAAGCTTGCGAAAGCCCTCGTAATCGAGCTCTACTGCAGCCAGATTGATGTCCTTCGAGGTCGCTAGCTCGTCGTTCTTCACGCTTTCCCCTATGCGAATTCAATGTTCAGACTTTGAAGAAATTCCGCGTCTGCTCTATGACATAGTCGATTTCGTCATCGGTGTGGAAAGCATCTAACGGCAAACTGAGAACCGATTGTGTCAGATCTTGAGCGATCGGGAAACTATTGGGATCCCAACGGAAACCAGAGAAACACTTCTGATGATGGATCGGCAAGGGATAGTGAATATTGGTGCCGACGCCAACACCCGCAAGCCAACTCTCCAGCGCCTCACGCCGACCTTCGGCTACCTGCACCGCAAACACATGCCAGACAGGTTCAGCCCAATTGCGAACAGCAGGAAGGCGCAAACCATCTATATCGCTCAGCCCGTCTATATAACGACGTGCGAGCTCCACGCGACGAGCGTTCCAACGATCCAACCGATCCAACTTTCGAAGGAGAAAGGCGGCTTGCATCGGATCGAGGCGCGAATTAACCCCCAGGTCGTCGTGATAGTATTTGCGCGACGCGCCGTAATTTCCTAGTTGCTTGACCTTTGCTATCAAGTCTGGATCGCCTGACGTGACACCGCCCGCATCCCCGTAAGCGCCCAAATTCTTTGTCGGATAGAAGCTAAAAGCAGCCGCGTCCCCTAGAGAACCGCATCGGCGGCCCTTGTAAAACGCCCCATGCGACTGCGCGGCGTCCTCAAGAACAAAAAGGTCGTGGCGGCGCGCGATCTCTATCAGTGGATCCATATCGACCGGATGGCCATACAGATGCACCGGAATAACCGCTCTGGTACGAGGGGTTATAAGCGCCTCTACCTGCGATACATCCATTAGAGCGGAATCCCGCTCAACATCGACAAGTATGGGAGTCGCACCCGCACGCACTACCGCAAGTGCTGTTGCGACGAAAGTGTGAGCCGGGACAATAACCTCGTGACCTGAACCAATATTACGGGCACGGAGAGCCAATTCCAGGGCATCATATCCGTTGGCCACGCCGACGGCCTTCGCCGCGCCGGAATAATGCGCGAAAGCAACTTCGAATTCCTCAACCAACGAGCCCCCGATGAACATACCGGAATCGAAGGTGCGGTCTACGGCCTTCTGCAGCTCGCCCCGCATCGCATCGACGTGTCGTCCGAGATCGATATACGGAACTTTGGTTACAGGGGCCGGGCGGCTATAGCTGAGAAACTCTTCGTAGTTACGGATGTAATCCTTCTGATCATAATAGTCCGAGGCAAGTACGGCCACGAGACTATCGCTATCGAAATCGACGAGCTCCCGCCAATATCCGGGCGGCAAGATCAGCGCCTTGTCATAACTATCGAGGCGAAACTCATGCCTCTTGCCGAAGCCTTCCAGCTTGATCGTTACGCCCCCGCGCAATGCTACGAAACATTGAGACAGACGCTTATGCGCATGGCCTCCGCGCTCACTGTCCTCACGAAGCTCGGTCAAAAAATAGAATCGTTTAAAATCGAAGCCCACTTCCTTGAGCCCCTCGACGACGCCGAGTAGGCCCCTGGGATCTTTTACCGTTTTCACCTGAACAACGCGCGGCTCGTTCAATTCCACAGAGTCCAAGATAGCCGTCACAATCTCCCCCCAACGCGCTAGTTACTGTTGCGACTGCACCGCTTGAAAACGGCCTTGCTCGCACATTATAAAGAAGCAAAATTACCCTGGCTGGGGCGCAATGTCTACTTTTACGCATATACCCATCGCGTCGAGTACAGTACGTATCCATGCATGTCAACGCGCGTGAAATACCGACGGCGCTCAGCCAAACAGGTCAGCAACAGACTGATTCGCACTTTGAAAATACAAAGTTGCGTGGAGCACCACTCAAGTGCCGGGCGGCTTGTAACGGCCCTTTTCCATGGGGACACTCAATGTTAGTACCTTAGAACAAGTTGGCTCCAGCCAAATGACCTGACCTTGGCTCGGCCCGCTCTTCGTCAATGATGCGTAGAAGATAACCGCGATAGCTTGAGCTCGAAATGTCTTCGATTTGCCGCAGCAGTTCTTCGCTTGAAATCAGACCGGATCTAAAGGCCACCTCTTCCGGGCAATAGACCTTCAGGCCCTGCCGTTTCTCGATTGCATGCAGAAAATTGCCTGCCTCCATAATCGCCTCGGGTGTGCCAGTATCCAACCATGCAGTCCCGCGACCGAGCTTGATAGCGCGCAACCGATTCTCTTCAATGTATTGGCGGTGTACCTCGGTAATCTCCAGCTCGTTCCGCTTCGACGGAACGACCTTTTTTGCGTATCCCGCTACATCCCCGGGAAAGAAATAGACGCCGATGGAGGCCCATGTTGATTTGGGAGCCGCAGGCTTTTCGACGACTTCGATCACACTGCCATCGCTGCCGAAAGTTATCACGCCGAAATTCTGAGGATCGGAAACACGATATCCGAAAATCACTGCCGAATTTTCCGTGCGAATAATCTTGCCGGCTTCGGACATCGCATGCCGGACATCTTGCCCGAACAAAATGTTGTCTCCGAGGAGGAAGCAGACGGGACTGCCTGCGAGAAACTCTTCAGCGAGCGCCAGACCATCGGCGATCCCGCGCGGCTCCGATTGAGTAATGTAGGAGAATTTTGCTCCGAATTGTTCGCCCGTTCCCAACAGCCGTTTCATCGCGCCGAGATCTTCTGGGTTCGTGATAAATAGTATCTCACGTATCCTCTGCAAAAGAAGTAGGGACAGAGGATAATGGATCATTGGCTTATCGAAAACGGGAAGAAGCTGCTTACATGCAACCAACGTGGACGGATACAACCGTGTGCCCTTGCCGCCTGACAGCACCACACCTTTCAAGGGAAGATCTGACATTCATCTACTCCTTTATGTGTTCCAGCTTTCCTTCACAAACAGGCGCCCGGCATTCAACGACGAAATTCTGTCCTATCTCGCGCCACATGGACCCACCAAAATCAGAGCGAATGCATCAACCTCAGGGACATACAATATTGTTACTTAGGGATGTTCCGACAATCGAGACCAATAGTGAGCGAATAGGAAATTCAGGATTGCGCGACCTGCAATCGACCTTCCATCAAACCCGAAATCTGCTTTCCGGCCCTCATGAACGGCGCCTCGATGAAGTGGAACGTCAGATATGAGAGAACCGTCACCAAAGCAGCAGCCAGCGCGACTGCGATCATATTCATGCCCAAACCGTTAGCCTCGATGAACGCCTCCGGCACAAGTCGGGTCAGGATCTGACCGGAAATGTGGATGCAAAGTAGCGAGTTAACATAGAGACTGAAAGAAATCAGTCCGAAAAACTTCACGATCCGCAAATTACAGAACCACTGCAATGGGCCTTCGGCGTGATAGTAGACACTATAAACAATAACCGCCGAGGCCAGGGCCTCAATGACAACCGCACCGCCTATGGTGGGGAGAGCCCACCGCGCTAACACCAAGAATATGAAGCTTATCAGAATAAGCGCGTTCTGGCTAATCCAGGACGGTCTTTGCGGGAGATCTTGGCGGATGAACGCTGTGATTGTCCCGATCACGAAACAAAACACGAAAACGGTTGATAGGGCGCTAAATGTCCAGCCGTTGACAATGACGTAGGCGTCAGAAGGGACTGCCCACGACAGTAAGTAAAATGCCACCAACAGAAGGTAGGTGGTGAACGTGCGGCGCCCTAAGAAATAGAACAGCGGCATAAGGATTGAGCCGTATGTCTCGACGAGCAGACTCCACAGGAAGGGAACGAGATTAAATCGCTGCAAGGCGATATTGTGGAGAAGGTCGCTGAAATCGGTCAGAGACGTGAAGAACGCCGAATACCACGTTGAGTGCGTGGGACTCGCGACCTTATGGCCGGCAAACTGATAAGCAAATGCCAAGACACAGCTCACGATGATCATGGGCCAGAGGCGAAATATCCTCTTGGCCGCGTAAGCGATCAAAGCCGTCGCGCCATCTGGGAGGCTCGATCCCCACGTCATCCGACTCATGGAAAGCGCAAGTACAAAGCCGCTGTGCACAAGAAAAAAAGTCACAGCAGCGTGGCCATTGGCCAGCATAACCGTCCATTTCTCGAGCTGTGCTGCAATCCCTGCATCCGATGCGAACCACAGGAATGTATGATCGTACGGGCCAAAGCTTAGTCCATCAACTTTGAAGACCAGCATTCCGTGAAACATCAGCACTGCGCAGGCGGCAATGCCTCTCAACGATAAGAGAGCATCATTGAACCCGCGATATTCGATTGAGCGCATGCTTTGTCCAGCTCTAGTGTCGAGATTCTATTGCCACTCGAAACTGCCATACGCAAGCTTTCAATGAGTAGATACTTCAACATTCATTGTTGCGCTGCAAAGACCGCCAAACGCGAAAGAGCATTTGTTCTTGAGGGTCGGAACCTTTTTATAGCACGGGCTTGCTTCAACTTCCGGAAAATCCCTGAAGCGCGAGGGAAATAGCGCACAACAAGTCGCAACACGAAACCAGCGGAATCTTCAGGCTTTCAAATGCTAAAAAGCTGATTTTCTTAGTAAACGTGATTGGCTGGGGAACCTGGACTCGAACCAAGATTAACGGAGTCAGAGTCCGTCGTTCTACCATTGAACTATTCCCCAACAGCTGCCAAGCGATTGAGCATTCGCAGCGAAGGCAGCGCCTCTATAATCGAATTTGCCGCGGATGCAAACACTTTAACACATGCAAATGCGATTTTTTGAAAGTTCGAGGCGAAAGCCGATGTCAGCCTGCTTTTGCCGGCGCCTCCAGCGGACTTTCCGGATATAGCGGCTGTCGTGACGGGCGACGACCAGGGAAGGACGCTCATCCTTGGCCGACACAACGCGCCAAATCAGCTCACCAGCGCAGGATACGCTTGCCGAGGATATAGCCGATTCCCGTTACGATCGCGATCGCGATCGGATACCAGAGCAGCACGAAGAGCGGGCTGTCGTCCGTGCAGTTGGAGGCATAGAAGGTTGCGGCGATGCCGCTGGCGGCAAGCCCGGCGACGGCTCCGGCGACACCGGGCCGCTCCGGCGCTCCATGGCGCAAGGCAAACAGGAAGCAGGCAAGCGGGCCGATCGACAGCAGAGGGATGAGCGTCAGGCAGAAGCGGGCATTGTGCCCGATCATCCGCGCTCCCCAGCTCTCGGCCGGCATGACCGCCAGCTCGGCGGCAACGGCCGCGAGCAACAGGATCGGCGCCGCCAGAAGCATCCAACCCCAGATGCGAAGCGACACGCCCGGGCGCCCGATGCGGAAGACAACGGCGCAAGCGGTCACGGCAAGCGCGATGGTCACGACGAACTTGAACAGGAAGCGGACCGTTTCCATCGCGCTGTCGATATCGGAGCGAAAGCCGATCGCAGCAAAGAAGATGCCGCCGCTGATCAGGATGCCCGCGACGACCGCCAGGGTCAGGGCCTTGCCGATCCGTGTGCGGACCGGCGCATCCTGCGCCAGAAGATTGATGAGGTCATCGGTTTTCACTGGTCTCACTCCGATAGAGGGCTGCAAGCGCCTTCAACGCGCGGTGCAGCGCCACGCGCACCGCCCCTTCCGTCATCTTCAGCCGATCCGCCGTTTCCCGGACGCTGGCTCCCTCGACGGAAATCGAGCGCACGATCGTTTTCTGCGGATCTTTCAACTGCTCCAGCATGCGATCGACATCGAACCGGTCCAAGGCATCAGTATGCTCTTCTGCCTCCAGGAAATCGATCACATCGTCGATCGGCACGCTCATATGTCGTCCACGTCGCCTCAGGCTGTCGATGAGCTTGTTGCGCACGATCGTCGACAGCCAGGGGCCGATCGGACGCGATGAATCCCATGTGCCGCGCTTCAGATGGATGGCCAGCAGCACTTCCTGAACCACATCCTCGGCCTCACTTACCGGCGCGCCCAGCTGATCGCAGCGCCTGCGCGCCATGGCGCGCAGATGCGGCGTCACGGCGGACAGGAAACGGTGATAGGCCTGCGCATCGCCGCCGATGGCGCCGCGCATCCAGACTGCCCATTCCTCTTCGCGCGCCGAATGATTCACCCGACATCTCCTCTACGCAGGACCGCAGGATTTCGTTACCGGCAACGGTCGTTCTTTTTCAAGTCTTTTCGGCTTCCACCCAAAGGTGATCATGCCGCAGGCCGGTCGGGCGAACATATAGCCGGCGCAGAGTATTTCAGCGCCGATAGAAAAATTTCGTGCCGGCTGTAACATCCAGCCGGCGCACTCCGTAGACCCTGATGCAGGCCAATGACGGCTCGCGCCCATCTAGGAGACAGATCCATGAAGAACAGCATCATCACCCTGGCCATCGCCGGCTCGATCGCCTCGGCACTCGCATCCGTCGCCGTCCCGGCATCGGCCGCCGACACCAAGGAAAAGTGCTACGGCGTTGCCCTCAAGGGTCAGAACGATTGTGCCGCCGGCAAGCACGATTGCGCCGGCAAGTCGACGATGAGCTATGATAAGATGTCCTTCAAGCTCGTTCCCACAGGCACCTGCACTTCCATGAAGACCCCGCAGGGCCATGGCTCGCTGACCCCGGCCTGATCCGAATCCGATCACCGATCAATTTGCTGATGTAAGGAGTTTGTCATGAACAGGATTTCCGCAGTCGCCCTGGCCGCATCGGTCGCAACGGCGGTGACGCTAGCCGCCGGCGTCACCACCGCTTCGGCCGCCGATGCCAAAGAGAAATGCTACGGCATCGCCCTCAAGGGCCAGAATGATTGCGCCGCCGGTCCCGGCACAACCTGCGCCGGCACATCGAAGATCGATTATCAGCGCAACTCGTGGAAGCTCGTTCCCGCCGGGACCTGCGAAGCGATCAAGACGCCGAACGGCCATGGCACGCTGATGCAAGGTCCGGCACCTGTCTGATCAAATGCGCTAACGCAGGGCGGCGCATGGTCCCCGCGCCGCCCTCCTTCCAGGATCGAGCCTATCCAAATGGAGGCCTGCAATGAAACCGTCAGAACTTCCCCGCCGTGCCGGGGTCGGCTTCAAGCCGGAACATTTCGCAACGATCAATGCCGCCAGCCAGCCGATCGGCTTCTTCGAGGTCCATGCCGAAAACTATATGGGCGCCGGCGGTCCGCCGCATGCCCAGCTTGGCAAGCTGCGCCAGGATTATGCCTTGTCCGTCCATGGCGTCGGTCTTTCCATCGGCTCGATGCAGCCGCTCGACGCCGATCATCTTGCCCGCCTCAAGATCGTCTGCGACCGCTACGAGCCCGAGAGTTTTTCGGAGCACCTCGCCTGGTCGAGCCACGACACCACCTTTCTCAACGATCTGCTGCCCCTGCCCTATACCGAGGCGACGCTGGCTCAGGTCTGCGCCCATATCGATCAGGTTCAGACGCTGCTCGGCCGGCAGATGCTGCTCGAGAATCCGGCTACCTATCTGCTCTTCGAGGAGAGCACCATCGAGGAGACGGAGTTTCTGGCCGAGGTCGCACGCCGCACCGGCTGCGGCCTGCTGCTCGACGTCAACAATGTTTTCGTCGCCGCCACCAACCACCACATGGATCCGCGCGCCTATCTCAAACGCTTCCCGGTGCAATGGGTGCGCGAGATCCATCTGAGCGGCCATTCGGAGACAGTCGACGATGCCGGTGCGCCGCTCTTGATCGACAGCCACGATACCCCGGTGAAGGATCCCGTCTGGGAGCTTTACGAGGGGCTCATCGGCCGAACCGGGCCGATCGCCAGCCTGGTCGAATGGGACAACGACGTGCCGGAATGGCCGGTTTTGAGAGCCGAGGCAGAAGCTGCCGAGGCCATTTTGAAACACGCCGCCGAACGCCGGGCGGCCTGAGGAGGGGGTCATGTCTCTCGCGACGCAAAGCCAATTCGCCGCAGCCCTCATCGATCCCGGCAAGGCCGTGCCAGAGGGGTTGGCGGCGTGGAATGGCCCTAGGCCTGAACGGCGCTTCGGCGTCTATCGCAACAATGTCGCCATCGGCCTGATCGGTGCGCTCGCCTCGCGCTTTCCGGCCGCGGAAAAGATCGTCGGAAAGGAATTCTTCCCGGCCATGGCGCATGAATTCGTCCGTCTGCATCCACCGCGATCACCTCTGTTGCTGGCCTATGGCGATGACTTCCCCGGCTTCGTCGAGAATTTCGAGCCGGCGGCTGAAATCCCCTATCTGCCCGACGTTATGAGATTGGAGGCAGCCCGGGGACGGGCCTATCACGCAGCCGACGCGACGCCGCTCGATGCCGCTCTGTTGGCGACGGTCGAGCCGGCGGGCCTGGCGGAACTGGCCTTCGTGCCGCATCCTTCCGCCTCTATCACACGCTCCGCCCATCCGGCCGTCACCATTTGGGCGATGAACACCGGCGAAATCGAGCTTGCGGATATTGCCGATTGGACGGCCGAGGATGCTCTCGTCGTCCGCCCGCAGATGATCGTCGAGGTGCACCGACTGCCGTCGGGCGGCGCGACCTTTCTGGAGCGGCTCTTTGCCGGCGCCGATCTTGGCCAAGCCTTCGAGGCGGCGCTTGCCGAGGCTGCCGATTTCGATCTTTCCGCCAATCTTGCCGGTGCGCTCGCCGCCGGTGCCTTCTCGGATATTCGCTGAGCGCAAGAGCCGGATGATTTTAGGTCGAATCGATCAAAAATCTAAATCATATGTGAAATCAAATAGATAGATTTATGCCGTCCGAAAACCGCTGACACTTTTCGGCATCGTGCTCTAAGGAGAACCGACATGCAAAACCGGATGATGACGGCTGCCACAGCCGAACGCGAAACCATGGCCGAGAGGCTCTACCGCGCGCTCAGGCTCCTCGGCCACATTCCACATGATCTGATCGCGCTGGTCGCGCGCCTGTCGATTGCTGCCGTCTTCTGGCAGTCGGGCCAGACAAAGGTCGACGGCTGGCACGTGACCGACAACGCCGTCTATCTCTTCCAGACGGAATACAAGCTCCCCTTCGTCGATCCCTGGATCGCCGCCCATATCGCCGCCTTCAGCGAGCATTTCTTCCCTGCCCTGCTGGTCATCGGCCTGGCTAGCCGGCTCTCGGCGCTGGCGTTGCTCGGCATGACGCTGGTGATCGAGATATTCGTCTATCCCGACGCCTGGCCGACGCACGGCACTTGGGCGACCTGCTTTCTGGTGATCATCGCGGGCGGGCCTGGACGCATCGCACTCGATCATCTGATCGCCAAAAGGTTTGGCCGCGCGTCCTGAGTTGAGAAAGGTGGGAGCGCCACTGCACGGCGCTCCTTAGCATGCGGCTGGAGCAATTCCCGGAAACGTGCGCAGCGGTTTTCCGTCCGGAATTGCGTAGAAGCAATAAGTTAGAGCGGTTCTCAGATTCCGTGAAAAACTGAACCGCTCAAGGCGGGGCTTAGCGCAGCACCGGCTCCCCGTGGAAACGACGGCGCGAAGGTGCGGAAACCCCGAAGCCGACCTCCATCATCAACCGCGGCTTCTGCGTCGGCACCGTGCCCATATGGAAGCCGAAGGGATCCTCGACGAAGCCGGACCCGGCCTTGCCGGTCAGCGTCAGCGCATTCGCCTGCCCATAATAATCGAGCACCTCGTTTGCTGGGTGCCCTACAAGCAATGTCAGCTGATGCCGGAGCTGGCGGCGCTTGTGGCTTCCCTTGATGAAAACGTGCGGGCCAGTGCCCTCATCGACGTCGACCAGGTTGAAGAAGAACTTCAGCATCCGCCAGTCATCGAGGTCGAAATGGTATTTGTCGAGCGAAGCGAGGCTTCTGTCTGCCTCCGAAGCCTGCGTTGGAAAACTCCACCAGATACGGGTGGTAATCACCTTGGCTTGCCCGCCGAGATAGTGTCGGGCGACATCGATCAGCAGTGGATCGCGCTGCACCGCCATGACAGCATCGCAATCCAGCGAACGTTCAAAGAAGTGTCCGCTTAGAATCGGGCGGCCGAAGCGGGCCTCAGCTTCCCTATGGTCTCCCGCAACGAATTCGAGTTTCCGGTTGAAATTGCCGAAGCAGCCGGTGATGCGCGCAAACTCGGCAATTTCTCGATGGATATGATCGGGCAGCATGAGGTTCGGATAGATCCCGTCCGACCGCAATGCATCGACGACATCTTTACGCTCGACCCCCGTAAACATCGAGGGGCCGGAAGCAGGAAGCTTGACCCGCTGCTTGGTGGCAAACCAATGCATGCGCCGAAACGGCAGCGTTCGCGCCAACAGGAACATCGGCAGCCATGCCGGGTTTTCTTTGAGATCGGTCAGGTAGGTGGGTATTCTGACTGCCATGCGCTTGAAGCGGCCGCCTTGCCGGGCGACGGACTCCAAGTCTCCTGCTTGGAAATTGTGCATCGTTATCCTCTCTGCACATGTGCAAGTTGCAGCAACAGGCCCCAACACCCTGTTGTATTAAATCATTGAGACTTCGCATTTATTTGCAGCAGCGAATGTACTGTGCAGCGCAGCACATAGAATGCCGCCGCCTTCGGTCAAGGGGGAAGGAAACTCATAAATCGCCGTCAGCCGACAGAAATTGCCGGATCGACACGCTGGGCTTTCGGAGATGGCTCCAACATCGCGGGACGGTTGCTTTCCGATGAGATAGCCGGGGCAGCGCAATCCGATGCCGGAACCAGCCATCCCATTTGCCGTTAATTAGGACAGTGGCATTATAAGACATTCGGCGGCTTCAAACGGAGTGGCGACAACGAAACGACGCGATAACGCTTGATGGCGACTTCGATTTGACAGTCTTGTAACAGTCACATTCCTGTTGGCATTTTTGGCTAAATGAGCAGGAAGACACAGAAGAGGCCCCCCTTTATGACAGAAACGAAGACCGTTGACCCCGCGGAAGGAATAGTCGATTTCGATGCAGGCGAGGGCGAAGCCCCGACCATCGTGGAGATGGACGATTATACCAAAAGCCTTGCCAGGGCGAAGGCCAAATCTATCAAGCTCGTCGATGCCATCACCGGTCAGACGCTGAAGAAGAAGGATGCTGTGCACGTCGACGACCTCCGCCCATCATTGGCGGATTTCATTCGGCTGAAACATCCAGAGCTTCGCGCGGACGACTATGTCAGCCGCAAGGTCATGGACGACTATCGCGCCCAGTATATCGCCGAACTCCTGACGGTGGAGCGCGGAGAGCTTTCCAACCTCGAGGATGAGGTCGTCGAAAGCCTGAAGACGCATGATACGCTTGCCGAGAACATCGAAGAGGATTATGAGGACCACCGTTCCATCGGCGACCGGATGGCCGATGGCGTCGCCTCCTTCGGCGGCAGCTGGGTCTTCATCATCTCTTTCTGTCTGTTTCTGGCCGTGTGGATGGCGGTCAATGTCGTCATGGGCGAAAAGCAGGCATTCGATGCCTATCCCTTCATTCTCCTCAATCTCGTCCTGTCGACGATCGCCGCGCTGCAGGCGCCCGTTATCATGATGAGCCAGCGGCGCCAGGAAGAGAAGGATCGCCTGCGCGCGCTCAACGATTACAAGGTCAACCTGAAGGCCGAACTGGAAATCCGCCATCTGCATGAAAAGGTCGATCACCTCCTCAACCGCCAATGGGAGCGACTGACCGAAATCCAGCAGATCCAGATCGAGATGATGCTGGAACAGGCCAAGGCTGCGACGCGCGCGATCAAGGCCAACAAGGCTACGAAAGCCAAGACCAGCGCCCTGAAGAGCCTCTTCGGCAAGGTCAAGGATGATCCCGAACCGGACGATTCGGTGAATTGATCTGACGGGCAGGCGCGGCGCGAAGCCCTCTTCCAGCCGCCCACACCGGTCCGAAGATCACGCTTCGGCTGCCTTCCTTCGGGCCGTAAACAGTATCGGCACACAGACCAGATAAAGCAGGGCACCGAGAATCCAGATCAAGCCGGGAAAGGCAGATCTGGATGCGAAGTAGATCTCGCTGATCGCCAGAGGCGCGAGGACGGATGCAAGGCTCGTCAGGCTGCCTAACACGCCCTGCAGACGACCCTGCTCACCCGGGCTCACGCGCTGCGTCATCAGGGACAGCAATGCAGGCTGGCCGATCCCACCGAGGCAGAAGAGCGGAAAGAGCAGGAAGGCGATGAAACCGCGCGTGGCGAAGGCGATCGCGATATAGGCGGCGCTGTCGCAGACGATCGCAACGACGAGCGCGCGCCGTTCGCCCCAGCGCTCGCTCAAGGGGCCGGCGACGAAGGCCTGGGCGAGCGCATGGAAGAGGCCGAAACCGGCCAATGACAGGCCGACAGCCGCTATATCCCAGCCAAACTTGTCCTGGCCGTAGAGCACCCAGACGGTGCCGCCAATCTCACCGACCATGCTGAGAATGACGGACATGAACAGCAGCGGCAGCAGCGCCGGAAACGCCGTGATCCAGCGCAACGGCGCCAGCGGATGAAAGGCGGCCGGATCGACGCGCTCCGGCTTGGCGCTGCGCGTCTCCGGCAGCGCTATGAGCGCGAGAATGAAATTCAATAGGACAAGTACGCCGGCAGCCACGAAAGGCGCGCGAAGGGAAACCGTGCCGAGCACGCCGCCGATGACCGGCCCGAGAATGAAGCCGATGCCGAAGCAGGCGCTGAGCAGCCCGAAGGCGCGGGCGCGCTTTTCCTCGGGGGTGATATCCGTCAGGCATGCCGCCGCAACCGAGGCGTTGGCGGCCGTCAGGCCGGCAACGGCGCGCCCCAGGAACAGCCACCAGAAATCCGGCGCCCACGCCATGAAAGCATAGTCGATCATGCCGCCTGCCAGCGAAACAAGCAGCACCGGCCGGCGGCCATAGCGATCGCTCAGCGTCCCGAGGATGGGAGAAGCGAGAAACTGCAGGGCGGCATAGAGCGACAAGAACGCACCGTAGCGCCAGCCGAGATCGGACGTATGCGTCACGCTCCTGAGAAGCTGCGGCAGGATCGGCATGACGAGGCCCGTGCCGGCAGCATCGAGAACCACAACGGCCAGAATGGTCGAAAGCACCTTGTTCATTGTATAAAATTTATCGTTGATAAGGAACTTTATCGCTGATAAATTATGTGAGCGAAGCTGTCAATCGGAGGGCCTGTGAAAATCGATCGAGACCAGATCGTCGATACGGCGCTGACCATCTTGAACGAGGTCGGTATCGACGGCTTGTCGACGCGGCAGATCGCCCAGCGCCTCGGCGTTCAGCAGCCGGCGCTCTATTGGCACTTCAAGGGCAAGCGGGCTTTGCTTGCTGCCATGAACACCGAGATGCTGAAGCGGAGCCATACGCGCCGCACACCGCTTGCCGGCGAAACCTGGCAGGAGTTCCTGCGCGCCAACGCCCACAGTTTCCGCTCTGCCTTGCTGGCCTGGCGCGATGGCGCGCGCGTTCACGCCGGGACGGAGGCCGATCCCTCCGATCTGGATACGATCGAGGCCCAGCTCGACTGTCTGTGCAAAGCCGGCTTCGCGCCGGGCCAGGCCCTGGAAACTCTGATCGCCATCGGCCGCTATGTGGTGGGCTGCGTGCTGGAAGAACAGGCCGACGCGGCAGATCCGCCGGAGCGGTCAAATCTCGACACCGCGGCGGAAAGCCATCCGAATCTAGCTCAAGCAATCGCGCATTATCGGGCGAGCGGGCATGAGGCATTTTTCGAAGCGGGCCTGGAGCTGCTGATCGGCGGCGCCGAAGCCACGCGCCGGCAGCTCAAAGCGCCTTGATGAATGCGACGAATACCGAACCGGCAATCTCATCACGCCTCCGCCTTGAAGGTGCGGCCGAGATCCGGCCCGATGCCGAAATAATGCCGGAACACATAGAGCAGCGGGCTCCACCGGCCGGTATCGATGTGGTTCGTTCCCGGTATGACGATATCCCTGTGCGCGTGGACCCGGATCACCCTCGTTTCGATGATCCAGAACGCCTCCTGCCGCTCCGCGGGCCATTCGCCGCCGGGCGCGTGCGCGGCGACGACCTCCGCTTCAAGCTGGATCGGACATTCGGCTATGCGCAGTGGCCGAACGAGGTCCGACACCTGCGGCGTGAAGCCGGACACATCGAATTTATTCTTCTCGAAGCGATAGCCGATTTTTTCCTTGTGGAGAGGAACGGGGTTGCGGCCGGTCGTCGGAGCCAGGGCCTCGATCTTCGGCCAGAGATCCGGAGAAGGGAAATTCAACACCAGCTGCCGCTCGCGTATGGCATTTTCCCGCCCCTTGCTGGTGGATGTCAGGCCGAGAACCATGCGGTCGAAAAGCGCCCAGGCCGAGGACATGGGCGAGATATTCGTAGTGCCGTCCGGATTGAGGCTCGTGATCAGCGCGACGGGCGTGCCGACATAGAGCACACTGGGCTTGATGACGATATGCTCGCGATCATCTGCGGCTAGTGTAAATTCGGCGGTGTGGGTCATCATTGCAAAATCTCCTTTTGGAGCTGCAGTGTAACCGAACAGGTGCATGCAATAGTTCGGCTACGGCCGAACTATGAGGTGTGGAGGTCAGGTTGCTAAAGAAACCAAGTGATAACAATCTTTTACAGATATATGCCTGACCGGCTATGCGGTCTCTAGCTTGATATATGGGATTAGGCCATGAGTATTGGCCACCGTCCGCACCCAGCCTTGCCGCCATCCTGTCGCTGACGCTCGTCATCATCTCGCTGATCGCATTCCTCATCCAGCGCCGGATTCCTCCCGACGCTCCTACCAGACTGTCAACGGCAAGCCGCAGTATAAGAGCAAGCGGCCACCCGGAGCGATGACGGCGCCGGTTCTGCTGGCCTTCGTGACCACCATCATCACCACGCTCATCCCGCAAATCTTTCTGGCGCTTCTGCGCCGCAGCAGTGTCGTCGCCGAATAGCGAACTCAATTCCCATTTGCCGGCTAACGGACATCGCGCTCTTCCCCGACAGGGTCGGCGGCGCAATCGTTCGAATGAAGCCTGTCGGAAAATTGACATTTCTGCGCTAAGGAGCGGCTCATGTTTACGCTCACGACCGCCAGCAGCCATTCCCAGGAGATCAAACGCAGCCGCTTTCTCGCGATAGCCGGGCCGGTGGCAGACGAGCAGGCCGCAAAAGACTTTATCGCGGAGCACGCAGCCGCCGACGCCAACCACAATTGCTGGGCATGGCGGATCGGCCAGATCTATCGGTTCAACGACGACGGGGAGCCGAGCGGCACGGCGGGCAAGCCGATCCTCCAGGCGATCGACGGACAGGAGCTGGACAACGTCGTCGTCGTCGTGACCCGCTGGTTTGGCGGTGTTCTGCTCGGCAGCGGCGGGCTGATCAGAGCCTACGGCGGCACCGCCGCCCTCTGTCTTCAGGCTGCTGAAAAGACCAAGATCGTACCCATGGTCTCCTTGGCCATAGAGGTGCAGTTCTCCGATCTCGCTTTGCTGAAATCACGCCTTTCCTCGCTGCGGGACACCGTCATCACGGCAGAGCAGTTCATCGCCACCGGCGCCGTGCTGACCCTCAGCATCCCCGCGGCAAACGCCGACGACACCCTGCGGATGATAACGGACCTCACGAGCGGCCGCGCTATGATCGACAGAGGCTGATGGACCATCGGTTCGAGCGCCCGGTGCGTCGGAACGGGAAGTGAAAAGCGAACGATAGCTTCCCTTAAACGAAATGGCAGACACCGCGAACAATGAAGGCGGGCAACTTCCTTACGCCGTGGCCCTCCCCTAACCGCTGATCGGGAAACAAGGTAAGCATTTCTCCAGAAGACACCATTTCCCTCCATCTTTAGCATTTCATTCCGGTTTTCGATTTGCAGGCTTCCCTTTATCGGCCTACCCCACCTCAGCTCTTCTTTACCTGACACCTCGAAGGAATGTGCGATGGAAATCAAGGAAACGCCTGATCTGTGGGTGCTGCGCGCCAAAAGACGCTTGCGCATTCCCGATATCAAACAGGCCGCGATTGAATATGCTCCGCAATTCGAAAAGCAGATTGCCGAATCCGGGCTAAGGGTCGCCGGCCCATGGCTCTTTGTCTCCCACAACCTTCCGAGAGACAGTAAGACGTTCTTCGATTGGCAAATATGCCGTCCGGTAGAAAAGCCCGAACGATATGACGGTACGATGGAACTTCACCATCTGGAGCCGATCATTGTGGCGAGCAAAATGCATCAGGGATCGTTGCGAACCCTTTTTACCCAGGGCTATGCCCCTTTGGTCGCCGAAATCGAAATGTCCCGCCATATCTTTTCGGGGGAGAGCCGGGAAGTCTATCATGGCTGGAACGGCCCTGGCTCATCTTACCAAAGGGTCGAAATTCAGTTCGGCCTTGCGCGCTGACCCCTTCGATCGCCACAGGAAATCGACGATTTGGATCTGCCAGATTCTCTGGAGGACTGCCGGAAGACGGGATTTGAACCCACGATGCCGTTGCAGATAAGCCGCATTTCAAATGCTGTGCATTCAACCACTTTGCCGCGCTATATCAGTCCGATTGACATTCTCTGTCATTGTGACACCGTTCCGCACGGTTGCTGACCCACCGTTTTGAGGTAAAATGACAAAACGATCGCAAGCAGTTATCACTACGGCCGAGGAACGCCCGCGCGACGGATGGAACGACCCCGTCCACGGCTCCATCTCCTGGCACACGCTCTTGAGCGGCGACATCACCCCCACCGACAGCATGAGCGCCGGCATCGCCGAACTTGCGCCCGGTGGCGAGCTCAAGCCACACCGGCATGACCCATCGGAAATCTATTTCATCTTCGAGGGAACCGGCATCGTGCGGATCGACGGGCAGGAAACCACGGTCAAGGCCGGCACCACCGTCTTCATCCCCGGCAATGCCGAACACGGCATCCGCAACGAATCATCCGCCACCCTGAAATTCTTCTACGTCTTCCCGACCGGCTCTTTTGCAGATGTGGTCTATCGGTTTCCGGAGAATTGAGAAATTCCGGGCTGTTCTCATCAAGTCGATGGTCTGAGAAATACGGCAACTAGGCCCTAGAAGGTGGCGGAGAGGGTGGGATTTGAACCCACGATACCCTTGCAGGTATGCCGCATTTCGAGTGCGGTGCATTCGACCACTCTGCCACCTCTCCGGTTATGCTGGTCGGCGCTGTCAAGCGCGGGCTGTCTCATAGCGACAGTCGGAGAGGATGGCAAGGGCGAATATGAAAGCTTTTCATCCTTTTGCCTTGACAGATCAGGGACGCTTATATATCCCGTGCGGCGCAATAGGTGTGGATAAGTCCGCGCCTTGCCCGCCCTGCTTCGCGCAGGGCTTCACCGGCAGATCTTTTTAAGGCCTTGAGCCTTTGGAATTCCTGCTAAATTTCGACTGATAAAAAGACGGCCGCTCGTCCCTATGGCGAGAGAGCCGGAACGAACATGAAAGGATAAAAAATGTTCGCAGTCATCAAGACCGGCGGTAAGCAGTACCGAGTGGCAGCCAACGACGTGCTGACCATCGAGAAGCTCGAAGTCACCGCCGGCGGCACCGTAGAATTCACCGAAGTCCTCGTTATCGGCGAAGGCGCCGACGCTGCGATTGGTGCTCCCTTCGTCAAGGGCGCTTCCGTCAAGGCCGAAGTGGTCGAGCACAACCGCGGCAAGAAGGTCATCGCCTTCAAGAAGCGCCGTCGTCAGAACTCGAAGCGTTCGCGCGGCCATCGCCAGCACCACACTGTTGTCCGCATCACGGACATCGTGGCTGCCAAGTAAGTAACGGGATCAGGGTTTAAAGGAGAACTCCAATGGCACACAAAAAAGCTGGCGGTTCCTCGCGCAACGGTCGCGATTCCGAATCCAAGCGCCTTGGCGTGAAGAAGTTCGGCGGCGAAGCCGTCATCGCAGGCAACATTATCGTGCGTCAGCGCGGTACACAGTGGCATCCGGGTTCCAACGTTGGCCTCGGCAAGGATCACACGATTTTTGCGCTTACGGCGGGCAACGTGAACTACCGTACGAAGGCCAATGGCCGCGTGTACGTGTCTGTAATGCCGAAAGCGGAAGCAGCGGAATAAGCCGGTAGCGCTCTAAAACAGCCGGCGTCTCATCGACCCGGCTGGCCGCATCAGGTTCAGTCCAGAAAAAGGGGAGATGGGGCGCCATCTCCCCTTTTTCTTGTACCCTCAACCAAGGAGGACTGAACCATGCAAGGCGAATTGTTAAGGGAAGACCAATCGAGGTCTCCCGAAGAACGGCTGAGGCCGGATAGGTTAAGGACCGATTGCCCCGTCTTACTGTCGGAAAGGCTCGTTCTGCGCGCGCCCCACGAAGAAGACATCGACGCCCTTGCCCATCTCGCCAACAACGCCAATGTCGCTACTATGGTATCGCGTATGCCGCACCCGTATACGACCAATGATGCCGCCGATTTCGTGCGACGCACGAAGCTTGGCGAGATTGGCAAGTGCGTCTATGCGATTACGAAAGCGGACAACGGCGCCTTTCTCGGATGCTGCGGCGTCGAGCCGACGGCCGATCCGGACACCGTCGAGATCGGTTACTGGCTGGGCGAGCCCTATTGGAACCAGGGCTATACGACGGAAGCCGCCCATGCCCTGATCGACATGGTCTTCCGTACCCGTGAGAACGTCGCCCAGATCGACGCCCGCTGCAGGGTCATGAACGTTGCCTCAAGAAGGGTCGTTCAGAAGTGCGGCTTCCAGTTCCAGGGGTCCGGTCTTGCCGCGTCGCTGGCGCTCGGCAGCACCGTTCCGGTCGAATGGTACAGGCTCGACCGCAAGACCTGGATATCCTTGCGTAGCTGGGGAGGCATGAGATGAACGCGCTCGCCCTCAACCGCCGCAACGACAGGATGCTGATGCCCGGCCCGACGCCGGTCATCCAGACCGGGCGGCTGACGCTGCGCCCGCACCGGCTGAGCGACGCCGACATGATCGCGGAATCGCTGTCCGATTTCGCGGTCACCCGCATGCTGGCTAGGGTGCCTGCACCCTATGACCGGCAGGATGCGCTCGACTGGCTGGTGGAGCACACCTCCGGCCTTGGCATCGATTGGGCACTGGCCATCACCGAGCGGGACGATGCCCATATCGGCTGCGTCGGGCTGGAGCTGCGGCATGGCCGCTGGCACCTAGGCTACTGGCTGAACCGCTTCTACTGGCGGCAAGGCATCATGACCGAGGCGGTCAAGGCCGCGCTGGAGCGCTTTGCCCGCCGCATGCCCGAAGTCGCCATCCATTCCGGCGTCTTCGCCGACAATCCGGCGTCGCTCAAGCTGCAGCAGAAGCTCGGCTTCGAGATCACCGGTTGCTCGGAGATCTACAGCTTTGCCCGCAACACCATGGTTCCGCACATCGAAACCGTGTTGAAGCCGGGAGCGCTGCGGCTCTCGCAGGCGGCGTGAAGCCTTGAAAACCCGCTATCGCCGGCCCGACCGGCGATAGCACAGCATCAATCGCGCTGTTCTTCGTGTTATGACAGGTAGACCGCACGATATTCTTTGACCTCGGCCCGTAGCGCCTATATCGAAGGCGACATGACGGGTAAATGGCCGGCCGATGCGTCCCCATGGATGCGCAGAGGACGGCGGCAATCGATAAAGAGCGCATAGGCTTTTCTAAATCCCATTCGATCCGAAGGGACATGCGCCGACACCGGGTGACGACGTAAGATGAAATTTCTCGATGAAGCAAAAGTCTATATTCGCTCAGGCGATGGTGGCGCAGGCAGCGTTTCCTTCCGGCGCGAGAAATTCATCGAATTCGGCGGTCCTGACGGCGGCGATGGCGGCCGCGGCGGCGATGTCTGGGTCGAGGCCGTCAACGGCCTCAACACGCTGATCGACTTTCGCTACCAGCAGCATTTCAAAGCCACGATCGGCATGCACGGCATGGGCAAGAACCGCGCCGGCGCCAAGGGCGCCGATGTGACGCTGAAGGTTCCCGTCGGCACGCAGATCTTCGAGGAAGACGGCGAAACCCTGATCTGCGACATCACGCAGGAAGGCCAGCGCTTCCGCCTGGCGCCGGGCGGCAATGGCGGCTTCGGCAACGCCTATTTCAAGTCCTCGGTCAACCAGGCGCCCGATTGGGCCAATCCCGGTCTACCCGGCGAGGAAAAGACCCTCTGGCTGCGGCTGAAGCTGATCGCCGATGCCGGCCTTGTCGGCCTGCCGAATGCCGGCAAATCCACCTTCCTCGCCGCCGTCAGCCGCGCGCGGCCGAAGATCGCCAACTATCCTTTCACGACGCTGCATCCCAATCTCGGCGTCGCCACCATCGACGGCCAGGAATTCGTGCTGGCCGACATCCCCGGGCTCATCGAGGGCGCGCATGAAGGCGTCGGCATCGGCGACCGTTTCCTCGGCCATGTCGAGCGCACGCGCGTATTGCTGCATCTGGTCTCCGCTCAGGAAGAAAAGGTCGGCAAGGCCTACAAGACCGTGAAGCATGAGCTTGAGGCCTACGGCAACGACATCCCCGACAAACCGGAAATTGTCGCGCTGTCGCAGATCGACGTGGTTGACGAGGAAACGCTGAAGAAGAAGACGCGCGAACTCGCCCGCGCCTGCGGCAGAACGCCCTTCCAGATTTCCGCCATCACAGGGCGCGGCATGACGGAAGTGCTGCGCGCGCTGCGTGACGTCATCGTCGAAGCCAATTCAGGCGAGGCGGACAAGCCGGCCAAGGCACCCAAGGTGCGCCATCGCGATATGTTGCCTTCCGACGACGAAGGCGACGACGAGCGTCTTAGTGAGGACGGGGATCATCAGGGATGACAGCCCGCAAGCCGCTCGACCGCTACCGCCGCATCGTCATCAAGATCGGCTCCGCTCTTCTGGTCGATCGCAAGACCGGCTTGAGGAAATCATGGCTCGACGGCATGTGTGCCGACATCGCCGCGTTGAAGGCCAAGGGCATCGATGTCCTCGTGGTTTCCTCGGGCGCCATCGCGCTCGGCCGCTCCGTGCTCGACCTGCCCTCCGGCGCGCTGAAGCTGGAGGAAAGCCAGGCAGCCGCCGCTGTAGGTCAGATCTCGCTTGCCCGCGCCTGGTCGGAGAGCCTGTCGCATGACGATATCGTCGCCGGCCAGATCCTGCTGACGCTCGGCGATACCGAAGAGCGCCGCCGCTACCTGAACGCTCGCGCCACCATCAACCAGCTTCTGAAAATCGGCGCCGTGCCGATCATCAACGAGAACGATACGGTCGCGACCAGCGAAATCCGCTATGGCGACAATGATCGCCTTGCCGCGCGCGTCGCCACCATGACCGGCGCCGACCTTCTGGTACTGCTGTCGGACATCGACGGGCTCTATACCGCCCCGCCGCATCTCGATCCGCAGGCGAAGTTCCTCGATACGATCGCTGATATCACGCCCGAAATCGAAGCCATGGCCGGCGGCGCTGCTTCGGAACTGTCGCGTGGCGGCATGCGCACGAAGATCGATGCCGGCAAGATTGCGACCGGCGCCGGATGTGCCATGATCATCGCGTCAGGCAAGACCAACCGCCCGTTGAACGCGATCGAAAACGGTGCCCGCTCCTCCTGGTTCGCACCGTCGGGCACGCCCGTCACCGCCCGCAAGACCTGGATTGCCGGACAGCTGCAGCCGGCTGGCGAATTGCATGTCGACGACGGCGCGGTCACGGCCCTTGGGGCCGGCAAGAGCCTGCTGCCGGCCGGCGTGCGGAAGGTCATCGGCCATTTCGGCCGCGGCGACACGGTGGCGGTCGTCGGGCCGTCGGGCCGTGAAATCGCCCGTGGCCTTGCCGGCTACGATGCCGAAGAGGCCCGCCAGATCACTGGCCGCAAGTCGGCCGAGATCGAGGCGATCCTCGGCTATGCCGGCCGCGCCGCCATGGTGCATCGCGACGACCTCGTCATGACCGCGTCCGTCAAGGCGAAGGCCGAGAAATCGAAGAAGGATGAAGCTCATGCTTGATACTGTCGCACAAAGCCCCGACATCGACGCGCTGATGAACGATATCGGCCGCAAGGCCCGGGCTGCGTCGCGACCATTGGCCTTTGCTTCGACTGACAGCAAGAACAAGGCGCTGAACGCCATGGCGGACGCCATTCTTGCCCATAAAGATCATATCCTCTCTGAAAACGCCAAAGACCTGAAGGATGTCGAGGGCACGGACATGCTCGCCTCCTTCGTCGATCGCCTGACGCTGAACGATAAGCGCATTGCTGAAATGGCCGAAGGCATTCGCGCCATTGCCGCGCTTAATGATCCAGTGGGTGAAGTCATCGCCGCCTGGGATCGACCGAACGGGTTGAAGATCGAGCGCGTCCGTACGCCGCTCGGCGTCATCGGTGTCATCTTCGAAAGCCGCCCGAACGTGACAGCCGATGCCGGTGCGCTGTGCCTGAAGGCCGGCAATGCTGTGATCCTGCGCTGCGGCAGCGATTCCCGGCGCTCCTCGCAGGCGATCTATGACTGCCTGGTCGAAGGCCTGAAGGCTGCGGGCCTGCCGGAACATTCGATCCAGCTCGTGCCCATCAGCGATCGCGCTGCCGTCGGCGCCATGCTGCGCGGTCTGGAAGGCAATATCGACGTCATCGTGCCGCGCGGCGGCAAGAGCCTTGTCGCGCGCGTGCAGACCGAGGCGCGCGTACCGGTCTTTGCCCATCTGGAAGGCCTTTGCCACCTCTATATCGACGCCTCGGCCGATCTCGACATGGCAAAATCAATCGTCGTCAACGCCAAAATGCGCCGCACGGGCATCTGCGGTGCGGCCGAAACCCTGCTGGTCGATTCCAAGGTCGCCTCCACCCATCTGAAGCCGCTGCTTGACGGACTTGCCGCCGCAGGCTGCGAAATCCGCGGTTCCGCCGATGTCCTCAAGCTTGAGCCCGGCGCAAAGGCGGCAACGGAAGAGGACTGGTCGACGGAATATCTGGCGCCGATCATCTCGGTCGCTCTGGTCGACGGCATCTCCGGCGCAATCGCCCATATCGGCAAATATTCGTCGAACCATACCGAGGCCGTCATCGCCGAGGATCCCGCAGTCGTCGAACGCTTCTTCACCGAGATCGATTCGGCAATCCTGCTGCACAATGCCTCGACGCAATTTGCCGATGGCGGCGAATTCGGCATGGGCGCGGAAATCGGCATTGCCACTGGCAAGATGCATGCGCGCGGACCTGTTGGCGTCGAGCAGCTCACCTCCTTCAAATATCGCGTGCGCGGCACCGGACAGATACGGCCCTAACGTGCTGAAAGAAGAGGTCGATCAACGCTATCTGCGCATGCCTCATGCCGAGCGCGGCATGGTGGTCGGTCTGTTCGGCGGCTCCTTCAATCCGCCGCATCGCGGCCATGCGCTCGTGGCCGAGATCGCCCTTCGCAGGCTCGGCCTCGATCAGCTCTGGTGGATGGTGACGCCGGGCAATCCGTTGAAGAACCACAATCATCTGGCGCCGCTTGCCGAACGTATCGCGCTTAGCGAACAGATGCTTCACGATCCGCGCATCAAGGTGACGGCGTTCGAGCAGACGCTGGGCATGAGCTACACGGCCAATACCTTGGCGCATGTGAAGGCACGCAACAGCCATGTCCACTTCATCTGGATCATGGGCGCCGACAGCCTCAACACGTTCCATCGCTGGCAGAAGTGGCAGGAAATCGCCCGCACCTTCCCGATCGCTGTCATCGATCGGCCGGGATCGACGCTATCCTACCTCTCGGCCAAGATGGCCAAGACCTTCCATTATGCCCGTGTCGACGAAGACGATGCCCGCGTCCTCTGGAAGAAGCGTGCGCCGGCCTGGACCTTCATCCATGGGCCACGCTCGGCGCTCAGCTCGACAGCCCTGCGCAGGGCAGAATAACCAATTGATTTTTCGGGAAGATAAAAAATAAAAAGCCCGACGCGGGAGGAGGATGCGTCGGGCTTTGAACCTGATCAGCAACTGGGAGGAGGAGAGTTGCTGATCCATATCGAACGGCATTGGGAGGAGGAGATCGCCGTTTCGATGATTAAGTTCTATCAGATTTTACCGATTGATAAATGACCGATTTCGCAATGCAGCAATGCAGCTGTTGCATAACAAAGAAATTTTCCTGCCCAAAAAACGCTTCTTCGCAGACATTTCGCGCTCTGATTTTTCGGTGTCGGAGTCGCATAGACGGCGCAATGTGCCATAAACGCACGGTCCGTAACGTTGTTTCTCACTTCGTGAGCGTTCGCCAATTCAATGAGCGAATCCAGTCATGCATTTTTGCAATGGCGATAGCCTCTCATATGCGATGTAGGGATGAAAATCCATAAAATTCGTAGGGTTACGCGGTGATATCGCGCTATATTTTTGGAGATATATCCCTAGCCAAGCCTCGCGCATCGTTATATCTCTCGAAACATGTCGACATCTTTGGGGAGATATTAGATGGCCACCAGCCGCCACCGATGGATCAAGCTTGCAACCGCCGCGCTATCAGCCGCATGGCTCGGCCTCTCGGTCACGCCGACGCCGGCTCTTGCCGCCGACAAGATCGTCGTATTTGCCGCCGCCAGCATGAAGAATGCGCTCGACAACGCCGATGCAGCCTTCACCAAGGAAACCGGCAAGGAGGTTACCGTCTCCTATGCGGCAAGCGGCCCGCTCGCCAAGCAGCTTGAAAACGGCGCACCGGCGGACGTCTTCATCTCCGCCGATACGAACTGGATGGACTACGTTGCCGGCAAGAAGCTGATCAAGAACGACAGCCGCACCAACCTGCTCGGCAACAAGCTCGTCCTCGTCGCCGCCAAGGACAAGGCCAAGCCGGTCGAGATCAAGCAGGGCCTGGATCTCGCCGCCCTGCTCGGCGATGGCCGCCTGGCGATCGGCCAGCCGGAATCGGTGCCGGCAGGCAAATACGGCAAGACGGCGCTGGAAAAGCTCGGCATCTGGCCCTCGGTTGAAAAGAAGATCGCCGGCGCCGAAAGCGTGCGGGCAGCGCTCGCGCTGGTTTCGCGCGGCGAGGCCCCCTACGGTATCGTCTATCAGACCGACGTATCGGCCGATCCAGGCGTTGCCGTCGTCGGCACTTTCCCGGCAGACAGCCACCCGCCGATCGTCTATCCGATCGCCATCACCAGCAGCAGCAAGAACCCGGACGTGCAAGCCTATTTCGATTATCTGAAATCGGCTAAGGCTGTTCCGTTCTTCGAGCACGAGGGCTTCACTGTTCTGAAGCGATAAATATCATCGCCGGAGCTTTTTTCGCATTTACGCAATTCCGGACGAAAAACTGCTATGCACTTTTCCTGGAATTGCTCCAGGCATCCGGGATAGGGAAAGGACCTAGGCTCGCCGGTTCATGGCGGGCCTGATTTGTTTCAAGAGGCAGGATTTGGACGCATTGGGTTTGAGCAGCGACGAATGGACGGCCATAGAACTGAGCCTGCGCGTCTCCATCGTCGCCATGCTGGTGAGCCTGCCCTTCGGCATCGCAGTCGCATATCTGCTGGCGCGCGGCCGGTTCTGGGGCAAATCGATCCTCAACGGCGTCATTCATCTGCCGCTGATCCTACCGCCTGTTGTCACCGGCTTCATCCTGCTCATTCTCTTCGGCCGCAAGGGGCCGATCGGTTCGCTTTTCGAGCAATATCTCGGCCTCGTCTTCTCGTTTCGCTGGACGGGGGCCGCACTTGCCTGCGGCGTCATGGGCTTTCCGCTGATGGTTCGAAGCATCCGCCTGTCGATCGAAGCCGTCGACCGCAAGCTGGAGGAAGCCGCCGGCACGCTCGGCGCCGGTCCCATCTGGACCTTCGTAACCGTGACCCTGCCGCTGATCCTGCCCGGCATTATTGCCGGCATGATCCTGTCCTTCGCCAAGGCCATGGGCGAATTCGGCGCCACCATCACCTTCGTCTCCAATATTCCCGGCGAAACGCAGACGCTGTCTTCAGCCATCTACACCTTCACCCAGGTTCCCGGCGGCGATGCCGGCGCCATGCGGCTGACCATCGTCGCTATCGTCATTTCCATGGCGGCTCTGCTCGCCTCGGAATTTCTCGCTTATCTCGCCGGCCGAAGGGTAGACTTCGAATGACGCTCTCAGTCGATATTCGCCATCGCCTCGGCGCTTTTTCGCTGGAGGCCGCTTTTACCTCCAATGGCGGCGTCACCGCCCTTTTCGGCCGTTCCGGCTCCGGCAAAACCTCGATCGTCCGCATCATTGCCGGCCTTACCCGCCCCGATCACGGCCGCGTCAGCCTCGACGACACGGTGCTTGCCGATACCGAGAGGCAGATCTTCATTCCTCGCCACCGCCGCCGCTTCGGCTATGTCTTTCAGGAAGCACGTCTGTTTCCTCATCTTTCGGTGCAGCAGAACCTCAATTACGGCCGCTGGTTCGCCCCGAGAAACGAGCGCAGCGAAAGCTTCGACAGCGTCGTCGATCTGCTCGGCATTGCCGCCTTGCTCGACCGGCGCCCGGCAAAGCTCTCCGGCGGCGAAAAGCAGCGCGTCGCGATCGGCCGCGCCCTTCTGTCATCACCGCGACTCCTGCTGATGGACGAACCGCTTGCCGCACTCGACGAGGCCCGCAAGGCGGAAATCCTTCCCTATCTCGAGCGGCTGCGCGACGAAACGAAGGTGCCGATCATCTATGTCAGCCACTCCATTGCCGAGGTGGCTCGCCTCGCCAACCGCGTCGTCGTCATGCGTGACGGCAAGATCGAGACGATCGGCGCTGCCGTCGATGTCTTCAGCCAGCTGTCCGGCCCACTGGCGGCCGACCGTCGCGAGGCCGGCGTGCTTTTGGAAGGCCAGGTCGAGCGGCTTGACGGCCAGCACAGGCTGACGGTCGTCGCCTTGAAGGCCGCAAGGCTCGTCGTGCCTGGGCAGGCGGCCGGTGTCGGCAGGACGGTGCGCGTCCATATCCCTGCCCGCGACGTGATGCTAGCGATAGCGAAACCCGAGGGCTTGAGCGCATTGAACATCCTCGAGGGCGTGGTGCGCGACATCGGCATGGTGGCCGACGGAACGGCGGAGGTGGCGGTCGACTGCGGTGGCGACATCGTGCTTGCACGCATCACGCAGTTCTCAGCCGAGCGATTGGAGCTTCGGGCCGGCATGCCGATCCATGCAATCATCAAGACCGTGGCGCTTGAACATTAGAGATCGATCAGGACGGATCGGCCGGGCTGCGATTGGCTTCCAGCCAGTTCAGATCGTCGGCTATTGCGGCACGCAGCGTCGTTTCCATGCCGCGAAAGCGCCGCAGCAGCTCCTCGCCAAACGGCGTCAGCGCCGCTCCCCCGCCCTTTTGGCCGCCCCGCTGCGATTCCACCACCGTTTCCCGGAACATATGGTTCAATTCGCTGACGAGCAGCCACGCCCGGCGATAGGACATGTCCATGGCGCGGCCGGCGGCCGAAATCGAGCCGGTTTCCTGGATATGCTCAAGGAGCTCCATCTTGCCGCGCCCAAGCCGGTCATGCTCCGAAAAGCTGATGCGGAGGATGGGCTTCAACGATGGTTGCGGAGCGTCTGTCATGGCATCTGTAGCGATTTGGTCTGCATCGTGTATACGCGGCCTTCGTGCGACTGTACATGCCAACGGTAAATGGACAAGCAGTAGAGCCGACCTATCTGATCTTCAAATATGAGCGCTTTCGCGCGCCGAGCAAGGAACGCGCGAGCCTTGATCTCAAGGGATTGGAGACGCGATGCCCGCCTATATCATTTCCGATATCACCGTCAGGGATGCAGCAGCCTTCCAGACCTACCGAACCCGCGCGGCCGCCTCCATTGCCCAGCATGGCGGGCATTATCTTGTCCGCAACGGACCGATCGAAAAGCTGGAGGGCGACTGGTCGCCGCGAGCGATTGTGATCGTGGAATTTCCGGACCTGGAACGGGCGAGAGCCTGGTATCGTTCGCCGGAATATGCATTCGCTCTCGAAGTTCGCGATCAGGCTCTCAGCCGCAATCTCATTCTTGTCGGCGGAGTGAGCCAGCAAGGCTGATTTTTCGCCCTCGGTGCGGATATTTCCCCATATCTGGTGCGAAATAGCTCCATTTGGACACAAAACCTTGTCCTCAACGCCTCGAGATGACCGTTTGCGTCTTGAAACCTTTATACAATGGTGCCTATCTTTATGGCGTGATCGACTCGGATCGCGTATGTGCATGTTCTGTTACTCAAGGAAGGAAGAGCACTGACAACAGTACACGCCAAGGGAAGAACGCCTGTCGTTATCCCGAAGAGCACGGAACGTGGCGCCGATGCCGCTGCCCGCGCCCTGCAAGCCGTCCTCGCAAGCCTCGAGGACTCCAAGGCCGAAAATATCGTCACCATCGACATTGCTGGCAAATCTGCGCTTGGAGACCACATGGTCGTCGTCTCCGGTCGATCGAGCCGCCATGTCCTGGCGATTGCCGACCATCTCATGACCGATCTCAAGGACGAGGGCTTCGGCAATGCCCGCGTCGAAGGTCTGGATGGCGGCGACTGGGTGTTGATCGACACCGGCGACATCATCATTCATGTCTTCCGACCGGAGATCCGCGAGTTCTACAACGTCGAAAAGATGTGGGCGGCACCCGATCTCGACGAAGGCACGCTGCACTAGAGTCGGATGATTTTAGGTCTCTTCG
The DNA here is from genome assembly GCF_000359745.1 of Rhizobium freirei PRF 81. GTDB lineage: Bacteria > Pseudomonadota > Alphaproteobacteria > Rhizobiales > Rhizobiaceae > Rhizobium > Rhizobium freirei. The sequence continues at coordinate 223,859 of NZ_AQHN01000089.1, forward strand.
ACCTAAAATCTGAATCCGCTCTAGAATCAAATAAGTAGAGCATGATGGGCCGAAAACCGCTTACACTTTTCGGGATCATGCTCTGGCCGGTCAAGAGCGCCGTTCCCGGCCCCGGTTGGCAGCTTTGGGTCGCCGGGGATGAGCCTCCGGCAAAGGTTTTGTTTTGTGCCGCCATGACGGCGGATATGCGTGGGAGCGGGAATGCGGATCGGTCTTTTTGCGGTGGGACGGCTCAAAGCCGGCCCAGAAAAGGATCTTGCGGCTCGCTATCTCGACCGTTTCGCCAAGGCCGGACCGGCGATCGGCCTGGAAATGGCGCGTATGACCGAGGTTGCCGAAAGCCGGGCCTCCAATAGCGAGACCCGCAAGCGCGAAGAGGCGGGCCTGTTGCAGAAGGCGCATCCGGAAGGCGGCGTCCTCATTCTTCTTGATGAACGCGGCAAGGCGCTGGACAGCGAAGCCTTCGCCGCCATGCTCGGTACGTTCCGTGATCAGGGCAAGCGCGACCTGACGATTGCGATCGGCGGCGCCGACGGTCTCGACCCGTCCCTTTACGACAAGGCCGACATGACCGTTTGCTTGGGCAAGCTGACCTGGCCGCACCAGCTCGTGCGCATCCTCATTGCCGAGCAGCTCTACCGCGCCGTGACTATCCTTTCCGGCCACCCCTACCACCGGGTTTGATCGTCTCATCCCGGCTTCGAAAACAGTTTGGCTTTCGGTCTTTTTGCGTTAACGAAACGCTCACACAGGCGTGTTTTGATTCCCGCCCTGAAAATGACGATGCTTCCTAGCTGATCGCGGCAAATCAGCTTATTTTCACGCGATCTGAAGTGACCAGGCCCGAACCGACTGGATGAAAAAAGCCCCGCCCATGCTTTCGCGTCTCGTGCTGCCAGCCTTGGCGGCATCTCTCGGCATGGGCGCTTATATAGTCGGCCCTTTGTCCCTGAAGGACGTGGCGGTCGCGCAGGAGGCTGATACAAAGGCGCCCAATGCCCCCGACGATCGCCCTTCGGCGACCGCGTCGTCGCCCTCGGCGCAACAGGCGCCGGACCCGGCAGCGGACCTTGCCCGCAAGCGCGACGAAACACGCAGTCAGCTGGAGCAGCTGTCGAAGACGATCAATCTCTCGTCCGACAAGACGAAGGAGCTGGAAGACAGCATAGCCTCGCTCGACAAGAATACCGCCAGCCTGCGCCAGGCGCTGATCGACAGCGCCGCCCGCCGCAAGGAGCTGGACCGCAAGATCCAGCAAAGCGAGAAGACGCTGACCGACCTTGCCGTAAAGGAAGACAAGATCCGCGCATCCCTGCACGAGCGCCGCGCCCTGCTGGCGGAGGTTCTCGGTGCGCTGGAGCGCATGGGGCGCAACCCGCCGCCGGCGCTGCTGGTGACGCCGGACGACGCCCTCGGCTCGGTGCGCAGCGCCATTCTTCTCGGCGCCGTCGTGCCCGGGATGCGCAAGGAAACGGACAAGCTCATCGCCGACCTCACGGATCTCAGCAAGCTGCATGCCGATGTAGCCGCCGAGAAAACCAGCTTCACCGCCACCATGACCAATAGTCTGGAGGAGGAGCGGCGCATGGATCTGCTGATTGCCGAAAACCACAAGCACAGCAAGGAGAATACCGCCCAGCTCGAGACGGAGCGCAAGCGCGCGGAAGAGCTGGCGGGCCAGGCCACCAGCCTTGAAGGGCTCGTCGCCTCCCTCGAGAGTCAGATCGGCTCGGTACGTGATGCGGCCGCCGCTGCCCGCGCGGAGGAAGCGCGCCGGGCGCAGATGACCGATCAGCAGCGCGAACAGGCGAAAGCGCTTGCCGAGAGCGGCGTGCCCGATAAAAACCGCATTACGCCCGCATATGCCTTTTCGGACCTTAGACAAAAGTTGGAGCTGCCCGTGGCGGGCGATACTCTCCGCCAGTTCGGCGACGACGACGGCACCGGCCATACCGCGATGGGATTGACCATCGCAACCGGCCCGGATGCGCTCGTCACAGCTCCCGCCGACGGCACGGTCGTCTATGCCGGCGCGTTTCGCAGCTACGGCCAGATGATCATTCTGGATACGGGCGACGGCTATCACATGGTGCTGTCGGGAATGGACGCGATCAAGACGCGCCCCGGCAGATTCGTCTTCGCCGGCGAGCCGCTCGCCTCAATGGGTCAAAAAAGAGTCGCGAGCGCGACCGCATTGGCGCTGGAAACGGATCGGCCAACGCTTTACATTGAATTCCGAAAAGATGGAAAGCCGGTCGATTCTCGGCCGTGGTGGACCTCCAAAGACACTGGAAAGGCACGCAATGATACGTAGGGCTTCTCTTGTTCTCGTCGGCGCATTGATGGGTGCGACCGCGATGAGCGTTATCTACTCGGCGGTGGCGCCGGCGGAAGCCGCAGGAACTTCCACCTACAAGGAGTTGTCGATTTTCGGCGACGTCTTTGAGCGCGTCCGTGCCCAGTATGTGACTCCGCCCCAGGAAGACAAGCTGATCGAAGCCGCCATCAACGGCATGCTGTCCTCGCTGGATCCGCATTCGAGCTATATGAATGCCAAGGATGCCGAAGACATGCGCACCCAGACCAAGGGTGAATTCGGCGGCCTCGGCATCGAAGTCACGATGGACAACGACCTCGTCAAGGTCATTACTCCGATCGACGATACGCCCGCCGCCAAGGCCGGCGTTCTGGCAGGCGACTATATCACCGCCATCGACGGCCAGTCTGTCCGCGGCCTGAAGCTGGAAGACGCCGTCGAGAAGATGCGCGGCCCGGTCAAGACGCCGATCAAGCTCACCTTGATGCGCAAGGGCGCCGACAAGCCGATCGAGCTTACCATCATCCGTGACGTGATCGCAGTCGCTGCCGTCAAGTCGCGCGAGGAAGGCGGCAATGTCGGCTATATCCGCATCATCTCCTTCACGGAAAAGACGACGCCGGACCTCGAAGCCGCGATCGCCAAGATTAAGAAGGATATCCCGGCCGACAAGCTGAAGGGCTATGTCCTCGACCTGCGTCTCAATCCGGGCGGCCTGCTCGACCAGGCGATCAACGTTGCCGACGACGTGCTGGAGCGTGGCGAGATCGTTTCGACCCGTGGCCGCAACCCGGACGAAACCCGCCGCTTCAACGCCACGCCTGGCGATCTGACCGATGGCAAGCCGATCATCGTGCTCACCAACGGCGGCTCCGCTTCCGCTTCGGAAATCGTCGCCGGCGCCCTGCAGGATCTGCGTCGCGCCACCGTTCTCGGCACGCAGTCCTTCGGCAAGGGCTCCGTCCAGACGATCATCCCTCTGGGCGATGGCAATGGCGCGCTGCGCCTGACGACGGCTCTCTATTATACGCCCTCGGGCCGCTCGATCCAGGGCACCGGCATCACGCCTGACATCAAGGTCGACCAGCCGCTGCCGGACGATCTGAAGGGCAAGCTGACGTCCGAAGGCGAATCCAGCCTGCCGGGGCACATCAAGGGCCAGAGCGAGACCGACAAGGGCTCCGGCTCCTCGGCTTATATGCCGCCGGACCCGAAGGACGATATCCAGCTCAACTACGCGCTCGACCTGTTGCGTGGCGACAAGACGGATCCAGCTTTCCCGCCGAACCCGGAAAAGGCGGTCTCCTCCAAGTAAGGATAGAGCGCCGGGCTGGAAACAGACCCGGCGCTTTCATAAGGAGTGAGTGGGATTCGCGTATCGTTCCGCTCGCCTTAGAGCAACTCCAGGAAAAGTGCGTAGCGGTTTTCCGTCCGGAATTGCGAAAGAACAAAGAGATAGAGCGGTTCAGAGTTGCCGTGAAAAGCTGAACCGCTCTAGTCGAACGGGCGTGATGTCGTTCGAAAGCTGTTTCGTTGATGTTTTGATACTTTGAGCCTGAAGCCCGATTTTCCATTGCAGTGACAACGGGAAAGCGGAACGCTCAGCGCCGGAACAAATTCCCGTTTGGGGTGGATACGGACTTTGGGAACGGATTTGCATGCACCGCTGGGACAGAATCGCCGCCCCGGCCGTCAGCGGAGACTCCCGCCCTTCGGGCGCATTCTCGGCGGCCTCTGCCTGATCGCGATTGCCGGTTTTTCGCTTTATTCGGCGCTGCTGCGCGACGATCTGAAGAAAACCCAGCCGATCGAAACGGCCAAGAAGGAAGATCCGGCTCCCCCGTCCGACGCCAAGCCGGCAGCAGCTGGCCAAACAGGCCTAACGCAGGTGGATCCGCAATCCGGCGCCAATACCACCCGCGTCGTGACCAACGACGGTTCCGTCGTCACCATGTTCAGTCCCAACAATCGCGACGGCAACGGCCCGGTCCTGATCAACGCCAATCAGGTCGGCCAGGATCCCCGCATGGCGGCGACGCCGAACGACAGCTTGCTCGAGGATTCTCCCTTCGGCAAGCTGCCGATCACGGGGCCAAGCGGCCTGCGGCCGATGGATCAGTATGCCAGGCCTTGGTCCGGCGCCCGCGGCATCCGCGTCGCCATCGTCGTCAGCGGCCTCGGCCTCAGCCAGACCGGCACGCAGCGCGCCATCGAGAAGCTGCCGGAAGAAATCACGCTCGCTTTTGCCGTCAGCGGCAACAGCCTGCAGCGCTGGATGCAGGATGCGCGGCGCGGCGGCCACGAAGTCCTCATCCAGGTCCCCTTCGAGCCCTTCGACTATCCGAGCAACAATCCAGGCCCGGATACGCTGCTGACCTCGCTGTCATCGGCGAAGAACGTCGACAATCTGCATAAGGCGATGGGCAGGATCACCAATTATACCGGCGTGATGAATTATCTCGGCGGCCGGTTCCTCGCTAATACCAGCGCCATGGAACCGGTGCTGCGCGACATCGGCAAGCGCGGCCTGCTTTTCCTTGACGACGGCTCCTCGGCGCAATCCAGGTCCGGAACCCTTGCCAAGACGCTGCAAGTGCCGCATGCCTTTGCCGACGTCCAGCTTGATGGAGAACTGCAGCGGGACGCGATCCTGAGGAAGCTCGATGAGCTGGAGCGTATTGCCCGTCGCAACGGCTCTGCGATCGGCGTCGCCTCCGCCTTCGACGAGAGCGTCGACGCCATCAGCAAATGGAGTGAGGAAGCCGCCATGCGCGGCATCGAAATCGTTGCGGTTTCGGCCGTTGCCGACGATCCGAAACGTCCCTGAGTCATTGGAGAGACAGATGAGCACGCCCCACGCGCCCGCCCAAGCGTCAGTAAGAGCCGAAGACCTGCCCTACCGCCCCTGCGTCGGCATCATGATCCTGAACAGGGATGGCCTGGTCTGGGCCGGCCGGCGTATCCCCGACGGCAACTCGGAATATGACGGCTCGCCGCAGCTTTGGCAGATGCCGCAGGGCGGCATCGATGAGGGCGAAGACCCGCTGAAGGCCGCCTATCGCGAGCTCTATGAGGAAACCGGGATGAAGACGGTGACGCTGCTGGCGGAAGCGAAGGACTGGATCAATTACGATCTGCCGCCACAGCTGATCGGCATCGGTCTCAAGGGGAAATATCGCGGACAGACCCAGCGCTGGTTCGCCTTCCGCTTCGACGGCGACGAAAGCGAAATCGCCATCAACCCGCCGCCGGGCGGTCATGAACCCGAATTCGATGCCTGGGGATGGAAGCCGATGGTGGAGCTTCCCGGGCTGATCGTCGAGTTCAAGCGATCGGTCTACGATCAGGTCGTCGCCGAATTCCAGCACCTGGCAGGCCTGAAGGCCGAAGACTGAACGAGAAGGATCCGGCCGTCGAAAGGGCGGCCGGATCGGCAGTTCACTATTCGGCGGAATCCGCAGAATCGGCGTTGAGCTGGCCGTATTTGGCTTCGCCGATTTTGCCGAGCAGCTCGAGCTGGGTTTCCAGGAAGTCGATATGGCCTTCCTCGTCGGCCAGCAGCTCTTCGAACAGTTTCATCGAGACATAGTCGCCGGCATCGTGACAGATATCGCGGGATTTCTTGTAGGCGGTGCGGGCCTCATATTCGCCGGCAAGATCGGCCTCCAGCACTTCCTTGACATTCTGCCCGATGCGCAGGGGCGCGAGCGTCTGCAGGTTCGGATGGCCTTCGAGGAAGATGATGCGCGCAACCAGACGGTCCGCATGCTGCATCTCTTCGATGGATTCCGCCCGCTCCTTCTTGGCAAGCTTGGTATAGCCCCAGTCCTCAAGAAGCCGGTAGTGAACCCAATATTGGTTGACTGCGCCAAGCTCGAGGAACAGCGCCTCGTTAAGCCGCTCGATGACTTTTTTGTCGCCTTTCAACGTCCGCTCTCCTGTTTTCTTCATGGAATTTTTTCAGGCGGGACATGAAATCAAATATTTCCGCTTCCGTCGAGTGGCGACGGGCATGATAATCCTCGGTTGTCTTAATAATAATATCAACCACATTCGGGAAGCAGCCGCAGCAGCGACCGCGCTTCGACATGGCGTGATAAACTTTTGCCGGGACGATGAGCTGCCAACAGTCCTGATCGAGAAGTTCGGTGATGACTTCCCGGATTTCCTTGTCGGTGATGTAATTACAACTGCAAACCAGCATTCTTCGCTCAGCCCGCCAAACATGACATCCGCTATCCTGTTATCTGCTAAAGAAGACGCTCGTTGTCAAGAAAGAAACGATTCGTTTTGATTCGCCGACGGAACGGTCAGCCGTCTGACCTCATGTACGAAACCCGGATTCTCAATGAAAATTGCGGCCTCGCGGCATGACTCTCGCCGTTTCCACGCCATTGCTGCGACCTTCCGCCTCGGCCTCGGCCCCCGATGCACGCAAAAGCAAGGCCGGTTTCTTCTTCTGCCTGTGATCCATGGTCGGCCGCAATGCTTCATCCGCCCGGTCGCTGACGCCGAAGCGCCTTGCCTCGCGCTGGAGGATACCGAGCGCCGGCGTCATGTCCTCGATGTGATCGACCACCACATGGATGACGCCGCTTTCGCTCTGCAGGCGTCCGCGGATCTTCACCAGCCGCGCCCCCATGACGATAGCGCGGTATTTCTCGAATTTTTTCGGCCAGACGATCGCATTGGCGACGCCGGTCTCGTCCTCAAGCGTCATGAAGATCACCCCATTGGCCGAGCCCGGCCGCTGACGCACCAGCACCAGCCCGGCAACCGTCACCATCCGCCCATTCGCCACATTGGACAGATCCCGGCTCTGCACAATGCCCTGCCGTGCGAAATCGTTGCGTAGGAAGGAAACCGGATGTGCCTTCAGGGATAGCGACAGATAGCGGTAATCCTCGATCACCTGCTCGCCGGGCAGCATTTCAGGCAGCGTAACCGCCGGCTCGACCTGCAGCTCCGTATGATCGCTGAGATCGAAGAGGGGAAGCTTTTCGGCAGCGCTGCCGGCATCGAGTACCCGTACCGCCCACAGCGCGTCGCGCCGGGTAAGCCCGATGGAGCCGAACGCATCCGCATCCGCCAGACGCTCGATCTGCGCCTTGGCAAGCCCGGAGCGCAGCCAGAGATCGCGCACGGATCGATAGCCATCACCGCGGCGTTCGACCAGCTGCGCCATCTCATCCTCTGGCAGACCTTTGACCTGCCGGAAGCCGAGACGGACGGCGCATTGCGTCTTGATATCGTCACGCATCGACGCATGGCGCCGCTCGATCGCATCCGGATCAAAACGTGCCTTCTCCAATAGACAATCCCAACTCGAACGATTGACATCCACCGGCCGAACCTCGACGCCATGCTCGCGCGCATCGCGCACCAGCTGCGCCGGCGCATAGAAGCCCATCGGCTGGGCATTCAGGATCGCCGCGCAGAAGACGTCGGGATAATAGGTCTTGAGCCAGGAAGAAGCGTAGACGAGAAGAGCAAAGGAAGCCGCATGGCTTTCAGGAAAGCCATATTCGCCGAAGCCTTCGATCTGGCTGAAACATCGTTCGGCAAAATCTTGAGGGTAACCGTTTGCGATCATGCCCGAAACCATGTCCTGCTTGAATTCATCGACCTTCCCCGTCCGTTTGAATGTCGCCATGGATCGGCGCAGCCGATCAGCCTTGGCCGCCGAAAATCCGGCCGCAGTAATGGCGATCTGCATGGCCTGTTCCTGAAACAGCGGAACTCCCAACGTTCTTTCCAAAACCGCCTTCAATTCCGGACGGTGGTATTCGATCGGCCGATTATGAAGTTCGTCATCGCGCCGTTTGAGGTAAGGGTGAACCATGTTGCCCTGAATAGGACCGGGCCGGACGATTGCCACCTCGATGACCAGATCATAGAATTTGCGAGGCCGCAGACGCGGCAGCATGCTCATCTGCGCCCGGCTTTCGATCTGAAAGACACCGATCGTATCGGCACGGCAGATCATGTCATAGACCGGGAATCGGTCGGGATATTCGCCGCTGCCAAGATCGGCAAGCTGCTTTTTCACGTCGTAATGCAACAGCAACAGGTCGAAAGCCTTGGCGAGACAGGTCAGCATGCCGAGCGCCAGCACGTCGATCTTCAATATATTCAAATTGTCGAGATCGTCCTTGTTCCATTCGATCATGTAGCGATCGTCCATCGCCGTATGCATGATCGGCACGACTTCATCCAGCCGATCCCGGGTGATGACGAAGCCGCCGACATGCTGGGTCAGATGCCGCGGAAATCCCATCAGCGTCGTAGCATAGGAAAGGACATTCCGCGTCGTCTTGTCGGTGAGACTAAGACCCGCAAGCTTTGCCTCGCGCTCGGACAATTCCTCCGTCGACCAGCCCCAGACACCGCTTGCAAGGGCAGACTGCACATCCTCCGACAGGCCGAAGGCTTTCGCCACCTCGCGTCCGGCCGAGCGCGCCCGGTAGCTGGTGACCGCCGCCGTCAGCCCGGCATGCTCCTTATAGTAATGCCTGTAGATGAACTGGATGACCTCTTCACGCTTCTCGTGCTCGAAATCGACATCGATATCAGGTGGCTCCTCGCGCTCCGTCGAGATGAAGCGCTCGAAGAGCAAGCTTGTTAGTTCGGGATTGACCTCGGTAATCCGGAGGCAATAGCAGACCGTCGAATTGGCAGCCGATCCCCGTCCCTGGCATAGGATATTCGCACTGCGAGCAAATTCCATGATCCGGTACACCGTCAGGAAATAAGGCTCATATTGCCGCTCCCGAATGAGCTTGAGTTCATGCTCGATCTGCATCGAGACCTTTTCGGGAATCTCTTCAGGAAAGCGCGATCTGGCCCCCTCCCACGTCAGTCGCTTCAACGTCTCCGCAACAGTCTCGCCATCAACGCTTTCATCGGGATAATTGTGCTTCAGCTCATCCAGCGAAAAAGACAGCCGGCTAAAAAACCTCTGCGCATTGGCGATCGCCTTCGGATAATCCTTAAAGAGACGCGCCATCTCGGCAGCGTCCTTCATATAGCGTTCGGCATTGGCCGCCAGCTTGAAGCCGGCCTCGGCGATCGGCACATGCTCGCGGATCGAAACGACGATGTCGGCAAGCGGCTTGCGTTCGGTCGCATGATAGAGCGGCTGATTGCTGGCGATCAGCCGCACGCCATTGCGCTGCGCCAGAATGGAAAGCGTGGCAAAAACCAGCCGATCCCGGCCATCATAGGCCGGCGACAGGACCATATGCAGCTTCCGGCCAAAGCGCATCCATAGCCGCGTCAGGCACTCCTCAAGCTTTGTCTGCCCCTCCGGCGTCTCGATGCTGTCGGCATCTGGAATGAGCGCCAGCATCATCTCGTCGCCCCATTCCACGAGGTCGCTTTCATGGAGGACGCAGACGCCTTTCTCGCCGCGCAGATTGCCGGCGCTGAGCAGCCGGCAGAGATGCGCCCAGCCCTTGCGGTTCTGCGGATAGGCAAGAATGTCGGGCGTGCCATCCGAGAACACCAGACGGGCACCGGGCTGGAAACGAACCGGCTTCAGGAACGGCTTTTCTAGCTTTCCCTGGGCTCGAAGCAGAAGATTTTCCTTGATGACTTCTTCATATTTCGCCTGGAGAACTTTGGTATGCGCATGCGCCTTGACGACGCCGGCCACCGAATTGCGGTCGGCGATCCCGAATCCGGACAGTTTCAGGATAGCGGCTTGCACCACGATCTCTTCCGGATGCGAGGCGCCTTCGAGAAAGGAGAAATTCGTTCTCACCCCGATCTCGCAGAAGGGCATGGGTTCGTGAAAGCTCGGGCGCGCGTTCATGCGAAGACCCCGTGCATATACCAGTCCGGTCCCGTTCCGCCGCGGCCATAGAGACCTTTGCGGAACAGCCAGAAACGATGGCCCTCTTCATCCTCGACCTGGAAATAATCGCGGGCAGGTTCTTCCTTTTCCTCGATCCACCATTCCGCCGAAAGCCGTTCCGGCCCCTCGGCCCGCTGCACCCGATGCATGACCCGCCGCCAGCGGAACTGCCGGGGAGGACCGTCAGGCACCTCTGCAGCAACGGTTTCGACCAGCTCCGGCATGCGAAACAGCCGCAACGGACGCTCGCCGCGGAAAAAACCGTGGCCGGCATGGTCGCTGCCCGTTCGTCCACGAGCGGCAAGAACATGCATGGCCTGCACCGGCCGGGCGGCCCGCTCGGGAATATGGCTCTGCCGCAACTCGACCCCCTGCAGACAATCCGGTCCCAGCCGTGCGGCCACCCGATCGACAAAGGCGGCAAGCGAGCTGTCCTGCCGGCCTTCTCCGACGAAATCGCCTTGCATTGCATCGAAGGCCGCATGCTGCAGCACATTGAGGCGGACGATTTCGAAACCATAGCCGACATCGAGATCGTCATGAATGGCGGTGAAGCGCTCCGTGAACAGCTTGGCGATCCGGCTCGGCTCCCGCAACGGCTGCGATGCGCCGACGGCAATGCGGAAGACCGCGCCATCCACCCTAAAGAGCAGAAGCTCGAAGGAACGGCCGCCGACACCGCGCGCCTCAAGCCCCGGTTTCAGCGTTTCGGCAAGCTGGCGGGCGAGCTCCAGAAGATCGGCTTCCGCCTGCACCGGCTCGGCCAGCCGGCGCTCGGCCGACAATTGCGCGACCGGCCGGCGCGGCGAGATCGGCTCTTCGACGAGACCGACGGCCTGATCGAGCCGCAACAGCAACTGCGTGCCGAAACGACGGGCAAGCGGCGCACGCGGCGCGGCCAGAAGATCACCCGTCTGCTTCAGGCCCATCTTCTGCAAGGCTGCAACGGTCTCCTCACCGAGCCTTAAGGAGGCCACCGGCAATGGCGCCAAGGCTTCCTCCATAGCCTCCGGAGGGACGACGCGGCTGTCGTCGAAGCGGGCCACCGCCCAGGACAGGCCGGGCGCAGAGGAAATGGCGCCGCGCACATCGAGCCCCAACCGGGAAATCCGGATCAAGACGTCCTCGAGCAGCGCCTCTTCGCCGCCGAAGAGATGAGCACAGCCGGTAATATCGAGAAACAAGCCGTCCTTGCCATCGATCGCCACCAGCGGCGTATAGCGGTCGCACCAGTCGGCGATCGCTTCCAGAAGCTTGCGGTCCGCCGCCGGATCCTCCTCGACGATATCGAGGGTAGGGCAGATCGCCTTGGCTTCGGCCACGCCCTGGCCCGGCTTCAGGCCGATCATCTCTGCCCGCTCATTGAGCGCAGTCAGCCGCATGGCATTGTTGAGCTTGCCGGCACAGGCAAGCGGCGGCGCTTCAAGCCTGCCTGTCGAACGCCAGGACAGACCCCAGCGCTTGCGCGCGATGCGATCGGTCGGCAGATGCGGAAAGGTCAGCACCAGAATGCGCTGGGTGTTCGCCGGGAAAGGCAAGGTATTCAATGTCGGAGACGGGGGCAAAACGGCGGTCATGGGCATTCCACTCCAGGGTTATGGAAAGAGGCGCCGGGTTGCGGCTCTTTTCCAAGGTCAGACGAAAAGCCGGGTGACCGATGCTGCCGCCAAGCATCGATCTGTCCGGCAGTGGCCGCGCCTGCGCCGGCGCGGGTTCGACGGAAAAGCGGAAGAGGGCGCTGCTTGCCTCCTCCTCGCCTCCCTGTCGCAACAGAAATAAGGGCCGCCCCGCCGCCTTGGCCCTTAACGCCAGCCGCCGGCTTTCGGTCAGGCCGAAACGAGCCGGATTGCCGCGCACTTCCAGAATGACGACCGCAAAGGCCGCACTGCCAAGAGCCGCCTCCGCCAGCCAGAGCGCTTCCTCCAGCTTGCGCGGCGAGGCCTGCAGGAAGGCCGACGGCTCCAGTCCGAAATCCTGAAGACCGATGGCGTAGGGCAGGCCCGCTTCCATTGCGGCGACCGTATCGCCGATCCAGAGGATCGGAGAGATGGCCGCGTCTGTACTTGGCGCCTGCGCATGCAGCCGCGCGGCGAGCGCAAGGGCAAAGCCGCTGGCCGCCCCGGCATCGCGCAGGCCGAGCGAGCGGATTTCCGTCAGCGCATCGAGCGCCAGGCCGCCCTGCATCGCGGCATCGAGATCGTCGACCCCGATTGCAAGAAACGGCTGCTCAGGCATTGGCTTCGCAAGGCCTGCCGACCTCATGGCCGGCTTGTCCGCCAGCTTTTCATGCGCCGCCGCAGCCAGCGCCGGGATCGGCCTGCCTTCCAGTCGGGCAATGGTTTCACGCAGGGCAAAAAGCGTTTCCCGCGCCACGGCAGCCTCGGCCATGACGTTCACTCCAGATCGATAATGTTCCTGTTATGTTCTTATGGATTCCAGAGGTCGGAAAAAGAGTCAACACCATTTTATAAGAAAATATTCCTTTGCCGTAATCCGCTCTCGTAAAAGCTGCGCAAAGTCTCTATATGACCAGCCAAGGAAGGAAGCATTCATGGCTCGCATTGACCAGAGCGAGGATTGGCGGGACCGCCACGCGCCCTCAATCAGCACATTCGAATCTCTGGCCATGGAGGCTTACAGCCACCTGCCGGACGAATTCCGCTCGCTCACCGGTAACCTCATCATCCTCATCGAGGATTTTCCCGATGACGAGGTGTTCGAGGATATGGCGCTGGAGACCCCCTTCGACCTGCTCGGCCTCTTCGAAGGCCGCGGCATCTCGGAGCGTTTCACCGCCCAGACCGGGGATATGCCGAACAAGATCCGCCTCTACCGCCGGCCGATCATCGATTATTGGGCTGAGAACGAGGAAACCCTCGGCGATATCATTACCCATGTCCTTATCCACGAGATCGGTCACCATTTTGGCCTGAGCGACGAGGACATTGAGCGCATCGAGGCGAGCGCCGAAGAAGCGACGGATCGGTGATATCAGCCCTGACCGCAAGACGGTCAGGGAAAGGCATCAGACCTTCGATAAGGCAACTACTTCCGGCTTATTGTTCGGAAAGCTTCATATCAGGATCGTAGTCCTTACCAGCCACTTCCTTGACGACGGCCTGGCCGCATTCCATGCGGCCGCTCGCAGAATTGAAGCCATAGGTCGGCGAGCCGTATAGTTCCCAGCCCTTGTTCAGCGCTGCGCTCACCTTGTGGCAGAAGGAAGCATCGTCGGGGCCGGTGAGGAAGCGGTAGAGTTTCATCAGAACATCTTTCTTGTTTTTCAGTCAGACGTCGGTGCGAGGCGTTGCAGCCGCATCAAAACGCTGCTCGATCAGGCGAGCTTTATGGACGAGTCTCTCCGCCTGGACAAGGTGCAGCCGCTCCACCATTCTCCCGCCGAGGTTCACGACATTGAGAGTGGCAGCATCCGGCTCGGCGAAGGCTGATATGATGGCTTTCGCCTCGGCAATGGCAGCTTCATCCGGGCCGAAGTGCCGGTTGGCAGTCTCGATCTGGCCCGGATGGATCAGCATCTTGCCGGAAAAGCCCATGGCGACGCCCTGGCCGCATTCGGCCTCGAATTCCCCGGCATTCTTGAAGTCGTTGAAGACGCTGTCGATGGCTTCGAGCCCATAGGCGCTGACGGCCAGTATCACCTGCATCAGCCACGGCACGACATAGGTGCGACCCGGCTGCGGCAGAACGCCCGTTTCCTTTCTGAGGTCGTTGAGGCCGACGACGAAACAATCGAGCCGGCTGCCCGCCGTGCGCCCCGCCTCGGCAATCGCGGCCGCATTCAAGATGCCGCGCGGCGTCTCGATCATCGCCCAGATGCGTAAGTCTTCCGGCGCGTCGGCTTCCGCGAGCCTGTCGCTGACACTGGTTACGTCCTGCGGCTCGTCCACCTTCGGCAGCAGCACCGCATCCGGCTGCAGTTCCACGACCAGCGCCAGGTCGTCGGCACCGAAATTGGAGGAAAGTGCATTGATGCGGATGATCCGCTCCTTGGTCGGCAGCGGCGATGCAGCGAAAAAGGCCCGCAAGTTCTCGCGTGCCTCAGCCTTCTTCTCCGGCGAAACGGAATCCTCGAGATCGAAGATCACGGCGTCGCAATCGAGGCTCGAAAGCTTTTCCAGTGCGCGGCGGTTGATGGCAGGAACGCTCAAGACCGAACGACGCAGGCGGGCGGGGCGGGAAGGGGAAATTTCGCTCATTATGCCGTTTTGCCGCGCTTTTAATCGGCAGGCAAGTCAACAAAAAGCCATGCTCCTCTTGCAGATGAAAAAGAAGAGGACCACATTGCTGGGAGTAGAGAGGTCTCGACCATGCAGAATATCCGTTCCCTGTTCATCGCGCTTGCCGGTGTCACCGTGTTTGCAGCCATGGCGCTGTTTACCGTTTCGCTCACGCTTGCCGTCGGCGGTATCCTGACCGTGCTCATGGTAGCCCGTGCGATTTCGCTGCGCATGAAGCCGGCACCGGTGCGCGCCAAGGCGAAGACGAACAGCCAGCGCGAAATGCGCATCTGGAACGACGGTCGCGGCACGATCATCGATCTCTGAGGTCGAAGACAGGGTAGGGGCGGCCTGCTATGCCGGCTGCCAAGCCCGTTTGTTCGATTAAGGCCCTGTCCTGACGGGCAGGCGCGACCAAAGCGCCATGTTTTAGAGCACATCCAAGATTCTCCTTCATTTCGGGCCGGATTTGCTCTATTGGCAGGATAATTCGTGCTTAGACGAGAATGAAGGCAGGACCCCATGGACAAGTTCGTGAAGTTGACCGGTGTCGCGGCACCCCTCCCGGTCGTCAATGTCGATACCGACATGATCATCCCGAAGGATTATCTGAAGACCATCAAGCGCACCGGCCTCGGCAAGGGGCTCTTCGCTGAAGCCCGCTACAACGAAGATGGTTCGCCGAACGAAGACTTCGTGCTGAACAAGCCGGCCTATCAGAACGCCAAGATCCTCGTCGCCGGTGACAATTTCGGCTGTGGCTCCTCGCGCGAGCACGCTCCCTGGGCGCTCCTCGACTTCGGCATCCGCTGCGTCATCTCGACGAGCTTCGCCGACATCTTCTACAACAACTGCTTCAAGAACGGCATCCTGCCGATCAAGGTCAGCCAGGAAGACCTCGACAAGCTGATGGACGACGCCTCGCGCGGCTCCAACGCCATCCTGACGGTCGATCTGGAAAATCTCGAAATCACCGGCCCGGACGGCGGCTCGCTGAAGTTCGAACTGGACGAGTTCAAGCGCCATTGCCTGCTGAACGGCCTCGACGATATCGGCCTGACGCTGGAAAAGTCCTCCGCGATCAACGATTTCGAAAAGACGAACGCCGCATCGCGCCCCTGGGCCGCCTGATCGGTTTATCACTATCTTTTGCGTTTCAAAGCCGGGCCTTGCGCCCGGCTTTTTTCATGCCGAGATAAAGGACTCCCTCTCCCCGCAAGCGGGGAGAGGGGGCTATTCCGCGAAAGCAGCTCGACACCATCTTTCCCGCTCGCTGTAATATGTTCGACAAGAAGGGGGTCCATACAGGCTTGCCGAGGCCTTCAGGCCTCTCTCCCACCCCTATTCTTCTCCACGCAATGGAGCCTCTCCATGACCTCCCTTCCCATTGTCGGCGCCGCCATGACGCTTGACGACGTCGAAACCCATCGCAACTGGCTGCTCGAAAAGCCGCGTGACCTGGAACTGCAGAGCTTCGTCGAAGCCGACGTTCTAAACGGCGACTGGGCTCCGCTTGCCGAGCGCGCCCGCAAGCTGCTCGACGGCCATCAGGGTCGCCTCGGCATCCATGGCCCGTTCTGGGGCTTCATCATCGCCTCGCAGGATCCCGACATCCGCGCCGTCGTCTCCAGGCGCCTGCTGCAGGCCCTCGACGTTTGCGCCAATATCGGCGCTACGCAGATGGTCATCCATAGCCCCTATACATCGTGGTCCTACAACAACCTCGACAACAACAAGGGCGAGCGCGAGAAAATCATCGAATATACGCATCAGACGCTCAAGGATGCGGTGAAGCGCGCCGAGGACATCGGGCTCACTATGGTCATCGAGAACATCGAGGACAAGGATCCCCATATCCGCGTCGGCCTCGCCAACAGCTTCAATTCGCCGGCCGTCGCCGTTTCGATCGACACGGGCCATGCCCATTATGCCCATGGCTATACGGGCGCGCCGCCGGTCGACTATTACGTCCACGCCGCCGGCAATCGCCTGCAGCATATTCACCTGCAGGATGCGGACGGCTATGCCGACCGTCACTGGAGCCTCGGCGAAGGCAACATCCACTGGCGCGCCGTCTTTGCCGCCCTTGCCAAGCTCGACAGCAACCCGCGTCTGATCATCGAGATCAAGGACAAGTCGAAGATCCCGGCATCGGCCGCCTATCTCGCTTCGCTCGGACTGGCCGAGTAAGCGGACTCACGACCTGCCCTCGTGGTGAGGCGGCTCGCAAGGCCACCCCAAACCATGAGGGCGGGCAGTGGCCTTCAAAAGCCCGAAAACCGTACCGTTTCGGCCCCATCTTCGCTTGAAAAGCCGCATTTGCAGGTCTAAAAACCCCGCAACTTTTTCTTTCGCGGAGGCTTTCCCATGACAGTTCGCAATCTTTTCCTCCTGCCGGGCGACGGCATCGGCCCCGAAGCCATGGGCGAAGTTCGCAAGATCATCGCCTATATGAACGAGGCGAAAAATACCGGTTTCGTCACGGACGAGGGTCTTGTCGGCGGCTGCGCCTATGATGCGCATGGCGCCGCCATCTCCGAGGAAGACATGGGCAAGGCGCTTGCCGCCGATGCCGTGCTCTTCGGCGCCGTCGGCGGTCCGAAGTGGGATGCGGTCCCTTATGAAGTGCGCCCGGAAGCCGGCCTGCTGCGCCTGCGCAAGGATCTCAAGCTGTTCGCCAACCTGCGTCCGGCCATCTGCTACCCGGCGCTGGCATCGGCCTCGTCGCTGAAGCCCGAGCTGGTCGAAGGCCTCGACATTCTCATCGTGCGCGAGCTCACCGGCGGCGTCTATTTCGGCGAGCCGAAGGAAATCATCGACCTCGGCAACGGCCAGAAGCGCGGCATCGACACCCAGGTCTACGACACCTATGAGATCGAGCGCATTGCCGGCGTCGCCTTCGAACTGGCGCGCACCCGCAGCAACCGCGTCTGCTCGATGGAAAAGCGCAATGTCATGAAGTCAGGCGTGCTCTGGAACCAGGTCGTCACCGCGACGCATAAGGAAAAATATGCCGATGTGCAGCTCGAGCATATGCTCGCCGATGCCGGCGGCATGCAGCTCGTTCGCCAGCCGAAGCAGTTCGACGTCATCGTCACCGACAACCTGTTCGGCGACATGCTGTCCGACGTTGCGGCCATGCTCACCGGCTCGCTCGGCATGCTGCCGTCGGCTTCGCTCGGCGCACCCGATGCCAAGACCGGCAAGCGCAAGGCGCTCTACGAACCCGTGCACGGTTCGGCCCCCGATATCGCCGGCAAGGGCATCGCCAACCCGATCGCCATGATCGCCTCCTTCGCCATGTGCCTGCGCTACTCCTTCGGCATGGTTTCCGAGGCCGATGCGCTGGAAAAGGCAATCGCCAACGTTCTCGACAGCGGCATCCGCACAGGCGACATCATGTCACCCGGCAGCCGCCAGGTCGGCACCGCCGAAATGGGCGATGCCATCCTCGCCGAGTTCAAGGCGCTTTCGGCCTAATCTTCGGCATAAATTGCCTGCTATATTTCACGTGAAACATGAAGTCCCGTCCTTCGCCGAAGAGCGGGGCTTTTTGCTGCGGCAGGTCAGGCTTGCCTGCGCCGTAATCGATCATCTGCCCCGGTGTCACAATTCTTTAGAAGAGTCGTAACAAGTCGCTGCTAAGCGTCGTTGCTGATTGGACATAAATATCAGGCGGTGGGTATGCAGGAGATCTTGGCGTCTCTCGATCGGCGTTGGCGGCGAAGCGACGCAGCGCTTGCGCCATGCCATTGGAAGACCTGCCTGTTTATGACAGCCAATATTGTGCTGCTCTCTGCGCTCCTGTTCGATTGGCCGGTCGGCGCTGCCCTGAAGAACCTCTCGCCCTCCATCCGCTTTTTCGGTGGAATGCTGACCGATTTCGGCGATTCCGGCTGGATCATCATCGTCAGCGCCTTCCTGTTCTTCGAAGGCTGGGCTGGCAGCCGCCTGCTGCGCTCGCCGCGCTGTCGCTACCAGGCAATCCGCATCTGCCAGATCGGCGGTTACCTGCTGACGACGATCGTGCTGTCCGGCCTTCTCGCCAATATACTCAAGCGCGCCATCGGCCGCGCCCGCCCGACGCATTTTGCCGATTGGGGACCCTTCGGCTTCTTGCCCTTCAACGGCCGCGCCAGCTTCGAAAGCTTCCCGTCGGGCCATGCCACCACAATCGGCGCCCTTTTCGTGGCGCTTGCCCTTATCTTCCCGCGCTATCGCTACATTTTCGTCGCCTGCGCCCTGTGGCTGGCGATCACGCGCGTCATGGTCGGTGCCCATTATCCGAGCGACGTCATGGCCGGCCTTGCCCTCGGCGGCTGGTTCTCCTTCATGACGGCGATCGTCTATTCCCGTTACGGCCTGCTCTTTCGCATCGACCCCGCCGGCCGGCCTGTCACGAAATGGCGGCTGCCGAAGAGCAGATGACGCTCTGATTAGACCATGTACCGCCAAGTCGCCGCGTGAGGTGAGAGAATACTCGTACTCGTCGGCCCTTGAGCGCCACAATGCATGGCCAAACCGCGAAGGTTGCCAAGGCCGTTCCGCATTCATATATCTGGCGGAGGGATGATCGCAAAAGCGGTCAACCCGATTTCGTTTCCACTGCGATGAAAATCATGGATGCCGGGCCGATACGTTTGAGCGAAAGGCAGATGGGATTGATCTCCCGGGCGCTTGCCGAGCCGCGACGCGTGCAGATCTTGAAGGAGATCGGTGCACGGCCCGAACCCATGCCCTGCAGCACCCTGAACGAATGTCACACCGTCAGCGCCGCGACGATGTCCCATCATATCAAGGAGCTCGAAAACGCCGGGCTCATCGAGATCCAGCGCGAAGGCAAGTTCGCAAACCTCGTGCTGCGCCGCGATACGCTGAACGCCTATATGGCGGAGCTTTCCAAGATCTGACGTTTCCATCCATGCCATCAGCATTTATCGCTGCTGCTCTTGTATCAATTAGATGATTATCTAAATATCAAACTGACGATGCGGAGCGGTTTTCGGGTCGCATGCGCCAAATGGTTCGATGATTATGAAACCGTCTAACAATTTTTGAAGGAAAGTGACATGAGCAAGCTGATAGGCAAGGTCGCAATCGTGACCGGAGCATCCAAGGGCATCGGCGCCGGCATCGCCAAGGCAATGGGCGAGGCGGGTGCTGCCGTCGTCGTCAACTACGCGTCGAGCCGCGAAGGCGCCGATAAAGTGGTTGCCGAAATTACCGCCAAGGGCGGCAAGGCGCTCGCCGTCCACGGCGACGTTTCCAAATCCGAAGACGTCAAGCGGCTCTTTGGCGAAACCAAGCAGGCCTTCGGCCGCGTCGATATCCTCGTCAACAATGCCGGCGTCTACCAATTCGCGCCGATAGAGGAGTTCACCGAGGAAGAATTCCATCGTGAATTCAATATCAACGTGCTGGGCACGCTGCTGACCACGCGGGAAGCCGTCAAATATTTCGGCCCGGAAGGCGGCAATATCATCAACATCGGCTCCAACGCCGTCAGCATGAACCTGCCGACCGCGTCCGTTTACACCGCGACCAAGGCCGCCGTGAGTTCGATCACCCAGGTCCTCGCCAAGGAGCTCGGCCCACGGAATATCCGGGTCAATAATCTCGCACCGGGCGGTGTCGAGACGGAAGGCGTCGTTGCTGCCGGCGTTATCGGCAGCGACTTTGAAAAGCATCTCGTCTCGCAGACGCCGCTCGGCCGCCTGGGTCAGCCGACCGATATCGCCCCGGTGGCCGTCTTCCTGGCTTCGCAGGACGCCGCCTGGGTGACCGGCGAAACCATCTATGTCGGCGGTGGCCTGAAGTAACTCATCATTGGCGACACCGTCCTCCGACGAGAGGGCGGTGTCCCTTGGTGCCATGACCGCGCGCTGCGCCAACGCCTTCGCAGACGATTGCCAAACCACCTCATTTTCCTATTTAGTGGAGCTGTTCGGGTTTCCCGCATGACAGTGCAGTCGATCATGCCGCGAAGTGAACTTTCGACCGCGAGATTTCAAAACAGACCCAGTCTTCAATGCGATCCCACGCCGCAGCGAATGTCATCGAACTCCCTTAATATCCGCCGGCGATCGCTGTCGTGAACAACAAACGGAGGACGCCTTCATGAATACCGCCAATACCAAATCGAAATTGGGCACTCGCACCAATCTCAGCGAGGAAGCGACCCGCGATATTTCCGCAGCTCTGAGCGCGTTGCTGGCCGATGTCTTTGCCCTCTATCTGAAGACCAAGAATTTTCACTGGCACATGAGCGGACCGCATTTCCGCGACTATCACCTGCTTCTGGACGAACACGGCGATCAGATTTTCGCGATGACCGATCCCATGGCCGAGCGCGCCCGCAAAATCGGCGGAAACACGTTGCGCTCGATCGGCCAGATCGCCAAGCTGCAGCGCATCCCGGACAATGACGCCGAATATGTCGACCCGCAGGACATGCTCGCCGAACTGGCGGATGACAATCTCAAGCTTTCTGCCGAAATGCGCGCTGTTCACGACGTCTGCGACGAATATGGCGACGTCGCCACCGCCAGCCTCCTCGAAAACTGGCTGGACGAAACCGAACGCCGCACCTGGTTCCTGTTCGAAATCACGCGCAAGTCCAACCGCTGACACTCGAAACGGCAGGCCTTCGAACACGATAGGTTGAAGGCGCGTTTCAACGCCCCCGATTTCCTCGCTCCTGCAGCGATGCCAGCGAGGAAATCCTTGACTCCTGTGGAAAACCTCTTAGAACCGGCGACGGAAAAGGAAGACTTCCATGGTTCGCTTCGAACAGATCGATAGCCCCAATCACCCGGCGGAATATGCCGGGCTGGATGTCTATTTTCCGGTTTCTTCCAAAACCATGGCCAAAACGACGACGAAAACCGTCTGACGTCTCTGGCCTGCCGCTCTCTCCCCGGCTCGGCTGGGGACAGGAACCGGTCGTGATGGCTGCGGTTCCCCCCTTCGCCCAAGAGGAGAGAAGAGAAAGAGAGCTTGAGAAATGGGTTTCAAAGTTGCAGTAGCGGGCGCG
Organism: Rhizobium freirei PRF 81; assembly: GCF_000359745.1. Lineage (GTDB taxonomy): Bacteria > Pseudomonadota > Alphaproteobacteria > Rhizobiales > Rhizobiaceae > Rhizobium > Rhizobium freirei. The sequence goes on from NZ_AQHN01000089.1 coordinate 245,302, forward strand.
ACCGGGAATGTCGGCCGCGAAATGCTCAACATCCTAGCTGAACGCGGTTTTCCGGCCGATGAGGTCGTGGCGCTCGCATCCGCCCGCTCGCAGGGAACCGAAGTTTCCTTCGGCGACCGGACGCTGAAGGTTTCCAACCTGGAGAACTACGACTTCTCCGACACCGACATCTGCCTGATGTCGGCCGGCGGCGAGGTCTCGAAGAAGTTCTCGCCGAAGATCGGCGCCCAGGGCTGCGTCGTCATCGACAACTCCTCGGCCTGGCGCTACGACGCCGACGTGCCGCTGATCGTCCCGGAAGTGAACCCCGATGCCGTCGCGCAGTTCACCAAGCGCAACATCATCGCCAATCCGAATTGCTCGACCGCGCAGCTCGTCGTCGCGCTGAAGCCGCTGCATGACTTCGCCAAGATCAAGCGCGTCGTCGTCTCGACCTACCAGTCCGTTTCCGGTGCCGGCAAGGACGGCATGGACGAACTCTTCAACCAGACCCGTGCTGTCTTCGTTGCCGACCCGATCGAAGCGAAGAAGTTCACCAAGCGCATCGCCTTCAACGTCATCCCGCACATCGATAGCTTCATGGAAGACGGCTACACCAAGGAAGAATGGAAGGTGCTGGCCGAAACCAAGAAGATGCTCGACCCGAAGATCAAGGTCACCTGCACGGCCGTGCGCGTCCCCGTCTTCATCGGCCATTCGGAATCGGTCAACATCGAATTCGAAAACGAGATCACTGCCGATCAGGCCCGCGACATCCTGCGCGAAGCGCCCGGCTGCCTCGTCATCGACAAGCGCGAAAACGGCGGCTACATCACGCCTTACGAATCCGCCGGCGAAGATGCGACCTATATTTCGCGCATCCGCGAAGACGCAACCGTCGAAAACGGCCTCAATCTGTGGGTCGTCTCCGACAATCTGCGCAAGGGTGCCGCGCTCAACGCCATCCAGATCGCCGAACTGCTCATCAATCGCGGCCTGATCAAGCCGCGCAAGCAGGCTGCATAAGATTTCGTAAACCAATTTACGGTTTATAAATCTTCGCTAGCTAAGCAGGATTGAACGAAAGCCTCGCCATTTCGGATGAAAGGCGAGGCTTTTGCAAATATAGTTGGCGGTTATGTTTTACGTGAAGCAAAAATACTGATCGCCAAAATGTGATAATGACATGATGGTCGGATACTGGCATGGTCCAGTGACGACTAGACCGCGCATAGGCCCGGAGATTGGCGGGTTTGTGCGCCTTCCAAAAACGGTTACCGCGTTCGCATCGCGGTAAGAATTCGGGGACATTGAATGCGGATCACAAAGTCTGGAATGGCAGCTCTCGTCGCGGGCGGGCTGCTGCTCGCCATGCCGATTACGGCAAACGCTGCATCCTGCGGCAATACTTCCGCAGGTTTCGAGAATTGGATGCAGGAATTCAAGCGCGAAGCGCAGGGACAGGGCGTCAGCCCATCCGTCCTCGACAGGGCCTTCGCCAACGTCCACTACAACCAGCCCACCATCCGCGCCGACCGTGGCCAGAAGAGCTTCAAGCTTTCCTTCGAGGAATTCATGAAGAAGCGCGGCGGCCAGACGATCATCAATCGCGGCAAGAGCATGAAACAGGCGAACGGAGCGTTGTTTGCCAAGATCGAGAAGCGCTTCGGCGTTCCCGCAGGCCCGATCATCGCCATCTGGGGCATGGAAACCGGCTTCGGCAGCTACATGGGCGACCAGCATACGCTTTCGGCCGTCTCGACCCTCGCCTATGACTGCCGCCGTTCCGCATTCTTCACCGAACAGCTCTATGCCGCCCTGAAGCTCGTCGGCGAAGGTTATCTCAGCCCGTCCGCACGCGGCGCGGCTCACGGCGAAATCGGCCAGACGCAGTTCATGCCCAAGAACGTCGTCGCCTTCGGTATCGACGAAGATGGCGACGGCAGGGTCGATCTTGTCGGTTCGCGCGCGGACGCGCTGGCCTCGACCGCCAACTTCCTGCGCGGCCATGGCTGGCAGCCCGGCGCCGGCTATCAACCCGGCGAGCCGAATTTCGCCGCCATTGCCGGCTGGAACGACGCACGGGTCTATCAGCAGGCCATCGCCTATATCGGCCAGCAGATCGACGGCAGGTAAGCCTCAGCTGGCGCATGAATCAAAAAAAGGCGCTGCGACCGGATGGTCCGCAGCGCCTTTTCTTTTGATCGATATTCTAGCCGCCGGACGTCCAGGTGGCCTTATACGTCCGGACGAATGAAATCGCGGGTATTGGGGTCCATGATCCAGAGCTCGCCGGTCGAAATATCGAACCATGCGCCGTGCAGGTTCAGCTTGCCTTCTTCCTCGCGCGCCTTGATCTCCGGAAAACTGCGCAGATTGTTCAGCGAGTTGCGGATCGAAATGCGCTCCAGTGCCGTCTGACGCTCGGTCTGCGTCATGATGTCGTTGCTCTGGATCTGCTCGGCAGCCGGCCTCAGCAAGGCCATCCACCGGCCGATGAAATCGCCCGGGGATAGCGGCTCGGCATCGGGATCGAGCGCGGCGCGAATACCGCCGCAGCGTCCGTGGCCCATGACGACGATGTCGGAAACCTTGAGCGACAGAACCGCGAATTCAAGCGCTGACGAAGTCGAATGGAAATTACCGTCCGGCTCATAGGGCGGCACCATATTGGCGACGTTGCGGATGACGAAGAGCTCGCCCGGACCGGCATCGAAGATGATCTCCGGCGCCGAGCGGGAGTCGCAACAGGCAATCACGAGCGTCGATGGATTTTGCCCGAGCTCCGCGAGAGAGCGATAACGCTCGCGCTCATCGACGTAACGCCCGCTCATGAAGTTGCGATAACCGTTCAGAAGGGTGTCGGGAAAGCTTTGCATGATATTGAATTACAGCGCACCGGGACCGATGGCAACTGCTGCGCTGCAAAAAGCATTAACTGCTGCGAACCGCTATTTTTTGCGCCGTTGCGCCGGGTGCATGAGGTGTCGCAGCTGCACCATCGCCATCGGCGTCGACAGGCTCGCGGAATCGACGGCGAGCGTCAGCTCGTTGCTGCCGCGTTTGACAGCGCGCGCCAGCACCTCATAGACGCTGGCCGTCGTCAGTTGCAGCGCCCGTTCCTCATCCATGCCGGAAAGCAGGCGGGAAACGAACAAGGCACAGAGCAGGTCGCCGAGCCCGTTCGGCGCACCTTCTATGCTGCGATGTTCGGCAAGCAGCGCGCTCCGGCCGCTGAGATAGAGATTTCCGATGCCGCCGGCCATCATCGGCACCGCCGAGGTCACCAGCATGCGCGACGGCCCGAGCGCAAGTGCCGCCTCCATAATGGCGTTATTATCCTCGAGCGGCGCACCGGCAAGCCAGGCAAGCTCATAGCGGTTCGGCGTCGCCAGCGAGGCCAATGGGATTAGATGGTCGCGGATCGCTTCGGCCGTCGCCTCGGGCACATAGAGCCCGCCGGCATCGCCGATCACCGGATCGCAGGCATAAAGCAGATCGGGGTTCTTTTCCCGCAATGCCGCCACCAGCCGGGCGACGGAACGCGCCTGTGCGGCATTGCCGAAATATCCGGAAAGCACCGCCTTCACTTCCGATAACCACGGGGCAGCGATAAGATCGTCGATTGCGTGATCGAAATCCGCCTCGTTGAAGGTCAGCCGCGTCGAGCGACCATGGCCGGGATGCCATGGCAGAACGATGGTGGGCAGGGCCCAGACTGGGTGGCCGAGCGTTTCCAGCGCGAAGACGGCGGCGCGATTGCCGACGGACCCTCTGACGACATGGCTGGAGATGACGATAACGGCGCCGGCCGACACTTGCGACATGATGCTTGCTTTCAAGTTCAGGGCTTCAACTGCACAATGCGCCGTTGATGATCCCTTTGGCGGCACTCTGTCAACGGCACTTCACAGAGTGATGAAAGCCTCTGTTGACGAAATGATTCCGTCAATTTCTCGCCAAAGACATCCGCCTTTCGCCGGGATCGCGCATTCCGGCAAGTTTTTTAAAAAAACGGGCCAAAATCAGTCCGAAACCAACCAATTTCGCATTCTTTTTGCCAGTTTTTTCGCTAAACCTTCTGCTACTGTGGTCAGAATTCGAAAATCGGGAGGAATTCCATGGCGCCGAAAAGCAATCCGAAACGGGAAAAACAGATCGAAGCGGCACGAAAAATAGCCGCGGCGACGGGCGAGGCGCATCTCGATCCCGAAATCCTGTTCGGCCGTGCCAGCAACGACGACATGGAGCTTTACAGCCCTGAAATGCTGGCCCTTGCTGCAACGCACGCGGCCAAGGAGCTGGCGGCCTGGAACGGCACCGCTCCGCGCGTCAGCATCGATCAGCTTGCCAATATCGAGCCCGATGGAGTTGCCGTATCGATCCTGTCGATCACCGACCACAACATGCCCTTCCTCTACGAATCGGTCATGGGCGAGGTGACCAGCAGCTACCGCGACCTCTATATGGCCGTGCACCCGATCCTGGTCGTCGAGGACGGCAAGCAGCCAAGCCTCTATTCCGCCGATCACCCGAGCGATCCCGCCCATCGCGTCAGCCATATCCAGCTTCATCTCTCGCCTTTGACGGCAGCGCAGGCAGCGGACCTGGCCAAACGGGTGCAGACCGTGCTCGATCAGACGCATCTCGCCGTTTCCGACTGGAAGCCGATGCTGTCGCGCCTGGACACCGTCATTTCCGAGCTTTCGACCTATGAAGCGGCCGGCCGCCGCAAGAACGATCGCGACGAGGCGCTTGCCTTCCTTGCCTGGCTACGGGACGGCAATTTCACCTTTCTCGGCATGCGCGAATATGTCTATTCCGGCAAGGGCGCCAACGCCAAGGTCGAGCGCGACCGCGGCACCGGCCTCGGCATCCTCTCCAATCCGGATGTCCGCGTGCTGCGGCAGGGTCATGACGCCGTTACCACGACACCCGAAATCCTGGCCTTCCTTGATGGTCCGGATTTCCTGATCGTCACCAAGGCCAACGTCAAGTCGATCGTCCACCGCCGCGCCTACATGGACTATGTCGGCGTCAAGCGTTTCGATGCCGACGGCAACGTGACGGGCGAGCTGCGCATCGTCGGCCTCTTCACCTCCACGGCCTATACCAGTGCCGCCGTCGATGTGCCGCTGCTGCGCTCCAAGGTGCAGAAGGTCAAGGATCTTTTCGGCTTCGATCCCACAAGCCATTCCGGCCGCATGCTCGACAATACGCTGGAATCCTATCCCCGCGACGATCTTTTCCAGATCGACACGACCCTGCTGGCAAGCTTTGCCGAACAGATCAACGACCTGACCGACCGGCCGCGCGTGCGCGCCCTGCCGCGCATCGATCAATTCGACCGCTTCGTTTCGGTGATCGTCTATGTTCCGCGCGAGGAATATGATTCCGTCGTCCGCGAGAAGATCGGCAACTATCTCAAAACCATCTATGACGGCCGTGTCTCCGCCTATTATCCGGCTTTCCCGGAAGGCGGCGTGGCGCGCGTGCATTTCATCATCGGCCGTAGCGCCGGCAAGACGCCGCATATTCCCCAAGCCAAGCTCGAAGAGGCGATCCGCGCCATCACCGCCCGTTGGGACGAGCGTTTCGTCATGCTGGCTGGCCCGAAGGCTCCGACCATCTCCGTCAGCCAGGCCTTCCAGGAAGCCTTCTCGCCGGAAGACGCCTTCGCCGATCTGCCTGACATGATCGCCACGGCCGGTGCCGAGCCGATCCGCATCGGCTTTTATATCCGCAAGGATGACGCAGGCGACATCCTCTCGCTGAAAATCTTCCATGGACAAGGCAACCTCGCGCTGTCGCGCCGCGTGCCGCTTCTGGAAAATCTCGGCTTCAACGTCATCAGCGAGCGCACCTTCGACATCTATGTCACGGCCAAGGATGGTTCGACCGGCCATGTCGTGCTCCACGACATGGAGCTTGAAGCCCGCAACGGCTTGACCATCGATCTTGCCCGCCACGGCGCGGCACTGGAAGAAGCCTTCCTCGCCGCCTTTGGCGGCAGCATCGACAATGACGCCTTCAACCGGCTGATCGTCTCCGCCGATCTCTCCGCCCGCGAAACGAACGTATTGCGCGCCTATTCCCGCTATCTGCGCCAAGCCGGCATCGCCTATTCGCAGGATTATATCGCCGCGACGCTGGACAAATATCCGCGCATCGCCGCCTCGCTCTTCCGCCTGTTCTACGAAACGCTCGATCCGAAGCTCAACGACAAGAACCGCACGAAGAAGCTTGCCGAGCTGCATACGGCTATCGAAACGGAGCTTGCCGACGTTCCGAGCCTCGACGACGACCGCATCCTGCGCCGCTACGTCAATGCCATCGACGCCACGCTGCGCACCAACTATTTCCAGAGGAATGCCGACGGTTCATCGAGGGCCATGCTGGCCTTCAAGCTCGATCCGAAGCTGCTGGATGGCCTGCCCGAGCCGCGGCCTTTCCGCGAAATCTTCGTCTATGGCGTCGAGGTCGAAGGCGTGCACCTGCGCTTCGGCAAGGTGGCGCGTGGTGGCCTGCGCTGGTCCGACCGTGCCGAAGATTATCGCACCGAAGTGCTCGGTCTCGTAAAGGCGCAGCAGGTCAAGAACGCCGTCATCGTGCCCGTCGGCGCCAAGGGCGGCTTCTATCCGAAGAAGCTCCCGGTCGGCGGCAGCCGTGACGAGATATTCAATGCCGGCCGCGAGGCCTACAAGACCTATATCCGCACGCTGCTGTCGATCACCGACAACATCTCCGGCGCCGATATCATTCCGCCCGCCGATACCGTGCGGCTCGATGGTGACGACCCCTATTTCGTCGTCGCCGCCGACAAGGGCACTGCTACCTTCTCCGACACCGCCAATGCGCTGGCGCAGGAAGCCGGCTTCTGGCTGGACGACGCCTTCGCCTCGGGCGGTTCGGCCGGCTACGACCACAAGAAGATGGGCATCACCGCCCGCGGCGCCTGGGAAACGGTGAAGCGGCACTTCCGCGAGATGGACATCGATATCCAGAAGACGCCATTTAGCGTCGTCGGCGTCGGAGACATGTCCGGCGACGTCTTCGGCAACGGCATGCTGTTGTCTCCGAAGATCCGCCTGCTTGCCGCGTTCGACCATCGCGATATCTTCATCGATCCCGATCCGGATATGGAAAAGACGCTCGCCGAACGGCAGCGCCTCTTCAACCTGCCGCGCTCGAGCTGGCAGGATTTCGACAAATCCGTTCTGTCGAAAGGCGCGATGATCATCTCCCGCTCGGCAAAGTCGGTGACACTGACGCCGGAAGCGGTCGCCGCCATCGGCATCGACAAGTCGGTCGCAACGCCCTTCGAAATCATGACGGCAATCCTCAAGGCACCGGTGGACCTGCTGTGGTTCGGCGGCATCGGCACCTATGTCAAGGCGCCGGCCGAAACGGATTCGGAAGTCGGCGACCGCGCCAACGATCCGATCCGCATCGCCGCCGACGAAGTACGCGCCAAGGTGATCGGCGAGGGCGCCAATCTCGGCGTCACGCAGAAGGGCCGCATCGCCTATGGCCTCAAGGGCGGGCGCTGCAACTCCGACGCCATCGACAACTCCGCCGGCGTCAACACCTCGGACGTTGAGGTCAACATCAAGATCGCGCTTGCATCTGCCATGTTCGCCGACCGGCTGTCGCGCGCCAAACGCGACACGCTGCTCGCCTCCATGACCGACGAAGTGGCAACGCTTGTCTTGCGCAACAACTATCTGCAATCTCTGGCAATCTCGCTGACGGAGCGCAAGGGCACCGGCAACGGCCTGGAACTCAGCCGCTTCATGAGCGTGCTGGAAGCGGCCAAGCAGCTCAACCGTAAGGTCGAGACCCTGCCCGACGATCAGACCTTCGCCGAGCGTTATGCCAACGGCCGGCCGCTGACGCGCCCGGAAATCGGCGTGCTGCTCTCCTACGCCAAGATCGTCCTCTTTGATGCCCTCGTCGCCAGCGACCTGCCCGACGATCCTTACTTCGCCGCAACCCTCAGCCGCTATTTCCCGGCCAAGATGCAGCGCTCGAACGCCGCCGATATCGAAACCCATCGGCTGCGCCGCGAAATCATCGCCACTGCGCTCGCCAATGAAGCGATCAATCGCGGCGGCCCTGGCTTTGCGGTCGGCATGATGGATGCCACGGCGGCAGCCGCTGCCGAAGTGGTCAAGGCAGCCGTGGTTGCCCGCGACGGCTTCGATCTTGACCGGCTCTGGAACGAGATGGACGCACTCGACGGCAAGGTCAGTGGCCAGATGCAGAACCGTGTCTACGGCGAAATCACCGAGGTTTACACGGCGCTGACGCGTCTGCTCCTGAAAACCGGAGCGGCCAAGGGCGATATAGAAGAAACGGTTAGCCGGCTTCGCGCAGCCCTGAAGAAGCTGCGGCCTGTCTTCCTGAGCCACATCCCGGCGGATTTCGCAGCCGAGATCGCCACACGCGAGGCGGACTATCTGGCCGCCGGCCTGCCGGAGAAGCTGGCTTCGGAGATCGCCACGATCTACGCGCTCGTCCTCGTTCCGGAAATCATGCAGATCGCCGAGCGCACCGGCGATACGCTGAACCGGGCGGCCGAAAGCTACTTTACCGTCTCGCAGACCTTCCGCGTCGGCCGCCTGCTGCTAGCCGGCAACCGGATCGTCACCGGCGACCACTATGAGAGCCTCGCGCTTGCGCGCAGCCTCGACCAGATCGCCGGCGCCCGCCGCGATATCGTCATCTCCGCCCTGTCCAACCATCCGAAGGACAAGCAGCCGGTTCAGGCATGGCACGCGGAAGACCGTATCCGCATCAATCGCATCGCCGAGGAACTCGGCGGCCTCAGCGAAAGCGGCGATCCCAACCTCGCCCGCATCACCGTTGCCGCCGGCCTGCTCAGCGATCTTGCGAACGGCCGGGCAAGGTGACACAGTCCGCCCCGACCCGAAAACGGGTGAGGGAGCAAGGGGCTGGATTTGGTGACGACCGAAATTGACAACGACGTGCCGGCAAAAGTGCCGGCGCGAGGCATCTGGGGCTGGATGTTCTTCGACTGGGCGGCTCAGCCGTTTTTCACCGTCGTCACCACCTTCATCTTCGGCCCCTATTTCGTCGCCCGGCTGACCGCCGATCCCGTCTCCGCGCAAACGACATGGAGCAATATGGCGACGATCTCCTCGGTGATCATCGCCATCCTCTCGCCGGTCCTCGGTTCGATCGCCGATCAATCCGGCGCCCGCAAGCCATGGATCGCCTTCTTCGCCGTCATCAAGATCGCAAGCCTTGCCTGCCTCTGGGGCGCGGCCCCCGGATCGCCGGTGATCTATCCGGTGATCTTCATGATCCTCGCCTCGATCTCGGCCGAATTCTCGATCGTCTTCAACGATTCGATGATGCCACGGCTGGTCGGCAAGGACGATGTCGGCAGGCTGTCCAATGCCGCCTGGGGGCTCGGCTATCTCGGCGGTATGATCGTGCTGATCACCGTCGTTGCGCTGCTCGCCGGCAATCCGCAGACCGGCAAGACCATCTTCGGTCTGACGCCACTCTTCGGTCTTGATGCCAAACTCGGCGAAGATGCCCGCATCACCGGGCCGATTTCGGCCGTATGGTATCTTATCTTCATCCTGCCGATGTTTCTCTTCACACCGGATGCTGCTCGCGGCCTGCCCCTTCGCGCGGCCGTTCGCACGGGCTTGCACGAGCTGTCGGCGACCCTGGGCGAGTTGAAGCGGCGACGTGGCATCAGTCTCTTCCTTCTCGCCCGCATGGTCTATCAGGATGGCGTCAACGGCCTGCTGATCCTCGGCGGCACCTTTGCGGCCGGCATGTTCGGCTGGGCGACGATCGAGATCGGCATCTACGGCATCATCCTCAATGTCATTGCCATCTTCGGGTGCTTCGCGGCCGGTTATGTCGATCGTTGGCTCGGCTCGAAGACGACGGTCATGATCAGCCTGACGCTGTTGCTCGCAGCGACTTTCGGCATCCTCTCCACCGGACCGGGCTTCACGCTCTTCGGCCTCGTACCGCTCTCCACCGTCAGCACTGGAAGCCTGTTCGGCACGGCGGCGGAAAAAGCCTATATCGGCTACGGCCTGCTGATCGGCATCGCCTTCGGCCCCGTACAGGCCTCCTCGCGCTCTTATCTTGCCCGCAGCGTCAGCCTCTCGGAAGCCGGACGCTATTTCGGCATCTACGCGCTCTCGGGCCGCGCCACCAGTTTCATGGCAACGCTGTTCTTCTCGCTGGTGACTTATTGGAGCGGCTCGGCCCGCCTCGGCATGGCGACACTCGTCATCTTCCTCGCCGGCGGCCTTTTGCTACTGCTGCCGACACCCTATCCGGCCGACAAGACGACAAAGTAGACAAAGAAAATCCCGGCAGGCGAACCAGCCGGGATATAAGGTTTTCCAATCGAGTATATCCATCGATCAGTGGCGGAAGTGGCGCACGCCGGTAAAGACCATCGCGACATTGTGCTCGTTGGCCGCATCGATCACTTCCTGGTCACGCATCGAACCGCCCGGCTGGATAACGGCCGTAGCGCCTGCGGCAATCGCCGAGAGCAGGCCGTCGGCAAACGGCAGGAAGGCTTCGGAGGCGACGGCGGAACCGCGCGTCAGCGGCTCGGCCAGACCCATGGCCTTGGCGGCTTCCTCGGCCTTGATGGCGGCGATGCGGGCGGAATCGACACGGCTCATCTGTCCCGCGCCGATGCCAGCCGTCTGGCCATCCTTGGCGTAGACGACCGCGTTCGACTTCACATGCTTGGCGACACGGAAGGCGAACTTCATGTCCTCAAGCTCCTGAGCCGTTGGTGCACGCTTGGTGACGACCTTGAGCTCCATATCTTCCACCAGCGCGTTATCGCGGTTCTGGACCAGCAGGCCGCCGGAGACGGTCTTGGCGGTGAGGCCGGCAGCACGCGGATCGGGCAGGGCGCCGACCGAAAGCAGGCGGAGGTTCGGCTTGCGGGCAATGATCGCCTTGGCTTCCTCGGTGACGTCGGGCGCGATGATGACCTCAGTGAAGAGCTTGACGATCTCCTCTGCGGTCTCGGCATCGAGCAGGCTGTTCAGCGCAATGATGCCGCCGAAGGCTGAGGTGGAATCGCAGGCCAGAGCGCGCTTGTAGGCTTCCACGAGCCTCGGGCCGGTGGCAACGCCGCAGGGGTTCGCATGCTTGATGATCGCGCAGGCCGGGCCGTTTTCCGGCAGGAACTCGGCAACGAGCTCATAGGCCGCATCGGTGTCGTTGATGTTGTTGTAGGAGAGCTGCTTGCCCTGGATGAGCGTCGCCGTGGAAACGCCCGGGCGGTTCTCGCCGGTCAGGTAGAAAGCAGCCTTCTGGTGCGGGTTTTCGCCATAGCGCATTTCCTCGCGCAGCACGCCGCCGATGACACGGTGGCGCGGCGTGGCGATATCCAGCGCTTCGGCAAACCAGTTGGAGATCATCGCATCATAGGCTGCAGTACGGGCAAAGGCCTTGGCGGCCATGCGCTTGCGGAAATCATAAGTCGTCTGGCCGGCATCGGCGGAGAGCTGGGCCAGCAGCTCCGCATAGTCGGCGGGATCGGTCAGCGTCGTCACGTAGGCATGGTTCTTCGCCGAAGCACGGATCATCGCCGGGCCACCGATGTCGATATTCTCCACCGTCGTCGGATAGTCGCCGCCGGCCTTGCGAACGTCCTCGAAGGGGTAGAGGTTGATGACGGCAAGATCGATGCCTTCGATTCTGTGCGCCTTCATTGCAGCCTGATGCTCGGCATCGTCACGGATGGCGAGCAGGCCGCCATGCACCTTCGGATGCAGCGTCTTGACGCGGCCGTCCATGATCTCGGGAAATTCCGTCACTTCGGACACGTCGGTCACGGCAAGGCCGGCCGCGGCGATCGCCTTGTGCGTGCCGCCGGTCGACAGGAGGCGCACGCCCTGTTCGCTGAGCGCACGCGCCAGCTCGACGATGCCGGTCTTGTCGAAGACGGACAGAAGTGCGGTTTTCACCTTCACCTTGTCGGGAGCGGGAATTTTCTTGGAAACGACGGCCATGAGCTTTCTCCGGTCTAGAGCAGCTCCAGGAGAAGTGCAGGGCGGTTTTCCGTCCGGAGCTGCGATAACAAAAAACAGAGCGGAAACGCTCTGGTATGAGGAGATGACACGTCCGGCGGAAACGGCGCGGGACGGGAATGCCCGCCCCGTTATCATAGCTGACGCGCTTAGCCTATGGCCGATAAGATAAAAACCAGCGGATTTCCGGCTTTTCGGTAATCCGGAAGACGATCTCAAGCTGATCGGAGGAGCGCATGCCCGAGGGATCGGCAAAGAAGATATCTTCCGCCACCAGCACCTCGTTGCCGGGCGAAGAGAAGACCCAGGTCTCGCCGTCGGGCGCGATCAGCAGGGCGGAGTCCGTCTCGGTCTGCAGCAGGCTGATCGACGGGTGGACATGGAAACGCGCCGAAGCGATGCCTTCGCCCTTCGGCGGCTTCTTCCTACCCTCCGGCACGAAGAAACGGTCTCGGCCGGCCAAAATCGTGCCTTTTGCATTGAGGCTCAGCTCGCGCTCGTGGACATAGCCGAAGGCGGAGAGATAGCCGTCATGTGCGGCTCGGACGTAGTCACGTCCGTCCTCGGTCTCCGCGCGCTCGACGATGACCTTCTTCACACCGCCGACCATGATCGGCCCCAGATGTTTGGATTTGGAGAACTGGGACGACGACGTGTCGTTGAGCGTGACAGCCGAATGGGCAGCAGTGGCCCGCGCTGCCTGTATGTAGCGGTCGCCGGCAAATTCCGGCGATCCGGAATTGATGATGAAGCGCGTCTTGCCCGACGACATCTCGAAGGAGAGACAGCCTGCATGTGCGGTGCGGCTGAGATCGGCCGAAGCGGGGGCACCGGCATCGATGATGACGGCGGCCTGGCCGGCGGCCAGCCGGTGATATTTCGTATGCGGCAACGCCTTGAAAGCCTGGCCCGCCGTCTCGTCGTAGCGCAGCACCGACATGAGTTCATTGGCGAGCGTCGACGTCGCGCCGTTGAACAGCGCCAGATCGCCATCCTGATGTCGGAAGAAGCGCAGCGCGGGATACATGCGATCGATGCCGGGAATGAGCCGTATCGGCACGTCATGGCCGAGATTGACATAGGTCTGACGCAGGGGCAGCAGATCGAGCAGAAGCTCCAGCGACACCCGCGGATTGCGGGAGATGTGGCCGCCGTCTGCCAGGATCTGCCGGTCGATTTCGCGATCGAGCGCCTGACCCGCCCGCTTCACCGCCAGCGCGCCGTTGGGCATGGCGACGGATGACATGGCAAGCGCGATGCGCACGCGAAAACGGGTCGTTCCATCCCGCGCCGACGAGGCCATGCGGCGCAAAAAGCGGACATGCAATACGAGCACGCGCATGAAGCGACGGTAGAAGCTGCTATCCGTGCCGTGCAGAAGCACGGGCGAATGCGACAGGAGCGCGATGAGTCGCTGAGCGGCGATATCGGGTGACCAGGCAAGCCCATGCAGGCGGCGGCCGTGAACGGCAATCCAATCCGTGAGAATGGAACGCGCCATGGCCGAGGCCTGGTCGCTCTTCTCAGCCCGCAAGTGCCGCAGCCAGCGGAAATTGTGCAGCCGCGCCGCAAATGCCCGTGACGGCAGCTCAAGCGAGAAAGGGGAGGCGCCTTGCGTTTCGAGAACCCGGCCGGCCAGCAGGATGCGACCGTTCAAAAGTTCCTCGACGAAAAATGGGTCGACGCTGCGCAGATCCGTCGGAGCCACGATGAGGCGTTCCGGCACACGCATCGTGTGGCGGGTGAGACGCAATCGCGTCAACGCCGCGCGGCGAGACATCCGCCGCCATGCTTCCCGCACGTATGAACTCACAAAACCCTGCCGCAGACCTGCATATTTGCTTTTGCTTACTCTCATTACCCGTGGTTAAAAAGAGGTTACAAATATACCAATTAAGAACAGGTTACCGGCTTTTGAACCATTCCCGAAAGCCTGTGGAAACCTTGGCTGTCGCCATTCGGCTTTTCTCCGATTCGCGAAGGCGCTGCCTCTTCTTGTTTCGCACCCATTCCGGGCGGAAAACCGCTGCGCACTTTTCCTGAAAATGCTCTATGATCGGCGCCGAAGCACGACCGCATAGAACCCGTCGAGACCCGAGGCAAAGCCATCGGCAAGCGGCAGCATGTCGGGCGTCGTGCGGAAGGCACCGAGCGGCGAAATCGCCGCTTCGAGGCCCGGCCAGTCGCCCGCGGCGACCGGAACCCGCTCGACGCTGTCAGTTTCCGCAAGAAGCCGGGCAACAAGATCCTCACCCTCTTCGGGATCGAGCGAGCAATTGGAGAAGACCACGACGCCGCCGGGTTTGACCAGCGTCAGGGCATGGCGGAGCAGCCGCCCCTGCAGGCCGGCAAGCTTGGCGACATCCTCCGGACCTTTGGTCCAGAGCACGTCGGGATGGCGGCGCGTCGTCCCGGTCGAAGAGCAGGGCGCATCGAGAAGAGCAGCATCGAAAAGTTCGTCAGGCTGATATTTGCTCATGTCGGCGACGACCGTTTCAGCCTCGAAACCAAGGCGCGCCAGATTGCCGGACAATCTTTTCAGCCGGTTGGCGGACTGATCAAGAGCCGTGACCTTGGCGCCTGCGAGAATGAGCTGCGCCGTCTTGCCGCCAGGGGCCGCACAGAGATCGACGACCCGCTTGCCGGCAAGCGACCCGAACAGCTTCGCCGGAATACTGGCGGCCGCATCCTGAACCCACCATTCGCCTTCGCCAAAACCCTCGAGCGAGGGGATGGATCCCTCGAAGGCAGCAAGCCGCACGCCACCGGTCGGCAGGACCACGCCATTGAGACGCTTCGCCCAGCCTTCCACGTCGGATTTTACCGTAAGATCGATTGCCGCCGGCTCGAGCTGCGTTTCGGAAATTTCGAGCGCTGCTGAAGCGCCATAAGCGGCTTCCAGGCGGGAGAGAAACCAGGCCGGCATGGCAGGCACGCCTGCGACTTTTTCGAGGATGTCCTGTTTCTCCCGGCCGATGCGGCGGAGAATGGCGTTGACCAGCTTGGCAAAGCGGCGATTGCGGGGATCGCGGTTGGCCTGTTCGACGGCAAGGTCGACGGCAGAGTGATCCGGCACATCGAGATACAGCATCTGTGCGGCACCGACGACAAGTACATGATGCAGAGCGCGAGCGCCTTCCGGCAACGGCGAATCGAGCAGCGACGATATCGTCGCCTCGATGCGCGGCAAATGCCGCAGCGCGCTGTTGAGGATGGCGCGCACCAGCGCCCGGTCGCTTTCGCCGAGAGTCTTATAGGCAGGATTGCCGCCTTCAGCATCCAGCATGCCGTCGAGCGGCGTCTTGCGATCGATGACGGCGGCGAGGATCTTCGTTGCTGCGGCGCGCGCTGCAAAGCCGGGTTTCGCCGGCGCCGAATCATGCGGTCTGGAATCAGTCGGCCTCTTGCCGGATCTCTTTCCGTCTTTGTTGAAAGCTTTGTTTTTCGTGTCAGAACTCAAGACCAGGGACCCTTCGGCGGTTGCGAACCACCGCGACCCGTATTCGGCACGGAGCGCGATTTCCGCTCCGGATTAGCAGTCAAGACCGGTCCCGTCGAGCCAAAGCCCGCAGATGGCGTCATGGGCGAGGCACTGCCGCCGCCATAGCGGGCCATTTCATGCAGCGCCGCGATGCGGTTTTCCGTGTTCGGATGGGTCGAGAACAGATTGTCCATGCGTTCGCCCGACAGCGGATTGATGATGAACATATGCGCCGTTGCGGGATGGCCTTCGGCCTCTTCATTCGGAATATGCTCCGCACCGCGGGCGATCTTGCCGAGCGCGGAAGCGAGCCAAAGCGGGTTGCCGCAGATCTCCGCGCCGCGGCGGTCGGCGGAGTATTCGCGCGTGCGGCTGATCGCCATCTGCACCAGCATCGCGGCCAGTGGAGCAACGATCATCGCCACCAGCACACCGACCATGCCGAGCGGATTGTTGTTGTCGCGGCGGCCGCCGAAGAAGAAGGCAAAATTGCCGAGCATGGAGATGGCGCCGGCAAGCGTCGCCGTGATCGTCATGGTCAGCGTGTCGCGGTTCTGCACATGGGCAAGCTCGTGCGCCATCACGCCGGCCACTTCCTCCGGCGTCAACGCGTGCAGCAGACCGGTGGAGGCGGCAACGGCGGCATTTTCCGGATTGCGGCCCGTCGCGAAGGCATTCGGCTGCGGGCTGTCGTAGAGATAGACCTTCGGCATCGGCAGGCCGGCATTGCGGGCGAGATCGCGGACAATACGGTAAAATTCCGGGGCGCTTCGCTCATCCACCTCCTGCGCACCATAGGTGGAAAGCACCATGCGGTCCGAATTCCAGTAGGAAAAGAAATTCATGCCGGCAGCGACGACAAATGCGATCAACATGCCCGATTGACCGCCGATCAGATAGCCAACACCCATGAAAAGGGCGGTCATGAAGGCGAGCAGCATCGCGGTGCGCATGAGATTCATCGAGGGGTCTCCAACACATCTGTCGTCCAAACCTTTTTCTTTGCGGCTGGACACGCCGGAGCCGGATGATTTCAGGTCACTTCGACCTGAAATCTGAATCCGCTCCGGATTCAAAAAAGCAGAGCATGATGTCATCCGAAAACCGTTCACACTTTTCGGCATCATGCTCTATGATTTGGCTATTCCTCCCCTCATTTCAATATTTCGGAGGTCGCTCGAGACCATGCAATCCGCAGATAACGACAATAAAATCGACATTGAAGCCGGCGATATCACCCGCAAGCCGCTCTCACCCGCCGCCAAGCGCGCCCTTGCCGAAGCCGAGGAGCGCCGCCAGGCACAGGCCAGTGCAGAGCTGCCCCCGGAAATCGGCGGCCGCGGCGGCTCCGACCCCGCGCGCTTCGGCGACTGGGAGATCAACGGTCGGGCGATCGATTTTTAAGAGATAGCGGCTGAGATATCTCAAGCCAGGCGCATTTCAAATGCGCGATTCAGAATAAGCAATAAGCGCTCGAACTTCCGAGATACATTTTGAAAAGGCGCCGTGCCCATCGGCACGACGCCGTGAAACATTAAGCCTTAAGCCGCATCCGCCTTGTTCTGGCGGTTGGCGATCAGGTCATCGACGACAGCCGGATCGGCGAGCGTCGAGGTATCGCCGAGCGCGCCGAAATCGTCCTCGGCGATCTTGCGCAGGATGCGGCGCATGATCTTGCCGGAGCGGGTTTTCGGCAGGCCGGGTGTGAACTGGATCTTGTCCGGCGAGGCGATCGGGCCGATTTCGGCGCGAACGTGTTTCACCAGCTCCTGCCGCAGCGCATCCGAACCTTCCTGGCCGACCATCAGTGTCACGTAGCAATAGATGCCCTGACCCTTGATGGAATGCGGATAGCCGACGACGGCCGCCTCCGACACATGGCTGTGCGACACCAGCGCCGATTCCACTTCCGCCGTACCGAGACGGTGGCCCGAGACGTTGAGAACGTCGTCGACGCGGCCGGTAATCCAGTAATAGCCGTCCTCGTCGCGGCGGCAACCGTCACCGGTGAAATACTTGCCCTTGTAGGTGGAGAAATAGGTCTGGATGAAGCGCTCGTGGTCGCCATAGACCGTGCGCATCTGGCCCGGCCAGCTGTCGGCAATGACGAGATTGCCGTCGGTGGCGCCTTCCAGCACGTTGCCTTCATTGTCCACCAGCTGCGGCTGCACGCCGAAGAAGGGCATGGTGGCGGAGCCGGGCTTCAGATCGGTTGCGCCCGGAAGCGGCGTGATCATGTGACCGCCGGTTTCCGTCTGCCACCAGGTATCGACGATCGGGCAACGGCTGTCGCCCACCACCTTGTAATACCATTCCCAGGCTTCCGGATTGATCGGCTCGCCGACCGTGCCGAGCAGGCGCAGGCTGGAGCGCGATGCGCGCTTGACGAAATGATCGCCCGCACCCATCAGCGAGCGGATCGCCGTCGGTGCCGTGTAGAAGATGTTGACCTTGTGCTTGTCGATGACATCCCAGAAGCGGCCCTGATCCGGATAGTTCGGCACGCCTTCGAACATCAGCGAGGTCGCCGCATTCGCAAGCGGCCCATAGACGATGTAGGAGTGACCGGTCACCCAGCCGACATCGGCCGTGCACCAGTAGATATCGCCGGGATGATAATCGAACGTATATTCATGCGTCATCGCCGCATAGACGAGATAACCGGCTGTGGTGTGCAGCACGCCCTTCGGCTTGCCGGTGGAACCGGACGTGTAGAGGATGAAGAGCGGATCCTCGGCCTTCATCTTTGCCGGCGGACAATCCGGCTTCGCCTTGACGGTTTCCTCGTGATACCAAAGGTCACGGCCGGCTTCCCAGGCGATCTTGCCGCCGGTGCGGCGCACGACGAGGACGTTCTTGACCGCGACCTTCTGCTTGGCGGCGATCTGGATCGCCGTATCGGTATTTTCCTTCAGCGGAACGGATTTACCACCGCGCATGCCTTCGTCGCAGGTGATGACGAAGGTGGATTCGCAATCGACGATGCGGCCGCCGAGCGCTTCGGGAGAAAAGCCGCCGAAGACGACGGAATGCACCGCACCGATGCGGGCGCAAGCGAGCATCGCATAGGCCGCCTCCGGGATCATCGGCATATAGATGGTGACGCGATCGCCCTTCTTGACGCCGTGCTTCTTTAGAACGTTCGCCAGCCGGCAGACGTGATCGTAGAGCTCGTTGTAGGTGATCTTCTTGTCGATATAGGGATTGTCGCCTTCCCAGATGAAGGCGACGCGATCGCCATGCTTCTTCAAATGCCGGTCGATGCAATTGTAGGAAACGTTTGTGACGCCGTCCTCGAACCACTTGATCGAAACCTTGCCGGTGAACGACGTATTTTTCACCTTGGTATAGGGCTTGAACCAGTCGATGCGCTTGCCGTGCTTGCCCCAGAATTTGTCGGGATCCTCGACGCTCTGCTGATACCATTTCTGGTACTTCGCCTCATCGATCAGGGCGTGCGCCTTGACCGATTTCGTCACCGGATGAATCTTTTCCGACATAGTCTCCTCCTTGAAATCCTCACACCCCGACCTGCGATTATCGGTGCACTTTGCGTGCAATCAATAGCAGGTCAAACTACGACAGCAATTGGACAAAGTGCATTTCATACGCAAAGAATTGCAATTCCGCGACACTATCGCTATATAGAGCCGTATTTCCCGGACATTGTGGTGTTACACCCCGGACCGCGACACCGGCGCGGACTGACAGAAGGACTATATCCATGGCTCAACAATTGCTCATGCCGAAGGCAACTGCCATCTGGCTTGTCGACAATACGGCCTTGTCATTCGACCAGATCGCGCAGTTCTGCAAGCTGCATCCGCTCGAAGTGAAGGCGATTGCCGATGGCGAAGCAGCACAGGGCATCAAGGGCCTCGACCCGATCTCGACCGGCCAGCTGACCCGCGACGAAATCGCCCGCGCCGAAGCCAACCCGAACCACAAGCTGAAGCTTTCCGAGCCGAAGGTTCGCGTGCCGGAATCCAAGCGTCGCGGCCCGCGTTACACGCCGGTCTCCAAGCGTCAGGACCGTCCGAACGCTATTCTATGGCTGGTGCGCAACCATCCGGAACTGAAGGATGCGCAGATTTCCCGTCTCGTCGGCACCACCAAGTCGACCATCGAGCAGATCCGCGACCGCACGCACTGGAACTCGGCCAACCTCGCGCCGATGGATCCGGTAACGCTCGGCCTCTGCAGCCAGATCGATCTCGATATGGAAGTGGAAAAGGCCGCCAAGGGCCGTCCGCTGCCGACCGCCGCTGAACTCGGCGCGACGCTGCAGCCCGCTCAGGAAACCGAAAAGCTCGGCTTCAGCTACGATCGCGAAGAAGAGAAGGAAAAGGAAATCGACGCCGACGCCGTTTTCGCCAAGCTGAAGTCGCTGAAGTCGACCACGCGCGACGACGAGGACGACGATCAGTTCTGAGATCCGGTTTTATAGAAGCTTTACAAAGCCCCGGTTTTCAGCCGGGGCTTTTTGTTTGTCGGAAAGCACCATAGACCCCCTCTCCCCGCGCGCGGGGAGAGGGCTGGGGAGAGGGGACTATTCCGCGATTGCCATCTCCGGGATTAGAGAGCCCCGTCAAATCCCCAATCTGTGCCACTCGTGTGTTCCACGCAGCAAGGCCTTCGGCATCTTTTGTTTCAGCAGAACTACCGCGCCCCAAAAATCGCCGAGCCGACGCGGACGCTTGTTGCGCCGAAGGCCACGGCGATTTCATAGTCGCTCGACATGCCCATGGAGAGCTTTTCGACACCGGCCTGCTTGGCAAGCTTTGCGAGCAGGGCAAAATGCGGCCCCGGATTTTCCTCCGCCGGCGGAATGCACATCAGGCCCTCGATCGAAAGCCCGAGCTCCTTGCGGCACAAATCGACGAAAGCGACAGTATCGTCCGGTGCGATGCCTGCCTTTTGCGGCTCCAGGCCGGTATTGACCTGCACATAGAGCTGTAAAGCCTTGCCCTGCCGCTTCATTTCATCGGCGATCGCGCGCGCGATCTTTTCCCGGTCTACGGTTTCGATGACATCGAATAGCGCCACGGCATCCGCGGCCTTGTTCGATTGCAGCGGCCCTATCAGATGCAGCTCGATGCCAGGCGTTTCGGCCTTCAACTCCGGCCACTTGCCCTGGCTTTCCTGCACGCGGTTTTCGCCGAACACACGCTGACCAGCAGAGATCGCCGGGCGGATCTGATCGGCATCGAACGTCTTGGAAACGGCAATGAGCTGCACCGAGCCGGCTTTTCGGCCAGACTGGCGTTCAGCCGCCGCGATATGGGAACGGACTTCGTTCAGGCGCTCTTGAAGTTCCATCTCTTCGCCTCGATATTTCGCTTGCTTCTCAACCCCTGCAGTAATGAGGCAGGCCGGCTTTGCCAAGGGCGAAAGCGTCCGAATCCGGCTTTGCTTTGCAAGATAAGGCACTTGCTGCACCCGCTAAACTTGACGCTTGGGTGGTTTCGTGGTGAAGGTCACGCCTTACTCCCCATGATTTTCCGGAATACAAGATCAGATGACTATCGAACGTTATAATCCGCGCGACGCCGAGCCCCGCTGGCAGCAGAAATGGAACGAAGAAGAAGTCTTCGTTACCGACAACGCCGATCCGCGTGAGAAATATTACGTTCTGGAGATGTTTCCCTATCCTTCGGGCCGCATCCATATGGGCCACGTGCGCAACTACGCCATGGGCGATGTCGTTGCCCGCTATAAACGCGCCCGCGGCTATAACGTACTGCATCCGATGGGCTGGGACGCCTTCGGCATGCCGGCGGAAAACGCTGCGCGCGACAACAAGGTGCATCCGAAGGAATGGACCTACCAGAACATCGCCTCGATGCGCACCCAGCTGAAGGCCATGGGCCTGTCGCTCGACTGGAGCCGCGAGTTCGCCACCTGTGACGTCGATTATTATCACCGCCAGCAAATGCTCTTCATCGACATGATGGAAAAGGGTCTCGTCTACCGCAAAAAGTCCAAGGTCAACTGGGACCCGGTTGACAACACCGTTCTCGCCAACGAGCAGGTCATCGACGGCCGCGGCTGGCGTTCCGGCGCACTCGTCGAGCAGCGCGAGCTGACGCAATGGTTCTTCAAGATCACCGAATTCAGCCAGGATCTTCTGGATGCCCTGGATACGCTCGACCATTGGCCGGAAAAGGTGCGGCTGATGCAGAAGAACTGGATCGGCCGGTCCGAGGGCCTGACCGTCCGCTGGGAGATCGTCCCGGAAACCGCGCCCAACAGCGATCGCGAGATCACGGTCTATACGACCCGTCCCGACACGCTGTTCGGAGCATCCTTCCTGGCGATCTCGGCCGACCATCCGCTCGCCAAGGAAGCTGCCGCCAAGGACCCGGCAATCGAAGCTTTCTGCGAGGAATGCCGTCGCGCCGGCACCTCGCTGGCTGCGCTCGAAACGGCCGAGAAGAAGGGCATGGACACGGGCATCCGAGTCCGCCATCCTTTTGACCCGTCCTGGGAGTTGCCTGTCTACATCGCCAATTTCGTGTTGATGGACTATGGCACGGGCGCCATCTTCGGCTGCCCGTCCGGCGATCAGCGCGATCTGGACTTCGCCCGCAAGTATGCCCTGCCCGTCGTAACGGTGGTCATGCCGAAGGACGGCGATGCCGCAAGCTTCAGCATCGGCGACACCGCCTATGACGGTGACGGCATCATGATCAATTCCCGCTTCCTCGACGGCATGAGCATCGAAGAAGCCTTCGAGACTGTGGCGACGAAGCTCTCGGACACAAGCCTCGGCAATGCGCCGCAGGCTGAGCGCAAGGTGAATTTCCGCCTGCGCGACTGGGGCATTTCCCGTCAGCGCTATTGGGGCTGCCCGATCCCGGTCATCCATTGCGACGATTGCGGCGTGCTGCCGGTGCCGAAGAAGGATCTGCCGGTCAAGCTGCCGGACGACGTGACCTTCGACCAGCCCGGCAATCCGCTTGATCGGCACGCCAGCTGGCGCCATGTCGCCTGCCCGCAATGCGGCAAGGATGCCCGCCGTGAGACGGACACGATGGATACTTTCGTCGATTCGAGCTGGTATTTCGCCCGCTTCACCGCCCCTTGGGAAAGCCAGCCGACGGATCAGAAGGCCGCCAACCACTGGCTGCCCGTCGACCAGTATATCGGCGGCATCGAGCACGCGATCCTGCATCTGCTTTATTCGCGCTTCTTCACCCGCGCCATGCGCGAAACCGGCCATCTCGACGTGAAGGAGCCGTTCAAGGGCCTGTTCACGCAGGGCATGGTGGTGCATGAGACCTATAGCCGCGGTAACGGTCTGACGCGCGAATGGGTGTCGCCGGCCGATATCCGCATCGAGGAAGTCGACGGCCAGCGCCGCGCCACCTTGCTGTCGAACGGCGAGGACATCACCATCGGCGCGATCGAAAAGATGTCGAAGTCGAAGAAGAACGTCGTCGATCCCGACGATATCATCGCGTCCTACGGTGCCGATACGGCCCGCTTCTTCGTGCTCTCAGATTCGCCCCCCGATCGCGACGTCATCTGGTCGGAAGCCGGCGTCGAGGGTGCGCATCGCTTCACGCAGCGCATGTGGCGCCTCGTCTCCGAGGCAGCAGACGCGTTAAAGGTAGTCGAATCGAATCCGGCTAAGGATGGTGAGGCGCTGGCGATATCGCAGATCGCCCACCGTACGCTGAAGGCTGTTCAGGGCGACTACGACAAGCTCGCCTTTAACAAAGCCGTGGCCCGCATCTATGAGTTCGTCAATGCGCTGGCAGCGCCGCTGAGCAAGGTCGCAGCCGGCCAGGCCGATGCTGCCTATGGCTCCGCCGTTCGCGAAGCCGTCGAGATCCTGATCGCGCTCGTTGCGCCGATCACCCCACACCTGGCAGAAGAATGCTCGGCCGCGCTCGGCAACACCAATATGATCGCCACAAGCGCTTGGCCGATCTATGACGAAGCCCTCGTCATCGAAAACGAGATCATCTATCCCGTTCAGATCAACGGCAAGAAGCGCGCCGAATTGACAATCGCGCGCGATGCAGATCAGAATGCGGTGCAACGGGCCGTGCTCGCCCTGGATGCTGTCAAAAGCGCATTGAATGATCAGGCGCCAAAGAAGATCATCGTCGTTCCACAAAGGATCGTGAACATTGTCGTCTGATAGTCTTTTCAAATTCGCCCGCATAGCCGGCGTAGCGTCTCTGATGGCCACTGCCGGTCTTCTGTCCGCCTGCCAGGTTAAGCCGCTCTATGCGGTCAGCACCGGCGTGACGCAGAAGCTATCGGAGGTTTCTTTCTCTGATGCCGGCTCTCGTGTCGGACAGGAAGTTCGCAATCAACTGATCTTTATTGCCGGACGCGGTGCCGGCGAGACGAAAACACCGAAGTATACCGTCGATTTGAGCGTCTCTGCCGGTACTGCCGGGGTTCTCTATCTACCCTCCTCTGATACATCCGGAGCTGGCCGTACAAGCGTCACTGCAGCCTTCACACTCAAGGATGCCGTCACTGGCAAGGTGCTGAAATCCGGCAGCCGCTCAGTAACATCGCTCGTCGACTTCCCCACACAGGAATTCGCCAAGCATCGCGCAATCCTCAACTCCGAAGATCGCGCTGCCCGCGAAGTTGCCGAGATGGTGGCTGCCGACATCGCTGCTGCGCTCAGCCGCTGAACAAGAGCGCGGCATGGCGGAAATCAAGTCTCACGAATTTGACGGATTCCTGCAAAATGCCGCGCGCAACTACCGGCTTTTCGTCATATACGGTCCGGATCGCGGCCTCGTTTCCGAGCGCGCCGCACAGATTGCCGGCAAGACGGGCGTCGATCTGAACGACGCATTTTCCCTGATAAAGCTCGATGTCGGCGATCTGCAAAACGATGCCGGGCGCCTTCTTGACGAGGTCAATGCCATCGGGCTGTTCGGAGGCGAGAAACTCGTCTGGATTCGTGGCGCCGCCAACGAAAAGGCGTTGATCGATTCGCTTCAGATTGTTGCGGAAACTCCCCCCGATGCAAGCTTCGTCATCATCGAGGCTGGCGATCTCAAGAAGGGATCGGGGCTGCGCAAGGTGGCCGAGCCGGCCCGCACCGTTGCCATTATCCCCTGCTATGCCGACGATATAAGAGCGCTCAACGGCTTGATCGATACGGAGCTGGCAAACGAGAACTTGCGCATTGCGCCGGCCGCTCGGCAGACGCTTCTCGAACTCCTCGGTGGAGATCGCATCGCATCTCGCAACGAAGTCCGCAAATTGGCGCTTTATTGCCGAGGGCAGAGCGTGATCGAGGAGGAGCATGTCCTCGAGATCATCGGCGACGCCAGCGCCATATCCGCCGACGACGCGGTTGACGCCATTCTGAAAGGCGATTCGGAGAGCTTCCTTCGCGCCATCCAGAAGATTGCCTCATCGAAGACACCGATGTTTCTTGTGCTGCAGGGATGCTTGAAGCAATTTCAGCTGCTCGACACCATGCGAGCGGAAATGGACGAAAAACGACTGGCTCCAGCCCAGGTGATGCAGACGCTAGGGCGTCACCTGCATTTTCGCCGCAAGCCTATCATCGAACAAGCGCTTAAGACCTGGAGCGCGCCAGCCATCGCGCGTGAAATGAACAGGTTGCAATCCGCCATCCTTCAGACACGCCAGCGCGCCAGTCTCGAAGAGACCATCGCCACGCAGACCTTGCTGGCAACGACGCTGCAATCGGCGCGCAAGGGCTGATTTTCAAATGCTGGGCAACTCTAGGAAAAATACGCAGTGGTTTGCCGCCAGAAATGCGTAAAGAAACAATAGGATAGAGCGTTTTCGCCATTCGGGGAAAAGCGGAAATGGTCTATTGACCAAGCTTAGCGCCGCTCCAGCAGGCGGCAGATTTCTTCAAGCTGTTCCAGCGTCTTGTAGGATATCCTGACCTGGCCGCCATTGCCGCGGTGGTTGATCGAGACATCCAGCCCAAGCGTATCCGAAAGGGTGCGCTCCAGCGCCAGCGTATCGGAATCCTTCTCATCCCTGTGGGCGCCGACAGGGCGGGGGTCGTTCTGAGCTTTGATGTCATTCTGCGCCAAGCGCTCGGCATCGCGAACCGACATGCCCTTGGACACGATCGTGCGAGCTAGGCCGGCCGGATCGGACGTCGACACCAGCGCTCGAGCGTGACCTGCCGACAGGCTGCCGGCGGCAAGCATGTCGCGCACCGGATCGGGCAGCTTCAGCAGACGGAGGGAGTTGGCAACATGGCTGCGGCTCTTGCCGATGATCTCGCCAAGATCATTCTGTGTATAACCATGCTCGGCGATCAGCTGCTCATAGCCGAGCGCCTCTTCCAGCGGATTGAGGTCGGCACGCTGCACATTCTCGACAATGGCGATTTCCAGCGCGGTCTTGTCATCGACATCGCGAACGATGACCGGAATCTCGATAAGGCCGGCCAGTTGAGCCGCCCGCCAGCGTCTTTCACCGGCAATGATTTCATAACGATCTGTCGAAACCGTCCGAGCGACGACCGGCTGCACAATGCCGTGCTGGCGTATGGAGCTAGCGAGATCATGCAGTTCCGTCTCGTCGAAATAACGGCGAGGATTGCGAGGATTGCGCGAGATGAATTCGATCGGCACCAGGCGGTCCGGATTGACAGCCGGCCTTCCCGTCTCCACCGGCGTGGGCTGATCCATCTCCCCGATAAGAGCCGCCAAGCCACGCCCAAGACGCCGTTTCGAAAGATCATCATTCATAGCCGATACTCACTCTGGAACAAAATATATCAGGCTGCAGCCTTGCGCTGCCGCTCCCGCTGAATCACTTCCGAGGCCAATTGCAGATAGGCCTGACTGCCTGCGCATTTCAAATCATAAAGGATCGCGGGCTTGCCGTAGGAGGGCGCTTCGGACACGCGTACGTTGCGCGGAATCAACGTATGGTAGACTTTTTCTCCGAGATGCGTGCGAACATCGCTCACAACCTGCTGCGCGAGATTGTTACGGGAATCAAACATCGTCAGCACGATACCCTGAATATCCAGTGACGGGTTGACGGTGCGCCGCACCTGATCGACGGTCTCAAGCAGTTGGCTGAGACCCTCCAGGGCGAAGAACTCGCACTGTAGCGGCACGAGAACAGAATGCGCCGCCGCCATGGCATTCATGGTTAACAAATTGAACGAAGGCGGGCAATCGACCAGAATATAGGAGAAGGAGAGGGCATCCGGACTATTGAGGGCGCGGCGCAGCCGAAATACTCGATCCGGCTGCTGCGCGATTTCCATCTCGACACCAAGCAAATCCATCGTCGACGGCACGATGAAGAGATTCGGGACCGCCGTTTCCAAAACGGTTTCCAGAATCGTATGCGTTCCGGCCAGAAGATCATAGGACGACTGTTTCCGATCCCGCCGCTCAATGCCCAGACCCGTGCTGGCATTGCCCTGCGGGTCAAGGTCGACGATCAATACGCGTTCGCCAATGGCGGCCAGCGCCGTCGCCAAATTGATCGCCGTCGTCGTTTTACCGACTCCGCCTTTTTGATTTGCGATGGTAATAATCCGGTTTCGCTCGCCGATCATCTGCCGCACATCCAATTTCGGTTAAACCAGGCGCCGAATGCGACTCAGTTCCAAAATGACGGAATCTCGCTCGACGACGCTTCGATGTTTTACCAGATCGAATTCCCAACGACCACGGGCTTTCTGGAGCTCCCGCTCGTAATCCCGGCCTTTATGCAGCACGAGACGCAGATTTTCGTTGCGCACCAACCAGGGTGCCGAATAGTCCAACAGCAAGTCAAGCTCTGCGAGCGCACGCGCCGAAATCCTATCGCAATGCTCGATAACGGCAGGCGCATCCTCGATTCGAACGGCGTGAACAGCACCGTGGGCCTGGCATTCTCGCAGGCAAACCCGCAGGAATGCCGCCTTCTTCTGATTGCTCTCTACCAAATCGACGTGGCCCGCGCCTCGCTCCGCCAGCAATATGGCGGTTATCACGCCCGGAAAACCGCCGCCGCTGCCGAGATCGACCCAATGATCGGCCTGCGGGTGGAGCTGGAAAATCTGAGCGCTATCGGCGATATGTCGCTTCCAAAGATCGTCGATCGTGGACGGTGCTACTAGGTTGATCGTCTTTGCCCATTTCAGAAAAAGTTGCGCAAAATGCTGCAACCGCTCCTGTGTTTCACGTGAAACACGTACACCGTTCAATTCCATATTTTGGACTCTCAAACCTTGCAGGGATTTAGGAAACCAGCCTGTGCTCTTCAGCGCCGCCGAGTTTCCTGAGATGTGCCAGAAGCAACGAGATTGCCGCCGGCGTCATCCCGTCTATGCGCGCCGCCTGCGCGATATTTCGTGGTCGAGACGCGGTCAACTTCTGCTTCAGCTCATTGGACAGACCCGACAGAACCGCAAAATCGAACTCTGCGGGAATAACGCGCTCCTCTTCCTTTCGAGCTTGAACGATATCCGCGGTCTGCCGATCCATATAAACAGCATAAGCCGCTTCAATCTCGATAGCTTCCGCGATACCACGCTCAATGGAAGCCAACTCGGGCCAAAGTCTGGAAAGCGCATCGATCGACTGGCCTGGATGGGACAGCAGCTCATACGCCGAACGCCGCTGACCATCCTTGTTCAGATGCATGCCGGCCTTCTCGGCCTCGCTTGGCGTGACCGTCAATCCCTTCAATCTGCTTCTGGTCTCCTCCAGAGCCTCCGAATAGCGATCGAAGCGTTGCGTCCGCGCGGAACCGACACAACCGATCTGAAGCCCGATTGGCGTCAGGCGCACATCCGCATTATCAGCCCGAAGTGACAGACGATACTCCGCCCGCGAGGTGAACATACGATAGGGTTCAGCAACGCCGCGCGAGGTCAGGTCGTCTATCATCACCCCTATATAGGATTCGGTTCGGCTGAATTCGATCGGTTCGCCACCGGAGGCGAGGCGCGCCGCATTCAAGCCGGCAACCAGACCTTGCGCACCGGCCTCCTCATAGCCAGTAGTACCATTGATCTGGCCAGCCAGGAAAAGACCAGGGATCTTCTCGACTTCCAGAGACAGTTGTAGCTCGCGCGGATCGACATGATCATACTCGATCGCATAGCCGCATTGAAGAATGCGAACTCGTTCCAGACCCGGAATGGTTCGGATGAACGCTTCCTGCACGTCCTCGGGCAGAGAGGTCGAGATACCGTTCGGATAAACGGTTGTATCGTCCAGACCTTCTGGTTCCAGAAAAATCTGATGGCCGTCGCGCTCGCCGAACTTGACGATCTTATCCTCGATGGAAGGACAGTAGCGCGGGCCGACGCCTTCGATCTGGCCGGAATACATCGCAGAACGCCGCAGATTTTCGGCGATGATCTTATGAGTCTCCGGCGTGGTGCGCGTGACGCCGCACTCGATCTGCGGATTCACAATGGAATCCGTCATGAATGAGAAAGGTGTCGGATTCTCATCCGCACCCTGTCTGCCGACGGAATCCCAGTCTATCGTCGAGCCGTCGAGGCGCGCCGGCGTTCCAGTCTTCAAGCGTCCAAGCGACAGACCATAACGCAGCAATGTTCCCGAAAGCCCGACCGAAGGCCCTTCGCCGACACGGCCCGCCGGAATCTTCTTGTCGCCGATATGGATCAGACCACGCAGGAAGGTGCCGGTCGTCAGAACGACGGCGCCACAGCGGATCACTCTGCCATCCTTCAACACGACGGCCGAAACTCGTCCATGCTCGATCGTCAAATCAAATGCATCGCCTTCGATGACGTCAAGATTGGCAGTCGCTTCGATTTCAGCCTGCATCGCAAGCCGATAGAGCTTGCGGTCGGCTTGCGTCCGCGGACCGCGAACGGCAGGGCCTTTCTTGCGATTGAGCATTCGAAACTGGATGCCGGCGGCGTCGGCAATCCGTCCCATGAGGCCATCAAGGGCGTCGATTTCACGCACCAGGTGGCCTTTACCAAGACCGCCAATGGCCGGATTACAGGACATGACGCCAATCGTTGCCCGCTTATGGGTGACAAGCGCTGTACGTGCGCCCAGGCGCGCAGCGGCGGCGGCGGCCTCGCTGCCGGCGTGGCCGCCCCCTACGACGATGACATCATAAATATTGTCGAGCATGATCACGATCCTCGATGAAGCCGTCTGTTTGGCACATCAATTTCTGGAGTCAAGAAGGTTTCACGTGAAACCTTCTCAGGCCGCTTTTATCGGCGTGTTTCACGTGAATCATTTGCCGATGCAGAACTCGGAGAAGATCACATCCAAAAGATCTTCGACATCGACACGACCGGTAATCCGGCCGAGACTGTTGCCGCTTTGGCGCAAATACTCTGCACGTATGTCGAGACCATGATCTTCCGATTCAAGTGCCGCGACCAAGGCTTGCAGGCTTTGCGAGAGCAGATTGCGATGACGCAGCCGGCTTGGCAATGCGAGCGACAGAGATGCAGAGCGTTCCTGCAGATCGGCAAGGATGAGCTGGTGCAACTGCCTGAGCCCGGCACCTGATATCGACGAGATGAGCAGATCGTAATCGGCATCCGTCGCCGCATCAGCAATATCCGCCTTCGTACCAAGCGTCAGAACCTTACCGCTAAAGCCGGGAAAATCCGTTTGGGCAACGTGGCCGATCTCGGCAAGAGAGAGAACCAGATCGGCATCGGCTACGGTCTTAAGCGCGCGGCGAATTCCCTCACGCTCGACGATCTCCTCGGTCTCTCTCAAACCGGCGGTGTCGTACAGCCTGACGGCATATCCCTCTATGTTCAGATCGACATGCAGGACATCTCTCGTCGTGCCGGCTATATCGGTGACGATCGCCACTTCGCGCTTCGCCAGCGCGTTGATCAAACTGGACTTGCCTGCGTTCGGTGGACCGGCAATAACAACGCGCAGGCCATCCCTGACGATCTCGCCGAAGGCGGCTCCCGCCAAGTGGACGGACAGTTCAGAACGGAGCCGTTCCATGTCTCTCCAAACCAGATCCGATACCGAGCCTGGCACATCGTCCTCATCGGCGAAATCAAGCTCCGCCTCGATCAAAGCCCGCGCTCGCGTCAGGCGATCCGCCCAGCCTTCGTACAGATCCGAAAGGCCTCCAGCTGCGTGCTCGATGGCGAGGCGCCGCTGCATTTCCGTCTCGGCACCAATCAAATCGGCGAGACCTTCGACCTCGACCAGATCCATCTTGCCGTTTTCCAGAGCGCGCCGTGAAAACTCACCATGCTCCGCCAGACGACAATCATCAAAGCTTTCGAGTTCGGCCAACAGCGCAGACACAACGGCTTTGCCGCCATGAACCTGTATCTCCGCGCAATCCTCGCCGGTAAAAGAGCCGGGACCGGGAAATATAAGCACGAGCCCGCGATCAAGGATAAGACCGTTACGAGTCCGAATCGTTTTCAACGCGGCCTGGCGAGCAGGCGGTAAGAATCCGATCAAAGCTTCAACGGCATGCAATGCGTTGCGGCCGCATATACGGATTACGGCGACGCCGGCGGGGAGGCTGCCGCTGGAAAGAGCATAAATGGTCTGGTTCGCTGCATGCATAAATTGATCCGCTTCCGAATCGATTCTGATCGATTCCTCATCTTCAGAGCTTATGAGACCCCCAAAATGAAAATCGGGCCGCCCATGGCGACCCGATCATATCATCTTGCGAGCCTTGAAACAGAGGCTCGGCAAAGCTGTCCGCCGTTAGGTATTCATCGAGTCGAAGAAATCCGGATTGTTCTTCGTCTGCTTTAGCTTGTCGATGAGGAACTCGATGGCGTCGGTCGTGCCCATCGGCGCGAGGATACGGCGAAGAACGAAGATCTTCTGCAGATCCTGGCGCGGCACCAGCAGGTCTTCCTTGCGCGTACCGGACTTGAGGATATCCATCGCCGGGAAGATACGCTTGTCGGCGACCTTGCGGTCGAGAACGATTTCCGAGTTGCCCGTACCCTTGAATTCTTCGAAGATCACTTCGTCCATGCGGCTGCCGGTATCGATCAGCGCCGTCGCGATGATCGTCAGCGAACCACCCTCTTCGATATTGCGGGCGGCACCGAAGAAACGCTTCGGACGCTGCAGGGCGTTTGCGTCGACACCGCCGGTCAGAACCTTGCCGGAGGAGGGGACGACGGTGTTGTAGGCGCGGCCGAGACGGGTAATCGAGTCGAGCAGGATCACGACATCACGGCCGTGTTCCACAAGACGCTTGGCCTTCTCGATGACCATTTCCGCGACCTGCACGTGACGCACGGCCGGCTCGTCGAAGGTCGAGGAGATGACTTCGCCGCGCACGGAGCGCTGCATGTCGGTCACTTCTTCCGGACGCTCGTCGATCAGGAGAACGATCAGGTAGCAGTCGGGGTGATTGGCGGTGATCGAATGCGCGATATTCTGCAGGAGGACGGTCTTACCCGTGCGGGGCGGCGCGACGATCAGGCCGCGCTGGCCCTTGCCGAGCGGCGCCACCAGATCGATGACACGGGGAGAAAGGTCCTTCGAGGTGGGAACGTCGAGTTCCATGCGGAAACGCTCGTTCGGATAGAGCGGCGTCAGATTGTCGAAGTGAACCTTGTGACGGATCTTTTCCGGATCGTCGAAATTGATGGTGTTGACTTTTAGCAGCGCGAAATAGCGCTCGCCTTCCTTGGGACCGCGGATCGGCCCTTCGACCGTGTCGCCCGTCTTCAGCGAGAAGCGGCGGATCTGGGAAGGGGAGATGTAGATATCATCCGGACCGGGAAGATAGTTCGCATTAGCGGAGCGAAGGAAACCAAAGCCATCCTGCAGAACTTCGACGACGCCCTCGCCGATGATTTCCACGTCCTGGCTTGCGAGCACCTTCAGGATCGCAAACATCAGTTCCTGTTTGCGCATCGTGCTGGCGTTTTCGACCTCGAGCGACTCGGCAAAGGCCAGGAGGTCGGTCGGGGATTTGTTTTTCAGTTCTTGAAGCTTCATTTCAGCCATGAAGGGGATTACTCATTTTTAGGAGGGGAAGGCAATGTTGCTCGTATTCAGAACCGCGATGGGGGCGCTCGCGGGCGACAGAATGGATACATGCCACGAAGAAGAGATGGCGGGAAAATAGCGATTCACTTTATGACCCGCAAGGGGGGACTGCAAAATGAAGGAAATTTAACGTCCCTACCAAAAATGGTCCAATCTCACGCAAACGGCTTCACCACGACGAGGATGACGATCGCGATCATCAGAAGCGTCGGCGCCTCGTTCATCATTCGCCAATAGCGTGCCGAGTGCTTGTTTTCATCGCGAGCAAAATTGCGCACCGCGCGACTGAAGAGGCCATGGACGGCGGATAGCAAAACGACGAGGCCGATCTTGGCATGCAGCCAGCCACCGTGAAAATCATAGACCGACCAGGCAAGATAGAGCCCGAAGATCCAGGTCAAAATCATCGCCGGTGTCATGATATAGCGCAGCAGGCGCTTTTCCATCACCTTGAAGGTTTCGGATTGCCGCGAGCCCGGTTCGGCGTCGGTGTGATAGACGAAGAGCCTGGGCATATAGAGCATCCCCGCCATCCATGAGATGACGGCGATAATGTGAAGAGCCTTGATCCAGAGATAGAGATCGACCGGATGCCAGGCGAACAGCGCGATCGCCAGAGCGGCAAATGCAAGGATCATGAAATAGGCGCGTCGCCCGGCTCTTTGGCCGGGGGCGTTATCCGTCTGCTTCTCCATTGTCATAAGCCTCTCCATCCGCGCACGCGTTCGACGAGCGCCGCAACATTGGCGGGATCCGCCTGCGGCGTTATCCCATGGCCAAGATTGAAAATCAGCGGGCCGCTGCCGAGCTGCTGCAAGATGTCGTCGATCCCGTCTTCCAGCGCCTTGCCGCCGGCAACGACACGCATCGGATCGAGATTGCCCTGTACCGGACCTTCCTGCTGCAGTTCCCGCGCGAATGCCAAAGGCACCGACCAGTCGAGGCCGATCGCATCCGCACCGGTCTTCTGCCGATAGGTTTTCAACAGATAGCCCGCGCCCTTGGCAAAAGCGATGATCCGTGCCTGCGGCCGCTGCGCTTTGACGGAAGCAATCATTCTGGCAACCGGCTTGACGGCGAAGGCCTCGAATTCTTTCTCTCCAAGCACGCCGGCCCAGGAATCGAAAATCTGCACGGCGTCGGCACCGGCATCGATCTGCGCCACGAGATAGTCGGCAGAGATATCGGCAAGCAGCATCAGCAGATGCTCGAAAGCCTTCGGGTGGCGATAGGCGAACAGACGGGCAGGAGCCTGGTCCGGTGTGCCGTGACCCGCGATCATATAGGTCGCAACGGTCCAGGGAGCGCCGCAGAAGCCGAGCAGCGTCGTCTCGAGGGGCAAGTCCTGCCGCAGCCGCCGAACGGTCTCCATGACAGGCGCAAGGTGCGCAATCACCCCATCGGGTTTCAGAGCGAGGATTCCAGCCTCGTCGATCGGATCCATCTCCGGCCCGTGTCCCTCGGTGAAACGAACATTGCGCTTCAATGCATCGGGGATGACGAGAATATCCGAAAAGAGAATGGCCGCATCGAAGCCATAGCGGCGGATCGGCTGCAATGTCACTTCCACCGCATGGTCGGGCGTATAACAGAGATCGAGAAAGCTTCCGGCCTTGGCGCGCGTCTCTCGATATTCGGGCAGGTAGCGGCCTGCCTGACGCATCAGCCAGAGAGGGGGAGGGGTCAGAGCTTCTCCGCTCAATACCCGCATGATCTTCCGGCGTTCATCGGTCAAAGACGTCGTCCTATATAAAACCAAACATATATTGAAAGGTTTCTATTTCTTAGAGTCGGTGACTATCAAGGATTAAAGTTCATCCATCGCCTGTCCAATTTGTCGCGGCCGAACGGCAGACGAGCAAAGAAATCGGCCCGATCAAAGGATATGTGGAAAGAAAACAGGATCTTTCAATCTTTTGAATAGCTTGTCGCAGGCTGGGATTTGATACCGCCTGGGGATAAGTTGAGGAGCGCTTAACCTCAGTTCAATTTGTCCACATTGCCCACAGTCGCCGCGAAAGCCGTCTCACGAAAATTCCAAATGTGGAAAACTTGGCGGTTTTCCACTTGCCCAAGATAGGCCGGTTCCCGTACCTCTCTTTTCTCCCGAGATATCAACAGGCGACGGAAAGTAGCGTGGAAAACCGGACGAGCTTCTTTCATCTGCACCTGATTTCTGACTCAACGGGAGAGACTCTCATCTCCGCCGGCCGGGCCGCTTCCGTGCAATTCCACGCCACACAGCCGATCGAGCACGTCTATCCGCTGATTCGGAATCGCAAGCAGCTGTTGCCGGTTCTGGAAGCGATCGATCACAGCCCTGGCATCGTCCTCTATACGATCGTCGACCGCGAACTCGCCGATTTCATCGCCGAGCGTTGCCGGGATATGGGCGTGCCCTGCGTCAACGTGCTCGAGCCGGTCATGAATGTTTTCCAGACCTATCTCGGCACGGCATCGCGCCGCCGGGTCGGTGCGCAGCATGTGATGAATGCGGATTATTTCGCCCGCATCGAGGCGCTCAACTATACTATGGATCACGATGACGGGCAGATGCCAGACGACTACGATGATGCCGATGTCGTCATCATCGGTATCAGCCGCACGTCGAAAACGCCGACCAGCATCTATCTCGCCAATCGCGGCATCAAGACCGCCAACATCCCGATTGTTCATGGTGTTCCCTTGCCTGAAAGCCTGGCGAGGGCGACGAAACCGTTGATCGTCGGACTGGTGGCGACGACCGATCGCATTTCTCAGGTGCGCGAAAACCGTATCCTCGGCGTGACGCCCGGCTTCGATCGCGGTGATTACACCGACCGTGCCGCGATCTCGGAAGAGCTGAAATATGCTCGCTCACTCTGTGCGCGGCACAATTGGCCGATCATCGATGTCACGCGTCGCTCGATCGAAGAGACCGCAGCCGCCATTGTTGCCCTGCGCCCCAAGCTGCGTTAAGCGCTGCACATCATAACCTCAGAGGCAGATGTCATGACCTTGCCCCTTATCCTTGCGTCGTCCAGCCCGTTTCGCCGGATGCTGATGGAGAATGCAGGACTGCATTTCCAGGCCATCGCCGCCAATATTGACGAGCGTGCCATCGAGGCGCCGCTGGAGCACAATGGCGCCAGCCCGGATGCTGTGGCCTTGGTGCTGGCGAAGGCGAAAGCCAAGGAGGTGAGCGATCGCTTTCCGGACTCGCTGGTTATCGGCTCGGATCAGACCATGTCGCTCGGTGCCCAAGTTTTCCATAAGCCGAAGACCATGGCCGATGCTGAAAACCATCTGAAGGCATTGTCTGCCCAGACCCACCGTCTGAACAGTGCCATCGCCCTGGCGCGCAACGGCGATATCATCTGGGAGCATGTGTCACACGCCCATCTGACGATGAGGACGCTATCGGCTGATTTCATTCATCGGCATCTGAACCGCGTCGGTGACAAGGCATTGTCGAGCGTGGGCGCCTATCAGCTCGAGGGCGAGGGCATCCAGCTCTTCTCCAAGATCGACGGCGACTATTTCACGATCGTCGGATTGCCGATGGTGCCGCTTCTTGAAAAACTGCGCGAGTTGGGAGCGATCGATGGATGATTCACGTGAAACACAGGGGCCGAAAGCGTTTGTCACCGGCTACCCGGTCAAGCATTCCCGCTCGCCTCTGATCCACGGCTACTGGCTGCGCCAGCTCGATTTGGCCGGCAGTTATCGCGCCCATGAAGTTCCCGTGGAGAAGTTTGCTTCCTTCATTGCCTCGCTGAAAGATGGCACCAGCGGCTTCGTTGGCGGCAATGTTACCATCCCTCATAAGGAAGCGGCGTTCAAACTGGCGGATCGGCCGGATGCCCTAACGGAAGAGCTCGGCGCTTCCAACACGCTATGGCTTCAGGACAAGGTGCTTCACGCGACCAATACCGACGGCCGCGGTTTCACCGCAAATCTCGACGAGCGCCATCCCGGATGGGATCGCAGCGATCGTGCTGTCATTCTCGGCGCAGGGGGTGCGAGCCGCGCCATCATCCAGGCGGTGCGGGATCGCGGCTTCAAGGAAATCCATGTGGTCAACCGCACGGTGGAGCGGGCGCAGGAATTGGCGGATCGTTTTGGTGAACGGGTTCATGCCCATCCGATGGCAGCGCTCGGCGAGGTCATGCAAGGCGCCGGCCTGTTCGTCAATACGACGTCGCTTGGCATGGATGGCGAAGCGGCACCCCGGATCGACTTCTCGCCTCTTGTGCAAGAGGCCGTTGTTACCGACATTGTATATGTGCCGCTGAAAACGCCGCTTCTGGCTCAGGCCGAGGAGCAGGGCTTTGCCATCGTCGATGGTCTTGGCATGCTGCTGCATCAGGCCGTGCCGGGGTTCGAAAAATGGTTCGGACGGCGCCCAGTGGTCGATGAAACCTTGAGAGCTTTGATCATCGCCGACATGGAAAAGCACTGATATGATCAGGATCGGGCTGACAGGATCGATCGGCATGGGAAAGTCAACCTCGGCGAAACTCTTCGCCGAAGCCGGAATTCCCGTGAATGATTCCGATGCTGTCGTCCACGATCTCTACAGCGGCGAAGCGGTTCCTCTGGTCGAGGCGGCCTTTCCCGGTTCGACCAGCGACGGCAGGGTCGACCGGCAGGAACTCAGCCGAAAGCTCACGAGCGATCCCTCCGGCTTCAAACGTCTGGAAGCTATCGTTCATCCGCTCGTGCGCGAACGCGAACGCCAGTTTCTGGAGCGCCATCTCCAGGCGGGCGCTGATATGATTGTGCTCGATATTCCGCTGCTGTTTGAAACCGGCGCAGAAAAGAGGCTGGATAAGATCGTCGTCGTCAGCTGCGATCCACAGATTCAAAGAGAAAGAGTGCTTGCCCGACCGGGTATGACGGAGGAAAAATTCAATATGATTCTCTCCCGCCAGACGCCGGATGCGGAAAAGCGGGCGCGTGCGGACTACGTCATCGATACGGGTGGAAGCATCGAGGCGGCGGGCGAGCAGGTGAGAGAGATCATCGCGGATCTGCGACGCAAGAAGCAGAGCAAGAGATAGGAAGGCAGAGCCAACATGCGCGAAATCATTTTCGATACGGAAACCACGGGCCTCGACAACAAGGCGGACCGTATCATCGAAATCGGCGGCATCGAGCTCATCAACCATTTCCCGACCGGCAAGACACTGCATCTCTATATCAATCCGGGCGACCGCAAAGTGCATCCGGATGCGCTTGCCGTCCACGGCATCACCGATGAATCGCTGAAGGACAAACCACCCTTCGAAACCGTTGCGGATCAAATTCTCGAATTCTTCGGCGACGCCAAATGGATCGCCCACAACGCCACCTTCGATATGGGCTTCGTCAATGCGGAGTTCGCAAGGCTCGGCCGGCCGCCGATCCTGCCGGATATGGTGATCGACACGCTGGCCATGGCCCGGCGTAAGCACCCCATGGGTCCGAATTCGCTGGATGCGCTCTGCCGGCGCTACGGCATCGACAATTCGCATCGCACCAAGCACGGAGCGCTGCTCGACTCCGAATTGCTGGCCGAAGTCTATATCGAGATGATCGGCGGCCGTCAGACTGCGCTTGGTCTCGGCAGCGCCAATGGCTCGTCGGCTCGTTCGCGTCAGAGCGATGAGGCGGAGGATGTCGTTGCCGATGTTCTGGCGCGGCCCAGTCCGCTGCCGAGCCGGTTGAGCGGGGAAGAACTTGCCGCCCATGCCGCGCTGGTCGCCAAGCTCGGCGCGAAGGGAATCTGGTCCAAATATCGTGCCTCCGAATAGGGCGTATTCCAGAGCGCACAAAAGAAAATGCCCGGACTGTGATCCGGGCATTTTTGTTTCCGGTGTGGAAAATTCAGACTTAGTTCGGAACGGCCGAGACCTGGGCGCGGGCCTGTTCTTCGGCCATACGCTGCGTGAACATCTGCGCGAAATCGATCGGGTCGATCATCAGCGGCGGGAAGCCGCCATTGCGCGTGACGTCGGCAATGATCTGGCGGGCGAAGGGGAACAGCAGGCGCGGGCACTCAATGAAGAGCAGCGGCAGCATGTGTTCCTGCGGAAAGCCGGTAACGCGGAAGACACCACCGTAGACCAGCTCGGTGTGGAAGAGTACGCGCTCGCCATCCTTGGCTTCGGCATTCAGCGTCAGCACGACGTCGAAGTCTTCGTCCGACAGCGGGTTGGCGTTCACGTTCACATTGATGTTGATGTCGGGAGCATTTTCCCGGGCCTGAAGCGAGCGCGGAGCACCCGGATTTTCGAAGGAAAGATCCTTGGTGTACTGAGCAAGGATGCTAAGGCTCGGGCTGGCTGCACCGTTGCCGCTGTTTTCGTTGGCCATGGGGTGTCCTCTCACGTCTCGATGGGTGTCGCCATCTAGCATTTCGAATAGGGGCGCACAACCCTTATACCCCGGTGCTTTCCGGCTGTCGTTCAGTCCTCGAGCCGCTTCTGGTCCGACCAAGGCGAGTTACGGTTTGGCTCGCGATGGAAATCGCTTTCGTCGAGGTCGACAACCGTTCCGGGTTTCTGCGGTCGACCTTGCGGGCCGGCGCCGGGATGCTGTCCGCGTCGGAAGGCGCGGGAATTGCCGACGATCACGATGCGTTTGCGCAGCACGGTCCAGGCAAGATCGCGCACGGCCGGAATGAAAAGCAACAGGCCGACAATATCAGAGATAAAGCCGGGCAGCATCAGGAAGAAAGCCGCGACGACGATCATGGCGCCATGCACCATCTCGCGGCCGGGATCGCCGCCATTGCGGCTTTCGGCCGAGATACGCTGCAGGATGCCGATACCCTGAATTCGCAAAAGAACGGCACCGAGCAATACGCTGAGGATGACAAGCCCCAGTGTCGCCCAGACGCCGATCATCTTTCCGACGATGATGAATCCGGCGATTTCAGCCAGAGGCATCAGGAAAACGAAGATAGGAAGAAGTGATAGGCGCATGTTACGGTGGTCCTGAAAGCGGGTTTCGTCGCGTAAGCGTTGGTTTCTCGCATATAATAAAGAAACTGGTCCGCTATTTGAATGATAGATCGATGCGGACTATATGGGGATTGAAACTTTAATTTTAACGGTGGTTCCGATACGAGATGGGTGCAAACGACTTTGTGACGATCTTTTTTCTGGTGGCGGCGGTGCTGATCTTCTTTCAGCTGCGCAGTGTCCTTGGTCGCCGCACGGGAAACGAGAAGCCGCCGCGCGATCTCTATGGCTCAGCTGATCCGGCAAGTGGCCCGACGCCGCCGGATGCGGGCAAGGTGGTGACCTTGCCGCGCCGCGATGCGTCCGAAGAGGAAGATCGTTTTGCAGCCGTGGACGCCTTCACGCCGGCCGGCACTCAGCTGAATAATTCGCTGCGCGAAGTCAGCAAGGCCGATCCTTCCTTCAACCCGAAGGAATTCGTCAATGGCGCCCGCATGGCCTACGAGATGATCGTCATTGCCTTTGCCGACGGCGACCGCAAATCTTTGAAGGGGCTTCTGTCCCGCGAAGTTTTTGAAGGCTTCGACGCAGCCATCGCCGATCGCGAAGGCAAGGGTGAAAAGGTCAAATCGACCTTCGTCGGCATCGACAAGGCCGATATCGTCACCGCCGAGGTGAAGGGGACCGAAGCTTTCGTCACCATGCGCATCGTCAGCCAGATGATCTCGGCCACCTATGACAAGGCCGGCGCACTGATCGATGGCGATGCGGAAGCTGTGGCGGAGATCAGCGATCTCTGGACCTTTGCCCGCGATACGCGTTCCCGCGATCCGAACTGGAAACTTGTGGCGACCGAATCCGAACAATGACGAGCCCATCGCAGGAATTCAGGCTGGAGCCGGCAACCTTCGCCGATCTGAAGGGCTGGAAGGATGATGATCCTTCCAGCCTTTTTCGCGCCATGAAGGACTGTCGGACCCATATCCGCAACGTGAAGCCCTATCGCACCGGCATGGCCGGCTTGACGGCCGACGACCTCCTGATGCTGCTGGACGCGGCGGAAGAAAACGAGCCGCAAGATGCGGCCGAAGCCCGCGCCTTTTTCGAAGCGCAGTGCCAGCCCTTCTTTATCCGCCGCGGCGATGGCGGAAACGGTTTCGTGACGGCATTCTTCGAACCGGAAATCGAAGTCTCGGCCACACCGGATGAAACCTATCGCTATCCCTTCTATCGCCGGCCGGACGATCTGATCGACCTGGACGACAGCAACCGGCCCGCGGATCTCGACCCCTCCTATATGTTTGGACGCCTCAGCGAGGGCGTGATTTCAGCCTATCCGGACCGCGGCGAGATCGGTCGCGGTTACCTTGAAGGCAAGGACCTCGAAATCGCCTGGGCGAAATCCAAGGTCGACGTCTTCTTCGTGCATGTGCAGGGTGCGGCGCGTCTGCGCTATCCGGATGGAAAACTTGGCCGCATCACCTACGCAGCCAAGGCGGGGCATCCCTTCTCCGCCGTCGGGCGTCTGCTGATCGATCGTGGCTTGCTGGATCGCGCGACGATCTCCATGCAGACGATCCGCGACTGGCTCTATGCCCATCCGGACCAGGTCGACGCAGTTCTGGCGCACAATCGGTCCTACATTTTCTTCCGCGAGGCCGATGTCAGCGATCCAGCGCTGGGGCCGATTGCGGCCGCCAAGGTGCCTCTGGTCGCCGGCCGCTCGCTGGCGGTCGATCGGCTGATCCATACGTTCGGCTTTCCCTTCTTCATCCGGTCGGAAAGCCTCAAGCACCTCGATGAGGGCAAGCCGTTTGCCCGGCTGATGCTGGCGCTCGACACCGGCTCGGCGATCGTAGGGCCGGCGCGCGGCGATATCTTTACCGGTTCGGGCTATGGTGCCGGAGAGCTCGCCGGCACCGTGCGCAACGACGCCGATTTTTATATACTCATTCCAAAGGCGGCAGCGCGAAGGTTTGGCTGATGGCCCCGGAACGAAAGGATAAGGAGCGTAAGCTCAGCACGGAGGACCGCATCCTCTGGGGCAAGGTGGCGAAAAGCACGCGCCCCATGCCGGGCCGAATGGCGGAGGTCGAGGCTTTCGAGGCGGCGCTCGCAACTGAAGCGGAGAGTGAGGAAAGCACACGCGCCGCAAAGGCAAAGACGGTGTCCGTAATCCCGGAGACGCAGGAAGCTGCAACACCCGCGAAGCAGCCCGCCGGCCACCATCATCCGCTCGAACGTCCCGTCAAGCGTAAGATCGCCAAGGGCCGCTTGGCGCTGGAGGCGCGCATCGATCTTCACGG
Organism: Rhizobium freirei PRF 81; assembly: GCF_000359745.1. GTDB lineage: Bacteria > Pseudomonadota > Alphaproteobacteria > Rhizobiales > Rhizobiaceae > Rhizobium > Rhizobium freirei. The sequence continues at coordinate 287,029 of NZ_AQHN01000089.1, forward strand.
CCTGATCCAGAGCGAGGCGCATGGCATGCTGCTGGATTTCCTGCTGCGAGCCCATAGCCGCGGCCTCCGCCATGTGCTCGTCATCACAGGCAAGGGCAGTTCCATGGGCAGCGAAGGCGCCCTCAAGCGCGCTGTGCCGCTCTGGTTTTCCAAGCCGGAATTCCGCTTTCTGATTTCTTCCTACGAGACGGCGGCGCAGCACCATGGCGGCGATGGCGCCCTCTATATCCGCCTCTCGCGTGCGAAGGGAGAGAAGCTTTGACCCCCTTCGGCGAAGCGGTGCGCAAACTGAGATTGCGCAAGGGCGTGTCGCAGAAGCAGATGGCGGCCGCTCTAAATGTGACGCCGGCTTATTTATCCGCCTTAGAACACGGAAAGCGCGGCACGCCGACCTTCGATCTGCTGCAACGCATTGCCGGATATTTCAACATCATCTGGGACGAAGCCGAGGAACTGTTCCTGCTGGCGCGATTTTCAGACCCGCGCGTCGTCGTCGACACATCGGGTCTTGCGCCCGAATATACCGCCTTCGTCAATCGTTTGGCGGGCAAGATTCGCAACCTTGACGCGGCAACGATTCGCGAGCTAGACCGCGTTCTGGAAAATGCCGGGAAAACCGGCTGAAAAGCGCCTTAATCCCCTGCTTTATGCCTGACTCTGGGGCCTTCCATTTGGAAGTTCGGGGTGAAACATCCTATATTCAGGGCAAGAAAAACCGCTGATTCGGCAGCAATCGGCGAGATTCTCTAAACACTGGAAAGACTTCAATAAATGACCGATACATCCGTAACCGAAAACGGCGGCAGCGCCGAATATGGCGCAGACAGCATCAAGGTTCTCAAAGGCCTTGATGCCGTGCGCAAGCGTCCCGGCATGTATATCGGCGATACGGATGACGGTTCTGGCCTGCATCACATGGTCTACGAAGTCGTCGACAACGCCATTGACGAGGCTTTGGCCGGTCATGCCGATATCGTCACGGTTACCCTTAATCCCGATGGTTCGGTCACGGTCACCGACAACGGCCGCGGCATCCCGACTGATATCCACACCGGCGAAGGCGTTTCCGCCGCCGAGGTCATCATGACCCAGCTGCATGCCGGCGGCAAATTCGACCAGAATTCCTATAAGGTCTCCGGCGGGCTGCACGGCGTCGGCGTCTCGGTCGTCAACGCGCTGTCCGTCTGGTTGCGCTTGAAGATCCGCCGCCAGGGCAAGATCCATGAAATGAGCTTCACCCATGGCGTGGCCGACGCGCCGCTGAAGCAAACAGGCGATGCCGGCGATGCGACCGGCACGGAAGTCAGCTTCATGCCGAGCTCCGAAACCTTCACCATGACGGAGTTCGATTACAGTACGCTGGAGCATCGTCTGCGCGAGCTGGCCTTCCTGAATTCCGGCGTCCGCATCCTTCTGACCGACAAGCGTCATTCCGACGTCAAGCAGGAAGAAATGCTCTATGACGGCGGCCTGGAAGCCTTCGTCGCCTACCTCGATCGCGCCAAGAAGCCGCTCGTTCAGAAGCCGGTCTCGATCCGCAGCGAAAAGGACGGCATCACGGTCGAAGTGGCCATGTGGTGGAACGACAGCTACCACGAAAACGTGCTCTGCTTCACCAACAACATCCCGCAGCGCGACGGCGGCACCCATATGGCCGGCTTCCGCGCCGCTCTGACGCGCCAGATCACCTCCTATGCCGATACGTCTGGTATCACCAAGAAGGAAAAGGTGACGCTGACGGGCGATGATTGCCGCGAAGGCCTGACGGCCGTGCTGTCGGTCAAGGTTCCCGATCCGAAATTCTCGTCGCAGACCAAGGACAAGCTGGTTTCCTCCGAGGTTCGTCCGGTCGTGGAAAGCCTGGTCAACGAAGCCCTTAGCACCTGGCTCGAGGAGCATCCGTCCGAAGCCAAGGTTCTGGTCGGCAAGGTCGTCGAGGCGGCAGCCGCCCGAGAGGCCGCCCGCAAGGCGCGCGAGCTGACCCGCCGCAAGGGTGCGCTTGATATCGCCTCGCTGCCCGGCAAGCTTGCCGATTGCTCCGAGCGCGATCCTGCCAAATCGGAAGTCTTCCTCGTCGAGGGCGACTCGGCAGGCGGCTCGGCCAAGCAGGGCCGTTCGCGCGAAAACCAGGCCATCCTGCCGCTGCGTGGTAAAATTCTGAACGTCGAGCGCGCCCGCTTCGACAAGATGCTGTCGAGCCAGGAAATCGGTACGCTGATCACCGCGCTCGGCACCGGTATCGGCAAGGACGAATTCAACGCCGACAAGCTGCGCTACCACAAGATCATCATCATGACGGATGCAGACGTCGACGGCGCCCATATCCGTACACTGCTGCTCACTTTCTTCTTCCGCCAGATGCCCGATCTCATCGAACGCGGCCATCTCTACATCGCCCAGCCGCCGCTCTATAAGGTGGCGCGCGGCAAGTCGGTGCAATATCTGAAGGACGAGAAGGCGCTGGAAGAATATCTGATCGCGCAAGGCCTCGATGAGGCCAGCCTCCAGCTCGGCAGCGGCGAAGTCCGCGCCGGCCAGGATCTGCGCGAAGTTATCTCTGACGCGCTGCGTCTCCGCTCGCTGATCGACAATCTGCATTCGCGCTACAATCGCGATGTTGTCGAGCAGGCAGCCATTGCCGGCGCACTCAATGCCGAACTGGTCAGCGATCAGGCGCGGGCAGAAGCTCTGGCGGATGACGTTGCCAAGCGGCTCGACCTCATCGCCGAGGAAACCGAACGTGGCTGGCACGGTGTCGTGACGGGCGAAGGCGGGCTGCGCTTCGAGCGCATGGTGCGCGGCGTCAAGGAAGTCGTGCTTCTCGACATGGCGCTGATCGGCTCTCAGGATGCGCGCCTCATCGACCAGCTCGGTACTCGCCTCAAGGAGACCTATATCGTGCCGCCGAAGCTCGTGCGCCGCGATGGCGAAACCGAGGTTTCCGGGCCGCGCAAGCTCTTGGAAACGATCTTCACCGCCGGCCGCAAGGGCCTGACCATGCAGCGTTACAAAGGTCTCGGCGAAATGAATGCCGAGCAGCTTTGGGAAACAACTCTCGATCCGAACGTCCGCACACTGCTGCAGGTGAAAATCAACGATGCGACCGATGCGGACGGCTTGTTTGCCCGGCTTATGGGTGACGAGGTCGAGCCAAGACGTGAGTTCATTCAGGACAATGCCCTGAGCGTCGCCAATCTCGACATTTGATCATCCTGTCACGGAAATGAAAAAGGCCCGCCTGGAACCTCCAGGCGGGCCTTTTCTATTCATGTCAATTACTTCGCGATGAAGGTGCCATTGAAGGCGAGGCCTGAAAGCGGATTGCGCTGGCTCGGCACTTCGCGCTCGCGCAGCTTTTCCGGAAGCTGGTTCTTGTCACCGATCTTGCCGATCGCCACGGCAGCCTCGACGCGGAAGCCATCGGGAATGCCGAGAACTTCATAGGATTTTTCGACATGGAAGCCGGTCATGCCGTGTGCTTCGTAGCCGGCTAGATGTGCCTGGATTGCCAGGAAGCCCCAGGCTGCGCCGGCATCGAAGGAATGGCTGTAGCTGGGTTTCTGTTCGGCGGAGCCAAGCTCACCACCATGGGTGCGGGAGATGACGAAAAGCAGCGCGGACGCCGACTTCACCCAGCCCTGGTTGAATTCGACGAGCACGCTCAGGAACTTCTCCCAGTGTTCCGAACCGCGCAAGGCGTAAAGGAAGCGCCAGGGCTGCAGGTTCGAGGCGGACGGCGCCCAATGGGCAGCTTCCAGGATGGTCAGCAGGTCGGCCTCGGGCATGGGTTCGTTGGAATAGGCGCGGGGCGACCAGCGATCCAGAAAGAGCTTGTCGATCGGATATTGCGATTCGCGGCTGTTGCTTGATGTCATCGGGATTTCTTTCGTCAAAGTGAACGAGTTGCGGATCTTGGGAATGGGGCAAGAAATCTAAGCGGCGCTCGCATCGGGCGACCAGGCCACCTCGAGCTCTTCGCGGAAGGCAAAGCGCGTGAGATGATCTGCGACGACATTTTGCATCCGCTCGAGATCTTCGGGCTTCTCGACATTCAATGTCAGGATCAAGCTGGCGGCGTCTGCCGTCAGTCCAAGGGATGCCTCCGGGCTGAACGGCACCTTGCCCGCTGTTTCGTTGAATTCCACCTCGAATCGGTGGCTCCAATGCTTGCAGAGCTGCTGCAGATAGCGGCTGGCATGATCGGTTCTAACCGTAGAAACGGACTTCGCCATGGGATGCTCCAGTGAACTTGATCATACGTTGCATGTTTTCATACATAGCCGCATCAGCACGCGTCAGGTAGACAGTCTGTTTCAAGTTTGCGTTATTCCAGTGAAATTCTGTTCCGCTATGCTTTAGCCAGGAAAAACGCGCGGAGACGAAACCTTTGCTGGTAAGCGGGAAATGGACAGAAGATTGGCAGCCGGTCCAGGCCAAGGATGAGAAGGGCGGCTTCGTCCGCCAGACGTCGAGCTTTCGCCATTGGGTCACGCCAGATGGCCGGGCAGGCCCGACGGGCGAGGGTGGCTTCAAGGCGGAAGCCGGCCGTTATCACCTCTATGTCGCGCTGATCTGCCCCTGGGCGTCGCGCACCCTGATCGGCCGCAGGCTGAAGGGTCTGGAAGACGCCATTTCCGTTTCCATCGTCGAGCCCGTGCTATCCAAGCAGGGCTGGCGCTTTGGCGATTATCCCGGCGCTACGAATGACCCCGTCAATGGCGCCACCTATATGCACGAGATTTATACGAAGGCCGATCCAACCTTCACCGGTCGCGCCACCGTCCCCGTGCTTTGGGACAAGCAGACCGGCACGATCGTCAACAACGAGTCCTCCGATATCCTGCGGATGCTGAATGACGGCTTCGGCGATCTCGCCCGCAATAACATCGATCTTTACCCGGCGGGCAAACGGGAAGATATCGATCGTTTCAATGCCCGGATCTATCCCGTCCTCAACAATGGCGTCTATCGCGCCGGCTTCGCGACAACGCAGATTGCCTATGAGGAAGCCTTCAACGAGGTGTTCAGTTGCCTCGATCGGGTTGAGACGGAATTGGAGGGCAGGGACTTCCTTTTTACCGACCATCCCACAGAAAGCGATATCAGGCTGTTCGTCACGCTCGTCCGCTTCGACGTCGCCTATCATGGCCTGTTCAAATGCAATCTCCGCCGGCTGTCGGACTATGCCAATCTCCAGTCCTTCTGCCGTCGCATGCTGGATTGGCCCGGCATTGCAGAGACCGTCAGCTTCGATCATATCAAGCGCGGCTACTACTCGATAACGTCTCTCAATCCGACCGGTATCGTGCCTCTCGGACCCGCTCTCGACGAGCTGTTCTGATACTCGACCCTATACCAAAACCGGTCTAAGGTCCGCCTCATTCGATAGAGCGGGGAGGACCGTCATGAATTGGGAAGAGTTCCGGCAATGGTCGGAGAAGGCGGCAAATTGGGGCGCGGACTATCGCGCCTCGCTTCGCGACAGGCCGGTACGGGCGAAGATGTCGCCAGGCGAGATATCCGCGCATATCGCTGATTCTCCACCGGAATCCGGCGAAGCAATGGAGGATATCTTCAAGGATTTTGAGGATATCCTTGTTCCTGGGATGACGCATTGGCAGCATCCGCGCTTCTTTGCCTATTTCCCTGCCAATGCAGCGCCGGTCTCCGTGGTCGCCGAATATCTGGTCAGCGCCATCGCCGCCCAGTGCATGCTCTGGCAGACATCACCCTCCGCCACCGAATTGGAAACCAAAGTGGTCGATTGGCTGCGCCAGGCCCTCGGCCTGCCGGAGAGCTTTACCGGCGTCATACAGGATTCCGCGTCGACGGCAACTCTTGCAGCCGTGCTTGTCATGCGCGAGAAAGCGCTGGATTGGCAAGGCAATCGCAGCGGGCTTGTCGCCAACAAGACCGTGCGCATCTATTCCACCGATCAGGTTCACACCTCAATCGATCGCGCCATCTGGATATCAGGCGTCGGTGCCGAAAATCTGGTCCGCATTCCCTCAGGCGGTCCGAACAAGGCCATGGATCCGCAGGCGCTTGCCGTGGCGATAGAGCGCGATCGCGCCGCCGGGTTGCTGCCGGCCGGCGTCATTGCCTGTGTTGGCGGCACCAGCGTCGGTGCTTGCGATGACATTGCCGCCGTTGTCGAGGTCGCGCATGCGAACGGGCTCTACGTGCATGTGGACGCCGCCTGGGCCGGCTCGGCAATGATCTGCCCGGAATTCCGCGATCTCTGGCAGGGTGTCGAACGGGCCGATTCCGTCGTCTTCAACCCGCATAAGTGGCTCGGTGCCCAGTTCGATTGCTCCGTCCAGTTCGTTCGCGAACCGGAGGCGCTGGTCCGCACGCTGGCGATCCAGCCGGAATATCTGCGCACGCATGGTCACGACGGCATCATCAACTATTCGGAATGGTCCGTGCCGCTCGGCCGCCGCTTCCGTGCGCTGAAACTCTGGTTCCTCCTGCGTTATCATGGGCTGGAAGGGCTGCGGACGATGATCCGCAACCATGTCGCCTGGTCGCAGAATCTGGCTAAGCGCCTTGCCGCCGAGCCCGATTTCGAGATCGTCACCCAACCGTTCCTGTCGCTGTTCTCCTTCGATCACAAGGCGCCTGCGGGCGTCGTGCAGGAGGAGCATACGCAGCGCCTGATCACCGCGATCAACAATGATGGCCGCATCTACCTGACGCAGACCCGTGTCGGCGGCCGTCTCGTCATTCGTTTCCAGGCCGGTCAATTCGAAGCGACGGCTGATGATGTCGACACGGCTTTCGATGTCATCCTCGAAATCGCAAGATCGTTGCCCGCCTCGTAGAGAAACTGTTGTTCCGGCATTGTAAGGCCGGACATGCTATGCTCTTCGAAATCGATTGATGACACTGGTGAATAATTCGTTCATATATGGTGTCACCAATCTTGGCTTTGAAAGCAATCTCGTCTTTGAAAATGCAGGGAAGGAAAATCCATGAAACTGTTGCGTGTTGGCGAAGTCGGCAAGGAAAAGCCGGCGCTTCTCGATAGCGATGGCAAGATCCGCGATCTCTCCGCCCACGTCGCCGATATCGGCGGCGAGGCTATTTCGCCGGCAGGTCTTGCGAAGATCGCAGCCCTCGATCCGAAGAGCCTGCCGGAACTGCCGGAAGGCCGTCTCGGCGCCTGCGTTGCCGGCACCGGCAAGTTCATCTGCATCGGCCTGAATTTCTCCGACCACGCCGCCGAAACCGGCGCCACCGTGCCGCCGGAGCCGATCATCTTCATGAAGGCAAGCTCAGCCATTGTCGGCCCGAACGACAATGTGCTGATCCCGCGCGGCTCGGAAAAGACCGACTGGGAAGTCGAGCTCGGCGTCGTCATCGGCAAAAAGGCGAAATATGTCAGCGAAGCCGATGCGCTCGATTATGTCGCCGGTTACTGCGTCTCGCACGACGTTTCGGAGCGCGCCTTCCAGACCGAGCGTTCGGGACAGTGGACCAAGGGCAAGTCCTGCGACACCTTCGGCCCGATCGGCCCCTGGCTGGTCACCAAGGACGAGATCGCCGATCCGCAGAACCTCGGCATGTGGCTCAAGGTCAACGGCAAGACGATGCAGAACGGTTCGACAAAGACCATGGTCTATGGCGTTGCCTTCCTCGTCTCCTATCTCAGCCAGTTCATGTCGCTGCACCCGGGCGATGTCATCTCGACCGGCACGCCTCCGGGCGTCGGCATGGGCATGAAGCCGCCGCAGTACCTGAAGCCGGGCGATGTCGTAGAGCTTGGCATGGAAGGCCTCGGCACCCAGAAGCAGACCTTCCTCGCCGACGCTTAAGGCGTGCAGGCTCAGGAACTTTAACTTTTTGAGATCAATCTTGATGCCGGAGAAGCGATTCTCCGGCATTTTTTATAGAAAGAACCGACCGCGGTTATATTGCTCTGCAGCAAAAGCTGTTAGGTTGGATAATAAGAGCTTAAAGGATGAGGATCGCGCCCGAGGAGCCGTGATCATCCGTCTGCGCAGCGTGACTGGAGGATCGCGGCAGTAAAAGCATCGGCGCGCAAGGCGCGTGCGTTTCAATGACGAGGTGATTTGCGAGGTCGCATACCCGCATCACGAAAGGTAAAGCCCCGCATGTTTTATCAGTTTTACGAACTCAATCACGCCGCTCTCGCCCCCTTTCGTGCTGCGGCAGACATGATGCGCCTGGCCTACGCCAACCCGCTCAATCCCCTTTCGCATACGGTGTTCGGCCGCACGTTGACGGCAAGCCTCGAAGTTTTCGAGCGCACGACCAGGCGTTACGGCAAGCCGGAATTCGGGTTGAATGAGACGCAGATCGACGGCAAGCCGGTGTCTGTGTACGAGAAGATCGTCTGGAAGAAGCCCTTCTGCAATCTCATCCATTTCGAGCGCAGCCTGCCCGCCGGCCACGGCAGCGATCCGCGCATCCTGATCGTCGCGCCGATGTCGGGCCACTATGCCACGCTGCTGCGCGGCACCGTCGAAGCCCTGCTGCCGGGTGCTGACGTCTACATCACCGACTGGATCGATGCCCGCATGGTGCCGATGACCGACGGCACTTTCGATCTGGAAGATTACATCGATTACGTCATCGAGATGCTTCATCACCTCGGGCGGGATACGCATGTCGTCGCCGTCTGTCAGCCCTCGGTGCCGGTGCTTGCTGCCGCCGCCGTGATGGAAGCGGCGGGCGATCCGCTGGCGCCCTCGTCGATGACGCTGATGGGCGGACCGATCGATACGCGCATCAATCCGACGGCCGTCAACCAGCTCGCCAAGGACAAGCCGCTGGAATGGTTCGCCGACAATGTCGTCATGAACGTGCCCTGGCCGCAGCCGGGCTTCATGCGGCCCGTCTATCCCGGCTTCCTGCAGCTTTCCGGCTTCATGTCGATGAACCTCGATCGACACATGATCGCGCACAAGGATTTCTTCGTCCATCTCGTCAAGAATGATGGCGAGCCGGCCGAGAAGCACCGCGATTTCTACGACGAATATCTGGCCGTCATGGACCTGACGGCGGAATTCTATCTGCAGACCGTCAATCAGGTGTTCATCAAGCATGCGCTGCCCAAGGGCGAACTCATGCATCGCGGCGAGCGCGTCGATCCCTCGGCCATCCGCAACATCGCGCTTCTGACCGTCGAAGGCGAGAACGACGATATCTCCGGCGTCGGCCAGACCCATGCGGCGCAGACCATCTGCACCAATATTCCCGACCATATGCGCATGCACTATCTGCAGCCGGATGTCGGCCACTACGGCGTCTTCAACGGCTCGCGCTTTCGCCGCGAGATCGCGCCGCGCATTCTGGCCTTCACGCGCGAGCATGCCCGCACCGGCCGGCCGGTGGTCAAGCGGGTCATCAAGGGCGGAAAATCCGCCTGAGAGTAAGCAAAATCAAATGGATAGAGCGGCTCGGAGCTTCGTTGAGCGCCCGAACCGCTCTTGCAGCGCAAACTATTAGCTTTTGTTGAATTATCCGGGCAGATTCAAGTATTTGTCCGATTCCGCTCCGTAATGCCATTGAAGCCTCACGAAGAGGTTACCATCTCGATTCCAACGGTACCGCAGATGATCGGGCCGTTTACCGCGCCGCGCGTCCTTGGAACGCGCTGAGATGCAGGTAGAGCTTTAAAAACCGCGCAGAAGCCTGACCATTGACCGATGTCGGTTAAGGGGCGATGCGCCGTGCGAGGATACCTGACAATGAACCAATCTGCATTGCTTCGCCCGGATTGGACTCCGGCTACTATTGCCCTGATGGTACTAGGCTTCGTGGTCTTCTGGCCGCTCGGCTTCGCCATGCTCGCCTATATTCTCTTCGGGGAACGTTTGCGGGAATTCAAACGGGATGTAAACGAAAGGACCGACGGCATGTTTGGTGGCTGCGGACGCTATCGTAATCGTCATCGCCATTCCTTCTCCTCGACCGGTAACGTCGCCTTCGACGACTGGCGCCGGGCAGAGCTCGAGCGCCTCGAACAGGAGCGCCGCAAGCTGGACGAAATGCGCGCCGAGTTCGACGCCTATGCCCGCGAACTGCGCCGCGCCAAGGACCAGGAGGAGTTCGACCGTTTCATGCGCGAACGCAACAGCGTCAAGCGCAATGACAATGGCGGCGGCTCGCCGACCGAATTCCAGACGCCGTGATGGGCTGTGAGAACAACCACATCATATAGTCGAAACCGGCATCATCCGATGCCGGTTTTCTTTTGCCAGAAACCGCAAAGCAAGTCGCGCAAAAGCGCGCAGCGGTTTTGCGATCACGACATGTGTAAATCAAAGACCAAAGCGCCAGGAGCGAATCTGAAAGATTGCGACGCGCTTTGGCGAATCATATAAAACTGCCTCCATGTTTCCGCTGCTCTCCAGATCCCGCAAACCGCAGGCCAAGCCGGCTGCGCCGGAAACGCGCACGCTTGATGTCGCCGGCCGGCTGATGCCGCTGACGATCCGCCAGCATGAGCGGGCAACGCGCATCACGCTCAGGATCGAGCCCGGCGGGCGGGCGCTGAAGATGACCGTCCCGCGCGGCCTTTCCGCCCGTGAGGTCAATGCCTTCCTCGACCGGCATCAGGGCTGGCTTTTGACCAAGCTCGCAAAATTCACAGCCGACAACAGCCTGCGCGGCGGCAGCGAAATCCTGCTGCGCGGCGTGCGCCACCGGATCGAGCATACCGGCACCCTGCGCGGCCTCACCGAAGCCGTCATCATCGATGGCCGGCCGGTGCTGCGCGTCAGCGGCATGCCCGAACATGCCGGCCGCCGCATCGCCACCTTCCTGAAGAAGGAAGCCCGCGCCGATCTGGAGAAATACGTGGCGGTCCACGCCAAGGCCATCCGCGCGACTGTCTCTTCCATCACCATGAAGGATACCCGCAGCCGCTGGGGCTCCTGCTCCTCGCAGGGAAACCTGAGCTTTTCCTGGCGCATCGTCATGGCGCCGCCGCTGGTCATCGATTACCTCGCCGCCCACGAAGTCGCGCATCTGCGCGAGATGAACCACGGCCCGCGCTTCTGGGCGCTCTGCCTCAAGCTCTGCCCCGACATGGACGAAGCCAAGGCCTGGCTGAAGCGCCACGGCAGCCAGCTGCACGCGATCGATTTTGATTGAGCGGGTGGCCTGAGCTGCGGCGAGCGCCTCAAATCCTCCTAGCGGAACAGGATCGTTGCTGGTCCTGCTGAGAATTGCGACGGACGGCGACAACCTTACCGCCGGCGAGAACCCGTCGTCCGAGCAAATACGTCTCGTTCTCTTCGAACGACAAGGATCATTCGGGTGCGGCGATACGGATGGGGCGTGTCCCGATCGGGGCACCAGTCGCGCGGTCGATTGTGACAGGATCGATTTCCGTACCGTTTTCAGCATCGAAGAAGCGGGTCACTCCGCTGCTCGGGCGATGCTTCCGCCCCCATGCGCCGATCGCAAACAGCACCGGCAGGAAATCTTGGCCGGCTGCCGTCAGCACGTATTCATCGCGCGGAGGCCGTTCCGAATAGCGCCGTTTCTCGAGAAGGCCGTCTTCCGTAAGAGCCGATAGCCGGCTGGTCAGCATCGTCGGTGCAATGCCTAAGCTCTTGCGAAAGTCGTCAAAGCGGGTGAGCCCGGCATGGGCGTCCCGCATGATCAGCATACTCCATGCATCGCCGATCAATGCGAGGCTGCGTGCGATCAGGCATGGTTGATTCGAAAGATTCTTCATGTCGATATCTTTTTGATAGTGACTTACTACTGATTTGATAGTAACAGAATGCCCATTGACGTTCCATGCCAAAGTGAAAGTGGAGACGGATGAGCAAGACAGAACGCGGCATTGCCTTGGTCACAGGCGCTTCTTCCGGAATCGGGCTGGCGACCGCGCGAGCGCTGCGGCGCGATGGGTATAGGGTGTTTGGGACCAGTCGGAAGGCGATGGCGGGCACTCTTGATGGCATCTCCATGCTGGTCTGCGACGTCACCGATGATAGATCCGTGCAGAGAGCAGTCGATGACATAATGGTTCACGCCGGGCGGATCGATCTGCTGGTCAACAACGCTGGAATGGGTTTGCTTGGCGGCGCAGAGGAGTCCTCAGCGGCGCAGGCAAAGGCTCTTTTCGATGTGAACCTCTTCGGCGCATTACGCGTGACGAATGCTGTCCTGCCCATGATGAGACGGCAGCGAAAGGGCAGGATCATCAACATGAGTTCCATCCTTGGGCTTATTCCTGCTCCCTTCAATGCACTCTATGCATCGACCAAGCATGCGATCGAGGGCTATTCCGAGTCTCTCGATCACGAAGTTCGCACACAGGGCATCCGCATCGTTCTCGTCGAGCCCGGCGTCACCCGCACGTCTTTCGAAGCGAATATCGTGCACCCGGACCGTCCGCTTCGCGAATACGACATGGCTCGTGCCGATGCAGAGAAGCTTATGCGCGAGGTTGTTGAAGCGGGCGATGCACCGGAACTGGTCGCCGGCATCGTGGTCAAGGCCGCCAATGCCACATCACCCAAGAGACGCTACACGGCAGGCAAGGCAGCGGCACAGGTCCGTTTCCTACGCCGTTTCCTACCTGAATCTTTCGTCGACAGGAGTCTTCGTAAATTTAGCCGGCTTCCCGTCTGACTGCTTCTGTCGCCAGATCGTGTCTTCCAACTCCGGCCGTCCGTCACCTTTAGAAACGAAAGTTAGTTCCGATGAAAGCATTTCTGATCGATCGCTACGCAAAGGGCGGTGCTGTGAGACTTGGGCAAAGTCCGGAACCCGAGCTGCGGGAGAATGATGTGATGGTGCAGGTTCATGCCGCCGGTGTGAATCCTTTGGATGCCAAGATCAGGGACGGTGAGTTCAAGCTCATCCTGCCCTATCGCCTGCCTCTGATCCTCGGCAACGACGTCGCGGGCGTGGTGGTCCGGGTCGGATCCAAGGTTCGCAGCTTCAAGCCGGGCGACGAGGTCTATGCGCGCCCCAACAAGGATCGCATCGGCACATTCGCGGAGTTCATCGCCATGGACGAGGCCGACGTGGCGATGAAGCCGAAAAACCTGACGATGGAAGAGGCGGCATCGATGCCTCTCGTCGCTTTGACGGCTTGGCAGGTTCTCGTCGGGCGGGCAAATCTTGAGAGAGGACAAAAAGTTCTCATCCATGCCGGCTCTGGCGGCGTGGGGGCGGTCGCCATCCAGCTTGCCAAGCACATCGGAGCACAAGTGGCGACGACGACCAGCACGGCCAACGTCGATCTTGTCAAAAGCCTCGGCGCGGATGTCGTCGTCGACTACAGGAAGGATGATTTCGAGGAGGTGTTGCGGGGTTATGACGTCGTTCTGAACAGCCTTGGCAAGGATACGCTGGAGAAATCGCTTCGAGTGTTGAAGCCCGGCGGAAAACTCATCTCAATCTCCGGTCCGCCGGATCCGGCCTTTGCCAGGCAGAGCAGCTCCGGCTGGCTGCTTCGGCAGGTCATGCGTCTGCTGAGCGCCGGCATCCGCAGGAAATCAAAGCGTCATGGTGTAACCTACTCGTTCGTCTTCATGACAGCGAACGGGGCGCAGCTCGACCAGATCACGTCCCTGATCGAGGCCGGGGCAATACGACCTGTGATGGATAAGATCTTTCCGTTCGAAAGCACCAACGAGGCGCTGGCCTACGTGGAGACCGGCCGGGTCAAAGGCAAGGTCGTAATCACGGTTAAATAAGGGGCTCATTGTCTCAGGCGGATCATGTCTATGCCTCGGTCTGAAAGGCCGTTGTCGCCCATCGCAGGGTGAGAGCCTAAAAATCCCGCCAACGTCGCCTTTAGGCTCGACTCTTTTGAATTTTCGTGTCACTCCGCTGCCATGAACGCCGATGTCAAAATTTGTGGTCTGAAGACGCCAGAAGCGGTGGATCGAGCTCTTGAGCGCGGCGCCACCCATATCGGCTTTATCTTCTTCGAAAAGAGCCCGCGCTATATCGAGCCCGATCTGGCCGGCCTGCTGGCGGAGCGCGCGCGCGGCAAGGCGAAGATCGTCGCCGTCACGGTCAACCCGACGAATGACGATCTCGACGAGATCATGTCGTTGGTGAAGCCGGACATGCTGCAGCTCCATGGCAATGAAAGCCCGGAGCGTGTGCTGACCATCAAAGCGGTCTATAATGTCCCCGTCATGAAGGCCATGTCGGTGCGCGACGCCGACGATCTGAGGCGGGTGGAATCCTATATCGGCATTGCCGACCGCTTCCTGTTCGACGCCAAGCCGCCTGCCGGCTCGGAGCTGCCGGGCGGAAACGGCGTGTCCTTCGATTGGAGCCTGATGAGCTGGCTCGATGATCGGGTGGATTACATGCTGTCGGGCGGGGTGAACAAGGACAATGTCGCCCGCGCTCTGGCATCCACCAAGGCCACGGGTGTGGATCTTTCCTCCGCCGTCGAAAGCGCGCCGGGTGTGAAGGATCTGGGCAAGATCGACCAGTTTTTCGACGCTTTTGCAGAAGCATGTCTGCCGGAACCGGCAGCAGGGAGTAGAAAGTGAACCAGACGCCTAAACCCAATTCCTTCCGCTCCGGCCCCGATGAGGACGGCCGTTTCGGCATTTACGGTGGTCGTTTCGTAGCCGAAACGTTGATGCCGCTGATCCTGGATTTGCAGGAGGAATGGAACAAGGCGAAGGACGATCCGGCCTTTCAGGCTGAGCTGAAGTCGCTGGGCACGCATTACATCGGTCGACCGAGCCCGCTTTACTTTGCCGAGCGCCTGACGGCAGAACTCGGCGGCGCAAAAATCTATTTCAAGCGCGAAGAGCTGAACCACACGGGTTCGCACAAGATCAACAATTGCATCGGTCAGATCCTGCTCGCCAAGCGCATGGGCAAGACCCGCATCATCGCCGAGACCGGTGCCGGCCAGCATGGCGTTGCCTCGGCGACGGTTGCTGCCCGCTTCGGCCTGCCCTGCGTCGTCTACATGGGCGCGACCGATGTGGAGCGCCAGGCGCCGAACGTTTTCCGCATGAAGCTCCTGGGCGCCGAGGTTATCCCTGTGACCGCCGGCAGCGGCACGCTGAAGGACGCCATGAACGAGGCGCTGCGCGACTGGGTCACCAATGTCGATGATACCTATTACCTGATCGGCACGGCCGCCGGCCCGCATCCCTATCCGGAAATGGTCCGCGATTTCCAGGCCGTGATCGGCACGGAAGCCCGCGCGCAGATACTGGAGGCCGAAGGCCGCCTGCCGGATCTCGTCATCGCGGCCGTCGGCGGCGGCTCGAACGCCATCGGCATCTTCCATCCCTTCCTCGATGACGAAGGCGTCAAGATCGTCGGCGTCGAAGCCGGCGGCAAGGGTCTGCAGGGCGATGAGCATTGCGCATCCATCACCGCCGGTTCGCCCGGCGTGCTGCACGGCAACCGCACCTATCTGCTGCAGGACGGCGACGGCCAGATCAAAGAAGGTCATTCGATCTCGGCTGGCCTCGACTATCCCGGCATCGGCCCGGAACACTCCTGGCTGAACGATATCGGCCGCGCCGAATATGTTCCGATCATGGACCATGAGGCGCTGGACGCCTTCCAGACGCTGACGCGCCTCGAGGGCATCATTCCGGCGCTCGAGCCGAGCCATGCGCTCGCCGAAGTGATCAAGCGTGCCCCGAAGATGGGCAAGGACGAGATCATCCTGATGAACCTCTCCGGCCGCGGCGACAAGGATATCTTCACCGTCGGCAAGATTCTGGGAATGTGAGTTAGACGCCATGACCGCACGTATGGACAAACGCTTCGCCGCTCTGAAGGCTGAAGGCCGCCCGGCACTCGTCACCTATTTCATGGGCGGCGATCCCGATTACGAGACCTCGCTCGGCATCATGAAGGCGCTGCCGGAAGCCGGCGCCGACGTCATCGAACTCGGCATGCCCTTCTCCGATCCCATGGCCGACGGCCCGGCGATCCAGCTTGCCGGCCAGCGTGCCCTGAAGGCCGGCCAGACGCTGAAGAAGACGCTGCAGCTCGCAACCGATTTCCGTAAAGTCGATGCCGATACGCCGATCGTGATGATGGGCTACTACAATCCGATCTACATCTATGGCGTCGAAAAGTTCCTCGATGACGCGATTGCCGCCGGCATCGATGGCCTGATCGTCGTCGACCTGCCGCCGGAAATGGATGACGAGCTTTGTATTCCTGCCATCCGCAAGGGTATCAATTTCATCCGCCTGGCAACGCCCACCACCGATGACAAGCGCCTGCCGACGGTTCTGAAAAACACGTCCGGCTTCGTCTATTATGTCTCGATGAACGGCATCACCGGTTCGGCCCTGCCGGATCCGTCGCTGGTTTCGGGTGCGGTCGAGCGCATCAAGGAGCACACTGAGCTGCCGGTCTGCGTCGGCTTCGGCGTCAAGACGGCCGAGCACGCCAAGCTGATCGGCGCTTCCGCTGACGGCGTCGTCGTCGGCACCGCCATCGTCAACCAGATTGCCACCAGCCTTACCAAGGATGGCAAGGCGACGGCAGATACCATCCAGGCCGTTGCGACGCTGGTGCGCGGCCTGTCGACGGGAACCCGCTCTGCGCGCCTTGTTGCCGCCGAATAGTTTTCCCATATAGGCCTTCTCATCGGTCGTTACCGATTGAAGAAAAGGCCTGCGGGCGTTAGAGCATGTCCTGACAGAGCGCACAGCGGCCTTCGGTCGGGAATGTGGACAATAAGAGATGGAGTGTTTTCGCGCTTCGAAGAAAAGCGAAAGCGCTTGAAGTGACGACGAGATCGATGAATTGGGTCGATTAGGAGTTTCGAATTGAACTGGATCACGAATTACGTTCGCCCGCGGATCAACTCCATGCTGGGCCGTCGCGAGGTTCCGGAGAATCTCTGGATCAAGTGCCCGGAGACCGGCGAAATGGTTTTCCACAAGGATCTGGAGGACAACAAGTGGGTCATTCCGGCATCAGGCTTCCATATGAAGATGCCGGCCAAGGCCCGCCTGACGGATCTCTTCGACAAGGGTGAATACGAAGCCCTGCCGCAGCCGAAGGTGGCGCAGGACCCGCTGAAGTTCCGCGACTCGAAGAAATACACCGATCGCCTGAAGGACAGCCGCCTCAAGACCGAGCAGGAAGACACGATCCTTGCCGGCGTCGGCAAGGTTCGCGGCGTGAAGCTTGTTGCCGTCGTGCATGAATTCAATTTCATGGGCGGTTCACTCGGCATTGCCGCCGGCGAAGCCATCGTCAAGGCATTCGAGCGCGCGATTTCGGAAAAGTGCCCGCTGGTCATGTTCCCCGCTTCGGGCGGCGCGCGCATGCAGGAAGGCATTCTGTCGCTGATGCAGCTGCCGCGCACGACCGTTGCCGTCGATATGCTGAAGGAAGCAGGTCAGCCCTATATCGTCGTTCTGACCAACCCGACCACCGGCGGCGTTACAGCTTCCTACGCCATGCTGGGCGATATTCATCTGGCCGAGCCGGGTGCGGAAATCTGCTTCGCCGGCAAGCGTGTCATCGAGCAGACCATCCGCGAGAAGCTGCCGGAAGGCTTCCAGACCTCGGAATACCTGCTGGAACACGGCATGGTCGACATGGTCGTCAAGCGCCACGATATTCCGGACACTCTTGCCACGCTCCTGAAGATCCTGACCAAGGTGCCGGCAAACGATGTGTCCGCCAAGAGCAAGAACGGCGCGGCGCTGCCGGTAGCGGCGAACGCCTGATATCATAGATAGCCGAAAGGCGGAGGTGCGGGATGACGGCTATGGATCAATCCGCAACGAGCGAGGCAGCAAGGGAGATCGAGAAGCTGTTGGGGCTGCACCCAAAGGGCTTCGATCTCTCTCTGGAGAGAATAACCCGGCTGCTCGATATCCTCGGCAATCCTCATAGGAAGTTGCCGCCGGTGATCCATGTCGCCGGCACCAACGGCAAGGGATCGGTGACGGCCTTCTGCCGCGCGCTGCTTGAGGCCGGCGGCTACAGCGTGCATGTCCACACCTCGCCGCATCTCGTCAATTGGCATGAGCGCTACCGGATGGGCGTCAAGGGCGGCCGTGGTCAGCTTGTCGACGATGCCGTTTTCGCCGATGTGCTGCGCCGCATCGCCGCCGCCAATGCCGGCCAGAAGATCACGGTCTTCGAAATCCTGACGGCCGCGACCTTCCTTCTCTTCGCCGAACACCCGGCCGATGCCGCCATCATCGAAGTGGGCCTCGGCGGTCGTTTCGATGCCACCAATGTCATTTCCGATCCGGCCGTCTCGGTCATCATGCCTATTTCGCTCGATCATCAGCCCTATCTCGGCGATCGCGTCGAGCTGATCGCCGCCGAGAAGGCCGGCATCATGAAATCGGGCCATCCCGTCGTCATCGGCCATCAGGAATATGATGCAGCACTCGATGTCTTGATATCGACGGCCGAGCGGCTTCGCTGCCCGACCGCTGTTTTCGGCCAGGATTTTTCTGCCCACGAAGAATATGGCCAGCTGGTCTATCAGGATGAGTTCGGCCTTGCCGACCTGCCCCTGCCGCGCCTGCCCGGCCGCCACCAGTATGGCAATGCCGCTGCCGCCATCCGCGCAGTCAAGGCCGCCGGCTTCGTCGTTACCGAAGCGATGATGGAAAAGGCGATGACCTCGGTCGAATGGCCGGGGCGCCTGCAGCGGCTGACGGAAGGCAATCTGATGCCGCGCGCGCCCGAAGGGGCGGAAATCTGGGTCGATGGCGGCCACAATCCCGGCGCCGGCGAAGTTATCGCCGAGGCCATGGCCAATTTCGAAGAGCGCCAGCCGAGGCCTCTATTCCTGATCATTGGCATGATCAACACCAAGGATCCCGTCGGTTATTTCAAGGCTTTCGTCGGTCTCGCGGAGAAGGTTTATTGCGTGCCGATCCGCGGCAGCGATGCGATGAT
The DNA here is from genome assembly GCF_000359745.1 of Rhizobium freirei PRF 81. Lineage (GTDB taxonomy): Bacteria > Pseudomonadota > Alphaproteobacteria > Rhizobiales > Rhizobiaceae > Rhizobium > Rhizobium freirei. Next base: position 305,905 of record NZ_AQHN01000089.1, read on the forward strand.
CGATCCCGTCATCCTGGCGAATGCCGCCTATGATGCCGGCCTGGTGGCAGAGCCGATGTCTGATGTCGGCGAGGCACTGGATGCGATCAAGGCCCTTGCGGCGCCGGCCTCGCTGCCTCCGCGCATCCTGATCGGCGGCTCCCTCTATCTGGTCGGCGATGTACTTGCGGATAACGGCACGCCGCCCCGGTAAACCAAATCGAGATCAATAAAAAAGCCCGGTCGAGCCGGGCTTTTTTAATTCATGCGATCGATACCGAGATCAGGATGCGCTGGAGATCCAGTTCTGCAGGGCCGTTTTGGGAGCGGCGCCGACCTTGATGTCAGCGACTTCGCCGGCCTTGAACATGGCAAGCGTCGGGATCGAGCGAACGCCGAACTGGGCGGCCAGTTCCGGGTTTTCGTCGATGTTGAGCTTGGCAACCTTGACCTTGCCTTCGAACTGCACGGCGAGTTCTTCGAGAGCCGGGGCGATCATCTTGCACGGACCGCACCATTCGGCCCAGAAATCAACGACGACAGGCTCTGCAGACTGCAGCACTTCGGTGGCGAAGTTGGAGGTATCGACTTTAACGGTAGCCATAGGCTGCTCCTTACCAGGATTTACGGGTTGCTAGATATGTGATGATGCGGTGCCCAGATGTCAATATTTGGTATTTCACTTTGTCTCGAGCTCCGCAAGCGCCGATGCCAGCGCCCTATCGGACAGCGTGTAGATCGAGGCGTTTTCGGTATAGACCAGCACGCAGTCGATGCGCTTGCCCGGATAAAGCGGCCTAAGGATTTCGCGATAGATGGCAAGCTGTGCCCTGTGCGCGAAGGGGATCGTGCCTTCTTCGCCGGGTGGCACACGGTTTGTCTTGTAGTCGAGAATGACGATACGGTCGTCGAAGTCAGCCAGGCGATCGAGTCGGCCCGAGACGGCATAGGATTGACTACCGAGTTTCAGCGTTCCCATGATCGAGACTTCCGCCTGCGCATGGGCGCTGAAAGTGCCCTGCAGATCCGGATGCGACAGCAGCGCCATGACCGAATTGATCAGCGCATCGCGCTCCGCCTGCGGCCAGAAGCGCGTGGCCCGCTCGGCATAGCGCCTGGCGGCATCGGCGCGCTCCTCAAGCGCGATTTCGGGCAATGTCTGCAGCATGCGGTGGATGAAGCGGCCCTTCTGTAGGGCGCGGTCGGACTTGACCTTTTCGCCGAAGAGCGCCGATGTGACGAGCAGGCTGTCTGCCTCGTCGTCGATGACGGTGCCGACGCCGGAGGGGCTGAGCGGCCGCGGCAGGTTTCTTTGTGGCGGCAGTGGCCGGCTGAGGCCGGCGGGCAGGCCGGTACGCTCCGTCCGTTTTTCCGGTTCGCGCATGGTTTCGAACTCGCGCTGCACCTGCGCGACGCGCCAGCTTAAACCTTCCCAATCGCCATCAGGCCCGGAGAAGGTCTTCGGCGTGCAATGCTGTTCGTCTCCGCGCAAGGCCGTGGAAATCATGGCATGCCATGTATCGGGATTTTCACGAATGCCGCGATAGCCGCAGATGATCAGCCGGTCGGCGGCGCGGGTCATGCCGACATAGAGCAGGCGGCGATACTCTTCCTCCGCCAGCGACTGCAGCCGCGCCGCATCGGCCTGCGTCAGCGAGTTCGCAAGCGCCGAGACCGGAACCCAAACCGGCAGCGGGATCTGGTCCCTGCCGGTCTCGATCAGCCGCATCTTCGGCAGATGCGTGTGCGTAAAGGCCTTGCCGCCGCCGTCGACGAGGAAGACGATCGGCGCTTCCAGCCCCTTAGACGCGTGAACCGTCATGATCCGCACTTCGTTGCGGCCCTTGTCCTGCTCGCGCTTCACGGTCGGCGCTTCAAGCTCCAGCGTCGAGATGAAGGATTGCAGCCCAGGCAGGCCGCTGGTCTCATGATCGAGCGCAAAAGTCAGGAATTCGTCGAGGATATCGCTAACCTCGGTGCCGAGTCGCGCCAGAAACTGCCGCCTGCCGCCGAAGCTGCCGAGCACGCGAGCGTAGAAGTCGTGAACGGCCAGGCTCTTCGACAGCGAAAGATAGGTTTTCAGCCGCTCGGCTGCTTGCTTGAAGCGATCATGACCATCCTCGGCAAATCGCTGCAGATGGCTCCAGACGCTTTCCTCTTCATCGCGATAGGCGGCGACGGCGAAGACATCTTCTTCGCTGAGATCGAATAAGGGGCTTTTCAGCAGGGCAGAAAGCGAAAGATCGTCTTGCGGCAGCAACAGGAAGCGGCCGAGCGCGAGAAGATCCTGAATGGCGATATGGCTGGTCAGCACCAGACGGTCGGCGCCGGCGACGGGAATATTGCCGCGTCGTTTCAAAGCGCGCGTCAGCGCGTTGACGAAACTGTCGCGCTTGCGCACCAGCACGAGAATGTCGCCGGCCTCGATGAACCGGGTCTTGCCCTTCTCGATGATGGTTTCCCGTCCGACGAGATTGCCGATCGCCTGCGCCATCCGCCGCGCCAGGATGGCGGCGGGCGCACTTTCCGGCGTCGAATCGAAAGGCGCCGTCCAGTCCTCCTCCTTGGCGGCCGGCTCCGGCGCGATCATCTCCCAGAGGTCGACGGCGCCGGGATGGCCGATGCGGCTGGAACGATGCACCACCGGCTCGTTGACGGCACTCAGTCCCCGGGCATTTTCCGGGCTGGTAAAGACATGATCGACGGCGCCGAGAACGTCGGCCGTCGAGCGGAAGGAGAGCGGCAGACGGATCGACGAGAATTGCTGGCCGCTGGCGCCCACCCGCCGCCGCGTGCGATCGCTTTCCTCGGAAAAGCGTTCGGGCCGTGCGCCTTGGAACGAGTAGATAGACTGCTTCTCGTCGCCGACGGCAAAGATGGTTCTGAGCGTCGGCCGCGCGCTTTCGCCGGAAAAGAAATCCTCCGCCAGCGACTGGATGACGCTCCACTGGATCGGGCTGGTGTCCTGCGCCTCGTCCACCAGAATATGATCGATGCCCTGATCCAGCTTGTAGTGGATCCACGGTCCGACATCCTTCTTGGTCAGGAGATCGGCCGTGCGGGTGATGAGGTCTTCGAAATCGAGCTGGCTGCGCCGCTTCTTCAGCTCTTCATAATCCCGGTTCAGCCGGTCGGTGAGGATGAGGGCCGCGCGCGTGGCACGATACATCCGCATCAGCTTCAGCCGGTCGCGGCAGGCAACCACATGGGCGCGTGCCTCAGCGACAGCCTCGGCAAGGGCAGGGGCATCTGCCAGCATTGCCTTGACGAAGAATTGGCTGTCGGATTTCGGCTCGCCCTTGGCGGTCAGCATGATCTTTTCGAGGATTTCGGCCCGGGCGATCGGGTCTGCCTCGCGCTTGGCAAGGCGCAGCGCATAAGCAATCTCCTGCGCCTTGGCGCCACCCTTTTGATCGGCAAGGGTCAGATAGAGCTCAAGCGTCGCGCCGGAGAGGCCGGGAAGCGGCCAATATTGCCCTACGATGCCGTCTTCCGTGTCGCTGGCGGAGAGGCCGAGCCGCGCCAGCAGAGCCGCCTCAAAGCCGCCCTGCCGCTCGGCAGCCTCGGTGAAGCGCCGGATGGCGTTGCGATTGGCGACGATATCGCCAAGCAGCGTTTCAAGGCCTGATTCGTCGCCGAGATCGAGCACATAGGCAAAGGCCTCCGCTAGCTGAGCATCACCATGCGACGTCGCAGATGAAAGCAGCGCGCGACGCGCATCATCGAGCAAGGTGGCTGCCGCGCGATCGTCGAGAACGGAGAAGTGCCCGGCGACATTGGCCTCAAGCGGGAACTGATGCAGCAGGGCCTCGCAAAAGGCATGGATCGTTTGGATCTTCAGCCCGCCCGGTGTTTCCAGCGCCTTGGCAAAGAGCCGCCGTGCCTCGGCGAGCTTGAAGATGTCAGGCTCCTTGCCCTCGATGTCGGCGATGCGCGTCTTCAGTTCCTCGTCCGGCATGGTTGCCCAGGCAGCGAGGCGGTCGAAGACACGGTTCGACATTTCGGACGCCGCAGCCTTTGTATAGGTCAGGCAGAGAATGGCCGAAGGCCGCGCGCCAGCAAGAAGAAGACGGATAACGCGCTGCGTCAGCACATGCGTCTTGCCGGAGCCGGCATTGGCCGAAACCCAGGCCGAGCGTTCGGGGTCGGAGGCGATGGATTGCTGGATCGTCGTCCAGCTGATCCAGACGCCGGGATCGTCGCTTTCGGGCAGGTTGGCGAAGTCGTCGGCGGGAAGTTCACTCATCGCCGCCGCCTTCCTGTTCGCTTTCTGCCGTCGACCATTCCGATACGCGGGCGAGGTGATCGTAATCGCCGCCATATTCGAACTGCTGGGCCGGGATCAGCCGCGACGAGAAGCCCTTTTCGCCTGACTGCAGCAGCGAGACGAATTTCACCAGCTGGTCCATCGATTCCTGCGCCAGATCCATAGCCGACTTCGTTTCCGTCTTGCCGCCGCGGCTGGAATGCTCGTTGTTGACCTGATCAACCTTAAAGCGGTCTCCGGGCCGCAGTCGGACATAGAGCAGGTTCTCGGGTCGCAGTACACCGATATTGTGGAAGGCGCCGGCCTTCAGCGCATAGGCTTCGAGCGCCAGCTGCGGATCGAGCAGCGCGCGTGCCTGTGGCGGGGAGGGGTTGTAGCCGGTCTTGTAGTCGATGAGATCGGCTGCTTTGTCGCTCTTGACGTCGATGCGGTCGGCAACGCCCGTGAGGCGAATGCCGATCGGTTCGATCTCGACGCCGGCGGGTACTTCCGTTGCCGTTTTACGAACCTCGGGTCGCCGTTGCGCTTCCCAGGCAAGGAAAGCCCGCGCCACTTCGCGAAACCGCGGCCGCCAGACGCTGTCGATGTGAACAGGCAATCGCTCGGCATCGAAGAGGTCTGCGATGATGCGATCCATGGCCAGCGTCGCATCCGGCGTGCCGGCGATATGCCCCTCGCGGACGAAGCGATCGATGATCTTGTGGTAGAGCGTGCCGCGCTCGGCCGGCCCGGGATCGCGGTTGAACGGATCGACCGGATCGAGCCGCAGCACGCGCCGGGCATAGATGGCATAGGGGTCACGGCGCAGCCGCCCCACCTCGCTGAAGGAATAGCTTTTCGGCTGCAATTCCACAGGCGGCTTTGGTGCCGGGCGCAGCGCCGGCGCCTGGTTTTCGCCCTCGTCGATCATGGCGGCCCATTGGCGATACTGGTCGCCGCGGGCCTTCATGGCGTCTTCCAGTTCCTTGCCGCCGAGAGCGATCAGCCGCTGTAGCCAGCGCGAGGCGACCGTCGGGGTCGAGCCCTGACGCAGTGCCCGCGAATAGATCAGATCGCGAGTGCCGTTCGCCATTTCGAAATCGTGCGCGAGCTGGCCGATGCGGCGCTCCGGCGGCTCCAGGCCGATCTCCGTCTTCATGCTGCGGGAAATGAAGGGATTGTTTGCTGTCTGCCCCGGCCATGATCCTTCGTTCAAACCGCCGAGGATCAGCGTATCGACGCTCTGCAGGCGGGCTTCCAGCGTACCGAAGATGAAGAGGCGGGGATGGCTGAGTGCCCGCGGTTTCACCGCTTGGCCCACGCAGAGCGCTGTCGTGATGTCGATCCACTGCACGCCATCGGCCTCGAGCTGGCCTTCGGTGTCGATGACATCCTTCAACAGGCTGGCGAGCGTATCGCCGGCTTCACCGGACCAAAGGGCGGCCAGATTGCCGCGTTCGTCGGCTGCCACCGCCTCCAGCGCCCGACCGGTACGTTCTGCCCATTCGGAAAGGGTCGGTAGGCCCTCGACAGTCCGCAGGGAGAGCGCGGATGTAAGCGGCTCGCATGCGGCAGTCACCCGCCGCGCCAGTTCTCGCGCGTATTCGATGGCCTCATGCGGCAGCGATTTGCGCCATTGCGGCGCGTGCCGGTCGCTGGCCTGCTCGGCGATGCGGCTGTCAAGCAGGCTTTCCAGCGTGCCGACATCGATATTGGCGACGCCGCCTCTCAGTGCCAGGATTTCCAGCGCATCGACGCCTGGCCGATGCATTTCGAGCGGCAGGCCGAAGCGGGCGAGGGGATGTTTGAGCAGGGCGACGACGGCGACGGGGTCGCCAAGGCGAAGCGTTGCCTCGAGCATCAGTTGCAGCAGCGTGCCTTGCGGCGTGGCGTTCAGCGGCGTGCCGGCGGAATCATCGGCCGTGATGCCGAAGCGGGCAAGCTCTGCCGTGACCCGTCTGGCAAGATTGCGGTCCGGGGTGATCAGCGCCGCCTGGCTCTCGCCACCGTTGCGCCCTGGCTTGTCCAGTGCCAGCCGCAATGCAATGGCGATTGCCGTCGCTTCCTCGCGCTCGTTCGATGCCTCGATCAGGGAAACATCGGCGAAGGCGTCCGTAATGGCGTCGGCTGCAAGTGTCTTGCGCCAGCCTCCCCAGCCGCTCGTCGCTTTTGCCGGCGCCAGGGCGCGCGACAGGATTTCCGCGCGCATCTGCATGGCCTTGGGAGCCTCTGCGATGGTTTCGACATCGCGGCGGGTGACGTGCAGGCGCTTGAGCAGCAGCGATAGGCCATATTGCGAATGGCTGCGGGTGGTGGGATCGGATCGCTCGCCGGCAGCCGTTTCCGGTGCCACGAGCTGCCAGTCTTCTTCCGGCATCGAAAGATCGAGGCCCGGCAGCACGATCACGCCCTGCGGCAGCGAGGCGACGCCAGCGATCAGCTCCGCAGTTGCCGGCACCGAGCCGGTCGAGCCGGCGATGATGACCGGCCCGGCATGGCGCATGGTTGATATCCGCTGCACCTCGGCGCGAAGAACGGCGTTGCGGTTGCGGGCGGGCGAGGATTTGCCGAGTTCTTCGAGGCGAACCGGCCAGAAGGCGCTGGCGATCGCCAGGAATTCAGCCGTCAGCTGCCACCAGAGCGCATGTTCGTCGGCACTGAGATTGGCAAGCTCGCTCCATTCGCGATCCTCGGTCTCCAGCGAATCGATGAGTTCGGCGAGGTTGCGCGCGAGCCAGATGGCATCGGCTGGGCTTGCCGGCGCCACCAGCGGCGAATCGGAGTGAATGTCGCGCACGATCTGCGGCAGCCTGTTGCGCCAGGCAAGGATCAACCGCGCCAGTTCCAGGAGCCGTGCCGTGTTGGCAAGCGGCTGCGCCAGGTCGGCTGTCTCAGGCAGGTTTTCCTCGAAATAGCCGCTGTCGTCGTCGGTTTCGCCGAGCGGGCGAATGACGGGCAGGATGGCGGAACGGCCGCCGAGCAGGTCGACGAATTCCGAGCGCAACACACGCACCGCGCGCCGCGTCGGCAGGAAGATACTGACCTTGGCAAGCGACAGCGGGTCTTCCGGATCATGACTGAAATGCTCGGTCAGCCGGCCGTCGCAGAGGGCGGACGCAAGGGTCTTCAGAAAGGGCAGGCCTGCCGGAATCGTCAGGATGCGTTGCCGGTGTCCGCCCGCCATAGGCTCACGCAAACGCCCGGAATGTCCGGATCGCTTCCTCCGCCTCGCCGACCGCAGCCGGCGTTCCCACAGTCAGCCAATGGCCGTCGAGCATGGTGCCGTAGAGCCGGCCGCGTTCGATGGCCTTGTCGAAGTAGATGTTGACGTTGAAAGCGTCGTCGGGCGCGTCGTCGAGGAAGGACGGGCTCATCGCGATCGCGCCGGCATAAACGACGCCATCGCGTCCGACATCGCGATAGCGGGCAAGCCGTCCATCCTGCGCCATGCCGAAGTCATTCTTGCCGTTATGGCCCGTGGTTCGCTCCAGATCGACGCAGAGCATCGCCATATCCATGCGTTGCTCGTCGTAGAATCCGGCTAAGCGTTCCAGGTTCGATGGATGGCCGGGCTTTTCGCCGATCCAGAACAGGTCGGCATTCATGACGAACACCGGATCGCGGCTCAAAAGCTTCAGGCCTTTGACGAGGCCGCCGCCATTGTTCATCAACGCGTCCCGTTCGTCGGAGATCAGGATTTCAAGGCCGCGATAGCCGCGCAGATGCGCTTCCATTTGATCGGCGTGATGATGGACGTTGACGACGGCACGCTCGACACCTGCCTGCACCAAAGCATCCAGCGTATAGTCGATCATCGGCTTGCCGGCGATCTTTACCAGCGGCTTCGGGATGGTGTCGGTGATCGGCCGCATGCGGGTTCCAAGCCCCGCAGCCAATACCATGGCTTGCTTGATGGTCATCTCGTCTCGAACTTTCGATTCGCTATCTGCTTTCCTTAGCACAAGGCCGGAAAGCCGTCGCTCGATCTCTGGCTGTTATGCCCGGCCGATCCCAGCCTTCTCGCACCACTCGCGCAGAGGTGCCAAGGCTTCGTGTTCGAAGGCGATGGCGAGATAGGCGAGCGTGCGCGGCATGTGCTTCAGATAGCCCGGCTTGCCGTCGCGCTGCAAGAGCCGCACCCAGAGGCCGGCGAGCTTGCAATTGCGCTGCGCCGACATGATCGCCCAGCTCTTCAGGAACTTGGCCTCGTCGAAACCGCCCTGGGCGTGCCGGAGCGCAAGATAGTCAGACATCAGCTGGTCATGTAGGTCGCGCTCGATCGTCACCCGGGCGTCCTGCACCAGCGAAGCCACGTCGTAGGAGGTCGGCCCGATCATCGCGTCCTGAAAGTCGATGAGGCCGATCCGCTGGATGCCCTTTTTTGCCGCCCGCCAGATGATGTTGGGCGAATGCATATCGCGCAGAAGCAGGTTCTTTTCCGTGTCTTCAAGCTGATCGATCAGCCTGTCCCAGATCGCCAGATAGTCGGCGCGTTCCTCGTCGCTTGCAGGCGTGCCGCGCTTCCAGGGGAGATGCCAGTCGAGAAGCAGCCGCGCTTCCATCTTCATCGCGGTCCGGTCGAAATCCGGAATGTGATGGACGTGATCGGGCGTCACCGGAATATCGTGCGGAATGGAAAGACCGTGCAGATGAGCGAGGCAGGCGACGCTTTCGCGATAGCGCTCGGCAATTGGTTTGCCCCCGGCGTCGAGCACGCCTTCGGTGCCGAGATCCTCGATCAGAAGGATGCCCTGGTCGTAATCGGCCGCGAAGATTTCCGGGGCGGCAAAGCCGTTTTCGCGCAGGATGTTGGCGATCGCCACGAAGGGATAGGTATCCCAGGCAAGATGCGCGACCTTCGGATAGGGCTTGCCGTCGAGCACGGGCGGCCCTTCCGGCAGACCCGGCCAATCCATCAGGATTATACGGCTGCCGCCATCTGCCTGATGGATGGATTCGTAAGCTCGCAGCGAGGCATCGCCGGTTAGGAAGCGCCTATGTGCGCCGCGATAGCCGTGCGTATCGAGAAAGGCGCGAATGGCAAGCACGCGCTCGATCCGCGCCATCTGCTTGGCAGGCGCCGTGATAACGGCGCGCCGTCCTTCGCCCTCGTGCGTCAGCTTTAGGTCGACGCGCTCCCTCGGCAATTCGCCTTCGGCCATTTCCGGCCATTCGACAAGGCAGATACCGGTCTGTAGGGCTTCGTCGAAGCCGAGTTCCGTCAATTCGCTGGGATCGCCGAGGCGATAGAGATCGAAATGCGAGACCGGAATGCGCAGCTCATAGGATTGCACGAGCGTAAAGGTCGGGCTCGGTACGTCCAGTTCGGCATCGTCGGCCATGGCGCGCAGCAGCGCGCGCGCCAGCGAGGATTTGCCGGCGCCGAGATCGCCCGAAAGGGCCAGACAGTCGCCGACCTTCAGCGCCAACGCAAAGTCCTCGCCAAGCTCAGCCGTGGCGTCGTCGTCTGCGAGGAAGAGGGAAATGCTGCTGTTCGAGGCTGTCATTCTGCTGCGACGGAATGGGGCAATTCAGCCGAGGGGATGCGGCAGGTCACGATCGTCCCCTTGCCCGGCTGGCTTTCGATGGAAACCTCGCCATCATGCAGGCTGACGAAGCTTTCGACAATAGAAAGGCCAAGGCCTGCGCCGCTGCGCTTGCCACCCTTGCCGCCGGAGGCGAAGCGATCGAAGACCGAGTGGATCAGCTCTTCCGGTATGCCCGGACCCTTGTCGGAGACCGAGAAGACGAAATCCGCACCTTCGCGCCCACATTTGAGCGCAATCGTCGATCCCTCGGGCGCGAAGTTCGCGGCATTGGTGAGAAGCTTGAGCAGGATCTGTTTCAGACGCTGCTGGTCGGCAACGATGGAGCCGAGATGGGCCGGCACGGTGATTTCGAGCGTCACGCCGCTTTCCTGCAGCCGGTCGGCGATCTGCATCGACACTTCGTCAAGTAGATCGTTGAGCACGATCTCAGAATAGTTCAGCCGCATGATGCCGGCATCGACGGTCGCCAGGTCGAGAATGTCGTTGACCAGCGTCAGAAGCACGGAGGAAGACGTCGAGATATGATCGATATATTCGGCCTGCCTGTCGTTCAGCGAGCCGATACCCGGCGTCTTCAGAAGGTCGGTGAAACCGATGATGTTGGTCAGCGGCGAGCGCAGCTCGTAGGAGACATGCTGGACGAAATCGTTCTTCAGCTCGTCCGCCTTCAGCAGCGCATCGTTCTTTTCCGTCAAGGCCCGCTCGGCGCGGACGCTGTCGGTCTTGTTGACGAAGGTCAGCATGGTCTGGGCGTTCGGCAGCGGAATGACCGCGTAGTCGAGCACCAGATTGGAAAAGAGTTCCAGAGTGCCCTGCGATGACGGCCGCTCGTCGTCGAAGCTGGTGATCTGCTCGGCAAAGCGCTTCCAGCCGTCGGGCCGGTCATAGGAGGGCGCGCAGGCTTCGGCCAGCGTCTGGATATGCGTGCCGGGCTTGGCCTGCGCCTCCGTGATGTTCCAGAGAATGCGGAACGCCGGGTTGGAAAGGCGAATGCGGCCATCGGGACCGAAAACGGCGACGCCTTCGGAGAGATGATCGATGGTCTCGCCTTGGACCTTGACCAGCGTGTTGTAGCGCGTTTCGAGATCGACCTGCTCGGTCAGGTTCTCGAACACCCAGGTCGCGCCGCCCTGCGGATGCGCGGTTGCGAAAACCCTGAGGATCTGGCCGTTGGGCAGGTGCCAGAGATCGGTCTGTGTATCGAGCGCGCGATAGACCGAAAGGACGCCGTCCTTCCAAGTCTTCCAGTTCAGCTGTTCCGGCAGCTTCTTGGCGCCGCGCAGCCGGTCTAGAAGCTCGCTATTGTCGGGCCGCTTCTCGAGGAAGGCGATATCGAGTTCCCAGAGCTGGACAAAGGCCTGATTGTAGAATTGCAGCCGCCGGTCGCCGTCGAAGATCGCGACCGGTGTCGCCAGATGATCGAGCGTTTCGGCATGGCTCTTCAGCGTACGCGCCAGCTCGGCCCGCACCGCCTCCGCTTCGGAGACATCGATGGCCATGCCGGCGGAGCCATTCGGCGCTTTCACGTCGACAACGTCGAAGAAGGTGCGGTTGCCTTGCACCACGGTCGAAATCTTGTCGTGGAAAGGCGATTCCGGGGTGGTAGCGGCGCGGATGCGCTCGCGGGTTACGGTCGCCAGGAATTCGCGTCCCTCACGCACGGCCTCATCGGTCGAAACCGCTTCCACGGCCTCGCCATAGGCCTGGTTGACCCAGGTGAGCTTGCCTTCGGCATCGCGCTGCCAGACCGGCAGGTCGATGGCGTCTAGCAGGCTTTGGAAAGCCGAGATCGAGGTCATCAGCCGGTCGCGCTCGATCTTCAGTTCGGCCAGTTCGGCGCGCAGATTGTTGAGCGCGATGAAGCGGACGAAGGCGCGGCCACCGGAAATGCGGCCTTGTGCTTCGAGGATTTCGTCACGGTTGGTTTCGACCACCATGTCAAAACTCTGGCCGCTGCCGCGCAGCTTGTCGATCGCCTTGTCGAGCTCGCCGGCCGACCACGATTTCAGCCAGCGTCCAAAGGCGAGGAATTCGTTGTCCTGCGGCGCGCCGGTCTCGACCGGCAGCTGGCCGAGAAGTTCCGGCCGCGCATTCTGGCCATCCCAGATGACGATGCGACGGTTCTTGTCGGCGATCAGGGCCTGGTACTGCGAAATGCGCTGATTGGCATCGGAAAGAGCCGTGCGGATCTCGCGGCTTTCGCTTTCCATATTGCCGCGCTGCCGGACCATCCACATGGTCGACAGAAGTGCTGCGGAAATGACGCCGATGATGACGGAGAAGACGGCCATTTCGGAGGAGGTAAAGAGGCGCATACTGGTCTGCGCCGCAGCGTTACTCTGTGCGAGAACGGGTCCCGCCAGACCGGTCACCAGACCGCCGAAAACGCTGAGCCGCAACAGGCGGCTCAGGTAGGCAAGCCGGCCTTTGCCGTGCTTCGATCCCGCCGAAAGCCGATATGCACTATCCCGCAGCAACTGCGCCGCCGCTTGGCGTAACGCTGGTCGATGCAGGTTGTCTTCCCCTTCAAACATAAGAGGTCTGTCTCCGTCCTATAATGTGCCGCATCCTGACAAGACATCCCATTTTCATGGCTCCGGGCACGCCCGGTTCGTCACGAATCAAGTGTAAAAACAATACTGCCTAAGGGAATCTGCGGGAAGGGAGCTGGCTAAAAAATAAGCCCCGGCATTTGTCAATGCCAGGGCCACAAGATGTTGTGGATATTGATTCTGAAATCAGTATCTGTAGTGGTCAGACTTGAAAGGACCGCGTGGCGTTACGCCGATATACGATGCCTGCTCTTCGGAAAGCTCCGTCAATTTTACGCCGAGCTTGGCGAGATGCAGACGAGCGACCTTCTCGTCGAGGTGCTTCGGCAGCACGTAGACTTCGCTCTTGTACTGGCCGGGCTTGGTGAAAAGCTCGATCTGCGCCAGCGTCTGGTTGGTGAAGGAAGCCGACATCACGAAGGACGGGTGGCCGGTGGCGTTGCCGAGGTTCAGCAGACGGCCTTCCGAGAGCAGGATAATGCGGTTGCCCTTGGAGAACTCGACCATGTCGACTTGCGGCTTGATGTTCGTCCACTTCTGGTTCCGCAGAGCGGCAACCTGGATTTCGTTGTCGAAGTGGCCGATGTTGCCGACGATCGCCATGTCCTTCATCGCACGCATGTGGTCGATGCGGATGACGTCCTTGTTGCCGGTCGTGGTGATGAAGATGTCGGCCGAGGAAACGACGTCCTCGAGCTGAACGACTTCATAGCCGTCCATGGCAGCCTGCAAGGCGCAGATCGGGTCGACTTCGGTCACCTTGACGCGGGCGCCGGCGCCGGAAAGCGAAGCGGCAGAACCCTTGCCGACGTCGCCGTAACCGCAGACGACGGCAACCTTGCCGGCCATCATGACGTCGGTGGCGCGACGGATGCCGTCAACCAGCGATTCCTTGCAGCCATACTTGTTGTCGAACTTCGACTTGGTGACGCTGTCGTTGACGTTGATGGCCGGGAAGGGCAGCAGGCCCTTCTGGCTGAGCTGGTAGAGACGGTTGACGCCAGTGGTGGTTTCTTCCGTCACGCCCTTGATGGCGTCGCGCTGCTTGGTGAACCAGCCAGGCGTTGCTTGAAGGCGCTTCTTGATCTGCGCGAAGAGGATTTCTTCTTCTTCCGAATGCGGATGGGAGAGCACGTCCTCGCCGGCTTCGGCGCGGGCGCCGAGCAGGATGTACATGGTGGCGTCACCACCATCGTCGAGGATCATGTTGGACAGGCCGCCATCGGCCCACTGGAAGATCTTGTCCGTGTAGATCCAGTAGTCTTCGAGGCTCTCGCCCTTGACGGCGAAGACCGGAACGCCGGAAGCGGCGATCGCGGCGGCAGCGTGATCCTGCGTCGAGAAGATGTTGCACGATGCCCAACGTACCTGAGCGCCGAGTGCCACCAGCGTCTCGATGAGAACGGCGGTCTGGATCGTCATGTGCAGGGAACCGGTGATGCGCGCGCCCTTCAGCGGCTGCGCTTCGCCGAATTCGGCGCGGCAAGCCATCAGGCCCGGCATCTCGGTTTCGGCGATCGTGATTTCTTTGCGGCCGAAGTCGGCAAGGCCGATATCCGCGACGACGTAGTCCTTTTCAGTGCTCATGAAGATCTCCAGCCTGAACGATGCAATCGCGCCAAAGGCAAACGCCTCGGCCGAATGCAACAAGAATTGCACGCTGACAGCGTGTGGATGATGCCGTGTAGCAGGCTTCAGGGCGGAAATCAATAATGATATAAAGAAGTCTTTATGTCTTTATATCCAGGCGGCGACCGGCGGGAAACGCCTAAATTTCCTCGCCGAACTTGTTGGCCACCAGCTGGTCCAGCGCTTCCAGCGCTTCGGCAGCCTGATTGCCGCTTGCCGTCACCGTGACGCTGCAGCCAGGGCTGGCCGCCAGCATCATCAGGCCCATGATCGAAGTGCCGCCGACCGTCGTGCCGTCCTTCGAAACGGTGATGGCGGCGTCGTAGGCTGCGACGGTCTGGACGAATTTGGCGGAGGCGCGGGCATGGAGGCCCCGCTTGTTGATGATCAGGAGTTCACGGGAAAGCTCAGTCATGGGGGCGGTGCTGTCTCGTCATTTGCCGCTGAGGACGCGGCTGGCCACGTTGATGTATTTGCGACCGGCCTCTGAAGCCTCCACCAGGGCTTTCTCCATGTTGTTGTCGCCGCGCACGCCCGCGAGCTTGATGAGCATCGGCAGATTGACGCCTGCAATGACCTCGGTATGGCCGCTGTTCATGACGGAGATTGCGAGATTGGAGGGAGTGCCGCCGAACATGTCGGTGAGGATAATGACGCCGTGTCCGTCATCGGCGCCAGCGACAGCCTGCAGGATGTCCTGCCGCCGCTTGTCCATGTCGTCTTCGGGACCAATGCATACCGTCTCTATGAACTTCTGCGGACCAACGACATGCTCGACAGCATGCCGAAACTCTTCAGCCAGCTTGCCATGAGTGACAAGCACAAGTCCGATCATGATATTACTGCTCCCATCGCATACGCAAACAGGTGGCCCATATCGCAATGCAGCAATGTCGTCCACCGGTGGGGGGACATCTTGGCGATGAAAAGACGAAGTGCAAGCTTAAAATACAGGATTTGAACGCCTGTTGAGGCCGAGTCGGCCAATTAATCCAGTCTGGCGCCGATTTTCGCCGTTATTATGGCGAGCGGATTCGCAGAGGTTGCGGACAGGCGGATCAAGGGCAACCGGACGGAGCCGGTAATGTCGATCTGCTCGTCTTCGGGTGGCAATCTCTCGGCGGTCGCCGGATCGACCGGACGGATGGCAAAGTGCATCTCAGCCTTTGAAATGTAAGGCATACGAACGATGCCGGTATAGCGGATCTCCATCAGCCCGGCGATTGTGGGTGGGCATTCGGCGGTCACCGAACCGTCCTGCTTTGCAATCAGCACGCGGTCGTCGGCCACCAGCATGGCTGCAAGCCCGAGCGGCTTGGCGGCCGCAAGGCAAGAGAAGGCGAGCGTGGATTTGCCGCTTCCCGACGGTCCGAGAAATAAAAGCCCGGTCTTGCCGATGACGATCGCCGTGGCGTGAATATTGATCGTTTCGCCGGCCATGAGGGTGCTCACGCCTGCGTCTTGGCGGGCAGCGAGAGGATGAAACGCGCACCGAGCAGCGTCGTACCGTCGCTGTCGACGATGTTTTCCGCGCGCAGTGATCCGCCATGCGCCTCGGCGATCTGCCGGCTGATGGAGAGACCGAGGCCGGAATTCTGCCCGAAGCCTTCTGATTCCGGCCGGTCGGTGTAGAAGCGCTCGAAGATGCGGTCGATATTCTCGGCCTGGATGCCCGGACCGTTGTCCTCGACATAGATGACGCAGCGCGTTCTCGTGCGCGTCAGCCTGACCGTGATCTTGCCGGTATCATTCGGAACGAAAGAGCGGGCGTTCTCGATGAGGTTCGTGACGATCTGGCCGATACGCAGATCGTGGCCGTCG
This sequence comes from Rhizobium freirei PRF 81, assembly GCF_000359745.1. Classification (GTDB taxonomy): domain Bacteria; phylum Pseudomonadota; class Alphaproteobacteria; order Rhizobiales; family Rhizobiaceae; genus Rhizobium; species Rhizobium freirei. The sequence continues at coordinate 321,681 of NZ_AQHN01000089.1, forward strand.
ACGGTGAACTTCGCCTTGTTGGCAGGCTTGCGGTCGACCACATATTCGATCTCGACGGCCCGCTTGCTGTGTCCGACTTGCCGCGAAATGTCGATCATGTCGCGCAGCAGTACTTCCAGATCGAGCGATCTCGCATCCGAACGGGCGAGTTCGGCGTCGAGCCGCGATGCGTCCGAGATATCGCTGATCAGGCGATCGAGGCGGCGCACGTCGTGCTGGATCACGTCCATCAGCCGCTTCTTGGAATCGTCGCTCTTGGCAAGCGGCAGCGTTTCGACGGCGCTGCGCAGCGATGTCAGCGGGTTCTTCAGCTCGTGGCTGACATCGGCCGCGAAACTCTCGATCGCGTCGATGCGGTCATAGAGCGCCGATGTCATGTCGCGAAGCGCGATCGACAGGTTGCCGATTTCGTCCTGGCGGGCCGAGAAATCCGGAATTTCCTCGCGTTCCTTCGCTCCGCCGCGGCGCACGCGGATGGCTGCTGCCGACAGCCGGCGCAGCGGATTGGCGATGGTGGAGGAGAGAAGCAGCGACAGCACGACGTTGACCAGGGTCGCAACGCCGAAGACGCGCATGATCGCCAGCCGTTCGGCATGAACGATCTTGTCGATGTCGCCAGCCTGGGTCGAGAGCAGCAACACGCCGAGCACGGCGCGGAAGCGCTGGACCGGCACGGCGACGGAAACGATCAGCTCGCCCTTCTCCGTCGTGCGGACCACTGCGCCGCGCACGCCCGTCAGCGCATTCATGACTTCCGGATAGATGGAGCCGTCGCCGCCAGGCGCTTCCTTGTAAACGGGCAGGTTGCCCGGCTGCAGCATCTTGTTGAGCAGACCGCTGAACCAGTCGGACCAGTTCTGCTTCTCGTCGTCGACGGGCGGCAGGTCGTAGCGCAGCACCTGGCCGCGCGAATAAAGATGGCGGCTGTCGAGCAGCAGGTTGGCGTCGGCATCGAAGATGCGGGCGCGGGTGCGCGTCGGCGAGATCAGCCGCGTCAGCACCGGCGCCACCTTTTCCGGGTCGATCGGGAATTCCAGATCCTCGTCGTTCGGAACAGGCGTGATGCTTTGACCGGCCTGCAGCTCCAGGAGCTTCTGCGGATCGATGGTGATGGAGTTCGTATCGACCGAAGCCGAAGCCGAAACGGCGCCGGCGATGATCTCGCCCTGCGTCAGCAGGCTTTCGACACGCGCGTCGATCAGGCCCTCGCGAAACTGGTTGAGGTAGAGAATGCCGCCGACGAGAACGACGAGGGCGGCGAGATTGAAGAACAGAATGCGCCGCGTCAGGCTCGAGAAGACGGCATTGCCGAAGATGCGGCGGATCAGCACGAAGGGATGGGACCAGCGGCGGCGCGCGATTCGAGCGCCGCTCGGGCTTTCCGAGTCGTCTATATCTCTGTCCTGCACCAGCTGTGCCAAGCCAACGGCCCTTTCGAAGAACGGGATCGCCGATCCCGTCCGCATGCTCTTATTCCATCGTTTGCCGTATGGTCCAGTTACCTGTTCGAGCATGATGCAGAAAAGTGTAAGCGGTTTCGGACGACATCGTGCTCTATTTTTTCTAGGGCGAATTCAGATTCCAGGTCGATTCGGCCTAAAATTATCCGGCTCTAGGCGGCTTCGCGGAAGCGGTAGCCGACGCCATACAGCGTCTCGATCATATCAAATTCGAGATCGACCATCTTGAATTTCTTGCGCAAGCGCTTGATGTGGCTATCGATCGTGCGGTCGTCGACATAGACCTGCTCGTCGTAGGCGGCGTCCATCAGGGCGTCGCGGCTCTTGACCACGCCGGGGCGCTGCGCCAGCGAATGCAGGATTAGAAATTCGGTGACTGTCAGCGTTACCGGCTCGCCCTTCCAGGTGCAGGTATGGCGTTCCTGGTCCATGACAAGCTGGCCGCGCTCCAGCGAGCGGGCCTGCTGCGTCGCCCCCGGCTTCGCGACGGCGTTGCCGCCGCCGGCGGCATTGGCAGCCTCGCGGGCCGAAGCACGGCGAAGCACGGCCTTGACGCGTTCGACCAGCAGACGCTGCGAGAACGGCTTGGTGATGAAGTCGTCGGCGCCCATCTTCAGGCCGAAGAGCTCGTCGATCTCCTCGTCCTTGGACGTCAGGAAGATTACCGGCAGATCGGATTTCTGGCGCAGGCGGCGCAAGAGCTCCATACCGTCCATGCGTGGCATCTTGATATCGAAGATCGCCAGCTGCGGCGGCCGGGCAAGCAGACCATCGAGCGCGGAGGCTCCGTCCGTGTAAGTCTCTACCTTATATCCCTCTGCTTCCAAGGCAATCGATACGGAAGTCAGGATATTGCGGTCGTCGTCAACGAGCGCGATTGTCAACATGGTGTTCGTCTCCGTCATCAGTGCGCGTCTCCCGGATTTGGAATCCAGCCCAGGCGGTCTGCCAGCTCGGTCGGCGGTAACCTGGCGCGCTTATGGGGATAAAGGTGGAACAAATTGTGGCAAAGATAAAGGGGAGGATTGCTAAGGCCAAGCAACCGTGCCCGGCGGTTGTGTGACGAAACATCCCGTCATGGTTTATTCAAACGATTTAAAATTACCGAAATTTATTTAAATCGATTAAATACCTGATATCATTAAAGATTTTTTGTTTCTCGCTCTTGTGCTTTTAAAAAGACACCTCTACGCTTTAGGCAATTACAACGGCTGAGGCCTTTGCAGAGGAAAAAGTGATGGAGCAATTCGGCGTCCGTAATCCCGCGACTGAACTGGGATCGATTGGCCTGGGAGCCGCCGCCAGCGTGCGCTATAACCTCATGGAGGCTCATCTCTACGAGGAGGCGATTCGTCGTCGTGAAGCCGATTTGACCGCGGATGGCGCGCTCAGGGCTTTGACCGGCCAGCACACCGGCCGTTCCCCGAAAGACAAGTTCGTGGTGCGCAACGCCATCACAGAAGACCAGATCTGGTGGGACAACAACAAGCCGATGTCGCCGGAGCATTTCGAGCTCCTGCATGAGGACATGCTGGCCCATGCCCGCGGCAAGGACCTGTTCGTGCAGGATCTGATCGGCGGCGCGGACGTCGAATATGCTTTGCCGACGCGCGTCATCACCGAATTCGCCTGGCACTCGCTGTTCATCCGCAATCTGCTCATCCGTCCCGACCGTTCGGCACTCGAAAGCTTCGTGGCGAAGCTGACGATTATCGATCTGCCGAGCTTCCGTGCCGATCCGGAGCGTCATGGCTGCCGCACGGAAACGGTCATTGCCTGCGACTTCGTCAACGGCATCGTCCTGATCGGTGGCACGTCCTACGCCGGCGAGATGAAGAAGTCGGTCTTCACGGCGCTGAACTACCTACTGCCGGAGCGCGGCGTCATGCCGATGCACTGCTCGGCCAATGTCGGCCCCGAAGGCGATGCCGCGATCTTCTTCGGCCTGTCCGGCACCGGCAAGACGACGCTTTCGGCCGATCCGACCCGCACGCTCATCGGTGACGACGAGCATGGCTGGGGCGAAAACGGCATCTTCAATTTCGAAGGCGGCTGCTACGCCAAGACCATCCGCCTGTCGGCGGAGGCAGAGCCGGAAATCTACGCAACGACCCGCCGTTTCGGCACTGTGCTCGAAAATGTCGTGCTCGACGAACATGGCAAGCCCGATCTCGATGACGGTTCGCTGACCGAAAACACCCGCAGCGCCTACCCGCTGCATTTCATCCCGAACGCTTCGGAATCCGGCATGACGGGCCATCCCGAGACGATCATCATGCTGACGGCCGACGCTTTCGGTGTCATGCCGCCGATCGCCAAGCTGACACCGGATCAGGCCATGTATCACTTCCTGTCCGGCTACACCGCCAAGGTCGCCGGTACGGAGAAAGGCGTCGTCGAGCCGGAAGCCACATTCTCGACCTGCTTCGGCGCTCCCTTCATGCCGCGCCATCCGGCCGAATACGGCAACCTGCTCAAGGAGCTGATTGCTCGTCACGGCGCCCGTTGCTGGCTCGTCAACACCGGTTGGACCGGCGGCGCCTACGGCACCGGTCGTCGTATGCCGATCAAGGCGACGCGGGCGCTGCTCGCAGCTGCTTTGAAGGGCGATCTCGACAATGTCGAGTTCCGCATCGATCAGAATTTCGGCTTCGCGGTTCCGGTCGCGGTCGAAGGCGTCGACAGCGCCATCCTCGACCCGCGCTCCACCTGGGCTGATGGCGAAGCCTATGATGCGCAGGCCGAAAAGCTGGTGCAGATGTTCGTCACCAACTTCGCGAAGTTCGAAGACCATGTGGACGGTAATGTCCGTGATGCGGCACCGGGCATGCCGGTCGCTGCGGAGTAGACTTTTCGCAACAGCAATGACTCACGTGAAACCCGGCGGCCGATCCGCCGGGTTTTTCGTTTCGCCTGATGTTTTCAAGCGCAATGCAATATGGAATAGAGCGAAATCAGGAAAAGCGCTCAGCGGTTTTCCGCTTGGAATTGCGTAGACCGATAGAGCGGCGATACGGCTTCGACCGAATATTCGCTGTCCAGGGCAGGCGCGGAGAAAATCATGGCCAGCGAAGCGCTTTATATCAACGACCGGATCACCATTGCCGGCTGGGAGCTGACGGAACAGTTCGTTCTGGCGGGTGGTCCCGGTGGCCAGAATGTCAACAAGGTCGCGACCGCAGTCCAGCTCTTCTTCAATGTCCAGAATTCTCCCTCGCTGACGGACCGTGTCAAGGCGAATGCCGTCAAGCTTGCCGGCCGGCGCGTCTCCAAGGATGGCGTATTGTTGATCGAGGCTAGCCGCTTCCGCAGCCAGGACCGAAATCGCGAGGACGCACGCGAGCGGCTGAAGGAACTGATCCTCGAAGCCGCCGCCCCGCCACCGCCGCCGCGCAGAAAGACCAAGCCGACAAAGGGGTCCATCGAACGCAGGCTGAAGGAGAAGTCCGGGCGTTCCGAGGTCAAGAAGATGCGCGGCAAGGTCGGCGGCGATTAGGTTTGGTTTTCGGGCTGCGGTTTCAGTTTGGTTGGGTCAAGATGATGATAGTCACGCGAGCCTGGTTTCGTGGCAATTATGTGCCTGGCCCCTCATCCTAACCTTCTCCCCGCATTGCGGGGAGAAGGGACGACCGCACCAAATGGCGGACTCCAACTTCTGGCGGCCTGATTCAAGGCGAGATAGACTCCCTCGCCCCGCTTGCGGGGAGAGGGCTGGGGTGAGGGGCCATGCACCAACGCGCGGCGACGGCATGCTCACCCGACCCGCACCATCAGGAAACCTAAATGCTGCTCCCCAACGGAATTCAACATCTGCCTGGATATCTCGATCATCCTGCCCAGATGGCACTGCTCGAGGCGATCCGCGCCGTCGTCACGGCGGCGCCGCTGTTCACGCCGGTCATGCCCGGCACCGGCAAGGAGATGTCGGTGCGCATGACCAATTGCGGCCCGCTTGGCTGGGTCACGGACAAGCAGCGCGGCTATCGCTACCAGCCAACGCATCCGGTCACCGGCCGCCCATGGCCGGCGATGCCGCCGCAGCTACTCGATCTTTGGCATGATATAGCAGGCTATGAAAAGCCACCGGAGGCCTGTCTCGTCAATTTCTACAGCGACGATGCCCGCATGGGCCTGCATCAGGATCGCGACGAGCAGGATCTCAATGCGCCTGTGCTGTCGATCTCGCTCGGCAACACCTGCCTTTTCAGGGTCGGTGGCCTCAATCGCAATGATCGCACGCTATCTTTCAAGCTTTCCAGCGGTGACATCGTCGTCCTCGGCGGCGAGGGCAGGCTCTGTTTCCACGGTGTCGACCGCATCTATCCGACGACGTCGACATTGCTGAAGAATGGCGGTCGAATAAACCTGACCTTAAGGCGGGTGACTGCATAAGTGATTGCAGACAACGCGGTTGGGGTGATCGTGACAAGGCTGAGAACGAGACCGGAATTGCTTTTTGCGGGCCTAGCTGTCGCTCTTGGGCTGGCAAGAGGTCTCAATTTCCTGGTTTTTCTCTGGATACTAAAGCCGGACGGATTTTCCGTCATGACCGATCGTCTGCCCTATTGGGATTTCACCAATCTCTGGGGCGGTACGCTGATGGCCCTGAGAGGCCATGTAACTTACCTGTTCGACGCCGAAGCCTATCGGCACGAGATTCGGCTGCTCCTATCGCCGTTGATGCCCGATCAGGAATGGAGCTACCCGCCCTCCATGCTATTGATAGGCATTCCCTTCGCGGGCTTGCCGATTTTCATTGCTTATATCCTCTGGATCTTGGGAACGCTCCTTCTGCTTTTCCTGGCAACGAAACCGCTCGGTCTGGCTTGGTGGGCCCGCATTTTCATCGTTGCTTCACCCGCAGCCATCGTTAACGTCCTGGTCGGGCAAAATGGTGCCTTGACGACGGCGCTCCTGCTATCCGGGCTGCTGCTTGCGCCAGGCCGGCCAATCATCGCGGGCATTCTCTTTGGCCTGTTGACCGTAAAGCCGCAACTGGGCGTCCTTGTACCTTTCTGTTTGCTTGCAAGCGGGAATTACCGCGCCATTCTTTCGGCAGGCGTTACCGCGCTCTTCCTGGTGATCGTCACAGGATTGCTGTTCGGCTTCGATGTGTGGCTGCTGTTTTGGACCGAGACACGCCCGCTGATGACATCAATCCTAGAGGCGCCCTTTTCGTATGGCTATCAGGTCAACGCCACGACATTCTTCATTCTGACGCGATCCTTGGGACTCGGTCTTACGGCTTCCTACTCGCTCCAAATGGTCGCTTCTGTTGTTGCCATCGCGACGACCCTGTGGCTCTGGCGCAGCAGTACGGTCATCGAGCATCGGAGCAAGGTCTGCCTCACGATACTCCTGACGCTTATCGCGACGCCTTACGGCTATTCTTACGACACCATCCCGATGAATGTCGCTGCCGCGTACTTCTTCTTCAACTATCGCGGCCTTTTGGCTCCTCTTGGCGCTGCCTGGCTCTATCCGCTCTACAATCAGCAGGTCGCAAGGCAACTCGCGCCGCTAGGCGCCGTGGTATTGGCCGCACTTGCAGCCTGCGTACTCGTCCGCATCCTGCGTGATCGATGCTCGCCAGGCGCGGACATGGCGACAACGGCCGAAGAATCGCGAGCTACAGCTTCCTCAGCGCAACCTGCTCGATCAGATGGTTCTTGCCCTTCTGCAGGATGAGGTCGGCGCGCGGGCGCGTCGGCAGGATGTTCTGGCGCAGGTTCTTCAGGTTGATGTTCTTCCAGAGCCCTTCGGCGATCGCCAAAGCTTCCTCTTCGCTGATCGAGGCATAGCGGTGGAAGAAGGAATTGGGGTCGCGGAAGGCGGTTTCGCGCAGTTTCATGAAGCGGGCGACATACCAGTTATGGATAAGATCCTCGTCGGCATCGATATAGATCGAGAAGTCGAAGAAGTCCGAGACCATCGGCACGATCTTGCCGTCGGCGGGCAGATGCCGCGATTGCAGCACGTTGATGCCTTCGAAGATCAGGATATCCGGGCGGTCGACCGTCTTGAATTCGTTCGGCAGCACGTCATAGACGAGGTGCGAGTAGGAGGGCGCCTGCACATTCGGCTGGCCTGCCTTGATGGCCGAGAGGAAGCGTAAGAGCGCTGCCGTGTCGTAGCTTTCCGGAAAGCCCTTGCGCTGCATCAGATTTCGGCGCTGCAGCTCGGCATTCGGGTAGAGAAAGCCGTCTGTCGTAACCAGATCGACCTTCGGGCTCGACGGCCAGCGCCCCATCAATTCCTTCAGGACGCGGGCGGTGGTGGATTTGCCGACGGCGACAGAGCCGGCAATGCCGATGACGAAGGGCGTCTTGGCGACATCGGAGAGGCTGAGGAACCGGTTGCGCTGCTCGAACAGGATCTGCGACGATTCCACATGCGAGGACAAAAGCCGTGACAGCGACAGATAGATGCGTCGGACCTCGTTGAGATCGATCGGGTCACCCATCGAGCGCAGCCGCGTCACTTCGTCGGCGGTCAATGTCAGCGGCGTATCGGCCCGGAATTTCGCCCATTCTTCCGAGGAGAAGAAATAATAGGGCGAATAGGCTTTCGCCTGGAAAATATCGAGTGTTTCGTGCGCTGGCTCGGTCTTGGTCGCTATCGTCATTGCATTTTACCGGCTTGCCTTCTCTTGAAGGCCGGATTGAGTGGTACGCCTTTCGAGCTCACCCATGACATTCTGCAACGGAATGCCGGCGATCTTCAATACGACCAAAAGATGATATAGCAGATCGGCGGCCTCGTAGGTGAGGTTTTCGCGATCGTTTGTAATCGCCGCCATGACGGCCTCGATCGCCTCTTCGCCCAATTTCTTTGCAGCTTTCGGCTGGCCGGCCGCAAAAAGCTTCGCTGTCCAGGATTCGTCGGGCGAAGCCTTGGAACGTTCCTCGACGATTCGCTCGAGGTCGGAAAGGGTAAATCCGCTCATCGCTCCGCTGTCTCCTAATCCAGCCGCATGGGAATGCCGCGCTCGGCCATGTAGCGCTTCGCCTCGCCCACGGAATAGGTGCCGAAGTGGAAGATCGAAGCGGCAAGCACCGCCGTCGCATGGCCTTCCTTCACGCCGGCGACGAGGTCGTCGAGATCGCCGACACCGCCCGACGCGATGACGGGCACGCGCACCGCATCGGCGATCGCCCGCGTCAGCTCCAGATCATAGCCGACCTTGGTGCCGTCGCGATCCATCGAGGTGACGAGCAGCTCGCCGGCGCCCCGCTCGACCATCTTTCGGGCAAAATCGACGGCATCGATACCGGTCGCGTTGCGGCCGCCATGGGTATAGATCTCCCAGGCGCTCATATTGTCGCCGCCAAGCGCTTCGGTACGCCGCCGTTTCGCATCGATGGAAACGACGATGCACTGGTTGCCGAATTTGTCGGCTGCTTCGGCGACGAAATCGGGATTGTTGACCGCCGCCGAATTGATAGAAACCTTGTCGGCGCCGCAGAGCAGCAGCTTGCGGATATCGGCGATGCTGCGCACGCCGCCGCCGACCGTGACCGGCATGAAGCACTGCTCCGCCGTGCGGGCCACCACGTCGAAGATGGTGTCGCGATTGTCGGAGGAGGCGGTGATGTCGAGGAAGCAGAGCTCATCGGCACCGGCGGCGTCATAGGCCTTGGCTGCCTCGACGGGATCGCCGGCATCGACGAGATTGAGAAAGTTGACGCCCTTGACGACACGGCCGTCCTTGACGTCGAGACAGGGGATGACGCGGGCTTTCAGGGTCATTGCGCTGCCTCCTTGGCCCGCTTGATCAGGGCCAGTGCTTCCTTGGGATCGATGCGGCCATCATAAAGCGCGCGGCCGGAAATCGCACCTTCAAGTTTGCGGGCGTCCGGCTCGATCATGCGGCGGATATCGTCCAGCGAGGCGAGCCCGCCGGAGGCGATGACGGGGATCGAGACCGCATCGGCCAGTTCCAGCGTCGAAGCCCAGTTGATACCTGTCAGAATGCCGTCCCGGTCGATATCTGTGTAGATGATGGCGGCAACGCCAGCGCCTTCGAATTTTTTCGCCAGTTCGATGACGCCGAGTTCGGAGGCTTCCGCCCAGCCCTCGACCGCCACCTTGCCGCCCTTGGCGTCGATGCCGACGGCGACGCGGCCCGGAAATTTCCTGCAGGCCTCGATGACGAGTGCCGGATCGCGCACGGCCACCGTGCCGAGAATGACGCGGGTAAGCCCGCGCGACAGCCAGTTTTCGATATGGTCGAGCGTGCGGATACCGCCGCCGAGCTGTACCGGGTTCTTGGTTGCCTTGAGAATGGCGTCGACGGCAGCGCCGTTGACGGTCTCGCCGGCAAAAGCGCCGTTGAGATCGACGACATGCAGCCACTCGAAGCCCTGGTCTTCAAAGGCTTTCGCCTGAGCGCCGGGATCGGGGTTGTAGACGGTTGCCTGCGCCATGTCGCCGAGCTTGAGGCGCACGCATTGGCCGTCTTTTAGGTCGATAGCGGGAAAAAGAATCATGATATCTGTCCTTGGAGCGCGAGCCTTACGGCTTCCAGCGCAGGAAATTGGCGATCAGGGCAAGGCCGAGTTTCTGGCTTTTTTCCGGATGGAACTGCGCGCCGGCGATGTTGTCGCGGCCGACGAAGGCGGTCATCGACCCGCCATAGTTCGTCGTCGCGATCACGTCGTCGCTATGATCGGCTGCCAGATGGTAGGAATGGACGAAATAGGCGTGCAAGCCGTCAGGCCCGGTTTCGATCCCGTCGAACAGGGCGTGCGGGTGGCGGATGTCCAGCGTATTCCACCCGATCTGCGGGATTTTCAGGCTGGGATCGTTCGGCGTCATTTCCTTGACGTCGCCCTTGATCCAGCCGAAGCCCTGCGTGATCGTTTTTTCCAAACCGCGCGACGACATCAGCTGCATGCCGACGCAAATGCCGAGGAAGGGGCGGGCTTTGTGCTCGACGACGTCGATGACAGCTTCCGCCATGCCGGGCACCGCATCGAGGCCACGACGGCAATCGGCATAGGCGCCGACGCCGGGAAGCACGATGCGGTCCGCCGTGGCGACGCGTTCGGCTTCATTGGTCAGGTTGATCACTGCGTCGATGCCTGCCTCGCGGGCGGCCCGCTCGAAAGCCTTCGTCGCCGAGCGCAGATTGCCGGAACCATAATCGATAATCGCGACGCGCATGGTCAGCGTCCTCCGTCATAGCCGGGAAGGCCGAAGCTCGGGCCTGGGCGGCTGCTATTTGTATGAGTGGGCGAAATATCCCAATTCTTTGGATGGATATCCCGCTGCGACTCCCGTTCGATTTCAGAAAAGTGAATCTCTTCCGCTGTCGCCAGATCGTGCGCAGCGACGAGGTTCTCGATCGTCCAGCCGAGGTTGATCAGCCGTTGACCAACTGCATCGGGGCCTTCAAGTCCCGCCAGAATATGTACGCCCAGCCAAATGGCTGCGCCGGCGGCGAAAAAGCCTGGCTGGCGCATCAGCTCCAGAGCAAAGCCCTGCAGCAGGACGGCAGCAACGGCATGCAGCCATAGGCGATTGTAGAGCATCCAGAGCGTTGGAAACAGGAACGCTTTCCACGAAAAGCCGTCGCGGATAAATCGCGTTCCGTCGCGATACCGATCCGATACTTCGGATCGATTGGGCGCTCCGGCGGGAGACAAAATCAGATAGCTTGCCATTTCCTCAATTCCCCATTTTGGGGCTCAGGCGAGCGTGCCTTTCGTCGAGGGCACCCGGCCTGCCTGCCGCGGATCGATCTCGGTTGCGGTGCGCAATGCGCGTGCAACGGCCTTGAAGCATGTCTCGGCAATATGGTGATTGTTGGCGCCATAATGGTTGAGGATATGCAGCGTGATGCCGGCATTCTGCGCCAAAGCCTGGAAGAATTCGCGCACCAGCTCGGTATCGAATGTGCCGATCTTCGGCGCACTGAACGAAACGTTCCAGACGAGGAAGGGCCTGCCGGAAAGATCGACGGCCGCTTTCGTCATCGTCTCGTCCATGGCGAGGTCGATCGAAGCGTAGCGGGTAATGCCGCGCCGGTCGCCCAGCGCCTTGGCAATCGCCTGGCCGATCGCGATGCCGGTGTCTTCGACGGCATGATGGTCGTCGACATGCAGATCGCCCTTGGTGTCGATCTCCATGTCGATCAGCGAATGTCGCGACAGCTGTTCCAGCATATGGTCGAAGAAGCCGACCCCCGTCGAAATCGTCGATTTGCCGCTGCCGTCGATGTTGACGGAAACGGAGACCGAGGTCTCGTTGGTCTTGCGGGAAACGCTTGCCGTGCGGCTCGCTGCGGTCTCTGCCATGGGCTGCTCCATCGGAATACGGCCGTTCCTTATCAGGCGCATCGGGAAATATCCAGAAGTTACGCGCGAGGCTTACGCGTTTAGCCGGCTTGCCGCCATTATTCGGGCGCGGTCGCCATTTGCAATCGCCAAAAGCCCTCTTACATAGGTGCTGACGGGGCCGATAAGCGGCCCGGCAGAAAGCCCGCCGGAACGGGGGCAAGCAGGTGTTACATGACGACAATCGTGACTATTCGCAAGAACGGCAAGGTGGTGATGGCTGGTGATGGCCAGGTGAGCCTTGGCCAGACGGTAATGAAGGGCAATGCGCGCAAGGTTCGCCGCATCGGCAAGGGCGATGTCATCGCTGGCTTCGCCGGCGCGACCGCCGATGCCTTCACCCTGCTTGAGCGCCTTGAAAAGAAGCTCGAACAATATCCCGGCCAGTTGATGCGCGCAGCCGTCGAGCTCGCCAAGGACTGGCGCACGGACAAATATCTGCGCAACCTCGAAGCCATGATGCTGGTTGCCGACAGACAAGTAACGCTCGCCATCACCGGCAACGGCGATGTGCTTGAGCCCGAACATGGCGCCATGGCGATCGGCTCCGGCGGCAATTTTGCACTCGCCGCCGCACGCGCGCTGATGGATAGCGACAAATCAGCCGAAGACGTCGCCCGCCGCGCCCTCGATATCGCCGCCGACATCTGCGTCTACACGAACCACAATGTGATCGTCGAAACGCTGGATGCCGAAGCCTAAGACGTTCCTCTCTTGATAGTTTCTAGCCCTGACAGGGAACACGCGAAATGACCACTTTTTCCCCCCGCGAGATCGTTTCCGAACTCGATCGTTATATTGTCGGCCAGCATGAGGCCAAGCGCGCCGTGGCGATCGCATTGCGCAACCGCTGGCGCCGCCAGCAGCTCGAACCCGAGCTGCGCGATGAAGTCATGCCCAAGAACATCCTGATGATCGGCCCGACCGGCGTCGGCAAGACGGAAATCTCCCGCCGCCTCGCCAAGCTTGCCGGCGCACCCTTCATCAAGGTCGAAGCCACGAAGTTCACCGAAGTCGGCTATGTCGGCCGCGATGTCGAGCAGATCGTCCGTGACCTCGTCGAAGTCGGCATCGGCCTGGTGCGCGAAAAGAAGCGCGCCGAGGTACAGGCCAAGGCGCATATGAGCGCCGAAGAACGCGTCCTCGACGCGCTGGTCGGTGCGACCGCTTCGCCGGCGACGCGCGACAGCTTCCGCAAGAAGCTGCGCGACGGCCAGCTCGACGACAAGGAGATCGACATCGAAGTGGCCGATACCGGCTCCGGTATGCCCGGCGGTTTCGAGATCCCCGGCATGCCCGGCGCCAATATCGGCGTGCTCAACCTCTCCGAAATGTTCGGCAAGGCGATGGGCGGCCGCACGAAGAAGGTTCGTACGACCGTCAAGGATTCCTACAAGGAGCTGATCCGCGACGAATCCGACAAGCTGATCGACAATGAGGCGATCCAGCGTGAAGCCGTGCAATCGGCCGAGAATGACGGCATCGTCTTCCTCGACGAGATCGACAAGATCGCGGCCCGTGATGGTGGCGTCGGCGCCGGCGTCTCCCGCGAAGGCGTGCAGCGCGACCTGCTGCCACTGGTCGAAGGCACGACGGTTTCGACGAAGTATGGCCCGGTCAAGACCGATCATATTCTCTTCATCGCATCGGGCGCCTTCCATGTCGCCAAGCCTTCGGATCTGCTGCCGGAACTGCAGGGTCGCCTGCCGATCCGCGTCGAGCTCCGTCCGCTGACGAAGGAGGACTTCCGCCGCATCCTCACCGAGCCGCAGGCAAGCCTCATCCGCCAGTACAAGGCGCTGATGGAAACGGAAGACCTGAAGCTCGATTTCACCGACGATGCGATCGACGCGCTCGCCGATGTCGCCGTGCATCTGAACTCCACCGTCGAAAATATCGGCGCCCGTCGTCTGCAAACGGTCATGGAGCGGGTGCTTGATGAGATCTCCTATAATGCGTCGGACCGTGCAGGCGTATCGGTGACCATCGACGCCGCCTATGTACGCGCGCATGTCGGCGACCTTGCAACCAACACGGACCTGTCCCGCTTCATCCTGTAGCAGGCAGGCAAGCGCGATTTAAACAGTAAACACTCGACAGCGGGCCGTTAACTTTTTAGTTAGGGGCCCGTTTCTTCGTGAGGATGGCTTTATTCGGCCAAGATTATCCGTCAGGAGCCGCACGGAAACATCGGTTGAAACTTCGACAGGACAGCCATCTTGCGACGTATACTGATCACCCTTCTTCTGGCAGTCGTCAGCCTCTCCTGGATTCCCGCCTATGCGGAAGCGGCGAGCACGGTGCCTCCGGGCAACCGCAATGCCGAGCAGCCGCCGGTCCCCGGTGCCTCGGTCCGGCGTACGCGCGGCACCAATTCCACCTTCGACCGCAAGTATCAGAAGGTCCGCGAGCTGCTGGCGACCGATACGAAGCTGATGTCGAAGATCAAGTCGACGGCGCGGGCCTACGGCATCGATCCGATCCACATCATCGGCGCGCTGGTCGGCGAGCACACCTACAATGTCGACGCCTATGACGGTCTGCAGTCCTATTACGTCAAGGCCGCGTCCTATGCCGGCGAGAGCTTCCGCTTCGCCTATAATGGCGAAAATGTCGACGATTTCGTCGCCCGGCCGCAATTCGACGCCTGCAAAAGCAAGCAGGATTCCTACAGTCTCTGGACCTGCCGCGAGGATGTCTGGGAAGACGATTTCCGAGGCAAGGCCGTTGGCGGCAAATCCTATCCCGACAATCGTTTCAGCGCCGTTTTCTTCCAGCCCTTCTATGCCGGTCAGACCTTCGGCCTCGGTCAGGTCAATCCGCTGACCGCGCTGGAGCTGTCCGATCTGGTCAGCCGCATCTCGGGCATCCCGAAGCTCGACGAGAAGAATGCCGGTGGCGTTTACAAGGCGATCATGGATCCGGATCTGTCGCTGGCCTTCGTCGCGGCATCGATCCGCAAGTCGATCGATGACTATCGCTCGATCGCCGGCATGGATATATCAGGCAATCCCGGCGTCACCGCGACGCTCTACAATCTCGGCAACACCCGCAAGCGTGCTGCCGCCCTCGCCGCCAAGAACAGGGGAGCATCGCAGCCGGTCTGGCCCGAGGAGAATTACTACGGCTGGCTCATCAATGATAAGCTGAGCGACCTGAAGTCGCTCCTGTAAGTATTCCTGCGCGACGTTTTATCGTCTGGATTTTGCGGGCGGCGTTCACCATATCGGATGGGTGCGCCGCTCGGGTGAGATTGATCACCGAGTGGCCGGTCTTCGAGGAGAATTGATCCCATGGATATGATCCCGGAAGCCTTCTCTCCCCCGGCGCCGATCCCGCGCACCGTCCCGCCGTCGCGATGGACGATCATCAAAACCATCCTGCGCAATCCGCTGGAACTCTGGGGCGAACCTTCCTACACGCTGCCCTGGATCAAGACGAAGTTCTTCAACGAGCGGACGCTGATCGTCAACGATCCCGGCCTCATCAAGCATGTTCTGGTCGACAACGCTGCCAATTATCGCATGGCCGATATCCGTCAGCTCGTCCTCCGGCCGATCCTGCGCGATGGTCTGCTGACGGCGGAAGGAGCCGTCTGGAAGCGTTCGCGCAAGGCGGTTGCCCCGGTCTTCACGCCGCGCCATGCCCAGGGCTTCGCCGGCCAGATGCTGAGCCAAAGCCTGGAATACTTGCATAAATATGAGGAGATCGGCAGCGAAGGTGCCGTGTTCGATATCGCGGCTGACATGACCGAGCTGACCTTCGCCATCCTGACGGAAACCCTGTTTTCCGGTGAGATCGTCACCGAAAGCGAGCATTTTTCCGACGACGTCAACGAGCTGCTGCATCGCATGGGCCGGGTCGATCCGATGGATCTTCTGCGCGCTCCCGCCTGGGTGCCGCGTCTCACCCGCATCGGCGGCCGGCGCATGCTCGACAAGTTCCGCGGCATCGTCCACAAGGCCATGGACCAGCGACTGGAAAAGATGCGCCGAGATCGCGCCAGCGCGCCGGACGATTTTCTGACGCTGCTTCTGGAAAAGGCCGGTCCCGATGGGCTGACGATGGGGGAGATCGAGGACAATATCCTCACCTTCATCGGCGCTGGCCATGAAACGACTGCCCGGGCACTCGCCTGGACTCTCTATTGCGTCGCCAACAGCCCGCATATTCGCGAGGCCATGGAAGAGGAAATAGACCGCGTGCTCGCAACCGATGCGGAACCGGTCGCCTGGCTCGACCTCATGCCGTATGTCCGCGCCGCCTTCGAGGAGGCGATGCGCCTCTATCCGCCGGCGCCATCGATCAATCGCGCCGCGATCGCAGACGACGAATGGACGAGCGCCAAGGGCGAGCGCGTGACGATCCCGAAGGGGATCACCGTCTTGATCATGCCATGGACGCTGCATCGCCATGAACTCTACTGGGAAAAGCCGCGCGCCTTCATGCCGGAGCGCTTTCTTCCCGAGAACCGGGCCAAGATCAATCGCTTCCAGTATCTGCCCTTCGGCGCGGGCCCCCGCGTGTGCATCGGTGCTACCTTCGCCCTTCAGGAGGCTGTCATCGCCCTTGCCGTGATGATGCGCCGCTTTCGTTTCGATGCAACGGATGCGACCGATCCCTGGCCGGTACAGAAGCTCACGACCCAGCCGCGCGGTGGTTTGCCGATGCGAGTGACGCGGCGATAGGGCCTTTTTTGCCGCCTCTCGAGCAACGTAAGTCAATTGTTTCCGATATTGCATAAATCTTTCGAACTATTACCAAATTGACGGAGAGCGAAACCGCCAGCAAAGTGGCACCATAGGAAAATTGAGCCATAAATGGCCCTGAGGAGTATTTGGCATGAGCCGCATTGAGAAGAACGGGCTGCAGATCGAACCGGTACTTTACGATTTCCTCGTCAAGGAAGCCCTTCCGGGCTCGGGCATTGCGCCCGATGCCTTCTTCGCCGGCTTTTCTGAAATCGTCCACGATCTCGCACCGAAGAACCGCGAATTGCTCGCCAAGCGTGATCGCATGCAGGCGGCGATCGATGACTGGTATCGGAAGAACGGTGCGCCGGTCGATCTTGCCGCCTATGAGGCCTTCCTCCGCGAAATCGGCTACATCGTGCCGGAAGGCCCGGCCTTTACGATTTCGACCGCCAATGTCGACCCGGAAATTTCCGAGATCGCCGGCCCGCAGCTCGTCGTTCCCGTCATGAATGCGCGCTATGCGCTGAATGCCGCCAACGCCCGCTGGGGATCGCTCTATGATGCGCTTTACGGCACGGATGCCATTCCCGAGACCGACGGCGCCGAGAAGGGCAAGGGATATAATCCCAAGCGCGGCGAGAAGGTCATCGCCTGGGTTCGCGATTTCTTCGATTCCACTGTCCCGCTCGCCGGCGCAAGCTGGAAGGATGTCACCGGTCTTGCCGTGAAGGATGGTGCCCTGGCGATCGCGACCAATGGCGGAGCATCGAAACTGGCGGACGGCAGCCATTTCGCCGGCTACCTAGGTGCTCCCGCTACCCCGACGCATGTCCTGCTGAAGCAGAACGGCATCCATATCGAAATCGTCATCGACACGAGCACGACCATCGGCAAGGCGGATCCGGCCGGCATTTCCGACGTGCGCCTGGAATCGGCCATCACGACGATCATGGATTGCGAGGATTCGATCGCAGCCGTCGATGCCGAGGACAAGGCCGAGGTCTACCGCAACTGGCTCGGCCTGATGAAGGGCGATCTGACGGAAGAAGTCGCCAAGGGCGGCAAGACCTTCACGCGCCGCCTTAATCCCGACGTCACCTACACGGCGCCGGATGGCAGCACCTTCGACCTGCATTGCCGCTCGCTGATGCTGGTGCGCAATGTCGGCCACCTCATGACCAATCCGGCTATCCTCGACCGCGACGGCAACGAGGTGCCGGAAGGCGTCATGGATGCCGTCATCACAGGTCTGATTGCTCTCTACGACATCGGCCCGAATGGCCGCCGCAAGAATTCCCGTACCGGCTCGATGTATGTCGTCAAGCCGAAGATGCATGGACCGGAAGAAGTCGCCTTTGCCGTCGATATCTTCTCGCGTGTCGAAGATCTGCTCGGCATGCCCAGAAACACGATGAAGATGGGCATCATGGACGAGGAGCGCCGCACCACGGTCAACCTCAAGGAAGCCATCCGCGCCGCCCGCGAACGCGTTGTCTTCATCAATACCGGCTTCCTCGATCGCACCGGCGACGAGATCCATACCTCGATGGAAGCCGGTCCGATGATCCGCAAGGGCGACATGAAGCAGGCCGCCTGGATCAGTGCCTATGAGAATTGGAATGTCGATATCGGCCTCGAATGCGGCCTGTCTGGCCATGCGCAGATCGGCAAGGGCATGTGGGCCATGCCGGACCTGATGGCGGCCATGCTGGAGCAGAAGATCGCCCATCCCAAGGCCGGCGCCAACACCGCCTGGGTGCCGTCTCCGACGGCGGCGACGCTCCATGCCACGCATTATCACCGCGTCAATGTCGCCGAGGTACAGAAGAGCCTGAAGAGCCGCGCCCGCGCCAAGCTTTCCGATATCCTTTCGGTGCCCGTCGCCTCGCGGCCGAACTGGACGCCGGAGGAAATCCAGCGCGAAATCGACAACAACAGCCAGGGCATTCTCGGCTATGTCGTCCGCTGGGTGGATCAGGGCGTCGGCTGCTCCAAGGTGCCCGACATCAACAATGTCGGCCTGATGGAAGACCGCGCCACCCTGCGCATCTCGGCGCAGCACATGGCCAACTGGCTGCATCACAAGGTCATCAGCGAAGCGCAGATTCTGGAGACGATGAAGCGCATGGCTGCCGTGGTCGATCAGCAGAATGCCGATGATCCCAACTACATCGCCATGTCAGGCAATTTCGACGGTTCCGTCGCCTTCCAGGCAGCGCTCGATCTCGTGCTCAAGGGACGCGAGCAGCCGAACGGCTACACGGAGCCGGTCCTGCATCGTCGCCGCATCGAACTAAAGGCAAAGCAGGCGGGTTGATCCCTTCTCTCCGTCAGAGGCCGCATCGATCCTTCGAGGCCTTGTCGTCGGCGCTGCCGCTTCGGCGGCAAGGCGCCTCGGGATGAGCTGGAGAGAGTCTTGCGATCATGGGAAAAGATCAGCCCTCATCCTGTTGTGCACCGCCGAAGGCGGAGCTTCGAAGGAAGAGGGCGGGTGGCGCGATATACGATCGCCCCGAGTTCTACAAACAAAAAGGCCGCCGGATCGCGATCCGGCGGCCTTTTTCAATCCCGATGCCAGCAATTACTGGATAACGATGACCTTGGTGCTGTGACCCGGCAGGACGCGGCTGTAGAGATCGATCACGTCCTGATTGATCAGGCGAATGCAGCCGGAGGAAGCAGCCGTGCCGATCGAAGCCCATTCCGGCGTGCCGTGCAGGCGGAACAGCGTGTCCTGGCCCTTTTCGTTGTAGAGGTACATGGCGCGCGCACCGAGCGGGTTGGAAAGGCCCGGGTTCATGCCGCCATCGACATACTTGGCGATCTCCGGACGGCGGACGGCCATTTCCTTCGGCGGATGCCAGCTCGGCCATTCCTGTTTCCAGGCGACGTAAGCGGTGCCGGACCAGGAGAAGCCCTGCTTGCCGACGCCGATGCCGTAGCGCATCGCTTCGCCGTTGCCGAGGATGTAATAGAGGTGGCGCTCGCGCGTGTTGACGATGATGGTGCCTTCAGCCTCGTCGGACTTGTACTCGACGATCTGGCGGCGGAACTGCGGCTTCACCTTCTGGATCGGGATCGCCGGCAGCTGAAAACCGTTATCGCTGGTGATGCCATAGTCGCCATCGAACGTCTTGATGGTCTCTGCAGCGGTTTTTGCGGTAGCGGTCGGCGCGGCTGCGGCAGTGGTGGCATAGCCAGCCGATGCGAGCATTGCGACAAGGCCGAGTGCGGTCATAGCATTACGGATGCGCATGGAAGTCTCTTAAAATTTCGTGGCGGGGATCGGATGGTTATCTACCATCGTTGTCTACGGTTTATTTTCCATTAAACTAAACTTTGCAAGCTGCTCTGACGCTACAAAATAGCGTCGCCGCGCAAATTAGAGGGACATGGTTTTTTTGCAACAATGCTTGCCTGTCCTTGAGGCAATTCATGACGATTTTGAACGTTTACAATAACAATCCGTTAATAGATGGCCGGCAGTCGGAACGGGCCATGCTTGTACGCAAGGGCGTGCAACTATTACTGCATGAGATGCGCCACGCGATCTTGCCCGAGTTGCCGCTTGCCAGCGGCCGCCGGGCCGACCTCATCACCATTTCCGAGAAGGGCGAGATCTGGATCATCGAGATCAAGACCTCGATCGAGGATTTCCGCGTCGACCGCAAATGGCCCGAATATCGGCAGCATTGCGACCGGCTGTTCTTTGCCACGCACAAGGAGGTGCCGCTGGATATATTTCCGGAGGAATGCGGGCTCTTTCTATCGGATGGCTACGGCGCTCACATCATCCGCGAGGCGCCGGAGCATCGCCTGCCGCCGGCGACACGCAAATCGGTCACGCTGAACTTCTCCCGCGCGGCGGCGCAGCGCCTGCTGCTGGCCGAATGGGCGACGGGCAAGTCCTTCGCGTCCGAATAGCTTATTTCGGCGCGCGCTTGGCGAGGATGCGTTGCAGCGTGCGGCGATGCATGTTCAGCCGCCGGGCCGTCTCGGAAACGTTGCGCTCGCACATCTCGTAGACGCGCTGGATGTGCTCCCAGCGCACGCGATCGGCCGACATCGGGTTTTCCGGCACTTCCGCCTTCTCGCCCGGGCGCTGCGTCAGCGCGGCAAAGACATCGTCCGCATCCGCCGGTTTGGCGAGATAGTCGAGCGCGCCGAGCTTGACGGCGGTCACTGCCGTCGCGATGTTCCCATAACCCGTCAGCACGACAATATGCGTATCGTCGCGCCGCTGGCGGATCGCTTCGATGACGTCGAGGCCGTTGCCGTCGCCGAGGCGCAGGTCGACAACAGCATATTTCGGCGGATTGACCTTGGTCTTGGCGACGCCTTCCGCCACCGATTCCGCCGTCTCCACGACGAAGCCCCGCGTTTCCATCGCGCGCGCCAGCCGGCGCAGGAAAGGGCCGTCGTCGTCGACGATCAGCAATGTCGCATCCGCGCCGATATGGGCCGCGGCATCCTTGTCCCCGATATGCGGGGCAGCGATCTCTTTTTCCGTCATTCTATCTTCTATCCCGGCGACCATCCGCCTGCATATCCCACCGATTTTGACGAGGGTTGTTTTAAGCCGTCAAAATCATTTTGTCGAATTACTGTCGATCAGCACGCGCGGCCATTCGACGCGGACGCGAGCCCCCGGGCTTTCCGGATCGCGGTTGGTGAAGGAGAGAGCGGCGCCGGAACGCTCCAGCAGCGTCTTGGCGATGAAGAGCCCGAGCCCGAGCCCACCCGCGGTATCGTCGCGTTGCCGGGAGGTTACGTAGGGCTCGCCGATCCGTGCCAGGATTTCCGGCGAATAGCCGCTGCCGTCGTCTTCGATGACGATCGTCAGCAACTCGGCTGTATATTCCACCGTGACGGTCACCGTCTTGCTGGCATAGTCGACGGCGTTCTCGATGAGATTGCCGAGCCCGTACATGATGCCGGCATTGCGATTGAGGACGGGCTCTCCCGAGCGCGGGCTCTTCTCAATCAGCTCAAGCGCTATGCCGAACTCGCGATGCGGGGCAATGATCTCTTCCATCATCGAGGATAGCGTCAGCCGCCGCATATGCGCCTCGTCTTCCGAGGAGAGCGTCGTCAGCCGCCGCAGAATGTCCCGGCACCTTTCGCTCTGGCTGCGCAGCAGAGCCACATCCTCGCGAAAACGGTCGTCCTCGCGCAGCTCGCGTTCCATTTCCTTGGCGACGACGCTGATCGTCGCAAGCGGTGTGCCGAGTTCGTGCGCCGCCGCTGCCGCCAGTCCGTCGAGCTGCGACAGATGCTTTTCCCGCTGCAGCACCAGCTCCGTCGCCGAAAGCGCATCGGCAAGCTGCGAGGCCTCCATGGAGACGCGATAGGCATAGAAAGCGGCGAAAGCCATGGTCGAGGCGATGGAGCACCAGACGCCGAGCTGCATGACGCTGTGGACGTTCACAGCAATGCCTTCGTACCAAGGGAGCGGGAAGGGCGAGAAGGCAAGCCCGGTGATGCAGATCATCGCCAGCGCGATCAACGTCATGCTGTAGCGGATCGGCTGCGAGGCGAAGGAAATGATGACGGGCACGCAGACCAGCACCGAGAAGGGATTGGCAAGCCCGCCGGTGATCAGCAGCAGCCCGCAGAGCTGCAGGAGATCGAGGCCGAGCAGCGCGAAGGCGGCAGGCGGCTCCAGCCGGTGCGTCGGCGGGAAGCGCAGGGTGAGGAAGAAGTTGATCCAGGCAAGGCAGGCGATCAGCACGCCGCATGGCATCAGCGGCATAGGAAATTTCAGCCAGAAGGCGACGATCATGACGGTCGCCGTCTGGCCGCCGACCGCGAGCCAGCGCAGCCGCACCAGCGTCTGCAGCCGCAGCCGGCGGCGGCTATGATGGTCGTCCTGCGCCTTGATCTCTGCGTCGGACAGTTTTTCCAATCCCCGGAAGAATCGTGCCATCGTCAGGTCCCTCGTGGCTTGGCGCGTGTCGTCGGCAAGGCTTCGGCCGGATCTTCCGGCCAGGGATGCCGCGGGTAGCGCCCGCGCATGTCCGCCCGCACGTCTTTCCATGAGCCGGCCCAGAAGCCCGGCAGGTCGCGCGTCGTCTGAATCGGACGATGCGCCGGCGACGTCAATTCCAGCAATAGCGGCAGCCTGCCGCCGCCGACGCTCGGGTGTTGCTTCAGCCCGAACAGCTCCTGGACGCGGATGGTCAGCAGCGGTTCCTCGCCGTCATACTGAATGGGATGACGCTGGCCGGTCGGCGCTTCGAAATGCGTCGGCGCCATGCGGGTGAGATCGCGTTGCAGCTCATGCGGGACCAGCGCCATCAGCCCGTTGGAAAGCCCGCCGGCCGAGATGTCGGAGAGGCCGCGCGCCTCGGTCTGAAACGGCGTGAACCATTCGTCGAGCCGCGCAAGCAGCGCTTCATCGCCCATATCCGGCCAGGGATCGCCGATCGTCCTATATAAGAAGCCGATCCTGTCGCGCAGCTGCGCCGCTTCCCTGGAAAATGGCAGGACGTCGATTCCCAGTTCGCGAATGCCTTCGGCAAGTGCCTTGGCTGCCTGCTCGCCGGAGGGACGCGGCAGAGGCGTTTCCTCGAAGATTATGGCGCCGAGCCGTGTCGCGCGCCGCGCCCTCACCTGGCGGCTCGCTTTGTCGAAAAAGCTCTGATCTTCCGTGCGGATCTCGCCCGGCAAATGCTCCTCGACATCGGCGCGGGAAATCTCTGCCGCCGCAAGAATGCGCGCCTGTGCCGCCCGGCCGGTCAGATCGGCGATCACGAGCATTTGCGAGCCGGCAAGCCGCTCGGTCTCCGGCAGTTCCGCGCCGCGCCCATTGGCCATGACAAAGCGGCCG
>NZ_AQHN01000089.1:355000-455000 GCF_000359745.1 Rhizobium freirei PRF 81
TTTCAATCCCGGCCGCCCATCTTCGACCGACATCGGCATTCGCGGCCAGATCGCGAAGAGCTTCCTGGGCCAGCTTGCACAGCCCTTCAGAAAGGATGGCATTCGCCAGATTCTCGGCCGCTCGACAAAAAGCGGCTGATGCCGCGATGCGCAATGCTGCCGTAATCCTGGCAACGTACCCCCTGCCTGTGATCTCCCTCCAGTTGCAGAAGGACGTTCTTGATGTCTGCCATTAGCATGAAGCGGCTCCCGGTCGGCGCTGCTGTTCTGACGATACTGCTGATAGTCTCGGCCTGTGCCTCGCAAGTTATGAAAAGCTATATCGGAGCGCCGATCAGCAGTGTCATGCTCGACTATGGCCCGCCCGATAACGTCTACGATCTGCGTCCCGGCGAGCGTGCCTATCAATGGCGCAAGCAGAAAACACAGGTGGTGCCCGGCCAAACCAGCGGCGTAGTCAAGGAAACGCGCCGGGGCAGCCGCTATGAGATGACGGAGACGCCGGGCTATGTCGAGCACACGGAGTGCTTCTACACCTTCTATACCCGGGGTTCCGGTTCAGATTGGTACGTGACCAGCTTCCGGCAACCGTCGCTCGAATGCGAATAGGCGGAACCCTCTATCCCTCCAGCGACAGGACTTTCGGACATGAAACGTATTTCCATGATCGCGGTCGCCATCGCGACCCTTTCCGTGACGCTGGCCGCTTCGGTGCGAGCCGAGCAGAAAATAGCAGAGGGTGCAGGCCTTATCCGGGTCGTCGGCGAAGGGCAGGTGCTTCGCAGTCCGGACCTTGCTGTCCTCCGCTTGACGGTATTGCGCCAGGCGGCAGAAGCGAGCGAGGCGGTTGCGACGTCTACGGAGGCGACCCGCAACCTCATCGCCTCGCTTGTGTCCTCGGGTATCGCCAGGGACGACATGCAAAGCGCGGATTTTCAGATCTCGCCGCGCTTCGACTTCACGGCGAAGCCGGATGGGACTCCCCCATCCTCCGCCATTACCGGCTATGATGCCCGCAATACGCTGATGGTGCGCATCCGCAAGGTGTCGGAGGTCGGCAATGTCCTCGACGTCGCCTTGAAAAGCGGCGTCAACGAGGGCGGCTCGGTGGAATTCATGGTCGATGATGTGGCCGGTGCAGTCGACGAGGCGCGCAAGATCGCCGTTACCGCGGCAGGGAAGAGCGCCCGCTCCGTCGCACAGGCTTCGGGCCTCAGACTCGGGCCGATCATCGCGATCGAAGACCAGCCTGCCGCGACCGTGTTTCCCTATGCTTCCACCGAGGCCAGGTTGCGCTCGGCGAGCACAAATGGCGGAGTGCCGATCGTATCAGGCATGAATGTCATCACCACGCGTGTCGCCGTCTCCTATCTGGTGGCGAGATGAATGGATCGGCCCTATGTCAAAGGTTATTCCGATTGGGCGACGATATGGGAGGACAAGGCGATGCCGCGCCTCTGGATGGAGAAAACCATCGTCTGGTATTCTCAGCGTTTCACGGAGGCGCCGGGCGCCGCGAAATTCCAGGCCTATGTCCGGCAATTCAATTACGGCAATCGCGACGTCTCCGGCAATCCCGGCAGGCATGATGGCCTGGCGTATACCTAGCCAGGCTCATCGCTGAAGATCTCGCCGGTCGAGCAGCTCGCTTTCCTGCGAAAGCTGGTCCGCCGGGAGTTTGATGTCAGTGAACACGCCTATGATATGACGACGAAGATAGCCGACTAAGGAGTGTAGCCGTCAGGCTCATATCTTTGGCAAGACCGGCGCCATGCCGGCATCGAAAGCCGGGGCACGCCGCGATCGTAACAGGATGTATGGCTGGTTCGTCGGCTGGGCGGTCAAGGGAGATCGCAGGATCGTGTTTGCGCGCCTCGCCGGCGAAGAGCGGAATATACCGGGCTCGGCCGGCCGAAGGACATGCGATGCCCTCTTCAAGGACTTGCTTTCCAGGCTCGACACGCTTCTGATCGCAAGGGTACTCCGATTTCCACCGGAACGTCAGCCCTGCTCCTTGTCATCGGTTTCGCCCCATCGCCACCGCCATGGGGCATCGCTTTTCCACCAGACAACGAAAATCAAAAGGGCCGTCGGAATGCCGATTGCCAGCGCATAGGCGAAGGGATGACTGTCGGCAAAGGGTGCGACGACGCTGATGGCTGCGGCCAGCGCGAGTGCATAGATCGCAACGGCGGCCCAGCCTTGCCAGTGACAAGGCAGACCGGCTCCGTAGCCATAGGTTTTGACGCGGAACCACGGTACTTGTTTCGTCATTCCGCCGCGTCCTTTATCTGATCGGCTGTCGGTTGGTCCTGTTGCTTTCTCAGCATTGTCCGGCAGCTTTCGATCAACGACAAGGCGACCGGCACGAAGACGAGCGTCAGCGCCGTTGAGGAGAGCAGGCCGCCGATCACAGCATGGGCCATCGATGCGCGTTCCTCTCCGCCTTCGCCAAGCCCGAGCGCCAGCGGTATCATGCCGATGATCATCGCCGAGGTGGTCATGACGATCGGGCGGAACCGGACGGTGCCGGCGTCGATCAGGCTCTGCTTCATGCTGGCGCCCTCCTTGCGGCGCTTGTTGGCGTGATCCACGAGCAGGATGGCGTTCTTCGTCACCAGGCCCATCAGCATGATGAAGCCGATCACCGAGAAGATGTTGATCGTCGAGCCGGTCAAAAGAAGACCGGCCAGCACGCCGCTGACCGAGAGGGGCAGGCTGGTCATGATGGCGACCGGCTGAACGAAGGAGCCGAATTGCGAGGCAAGGATGAGGTAGATGAAGACGATGGCCAGCATCAGGGCTTGCACCGCGTAGCCGAAGCTTTCCATCATGTCGTCCGCCTCGCCGCCGATGGCGATGCGATAGCCAGCCGGCAAATTCATGGAGCCGATCACCGTCTGGATATCGCGGACGACGACGCCAAGGGGCTGGCCGTTCAGATTGGCGGAAAGGCGAACCTCGCGGTCGCCGTCGCGGCGGATGATCGTCTGCGGCGCCAGGGTCTCGGTGATGTCAGCCACCTGCGCCAGCGGCACCGTCGCTGCGGGGCCGGTTGCGCCGGCTCGCTCGACAGGAATAGGGATTTGTTCGAGATCGTCGATCGTCTGGCGGCCCGCTTCTGGCAATCGAATGGCGACGTAGCGGGATTCGGCGCCGCCATAGGCCCAGCTCGTCAGTTTTTCCCCTGCGATCAGCGGGCGAAGATTGTTCTCGATCGTTGCGGTCGAAATCCCAAGATCGGCCGCCTCCACGGCGCGAAGCCGGATCATCAGCATGGGACGTTTCTTGTCTGCGGAGGATTCGAGGTCTATGAGCCCGCCGATCGTGCCGAGTCTGGCCTTCATGTCTTGCGACAGGCGCTCGAGGACGTTCAGATCGCCGCCCTGGATCGATATCTGGATCGTTTTCGACCCTGAGCCTGTGCCGTCTCCGGGTTGTCCGACCTCCACCTTGACCGCTGCGACAGGGCTCAACGCTTCGCGCAGCTTCGGCGCGATCGTGACGGAACTCATTGTTCTCTTGTCCGACGGCACCATGGAGGCGGTGATTCTTGCCTCATTGGTATTGGCGGCATCACCGCTGTTCACGGTCGAGTACAGGTCCTGGATATCCGGAAACTGCCGCAGGATAGCTTCGGCCTGCCTGATCTTGGCGGCGGTATATTCGACCGATGATCCCTCCGGGAGAGTGAGGCTCACGGAGACCATGCCCTGATCCGATTTCGGCACGAATTCCGTGTCGATCCTCGGGATAAGACAAAGACTTCCGGCAAACAGTGCCAGAACGCAGAAGAACGTGACGGCACGATGAGCAAGGCACCAGCCGACCATCCGGCCATAGCGCTGCGCGATTCTCTCGAAGCCATGGTCGAAACGGTCGAGCATCGCTTGAAGGCGTCCTCTTCTTCCCGACGCCGGTCGATCCGCCCAGACGCTTGAAAGCATCGGATCGAGCGTGAAGGAAACGAAAAGCGAAATCAGCACGGCCACGGACACAGTAAGGCCGAACTGAAGGAAGAATCGGCCGATAATGCCGCCCATGAATGCCACGGGGAGGAAGACGGCAACGATGGAAAGTGTGGTGGCGAGCACCGCAAGACCGATCTCCGACGTGCCATCCAGGGCCGCAAGCCTGCGATCCTTGCCCATGGCCGCATGACGGCTGATGTTTTCGCGCACGACGATTGCGTCGTCGATCAGGATGCCGATGCAGATCGACAGCGCCAGCATGGTCATAAGATTGAGGCTGAAGCCCATGACGGCCATGGCGGCAAAGGTGCCGATGACCGCGACCGGCAATGTGAGCGCCGTAATGACGGTCGAGCGCCAGGAATTCAGAAACAGCAGAACGATGACGATCGTCAGCGCACCGCCCTCGATGATCGTTCTCTGCACGTCGCCGATCTGCCCGACGATCGTTCGCGAACTATCCTGCGATACGACGATGCCGATGTCCTTCAGCGCGTCGTCTTTTCTGAGGCGCGTCAGTTCCCGCTCGATGCCCTTTGCGACCTCGACGGTGTTTGCACCCTCCAGCTTGTTGATGTCGAGGCCGAGCGCAGGCTTGCCGTTGAACCAGGCGCGGCTCTTCGGATCTGCGCCCGCCTCTATCACCTCGGCGACTTCCGAGAGCCGGATGGTGCGGCCGGCACTATCGCGGGCGAGGACGATGTCGGCAAAGTCCCCGACCTTGCCCGGCTGGACGCTGACGGTGACGCTGCGCTCGCGCGCCGATGAGATGATGGAGCCGATGGCGCTGTCGCGCGTAGCCCGCTCGATGGCCTCGATCACGGTTGGGACCGCGATGCCGAAGGATTGGAGTCTGGCAGGATCGGGCTGAATTCGTACCTGATCCTCACTGCCGCCGACCAGCGTCACCTGGCCGACGCCGGGCACGCGGCGCAGCCGCGGCACGATGGTTGTGTCGGCGATCTTCGTCATCCGGCTGAGAGGCGCATCCGCGGAGAAGGCGGCGAGCGACATGATCGGCGCATCCTGCGGATTGAAGCGCGTGACGACCGGACGATCCGCGCCGTCTGGAAGCGCGTCCTGCAGCCGCGATATGCGGTCGCGCACCTCGTCCGCCGCTGCTCTCGATGGCGTTTCGAGCGTGAATTCCGCGATAACAAGCGAATTGCCCGTCGACGATCGTGAGGTGACTTTCTTAACGCCGGCGATCGCGCCTATGCTTTCCTCGATGGGGCGGCTCACCTGCTGCTCGACGGCAAGCGCCGACGCGCCGTCGAAGTTGGTGGAGACAACCACAGTCGGCAAATCTATCGAGGGGAGCAGGTCCACGGGCAGGCGCGACCAGGCTGTGATGCCCAGCACGACGATGGCAACCATGACCATCGTGGCAAAAACGGGCTGCTGAATGGAAATACGGGCTAGAAGCATGTGCGACCTTCAGCGCTCCGCGATTTTCACCGGGGAGCCGTTGGAAACGTTCTTGAGCGGCACGGTTATGACGATATCGCCTTCGCTCAGCCCGTCGCGGATCTCGACGAGATCCTCTCCGACTTCGGAAGTGCCGAGAACCACCGGCTGCCGCCGGACGGCGCCATCGACGATTGTTCGGACGAAGCTTTCTCCCGCGTCCCTGGCGATCGCGCCGGCGGGAACGGCGAGAATATTCTCGCGCTTCTTGATCTGCAGGGAGCCGTGGCCGAACATGCCGCCACGAAGGCCGGGCACAGGGTGATCGAGCCTGAGATAGACCTGCAGCGAACGCGAGGTGTCGAGGGTTGCCGGGCTGATTCTGTCGAGCCGGGCCGAGAGAGGCTTGTTCGGTAATCCCTCGATCTCGACGGAGGTCGTCTGCCCGATGGAGAGCCCGGCGCTTTCCTGCGGCGGAATGAGGGCGACCAGGTCCAGCTGCGCGATATCGACAATCTCGAATAGTTCGGTATTGATCGATACGGCCTGGCCGGGATTGACCTTTCGGGAGTTGACGATGCCGTCGAAGGGGGCGGTCACGGCCGCGTCGTCAAGCGCGCGCCGCGCCTCTGCCTCCTCGGCCTGCAGGGCGCGCAATTCGGCTTTCTGCACGGCGACGTCGGTCTCGGCCTCGATGAGCTTCGCCTGCGCGACACCGCCGGTGGCGGCGAGGCTGCGCGTGCGCTCCAGATCCTTCTGTGCCCGCAAGAGCGTCGCGGCCTTGGCTTCGGTGTTCGCCACCAGCTTGTTCAGGGAAAGCGTCAGGGTTTCCGTGTTGAAGCGCGCGATGACAACACCGGCGCGAACGTTTGTTCCGACATCGGCCTCGACGCCGGCCAGCGTGCCGGACAATCTCGCCGTCAGCGTCACACGCCGGGCAGGCTGAATGAAACCGTTGATGCGAATATCCCGCTTGTAGGTTTGCCGGCGAACTTTCGTCACCTCCATGGCCGCGACTTCAATCGTCTTGGCTGTGGGCGCCTGTTCTCTTTGCGCGGCGTCACGGCCGGCGGACGTGATCAAGACGCCTGCAACGCCCAGCGCAATCAGCGCCAGGACGATCGTTATTTTCGTGACACGGCTCGTCATGGCATCCATCACTATGCTGTCGTCTCGAGAGTGAGAGCGGCGAGAGGGCTGACTCGGGGTGTGATCAGCCAGCTGTCGCCGCTCCCCGTCTGGCGCGTTCTTGCTTGAAAGGCGCGCCGACGTTTGCGAAATTCGTCCGGTCAGAAGCGATAGTTCAGGCCGGCCTTGATCACATGGTCATGAACATCGGTCTTCGATTTGCCGCCTGCCGAATACGTCGTCACATCGTTGGTCGTGACGTAGTTGTATTCGATCTTGGCAGACAGGCCGCCGCCGAAGCCTTGTTCGACGCCGGCGCCGAGCAGATAGCCCTGCTTCCAGCCGCTCGGGCCGGAAATGCCCTTTCCGCCTTCGAATTTGGTCATCGTCAGACCCGCCGTCCCGTAAACGAAGGTGCGGTCGAAAGTCAGGCCGGCCTTGGCCTTGGCGGCACCGCGGAAGCGCTCTTCCAGACGGCCGTTCGGCACGCGTACTTCGTTGTTGCCGAGGTAGGAACCTTCCAGTTCCGCGCCGACGATGCCAGGGCCGACCTGAAAATTGTAACCGGCCTGGACACCGGCGGCGAAGCCTTTGCCGCTGGAAAACGGGTTCAGCTTCGGCGAGGCGATGCCCCCATGCGCGCCGAAATATGCGCCACTCCATTGGAAGGCCGGCGGCCGTTCGTAGCTGTTGTCCGGAGCCTGATAGTTCGTGTAATCGGCGGCGGATGCGGTGGTCGCGGCTGTAGCGGCCAGAGCCGCGAAGACAATCGATTTTGCACTGAGCGACATTGGTAAACTCCATACGAAACCCATGCACCATCCCCCGGCGCCCATAAGGTCTCTGTTTGCGTTGGAGAACCGGAAACCGGTTCCTGCTGCTCTCCGGGGCCGTCCGTCTTGGGAGCGGATCGGTGTCAGGAGATGGAGATCATTTTGCCTGCGAGAGTTGCGGCTACATTGCGGAATTTGAAAATATTGAAAAATTATCGAGTATTTTTATACAGTTGAACAGAATTTTTTAACCATATTTTAAGGATGACGCTGTTGCCCCGGTCGACCGCAAATGCTGGATGGCATCATTGCGCGCAATGGGTGTCTCTCGCATCGTCGGCTGTATTCGCCTCCGTCCTGGCTAATCGTTCTCGATGGCTTCCAGCCATGCGGAGCTGACCGCAGCCGCCAGCGATAGCAGGAACACCAGAAGGGTGCAGGTCGTGCGGAATGAGGTGAGGCCGATCGAGGCACCGGTCAGCATATATTCGAGCGGCAGAAACAACAGAACGACGGAATAGGAGAGCCCCATGACATAGGGCCGGTTGCCGCGAGACGTCTTGACTTGAAGGACCGCGGCGAAGGCGGGCGAGAGCCAGCCATTCGCCAACCCTGCAACAAGACCGGCGAGCATCATGGTCAATGGCGAGACCTCGACCCACATCAGCGCCGTTGCCAGCGCCAGCCCGAGAAAAGCTCCGGCGGCGATAGAGGAAGGCATGGGCGTGCTCTGCCGCGAGGCCAGATACAGGTTCATCATGATCGTGCCCGTCGCCGATGCTGCGAGAAAAATGCCGAGCCAGGCCACGGATACGCCCTGCAGCCGCAAGGCGGCCGGCACCAGGAAAATCTGCAGCGTCATGAAATAGCCGAGTGCTGCGCTGGCGCAGAGGGCAAGCGGCAGCGACACGGCCGAACCGCGAAACTGCCTGACCGCAACGATGATGTCCCGGAAGCGCGGTGCCGGCCGCAGCCGGAATTTCGGCAGGCTTAGGGACAAAAGCGTCATGGCGGCGAAGTTGCAGATCGCGATCCACCAGGCAGCGTCCTTCGAGCCTATGGCCGCAATGATGAAGGCGCTGCCCGCCGACGCCGTAAGAAGGACAAAACCGTCGATCGTATCGTCGACGGAATTGGCATCCGTAAGCGACAGCCCCGAAAGCCGGGCGATTTCCGGAACTTTCGCCTCGGTGGCAACCGTCGCCGGGCCATCGAGGATGACGCTCAGAAGGCCAAAAAGGATGAGCATACCCGGGCTGAGGAAATCGGCGGTATAGAGTGCGGCAATCAGCAATGACGTCAGCGCTCCGACCTTGGCGGAGATGAGCGCCGTATAGCGGACGCCGAGCAGCTCGGCCACATAGCCGCCGAAGACCATGCCGACCAGAAGCACGATGCCGTTGATGAACACCGTCAGCGCCATGAACACCACGCTGCCGGTCAGGTCGTACATGATCCAGGGATAAAGCACGGCCGCGAAGGCATGGCTGAAATTGAGAGCCACGTTGCTGAGCTGCAGCCCGAGGAAGGGCCATCGCGCATTGCGTTGAAGTCGTTGAAGCACGGTTCTTTCCCGATGATCGTTTCGATCGTCAGGTTCGGTGTGCTGCCTTGCGGTAACATTACGGACACCAAAATTATCCGGGATAACCGCAGATTGCGGAAGGGGTTGGAGATATGCGCCCTAACCCGCCTTTGCCGACGAAATCGTAAGGCCGGCCGAAGTCAGATTTATGGTCAATCGCGCACCGCCCGTCCGGCTGGCGCCGGCTCTGACATTGCCGCCATGCAGCTCGGCGATCTGCCTGACGAGATGAAGTCCCAAGCCGGTTCCGCGCGAGCGCGGCTTCAACCGGTAGAAGGGTTCGAAGATGCGGTCACGCTCCAATGGCGGGATGCCAGGCCCGTCGTCGCACACTTCCATGATGCCTGGCGCGATGTGAACATTGATCGTCCCGCGGCCGCCGCCGTGATCGATGGCGTTCTGGATGAGGCTTGCCAGCGCTCGCCCGAGTGCCGCTTCGTCGCCTTGAACAAGGCTGTCAGGCCCTTGATGGATCAGGTCAAGCGCATAGCCGGCCGGAAAGGCCAGCGGCGCCATGTCGCTCACCACGCGCTTGCCGAGCTCCAGCAGCGACACGGGTTTGAAATCGGCAATATCCCGACCGAGCCGCTCGATATCCAGCAATTGCTCGGTCAGGGTCGTCAGCCGCGCAACGTCGGCAATCAGCTGCAGTCGCTCCGGCGTCGGCGGTAGCGCGGCGATACGGATGCCGAGAATGGCGATCGGAGTCCTAAGCTCATGCGCGGCATCCGCCAGGAATCGCTGATGCCGTTCGCAGCCGTCATCAAGCCGACTAAGGGCTTCGTTGACGGCGCGAATGAGCGATGCGATCTCAGGCGGCGTGCCCTCGGTTTCCAGACGGACGCCGCGCTGGCCGATATCGATGAGGGCCGCCTGCTCCTCCGCTTTCGCGATCCCGGCCACCGCGCCGCGCACGACGAGGGGTGTCGCGACCAGGATGCCGAGGACGATGACGATCATGATCGGCAGACCGATCTTGAGGAAGACGAGCAGAAGGCCGAGCGCCACCATCGTCAGCGGTGCCCTGCCTTCCGTTCCCGTCAGGATCTGCATCTCGCCCGCCGGAGTGTAGACCGTCCGCATGCGGGCCTCCGGCCGGTCCATGGCGGCGCGGTCGACCGTCGATCCGAAGCGGGCCTGGCCGATGCCGGGCAGCACTTCGCTGATGCGATTGAAGATCGCGGGCACAGGTCCTTCGGAGATCTGCATCCCCTGGGTATCGCGTATGATGAACCAGAGGGCGGGTTCGGCTGATCTCAGCGCCATCAGCTCCGGCGTGTCGCGAAGCTGCAATGTACCGGCGGCATCGCGCTGCACGGCGTGCCGGAGGGCTTCTATGGTTCGATCCATCGAACGGAAGGCGAAGAGATCGCCTCTGAAAAACATGATTCCGAGAACGAGAAAGAGGATCAGGCTCTGGAGAATGAGCAGTCGCCGGATCAGTTGCCATTTGAGCGAGCGGCCGGTCGCCTCCTTCATATCTGCTCCATCAGCATGTAGCCGACGCCGCGCACGCCGTTGATGGTGACGCCCGCATCCGCATCGGCAAGTTTGCGCCGCAGCCGCGAGATATGGCTGTCGAGCGTATTGGACTGAACCTCGTCGCTCATGCCAAAGACCGATTCCATCAGGATCTCACGCGGCACCATCCGGCCGGCGCGCCGCATCAGCGCTTCGAGCACGAGAAGCTCGCGCCTCGGCAGATCGAAGCGCATGTCTTCCACCCTTGCCTCGCGATGATCCAGATCGAGAGAGAGGCGGCCGAGCTTGACGGACATCGGGCTGATATGATCGGGCCGGCGCATTACGGCGCGCAGCCGCGCCAGCAGCTCCTCGAAAGCGAATGGCTTGGCCAGGTAGTCGTCGGCGCCGCTGTCGAGACCGGTGACGCGCTCGGCAAGCCGCCCTCGCGCCGTCAATACGATCACGGGAATGTTCGCCCTGTGTTGCCTTATCTTCGGGATCAGCGACAGGCCGTCGCCATCGGGAAGGCCGCGGTCAAGGATGATCGCATCGTAGGAGCCGGCAAGGATCATTTCCATGGCAACCGCCAGCCCATCGGCGTGATCGGCGATCATGTCGTGCCGGCGCAGCGCCGACTGCAGGGCCTCCGCCATTTCCGGCTCGTCTTCCACCACAAGGAGCCGCATCGATCATGTCCCTTCGCCGTGTGTTCCGGAGCGCTTCCTGCCCGCGCCACATTGCGACAACATGACGTTTCGAAGCAATGCAGGCGTCAGACGATCCGCCCAGACCCTTGTGGGAAACAATCAACCGACAAGGGATGAACCGTAATCATGAAAGACAGTCTGCTTTTCCTGCGCCAATGGGCCATGGCCCCACTTCGTACCGCCGCGGTCGCGCCCTCGGGCCGTGCTCTTGCCAGACTCATGACCTGCGAGATTACGCCTGCGACCGGATCGGTGATCGAGCTCGGCCCCGGCACGGGCGTCTTCACCAATGCATTGCGCAACCGCGGCGTGGCGGAACACAATCTCACCCTGGTCGAGCTCAATCCGGACTTTGCCGTGCTGCTGAAGCACCGCTTTCCCTCGGCCCGCGTGCTGCAGATAAACGCCGCCGATCTTTCCACCTCGGCCGACATGCGGGAGGACAGCGCCGGCGCCGTCCTGAGCGGCCTCGGCGTGCTGTCCATGCCGACGGGCGTGGTCGTGAAGATCATGCAAGGCGCATTTCGCTGCCTCGGGCCGACGGGCGCATTCTATCAATTCACCTATGGCCCTCGTTGTCCGGTGTCGAAAAGTGTCCTGAATTTCCTCGGCCTGCAGTCGGAGAGAATAGGAGGAACCTTCTTCAACCTGCCGCCGGCTTCGGTCTACCGGATAACGCGTGCGCCGAGTTGGCCGAGCGAGATGCGCGAACGCCGGATTGCAAACGGCACACCGCGTTGCCAGTCCGATGCTTTGAGCCTCTGAATGGACGACCATCCCTGAAGCGCCGTAGGCTCATTGGCAACGCCGGCCGGTGGCGCGGTCGAAGAGATGCAGCGCACTGGCGTCGAAGCCGAGTTTCAGCGTCTGTCCCTCGGCAATGGTCGTGCGCGGCGGCAGGCAGGCCATCAGCCGCTGCGAACCCGTATGCGCCGTCACGATCAGTTCCGGGCCTGTCAGTTCCGCCACCTCGCAAACGGCCTCAAGCTGGCCCTGCTCGTCGAGGTAAAGCGTTTCCGGCCGGATACCAACCACCAGCTCCTGCCCTTGTTTGATCTCAGCCTTCGCCGTCGGCATTGGCAGCGTGATCGAGGTTCCGTCGATGCGTAGTGACCCTTGGTCGGCGGTCGCATTCAAAAGGTTCATCGGTGGTGCGCCGACGAAGGTCGCGACATAGAGCGTTGCCGGATGATTATAGATTTCATCCGGCCTGCCGAGCTGCTCGATGCGGCCGTCCCGCATCACGGCGATACGGGTTGCGAGCGTCATGGCCTCGATCTGGTCGTGCGTCACGTAGACGACGGTGGTCTTCAGCATCTGGTGCAGGCGCTTCAGCTCGGTGCGCATTTCCATGCGCAGCTTGGCATCGAGATTGGAGAGCGGCTCGTCGAACAGGAAGACCTCCGGCTTGCGCACCAGCGCCCGGCCGATCGCCACGCGCTGGCGCTGGCCGCCGGAAAGCTGGCTCGGCTTGCGCTCCAGAAGCGCCTCGATCTGCAAGAGCTTCGCCGCCTCGCGCACCGCCTTGTCACGTTCGGCGGCAGGCACCTTGCGCATTTCCAGGCCGAAGCCGATGTTGCGGTGGACCGAGAGATTCGGATAGAGCGCATAGGACTGGAACACCATGGCGATGTCACGGTCCTTCGGATGCACGCCGAGCACCGAGCGATCGCCGATGCGGATATCGCCGCTGGTCGCCTCGGCAAGCCCGGCGATGATGTTCAGAAGCGTGGACTTGCCGCAGCCCGAGGAGCCGAGCAGCACGAGGAACTCGCCGCTTTCAAGCGAAATATCGATACCTTTCAGCGTCTCCAGCGCGCCATAGCTCTTGCGGATGTTCTGGATTTCGAGCGCGCTCATCGAACGTCCTCCTCGGATGCGTTGGCCGTGCCGTAGCTGCGCGGCAGGGTGGAAATGGCGCGGGAAGCGACCGCGGTCCCCGCCGCAAGGCAGGCCGCAATCGGCTCGCTGCGGGCAACGGCCGCCAGGAAGCCGGCATTGAAGACATCGCCGGCGCCGATGGTGTCGACGACGGTGACCTGCCGCGCTGTGGCCGAAACGAGATCACCGCCGGCATCGATGGCAAGCGCACCATCAGGGCCGCGCTTGACGACGAAGACGGCGCCGTCGGGCATCAGCGCGTGCAGCGCGCGTGCCGCCTGGGCCGGGTCGTCCATGGCGGCAAGCGTCGTCGTCTCGACTTCGTTCATCAGCGCGACGCCGCAACGGCAAAGCCAGCGCCGCGCGGCATCGCAATTCTCCTTAGTCCAGCCGTCGAGCGGCCAGCCCGTGTCGAGCGCTATCGTAATCCGGTGCTCGTCGGCCCAGTCGAACAGGGCGTCGTAGCTGCGTGTAAGGTCGTCTGTGAGGAAGGCGCCGCAGAGCAACGCATAGCCGCCGGAGAGCCTGTCGCCATCGAGAACGGCCAGAACGTCGGCGAAGCTGAATCGCGGCAGATGGCCGCGCGTGGTAAAAAAGGTGCGCTCGCCATCGGGATGGGTGATGCCGACGGAGAGCGTCGTGCCCTCCGGCCTCACGGGCCATTTGCTGCTGCGCGTGCCGAAGGCTTCGCTGAGCCAGCGTCCGAACTGGTCGCTGCCGACATTGGCCGAGATTTCGTAATCGACGCCGAGGCCCTCCCAGGCGAGCGCGCTATTGCCCGCCTGGCCGCCGACGCGCAGCTCGTCATGATCGACGATGATCTCGGTCCCGGCCTTCGGCCATGGTGTCGCCGGCCCTAGGATCAGGTCGATGTTGACATTGCCGATGACTGCAAGCGGCTTCATTCACTCGCTCCGCGTGATCTTGGTGGTGCGCACCGGCGTACCGGCATTCTCCACCCGCTCGTCGGCAAAGGCGATCATCAGCAACTGGGCGACGGGCAGCATCTGGAAGATGGCAGCAAGGCCGGTTTCCGGCTTGAAGCGCAGTGTGACGCAACCGGGAACCGCTTCCTCTTCGGAACCATCGAAGACGATCACAGGCGCACCCGTCTCGACGGCGGAAACGGCCATGGCCGTCACGAGGCTCGCCGTCGCATCGTTGCCGCGGAACAGCACGACGCCGATCGAGGGGCCGAGCATCTCCATCGGGCCATGACGCAACTGGCCGCCTTCAAGCGAGAAGCAGGGGCGGCGGGAAAGTTCGGTGAGGCCGAGCGCTAACGCTTCGGCGACGCCCTGCAGGCGGCGGCCGGAGGTGACAACCGTCGCGACATTGGCGAGAGCCCTGAGAGCGGGCTCGATATCGGGCACCTCAGGAGCCTGCAGCACCGCCAAAGCATGCGCCGAATCCTGCCCGAGGGCAGCGAAGATCGCCAGATGCAGCGCAAAGCTGACGGTGAGGCTGCGGGTTGCCGCAAAGGCAAGCTCTGTACCGCCGGCGCCGACGAGCGAGGGCGCGGCCTTGGCAAGGAAGGAGCTGCCCTCCAGCGTCAGGCCAAAGGTCTCGGCGGTGCCGCCCGTTTCGTTGAACCAGCGTACGACCTCGGCGCTCTCGCCGGATTGCGAGGTCATGAAAATCGTGCGCCCCTCCAGCGGCAGCGGCTGGCCGAGCTGTTCGGAGAGCGGCAGCGCGATCGCATCGATGCCTGCTGCGCGATAGAGCGGCTCGACGGCGCGGTTCACGGCATGGGAGCCGCCCATGCCGAGCAATAACAACTTGCCCGTGCGCTTCAGCGAGGCGGCGGCCCTAGCGGCCATATCGGCGGATGCTTCGAACGAGGCAAGCGCATCGGCATGTTGGCGGGCCATTTCGCGGTCGATGGCGGCAAGGCCGGCGGGGAGTGTTTTCTCTTTGGTCATGGTCATCCCTTGACGCCGCCATTGGTCAGGCCCGAGATCAGGGCGCGTTGCATGACAAGGCCGATCAGCACCGGGGGCAGGGCGGCGAGCACGCCAGCGGTGGCGATCAGTCCGTAATCCGAGACACGGCCGCCGGCGAGATCCGCGATGGCGACGGTGAGGGTTTTTGCGCGCTGGTCTGAGGTAAAGAGCAGCGCATAGAAGAATTCATCCCAGGCAAGCAGGAAGGCGAAGAGCGCCGAAGTCGCCATCACGGGCATCGCAAGCGGCAGCGTGATGATCTTCAGCGTCTGGAACAGCCCGGCGCCGTCGATCATCGCCGCAGCCTCGATCTCCTTTGGAATGGAATCGAAGCCGGATTTCATCAGCCAGGTCGTGAACGGCGCCAGGATCGTCAGATAGACGAGCGCCAGGCCGAAGACGTTGTTCAGCATGCCGACATGGGCAAGGCCCATATAGAGCGGCACGGCGAGCGCCACCGGCGGCAGCATGTAGGTGGCGATGACCATGGAAAGCGACCATCCGACGGACGGCGTGCGCGACACGGCCCAGCCGGCGGGGATGGCGAGCGCGATGGCGGCGATGGTCGCCATGCCGGCCACTTCGATGCTGTTGCGCAGCGATGAGGTGAAGGCGGCGCCCTCGCTGTTTGCCAGCGTCGACAGCAGCACCTTGTAGCGCGAGAAATCCGCCGTCTGCGGCCACCAGCGCAGCGGCTTGGCGGCAAGATCGGCAGCCGGCGAAATGCTCATGATGAAAAGCCAGGCGATCGGCGCCAGGATGATGACGGCGAGCAGGATGGCGCAGACATAGATGAAGCAGGTAAAGAGCGGGCTCTTGCGTTCCATCAGGTGGCACTCTCCGCGGTTTTGCGGACAAGGGCAGCGTAGGTGGCGGCAAGTACCGTCACCAATAGCGTGACGATGAGGGCGAGCGATGCGCCCGACCCCGCTCGCTGGAAGGAGAAGGCTTCCTGATAGACGAGGATGGAGAGCGTGCGCGTGCTGTTTGCCGGGCCACCACGGGTCATCACCCAGATGATGTCGAAGACCTTGAAGGCCTCGATGGTACGCAATACCAGCGCCACCATCAGCGGCCCCGCCAGATAGGGAAGGATGACGAAGCGGAAACGGGTGAACGGTCCCGCGCCATCGACCAGCGATGCGGCGGTGATATCGCGCGGCACGGCCTGGAGTGCTGCTAGCGCGATCAGCGCCACCAACGGGAAATTCTTCCAGCAGTCGGCGACGATGAGCGCCGTCAGCGCCGTGCCCGGTTCGCCAAGCCAGGAGCGATAGGCGTCAAGCAGGCCAAGCTGGGTAAGGGCAGCGTTCAGCGCGCCATATTCGGGATTATAGATCAGCCGCCAGAGCGTTGCGTTGACCACCGTCGGCAGCGCCCAGGGCAGGATCATCAGCGCGCGCAGCACGCCGCGGCCCTTGAAATCCTGGTTGAGCAGCAGGGCGGCCAGCACGCCGAGGACCATCTCGGCGGCGACGGAGACGATGGCGAACCAGGCCGTGGTGATCAGCGTGCGCTGGAAGCTGGGGTTCGCCAGCATCTTTGCGTAATTGTCGATGCCGACGAAATTGCCGCCGGTTCCCACAAGCTTCGCGTCGGTGAAAGAAAGGCCGACCGTGTCGACGAGAGGCCAGCCGATGACCGCGATCATCACCACAAGCAGCGGCAGCATCAAAAGCCAGGCGCGAGTTGTCATCGAGGTGCCGGACATGGCGGGCCCCTTCTTTCATTCTTCATGGGGATCAAGAGGCGGACGGCAACTAGAGCATGATCGGCTTTCGGTCGAACAGACCAAAAATCATCCGCTCTAGCACCGCCCGATAAGACTATCAGAGACCGCTGTTGGAGGCAGCCGACTTCAGCGCGTCTTCCGGCGAAGACTGGCCGAGCAGCGATTCCTGGATCGCCTGCTGAAGCGCTGTCGAAAGTTCCTGATATTTCGGCGTCGTCGGACGCGGATACATGGCGGCGAGGCCGACCTTTGCGGCCGCGATCAGTTCTTCCTGGCCCTTCGTCACGGCCGGGTCACCATAGGAGGATGCCCAGATCGGCAGGCTGAGCTTGGCATACTGGTTCTGCGTCGCCTGCGAGGTCATGTAGCTGATATATTTCCAGGCTTCGTCCGGATGCTTGCTGGCCGAGGTGATGCCGAGGCCCATCGAGCCGTTGACGGCTGAAGCCTCGCTCTTGCCGGCAACGCCCGGCGCCGGCACGACGCCGACCTTACCCGCGACCTTGCTGTCCTTCGGGTCGTTGGCCATGTTGTACATGTAGGTCCAGTTCAGCGCGAAGGCGGCATCGCCGTTTTCGAAGACCTTGCGGACGTCCTCTTCGAGGAATTCCTTGGAGTTCGGATTGGTGAGGCCGGACTTGTAGCTGGTGACCATGTATTTCAGGGCATCGAGGCCGCCGCCGGTCTGGAAATTCGGCTTGCCGTCCTTGATGAAGTCGCCCTTATAGGCGCTGACGAGCGTGGCGTAGTCGCAGATCGCGGCTTCGGCCTGCGACCAGCTCCAGGCGATCGGGGTGGCGAGAAGGCCCTTGTCCTTGATGGTCTTCGCCTGCTCGTTCAGCTCGTCCCAGGTCTTCGGCGGCGTCTTGATGCCGGCCTTTTCCAGGATTTCCTTGTTGTAGAACAGGTACTTGGTGTCGAGGATCCACGGCATGCCGAAATATTTGCCGTCATACTGGACCGTCGTCCAGGCGCCGGGGAGTACGCTCTTCTTCGTGTCGTCGGAGATGCGCGAGGACACGTCGACCAGAACCTTGTTGGTCGCGTATTCGGCAGGCCAGATCACGTCGAACAGCACGACGTCGTAACCGCCGCCGGAGCCCTGCGCCAGCACGGTCTTGTCGTGCAGGCCTTCGTAAGGAACGAATTCTAGATTGACCTTGATGTCCGGATTGGCCTTGGTGAAGGCATCCGTCATGGCGCGGACATCGGCTTCGCTATAGGCGGCCTGCGCCATGAAGAGGGCATTGATGGTCGTCTCGGCAAAGGCGTGCGAGGCGAAGGATGCGCCGATCAGCGCCGCGCCGAGCAATGTCTTGTTCAATGATTTCAACATTCCATCCTCCAGTTTTTGACAGTCACGCGATTTTCGGGATGGCGGCGGCGATGTCGCCATCAATTGGTGGACAGGCAATTGGCCAAAGCCTGCTGCCGGGCATTGGTCCGAGCGTCTTCGGAGCTCCAGCGCTCCTTATCTTCCCCAACGAAACTCTGTGGTTTCTTTTAAGTCAATTGTCTTGACTAATTTGTTCTTCAATATTGTAGTGGTGTCAAGAGGCAAATAGAGATGAACGATAAGCGCCCGATCAGGGCTACGAGCGGAACGAACCATGAAGGCACCAGCGCCCATAACCGGCGGGTGATCATCGACGCGCTGCGGCTGAACGGCGCGCTCTCGCGTGCCGATCTCGCCCGAGCCACCCGCCTGACGAAGCAGACGGTCTCCAACATCATGGAGGAGCTGGAAAACGACGGGCTCGTCACATCAAGGGAGACAGTGCGCCGCGGCCGCGGCCAGCCCTCAACGCCCTACGGCTTGGTGCCGGAAGGTGCCTTTGCCATCGGCCTGCAGATCGACCGTCACATCACCCGCGCCATCGCGGTCGATCTTGTCGGCAATGTCCTCATCCGCAAGGAAGCGAACCTGCCGGCCGGCGGGCCCGTCACCGGCACGCCCGTCGTCCTGCAGCTCGTGGAGGATGTGCGCGCCGAGCTGAAGCAGCGCGTGGCCCAGGCGGAAAAGCGCCTCGTCGGCCTCGGCGTTGCAATGCCAGGCCCGTTCGGTATCGACCAGGACGATGCCGAAAATCCCTGGATGATGGGCCCCTGGCAGCGCTTCCCGCTGCTGGAAACGCTATCCGCGGGCACCGGCCTCAATGTCACCCTGCAGAATGATGCCGCCGCCTGCGCCACGGCGGAGCGCATGGTCGGCGCGGCGCATGGGCTCGATCACGCCGTCTGCCTTTATGTTGGTTATGGCATCGGCGCAGGGCTCATACTTGGTGGCGAGCTCTATCGCGGCGCGCGCAGCAATGCCGGCGAAATCGGCATGGCGCTATTGTCGGCCGGCGGCGGAAAGACCGTGGAACATAGCGCGTCCCTGGCTTCGCTCTACGAGCATCTGGGCGTCGACCCGATGGCGCCCGATATTTATGCGCTGATAGACGAGCGTGCCGCAGCGAATGATCCTGATATTCTTGCCTGGATCGAAAAGGCGGCAGTCGATCTGCGCTGGAGTGTGCATCTCATCGAAACGGTCTTCGACCCGCAGACGGTGATCCTGTGCGGCGGAGCGCCGGCGGCCCTGGCAACGCGGCTGATCGAAGCCATGCAGCCGCTCCTGCCATCCAATGCCGATCACGCCGGCCGGGTGCTTCCGCGCCTGCAGCTCGGTATGACCGACCCCTGGGCGGTCGCACGCGGTGCTGCCGCCGAGCCGATCGGCCATGCTTTCGATCCGCGTTTCTCGGCGATATTGAAGTCGTGAAATCTGGAGCGATTGCAGGAAAGCGTGCAGCGGTTTTCCGTCCGGAATCGCGTCGGAACGATGACCTAAAAAGGCTTGACGCTTCTGCGGAGCGCTTATGCTTTCTTGGGATGGCGCGGGCTGGCGCCGAGCCTAGCAAGCACCTGGTTCGGAATGCCGTAACGCTGAATGACGTCGCGGCCGTTGCGCAGGCCGCAGATCTCGCGATGAATGAACATCGCCCAGACGGCTTCCGCAGCGGTGTCGACCAGCCGTTCGTGTTCTGCGCCTTGCCTACCCTTTGCCTCGCCCTCCTGCAGGGCGGCGAGTGCCTCCTCGACCTTCATGCCGTGCCGTCCGAGCGAGCTCGCCCTTTCCGACATCATCTCATATTCGAGAATCCCGAGGCCGGCCTCGTTCATCCGGGATGAGTTGAAATTGCGCGGCGGTCGAACTGTCATCTCAGGCTCCGCATGCTGATGATCTGTCCTGCCTTGGTTCTACACAATTCCAGCCTATTTCCCAAGTGTGACCATGCCGTCTCCGCTTAGCTTGAACCGACGCGTACGGAGTCGAAACTGCTGGATTTCACCGTCCAAAATCTCTTTTCGGGTGGCTGGAGGCCATCATTTGAGGTCCAATGCGAGCATAAGCGTTCCGTCAGCGGTGATCTCGCCCGATGCCATGAGCGCATTTCAAGGAAAGGATATCGGCATGACCAAAGCTCCGAGATATGACGGA
This sequence comes from Rhizobium freirei PRF 81, assembly GCF_000359745.1. Classification (GTDB taxonomy): domain Bacteria; phylum Pseudomonadota; class Alphaproteobacteria; order Rhizobiales; family Rhizobiaceae; genus Rhizobium; species Rhizobium freirei. The sequence continues at coordinate 375,079 of NZ_AQHN01000089.1, forward strand.
AAGCACTATATCTATCGGATCATCAACTCGCCGGTTGGCGCCTTGAAGCTCGTCGGCAGCGATGATAGACTTGCCGCAATCCTCTGGGACAATGATCGGCCGGGCCGCGTGCCGCTGCCGATCGTCGCTGAAGACGAAAATCATCCAATCCTGTTGGAGGCCGAACGGCAGCTCCTGGAATATTTTGCCGGCAAACGTCAAGTCTTCGATCTGCCGCTGGACTTTGCCGGGACGGAGTTCCAACGGAAGGTGTGGCAGGCGCTGCTCGCCATCCCCTTCGGCCAGACACGGAGCTACCGCCAGATCGCAACGGAGATCGGCGCGGCGAAGGCGATCCGCGCGGTCGGTGCCGCCAATGGCCGTAACCCGATCTCGATCATCGCCCCCTGCCATCGTGTGGTGGGATCGGCCGGTGATCTCAGGGGATTTGCCGGCGGTCTCGAGCGCAAGGCCTATCTGCTGCGGCTCGAAGGGGCCGATACGAAGACATTCGATTTCGCCGCCTGACCTCTCGGCGATCATTGACCGCGCAACATGCAAAAGGCCCATCTGGAGAAGCAGATGGGCCTTTCATTTTGGTGCTGCCTTAAATCGGCGGGCCTATCTCAGCCTTCGAGCCACTTCACCTGTTCCGGCGTCAGCTTGATGTCGAGCGCCGAAAGGCTGTCTTCCAGCTCCGCGACCGTGCGCGGGCCGATCAGCGGGATGACGGGGAAGGGCTGGGCGACGACATAGGCGAGCGCGATGTGGATCGGGCTGCGGCCGAGCTTCTGCGCCAGTTCGATCGCCCTGTCGCGGCGGCCGAAATTGCGGTCGGAATACCAGACGCGGACCAGTTCCTCGTCATCGCGCTTGTCGCGGCCGGCGCGGTCGGTGAAGAAGCCGCGGCCCTGGCTCGACCAGGCGAAGTTCGGGATCTGCTTGGCATTGAGCCAGGCCTTCCAGTCGTCGTCGGAGGCGGCCACGCATCCGGCCCAGATCGGGTCGAGCATTTCCGCCAGCGAGAAGTTGTTGGAAAGTGCCGCTGGCGCCTTCTTGCCGTTCTTCTCGGCATAGTCGATCGCTTCGTCGAAACGAGCGCGCGTCCAGTTCGAGCCGCCGAAGATGCCGCGGATGCGGCCGGCCTTCACCTCAGCATCCATGGCATCGACGAACTCGCCGACCGGAACGTCGGTATTGTCGCGGTGCATGAAGTAGATGTCGACATAGTCGGTCTTCAGGCGGTTGAGCGACTGGTCGAGTTGCTTGGCGATCATGTCCGGATAGCACAGTGGCGAATGCGCGCCCTTGCCGATCAGTACGATCTCCTCGCGCGGCACGTTGCGGCTGGTGTGCCAATCACCGAAGATGCTCTCCGTCTTTCCGCCGCCATAGACATAGGCGGTGTCGAAGGCATTGCCGCCGGCTTCATAGAAGGCGTCGAGCGTCAGCGAGGCGGCTGCGAAATTCGGGAAGAACTCGAAGCCGAGCGTGACGAGCGATGCTGGCTTGGCGATGCCCGGAATGCTGCGCTTCGGGATGCCGTTGCCCTTGGTCACGGTCGCGCCGGCGATGTTCTTCGTGCGGTGCGCCGCCTTCTCGACACTATATTCGAGGCCGATAGAGGCGCGCCATTGGTCGAGGACCCTGAGATTGCCGATCGAATCCGCCCAGCCGATGCCGGGATAGGCGAATTCTTGTCTGCCGGCGCGAATGGCATCGCCCGCAGCATCGACTTCGAAGGAATAGAGCCAGCGCTCTTCCTTGACTTCGATTGTCTTCGTCTCGCCGCCCTTGATCACTTCGATCTTGCCGACGCCACCCTTGTGGCCGGAGGCGAACCAGAAGTCTGCGACTTCGATGCGGCCTTCGGAGCCGATGATGCGCAGTGTGTTGTCCTGGTTCGCCATGATCGAGCAGGACACTTCGGCGATGATCTCGTTCGGGAATTTCAGGACGGCGGAAGCCCATTCGTCGACGCCGGTCTGGCCGAGATGGCCGACGCCCGACACCTTGTCGGGATCGAGAAACGGCTTGCCGGCGGCCGCACCAGCGATCAGGCGTGCCATGGAGACCGGATAGCCGCCGACATCGAGGATGCCGCCGCCGGCCATGTCATTGGCAAATAGCCGGTGTTCCGGATTTACTTTGCCCATATTGAAGCCGAAGGAGGAGCGGATGATGCGCAGCTCGCCGATCACACCGCTCTTGATGAGCTCGATCAGCTTCGCCGTCTGCGTATGGACGCGATACATGAAGGCTTCGCCGGCGAAGACACCGGCTTTCTTCGCTGCATAATAGATGGCCTCGGCATCGAAGGCAGAGAGCGCGATCGGCTTTTCGACGAGCACATGCTTGCCGGCGCGGATTGCCTTGATCGCCCATTCGGCATGGCCGGTATGCGGCGTGGCGATATAGACGGCGTCGATGTCCTTGTCGGCGAGCAGGGCTTCATAGCCATTGACGATGCGCGCGCCGGGAAAATTGTCGCCAAGGCCCGGCTTGCCGGGGTTGCGGCTGGCGATGGCCACCAGCTTGCCGCTGCGGGAATGGGCAATGCCATCGGCAAAAGTCTGCGCGATCCGGCCGGGGCCGATGATGCCCCAGCGGATGGATGTATCGGTAGTCATGAAACGGTCCTTTCCTAAATCTGCATGCTGTCTTGGGAGGGGTAGAAAGCAGCGCCTACCGCAATCGGTTGCCGGCGCTGTCGAACAGGAATGTTTTCGCCGCCGACAGCGCCACGGTGAGCTTGTCGCTGTTGCCTGTGGTGCGGGACTCCTCGCGTTCGATCACGATCTGCTCGTTGGCGGCGATGTTGGCGTAGATGTAGCTGGTATTGCCGAGATGCTCCGCGACATCGACATCGACGGTCAGGTCGGCATCGCCGCGTCCGGCGTCGAGGAAATGTTCCGGGCGCACGCCGATCGTCACCTGCTGGCCGATCTCTATTTTCGCGGAGGTGACGGCGAGCGTCAGACGAACATTGCGTTGGCTTTTCATGACGATGATGGCGCGGCCGGGCTGAACGTCGACGACTTCGGCCTGCAGGAAATTCATCTTCGGCGAGCCGACGAAGCCGGCGACGAACTGGTTGGCCGGGTCGTCATAAAGATCAAGCGGCGCTCCCACCTGCTCGATGTTGCCGCTGCGCAGCACCACGATCTTGTCGGCAAGCGTCATCGCTTCCGTCTGATCGTGCGTAACATAGATCATCGTCGTGCCGAGCTTCTTGTGAAGCCGCGAGATTTCGACGCGCATCTGGACGCGCAGTTCCGCATCGAGGTTGGACAGCGGCTCGTCGAACAGGAAGATCTGCGGTTCGCGCACGATGGCGCGGCCGATGGCGACGCGCTGGCGCTGACCGCCGGAGAGCTGCTTCGGCCGGCGCTGCATCAGCTCGGTGATCTGCAGGATCTCGGCCGCCTGCTTCACGCGGCGATCGGTGTCGGCTTTCGGATTGCCATTCATGCGCAGGCCGAAGTTAAGGTTCTGCTCGACCGTCAGGTGCGGATAAAGGGCATAGGACTGGAAGACCATGGCGATACCGCGATCGGCGGGCTCAGCGTCGTTGACGACGCGGCCGCCGATCTTGAGTTCGCCGCCGGAAATATCTTCCAGTCCGGCGATCATGCGCAGCAGTGTGGACTTGCCGCATCCGGACGGCCCGACGAAGACGACGAATTCGCCGTCCTTCACCTCGAGATTGGCGCCGTGAATGATTTCCAGCGAACCGTAGCGTTTGACGATATTGGTAAGGGATAGTTCAGCCATACGGGTCCCCGGAATTATTTGACTGCGCCGGCGGCGATGCCGGCGATGAAGTGGCGTTGCAGGAGAACGAAGACGACGAGGATCGGCGCTGTCAGCATCACGGCGCCGGCCATGATGCCGCCCCAGGAGACCCTGGTGAGGCCGATCAGCGTCCCGAGCGCCACGGGCGCGGTCATCATTCCCGGACGGGAGTTGATGAGCAACGGCCAGAGGTAGTTGTTCCAGGATGCCAGGAACAGGATGATGGCGAGAGCCGCCATCGTCGGCCTTGCCAGCGGCAGGGCGATGCGCAGGAAGATCTGCCATTCCTTGACGCCCTCGACGCGAGCGGCGTCAAAGAGCTCGCCGGGCATCATCGAGAAGGCCTGGCGCATGAACAGCACGCCGAGTGAGTTGAATAGTGGCGGTACGATCAGCGCGACCCATGAATTGGCCAGCCCGAAATCTCGCGCCACCATGATGAATTGCGGGATGACGACGACGGAGTAGGGTAGCGTGATCGTGCCGAGGATGATGCCGATGACGCCCGAACGGCCGGCGAACTGGTAGCGCGCCAGAGCCCATCCGGCCATTGAGGTCAATAGCACCGACAGGAAGGTGTAGACGACGGCAACGACGATGGAGATCGTCATAGCACCGATGAAGTTGGTGTCGGCCTGCAGGTTCCGGACGTTGTCCATGAAACCTGTCGACGGTGTCAGGATGATGCCAGGGCTGAAAATGCCGTAATCGGGCATGGTCGAGAAGACGAACATCATCCAAAGCGGAAACAGCCAGATGATGGCGAGCGGCACCAGCAGGCCGTGCAGCGCGATCGAGCGGATCAGAGTGGATTTGGACTTCGATTTCATTTCGGTTCGCGCCCCACCCAGAGATTGAGGAGAGAGATGGCTACCGCGAGCGCCGCCATCGTGTAGGCGACCGCCGAGGCATAGCCGAAGTTGGTCGACTGGAAGGCCTGGCGATAGAGCAGCAGGCCGAGCGTCTCCGTCCCGCCGCCGGGGCCACCTCTGTTTGTGATCAGATATGGTTCGGTGAAGAGCTGCATGGTGCCGATGACGGACAGCACGACGCAGAAGAGAATGATCGGCTTCAACAGCGGCAGCGTGATATGAATGAACTGCTGGAAGCGGTTGACGCGGTCGAGAGTCGCGGCCTCATAGACATCCTCGGGGATCGATTGCAGCCCGGACAGGATGATGATGGCGTTATAACCCGCCCAGCGCCAGGTGACGGCGATGATGATGAGCACCATGGCGGCATGCGATTCCGCGAACCACGACACCGGTGCGAAGCCGACCGTACCGAGCAGCTTGTTGACGATGCCGAAATCGACGTTGAACATCAGGCGGAAGACAGCGGCATAGGCCACCTCGCCAACGACGACAGGTGCGAAGAAAGCGAAGCGGAAAATGCCACGGGCCTTCAACAGCGGTGAATTCAGCAGCACCGCCATGACCGTGGCGAGCGTGATCATGACGGGGACCTGGACGATCAGGATGATCAGCGTGTTTTGCAGCGCGTTGTAGAAGGCCGGGTCGCCAAACAGGCGCCCCCAATTGAGCGACAGATTGTAGACCCACGGATTAACCCGGGTGTTCTGGAACGAAATCAGGAACGAATCAATGATCGGCCAGACCCAGAAAGCGGCGAACACCAGAAGATAGGGTGCAAGGAACGCATAGGCGCTCCGGTTTCGCAACCGCATGAAAGCCTCCTCACTTTATGCGCAGTGAAATGATGCGTGACATCGCATCCCCGCCGCCCCTAGAGCGTGACGCCGAAAAGTGTAGGCGGTTTTCGGACGACGTCACGCTCTACTTCTTTGATTCTAGAGCGGATTCAGATTTTAGGTCGAACAGACCTAAAATCATCCGGCTCTAGGGCGGCGGGGATGCCGAGCGCGGCTTGGGATGCGCGCCCGGCAGTGTCACTCATTTCGCGAGTGGCAGGCCTGTCGCCGAGGCGATCTGCTGGGCCGCGTCGTCGAGCGCTGCCTTGCCGTTTGGATAGCCGCCGGCAAGGTATTTCGTCTGGACGGCCTTTATGACCTCATCGGCGTCACTGAAATACTGGGTCCCAGGGCTCGGGTGGATTTTCGGCAGGGTGGCGAGGATATCGGCCCAGACCTTTTGCCCACCCCAATAGGGCTGCGGCTGGTTGACGAAGGGATCTTGGACCGCAGTCAGAAGCGACGGCACGAGCCCGAAGGACTTCAGCATGGTCACCTGGCCCTCATTGGTGCCAAGCGTGTATTCGAGGTACTTCCAGGCGGCTTCCTTGTGCTTGGAGCCGCTGGCGATTGCGAGCGACGAACCGCCGAGATTGGCTGCGTGTGGGCCGTCGGCCGTCATGCTCGGCATCGGATAGACGCCCCATTTGCCGGCGAGATCCGGCGAGGTGGAGCGGACTGTGCCTTCATACCAGCCGCCATAGAGCTGCGATGCCACCTTGCTTGCAGTGTTCGCCTGGATTTTCTCGTTCCAGTTTGCCGCGGTCATCAGGCCCGCGTCCTTGATCCCCTTCACCTTGTCCAGCGCTTTGACGCAGCCGGGCTGGTTGACGGTGATGCTCTGGCTGTCACTCGAAAAATAGCCGCAGCCTTGTTCGTTGGCGAGCATGCGGAACCATTCTGTGTCGCCGTTGAGATCGGCCTGCGTCATGACGACACCGGGATTGGCGGCGGAGATCTTCTTGCCGGCGGCGATGAAATCGTCCCAGGTCTTGATCGTTGCCGGATCGACGCCTGCCTTTTCATAGAGATCGCGGCGATAGAACATGGTGACCGGGCCGGAATCCCACGGCATCGCATAGGCTGCGGCGCCAACTTCGAGTTCCGCGCGCTTGAAGTCCGGGAATTGCTTCTTGAGGCTGTCGTTGTAGCCGAGTTTCGTCAGGTCGGTCAGGCAGTCCGGAAAGCGGTTCCAGAAGATCGATGCTTTGTGGTTTTCGATCGACATGACGTCGGGCAGACCGTCGCCGCCGGCAGCGCAAGCGGCCAGCATTTTGTCGAAGACCTGCGGGTTGCCGATGTCCTGCACATCGACCTTGATGTCGGGGTATTTTTTATTGAAGCCTTCGACCGTCGATTTCAGTGCAGAAGCGGCGATGTTCCAGCTCCAGACTGTAATGGTAGTTTGTTCTGCAAAGGCAGAACCGGAAGCGAGTAAGGCAGCAAGCGCCGTCGCCCCAGCAAGTTTTAAACGCATTGAAAATCCTCCCTTTTCAATTGCCGTCCGCTAGCGAACGCGTTTAAATTAGCTCCCGGTACGCTTCTGTCTCCTAAAAAGGGAACATCGACTTGGCGAAAAGTAAGGTAGGTGAACGGGCGGTTTATCAGCCAGGCGCAAGCAGCGTCGAGGGGCTCCCGACAATCCTGCAGATGTTCTATTCCCATCCGCTGCCGATGGCGAAGCCACATTGGCATGCGCAGGTGGAAGTGAACTACATCGTGCGCGGCAGCGTGCATTATCAAATAGGCGATCATGAGCTGCATCTGAAGGCCGGCCAGATCTGCCTCTTCTGGGGTGGCCAGCCGCACCAGCTGGACGAACTCTCCGATGACGCGATCTATGCCGGCGCGCATCTGCCGCTCGTGCATTTCTTCCGACTGCGGCTGCCGCTCGATATTTCCGGCCGCCTCATTCGCGGGCAGACCCTGATAAGCTCGGCAACGGATGCCGCCGATGACGAGAATTTCGCCCGCTGGCACCGTTATGTCATGTCTGATGATGGCGCCAAGGCCGAACATGCCGTCGCCGAACTCCTCCTTCGCCTGGAGCGGATCGCCTTCGAGCCCTATCGCATGGTGCCGGAAAAGCAGGGCAGCCTTGCGAACGAGCAGGCTCATCCGCAATCCTCGCGCAGCCTGGCGAGGATGTGCGATTTCATTGCCGAAAATTTTCTCGACGATATTGATACGGTCGATATCGCCAAGGCAGCACATCTTCATCCGAAATACGCCATGAACCTCTTCAAAAAATCGACGGGCATGACGCTGGCCAAATATGTGAATCTACTGCGCCTTTCGCGTGCCCAGGCGATGCTGATACGGGACGAGGCCAACGTGCTTCAGGTCGCCATGGACAGCGGTTTCGGCTCGATCAGCGCCTTCAACAAATCCTTCCGCCACATCGCAGGCATGACGCCTTCCGATTTCCGTCGCGACATGCGCGTGCTTTCCGCAATGAATGTGGAAGCCCTCGAATCGTCCATCAGGCGTCCTCCGCAGATTCAACGCTGAGACCCCTTGCGGTCGCTGCAGATCCCAAGCATTGCTGATGACAATTTGGGAGGAGATTTCAATGCGTCGGTTTTCGGCTTGTATCGAGTGGTTGTTCGCGCACGACGGCGACGCTTTTGCAGATCGTGTTCGGCGGGCGCATGAGGCAGGGTTGGATGCGGTCGAGTTCTGGCATTGGAGAAACAAGGATCTCGATGCGATTGCCGCCGCGGTCGCCGAGACCGGCATTGCAGTGTCCGGCTTCGTCGCAGAGCCGATGATCGCGCTGACGAATCCGGCAAACAAAGAGGCTTGGCTGAAGGGTCTGCGTGAGTCCGTCGGCGTGGCGCAGCGCCTTGGCGCGTCGGTTTTGATTGCGCAGGCCGGCGATGATCTGCCGGAGTTTTCGCGTGCCGAGCAGCGGGCATCCCTGGTTGCAACCCTCAGCGCCGGCGCGGATATTCTTAAGGGATCCGGCGTTCGGCTCGGCCTCGAACCATTGAACACCAAGATCGATCATGTCGGCTATTATCTGTCTTCGACGGCGGAAGGCCTGGATATCATCGATGAGGTCGGCCGTCCGGAAATCGGCATCGTCTACGATCTCTATCATTCGGCCGTCATGGGCGAAAACACGCAGCAGGTGGCCGGCGATCGGCTCGACCGGATCGTGCATCTCCATGTCGCCGATCATCCCGGCCGCGGCGATCCCGGCACCGGCCATATTGATCTCAGGGAACGGCTCGATTGGCTGTTTGACCAAGGCTATCGCGGCAGGGTAGGCTTGGAATACCGGCCGGCGACCAGTGACGCCGCTGCCGTTCGCGATGTGATCAAGTCGCTCGGTGGCTAGTCTCTTGGGAAGGCGGCTCGCAAGCTAAACCGGTTCCAGCGTGCCGAAGACGGCAACCAGCCCGATTACGGCAATGCCGATGATGATCTCGGCGATGCTTCCGAGCCGAAGCGCCTGCAGGGCGCGGCTCGGATTGCGGCCGATCCAGGGTACGAAGACATAGCGATTGAGGACGGCCAGAAGCGCCATGCCGGCGACCAATGCGATCTTGATGGCAAGCAGCTTTTGGTAAGGCGAAGACCAGTCCGTCGGCAGACGTTTCAGGATCAGCATCGTATTGACGATGCCGGAGAGAATGACGAACGCAACGGCCCAGTGCCCGACTTTCGAGAAGCGGCGCAGCGCCAGCCCCGCATCCGTCCGGCACTCCGGCCGGCTCAGAAGCCGCAGAATGGGGATCAGCGGCACCAGCGCCCCCAGCCACCCGCCGCCCGTCAGCACATGGAAGATATCGTTGGCGCGGTGCGCCTGGCGCAGTGAGCCTTCCAGCATGGAGGCGTGGCCGGTCAGCGAGAGTGCTGCGAGCCCGAAGCCGGAACCCAATGCCAGCCCGAGGCGGCGGCGGCTTTCCGGCAGCAGGAAAGCACAGACCATCATTGCCGCTGCAACCGCCTGTACCTGCCAGGCCTGACCGACCGTTGTATTGAATAGGACATCATGCAATGTCCCGAAATCGAGCGCATCGCTCCAGCCATTGCCGATGGTGGCCGTGGCCGCCGGAAGCGATATCAGCATCGTCAAGGCGGCAATCACCGTGATCAGGAAAAATGCCATCGCAGACATGCGCCAGACGATATCCGCGATCGACCTGGGCACCAGAAAGGTAAGATAGGCGCAGGCACCCCACAGCAGCATCAGCGATGCGTCATGAAGAAAGCGGCAGAGTTCGAGCGCTGATGTCGATTCCATCAAGGCTTCACGATAAAGTTACGGCGGTCATAAAGGTGAAGCTCCCGATTAAGGTTTGGTCCGTTCCGACCGGGCAAGCGCACGAAGCGGTCTCGACGCCACCGAAAGCCCGAGAGAACAGCAATGCCGGGCTCGGCCCAGGCTCCCGTTGATCAAAGATTCTCCCGCGAGCTTGTCAAGCGCGATAGAATTGCGGATACGCCCTGTCAACTTTCTCCATGCATAAAGGCGCCGTTCGAGGCGCTTTGCCGCAAGGCAATCCGGTGTCACAGGGTTTGGCCGATTGCGGCACCAGTCACGAGCGTCGATTTCCGTCGTTCGGCAAAGAATCGTCGCTTTTGAGTCCTTTTACAGAGATCGTTGAGGCATTTCGGGATGTATGCTCGAAAGGGAATTTTATGTCGGCAGTCAGGATACACGAGAAGATGGCTCAGGGTTTCGGCCATCGTCGGCTTCGCGAGCGGCTCGAGCATCTCGATGTGCCCACTTATGTCATCGGCGACGTGCATGGCCGCTACGATCTCCTGAGCGCGCTGGAGCGCAAGATCGTCGCCGATGCCGCAGGGCTTCCCGGCCGAAAACTCATTATCATGCTGGGAGACTACATCGATCGCGGCCCGGCTTCCGCACAGGTCGTCGGCCGTCTCATGGCGAGGCCGCCGAAGGGTTTCGATCGCATTTGCCTGACCGGCAATCACGAAATGGCCATGCTCGCCTATGTCGATGGCGAGATATCGCTGGACGATTGGGCGGCGCTCGGCGGCGACGCGACGCTTGCTTCCTATGGCGTGGATATCTCCACGCTGCAGCAGCAATATCCCAACTCCAGAAAGCTCGACACATTCATCCGAACCTGGCTTCCGGACGATCACATCAATTTCCTGCGCGGGTTGCCGATTCTGCTCGATACGCCGCAGGCCTTGTTCGTCCATGCCGGCATCGATCCCGATCGCTCGATCGCCGATCAGCAGGACGACGACCTGGTCTACATCCGCTCTCGTTTCTATGACAGCGCGCAGCCGCTGCCGAAGCTGATCGTGCACGGCCATACGCCCATCCGGCAGGCCAAAGTCAGCGGTCTCAGGCTCAATCTCGATACCGGCGCTTTTCACACCGGTCGATTGAGCGCGGCCCGCCTGTGGCAGGGCCGCGTTCACATTACCTCGACTTGATTTGCCGGCTATAGATTGCCCATGCAGAGATACTTCATTTCCAGATAGTCGTCGGCGCCGTGGCGCGAGCCTTCGCGGCCCAGGCCGGATTGCTTGATGCCGCCGAACGGCGCCGTCTCCGACGACATTATGCCGGTATTGATGCCGACCATGCCGTATTCCAGCGCCTCGGCCACCCGCCAGACCTTCTTGAGATCGCCGGCGAAGAAATAGGCGGCAAGGCCGAATTCGGTGTCGTTCGCCTGAGCGATGACATCCTCAACGGTTTCGAAGCGGAAGAGCGGTGCGACCGGGCCGAAGGTCTCTTCGCGGGCGACCTTCATGGTCCGGTCGATGCCGGTCAGAATGGTCGGCGCGAAGAAGGTGCCGGCACCTTCGATGCGCTTGCCGCCGAGCAGGATCCGAGCGCCCTTCGATACTGCGTCCCGAACATGGTCTTCCGCCTTGGCGACCCCTTGTTCGTCGATCAGCGGCCCGATGGTCACGCCCGGCTTGAAGCCGTCGCCGACCGAAAGCGCCGAGACCTTGACGGCAAGCTTGGCGGCGAAGGCATCATAGACGTTGGACTGGACATAGATGCGGTTGGCGCAGACGCAGGTCTGGCCGGCATTGCGGTATTTCGAAGCCAGAGCCCCTTCGACGGCGGCATCGAGATCGGCATCGTCGAAGACGATGAAGGGCGCGTTGCCGCCAAGCTCGAGGCTGACTTTCTTGATCTGGTCGGCGCACTGGCGCATCAGGATGCGGCCGACCTCGGTCGAGCCGGTGAAGCTGATCTTGCGCACCTTCGGATTGCCGCAGAGCTCGCGGCCGATCGCCGGGCCGTCAAGGCCGACGATGATGTTGAGAACGCCGGCCGGAATCCCGGCCTCTTCGGCAAGGACGGCAAGCGCAATCGCCGTCAGCGGCGTCTGTTCCGCCGGCTTCGAGACGACAGTGCAGCCAACGGCCAGCGCCGGCGCGATCTTGCGGGCGATCATGGCCGCCGGGAAGTTCCAGGGCGTGATCGTGCCGACGACGCCGACCGGCTGCTTGATGACGACCATGCGCTTGTCGTTGGAAGGCGCGGGGATGGTTTCGCCGTAGATGCGCTTGGCCTCTTCCGCATACCATTCGACATAGGAGGCGGCATAGAGGATTTCGCCCCTCGCTTCCGGCAGCGGCTTGCCCATTTCGGCCGTCAGGATGTTGGCCAGCTCATCGGCATTGGCAACCATCAGATCGAACCACTTGCGCAGGATAACGGCGCGCTCCTTGGCTGGCCGGGCGGCCCAGGCAGCCTGGGCGGCATAGGCGGCATCGATCGCAGCCGTCGTCTCGGCGGCTCCCATGTCGGGGAGGCTGGCGAGCACTTCGCCGGTCGCGGGATTGATGACATCGAAGGTCTTGGTTGCGCCACCTGCCGTCCAGGCGCCGTTGATATAGCCGGCGGCGCGCAGGAAGCGCGAGGAGAAGGGGACATGCTTGGTCATTGCTGTTGTAAAGGACATGCTATGCACTCCGACAGGTTTCGTCCGGCAGGCCGCACGGGCGGATAATCAAGAAGATGCGAATGGCGGCGATTAGCGAGAGGCGCTCGCCTCGAGCAGCGATGCCTCGAGAATATCGAGCGCCTCGCTGAAGACGCCATCCTGAATGGTGATCGGCGACAGGAAGCGTATGACATTGCCGTAGACGCCGCAGATCAGCAGGATCAGTCCCTTGTCAAGCGCGATCAGCCGCACCTTGTTGGCGAAATCTGCGCTCGGCAGCTTCGTTGTCGCATCGTTGAATTCGACCGCATTCATGAAGCCGGGGCCGCGAATGTCGACGATTTCAGGCACCTTGTCGCGCAGCGATTCAAGCCGCTGCTTCAGGCGCGAGCCGAGTTGGTTGGCGCGGTCGCACAGGCCTTCTTCGGCGATAACGTCGAGCACGGCATGGGCAGCCGCGATGCCGAGCGGATTGCCGCCATAGGTGCCGCCAAGACCGCCCGGACCAGGCGCATCCATGATTTCGGCGCGGCCGGTGACGGCGGCGAGCGGGAAGCCGCCGGCAAGGCTTTTCGCCATGGTGACGAGATCGGCGGCCACCTCATGGTGGTCCATCGCGAACATCTTGCCAGTACGCGCAAAGCCGGTCTGCACTTCGTCGGCAATCAAGAGGATGTCGTGCTGATCGCAGATCTCGCGCAGCGCCTTCATGAAAGCCGCAGGCGCCGGATAGAAGCCGCCTTCGCCCTGGACAGGTTCGAGGATGATTGCAGCGACGCGCTGAGGATCGACATCGGCGGCAAAGAGCTTCCTCAGCGTTGCCAGCGATTGCTCGACGCTGACGCCATGCAGCGGCACGGGAAAGGGCGCATGGAAGACGTCGCCCGGCATCGGCCCGAAGCCGATCTTGTAGGGTGCCACCTTGCCGGTCAGCGCCATGCCCATGAAGGTACGGCCATGGAAGCCGCCACCGAAAGCGACAATGGCGGAGCGGCCGGTGGCGGCGCGGGCGATCTTGACGGCGTTTTCGACCGCTTCGGCGCCCGTCGTCACGAAGATCGTCTTCTTGACGAAATCGCCAGGGACGATCGCGTTCAGCCGTTCGGCGAGATGCACATAGCTCTCATAAGGCACGACCTGATGGCAGGTATGCGTGAAGCGATCCAGCTGTTCCTTGACGGCGGCGATGACGCGGGGATGGCGATGGCCGGTATTCACCACGGCGATGCCGGAGGCAAAATCGATATAGCGGCGGCCTTCCTTGTCCCAGATCTCGGAATTTTCGGCGCGATCGGCATAGATCTGCGTCGTCATGCCGACACCGCGGGAAATGGCGGCGTTCTTCCGTTCGGTCAAGGTCATTGCGGTGGCTCCAAGAAGGCAGTTTCGAATTATCTTGCAGAAGTTCTGCAAGTTCTTTAGAAAAGTCCTACATTTTTCCTGCAAGATTTCAAGCGGGATTTTGTGTGGGTGACAAGAATGCGTTGGAGGCTCCGATGCTACGCTGCGTGGTCTCGCAAGGCGCGCCGGGCATGCCCTAGCGCCTTGAAAAGCTGCGCAATTTCTTAAATCGATTTAGGGAAATGTGCTGCTGGCGCTTCATTCGTGCTAAACAGGCCGAAAGACTGGAGCATTCCCAGGAAAAGTGCGCAGCGATTTTCCTGGGAATGCATGAAGAAACAAGAGGATAGGGCGTTTTCGCGAGAAGAAGAAAAGCGGAAATGCTCTGGAGATCGGGAATCATTGGCAAATGAGCAGCATCGAACCCGAGCGCTATCCAGTACGCTACAAGGTGGCGGAAGCGGCACGTCTGACCGGCGTATCGGCCTCCACCTTGCGGTTATGGGAAAGCCAGGGATTGGTCGTGCCCACCCGCTCGGAAACCGGGCACCGGCAGTATAGTGCCGAGGACGTGGCGCGGCTGAAGCGCATCTCCTGGTTCCGCGCCGAGCGCGGCCTCAATCCGGCTGCGATTCGCGAGGCGCTCGAGACGGAGGATGCGGGCGCGAACGGCCTGGAGAATGGCGAGCAATCCGCATCCTCCGACATCGGTCGCAGGTTCCGGTCGCTGCGCCATGCTGCCGGAAAGACGCTGGAGCAGGTTGCCGCCGACATGGGCATGACCTCTTCGACGCTGTCGACCCTGGAGCGCACCTCGCAGGGCGTCAGCTTCAAAACCCTTCACGACCTTGCGGATTACTACGGCACGACCGTCTCGCGTCTGTCGGGCGAGGAGCGCGAGGATGTTCCCGCACTGATCCGATCCGGCGAATGGCGCGCCTGGCCGGCGACGACGCCTGGCGTCACCGTCCAGTTGCTCGCCGAGGGAAGAACGATGATGGATTGCCATCGCTTCGTGCTGGCGCCGGGGGCCGCAAGCGAGGGCGCCTATCGCCACGAGGGCGAGGAGTTCATCCATGTCCTGGCCGGGCGCCTGGAACTGGTGCTCGACAGCGACCAGTTCTTCGATCTCCTGCCCGGCGATTCGCTTTATTTCGAAAGCCGCCGCTATCATTCCTGGCGCAACCGCCACGACGGCGAAACCATCTTGCTCTGGATCAACACGCCGCCGACATTTTGAACTGTGCCGGTATCGTTATCCGGTATCGTTATCACCCGGTCTGTTCTATAGAACGGACGAAAAGCGAATTCAGAAAGACCGAGCCGGGAGAGTTTCATGGCTGCCACTATCCGCTATCACGAGGGCGATATTTCCGCCGCCGATGCCGCCCGCTACACCGGCGCCATAGCCATCGACACCGAAACCCTCGGCCTTATCCCACGCCGCGACCGGCTTTGCGTCGTGCAGCTTTCGCCCGGCGACGGCACGGCCGATATCATCCGCATCGCCGCCGGTCAGAAACAGGCGCCCAATCTCGTCGCCATGCTTGCCGACCCTGCGCGTCAGAAGATCTTTCACTATGGCCGCTTCGACATCGCTGTGCTGTTCCACACCTTCGGCGTCACGACGACTCCGGTCTTCTGCACCAAGATCGCCTCGCGTCTCTGCCGTACCTATACCGACCGCCATGGCCTGAAGGACAATCTCAAGGAGATGCTGGACGTCGATATTTCCAAGGCGCAGCAATCCTCCGACTGGGCGGCCGAACCGCTGTCGCAGGCGCAGCTCGAATATGCAGCTTCCGACGTGCTCTATCTCCATGCGCTGCGCGAGAAGCTGACGCAGCGGCTTCTGCGCGATGGGCGTATGGACTATGCCGACGATTGCTTCGCTTTCCTCCCGACCCGCGCCAAGCTCGACCTTCTTGGCTGGGAAGAGGCCGATATTTTCGCGCACAGCTGACGCTTCGCGTACAGGACGAAATCGACAGGCCGGTGCCGCACAAGTGGCATCGGCCGTTTCATTTAGCGATCTGTTAAGGAATAGGCTGCTATTTTGAGGATGATTTCCGGCTCTGCGCGTTCGCGTCTCGCCACTTCGGTCATATGGCGCTAGGAAATCCACCGGGCCGCATGAGCGGACCTTGATTGAACCTGCCTCCCGCTTCCATCGTCGCCTTGCCAGACAAAGGAGCATGTCATGTTGCTTCCCGCCGTTGGTGCCGTGTCCGCTGTAAGCGTATCTGTTGAGAAACCTGTCGTCGCAACGGCGGAGACCTCCGGGCTCCAGACCGCCGCAACACCGTTGGCGGTCTTGTCGAGTGCGGTCAATGCTACCGTCGAGGGCAAGCTGAACATGCTGCTGGTGGCGGCGCGCGAGCGGATGCTCGACAGCTTGCTGTCGGCAATCGACGTAGCGGCGCGGGTGTTGAATGTTTCGCGCGAACCGGGCGAGAGCAACGCCGCCTATGCGCAGCGCGTCGCCGACGCAATCACCAACCTGACGCCGCAGCAGCTTGTTGCCGCACAACGGCAGTTGGACGCGCAGATGAGCGCGCCCGTGCCATTGCCGTTGCTCGCCGCCGCCTTGGCGGATCCCGAAAGCCCGCAAGCGGTTCAGCTGGCCTTCAGCCTGGAACAGGCAGCGGCCGCCGAACCCGATGCAGTGCTGAAGGCGGTCGTCAATTCATACGGGCAGAATGCCGGAGAAACGAAGCCGGCGGCAGCTCAGTTGTCAGCGTCGGCGCCGCTGCAGAAAACGGTCGATATCGCCGCAGAGGTGGCAAGCTTAACGTCTCCCCCGAAGGAAGCAGTCGCTGCCGCAACCACCCAATCTGCCGGCGCCCAGCCTTCGGCCGTGCCACCGGGAGCACCTCAATCCGGTATTGCACCGCAACCAGTTCCCGCGCCTGTGAGTGCCGCCACAGCGACGCCCACGCAAGTGCTGGCCCAAAACGGAGCAGCTCCGACGCCGCAAGCTGTGCTCGCCAGCTCCGGCATGAGTGCAGTCCCGCCTTCACAGCTCGTTGCATCTCTCGCAGAGGATCTGGCCGCTGCGCCGTTGCTGGCGGCGATTGCCACGGAGGCCAAGCTCCCGATCGAAATCGAATTGATCAGGTCACCGCTGACACTCCCGCCGGTGCCGCGTGACATTCAGCAAATCCAGGCCGCTATCAGAGAGGGGTTGCAGGTCGTCATCAAGCCGCCCGTCATGGCCGTCAGCTCTGATCTCCAGCAGATCATCAACAATCCGACGGCCTCTGTAGAGAAGATCATAGCGCAGGCGTTGACTGCCAATGCCGCAGGGCAAACGCCGCCGCAACCGGCTGTCGACGAGAGCAGCAGGAGCCGCCTCATCCCGGCCGTCGCGATGCCTGCGTCACCGGCGGATGAGCCGGAAACCGCCGCTTCCGCTGCCGCATCGTCCGGCAAGCCGCAGGTGCTGGCCGCCTCGGCCGCCGCCATGGCCGTTTACGATACGGCGGAGCAGGCGGGAATGCCGGTCTCCGTGCCGCTCGGTGTCCCCTTCGTGGTCGCCAATTATCTGCCGGCTGCCTCGCCTACCAAAGCAGGCGAACAGAAGCGGGTCGACCGCGTCGATCCCGTCGACGATGAGGAAGGCGAACGCCCCGAGGACGAAGAAACGGCGCAGCATCAGGATCAGGACGAACCGCGCGCGGAGGAGCCGCCGGCGCAGATGGCCGAAGAAGTCGTCGATGATGTGGAAACGGAGCCGGTCTCCTCCCGGATTGAGGCCGTTCCGCCGGAGATGGCTGCCTTGCCGTCGCCTTCGCTAAGCGATCGCCAGCAAGACCACGCCTTCGATTTCTATCGGCGCATGGTGGCCTGGGAATAGACGCATCGGGAATGAAATAGCCGGCCCAAGCTCGGCACGACGGACAAAGAAAAACCCGCCGGATCGCTCCGGCGGGTCTTTTATTTCCAGGTTTCGACCGAAGATTATTCGGCGTTGCGGTTCTTCAGAGCCGCACCCAGGATGTCGCCGAGCGAAGCGCCCGAGTCGGAAGAACCGAACTGAGCGACGGCTTCCTTCTCTTCTGCGATTTCCAGAGCCTTGATCGACAGCATGATCTTGCGGTCCTTCTTGGAGAAGTTGGTGACGCGAGCGTCGACAACCTGACCAACAGAGAAACGCTCCGGACGCTGTTCGTCACGGTCACGCGACAGATCGGCGCGGCGGATGAACGAGGTGATGTCTTCGTGGTTGACGAGCTTCACTTCGATGCCGCCGTCGTTGACTGCGATGACTTCGCAGGAAACGACTGCATTCTTGCGCAGGTCGCCGGAAGCAGCAGCTTCGCCGACTGCGTCCTTGCCAAGCTGCTTGATGCCGAGCGAGATGCGTTCCTTCTCGACGTCGACGTCGAGAACGACAGCCTTGACGACGTCACCCTTGTTGTACTCTTCGATGACCTGCTCGCCCGGACGGTTCCAGTCGAGGTCGGAGAGGTGAACCATGCCGTCCACATCGCCGTCGAGGCCGATGAACAGGCCGAATTCGGTCTTGTTCTTGACTTCGCCTTCGACTTCGGTGCCAGCCGGATGGTTGCGGGCGAATGCTGCCCACGGGTTTTCCAGCGTCTGCTTCAGGCCGAGCGAGATACGACGCTTGGTCGGATCGACTTCGAGAACGACGACTTCGACTTCCTGGCTCGTGGACAGGATCTTGCCGGGGTGAACGTTCTTCTTGGTCCAGGACATTTCCGAGATGTGGATGAGGCCTTCGATGCCCGGCTCCAGCTCGACGAACGCACCGTAGTCGGTGATGTTCGTGACCGTACCGGAGATCTTCTTGCCTTCCGGATACTTGGCCTGGATGCCATCCCACGGATCGCTCTCGAGCTGCTTCATGCCGAGCGAGATGCGGTGGGTTTCCTGGTTGATGCGGATGATCTGTACCTTGACCTGCTGGCCGATGGACAGGATTTCCGACGGATGGTTCACACGGCGCCATGCCATGTCGGTGACGTGCAGCAGGCCGTCGATGCCGCCGAGGTCAACGAACGCACCGTAATCGGTGATGTTCTTGACGACGCCGTCAACAACCTGGCCTTCTTCGAGGTTCTGAACGATTTCAGAACGCTGCTCGGCACGGGACTCTTCCAGAACCGTACGGCGCGAAACGACGATGTTGCCGCGGCGCTTGTCCATCTTGAGGATTTCGAAGGGCTGCGGGTTGTGCATCAGCGGGGTAACGTCGCGGATCGGACGGATATCGACCTGCGAACGCGGCAGGAAGGCGATAGCGCCGTCGAGATCGACGGTGAAGCCGCCCTTGACCTGGTTGAAGATCACGCCTTCAACGCGCTCGCCAGCTTCGAACTTGGCTTCGAGCTTGATCCAGCTTTCTTCGCGGCGAGCCTTTTCGCGCGACAGAACGGCTTCGCCAAGCGCGTTTTCGATGCGCTCGACATAGACTTCGACTTCATCGCCAACCTTGAGCGTGCCGTCCTTGGCGCGTGCACCGAATTCCTTCAGCGCGATACGGCCTTCGACCTTGAGGCCGACGTCGACAACGGCAACGTCCTTCTCGATGGCGGTGACGATACCCTTGGTGACATAGCCTTCAGCCAGGTCGTTCTTGGCAAAGGATTCTTCGAGAAGAGCTGCGAAATCTTCGCGAGAGGGGGAAGTTACAGACATAAAATCTCCTGGCGTGTCCTTATTATGCAACTTGGATTGTGCAATTTGGACACTGGTGCGCCGGTGGTTCGCGTTAAACGGGCCTGACCCCAGTCCGCCTTCCTTTGATGGAAAGCTATCCGGCGCTTGGACGGAATGTCAGGCTACTTGAAATCGGCAGTTTCCGGCGCTGGGCGCGCGAAAGCCGCTCATATTTTCAGGCATTTCGGCTCAGAGCGGCGTCGACGATCGATTTAGCCTTCTGAAACGCCGCTTCTATACTCATTTCTGAGGTATCTAGCAAGTACGCGTCTTCAGCTGGTTTCAAAGGGCTGTCGGTGCGGCCCATGTCGCGCTCGTCGCGCCGCTTCACATCCTCGAAGATGGCATCGTAATCGGCGTTACCGCCAGCCTCGACGATCTCCTCGTAGCGCCGCTTTGCCCGGACTTCGACTGACGCCGTCACATAGAGCTTTACCGGTGCGCCGGGGCAGACGACGGTGCCGATGTCGCGGCCGTCGAGCACGGCGCCTGGCGTCTTCTCGGCAAAACGGCGCTGTGCTTCGACCAGAGCCCGGCGCACGGCCGGCATGACGGCGATCTTCGACGCGGCTTCGCCGATCTCGTGTTGGGACAGAACTGCCCTGTCGAGTCCGGCCAGATCAACCTTCAGCGCCATGTTCTCGGCCACGGCTTCGTCGTCTAGCGGCAGTCCGGCATCGAGGAGCGCCTTGGCGGTGGCGCGGTAGGTGAGGCCGGTGTCGAGATGATGAAAGCCATAGGTTTCAGCGATCCGGCGCGCCAGAGTTCCCTTGCCGGCGGCCGCAGGCCCGTCGATGGCGATGATCATGTCTTTTTCGTCCCTACACCATATCCCGTTATTTGCTGTAGCGACGCACCAGATCGGCCATTTCGGCAGCCTCTGTTCGATCGATTGCCCCGAGGCCCTCGGCCACGCCCTGTCGGTCAGCCAGCGGCCGGTTCTGGCTCACCTTCCATTTGCCGTCAATCGTCTCGATGTCGATTTCGATGCCGATGATGCCCTTCATTTGGGCGGCGATGAATTCCGGCGGCGCATCCTCCACCGCCCAGGGCTCAGCGCGGTCGCTCTCGTTCTCGCCCGTCAGCGCGCCGATCTGCGTGCGCAGCCAGGCGGGATCGTCGATGATGCGCGCGCTCCCGCGAACCTGCACGATTGCATAGTTCCAGGTCGGCACGACCTTGCCGGTTTCCCGCTTCGTCGCATACCAGGATGGCGTGATGTAGGTATCGGCTCCCTGGAAGACGACGAGGACGGGGGCGCCGTCAGCGATTTCGCGCCACTGGCCGTTTGCCCTTGCGACGTGGGCCTGAAGGGTGCCTTTGGGCGAAAGCGCCGTATTCAGATGAAATGGCACGGGATTGGCGATCAGTCCGCCGTCGCCCGCCGTGATAAGCAGTCCCAGCGGATGGGCGCGGATCAGCTGGTGCTGCGTGCTAAGATCGTCTTCGCGATGATGTGGAGGCTGATACATGGCTTCCGTCCGTTTGTCGCGCCGTTCTCGGAAACCTCGTGCACAAGGCTTCGAACGGCCATCCGCGCGGTCTACCAGCCATTGGCTTGGATCGTCGCGTTCAATCTTGTCATGATAGCAAAAAATCGGGAAAACATCGTGGCTATGTCGTGCAGGCCGGGGCTCGTCGCGGCCGGCTGCAATGCTCTTGCACGGGAGGTTCGAGGGGTTGCACCGGCCCGCTGCTGAAGGCCGGCTAACCCCTCATCGCGCAATGCACGAAAACCGCGTGCAAAGCGGCATGAACTTTAGCTTTGACAGAAACGGCCGCAACGATTAAGGGGACCGGCTGATATTTCCCTTAAAACGCCGGCTTCCCCGGCATTGCCGAATTTTCCTTCGGCCATTCATGAGGCTTTGACAGTGGCGAAAGCGGAACTTGGAACAAAACGTACCGACCCGGATACCGGCAAGAAGTTCTATGACCTGAACCGGGATCCGGTGATCTCGCCCTATACCGGCAAGTCCTGGCCCTTGTCCTTCTTCGAGGAAACCTCCGCAGCGAAGGAAGTTCCGGAAGAAGAGGAAGTCGCCGAAGTCGATACCGAAAACACGGAAGTCGAACTGGTTTCGCTCGAGGACGCCGATGAGGCTGCAGCCGGCGACGATATTCCGGATATCGGCGACGACGATGTCGAAATCGGCGACGATGACGACGACACCTTCCTCGAAGCCGACGAAGACGAAGATGATGACGATATGAGCGACATCATCGGCGTCACCGGCGACGACGACGACGTTTGATCTGACGACAATCGGCCCGGTAACAAAGAAAAATTTCCCGGGCCGAATTTTTCGGCTTGCTATCTGCAAAAACCAGAAGTAATAAGCCGCCACCCCGACGGGCGAAGCGCTCGGAAGGGACCCAGGGCCGGTCAAACGGCACCATCTTGATGGGGCTATAGCTCAGCTGGGAGAGCGCTTGCATGGCATGCAAGAGGTCAGCGGTTCGATCCCGCTTAGCTCCACCAGCCTTCGCTCTCCGAGCTTCGGCTCGGCAAGCCAGCAGACGAAGGCTGTCGCGCTGAAGTTACGCAGTAACGAAAGCGGACTTTCTCCAAGCAAGCTCGATGAATTAAATTTGAAGATGTTCTTTCGGACAATTGGTCGATAGCGCACTGGTTGTGCCGCTGCTGGCATCCGCTATCATGCTGTGCATGAAGTACGTCTACATCCTTAAAAGCTGCGATTTTCCCGACCGTCACTACGTTGGTGTGACTGCAGACCTGAAAGCTCGTTTGGCAAAGCACAATGCCAGAGAAGTGCCTCACACATCGAAATATGCGCCATGGTCGGTCAAAACCTACATTGCCTTCTCGGACGAGACGCAGGCGCTCGAGTTCGAAAAATATCTCAAATCCGGATCGGGACGTGCCTTTGCGAAGAAGAGATTGTAATTGCGCCGTGCCTCGGCGGGTCGCTTCGAATCGACGCCATAACATTCCGCATCCCCCCAACTTCATGCTAGCCTCCGATCTCCCGCAACTCACCCCGATTCGCCCCATGACCAGACAGCGCCGCCGTCGCCTCATTAAGACCCGCCGTACGGTGACGGGGTTGGTGCTCGTCGCCTCGATTGCATTTCTCGCCGGCATGACCGATGCCGTCGGTCTGATGCTGACGGGCAATTTCGTGTCGTTCATGACCGGCAATACGACGCGGGCGGCGATTGCGCTTGGAACGGGGGATTTCGGTCATGCGGTGGTGCTGTTTTCCGCCATTCTGACATTCATTGCCGGCAATGCGCTTGGGATCGTCATCGCCCATGCGGCCGACCGGCGGGCTTTCGTCGTGCTTGCCTGCGTCAGCATCCTTCTGGCTGTGGCCGCCGGCTTTGCAGAGCCGTCGCTGGTTCTGGTGCAATTCTTTCTCGTGGTGCTCGCCATGGGCCTGGTCAATGCCACGGTCGAACATATTGAAGGCCTGCCGATCGGGCTGACCTACGTCACCGGGGCGCTGTCGCGATTCGGCCGCGGCATCGGCCGCTTCCTGCTGGGCGAGCGGAATTTTGCCTGGACCGTACAGATCGTGCCCTGGAGCGGCATGATATCAGGCGCCATCATCGGCGCGCTTCTCGCGCGCACCTTTGGGGCACATGCGCTCTGGCTGGTTTCGATGGTCGCGCTCGTCCTGGCGCTGTCGACGCTTTTCATCCCCCGCCCGCTGCAGCGCCGCTTCAATCAGCACTTCGTGGCATCGGCTCCGCTGGCGCGACGATCGAAATAGCCACATTGCGGCGCACAAAATCTGCTAGGGAGAAAGCGAATCGTTTTCTACCGACAAGCGTAAGGATGTGCCGTGTTCGTTTTTTCGAAACTTGTCTGGATTTTCGGTCAGCCGCTGTCGCTGGCATTCCTGCTTGGTCTGCTGGCCTTCGTCTGCGGGCTGCTGCGCTGGCGAGCCACCATGCTCACCACCTCGCTCCTTTCCACCGTCGTCCTGTTCATCACGCTCTACACGACGGCGGGCGCCTACCTCGTCCAGGGGCTGGAAGATCGCTTTCCGCGGCCGGCAGCCGACCCGGCGGATATCAAATGCATGATCGTCCTCGGCGGTGCCACCCAGAATGAGGTGACGACGGAGCGCGGCGGCTATGAGCTCGATTCGGCCGGCGATCGCCTCATCGAGGCGCTGCGGCTGGCGCAGAAATATCCGCAGGCACGCATCGTCATTTCAGGCGGCGATGGTTCGATCGGCGGCACCTATGAGGGCGATGCCGTCATCTCCGAGCGCTTCTTCACGGCCCTCGGGATTTCGACGAGCCGCATGGTCGAGGACAAGACCTCGCGCACCACCTTCGAGAATGCGGTCAATACGAAGGAGCTGCTGGCACAGAACGGGCTCTCGAATTGCCTGCTCATCACCTCGGGCTTCCATATGCCGCGCTCGATGGGCATTTTCCGCAAGCAGGGCATCGATGTGGTGCCGTGGCCGGTCGATTATCGCAGCACCGGCAAGGAAACGCCCGGCTTCGATTTCACCCAGCCTTCGCGCAATGCGCAGCTCTTGGCGACCGGCCTGCGCGAATGGGTCGGCCTGGTGGGCTACTATGCCGTCGGGCGCACCTCGGCGTTTTATCCCGGACCGTAACCACGCGTCCGGACCGTAATAACTGCGTGTCCGCGCCGTATGGCCTATTTCTGGGATATGGTGACGAATTTCGTGCCGCGCACCCTGACGGTGATTTCGCAAAAGGCCTCGCCATCCTTGCGGTCGCAGAAGCGCGGATGCATCTTCATGACCAGCACCATGTTGCCGAAGCGCAGGATGAAATCGTAGCTGTAGATCTTTGCCGTGGCGACGAGCAGATACCCGCCTTCGGCGACCTGGACATAGAAGTTGTAGGGGCAGCCTTCGTCCGTGCAATAAGCCTGCTTTTCGCCCTTGCAGGTGATCTCGCCCTCGTTGATGACGATATCCATCAGCTTGTCGTTGTTGATGTCCTGCTGGGTCGCGAACTTGTCGCCGAAACTCACCTGCCCGTCGCAGCTCTTGGTGAAGTGCTCTTTCTCGAAAGCCAC
This sequence comes from Rhizobium freirei PRF 81, assembly GCF_000359745.1. GTDB lineage: Bacteria > Pseudomonadota > Alphaproteobacteria > Rhizobiales > Rhizobiaceae > Rhizobium > Rhizobium freirei. The sequence goes on from NZ_AQHN01000089.1 coordinate 399,518, forward strand.
AGGGTCCTGCAGGATCGATTGCTGCGCCATGGCCACGGTCGGCATGATCACGAGTGCGACGAGGTTGAGGATGACGATCAGCAGGGATTTCACGGGGGATTCCTTTTCCAAGCGCCGTCGCGGCCTTGTGGGTCGCCGCAACCGCTCGGCATCTTTACGCGTGCCTGCTTGCGCGGCCCTTGCGGTCATGATTCACTTCGGGAAAATCGCCGCCTGCGCCCGTGGAGTTCTCGATGTCGCTTCTCTCGTTTCTGGATTATGCCGGCGTCGCTCTCTTCGCCGCCACGGGCGCGCTTTCGGCCTCGCGCAAGCAGCTCGATTTGATCGGCTTTCTGTTTTTCGCAGCGGTCACCGGCATTGGCGGCGGCACGCTTCGGGATATTATCCTAGGCCGCGTGCCGGTCTTCTGGGTGGTCAACCCGACCTACGTCATCATCTGCGCCATTGTCGGGGTACTGTTCTTCTTCACCGCGCATCTGTTCGAATCGCGCTATCGCCTGCTGATCTGGCTCGATGCGGTGGGGCTGTCAGCCTATTGCGTCATGGGGGCCGCCAAGGGCATGGCCGCGACAGGCTCGCCGACCGTCGCCATCGTTACCGGCGCGCTGACGGCGACATTCGGCGGCATCCTGCGCGATCTTCTGGCGAATGAGCCTTCTGTGCTGTTACGCCCGGAAATCTATGTGACGGCCGCCATCGTCGGCGCTGGCGTCTTCACCGCCGCCAATACGACGATGCTGCCGCTCTATATATCGGCAGGGCTCGGCGTGGCGGCCGCCTTCGCGGTACGTGGCGGCGCGCTCTGGTTCGGCTGGACCTTTCCGACCTATCACCATAAGCCGGGCCGGCATCCGGATGATGTGATGTGAGATGGCGGCAGCAGGCAATAGCAGGCGGCTGGGAAACAATTCCGGTGCCTACCGCCTCTTATCGCTGCTTGCGCCGCAGGCGGATCACCACGTCGACATGGGCGATTTCCATGCCTTGAGGCGGCTCCGGCAGGTTGCCGATCGCCAGATTGCTGACCGGGATATCCAGCACCTCGTTGTGGCCTTCCACGAAAAAGTGATGGTGATCGGAGACGTTGGTGTCGAAATAGGTCTTCGTGCTTTCGACGGCCAGCACGCGGATCAGGCCGGCTTCGGTGAACTGATGCAGCGTGTTGTAGATGGTTGCGAGCGAAACCGGCACGCCGGCGGCGACGGCCTCTTCGTGAAGTTCTTCCACGGTCAGGTGGCGGTCGCCCTTGGCGAAGAGGAGGTCCCCCAGTGCGATCCGCTGTCGGGTCGGCCTCAGGCCGACATTGCGCAGCCTGGTTTCGATCGCGATTTCGGCATATTCCGCCATTCAGGGACTCCGGATTCCTGAGCTCTATAATTCTTTACTAAGCCATATAACTTTTGCCTTGATTGCTTTCAATAGTTTCAATGGGGTCGGAAGGTGCTCAAAAGCCGCAAAAAACCGGCGTTTGACGCATTTGGCTCTGGTAGCGGCTCTGGCGTTCCTGTATGCGACCACCACATAATGGCTAGTGCCGTTGATCGAACAGATAAATGAGAGTCCAATGCTTGCGCTTCATTTTCTGTCCATCTTGCACTAAAGCTTCACATCCAGCGGCATTCATGCGGGGGAAACGGAATTTTATGACGACGAGACAATCCAGCTTCAATTACGAGGAAATTCTGGCTTGCGGCCGCGGCGAATTGTTCGGCCCGGGCAACGCGCAGCTTCCCCTGCCGCCGATGCTGATGGTCCATCGCATTACTGAAATTTCCGAGACCGGCGGCGCCTTCGACAAGGGCTTTATCCGCGCTGAATACGATGTGCGCCCCGACGACTGGTACTTCCCCTGCCATTTTGCGGGCAACCCCATCATGCCGGGCTGCCTCGGCCTGGACGGCATGTGGCAGCTGACCGGCTTCTTCCTCGGCTGGCTCGGCGAGCCCGGCCGCGGCATGGCGCTTTCGACAGGCGAAGTGAAGTTCAAGGGCATGGTCCGTCCGGACACGAAGCTTCTCGAATACGGTATCGACTTCAAGCGCGTGATGCGTGGCCGCCTGGTCCTCGGCACTGCCGACGGCTGGTTGAAGGCCGACGGTGAAACCATCTATCAGGCGACGGACCTGCGTGTGGGCCTGTCGAAGGACAAGGTCGCCTGAACTGCGGCGCCGCCGCCTACAAAAAGACAGACGTTTTAGAAAAGGTCATCGATATGAGACGGGTAGTTGTAACGGGTCTGGGTATTGTCTCTTCGATTGGGAACGACGCTCAAGAAGTGACCGCCTCGCTGCGCGACGCCAAATCCGGCATTTCTTTCTCCCCCGATTTTGCCGAGCATGGCTTCAAATGCCAGGTCTGGGGCTCGCCGAAGATCGATACGACCGAGCTGGTGGACCGCCGCGCCATGCGCTTCCTGTCGCAGGGCGGCGCCTGGAACCATGTCGCCATGAAGCAGGCGATCGCCGATAGCGGCCTCGAAGAAGGTGATATCACCAACGAGCGTACCGGCATCATCATGGGCTCCGGCGGCCCGTCGACCCGCACGCTGATTGAGGCGGCCGACATTACCCGCAAGAACAACAGCCCGAAGCGCATCGGCCCCTTCGCCGTGCCGAAGTCGATGTCGTCGACGGCGTCGGCGACGCTTGCGACCTGGTTCAAGATCCACGGCGTCAACTACTCGATCTCGTCCGCCTGCTCGACCTCGGCGCACTGCATCGGCAATGCCGCAGAGATGATCCAGTGGGGCAAGCAGGACGTCATGTTCGCCGGCGGCCATGAGGATCTCGATTGGACCATGTCGAACCTCTTCGACGCCATGGGCGCCATGTCCTCGAACTTCAACGAGAATCATCCGGAAACCGCCTCGCGCGCCTATGACGCCAATCGTGACGGCTTCGTCATCGCCGGCGGCGCCGGCGTGCTGGTTCTGGAAGAGCTGGAGCATGCCAAGGCCCGCGGCGCCAAGATCTATGCCGAGATCGTCGGCTACGGCGCCACTTCGGACGGCTACGATATGGTCGCGCCGTCGGGCGAAGGCGCGGTGCGCTGCATGCGCCAGGCACTCGCCACCGTGAAGGGCGATATCGACTACATCAACACCCACGGCACGTCGACGCCGGTGGGCGACAGCAAGGAAATCGGCGCGATCCGCGAAGTCTTTGGCGACAGGATCCCGCCGATCCAGTCGACCAAGTCGCTGACGGGCCATTCTCTCGGTGCAGCAGGCGTGCAGGAATCGATCTACTCGATCCTGATGATGCAGGAGCGCTTCATCGGCGAAAGCGCCCATATCTCCGAACTCGATCCGGAGTTCGATGGCGTGCCGGTCGTGCGCAAGCGCATCGACAACGCCAAGTTCGATATCGCTCTGTCGAATTCCTTCGGCTTCGGCGGCACCAACGCTACGCTCGTATTCCAGCGCTACAACGGATAAGTCAATGACGGGAATCATGCAGGGTAAGCGCGGCCTCATCATGGGCGTCGCAAACAATCATTCGATTGCCTGGGGTATTTCGAAGGCGCTGGCAGCCGAAGGCGCGGAGCTGGCTTTCACGTTTCAGGGCGAAGCGCTCGGCAAGCGCGTCAAGCCGCTCGCAGCCGAAGTCGGCTCGGATTTCCTTCTGCCCTGCGACGTCGAGGATCTGGCTTCCGTCGATGCCGTCTTCGACGCGATCAGGGAGCGCTGGGGCAAGCTGGACTTCATCGTCCATGCCATCGGCTTTTCCGACAAGAACGAGCTGAAGGGGCTCTATGCCAACACCTCGCGGGAGAATTTCACCCGCACCATGGTGATTTCCTGCTTCTCCTTCACCGAGATCGCCAAGCGCGCCGCCGATCTGATGACGGAAGGCGGCAGCATGCTGACGCTGACCTATAATGGTTCGACGCGCGTGATCCCGAACTACAACGTCATGGGCGTCGCCAAGGCGGCACTCGAGGCGTCCGTTCGCTATCTCGCCGCCGACTACGGCCCGCGCGGCATTCGTGTCAACGCCGTGTCCGCCGGCCCGATCCGCACGCTGGCCGGCGCCGGCATTTCCGATGCCCGCGCCATCCTGTCGTGGAACCAGCGCAATGCACCGCTGCGCAAGACCGTGACCATCGATCAGGTCGGCTCCTCTTCGCTCTACCTGCTGTCGGATCTGGCGGCTGGCGTGACGGGCGAAATCCACTTCGTCGATGCCGGCTACAACATCACCTCGATGCCGACGCTCGAAACGCTGTCGAGCGCGGATACCGAGTAAACGTTGCTAATATGATTTGTCCTCTCGGCCTTTGGCCGGGAGGACCAAATTTCCGGATATCCTTTCAGAGGATTCCCGATGACGTCCAACGACGCAGAACCTTTAACATCGACCGAACGTCTCATCCTCCGCCGCTTTGTGCCGGAGGATTTCGAAGCCTATAGCGCTTACCGTTCTTTGCCGGAGATCTATCGTTATCTCTACAGCGACCCGCCGTCGGAAGAGGAAATGCGAGAGCGTTTCGACGCCAGCTTCAATACGCGCTTGTCGGAAAACGGCGACGTTGTCCGCTGCGCCGTTATTCGCCGCGAGGATGATACCCTTCTGGGCCAGGTCAGTCTGAAGCTTGCCAGCAAGGCTGCTTTGCAAGCCGAGCTTGGCTATATTTTCAATCCGGCCTATGCCGGCAAGGGCTACGCGACCGAGGCGGCTGAGGCCTTCATCACTCTCGGCTTCGAAAGGTTCGGCTTTCACCGGGTTTTTGCGCGGTTGGATGCGAAGAACGCCGGCTCCGTCGGTGTCGTGGAACGGCTTGGCCTGCGCCGCGAGGCGCACCTTATCGAAAACGATCGCTTCAACGGCGTCTGGGGCGATGAATATGTCTATGCCGTGCTGAGTCGAGAATGGGCCGCAAGGGCGCGGAGCCGGGCCGGCTGAGTTTCGCGCATAAAAAAGGCGGCCGGCCGGCCGCCTTTATCGATTACTTCTTTGCCCAGAGCACCTTGAAGCGGGCATTGCGGCAAGTTTCGCCATGCTCCCTGAAGTTTTCCGAAAGCACCGGCTCGTAGGGCAGGCCGCGATTGGCGACCAGCATCAGGCGACCACCGCTGCGCAGCGCCGAGGCAGCGGTTTTGATCATCGACTGGCCGAGCGAGGGCTCGGCGGCATGGCCCTCGTGAAAGGGCGGGTTCATGATGATCAGGTCATACTTGTCCTTGACCGGCTCGCTCGCCAGATCGTGCCAGAAGAAGCGCTGGGCGACCTTCGGGCAATTTGCCAGCAGATTGGCGCGGGCCGCCTCCAGAGCGCCGTAATGGGCCTCGTAGAGGTCGATACGCTCGATCCTGGGCGACTTTGTCGCAAGTTCGACGGAGAGATAGCCCCAGCCGGCACCGAAATCGGCGGCATCGCCGGCAAAGTCGGTCGGCAGGCGCGAAGCCAGTAGCTCCGAGCCGTCGTCGATCCGGTCGTGCGAGAACATGCCGGGCGCCGTGGTAAAGCGACCCTCGACGCGTGTTGCCGGCTTCGTCAGCTGCGTGGTCAGAGCCTTTATGTCGGCGGGGCGTGCAAACCACAAGGCGACGCCGTGATACTTCGGCATATGCTCGATTGAGAGGCCGAAGCCTTCGAGGCGCTTGCGCAGCGGCTGAATACCATCTTCCTTGCCGCCGGCGATGACGATGAGGCCGCCTTCCTTCACCCGCGAAAGCGCTTCCGCAATATAGCCCTCGTTTTCGCCCTTGTGCTTGCCGCACAGCACCAGCGCGCCGTCATAGCCTTCGCCTTCGATCTCCGGCGTCACATTGATCCGCTGCGCCTGCAGCTGACGATAGAAGGGACGGAAGCCCTGGACGGCGGAAAGCTCGGCGGCAAAGTCGCCCGGCAGCGCGAAACCGGCCTCGGCGCCGAGAAACAGGAGCCGCTGGCCCTCGCCGGGCGCGTCGACAGTGCCGGAGGCAAAGGGATGAAACAGGGTCTTCAGGGCGTCGCGGCTCATGGGTGTGGTCTCGTCGTGAAAGTGGATTTGGATCGTCGGATATCCGTGGCCTTATCGTATCTCGTGCTTGCCCCTCACCCTAGCCCTCTCCCCGTTGGAACGGGGAGAGGGGACGACGGAGCAGGAAGACATGCCCCTTGGTGAGGAGGTAGTTATCGAGCACGATCGCGATCCCCTCTCCCCGCATGTGCGGGGAGAGGGCTAGGGTGAGGGGTCGGGCACGCAGTTTCAGCAAGGGCGGCCGTCGGCATCAATATAAAAAGGGCGCGGAAAATATCCCGCGCCCCGGAACGTGGATGAAGGCGCAGCTTATTCGGCCGCGTCGTCCTTCTTCTTGTCGGCGGCGATTTCCTGGCCGGTGGCCTGGTCGACGACCTTCATGGACAGGCGAACCTTACCGCGTTCGTCGAAGCCGAGCAGCTTGACCCAGACCTTGTCGCCTTCCTTGACGACGTCCTGCGTCTTCGCAACGCGCTCGGAAGCAAGCTGCGAGATGTGGACGAGGCCGTCACGGGCGCCGAAGAAGTTGACGAAGGCGCCGAAGTCGGCGGTCTTGACAACCGTACCTTCGTAGATCTGGCCGACTTCCGGCTCGGCGACGATCGAGTGGATCCACTTGCGGGCCGCTTCGATTTCCTTGCCGGAGGAGGAGGCGATCTTGACGGTGCCGTCGTCTTCGATGTTGATCTTGGCGCCGGTCTTTTCGACGATTTCGCGGATGACCTTGCCGCCGGAGCCGATGACTTCACGGATCTTGTCGACCGGGATGTTCATGACTTCGATGCGCGGCGCGAATTCGCCGAGCTGGCCACGGCTCTCGGTAATTGCCTTGGACATTTCGCCGAGGATGTGGGTGCGGCCGCCCTGTGCCTGGCCGAGAGCGACCTTCATGATCTCTTCGGTGATGCCGGCGATCTTGATGTCCATCTGCAGCGAGGTGATGCCGTCGGCAGTGCCGGCGACCTTGAAGTCCATGTCGCCGAGGTGGTCTTCGTCACCGAGGATGTCGGAGAGAACGGCGAAGCGGTCGCCTTCCAGGATCAGACCCATGGCGATGCCGGCAACCGGCTTGGCCAGCGGAACGCCGGCGTCCATCAGAGCGAGCGAGGTGCCGCAAACCGTTGCCATCGAGGACGAGCCGTTGGACTCGGTGATCTCGGAGACGACGCGCAGCGTATAAGGGAACTGTTCAGCCGTCGGCAGCATCGGGCGGATAGCGCGCCATGCGAGCTTGCCATGGCCGATTTCGCGGCGGCCCGGAGAACCCATGCGACCGGTTTCGCCGACCGAGTAGGGCGGGAAGTTGTAGTGCAGCATGAAGTTTTCTTTGTACATGCCGGTCAGGCTGTCGACATACTGCTCGTCTTCGCCGGTGCCGAGCGTGGCGACGACGATTGCCTGCGTTTCACCGCGGGTGAAGAGAGCCGAGCCGTGCGTGCGCGGCAAAAGGCCGACTTCCGAAACGATCGGGCGAACGGTCGACAGGTCGCGGCCGTCGATACGGCTTGAGGTGTCGAGGATGTTCCAGCGGACGATCTTGGCCTGCAGGTGCTTGAAGATGGCGCCGACTTCTTCGGCCGTATACTTGGCTTCGCCTTCGGCCGGCAGGAAGTGTGCCTTCACCTTCGCCTTGACGGCGTCGACGGCGGCGTAACGGTCAGCCTTCTGGGTGATCTTGTAGGCGTCGCGCAGTTCGGCTTCGGCAAGACCAAGCATTTCCTTTTCAAGCTCGGAATAATCTTCCGGCTGGAAGTCGCGCGGCTCCTTGGCGGCCACTTCGGCGAGCTTGATGATCGCGTCGATGACCGGCTGGAAGCCGCGATGGCCGAACATGACGGCGCCGAGCATGACGTCCTCGGGCAATTCCTTGGCTTCCGACTCAACCATCAGAACGGCGTCCTGCGTGCCGGCAACGACGAGGTCGAGGCTCGATTCATCCATCTCGTCGAGATGCGGGTTGAGCACGTATTCACCATTGATGTAGCCGACGCGAGCGCCGCCGACCGGGCCCATGAACGGAACGCCGGAGAGCGTGAGCGCTGCGGAAGTGGCAACCATCGACAGGATGTCGGGATTGTTTTCGAGGTCATGCTGGATGACGGTGACGACGACCTGCGTGTCGTTCTTGTAGCCTTCCGGGAAGAGCGGGCGGATCGGGCGGTCGATCAGGCGGGAAACGAGAGTTTCGTTTTCGCTCGGACGTCCTTCGCGCTTGAAGTAGCCGCCGGGGATCTTGCCGGCTGCATAGGTCTTTTCCTGGTAGTTGACGGTAAGCGGGAAGAAATCCTGGCCGGGCTTCGGAGCCTTGGCCGAAACGACGGTCGCAAGCACCACGGTCTCGCCATAGGTGGCAATGACGGCGCCGTCGGCCTGACGGGCGATCTTGCCGGTTTCGAGCTTCAGCGGGCGGCCTGCCCACTCGATTTCGACGGTATGGATATCGAACATATCTTGTCCTTGCACTGTGCGGGAAAAGGCGCCGTGGCCGACGATTTCGGCAAGGCGCATCTTCAACCGCACGAAATGTGACGCATCACGGGCAAGACAACGAGAGGCTTTCGAAGATGGGCCGAAGCGCAAAGCTTCGGCTGAAAGCATCCGGCAATCCTGCCCCATGACAGGTCAACGGTTGTTGTTGGCAGCACCGGCCCATCCGGCCTGCCTTCGGTTTCGCTTCGCACCGGCATAAGGCGCGAGGGAAACTGGTCTCAAGGGTTCATACCCTTCATAAGCATCCGGCGGGCGTCCAGGTGAACGCCCGCCGGAAATTCTATTAGCGGCGGATACCGAGGCTGGTGATCAGCTTGGTATAACGGCCTTCGTCCTTCTTCTTGAGGTAGTCAAGAAGCGAGCGCCGGCTGGAAACCATCGTCAGAAGGCCACGACGGGAGTGGTTGTCCTTCTTGTGGTCCTTGAAGTGGTCCGTGAGGTTGTTGATGCGCTCGGTCAGGATCGCAACCTGGACTTCCGGAGAACCGGTGTCGCCTTCTGCGGTCGCATATTCCTTGATCAGCGCAGCCTTGCGCTCAGCAGTGATCGACATCGGATGGTCCTTTCTATGAGAGGAAATTAAAGTCGCCAAACGCCGGGATGTCGTCCAGCATTGGCCGCGAATGCAATCAGGCATGCCTGATGCTGGCGCTGCCTATAGACCATTTGCGGTGCAAAGGGAAGAGCTGCGATTCCTCCCCCCTTTTTCAGGGGCGGTGACGCCTAGACGAACACGCGCTTGGGGCGGAATTCACCCTGGCCGATCTCGCCGATTGCGATCAGCTTGCCGCGCGCCGTTGCATAGGCCTCGGTTTCGGCGATCGGCGCATCGCGGCCGCGCACGAGAATGGGGTTGCCCATCTTCAGGCGGTGCGCCTGGTCGTCGTTGATGACGAGATGCGGCAGCGAAGACAGAGCCTCGGCCGTATCGATCAGCAGCGCGTCGAGAGCGGCGAGCCGCTCGTCGGCATCCTCGATCTCTTCCAGCGCCACCAGATCGGCAAGTGGCACCATCGTCTCTTCGGCGAAGGGGGCGACAAAGCTGCGGCGCAAGCCGGAAATATGGCCGTAGCAGCCGAGTTCGCGGCCGAAATCGCGGGCAAGCGCCCGCACATAGGTGCCCTTGCCGCATTCCACCTCGAAATGCGCCGTATCGGCGTCGGGGCAGGCGAGCAGCGTCAGGCGGAAGATTTCGACTTCGCGCGATGGGATCTCGACCGTCTCGCCCTCGCGGGCAAGATCGTAGGCGCGCTCGCCTGATATCTTGATGGCGGAAAACTGCGGCGGAACCTGCTGGATGACGCCGGTATATTTCGGCAGCAGCGCGCGGATGTCCTCTTCGCTCGGCCGCGTGTCCGAGGTGGCGGTGATTTCGCCTTCGAGGTCGTCGGAAGCGCGCTCTTCACCCCAGGTCACGGTGAATTCGTAAATCTTGCGACCGTCCATGACGTAGGGAACCGTCTTGGTGGCATCGCCGAGCGCGATCGGCAGCATGCCGGATGCGAGCGGATCGAGCGTACCGGCGTGGCCGGCCTTCTGGGCCTTGAACAGCCACTTGATCTTGGAAACGGCTTCGGTCGAGCCGAAATCGACCGGCTTGTCGAGGATGAGCCAGCCCGAAATCGGGCGGCCCTTGGGCTTGCGTGGCTTGGACATTCTCTGTCTCTGTTATTGATCTTGGTCGTTGTCGTCTTCGAGGTCGCGGCTGACCTCGGGCGAGCGCAGCAATGCGTCGATCTTCTGATAGTTGTCGAAGCTCGTATCGTCGCGGAAGCGCACTTCCGGCATGTATTTCATCTGCCGGAGCTGCGGGCCGAGACGGCCGCGAATATATTTCGCATGGCGGTTCAGCGCCTCGATGACGGCGCCGTGGTCGGCAACGCCGAGCGGCGTCACGAAGGCGGTGGCGATTTTCAGATCCGGCGACATGCGTACCTCGGAAATGGAAATCACGGTGCGCTCGATCAGGTCGTCGCGCACTTCGCCGCGCTGCAGAACCTGCGTGATCGCTGAGCGCACCTGCTCGCCGACGCGAAGCATGCGCTGCGAAGGCGCGGAAGAAGTTGGTCTGGTCATGGTTGTTCCGTTAGCAGCGTCCCTTGGACGCGATAAAGGGGGTCAAATGACTCGATCCGGCGCAAAGGTCAAGGCTGGACAGGGTTCGCAGCCCGCCAGAAGCCGAGAATCCTTGCGAATGCGGCATCCTGCTCCCTCTGATCGGAAAATGCGGAGGCAGGAATATAGGTGACAAAGGATTCGAGATCGAACTCGATCCTCCGGTCGACGCGGCGAATATTGATGACTTCGCTCCAGCCGAGCCAGATCGTTGTATTGGTCGATGCCCAGGAGGCGCCTTCTGTATTGGCGGTCACGGTGATGGCGACGTTCGGGCGAATGCGTGAACGCATTACTACCAGTCGTCGCCGCATCGCCCATCGGGCGTAAACCAGAATGAGCGCATAGATCATCAGCGAAGGCACAAGCCATATAATGGCAATGTCGGCTTCGTGGATGGAAGGCGATAGTCCGAAGACGGGGATGTAGACATAGCGTCTTAGCAAATAGAAAAGAACCGGCAGGCCCGCGCCGACGGCAATCGCCGATATGAAGAACCATCCGACCTCGTTCTGGGCTTTCTGCGGGCTGCGGCCTGCTAGGCGTCGGCCCGCCCGCAGCATCACCGCAACATGTTCGTCGGGCTGGCGCTGGAAGGAAACGATGACTGAATCGTGGTCTTCAGACCCATTGGTCATAGCTTCGGTTCATCCTCGCTCGGTCGGATCCAATAAAAAACCGCCGGTCTTGGCCGGCGGTTTCGATATCTGGTAAATCGAAGGACTGCTTACAGCGTGCGGGTGATATGCTCGACGCGGAAGCATTCGATCGTGTCGCCGGCACGGATGTCCTCGTAGTTTTCGAAGGCCATGCCGCATTCCTGACCCATGTTGACTTCCGAGACTTCGTCCTTGAAGCGCTTGAGCGTCTTGAGCTTGCCTTCGTGGATAACGACGTTGTCGCGCACCAGACGGACGCCGACGCCGCGCTCGACCTTGCCTTCGGTAACGCGGCAACCCGCGACCTTGCCGACCTTCGTGATGTTGAACACCTCGAGGATTTCGGCGTTGCCGAGGAAGGTTTCGCGGCGCTCCGGAGAGAGCAGGCCCGACATCGCTGCCTTCACGTCATCCACCAGATCGTAGATGATGTTGTAGTAGCGGATTTCGATGCCTTCACGCTCTGCGAACTGACGTGCCTGGGCATTGGCGCGAACGTTGAAGCCGATGATGGCCGCGTTCGAGGCTTCGGCAAGCGAAATATCCGACTCTGTGATGCCGCCTGCGCCCGAATGGACGATGCGGGCGCGGACTTCGTCGGTGCCGAGCTTGTCGAGCGCGCCGGCAATGGCTTCGATCGAGCCCTGCACGTCGCCCTTGACCACCAGCGGGAATTCCTTCACGCCGACGGTCTGCAGCTGGGTCATCATCTGTTCGAGCGAACCGCGCTGGCCGGACTGGCGGGCAGCGGCCTTGTCGCGGGCCAGACGCTGACGATATTCGGAAATCTCGCGAGCGCGGCTCTCGTTTTCGACGACGGCGAACTTGTCGCCTGCCGCCGGCGTGCCCGAAAGACCGAGAACCTCGACCGGCGTCGCCGGTGTCGCTTCCTTCACATGCTCGCCCTTGTCGTTGATCAGCGCGCGCACACGGCCCCACTGATCGCCGGCAACGACGATCTGACCGGGACGCAGCGTGCCCTTCTGAACGAGGACGGTGGCGACGGCGCCACGACCGCGATCGAGCTGGGCTTCGATGACGGTGCCTTCCGCCGTGCGGTTCGGATTGGCCTTGAGGTCAAGGATTTCCGCCTGCAGCAGGATGGCTTCGAGCAGCTTGTCGAGGTTGGTGCGGTTCTTCGCGGAAACTTCCACGTCGAGCACTTCACCGCCCATGGATTCGACGAAGACTTCGTGCTGCAGCAGTTCCGTGCGGACCTTCTGCGGGTTGGCTTCGTGCTTGTCGATCTTGTTGATCGCCACGATGATCGGAACACCCGCCGCCTTGGCGTGGTTGATCGATTCGATCGTCTGCGGCATCACGCTGTCGTCGGCTGCGACAACCAGGATCGCGATGTCGGTCGCCTGGGCGCCGCGGGCACGCATCGCCGTGAAGGCGGCGTGGCCGGGCGTGTCGATGAAGGTGATCTTCTGACCGTTCTGCTCGACCTGATAGGCGCCGATATGCTGGGTGATGCCACCGGCTTCGCCGGCCACCACGTTGGCATGGCGGATAGCGTCGAGCAGCGAGGTCTTGCCGTGGTCGACGTGACCCATGATGGTGACGACGGGCGGACGGGAAACCAGTTCGCCTTCCTCGTCGGCAACGTTGAAGATGCCCTGTTCGACGTCGGATTCCGAAACGCGCTTGACCGTGTGGCCGAATTCGCTCGCGATGAGTTCGGCCAGATCGGCGTCGATCACGTCGCCCGGCTTCATCATCTGACCTTCCTTCATCAGGAACTTGATGACGTCGACGGCGCGTTCGGACATGCGCTGCGACAATTCCTGAATGGTGATGGTTTCAGGCAGAACGACTTCTCGCGAGATCTTTTCGCGCGTTTCCTGCATCTGGCTGCGGCGGAACTTTTCCTGGCGGCGACGCATGGCCGAAAGTGAGCGTCCGCGGGCGGAGCCGTCCTCGTCGACATTCGCCGTCGTTACCGTCAACTTGCCGCGACGGCGCTCGTCGTCGGTTTTTGGGCGCGTGGTGACAGGCTTAGCCGGCTCGGGGCGGATGACCTTGCCGCGTGCCGGGGCACCGCGCGGCGGACCACGATCGCTCTCTTCTTCATTGACCCGACGGCGGTTGGCCGGCGCCTCGCCGGCGGGAGCGCCGGGACGCGCGGGCTGCGGAGCCGCATCCGGACGACGCGCAACGACAGGAGCCGCTGCCGCCTGGACTGCTGGCTTCGGAGCTTCCACCGGCGCGGGAGTCGCGACCTTGGCTTCGGCAGCGCGGGCAGCCTCTTCGGCGGCGCGGCGCGCGGCTTCGGCCTGCTCGGCGATGCGACGTACTTCCTCTTCTTGGCGGCGACGTGCTTCTTCCTCGGCGCGACGAACGGCATCCGCGGCGTCGCGGGCCTGGGCATCGGCGAGGGCGCGACGGCGCGCGTCCATTTCATCGGCGGACAAATGGTTCAGAACCACCGGCCGCGACGTGCGTTCCTGCTGCGGACGCTGCTGGTAGCCCTGGTTGGGCTGTCCCGATCGCTGCTGCTGGCCACCCGGCTGATGAATGCGCGGCGCTGGCTGCGGCGGACGCGGCGGCTGTGGCGTCGGTTCCGCGACGCGCGTCACCGATGGCGTTGCGGCAGCCGCCGCCGTCGAAGCTGCGATCGGCTTTTCGTCTTCAGGGCGCAGCGGGCGGCGCTTGCGGGTTTCAACCACGACCGCCTTGGTGCGACCGCGGCCCATGTCCTGGCGCACGGTGCCCTGGTTTACGCCTGATGGTTTCAGGGTGAGAGTCTTCTTACCTGAAACATTCAGCGTCTTGTCGTCTTGATTGTCGGTCATTCCGTTCCCGTTCCTTCGGACAGGGCTCGGAGTAGTCCGTCAGGCCCTGTCGTTCAATGCATGTACCTTAATGAGGCGTCCGGCATAGGCCGGTGACCGCGTCATTGTTTTCGCCGGCCAGCGCCGCCCGTTGCCCGGGACTGACCGCCGTTGCGGTACCGTTCGAGCAGGTTTGCGCGCTTCACTACACCCTCACCCGCCTGCCCTGCAAGCGCTGCGGCATGGATAAAAGCGTTCTGGCCCATCAGTTCTTCCATCTCCGCTTCCGTAAAGACACGGAAGGAAGGTATTTCCTTTTCGGTTTCCATACCGAGATGCCAGGCCTTTCGTGCCTGGTCGATCTTGCGGACGCCGTCGTCGGCAGCGGCGATCGCATGGAACACGGCAAGTGCCGAGCCGTTGCGAACGGCGCCATCAACCTTCGACGAACCGCTGACGAACCGGCCCGCCTTGCGCGCCATGTGCATCATCCCGGCCAGTTGCGCCACGAGAAGACGGTCGACGATGGCACCAAGATCGGCCGGTGCCGTCACTTCCGCCTTCAGGGCGCGAGAAAACAGTTTCTTTGCCACTGCCTTGTCCACCAGCGCCCGGTCGAGCTTGACCCAGCAGCCGCGTCCCGGCAGTTGCCGCTTCAGATCGGGAACAACGGTCCCGTCTGGAGCGGCGACGAAGCGGATCAATTCGTCAGGCGATCCGCTTTCGCGTGTCACGATGCACATGCGGCCATTTGCGCCGTCACCGCCGAGATCATCGTCCTCGGGCGGTGCGCCAGGCCCCTCGGTGATCGTCATGCTTGTTGCTCGGTTTCGTCCTCCGCGACCTCTTCGGTCTCAGCGGCGAGATCGGCCTCGGTGATCCAGCCGGCGAGCAGGCGAGCCTGCACGACCATCTGTTCTGCTTCGACGCGCGAGACTTCGAGCTTGGAGAACAGGCCTTCGAACTTCTTCGTCTCGCCGTTCTTGCGTTCGCTCCAGCCGACGAGGTCGTCTGCGGCGCAGCCGGCGAAGTCCTCGATCGTCTTGATGCCGTCCTCGCCAAGCGCGACCATCATCTGTGCGGTCATGCCGTTGATCTGCCGCAGCTCGTCGGAGACGCCGAGCGCCTTGCGCTTCTCGTCCATTTCGGCCTCGAGCTTCTCAAGATATTCGCGGGCGCGGGTCTGGATTTCCTGGGCGGTATCTTCGTCGAAACCGTCGATGGAAGCGATTTCATCGAGATCGACGTAAGCCAGTTCCTCGACGGCGGCAAAGCCTTCGGAGGCCAGAACCTGGCCGACCATTTCGTCGACGTCGAGCGCGTCCATGAACAGGTTGGTGCGCTCGTTGAATTCCTTCTGACGGCGTTCCGATTCCTCGGCTTCCGTCATGATGTCGATATCCCAGCCGGTCAGCTGCGAAGCGAGACGGACGTTCTGACCGCGGCGGCCGATGGCGAGCGACAGCTGCTCGTCCGGAACCACGACTTCGATGCGCTCTGCATCTTCGTCGAGAACGACCTTGGCGACTTCGGCTGGCTGCAGCGCGTTGACGACGAAGTTCGCCGGCTCGTTGGACCAGGGAATGATGTCGATCTTTTCGCCCTGCAGCTCGCCGACGACCGCCTGGACACGCGAACCGCGCATACCGACGCAGGCGCCGACCGGATCGATCGACGAGTCGTTCGAGATGACGGCGATCTTGGCGCGCGAGCCCGGATCACGGGCAACCGACTTCACCTGGATGATGCCGTCGTAGATTTCGGGCACTTCCATGGTGAAGAGCTTGACCATGAACTGCGGATGCGTGCGCGACAGGAAGATCTGCGGGCCGCGCTGTTCGCGGCGGACGTCGTAGACATAGGCACGGACGCGGTCGCCATAGCGGAAGTTTTCGCGCGGGATCATCTCGTCGCGGCGGATGATGCCTTCGCCGCGGCCGAGGTCGACGATGACGTTGCCGTATTCGACGCGCTTGACCGTGCCGTTGACGATTTCGCCGACGCGATCCTTGAATTCGTCGAACTGACGGTCACGCTCGGCTTCGCGCACCTTCTGCACGATGACCTGCTTGGCCGACTGGGCGGCGATGCGGCCGAAATCCATCGGCGGCAGCGGATCGGCGATGAAATCGCCAAGAGCGGCGTCCGGGTTGCGGTCGCGGGCCAGTTCCAGCGGGATCTGCGTGGAATAGTCCTCGGCCTTCTCGACGACTTCGAGCAGGCGCTGCAGACGGATTTCACCGGTCTTCGGATTGATGTCGGCGCGGATGTTCGACTCCGTGCCGTAACGCGAGCGCGCCGCCTTCTGGATCGCGTCCGCCATTGCGGCAAGCACGATCTCGCGGTCGATGACCTTTTCGCGCGCCACTGCATCTGCGATCTGCAGAAGTTCTAGCCGGTTCGCACTGACTGCCATTTTTAGTCTCCGTCTTCCTGCCCTGGGGTTCCCGTCCCGTCAGGCGGTTCGTTGATCGGTTATTCTTCGTCTTCGTCCGCTTCGTTCTGGTTCGCTGCCTCGGCTTTCGCCAGCTTGTCGGCGCGCAGCGCGTCGCGGATAAGATCGTCCGTCAGGATCAGCTTGGCTTCGGCCAACGTGCTGAACGGAATTGTTACAAGCGGTTCCTCGCCACGGGTAAGCTGGTCGCGCTCGATCGTGAAACCATCGGCATCGACGGCAACGATCTTGCCGCGGAAGCGCTTGCGGTTATCGACGAGGATCGATGTTTCGCACTTGACGAGGTGGCCGATCCAGCGCTGGAAATCCGATTTGCGCACCATCGGACGGTCGATGCCCGGCGACGACACTTCCAGATGATACGCCTTGTCGATCGGATCTTCCACATCGAGAACCGGCGAAATGGCCGTAGAGACCGCTTCGCAGTCCTCGACGGTCATGGTGCCGTCGTTGCGTTCGGTCATGATCTGCAGCGTCAGGCCGTTCAGGTTGAGGAGGCGCACGCGCACCAGGCGGTAGCCCATGCCCACAAGGACGGGCTCGATGATGGCGGCGACACGCTGATCAAGGCCGGTTTCGACGATCAGCCGCGGTTCATTGGTATTGTCTGCGTTTGTCACGTCCGACAAGCATTCACTCCTGCATTGTTCATGCATTGGGAGATCGCGCTAATAAAAAAGAGCGGGTCCTTGCGGCCCACTCTTCATCACACGATCAAGAATTTGAAGCCGATATAAGCCTGTTCCCGTCAAATTGCAAGGTCTTCGCACTGAAACCCGGCTTTGGCGGTTATTTGCGGAATTCTGCAGCAAATACCGCCACGTCTTCCGAAGCCAGCGCGCGAGGCGCTGGTGGCTCACCATGGAAGTTCTACCTGACGCCGAGGACGAACCGCGCATTCCTTAGCATGCCTGCGGAACCAGTCGATCTCCTGGCTCGGGTCGAATTGTGGCACCGTGCGTCCCAAGCAACTTCCCTGACCGCTTGCCTTCCCTTACAATCCCGTCCGGATGCGGAGGATTCCACCATGAGCGAAGACGCCTTCAACATGTCGATCCGTAAGTTCCTGAAGGAAGTCGGCGTGACCTCGCAGCGCAAGATTGAGGAGACGGTGCGCGAAGGGCGGACCGGAGGCAAAAAGCTGAAGGTCCGCATGACGCTGACGGCGGAAGGCACCGGCCTCAACCACGTTGTGGACGGCGAAATCGAACTTCCGTAAGCAGGCGAAGTGATCAAGCGGCATCTTCTGATGCGACCAAAGCAACGCAACGGTGCTTACGTCAGCCGTGCCGCGCGCCGCGAAAGTCATCTTAACCGGTTTTCAGGCCTTGTTGGTGAACCACACCGTCGGTGTGCCCAACACGCCTCCCTTGCGCATCGCCGCTTTTAGCTCTTCCAGCTTGCCGAAGGCTTGAGCTGCTTCAATCGTGGCAAACTCATGGGTGACGGTAACGTCGTTGGGATTGTCGGTGGCCTGATAGACCGCCTCTGCCGTAACCCCGTTTGCCTTCTGTACGGGCCGAAACTCATCATATACTTTACGCCAGGCCGCGTAGTCCGAAACATCGTGCCTCACAAACAGCGTCGTCATCTCATCCTCCGGCGTTTGCATTTTCACGTTGGGACGTCCCGTCGTTAGGATACCACTGAAATGACGTTCGCGCTTGGGGAATATCCGGCTGTTTGTACTTGGGGTTATTCGCTTGCCGAATGCGGACAGAGCGACCTTGCGTCTGGGTCAGGCCAGTTCTTTCAGCCCGGTCGGCCTGGGACCGGAGCGAAGAAGCACACTACTTCCGGAAAGCGCCCGAAAGCCGCCACTGGCAGCATCTGCCGCTGAATTCCGCCTATTTCAGCAGGCCGAGCATCGAGCTGTCGGGATAGCAGGTGGGCTTGCGGCCGCTCTTTTCCTGCCATTGGCCGATCGACCGTCGGGTCTTATAGCCCGGCAATCCGTCTGTGCCGCCGACATCGTATCCCTTGTGCTCCAGGGTCACCTGCATACCGGCGACGTCGGAACGCAGCATCTTGCCGACATCGCCCCATTGGCCCTGGAAGGCGCCGGAGCCATTCGCGATCCGGTCGGCGAGATTGCCGATATAGAGGCCGTAGAGATCGGAATTGTTGTATTCCTTGATGACGTAGAAATTCGGCGTGACGATGAATTCCGGCCCGTCGCGGCCGGCCGGCACCAGCATCATGCCGCCGGCGCGCATCTCGTCGGACGGAAATGCCTTGTCGGCAACCCGCTTGATCCCGAGCGATGCCCATTGCGAGATCGGCTTGGCAAGATCCGGCCCCTCCTGGGCGCAGGAGACATTCTGCGGAATGGTGACTTCATAGCCCCAGCTTCGTCCGCGCTGCCAGCCCTTCTGAACCATATAGTTGGCTATGGATGCCAGGGTATCCGGCACGGAGGTCCAGATATCGCGGTGGCCGTCGCCATCGAAATCGACCGCATATTTCAGATAGTTGGTCGGCATGAACTGCGGCTGGCCCAGCGCACCCGCCCAGGAACCCCGGAACTGATCCGGCGTGACGTCGCCATGTTCGAGAATGCGCAGCGCTGCGATGATCTCGGTGCGGAACATGTCCTTGCGGGTGGACATGAAGGCCTTGGTCGCCAGCACCTGGATGGCCGAGTTCGGCAGCTTGGCAATGCCGAAGCCGGTCTCGCGGCCCCAGATGGCGAGCAGGATCGGTCCCGGGACGCCATAGGTCTTCTCGATCCGGCGCAGCACCGGCGCATATTGCGAGGCGAGGCCTCGCCCGGTCGCGGCCAGTTTCTGCAGCCGCGCCTCGTTGAAGTAGGGGGCGGGGGAGGAGAACTCGGCCTGCGTCTGCTTCTGCTCCTTGGGTTTCGGAAAGCCCGGCGGCACGAGGTCAGGCAGATCCCAGTTCAAAGTCACGCCGGCGAAGGCGGCCTTGAAGGTCTTTTCTGAAATCCCGGCTTTCTGCGCCTCCGGCCAGAGATCCTTCTGTATCCAGGCCTGAAACTGGACTTCGACATCGGCCTTGGAGGCGGCGAGTGCGGGCAGGGGGAGGAGGGCGAGGAGAAGGATGAAGAGCAGGGAAAGTAGGTTTTGCGCGCGCAGAGCCGACGATACCCCCCTCTGTCGCTGTCGCAACATCTCCCCCATAAGGGGGGAGATTGTTGGGAGTTCGCAGTCGCTTCCCTCGGCGTTATCTGCTTTGGTTTCTGCGGCTGCAATATTGGTTTGAGGCAGGTGGGTGCTACAGGCAACCAATCTCCCCCCCTGTGGGGGAGATGTCACAAAGTGACAGAGGGGGGTATGCACTCTCCTCATGCGCGATCCTCTCCGTCTCAAATCGTCGTTCTCGCCCTGAGCGCCGCCGTCAGCGTGCCTTCGTCGAGATAATCGAGCTCGCCGCCGACAGGCACGCCATGGGCAAGGCGCGTGATCTTGACCTCGAGGCCTACGAGCTGATCGGTTATATAGTGTGCTGTGGTTTGCCCTTCGACCGTGGCGTTGACGGCGATGATGATCTCTCGGACGCCGCCTTCGCCGACGCGGGCTATCAGGCCGCGAATGTTGAGATCGTCAGGCCCTACGCCATCGAGCGGCGACAGGACGCCGCCGAGCACGTGATAGGCGGCGTTCATCGCGCCGGCGCGCTCCAGTGCCCAGAGGTCGGAGACATCCTCTACGACGATGATGACGGACTGGTCGCGGCGATCATCGGTGCAGACGGTGCAGGGGTCGACGGTATCGACATTGCCGCAGCGCGAGCAGATCTTCACCTT
Source organism: Rhizobium freirei PRF 81 (assembly GCF_000359745.1). GTDB lineage: Bacteria > Pseudomonadota > Alphaproteobacteria > Rhizobiales > Rhizobiaceae > Rhizobium > Rhizobium freirei. The sequence goes on from NZ_AQHN01000089.1 coordinate 419,741, forward strand.
GTCGTAGGCTTCGCCCATGGCGTGGGACAAAGGCCCGAGAAGCTGATCCTTCTTCTTGATCAGATGCAGCGCCGCCCGGCGCGCCGAGCGTGGCCCGAGCCCCGGCACCTTCGCCAGAAGCTGGATGAGTTTTTCGATTTCGGGGCCGGTGACTCGCTTTGCCATGCGAGGCTTTTAGCTCATATGCTCAAGGAACGGAATCACGGAAGCGATGGTTAAGCGATGAAAATTCCGGCCGTTTGCCTATCTGCCCTGTGCAGATGGGCGACTGGGTGACCATGCGGGACATGATGACAACCTTCGGCAGGCGCTTGTCGCCGGAGGATCAGGCGCGCTATCTTGCGGCACCCCTCCACCACAAGCCGCGCATCATGCTCGAGACCGAATTCCAAGCTCACCGTATGGCGATGGCCACGGCCGCGCCTGCCATGGTGCCGGCGCTGGCGCGGTTGGCGATGCGCACGGCGCGGCGGCTCTTCAGGAAAGTTCGAGCTTTCGCGGCAAGCATCGCCCAGGACAGATCGATGACGATCAGCACCACGAACATCGTCGCCACCAGCTCGGCCCAGCCGGAAAGCGTGACGGCGTGCAGATCGATGATCGAGGGCAGCAGCGCCACATAAAAGACCATGATTTTCGGATTGCCCATGGTCACCGTGAAGCCGGCAAGGAAGAGCCGGGCAGGCGACTGCGCATCCGGGAGCTCTTCTTCCGTCGTATCGGCGGCCGCAAACCACATTTTCCAGGCGAGATAGAGCAGATAGGCGACACCGATCCATTTGATCACGACGAAGGCGACATGGAAAGTTTCGGCAATGGTCGCAAGGCCGGCGACGGCGAAGGTCAGCCAGATCGCTTCGCCGAGCCACATGGCGGAGAGGAAGGGCAGCACGTTGCGCGCGCCCTTCGTCAGCACGCGCGCCACCAGCGCGGCGATGTTCGGCCCCGGCGATCCCGCGGCAATGAACAGGGCACCGGCAAAAACAAGCAGCGTCGACAGGCTCATTGCATTCCCTCCGTCAGGCAGGCCATACGATATTTAGAAAGATGCCCAGAGATAGCATTCCGGCCTGGCTTTTCCAAACGCTAGGTTTTACTCGCGGCAGAGCCGCGCGCGAAAGTCTTCGAAGATTGTCTTGCCTTCCGGCCAATCCCCCAGACCGGATGCGGCGTTGATATGGCCTCGCGCCCCAACGTCGACGAGAGTGCTGTCCCATATTTCGGCGCTACGGCGTGCATGGTCGAACGAGCCGAATGGATCGTCGGTGCTGGCGACGAGCACGGATGGAAAAGGTAGCCGCTGCCGGGGCGGATTGGCGAAGCTGCCGGCTTCGGCGAGATAGATGTCGCCTGTGGGGTCGGGCGCAGCCACCAGGAAGGCGCCTAGGATTGCCGTTTTCCTTGCCGGCGCCCAATGGGCTATGAGCTGGCAGGCAAGGCTGTGCGCGATCAGGATCGGCGGCGTTGCCGAGCGGGCGATTTCTTGCTCAAGTGCGGCGATCCAGTCCGGCAGCTCCGGATTGTCCCAGCTCGATGGCTGAAACCGCCGCGCGCCATGATCCTGCCGCTCCCATAATGTTTGCCAGTGACCTTCGCCGGAGCCGCCGAGCCCCGGAAGCATGATGATGTCGCTCATCCCTATCTTTTCTCCACAGTTGGTGATGGAGAAAAGCTGACATGTCGTTTGATCGATTGACATTGCAATTCATCGGATAAAACTTTCGCCAACCGATGAATTGAAGGTGAGCAATGGATAGTGTGGAAAGAGGGCTGGATCCGACCGATTTGTCGGTCATCGAAATCCTGCAGCAGGACGGACGAATCTCGGTATCGGAGCTCGGCCGCCGCGTCGGTCTTTCGCAGCCGGCGGCGTCGGAGCGGCTGAAGCGGCTGGAAGAGCGCGGCGTGATTGCCGGATACCGCGCGGTCATCGATCCCGTCGCCGTCGGGCTCGGCATGATGGCAGTCATCCGGCTGCGCACCACGCATGAGCATATCCGGCCCTATCTGAAGCAATTTTCCGAAATGCCCGAGATCATCGAAGTGCTCAGGCTGACGGGCGAGGATTGCTTCCTGCTCAAGGTTCTCGTGCCGACACCGTCAGACCTTGAAACCATCGTCGATTCCATTGCCCGCCATGGCGCGGTGACGACATCGCTGGTGCTGCGAAACGAACCGACAAAGGCGATCGGCCGCGATCTCATTCGCAAGGCGGCCGCCCGCTGATGGATGAGCCCGCCAGTCTTAGAACGGCAGCTTGAAGCCGGGCGGGATCGGCAGGCCGGCGGTCAGTTCGCGGGTCTTTTCGGCGGCGATCGCCTCGGCCTTTTCCTGGGCATCCTTGTTGGCGGCAACGATCAGGTCTTCGAGGATTTCGACGTCGTCTTCCTTGAAGAGCGACGGATCGATCTTGAGGCCTACCATCAGACCCTTGCCGTTGACGGTGACGGTGACGAGGCCGCCGCCGGCCTTGCCTTCGACGCGAATGTCGGCGATCTCCGACTGCATCTTCTCCATCTTCGCCTGCATTTCCTTCACTTTGCCCATCATGCCCATGATGTCGCGCATCGTCATTGGTCCTTCTTCTGCAAGTGTCTGTTTCTCTTCGGCCAGGATATGCCGCCATGGTTGCCGCCGGCGTCAAGCCGATACGGTTTCGCTGCCGCCCATCTTAGCCTTAGAATTCTATATCGTCGCCCGGCAGGATATCGCCATCGACGGATTCGGCGGCTGCCGGCGGAGCCGCGGCTTCCTCTTCGTCGTCCGTCTCGGGTGCCCGCACCCGCACGTCGATGATCTTTGCGCCCGGAAATTGAGCGAGGATTGCCGCGACATCGGGGTCCTGCCGCGCATCGGCGACCCGTTGCTTCTGTGCGTTGGCCTCGGCCTCTACCAGCGTCGGCTGGCCTTCTTCGCGGCTGAGGCTGACGATCCAATGGATGCCGGTCCATTCCTTCAGCTTGACGGCCAGTTCGTTCAGCAGCGTGCCGGGAGCGCCTGGCGTCAGGCTGACATCGAGCCGGCCCGGCTCCAGCTTGACCGGGCGCACGAAGGTGCGGACCAGCGCCTTCAGCTTCGGATCGCGCTTCTGGCTGGCAAGCTCGGCAATATCGGCCATCGAGTTGACCGGCACGAGCGGCTTCGGGGCTTCGGCAGGCCTCTGCTCGATGCGGCCGACGGGTTGCGAATCCGGCTGCGTATTGGGCACGGCGCGCAACATGGCGACCGGTGCCGAAGGCGCGGGGCGTGGTGCCGGCGTTTCGACGGCTCGCGCCATGGCGTTGCCTTGATAGGAAATCGCTCCTCCGCCGCCGTTGCCCATCGGTGCCGACGGAGATGGGCGGGAGCCGCCATTGCCCTCGGAAAATTCCGCCAGCCTGCGTGCCGCATCTTCCGGCGCCGGAAGGTGGGCGGCATGCGCCAGCCGGATCAGCACCATTTCGGCAGCACCCGCGGTGCGCGAGGCATTTTCCGTCTCGGCAATGCCCTTGAGCAGCATCTGCCAGATGCGCGACAGCGCCGTCACCGCCACACCCTGGGCAAATTCCATTGCTTTCGTGCGCTCGACTTCGCTCAGCGACGGATCGTCGGCGGCGTCGGGCACATATTTGAGGCGGGTGACGAGATGGGTGAAATCGGCAAGGTCTGTCAGCACGACGACAGGATTGGCGCCGGCTTCATACTGGCTGTTGAATTCGGCAAGCGCTGCCGAAACGTCGCCTTTGACGATATGGCCGAAGAGATCGACGATGCGGGCGCGGTCGGCAAGCCCAAGCATCGCACGTACCGCTTCGGCAGCGACGAAGCCGCTGCCATGGGCGATCGCCTGGTCGAGCAGCGACAGACCGTCGCGCGCCGAGCCTTCGGCAGCACGGGCGATCATGGCGAGCGCTTCCGGCTCAGCCTCGATGCCTTCCTTGCCGGCGATGGTGGTGAAAAGGCCGACGAGATCGGAGGCGCTGATGCGGCGCAGATCGAATCGCTGGCAGCGCGACAGCACCGTGATCGGCACCTTGCGGATTTCGGTGGTGGCGAAGATGAATTTCACATGCTCGGGCGGCTCTTCCAGCGTCTTCAATAGCCCGTTGAAGGCCGCCGTCGACAGCATATGCACTTCGTCGATGATGTAGACCTTGTAGCGGGCCGAAACCGGACGGTAGCGCACCTGCTCGATGATCTCCCGGATATCGTCGATACCGGTATGCGAGGCGGCGTCCATCTCGATGACGTCGACATGCCGGCCTTCCATGATCGCCTGGCAATGCTCGCCGGGTTCGCGCAGGTCGATGGTGGGCCGATCGATCGATGCGGTCTTGTAGTTGAGGCCGCGCGCAAGGATGCGGGCGGTCGTCGTCTTGCCGACGCCGCGCACGCCGGTCAGCATATAGGCCTGCGCGATGCGTCCGGTCTCGAACGCGTTGGTCAGCGTGCGAACCATCGGCTCCTGGCCGACCATCAGGTCCGTGAAGTCCTTGGGTCTGTATTTGCGGGCCAGTACCCGGTAACCGGTGCCGGTCGAGGCGGCATCTTTTGCTTGTCGCTCGCTGTCGCTCATCGCCCTGCTTATTGCCCGGTGCCCTAGCTTATAGCCCGGCGAAAGCCGGGTCTTGCTTTCAGAAAGGGTGGGAGGCTGGCACGATGACCCGTGCCGGGCTCGTTAGGGCTGCTTCCTTCCGGACCTGACCCGGTTGGCGAGTGGCTCGTCCACCACCAACCTCCCGGATGCACATATCGGCAATATCGTCATCAAAAGCAAGCCAAGGTCAAAAAAAACTGCTAAACATTTGATAAAACAATGGAGGATGCCCCCTTGAAGGAGTTTGCGCTCGACGATCGTCTGGCGAATGACAGCGTTTCCGTCGCCATCACAGGCCTTTGCGACGTGCGGCTGATGAAGGATCGCCGCTGGCCCTGGCTTGTGCTGATCCCGCGCCGCCCGGACAAATCGGAGGTTTTCGATCTGACCCCGCTCGATCGGGTCTTGCTGACCTTCGAAACGGACAAGGTCGCAAGTGCGCTGAAGACGCTGACGGGTGCCACAAAAATCAACGTCGGGGCACTTGGAAATATCGTCCGTCAGCTGCATGTTCATGTCATTGCGCGGTTCGAAGGGGATGCCAACTGGCCAGGCCCGGTCTGGGGCTACGGCAAGGCGGAGCCCTATTCGGACGAAGACATGAACAGCCTCATAGCCAAGTTGCGGGAAACGCTTTCACAATGAGCCATTCCATCTTTTCCTCGGATGCGCCGCATCCGGAAGCCAGCAGTCTCACCGCCTTTGCGGAAAACCAGCTCAACCGGGATGCCGAGCATCGCGACGAGGAATCGATCAAGCATGCACTGGCCAAGGAAGGCACGCATATCCTGGCCTTTGCCCAGGATCGGCTGGTCTTGAAACATGACGGGCAGGTGCTCGACCCGCTATTTGCCCGCTACGAGCTGCAGGACCTTGATCCGAATTGGGATGAAGCCGTGTTGCTCGGCTATCGCAACACCGGCGAGCCCCGGCTGGCCGTGCCGGTGCGCATCAATGCGGACGAACTTGCCAGCCATTACAAGCCGGCCGACATGCGCTCGCTCTGGCGCGATCTTCTGCTGGAAGGGGAAATCCTGGGCGAGGCGGCGCAGGGCATGAGTCTTGTTCGCTGGAACAGCGACAATCGCTTCTGCGGCCGTTGCGGATCGATCATGGAAAGCCGCATCGGCGGTTACAAGCGGGTATGCACGGCCTGCGAACACATGATCTTCCCGCGCACCGACCCGGTCGTCATCATGTTGACGATCGACGAGGAGCGCAATCGCTGCCTGCTCGGCCGCAGCCACCATTTCGCGCCGGGCATGTATTCCTGTCTGGCCGGCTTCGTCGAGCCGGGCGAAACTATCGAGAATGCCGTGCGTCGCGAGACCTATGAGGAATCGGGTATTCATACCGGTCGTGTGCGTTATCATGCCTCCCAGCCCTGGCCGATGCCGCATTCGCTGATGATCGGCTGCTACGCCGAGGCGAAGTCGACCGAAATCCATATGGATGATGCCGAGCTTGAGGATTGCCGCTGGTTCACGCCGGAAGAAACGCTTGCCATGCTCGACCACGTCTCGGCATCAGGCAATACGTCTCCGCCCAAGGGCGCCATCGCCCATCGCCTGATGCGCGACTGGGTGGAGTGGAAACGCTAGGTTCTGTCTTGCCATGGCCCGCTCGGAACGATTGCTGACGCTGTTGCAGACGCTGCGGCGCTACCGCCGCCCGGTCAGTGGTGCGGTCTTGGCGGAGGAAACCGGCGTCAGCCTGCGCACGCTCTACCGCGATATCGCCAGCCTGCAGTCGCAGGGCGCCATGATCGATGGTGAGCCTGGTATCGGCTATGTGCTGAAGCCCGGCTTCATGCTGCCGCCGATGATGTTCTCTCAGGACGAGATCGAGGCGCTGGTGCTGGGGTCGCGATGGGTGGCCCGCGCGACCGATTCGCGACTGGCGGCGGCCGGCGCCGATGCTCTTGCCAAGATCGCCGCCGTGCTGCCCGCCGAAATGCGCGAGGCGATCGATCAGGCCGCGGTGGTCGTCGGCACGCGGCGCATCACCGAGGACAAGGCCGACCTCTCGCTCATGCGCAAGGCGATCCGCACCGAGCGCATGGTACAGCTGACCTATGGCGACGTGAACGGCACTATTTCGACCCGGCGCATCTGGCCTTTTGCACTCGGCTATTTCGACAATTCGCGCATCATCATGGCCTGGTGCGAGCTGCGGCAGGACTACCGCCATTTCCGCGCCGACCGCATCGTCGATTTCGCCGTGCTGGAGGCACGCTATCCGCGCCGCCGTGTTGTCCTCGCAAAGGAATGGCAGGCCAAAGAGGGCATTGCCCACAATTGATTGGCCGACTCAACGCTACTGCCAGAAACTGTCAGTAGGCATGACTATGATGGGCACCATCCAAGCAGGAAGGAGCACCGATCATGGCAAGCCCAGTTCTTATCGTCTCGAGGGAAACACACGGCGTCGTGGCGCGCGAAGACAGGGGCTTCTCTCCGTTTGCGTGGCTAAAGCACCTTCTGCAGATTGCAGGTCGATATTTCGTCGGCTGCCGTTATCGCCTCGATCTTGATGAGACGCCGGATTTCGTGAAGCGCGATCTCGGCTTCCTCGACGGGCATGCCCCGTATCGCGAGGAAAACGGGATGCGCTGACGCGCATCCTCATAACCATCGGACTATCCGCCAACGCATTCATCACCGGCAGGCACCGCCTGTCCGCCGGTCAGCAACCATCATGCCTTCATATCCACAACAACCGAGAGGAATATCCAAATGACCAGTCCAAACCTCATCATCTTCTACGTCAAGGATCCGGCCGAAAGCACGCCGTTCTACAAGGATCTGCTCGGCCGCGAGCCGGCTTTCGCTTCGCCGACTTTCGTGGCTTTCGCGCTCGACAATGGTTTCAACCTCGGCCTCTGGCGCCGCAGTAGCGTCGAGCCGCAGCCCTCCGCCATCGGCAATCGCGGCGAACTGGGCTTCATGGTCGAGGGCGAAGGTGCGGTCGAGAAGCACTACAAGGAATGGAAGGCGCGCGGCCTGCCGATCGCGCAGGAACTGACGACGATGGATTTCGGCCCGACTTTCGTCGTGCTCGATCCGGACGGCCATCGCCTCCGCGTTTGTGAGCCGGATAAGTAAGGCGATAGCGTAGGGCTTGCCCCTCACTCTAGCCCTCTCCCCCGCTCGCGGAGGGAGGGGAAGACCTCTGTACCCTCGCTTGAGAAGGCGGCCGCCCTTCGGAGGCTCAGGAGGCCGGATGAGGGGGCTCAACGGGAAGACTTAGAGATCGCCCCGCATCGGATGGCCCTTGTAGACGCCGAGGATGCGGACCTTTTCGGAGAAGAAGCGCAATTCTTCCAGCGCACGGCGCACATGCGCATCGGAGGGATGGCCCTCGATGTCGGCATAGAACTGCGTCGCGACAAAACGGCCGCCGAGCTGATAGCTTTCCAGCTTCGTCATGTTGATGCCGTTGGTGGCAAAGCCGCCGAGCGCCTTGTAGAGTGCGGCTGGAATGTTGCGCACGTTGAAGACGAAGGTGGTGACGATCTTCTCCTCTGGCGAGCTGCGCTCCGCCCAGTTCTCGTCACGCGACAGCACGACGAAGCGCGTCATGTTGTCTTCGGTATCCTCGACATTCTCGGCAATGATTTCCAGGCCGTAGAGGTCGGCCGCCAGCCGTGGCGCCAGCGCTGCCATGCTGCGGTCGCCGGTTTCCTTCACCAGCTTGGCGGCACCGGCGGTATCGCCGGCGATGACCGGCTTCCAGCCATTGGCGCGCACGATCTTGCGGCACTGGCCGAGCGCATGGATGTGGCTATGCACCGTGCGGATCTCTTCCTTCTTGACGCCTGGCAGCACCATCAGCTGGAAGCGGATCGGCATGAAATATTCGCCGACGATATGCAGGCGCGATTCCGGCAGCAGGTGGTGGATGTCGGCGACGCGCCCGGCAATGGTGTTCTCGATCGGGATCATGCCGAGATCGGCTTCGCCATTGTCGATCGCAGTAAAGGCGTCCTCAAAGGTCTGGCAGGGCAGCGGCTCCATGGTCGGGAACATGTCACGGCTCGCCATATCGGAATTGGCGCCGTAGTCGCCCTGGAAGGAGATCTTGTTGGTCTTGGTGATCATGGGACTGCCTTTGGGGGAATGCCGTCAGAGAGAGGCGGCGGAAAGAATGCGTCGGGCCTTTTCAAGGTCCTTGGGAGTATCGACACCGAGCGGGACCGTGTCAACGATCTCCACATCGATGCGCATGCCGGCTTCCAGCGCCCGCAGCTGCTCCAGCGATTCGCGCCGCTCGAGCGTCGATGGGCCGAGGCTCACGAATTTCTCCAGAGCTGCGCGGCGATAAGTGTAGAGGCCGATATGATGGTAGAGCGGGCCGTTGCCGTAAGGGGCGGTGGCACGGGTGAAGTAAAGCGCGCGCAGGCGGCTGGGTGAAATGGCCGAGCCGACCACCTTGACCACGCTCGGCAGCGTCTTCTCTTCCTCGTCCTTGATCTCGACGGTCAGCGTGGCGATGTCGACGGCCGGATCTTCGAGCGGACGCAGTGAGGCGCGGATGGTCTCGGGATCGATCGTCGGCAGGTCGCCCTGCACGTTGACGACGATTTCGGCGCGGCCGTGCGGGTCTACGGCCTGCAGCGCCTCGTAAATGCGGTCCGAGCCGGACTGATGATCGCCTCGCGTCATGACGACATCGAAGCCGGCTTTGGCGACCGCGTCATAGGTATCCTGATGGTCGACGGCGACGACGATGCGACCGATCGCCGCCTCGCGCGCACGCTTGGCAACCTGTACGATCATGGGCAGGCCGCAAATGTCAGCGAGCGGCTTCCCCGGCAGGCGGGTGGAGGCCATTCGGGCGGGAATAAGGACCAGCGTCTTGTCTAAATTTGAATCTGTCATTGTTGGGCCTTCTATTCCTGCAGGAAAAGTGTCAAAACGTCTCACGGTGGAGGCCGTTTACAGAGTTGCAAGAAACAGCCAAAAGACATAGGTTTCGCGCGAATTCAAGATGGGCCGGCTGAGGATGCTGGCGGCGAGGGGAGCATAGCAGATGAATTCATCCTACGTGAACATGGGAGTCGGGGCACTTTTGGCCACGCTGTTCGTGTTGAAGTCCGTGTCGCTCGCGTCAGGATTTATTTTCCATTCAGAGACACCGGAAAAGCCGGGTTTTGCCATTGCTGCCGCCGAAGAACCGGCAGCCGGCGGTGACAAGGGCGCAGCCGCCAAGCCGGATACGCCGATCGCTCAGCTGATGCAGAAGGCGGATGCCAAGGTCGGCGAGACGATCTTCAAGAAGTGTCAGGCCTGTCATTCCGGAGAGAAGGGGGGGCCGAACAAGGTTGGCCCGGATCTCTGGGGTATCGTCGATCGCCCGGTCGCCGAGCATGAGGGCTTCGCCTATTCGGCCGGCATGAAGGATTTTTCCAAGGGCGGCTCGCAGAAGTGGACCTACGATCACCTCTATCACTTCCTGGCTTCCCCGAAGAAGTTCGTTGCGGGAACCGCGATGGGCTTTGCAGGCCTGCCCAAGGAAGAGGATCGCGCCAACGTGATTGCCTACCTGCGCACGCTCGCCGATACGCAGGTGCCGCTGCCGGACCCGAACGCGCCGGCTGCTACGAACTAAAAACCGCATGAAGGATTGAAAACCCGGCCGTCGAGGCCGGGTTTTTCGCGGTTGCGAATCAGATCGAATGCCGGCGTGAACGCGTCCTTTGATCGAGGTCGAAGACCTTCAGCCCATCTTCGGCGCTTGGCGGTTTGCGCCAGTCCTCCGCGATCAGCGCCTTTCTGGCATCGCGCAGGCCGGCCTCCCAATGCTCGTGCATCGATAGCGACGAAAACTCGTAATCTTTGGAGTTCGACCGGAACTGCTTGTTGCGGTAGATCAGATGGATGATGGTGACGCCATAGTCCGAGCAATGCTTCTCCAGCTTCTTGATCTCCGGATCGGCCTTGGCCTCTTCGGGAAGCCGCGCATAAAGTTCCGATATGGCGCGACGCAGGCGATGACGCTCCAGGAAGAGATCGGTGTTGAGGCGCGTACGGCTGGAATAGGTGATGTCCTTACGTCGTTCCTCGACTTCCTCGAGGTCCTGCGGCAAGGGGCCGACGGCGCTGAAGAGATCGACCTGAAACACCACCGTATCGACGCTTGCGCCATTGCGCAGCACGTAGGTGAGCGGCGTGTTGGAGACCAGGCCGCCGTCCCAGTAGTATTCACTGCCGATCTTGATGGCCGGAAAGCCCGGCGGCAGGGCGCCGCTCGCCATGATGTGTTCCGGCGCGATCTTGATATCCCTGTTGTCGAAGAAGGCGAAGTTGCCGGTCCGCACGTTGACGGCGCCGAGGCTTAGCCGCACGGGGCCGTGATTGATTCGGTCGAAATCGACATGGTCGAGCAGCGTCTGGCGCAATTGCTCGGTATCGTAGATGCTGGTCGCGCCTGCCGAGCCGCGTGCCTGGAACCAGGCGGGGATCTGCCAGGGGGAAAAGAAGCCCGGCGCTCCGAAGGTCGATACCCACCAGCTGCTGACCGTGCGATAGAAGGGGCTGGTCTCGCGCTGTCGTTCCATCAGAACATCGACGGGAAGCTGGATGGTGACCTTGTTCCAGAAGGAGCGCAGTTTCTCAAGCCGCTCTCCGGGCACGTTGCCGGCCATGATGGAAGCGTTGATGGCGCCGATCGAGATGCCGGCGATCCAGTCCGGGTCGATATTCTGTTCTCTGAGTGCTTGAAAGGCGCCGGCCTGATAGGAACCGAGCGCGCCGCCGCCCTGAAGTACGAACACTTTGTGCGAATAGGCCGACGCGGGATTGGTATGCGGAGCTGCAATATTCATGTGCCATCCTTTGCTGCGCTCCGGGTGGGAAGGCCGGGATGCGCAAAACTATGACCATTTTCCTGCCTGCTTCTCCGGATGCGGAGACATGTCATTGCGAATCGGCGGGCCAAAGCCTGCGCTATGCGAGCAAATAGGCCCAAAGCGACACCGAAAATGCCCCGAGCGCTGTCGTCAAGGTGATCGTCGAGGCGGCGAGACTGTGACCGACGCCGAAGCGATTGGCAATCAGCCAGGCGTTCACACCTGTGGGAACGGCAGCGGTGAGCACCAATGCGGCCCGCCATTCCGGGCTCAGGCCAAGGAGATGACCGGCCGCCAGCACGCAGGCCGGCAGCAGGAACAGCTTGAAGGCGGCAATGGCGCTTGTGATGCCGAGATTGCCCGAAAGCCCGTATTGGCGCAGCGCCATGCCGAGCGAAATCAACGCAGCCGGTCCGGCGATATTGGCGATGCTGTCGACGACGCTGCGGAGCGTGGCGGGGATGCGAATGCCGGTCAGGTGGACGATAAGGCCACAGAAAAGGCCGATGACCAGCGGATTGCGCACCAGATTCCGGCCGACCTGCCGCAGCAGTTCGCCGGTGGTGCGGCCGGCCCCGGCATTTTCCTTGCGTTCCGCCTGTTCCATCAGCAGCGTGCCGGCGATCATCATCGTCGGCAGGTGCACGGCGATCAGGATCGACATGGCCATGACGCCATCCGGTCCGACCGTGCGGCCGACAAGCGGCAGGCCGATGAAGATCGTATTGGCAAAGGCCGAGGAGACGCCGGCCAGAACGCCGATACGCGCATCCCGCCCAAACAGCCGTGTGGCCACGATATGGCCGGCGGCCCAGGTCACGGCGACGCCGGAAAAATAGGCGATCCACAATCGAAACGGCGAAGCGCCGCGAAAATCCGCTTCGGCGATGGTCCGGAACAACAGGAGCGGCACGGCGATCTTGAAGACGAACTCGCTCATCGCCTCGCCGACATCGGCCTTCAACAGGCCGGTGCGGACGATGACCCAGCCGACGAGAATCAGCAGGAAGATAGGAAGGACATCGGTGAGAGTTTCGGACATGCCGGGCGTGGGCCGTGGAAATCGTGGCTCGAGAAGGGCGATCGAGGAGTTGTAGCAGCTTGCTTAAAGCATGTCGCGCAAAAGCGTGCAGTGATTTTGCGAGGACGACATGCACAAAATCAAGAGCTTAAAGCGCTAGGAGCGAATCTGGAAGATCGCGATGCGCAGTGGGTGTCAGGCCCGCAAAAACAAAAAAGCGGGCTAGGCCCGCTCATACTTGTCCGGTCTCGCCGGAGAGTCCCCCCGGTGCACATGCCGCCAGTTCATCCGTGGTCGGCCCGCGTACCGGTGAGGCGGAAGGCATCATTCCTTCCCAGACTGGCTCGGAAGTCTTTCGAACTTCCCATCCCAGCCGCTTGATAAGCATTTAAACATAGAAAGTGACAGGCAAATGACTGATTGCAATTAAGTTGGCCGCGCCGACGCTGATTCTTCTTCCAAACTTCGGAAAAACCGATATTACCGGATACCGGCTATCACCAATACCGGGATCCTCCTATAGATGACTCGCTTCGATGTACTGACCGTTGGCAACGCCATCGTCGACATTATCGCCCGTTGCAATGATCAGTTCCTGATCGACAACAAGATCACCAAGGCCGCGATGAACCTCATCGACGCCGAACGCGCCGAACTGCTTTATTCGCGTATGGGCCCGGCCTTGGAGGCCTCCGGCGGCAGCGCTGGCAATACGGCGGCAGGCGTCGCGAATTTCGGCGGCAGGGCCGCCTATTTCGGTAAGGTCGCCGAAGACCAGCTCGGAGAGATCTTCGCTCACGATATCCGCGCCCAGGGCGTGCACTACCAGACCAAGGCAAAGGGCACTTTCCCGCCGACGGCGCGCTCGATGATCTTCGTGACTGAGGACGGCGAGCGCTCCATGAACACCTATCTCGGCGCCTGCGTCGAACTCGGCCCGGAAGATGTCGAGGAAAATGTCGTCGCCGATGCCAAGGTCACCTATTTCGAAGGCTACCTCTGGGATCCGCCGCGCGCCAAGGAAGCGATTCGCGAATGCGCCCGCATCGCCCATGCCAATGGCCGTGAAATGTCGATGACGCTATCCGACAGCTTCTGCGTCGGCCGTTATCGCGAGGAGTTCCTCGATCTCATGCGTTCGGGCACCGTCGATATCGTCTTCGCCAATAGCGATGAGGCACTGTCGCTCTACGAGACCGAGGATTTCGAAAAGGCGCTGACGCTGATTGCGGCCGATTGCAAGATCGCAGCCGTGACGACTGGCAAGGATGGCGCCGTGATCATACGCGGCAACGAACGCTATATCGTCGATGCCCATCCGATCGAAGAGCGTGTCGATACGACAGGCGCGGGCGATCTTTTCGCCGCCGGTTTCCTGTTCGGATACACGCAGGGCCGTAGCCTGGAAGATTGTGGCAAGCTCGGCAACCTCGCCGCAGCAACCGTCATCGAGCAGATCGGCCCGCGGCCGATGCAATCGCTGTCGGAAAAGGCCAAGAAATTCGGTCTTCTCTGATCGGGCTTGGCCTCTGAAGCTTTTTGAATGCAGACAATGGGAGCCGCCTTCGGCAGATCGTCGGGGCGGCCCTTTCATTGTGATGCCGTGAAGCGCGTGAGAGCTTTAGTTCCAGAAAAGCCCTGCTGTCCCGGCTTCGTAGAGGATCAGGACGCCGATCGCGATCAGGATGAACGGTACGACCCTATACCCGTGCCGCTTGATCGGTGCGCCAAGTTTCGGGTGATTGACGAGAGCATGTGCAACGCCGAGCCAGACCGCTGTCAGAATCGCAAAGACGCAGCCGAAGGCGAGGATTTCATAGGCTGAGCGTGTGGCGAAGAGCGGCGTATAGACGCTGATATTGTCGCCGCCATTGGCGATCGTCACGAGCGCGACGGCCACGATATTGCCGTGTCCGGCGGAAGCCTTCTCATGGTCTTCGGGATTGTCGCCCGTGTCGATGCCGTTCCAGACCTCCCATAACCTCTTCAGACCGAAATAGATCGGCGCCAAGCCGAGGAGGCCGATATAGGCTGCGGGAATGACGAGCACGAGAAGAGAGGCGGCGACGCTGGCGCCAAAGAGGGTGGCAATTCCGAGATACTGGCCGATGATGATCTGCCTTAATCGGAATTTCGGATCGGCGAAGAAGCCGAGAAGGACGAAGAGGTCGTCCACATCCGTTGATGCGAACACGACGATTGCAACGCCCAGAGCACCCAGTAGATAGTCCAAGACAGCTGCCTCCTTTTCCGACGTGGGGACCTATCATCGCGCCGGAAAAGCTGCGCGCTAAAGCATGTCGCGTAAAAATGCGCAGCGGTTTTGCGATAACGACATGTGTAGAATCAAAGATCCAAAGCGCAAGAAGCGAATCTGAAAAATTGCGATGCGCTTTGGCATTTCTCGCAGGACGTCTTTGGGAGCGTTACTTGAAAGCCTCGCCAGGATAGGCGCCCCAGATCTCGGACTGCGCCACCCAACCTTCGGTGCCGTCGGCGGTGACGTGGCACCAGTCGCCGGTGCATTCGCGAACGCTCATCATCACGCCGGGCTGAAGCTTGGCGATGACGCTGGCGGATGGCTGGGCTTCGCGGCGCATATTGACGAAGACGGCCTTGCCCTTGCCCTTCATCCAAGGTGCGGCAATGGCCGAACGCTGGCCCGACAGCAGCGATTGGTTGACCCAGCCTTCGGTGCCGTCGGCATCGCGAATGCGTCGCCAATTATCGTATTCCTGAATGATTTCGACTGGCAGCCCCTGCTTGAGATAGAGCCATGATACGGCGTAATCCGAGCTCGGGCCGATACGCAAGTTGACGCGCTTGGATTTCAGCGTGACGAAGCGCGGCAGCGGCAAACCGCTCGGCCCCTTGGCGGCCTGGGCGGCGGCAAGGTCCGCCATTGCCACGGCCATCATCAGGCCGATCGAGAAAATAGCGCAGGACTTTGATGCCTTGCCACGCATGGGATTTCCGTTCTTTCGTCATGACAAGGGCGCTGCTTGCATCGCCCTTTTGCTCCGCCAGTTGCAAATCCTCCGATCGCGCCTGCGAGTTTTGTTTGTCTTCGCTTGCGGGTCTGGTAGAAATGCCCGGAACGGGAAAATTATCCCGCTTTTTGGTTAACAACATCTGAACAAGGCATCGCCGCTCTCCATGACGACGAAGAAAAAACCGAAAGTCTACGTCACGCGCAAACTGCCGGATGCAGTGGAAACGCGGATGCGCGAGCTCTTCGATGCCGAACTCAACATTGACGATCGTCCGCGCACCAAGACCGAACTCATTCAGGCTATCCGATCGGTCGACGTGCTGGTGCCCACGGTGACGGACCGCATCGACGCTGAGCTGATCGATGAGGCCGGGCCTCAGATGAAGCTGATTGCCAGTTTCTCCAACGGCACCGATCATATCGATGTCGAAGCTGCGGCTCGTCGCGGCATCACCGTGACCAACACGCCCAATGTCCTGACCGAAGATACCGCCGACATGACCATGGCGCTCATTCTCGCCGTCCCGCGACGGCTGGCGGAAGGTGCCCGCGTCCTGACGGATAATCCCGGCGAATGGGCCGGATGGTCGCCGACCTGGATGCTGGGGCGACGCATTCACGGCAAGCGTATCGGCATTGTCGGCATGGGGCGCATAGGCACCGCCGTTGCCCGCCGCGCCAAGGCATTCGGCCTTTCGATCCATTATCACAATCGCAAGCGGGTCAATCCGGCGACGGAGGACGAACTGGAGGCGACCTATTGGGACAGCCTCGACCAGATGCTCGCCCGCGTCGACATCGTTTCGGTCAACTGCCCGTCTACGCCTGCGACGTATCATTTGATCTCCGCCCGCCGCCTGGCGCTGCTGCAGCCGACAAGCTACATCGTCAACACGGCGCGCGGCGATGTCATCGATGAGGCGGCGCTGATCAAGATCCTGCGCGAAGGCAAGATCGCCGGCGCCGGCCTCGACGTGTTCGAGAACGAACCCGCCGTCAATCCGAAGCTGGTGAAGCTCGCCAATGAGGGCAAGGTGGTACTTCTGCCGCATATGAGCTCGGCGACCCTCGAGGGCCGCATCGACATGGGCGACAAGGTCATCATCAACATCCGCACCTTCATCGACGGTCATCGCCCGCCCAATCGCGTGCTGCCGTTTCGCTGAGCCGGAGCAATTCCAGGAAAAGTGCGCAGCGATTTTCCGTCCGGAATGCGGAATAAAACAAGAAGATAGAGCGTTTTCGCGATTCGAAGAAAAGCGGAAATGCTCTAGGTCAGGACCTTGCGCATCTCGATCGACGTGGTGCGATCGAAGCCGGCATGACGATTTTCGGCAGTTTTCCGAAATCCCCAGCCGGCGAACATGGCGTGGTTTTCGGTGAGCTCGATGCGGGTTTCCAGCCGCAGGGTGAAAAGGCTCAGCCTGCGTGCTTCGGCCTCCGCCGATGTCAGCAGGCGCCTGCCGATCCCGTTGCCTTGCGCACGGGGCAGGACGGCGAGCTTGCCGATATAGAGGGTATTCGGTTCGGTGCGGCAAAATACACAGCCGACTATATTGTTATCGTCCAGCGCGATATAGCCGATTTCGCTGCGCGCTTTTTCTTGAAGAGACTGCGCTGTCAGCGCGAGCGCGGAGGAGGGCGGGTCGATCCGTCCGTTCATGTAAGCGAAAGAAGCGAGAATGAGATCGAGCAATTCGCTCCAGCGATGAAAGCTGCCATCCAGGCGTTGAAGCGTGATATCGCTCATTCTGCCGCCACTTTGGCGCGCTTGCGGCGATAACGAACAGTCTCGAAGCGCGCCGCGAGTGCGTCGTACAGCAGCAGGCGGCCGATCAGCGGTTCGCCGATACCGGTGATGAGCTTGATCGCTTCCATCGCCATCAGCGTGCCGATGACCCCGGTCAACGCGCCGATGATGCCCGCCTCGGCGCAACTGGGGATGAGACCCTGCGGCGGTGGCGCAGGGAAGAGATCGCGATAGCGCGGATTGGCCGCGCCGTCGGCATCGCTCTCGTAGGGCTTCAGCGTCGTCACCGATCCGTCGAATCGCCCGACCGCACCCGTCACGAGCGGCAAGCTTGCCGCCTCGGCCGCGTCCGCCGCGGTGTAGCGCGTATCGAAATTGTCGGAGCCGTCGATAACGAGATCGAAACCTGCAAGGTGCCGGGCCGCCGTATCGGGCGTAAAGCGCTCTTCGAAGCGGATGACCCGCACATGCGGATTGAGCCGCGCGATGGCGTCGGCTGCACTCTGCGTCTTCAACTCGCCGATGGTGCCGGTATCGTGGATCACCTGTCGCTGCAGGTTGGACAGCGAAACGCGGTCATCGTCGGCAATGCCGAGCGTCCCGATGCCGGCGGCGGCAAGATATTGCAGCACCGGAGCGCCGAGGCCGCCGGCGCCGATCACAAGCACGCTCGCAGCCTTCAGCTTCTGCTGGCCGGTTCCGCCGACTTCTGGCAGCAGGATGTGACGCTGGTAGCGGGCGATTTCGTCTGAGCTTAAAGGGTCCATGGCGACGATCCTATCATGATCGGCGATTTTGAGATGCTAGGATTTTGTAATCCCGCCATGCGAAACGGTAAGGAATTGCGCGCGCTCGCCAAGCGCCGAGAACATGGCTTTGTCCGTGCCGGTCATGAAGGCCTGCCCTCCAAGTCCGTCGATCAGGTCGAAAAGCGCGGCACGCCGGCCCTCGTCGAGATGGGCGGCGATTTCATCCAGCAGCAGGATCGGCGCATATCCCGTGAGATTGCCCACGAGGCGCGCATGGGCGAGGATCAGGCCGACCAGCAAGGCCTTTTGCTCGCCCGTCGAGCAGCGTTCCGCCTCCATGTCCTTTTCACGGTGGCGCACCAGCAGATCGGCCCTGTGCGGTCCATCCAGCGTGCGCCCGGCCGCGGCATCTCGGTAGCGTCCGTCGCGCAGCATCGCGGCATAGGCATCTTCCAGATCGACGGCCGGCCGGTCGAATTGACCGTCGAGAAAGCCGGAAAGCTCCAGTGCTGCCGAAGGAAATGGCGTTGCCTCGCCCGTTTCGGCGACGAGCCGCGAGAGAAGGCCGAGCATCTCCTGTCGTGCGATGGCCATGGCGATGCCGAGGCTTGCCATCTGCTCCTCGATGCCGGCAAGCCAGGATGGATCGAAGCGCCCTTCCGAAAGCAGCTTGTTGCGGCTGCGCATGGCGCGCTCGAAATCGCTGGCACGGCGGCCATGGGCGGGATCGAGCGACAGCACCAGCCGATCGAGAAAGCGGCGGCGTTCCGAAGAGCCGCCGGTGAATAGGCCGTCCATGGCCGGCGTCAGCCAGAGAACGCGCAAATGATCGGTCAGTTCGTCAACCGTCTTGGCCGGCGTCCCGTTGATTCGCAGCCTGCGGGCGGTCGATTCATCCGTGGTATCGATGCCGGTGCCGATCTCGACTACGCCATCCATACCTTCCAGCTCGGCAAAGATCGAAAAGCCACCCGGCGCATGGATGCGAGTGGCATCGGCATAGCTGGCCCGGCGCAGGCCACGACCGGGCGACAGCAGCGAGACCGCTTCCATCAGGTTGGTCTTGCCGGCGCCGTTGTCGCCGGTCAGCACCACATGTCGCTCGTCAAGCGTCAGCGCCGCTGCCGCATAATTGCGGAAGTCGGTGAGCTTCAGGCGCGAGATGAAAACCTTGTCCGGCATGGGTCTTTGAGATTCGTGTCGATGGCCGAGGGGTATGCCGAACCCTGCCCAAGTGCAAGGATTTTGCCGATGGTTCGTGGTGTCGATGGAATGGAAGCGCCGTCAAGGGCCACCCTCGTCCTTCGACAGGCTCAGGATGAGGGTGGAATGGCGAGCGCAGGAAGAGGATAGGGTGAACTGCAGGCCGGATGAGAGATTCACCCCTCATGGTGAGGAGGTCCGCAAGGCCGTCTCGAACCACGAGGGCGGTGATTCGGCACCAAACAAAAAATCCGGCCGAATCACCGGCCGGATTCATGCGAAACATGTCTGATTCGCGAATCAGTCGCTGAAGGTGTCGAAGAAATCCTTCATGCGGGCAAAGAAGCCCGTCGATTCCGGATTGTTGTCCTTCGAAGAGATCTGCTCGAATTCCTGCAGCAGTTCGCGCTGACGCTTGGTGAGCTTCTGCGGCGTCTCGATCTGGATCTGGATATAGAGATCGCCAACCTGGCTGGAACGCAGCACCGGCATGCCCTTGGCCTTCAGACGGAATTGCTTGCCGACCTGCGTTCCCTCGGGAACGGTAACGCGGGATTTGGTGCCGTCGAGCGTTGCCACATCGAAAGTGCCGCCAAGTGCCGCCGTCGTCATCGAGATCGGCACGGCGCAATAGAGATCGGCGCCATCGCGCTGGAAGAACTCATGCGGCTTGACGGAAAGGAAGATATAGAGGTCGCCGGAAGGCCCGCCACGCAGGCCCGCTTCCCCTTCGCCCTGCAGGCGGATGCGCGTGCCGTCTTCGATGCCGGCCGGGATGTTGACGGAGAGCGAACGCTCCTCGGTCACACGGCCCTGGCCATGACACTTGCTGCAGGGATCGGGAATGATCTGACCGCGGCCGTGACAGGTGGGGCAGGTGCGCTCGACCGAGAAGAAGCCCTGTGCGGCGCGTACGCGACCGGAACCTTGGCAGGTGCCGCAGGTCTTCGGCTGCGTGCCGGGCTTGGCGCCAGAGCCGGAACAGACGTCGCAGGTGATCGAGGTCGGCACACGAATCTGCGCCGTCTTGCCGCTAAAGGCCTCTTCGAGCGAGATTTCCATGTTGTAGCGAAGATCGGCGCCGCGTTCGCGACCGCCAGAGGAGCGCCCGCGCGAGCGACCGCCGCCCATCATCTCGCCGAAAATATCCTCGAAGATATCGGAGAAGCCGCCGCCGCCGAAGCCGGCGCCAAAACCGCCGCCGCCGCCCATGCCACCATGCTCGAAAGCAGCGTGGCCATAGCGGTCATAGGCTGCGCGCTTCTGCGGATCCTTGAGCGTTTCGTAGGCTTCGTTGATTTCCTTGAACTTCCGCTCGGCGTTGCTGTCGTCCGGATTCTTGTCCGGATGAAATTGCATCGCCAGCTTACGAAAGGCGCTCTTCAGCTCTTTCTCGTCCGCCGTCTTGGAGACGCCCAATGTCTCGTAAAAATCCGCTTTTGCCATTCAGCATTCGACCCCGGAAATGGATTTCCGGCTGCCCGAAGGCAGCCGGATCATGCGCATAATCCCTTAAATTCGCGCAATTTAAGGAAGGCTTACGCGCCACTTTAATTTCCACTGCGGCCTTTGCGCGTCCAAAAGGACGCGCGGCGCAGTAGTTCCTCGAGAACCTTTCGGCTCGCGCTTATGCAGACCGCTTGCGGTCGTCTTCGTTCTTGATTTCCTCGTAGTCGGCGTCGACGACGTCGTCCTTGCCGCCTGCCGAGTGATCGCCCGAAGCTGCTTCCGCCTGCTGGGACTCATAGATCGCCTGGCCGAGCTTCATGGAAACTTCCATGAGCGTCTGGGTCTTGGCCTTGATGTCTTCGGCATTCGGTTCGGAAGCTTCGGTTGCCGTCTTCAGGGCTGCGATGGCGTCGGAGATCGCGGTGCGATCGGCTTCGGTGACCTTGTCGCCGTAATCCTTCAGCGACTTCTCGCTGGAATGGATCAGGCTTTCAGCCTGGTTCTTGGCTTCGACGCCCTCGCGGCGCTTCTTGTCTTCCGCAGCATGGGCTTCGGCATCCTTGACCATCTTCTCGATGTCGGCGTCGGAAAGACCACCGGAAGCCTGGATGCGGATCTGCTGTTCCTTGCCCGTGCCCTTGTCCTTGGCCGAAACCTGGACGATGCCGTTGGCGTCGATATCGAAGGTGACTTCGATCTGCGGGACGCCGCGCGGCGCCGGCGGCAGGCCGACGAGGTCGAACTGGCCGAGCAGCTTGTTGTCTGCAGCCATTTCGCGCTCGCCCTGCGAGACGCGGATGGTCACGGCCGACTGGTTGTCGTCAGCGGTCGAGAAGGTCTGCGACTTCTTCGTCGGGATCGTCGTGTTGCGTTCGATCAGACGGGTGAAGACGCCGCCGAGCGTTTCGATGCCGAGAGACAGCGGGGTCACGTCGAGCAGCAGAACGTCCTTGACGTCGCCCTGCAGAACGCCGGCCTGGATGGCGGCGCCGAGAGCGACGACTTCATCCGGGTTGACGCCCTTGTGCGGCTCCTTGCCGAACAGCTGCTTGACGACTTCCTGTACCTTCGGCATGCGGCTCATGCCGCCGACGAGAACGACTTCGTCGATTTCAGCAGCGGTGACGCCGGCATCCTTGAGCGCTGCCTTGCACGGAGCGATGGTGCGCTGGACGAGATCGTCGACCAGGCTTTCCAGCTTGGCGCGGGTCAGCTTCAGCGTCAGGTGCTTCGGGCCGGTGGCGTCTGCCGTGATGAACGGCAGGTTGATTTCGGTCTGCTGGGCGGACGAAAGTTCGATCTTGGCCTTTTCGGCAGCTTCCTTGAGGCGCTGCAGAGCAAGCTTGTCACCCTTGAGGTCGATGCCGTTGTCCTTCTTGAACTCGGCAACGAGGTATTCGACGAGGCGCATGTCGAAGTCTTCACCACCGAGGAAGGTGTCGCCGTTGGTCGACTTCACTTCGAAGACGCCGTCGCCGATTTCCAGGATGGAGATATCGAAGGTGCCGCCGCCAAGGTCGTAAACGGCGATGGTCTTGCCGTCCTTCTTGTCGAGGCCATAGGCGAGCGCTGCAGCCGTCGGCTCGTTGATGATGCGCAGAACTTCAAGACCGGCGATCTTGCCGGCATCCTTGGTTGCCTGGCGCTGAGCGTCGTTGAAGTATGCGGGAACGGTGATAACGGCCTTGTCGACCTTCTCACCGAGGTAGGATTCGGCGGTTTCCTTCATCTTCTGAAGGATCATTGCGGAAATCTGCGCGGGCGAATAGCCCTTGCCGTTGGCTTCTACCCAGGCGTCGCCATTGTCGCCGCGAACAATGTTGAACGGGACGAGATGCTTGTCCTTCTCAACGGTCGGATCTTCGTAGCGGCGGCCGATCAGGCGCTTGACAGCGAAGAGGGTGTTCGTGGGGTTCGTGACAGCCTGGCGCTTGGCCGGCTGGCCGACGAGACGTTCGCCGTCGTCGGAGAAGGCGACCATCGAGGGGGTCGTGCGGGCGCCTTCGGCATTTTCGATCACTTTCGCATCTTTACCGTCCATGACGGCGACGCAGGAATTTGTGGTTCCAAGGTCGATACCAATTACTTTTGCCATATCATTCTCTCCTTGAAGCAAGCTGTCGGAACCCCTGTCAGGCATTCCATTGACAGCCCCTAACGGGATGGTCTTGAGGATTGCGCAGCCATGACTGCGGTGATGCCGCGTATATAAGTAGCGGTTTTACTGACTGCAAGGCAGGAAATCACCCGGAATCCAGCAAAACGAATGGTTTGTCGCCCAAATTCCACATGGCCGAAGTTGCGCCAAGAGCCCGTGGATTTGAAGCAATCGCGCATTTGAGCAGCCTTGCCGCAGCCATGCAAGCGGCAAGGTAGAAAATTGCGATTTTATCGGCCGAGGATCACGTCGAGCAGCGAGGTGCGATGCGGCCGCGCAGCCCTGGGCGGGCCGCTGTCGCCGACATCGGCGGGCGGGATCTCGCTGTCATAGGGGTTCGAATTGTAGGGATTCGAACTATAGGGGTTGGTGTCGTCGGTGAGGTTTGCCGGCGGCAGATCCTGCGGGTCTTCATTGGCTGCGGTCTGGTTGACGACCTGTGGCTGGATCGGCTGCTGCGACGGCCGCTGCTGCAAGGTCGGCTGTCCCGCATTGCCGGCGCCTGAGATGATATTGCCGATCGTCGTCGGCTGGTCGCCCAACGGCTCCGTCTGCGCCATCGGCAAGCCACTGTCGATGATTTGGCCGCCGCCGAAGATCGGCATCGGAGCGATGCCCTTATGGGCAGCGACCATGAATTCCTTCCACGCCTTGGCCGGCAGCCCGCCCCCGGTCACCTTGCGCATCGACTTGCCGTCGTCGTTGCCGAACCAGACGCCGGTCGTCAGATGGCCGGTGAAACCGACAAACAGCGCGTCGCGGAACGATTGCGTCGTGCCCGATTTGCCGGCGGCCTGCCAGCCGGGAATGCGGGCAGCCTTGCCGGTTCCCGACGCGATGACGCCGGCCATCATCGTGTTCATGTTGGTGACGATATCCGGGTTCAGCACTCGCTGCGGATTGTCGGTATTGGTCTGGTAGAGCACCTTGCCGGAGGCGGTCGTCACCTTGGTGATGACATGCGGCGCCACTTTGAAGCCGCCGTTCATGAACGTGGCATAGGCCGAGGTCAGTTCCAGCAGCGATACTTCGGAGGTGCCGAGCGCGATGGAGGCATTGGCCTGCAGATCGGATTCGATGCCGAGCCTGTGCGCCACCTTGATCACCTGCTCGGGACCGACCTCGGCGACGAGCTGGACGGCAACAGTGTTCAGCGATTTCGCCACGGCGGTCGCAAGCGTCACCGGGCCGCTATAGCGCTGCTCGTAGTTCTCCGGTGCCCAATTGCCGATCTTGACCGGCAGGTCGTTGCGGATCGAGTTGGGCGTCAGGCCCGCCTCCAGCGCTGCGGTATAGACGAACGGCTTGAAGGCGGAGCCCGGCTGACGCTTGGCGGTGACGGCGCGGTTGAACTGACTCTGGGCATAGTCGCGGCCGCCGACCAGGGCGCGGACGGCGCCCGTCGCGTCGACGGAGACGAGCGAGGCCTGCGAGGCGTTCAGCTTCTTGCCCTCCTTTTCGAGCACGTCGCTGAGCGCCTTCTCGGCCTTCTCCTCCAGCGACATGTCGAGGGTGGTGTCGACAATCAGGTCCTCCTTGACGGGGCCGCCGATCAGCTTCGGCAGCTGATCCATGACCATGTCGGCAACGTAGTTTTCCGCGCCGCTCCAATAGCTCTTGGTTCGCGTCGGCGGCTGTGCCATCGCCGTCTTGATGTCGGATTCACTGATGAAGCCCTGATCGCGCATGGCCTGCAGCACCAGCTGGGCGCGGGCCTCGGCGGCCGCGGGGTCGCGGGCGGGCGAAAGCCGCGAGGGCGCCTTGACCAGACCGGCCAGCATGGCCGCTTCGCCGAGATTGACGTCCTTGGCCGACTTGTTGAAGTAGCGCCGCGAAGCGGCCTCGACACCATAGGCGTTCGAGCCGAAATAGACCCGGTTCAGATACATCGTCAGGATCTGATCCTTGGTGTATTTATGCTCCAGCCACAGCGCCAACAGCACTTCCTGCACCTTGCGCTCCAGCGTGCGGTCCGGCGACAGGAACAGGTTCTTGGCGAGCTGCTGCGTCAGCGTCGAGCCGCCCTGGGCGGCGTGTCCCGTCACGACGTTGGTCACGACGGCGCGGCCAAGGCCGATCGGGTCGAAGCCGAAATGCGAATAGAAGCGGCGATCCTCGATGGCGATGATGGCTTCGGGAATGTAGGGCGACATGTCGCTGAGCGTTACGGCCTCGCCGCCGGTCGTGCCGCGATTGGCGATCAGATTGCCGTCGAGACCCGTGATCTTGACGTTCGGCGGCCGTTCGGGAATGGACCAGGTGCTGGCGCTCGGCATGCGCGATCCGTAATAGGCGACGAGACCTGCAAGGCCGATACCGGCCCAGAGGCAAAGCACGAGGCTCCAATAGATCGTTGACCGGATGAAGCCGAAAAAGCCGCGGCGTGGCGCACGCCGGGCCGGCTTGCGGCGGCTGCGCGAACGGCGCGACTTCTCAACCACCGGCTCGTCCTCATAGTCGTCGTCGTCATCTTCGTCGGGTTCGGGCTCTTCGTACCGCTTGACCGCGCGCCTATGGCCGACGATGCGCTCGCCGGCATTGAATCCGTCATCGATGCGTTCCCGACCGCTGGAAAAGGATGGTTCTATCCTCTGGCGTGACTTTTTCTTATCTGCCATTGCGGGCCGGTCGTACCTCGATGCCTAGCGTTGTCGTATCTTCCATCAGGCTGATCATAGCGGCGGCATAGGTGCTCTCGCGCATGCGGTCGCTCTGCACCGGTATGCCGGCTCAAAAATGGATCCCGGATTCCGGGACAGGCCGTCGCCTGCCATTCGCTCACGAACCCCCTCGTGAAGACATCAAATCCCGCCTGAACTTTAAATGCGGCGATTTAAGGAGGGATTAAGAACATTTCCGATCAGCCTGCGACATAGGCTTCTGCGATGTCTGGTTGAGCCGGTCAAGGAACTTTTTCGCGCTCCAGGCATTTACCCGATAACAAAAACGAGGGGCGAGCGCATGAGTTCGTTGATCAAGGTTGAGGACGTCTGCGAGAGCAAGCTGCGGGAGGTCTGGAGCGTCGAGGATTTCGCTCGGCGCCACCGGATCGGCAAGGAGGAGGAAGCCAGGCTGAAAAAGCTGTTTGGCGACTTCGCGACAAAGCAGGAACTGCTCGCCAACGCGCAGAGGCCACCACAATTCCGCTGAACCGGATGAGCTGGCCAGGCGCGATGTTCATCGTGGGCCGTCACAGCCGAAAGGCTTGTAGCGGTGGAGGCTATGCCGATGTGGAAGCGTTTTGAACAATGGCTGGTCGACTTGGTCGACCTGATCGACCGGATTTTCGGGCTGGAATGGCTTGCCCGCCGCGCTGGCTTCTCACCGGACGAGGCAAAGCGGATCGCGCGCGAAAGATAGGTCACTCGCGCGCGACCTCAAAGGATATCCGCACTCATGCTCGGTTTCCTCAAAAAGATCATTGGAATTGGTTTTGCGCGCTTCATGTGCTGGCATAACCATTCCGATCACATGCGCCGATACTTCGCGCGACGCGCGCAAATTTCCGTATTTTCGAATGGTCTGATCGAGGTTATAGTACTGTCATCTAGCTGTCTTGGAGGACGATCCAGACGGTTTGGTAGCGCGTGAGGAGGAGTGTTCATGCGACACATCAAATGGAGCAATCCAATCGAAATCGGTTTTGCTCAAGGTAGTTTCCAGATCGTGACGGGTCCGTCGGAGGCCCTGAATTGCATGGCCAATCTCTGGCCTGACCGGCGCGGTCCGTTGTATGTAGCGGCAAGAAGTGTCTGCCGTGCAGCGATCGACGGTCGCAAGTCCGCCGAGGAAGCTCGGGAAATGTTCATTTCGGCAACGCGGGAAGCGCATCTGAAAATGCACTAGGGTGCATTGCTCCTGACCGATTGCTTGACCGCTCGGCTATCGAGGGCCAACGGAGGCAATGCAGATACTGATAGGTTCGGGACGGTGCCGCCCGGCAGAGGCGCCCATTATCATGCCGCTGCAGCATTTGCGGAAGGCCATCACTCCTTGAATGGAATGTCTCTCATGACAAAGGCCGGCGGCTTTGAAAAGCCGCCGGCCTTTGGTTTTCCAGGAACCAGAACGCTTCCGTTTCGCTTCGAACTGCGAAGACGCTTTATTCTATCGATCTCCCTCACACATTCCGCACGGAAAGCCGCTGTGCACTTTTCTTGAAGTGCTCTGGTGGAAGGTTGCCGTCAGCGGCTTGGCCCTCTGGGAGAGACGGTGGAGAGGTTGCAATCCGGCTGCGATGCAGGGCAGTCCTTGTATCTGTAGGGCGCGGGCGTTCCAGGGTTGGGCTGCGGCTGAGGCTGCGCGACCGGGGGCTGTTGCTGCGGCTGCGGGCGTGGCTGGTTATCCGGGCGATTGTTGTCGCGCGGGCGATCCGGGCGGTTACCCCAGTCCTGGTTGTTGTCAGGCTGGCGGCGGCCCCAGTCGCGATTGCGATCACGCTGCCCGTCCCAATTACGGTCGGGGCGACGGCCCCAGTCGCGATCCGGCTCGTTGTTCCAGTCGCGGTTGCGGTCAGGGCGGCGGTCCCAGTTGCGGTCCGGTCCGTTATTCCAGTCCGACCCGCGATCCCATCCCGGATTGCGATCCCAATTGTTGTCCGGACGGCGGTCGACCCAGCCTGGGCCACGACGCCAGCGGTCGCGATCGCGGTAGAAGTCGCGGCCGCGATAGTAGCGACCCCAATAGTCGTCGAAATTGAAGACAATGGTCGGGATGCCGAGTGGCCGGTAATATTGCCTGTCGACATAGATGCGGCGCGACTGGTAGGTCGCCTGGATATAGCGGCCGGCGACCCATCCGCGACCGCCATAGAACGAGACGTCGCACCAGGGAGTTTCGTTAAGGCAGCCGTTGATCTGCAGCGGTGCGCCGACGGGGATCATGGTTACCGCCGGATAGGCGGTGCTTGGACCCGACCGCATGTTGACGTTTGCGGTGGCGAAGCCTTCCGCTGCTTCCGCGATGGCCGGCAGCGCAATGAATGCGGCCAGCAAGCTCGCGGCGAGAACCTTGAACCTCATGAATATTCTCCCTTTGCACACCATCGCTGCGACATCGCCGCCTGTGCCCGTTCCGTATGTGGTGCGCCTACCCCGGGCGCCATTCGGTATGACTTGCCAATTCCGGCAATATAAAGACCTGCGCATGCACCGAATATGATAGGATAAAGCGCTGCATCTGCAATCTTTGCCTGTGTTTTAAAAGTATCTGCATGAATGCAGCTTGAACGGCAGCGCGCGACATGTTCGAAAGTCATGGCGTTTTTAGTAAGGTCTGCTTGCTATTCGGTGGATTACTGTCGCTTTCGTGTTTCCCCTCTTTCGCGGCGGGCAAGAGGAGGTCTGGAAGGAAAAGATCGTCACGGCCTTGAAATCGCCACCTTGCTCTCCGATATACGGCCCAGTCATGCAGCCCATGGATGGCTGGCGCGCTTGAAAGCGAGCCGTTTCGCCCTTTGGGATTGTTGAAGAAAGTTGACCTCTCGTTAACCTTTCACAATCAATCTGGCTGCAGTTCCGCTTTCCCTTTGACCACGGATGTACTGGCACTGTTGCGAAGGCGGATGACGAAAGGCCGGATCGTTCCGGCCTTTTTGTTTTGATGGCGATGGCGTGTTTCTTGCGAAGGCGGGAACGCGCCATTTTCAATTTCAGCGCTCTTTCCCGCAAAAGAAAAACCGCCGCAGATGACTGCGGCGGTTTTCAAAATTCAAGCAGCGCGGCCAGCGGGCCAGCGCGATATCGTTAGCTCGCCTTCTTGACCGAAGCCTTGATGACCTTGGCCGGAGCCGCGGCCGGGACTTGACCCACGTTTGCCTTGCTGGCCGGCACATAGCCGGCACCGATGGCAATGTTCAGCGAGATGTAGTCGAGGGCGCTCTGCTGAACGGCCTGTGCCAGGCTCTGCTGGGCAGAGGTCACGTTACGCTGAGCGTCGAGAACGTCGAGCAGCGAGGACGCGCCGTCCTTGTAGCTGGCGGTCGAGAGCTGCAGGGCTTCCTGATAGGACTTGACCTGGGCATGCAGGGCGGCAACCGTCTGAGCATCGCGGCTGACGGCCGACAGGGCGTTTTCAACCTGCTCGACGGCAGTCGTCACCGTCTGTTTCCAGACGATGTACTGTTCGCGGCTCGAGGATTCCGCATTCTTGACACCCGCACGCAGCGAACCGCCGTCGAAGATCGGCAGGTTCAGCGTCGGGCCGAACGACCAGCTGGTCAGGCTGCCGCTAGCGGACCCGGTATTGTGGATATAGGACGGCGAAATCGCGCCACTGAGCGAAATCGACGGGAAGAGCTTTGCTTCCGCCACGCCGATCTGGGCCGTGGCAGCGGCAAGATTGCGCTCTGCCACGCGGATGTCCGGACGATTGCGGATGAGATCGGCGGGAACGCCGCTGCGGACGCTGCCACGGAATACCGGCTGCTTGCCGCCGCCCTGCATCTGCGCGATGACGGTGGCAGAAGGCACGTTCAGCAGCGTCGCGATGTGATGCACCGCCTGACGATAGCTGATTTCATAGCCGGGAATGGTCGAAAGCGTCGAGTTGACGAGGCCTTCGGCCTGAACGACGTCGAGGCGGGAGGCAGCACCGGCTTCGAGCTGGAACTTCGTCAGCGAAAGCGTGTCGCGCCGAGACTTCAGGTTTTCCTGAGCGATCGACACAAGTGCCTGGTAGTAGCGGGCGTTGACATAGCTCTTGGCCAGATCCTGCAGATAGGTCAGGCGCGCAACGTCGACGCTGGAGTAGGCTGCGTCGAGCGAGGCGTTTGCGCCTTCGCGCGCGCGGCGATACTGACCCCAGAGGTCGAGCAGCCACGAAACCGAGGCACTGCCGCCGGTGACGTTTCGCGTTCCGGTCTGGGTACGCAGCGAGCCCTTCTGGCCGCTGGTGGTGTTATCGCCGCTGACGGTCAGGCTCGGAAGGCCGCCGGCACCTGCCGTAACGACTGCAGCTTCGGCCTGATTGATACGTTCCAGCGATTGCTGGATGTTGAGGTTCTGCGAGAGCCCTTGGGAAGCAAACGCATTCAGTCTGGAGTCGCCAAAAGCGGTCCACCATTGTGAACCGGCGATATCGCCATTGATTTTCGTACCGCCCTCCGAGAACTTGGCCGGCAGAGGCATTTCCGGTGGCTTATGGTCTGGGCCGGTGACGCAACCTGCCAGAATAAGCAGCAGGGCGGGGGCGGCAGTACGAATGGAAACCATCACATTGTCCCACAATTCAATTTACTGATCAGTGTTTTAAAGGGTCGAACTGACCCCATGTGTTTAGGCGCTCCAGTCTTACGCAGTACGAACAAATGACCCGAAGCAGTCGTCGTCAATCTAGCAATGAGTTTTGCAATAGCACAGTGGCTTTTACGAAAACTCGAACGCGAACATATGTGTGATCGGGCGAAATAGCAGGGTCTGAGTAAAAAAAATATGAAGTGTTGCAAAAAGCATACCCTTCCGCACCCTACTCAGGGGTGCGGGAAATACCCGATATAGCGGTCAATACAACCTTGCCCATGGCTTTCGTTGTGCTGATTCGGTAAGCTCGTGCCTACGGGAAATAGCGAGCCAGGCTTGTGCGAACCCTGTCGCGCGGCGTCGCGCCGCGATCATCGGCCACGAACGGCATGCCCGTAATCGCTTCAAAGGCGCGGATATAAACCTTCGATGTCTGCTCGACGAGGTCGACCGGGATTTCGGGAATCTCGTCCTTGTAGGGATCGCAGCGCTCGGTAACCCAGGCCCTTACGAAATCCTTGTCGAAGCTCTCCGGACGCGCGCCCTTTTCGAAACGCTCCTGATAGCTGTCGGCCAGCCAATAGCGGCTGCTGTCGGGCGTGTGGATCTCGTCGGCGAGGATGATCTTGCCGTTTTCGTCAGTGCCGAATTCATACTTGGTATCCACGAGGATCAGCCCTCGCTTGCGGGCGATCTCCTGTCCGCGGGCGAAGAGCGCCAGGGCATAGTCCGATAGCGTCTGCCATTGCTCCTTCGTCAGAAGCCCGTTCTCCACGATCTGGGCCGGCGTCAGCGGTTCGTCATGACCGCCGTCGAATTCCTTGCTCGTCGGGGTGATGATCGGCTCCGGCAGGATCTGGTTGTCGCGCATGCCGTCAGGCAGGGTGATGCCGTACATGTCGCGCTCACCCTTCTTATAGAGTGTCAGGATCGAGGTGCCCGTGGTGCCTGCGAGATAGCCGCGTACGACGACTTCGACCGGCAGAATATTCAGCCGCTTGCCGATGACGACGTTCGGGTCCGGATAGTCGATGACGTGGTTCGGGCAGATATCGCGCGTCTGCTCGAACCAGTAGCGCGCCGTCTGCGTCAGAACCTGTCCCTTATAGGGAATGCAGGTGAGAATGCGGTCAAAGGCGCTGAGCCGGTCGGTACTGATAATGATGCGGCTGCCATCCGGCAGGTCGTAATTTTCGCGCACCTTGCCGCGATAGTAATTGGGCAGTTCCGGGAAATGGGCTTCGGAGAGAATTCGCAACGCGTCCACCAACAGGCTCGTGCATCCGCCCGACGGATGCTTCTTGAGCGGACCCTTAGCGCATTGCGGCGGGAATCGGAATGATTTTCACAGATTATAATATATGAGCCGGTTCTTATCCTATGGATAGCAGCGAAAAGCGATCAGCCCGGCCGCCGCCAAGCGCCGTTTTCGCTCCGCTCGAGGATCGGCGTGGAGAAGACGCCGACGATCCGCTCGCTCCATTGCTTGCCGCCGGCATCGACGCGCTCCCGCCAGCGCTCGGATTGCAGCATGGCTGCGCCGATCACCACCGGCTCGATACCGCATGAGGCGACGAGCGCGAGACCGGAAACGATCGAGGCTCCACTGGAAATGACGTCGTCGATCAGCGCCACGCGCTTGCCCTTAAGCAGCGGCAGCATGCGCGGATCGATATAGAGGCGCTTCTCCTGGTTCGGTGTGGTGATCGACGAAAGTGAAACGGAAAGCTCGTCGCGATACCAGAATTTGCGCGAGGTGCCGAGCGGCACGTAACGCGCATGGCCGAGAGCCCGCGCGACCGCACTTGCCAGTGTCAGGCCAAGTGTCGGCAATCCGGCAACGACGTCGATATCGTAGTCGGCAATCCGCGCCGCCAGCGCTTCGGCCAGTGCTTCCTGCACCGCAAAACTGGCCTGGTTGACGATTAGCGATGCCAGCGCGTGCTCGCCATCGGCCAGAACGCGGATCGGCAGCTGCAGCTGACGCCCATCCGGCAGTTCGGCCACATAGAAATCGCCGCACTCTTGCTCAGCCGAAAAGCTTTGCGGCGGATGGAGTTCCTGCCAGAAATCATGAGGCTGCATCGCGTTTTGTCTTCGCTCCGTTGTGTCCGTTCGTCTTCAGGTCGGCGCGTTGGCGGAGCCGCCGGATTTCACCCTCGGTCAAGGCGCGGACGGCGCCCTTCGGCAGATCGCCGAGCTCGATCTCGCCGAAAGCCACACGCACCAGCCGCAGGCATTCGATGCCGAGCGCTTCCAGCATCCGCCGGATCTGCCGGTTGCGGCCTTCCTTGAGCTCCACTTCGATCCAGCTGTTGCGATCTCCGCTGCGCAGGAGGCGCGCGGAGCTCGCGGTCAGAAGCTCGCCGTCGTCGATGATGCCGCGTTCCATGCGCGCGAGCTGCTCTTCGTCCATGATGCGGTCGACCTGGACATGATAGACCTTGCCGACATGGCTGACGGGATCGAGCAGGGTCTGCGCCAATACGGTATCGTTGGTGAAAAGCAGCAGGCCCTCGCTCGCCTTGTCGAGCCGCCCGACAGGGGCGAGGTGCCGCGCATCGATATCCTTGAGGCAATCATAAACCGTCGGACGCCCGTCGGGGTCGTCGCGGGTGGTCACCAGCCCGCGCGGCTTGTTGAGCATGAAATAGAGTTTTTCTTCGGCCGATATCGCAACGCCGTCGACGGCAAACTGCCCATGCTCCAGATCGACCCAGGTCGACGGATCCGTCACCTTGCGGCCGTCCACGGTCACGCGGCCGGCCGCAATCAGCGTTTCCGCCTGGGTGCGGGAGCAATAGCCGAGTTTGGAAAGCGCCCGCGGCAAGGTTACGCGCTTGCCGTCGGGCTCCTGTCTGCCTTTCGCCGTCCTGCCGGACCGCTGCGGTGAATGCCGTTGGCTCAACGGTCTTGCCTCGTGCTCGTCGCTGGAGTGTTTGGGCGCGATGTCCCTGAAGAGCAATCCTTTCGCACGAGGATCGCCACGAGGCAAATCGGATGTTTGGAAATGGGGCGGCAGGGCTCGCATTTCGTGGATGCAAGCCCTGCCTTGGGCCGGAGCGGGCGATGGGGTCGGGTAGACGGCAAGCGGCTGCCGTCATTCGCTCCGGAGGGATGATGTTGCCCGGAAAACTGCACCGCTTCCTTTGCTGGAGTTTTTCAAAACGGCCGAGATTTGTTACAGTTTGTAACGTCGGCGGTTTCCCTGTTGCCAAAACCGCCTTCCGCCCCGCATGGAGGGTTATGGTTTCCGCATCGCTTCTTCTGGTCGAGGACGACCGCGAGATTAGAGCGCTCCTGGAGGAGTTCCTGAGCCGCGAGGGCTTTGCCGTGCAGGCCGCCGACAGCGCTGCCGCGATGGACCGCATCCTTGCCAAGGGCTTTCCCGATCTCATCATTCTCGATCTGATGCTGCCGGGCGAGGATGGCCTTTCGGCCTGCCGCCGCATCCGCACCCGCAGCCAGGTGCCGATCCTCATGCTGACGGCGAAGACCGAGGATATCGATCGCATTCTCGGCCTGGAGATGGGCGCCGACGATTATCTCGGCAAACCCTTCAATCCGCGCGAGCTTCTGGCGCGTGTTCGCGCCATCCTGCGCCGTTCCGGCCCGGAGCGTCCGGAGGAGGGGGCCGTTCCCGCCCGGCGCAAGCGTTTTGCCGGCCTGACCGTCGATCTCGACGGGCGGGTGATCGAGATGGAAGGCGAGCGCGTCGTGCATCTGACGACCGCGGAATTCGATCTGCTGGTCTGCTTTCTTGAAAGGCCGCGCCGTGTCCTGTCGCGCGATCAATTGCTCGACTGGACGCGCGGGCGCGGCGCCGATCCCTTCGACCGCACCATCGACGTCACGGTCTCGCGCCTTCGCACCAAGCTCGGGCACTGCCTGCCCGATGGCGCCCATATCATCACCACCGTGCGCAATGCCGGCTATCTCCTCACCACCGACGTGAAGGATATCTGAGTCATGCTGAAACTCGGTCTCGTCGCCCGCATCATCATGATCGTCGCCGTGGCACTGTTCGTCATCCAGCTTGCGGCATTCGCCGCGGCTCAATTGAAGCCGGATACGCCGCTCAATCCCGAGATTTCGCCGGCAATGCAGGTCAAGTCGGCAATCCGCCTGCTGGATGCCATTTCGCCGGAGGCGCAGCCGAAGGCGGTCCGCGCCCTGAATGCCAATGGCCTGGCGCTTCGCCTGATCGATGTCCCTGTGCCGGATCAGAGCGGGGATGCCTCTGATATGACGCTGACCGACAAGCTGGCGCGCGAATTCGCCAGCATCGCTTTCGGCAATCGCTATTTCAACATACGCTCGCTGTCGCCAAGGCAGCAAGGCTGGTTCTCCGTCGGCGCGCCGGACAGGATCGTGGAAGTGTCGATCGGCGTTGCCGGTGGCAAGGTCGCCGTCTTCAATCTCACCGATACGCCGACGGTCCGGCTGCACGGCGTTCCTGTCGGCCTCATTGCCGGCGTCCTCGGCATGCTGGTCGCCGTTATCGCCATCGTTGCCGTGGCGCGGGAAACCCGGCCGCTGACACGCCTGTCCCGCACCGTCAATTCCATCGGCAACGGCCTGCAGCCGGTCCCGATCCCCGAACGAGGCGCGTGTGAACTCCGCATGCTGATCAAGGCCATCAATGCGATGCAGCTGCGCATCGCCGCCCTGGTCAACAACCGCACCCTGATCCTCGGAGCGATCTCGCACGATCTGCGCACCTATCTCACGCGCTTTCGCCTGCGCATGGAAATGATGCCGGATACGCCCCATCGCGACCGCGCCATCGCCGATGTCGAGGCCATGCAGCGCCTCGTCGAGGATGCGCTGGGATTTGCCCGCAGCACGGTCGGGTCGGATGGCAGGAACATCGTCGATCTCGATGCCGCCATCTGCTCGCACGTTGCCGAGCGTCTGGATGGCTCCGGTCTTATCGCTTTCTCGCTCCCGGGGCAGCCTCTGGCTGTCGCCATGTCCGAGACCGCCCTGATGCGGGTGCTGGACAATCTCGTGGACAATGCGCTGCGCTATGGCGGCCGTGCCGATATCAGCGTCGAGCAGCGTGGCGATCAGGGCGTCATCACCATCGGCGATCGCGGGCCGGGCATTCCGACCGAGCGGCGCAAGGAAGTGCTGGAACCCTTCGTCCGATTGGAAGAGTCCCGCAACCGCGATCTTGGCGGCAGCGGACTGGGGCTGGCGATCGTCCGGCAGATTCTCGATGCGCATGGTGGCGCGCTTTGTCTGGAGGATCGCGACGGCGGCGGGCTCAAC
>NZ_AQHN01000089.1:462500-599222 GCF_000359745.1 Rhizobium freirei PRF 81
GGACCGCAAGGAGGCAAAGCCGACGCCGCGGGACAGAAAACAACAAATCCTGCCCCCCGCAACCAAACTTCCCCCAGGAAAATTAAAACTGATATCGCTCCTGGCCGGAGCGCAGCCGCATCGCGAA
Organism: Rhizobium freirei PRF 81; assembly: GCF_000359745.1. Taxonomy (GTDB): domain Bacteria; phylum Pseudomonadota; class Alphaproteobacteria; order Rhizobiales; family Rhizobiaceae; genus Rhizobium; species Rhizobium freirei. Next base: position 462,628 of record NZ_AQHN01000089.1, read on the forward strand.
CGAAACAAAGCCGGGACAGCAACGGCACGCCTAGCATTTCCGTTTTTCTCTGAATCGCGGAAACGCTCTATCTTCTTGTTTTCTTACGCATTCTAAACAGAAAATCGCGGCGCGCTTTTCCTGAAAATGCTCTAACAGACTGGAGTGGATGGGCCACTTCGCCGGCTATCTTTTAGCGCTCTGGCTCCATTATGCAGCATTGCTCAGGCACCGGCACGAGCACAGCGGCATCTCCCGCACTCATCGGCTCCGACAAGGGGCCGTTGGCAACGATATCGCCGGCCGCCGTTTTGCACTGAAACTGATAGGCGCGGCCGAGATAGGTTCTCGTTCCGAGGACCGCCGGCAATCCATTGCCTTGGCGCCGAACCAAGAGGCCGTCCGCGCGGCAGCCGAGGATAAAGCTGTCCGGGATGGTCCCGAAATCCTCTTGCGAGAGGTTGATTCGCGCACCTCCCGCACCCTCCGCCATGACCAATGCACCTTGGCGCTCGATGACCCGCAACGGCAGCAGGTTTTCGAAGCCGACGAAACGGGCGACGAAGCTGTTGGCAGGTTTGCGGTAAAGGACTTCCGGCGTATCGAGCTGCATGATGCGGCCGGCATTCATGATGGCGACGCGATCGGAGATCGAAAAGGCCTCTTCCTGATCGTGCGTCACGTAGAGCGACGTCGTGCCGTTGGCGCGCTGCAGCTGCCGGATCTCGACGCGCATGTCGATCCTGAGCTTGGCATCGAGATTGGAAAGGGGCTCGTCGAACATCAGCAGCGGCGGCTCGATCACAAGCGCGCGGGCGAGTGCGACGCGCTGCTTCTGGCCACCCGACAGAGCGGCGGGCAGGCGGTCGCCGAGGCCGGAAAGGCCGACGCGTTCCAGCATGGCTCCCGCCTTCCGTTGGCGTTCCGGGGTTGCCATCCGCCGCTGCTTCAGGCCGAAAGCGACGTTTTCGAGCACCGTCAGATGCGGAAACAGCGCGTAATTCTGGAACACCAGGCCGATATCCCTGGCATGCGCCGGCAATGCCGTGAGGTCGCGATCGCCGAGCCTGATGGTGCCGCTCGTCGGCTGCAGGAAGCCGGCCACAAGCCGCAGCGTCGTCGTCTTGCCGCAGCCGCTCGAGCCGAGCAGCGAGACCAGCTCACCGGCGCCGACGGAGAGCGAGAGATCCTGCAATACGGTCGTCTTGCCGTAATGCGCGCTGATGGAAGTGATGGAGAGCGATACGGTCACGGCGGCTACTTTGTCAGGAAGGTGAGGCCCAGGGTAGCTTCGACGATCGCCATGACGGCGACGGTGACGAACATCAGCAGCACGGAGACCGAGGCGATGGTCGGGTCAAAGAACTGTTCCATATGGGCGAGGATCTGGATCGGAAGGGTGGAAATACCGGGGCCGGTCAGGAAGACCGAGACCGAGACATCGTTGATGGAGGTGATGAAGGCGAGGATGAAGGCGGCGATGACGCCAGCGCGGATATTTGGCAGCACCACGGTCAGAAAAGTCTTCAGAGGCGGGCAGCCGAGGCTGATGGCGGCCTCTTCGACCGAGAAATCGAAGCTTGCAAGGCTGGCGCTGACGACGCGGACCGAATAGGGCAGCACTAGCAGGGCATGGCCGATCAAGAGGCTCGGGAAGATCGGCAGGCCGAGCCCGATGGTGATCGATTTCATCAGCGAAAAGCCGAAAACAATTTCCGGGACGAGGATCGGCAGGACGAAGAGCGTCGAAAGCCAGCGCGGCAGTTCGACCCTGTAGCGGCTGATGGCATAGGCCGCGGGAATGCCGATCAGCAGCGAAAGCGCCGTTCCGAGGAAGGCAAGCTCGAGGCTGGTGATCGCCGTCGTGCGGAAGGCCTCGATCTGAAAAATGTTCGAGAACCAGTGCAGCGTCAGTCCCTGCGGCGGGAAGGTGAGGTAGGTTGTGTCGCTGAAGGCAGCACCAATGATGATGACGAGCGGCGCCAGCAGGAACAAGAAGACGCAGACGGTGAAAGCGATGAGCGCGGGGTGGACCGTCCTTGTCATGATCATACCGCCATCGGGTTCAGCCGCCGTGCGATACGGCTCATGATCGCCACGATCCCGATCGTCACCACGACCATGATGGCAGCGATCGTCGATGCGCCGACCCAGTCGAAGGTGACCATGGCGCGCTGGTAGAGGAAGGTGCCCATCATCATCTGCTTTTCGCCCCCAAGCAGCTGCGGCGTGGCATAGGAGGTGAAGCTGCCGGTAAAGACCAGCACCGCGCCGACGATAAGGCCCGGCGTGGCGAGCGGCAGGATGACCTGCCGGAAGGTCGCAGCCGGCGTCGCGCCGAGCGAGGTCGATGCCTGAATGAGATCCTGCGGTATGCCTTCAAGCACGCCGACGAGGGTCAGGATCATCAGCGGCACGAAAAGGTAGACCATGGCGACGATCACCGAGCCCTCGGTGTAGAGCATCGACAACGGCTGACCGATGACACCCGTCGAAAGCAGAATGGTGTTGAGAATGCCATTCTTGCCGAGAATGATCAGCCATGCGAAGGAGCGTACGACCACTCCGGTCAGCAGCGGAAAGACGGCGGCGATGATCATCACGCTCTTGGCGCGACTTGGCATCTGCGCGATCACATAGGCGGCGATGAAGCCGATGATCAAAGAGATCGCCGTCGTGATCAGCGCCACTTCGATCGTCCTGAAGAGCACCGTGCGGCGAAAGCCGCTGGAAAAGAAAGTGACGTAGGGGGAAAACAGGCCCTTGGGCTCACCGAAGGTCGCCGCGATCGTGATGATCACCGGTACGAGCAGGAACAAGGTCACGGCGATAATTGCCGGCGCTGTCAAACCCCATTTTGCAAGATGCTTCATCAGAAGAATTCCGTAAGAGTGCCGCAGGCTGGCTGCGGCACGCCTTAGTTACATGCCGAAGATCTCGTTCCAGCGATCGACCCAGTCCGATTGCGCTTCGTTGAGCTTCTGGTAATCGATGCGGCTGAGCTTGGCGATCATGTCGGGGCCATAGGTCCAGAGCTTGGCCTTTTCAGGCGTCAGCGCCACCTTGGTAGAGACAGGTGCGTCGACGCCCTGTTCGGCTTCCATCTGCTGCACGTCCTTCGACAGGACGAAATTGATGAACTGGTGGGCAAGCTCGACGTTTTCCGAGCCCTTGGGGATGTTGACCGTGTTGAGGGTGGCGATATCGCCGTCCTTCAGGTCGGCCCAGGCCATGGTGGGAACGGCCGCGCGCATCGATGTCAGAACGAAGTCCTGTGCGAGAGCCACCTTGACCTCACCCGTCGAGATCAGGTTCACCAGTTCGGAGCCGGTATTGTAGTTCTTGACGACATTCGGCTTCAGCGCCTCGATGGCCGCGAAGGCCTTGTCGGCATCCGCATAGGAATCCACGCCGGCATGTTTGCCGGCTTCGAGCACCGTCAGCGGCCCGGCTGTCGTGGTGATGCCCGGAAGCGAAATAGCGCCCTTCAGGTCGGCGCGCCAGAGATCGTTCCAGGAGGTGATCGGCGGATTGACCTTGGCCGTATCGTAGACGATGCCCACGCGGCCGATCGTATAGGCAGGACCGTAATTGCCCTGCGGTGCCTTTGCGAGGTGGTAAAGATCGGCGAGGTTCGGGACCTTGCTGCGGTCGATTTCCTGAAAGAGACCCTGCTGAATGCCCACTTGCGAATAGCTGTCGGTCAGGTAGATGACGTCGACACCCTTGCCGCCGCGCAGTTTCAGCTTGTTGAGACGGTCGGCATTGTTGCCGGTTTCGAAAACAACGTCACAGCCGCAGATCTTTTTGAACGGTTCGACGATGTTGGCCTGCATCTTCTCGCCGTTATAGCCCCACCATGAAACGGTAAGCGTCTTTGCCTGGGCGTAAGCCGGTAGGGCGGCGGTCGCAGCAATAATCGCAAAGCCCGCGACACGAGCAAGAGAGAGGCCCTTCATCATCGATCCTTTAGTCAGTGAAATCCTGCAGATGCTTCAAGCTTGCAGGATACTATTTTTCGAGCATCGGCTTTACAAGCCCAACAATTGAGCACGCAGCAGTTTTTCAGGCTCGTATGGACGGATCAGGTATTTGGGCGCGCCGCGGGGTCGGGAATGCAACTCATTGAGATGGTTTGCTTTCCTGAAGGTCGAGTAAGCGGCTTTACACATCGGATCGCCATCTTTACCCTCAGCGGATCGAGTTTCCTGCAGGCATGCCAATCATGACATCTCCTAGCGCAAACCTTCCCGACGATCTGCTTGTGAATGCGGCGGACGAGGTGCTGATCCGCCAGGATCTGACCCTGACCGCGCTCGGTCGCCGCCCCGCCGACCGCTCGCTGCGCGTCGGCCGGCTGCTCGATGTGCATAGCCGCACCTGGCTTGAAGATCAGGAGATCGTCATCAAGGGCAGGCGGATCGCCCATGTCGGCCCCGCCGGCAGCTACACCGGAGAGGTCGGCGAACGCCTGCATGAGCCGCATCTTGCGGCCGTCCCAGGCTTTGGCGAGGCGCACAAACACATCGAAAGCTCGCATCTGACGCCGGAGTGGGAAGCGGCCCTCGTCATGCCGCTTGGCGTGACCTGGACCTGCGAGGCAAGTCATGAATTCTCCAATGTGAACGGTGCCCGCAATCTCGAATTCTGGCTGGAAGCGCGTCGCCGCGGTTCGCCGATGAAGATATTCCCTCTGCCGGGCTCCGCCGTGCCGCCGACCGCTTACGAATGGGGCGGCGGTCACTTCGGCTATGACGAGCAGAAGGCTTTTCTCTCCGAAAGCCTGATGGTCGCAGGCCTTGACGAAGTGATGGATTGGCCATCGGTCAGCAATCCCGAGAATCCGGCTTACGATCGTCTCTGGGGCATGATCCAGGCAACCTTTGAGCAGCGCGGCGTCGTCGAGGGGCATGGGGCGGGCTTGCGCGATCTGGCGTCGATCAATGCTTTCGCCGGCGCGGGTCTCGCTTCCGATCACGAAGGCTGGTTTCTCGACGAAATTTGGGAAAAGCTGACGCACGGCCTGTTCATCGAGCTTCGGCCGCATTCCCTGCCAGAGGTCATTCAGGGGCTGGTCGCCAAAGGCCTGTCCGACTGGTCGCAGATCGCTTTCGTCACCGACGACCGCAGCGCTTCCGACACATTGAAGATCGGCGCGACCGATCACAATGTCCGGCTTGCGATCGAGAACGGGCTGGCGCCTGAGATCGCCATTCAATGCGTGACGATCAATCCCGCGCGGCACATGCGGCTCACGCCCTGGGTCGGTTCGATCGCGCCCGGTCGCTTTGCCGACATCGCGCTTCTGGATGATGTGAAGACATTGTCGATCGCCAAGGTCTGGGCGGATGGGAAGCCGGCTTCCGAAGGCAAGACCTTCGTCGGTGTTCGTCCCGAGATCGACTGGCCGGACTGGGCGACGAAGACGGTCCGGATCGATAGAACGGTCTCGGCTGAGGATTTTCGTATCGCAGCGCCTTCGGATGCTGCCACGGCGAAAGCTGCGCTGCTGCGGCCGTTCCACTGGGCCGACGATTTCATCACCATGGATCTGCCCATCCGCGATGGTGCCGTTCAGCGCGATCCCGACCGCAACGTTACCAAATTCGCCATCGTCGACCGCTTCTCCGGCGAGGCCAAGGTGGGCCGCATGTTCTGGCTCGGCACCGGGCCGCGCACGCCCGATACGGCGCTCGGCGCCACGCTCGGTCATGACAAGCACAATATCTGGGTCGTCGGTTCTTCGGATGAAGCCATGGCGATGGTCGTCAACGCGCTCAACGAGCAGCGGGGCGGCTGGGTGCTGGCGTCAGGCGGAAAAGTGATCGCTCGCGTCCACTACGAAGTCGGTGGCCTCATGACCGCGAGATCGGCTGAAGAGCTGGATGCCGAAATGCAGAAGCTGTATGAGGCTGGTGCCGGCATCGACTGGATGTACGAGCCGACATTCTCGCCGCGCTGGTGGCCGGGCTTTCCGGAGCGCCTCTCCTTTGCGACGCTGACCTGCGCGCCCTGGCGCTGGGTTCTGGTGGCCCCGTCGGAAAGAGCACCGGAAGGCTTCGTCAATGTCGCGACCGGAGAAACCCATCCCGTCGTCTGGTAGGTATATCCTCGAAATTTTCATGGATATCCTTCCGCGGATTTTGGTCTTGCGGGGCTGGCCGCGGGCAATCCGCATTCGTTCACCGTGAACGTTTCCGATAGCCCTTGACGAGTGCATCTGGTTTTATAATTATCCGTTTGGTTACTTGTGTCGCGCATCGGTGGCGGGAAGAGGGTGGAGCGCACCTTGCTTCCGAGCTTGCCGGCCGACATTGGCAACCAGGCGGAGGAGGCCGTGGTGACTGTCGTTGATAATGATATGCCACGGATGACGTTGGCATTTTCTACGCTGGGATGCGCGGATCTTGAACTGGACCAAGCCCTTGCCTTGGCGGCGCATCACGGCCTCGACGCTATCGAAATTCGTGCCCTCGGCGGCACGATCGATCTGGCGACCTATTTCACCGAAAGGTTCGGTTCGCCGGCCGCCCTTGCCCGTGCATTGCAAGAGTCCATCGTGGGCGTCTGCGCCTTCAACACCTCGTTGCGTCTCGTCGGGGCGACATCCGAGGCCAAGGAGGCGTTCCTGCGCTATCTGCCGTGGGCCGAAGCCGCGGGCGTCCGGTCGCTGCGAGTTTTCGACGGCGGTGAAACGGGCGCTGAGAAGGAGTTGGATGAAGCGCTGTCGACGCTGCGGTGGTGGGACGAAACAGCCAGGCGAGAAGGCTTTACCGCCGAGATGGTCGTCGAGACGCATGATTGTCTGGTAGCGCCCGACGCGATTGCCCGCTTTCTGCAGGCAGCACCCGATTGCGCGCTGATCTGGGATACGCATCATACCTGGCGCAAGGGCGGACAGGATCCAGCCGAAACCTGGAGGCAAGTTCGGCGCAATGCCCGCCATCTTCATGTGAAGGATAGCGTTTCCAAAGCGGGCTCGCGGTTGCCATATAGCTATGTGCTGCCGGGCAGTGGAGAGTTCCCCATGGCGGCGTTGCGTTCCGCGCTTGCTGCGGACGGCTATGCTGGCGTTGTGAGCTTGGAATGGGAGAAACTGTGGCACGCCGAATTGCCGCCATTGGATTTGGCTCTTCAGGCTGCACGACAAAGCAGCTGGTGGCCGCAGGAATTGCGCGGCGAATGACCTGTGAAGCCTGTTAATATCCTGGTTGAATTGCATATGACAAGAATGCGTAGCGGTTGACTTTTGCAATGGGTTGCTGGTTATTGTATTAGCAACAAATAAAAGAAGATCGTCAATGGCGTGGCGGCGCCTGGTTGACGAAGGTTCTTGCTGCAATATTTCCAGCTCGATGAAGAGGCCCCTAATGACTAGGGTTTGAGGTATCTGGAAGATGGATGAGGCAGATTCAAAGCGCCAGAAATCTGACGATTCGGAGCCCATCGCGCCGTTTCCAGCCACCGTTGCTTGCCTCCCGAGTCCTGCCCAAAATCTGCTCCCTGATGAGGGGATAATTGATGAACGGTAAGGCGAGCCGCAGTGAGGAAGGGCATAAGGACCTGATCTTAAAGGCGATTGCCGAGGGCGGCCTGGGATTTGCCACCCAATGGGTCCATGACGCGGAGCATATCGAGAAGGTATTTTATGCCGAAAGCCTCGCGCGCGTGACCGAGGCGGACGGAACAGTGCATCCGGCAGGCGCATTCGTCTCGCTCCTCGAGCGACAGGATCGTTGGTTCGCGCTGGATCTGCACATTCTCGATATGGTGCTTTCGGCTCTTGCCGCGGACGAAACGCTTGTCCTCGGCTGCAATCTGTCGGTTTCCGGCCTGTCTCAGCCGGATCGATTCGCAGATATATTCGGCCGAATCACCCGCCGGCCGGAGCTTGCCGCCCGGCTGATCGTCGAGGTAACGGAAAGCTACCCGCTGGTCGGCGCCGCCATCGAGCGGGTGAAGATCATCCGCTCGCTCGGCTGCCGCATCGCGATCGATGATTTCGGCTCGGGCTTTGCCACGCCGGCATCGTTGCTGCAGGTGACCGCCGACATCGTCAAGATTGATGCGGCATTTCTGCGGGACAACAGGCGGGGCCGCGATGGACATGACAGCCTGTTCCATCTCGTTGGCTTTGCCTCCTGTTTTGCGCCTTTCGTCGTCGTCGAAGGCATCGAGACCCAGGCTCAGCTCGGTGCCGCCCGCGCGGCGGGCGCAACCCATGTGCAGGGCTTCCTTTTGTCAAAGCCGGCGTCGTTGCCGAAGCTGCGCCGGCACAAAGGCAAGATCGGTCTGCGGGGGGTGGAATGAGCCTTTCCGCCTTAGTTGGGCCGAATGAGGTCGCAACCCCTGTGGCCGCTGCGGGAGAGGCAGGCGCCGGCCGTGCGTCGAAACGGCATGCGGCGCCCGCATGGGTGTTGCCATGATGCGGCCGCCGCTTTTTGCTTCGGATTATCGCGCGTCCGCCGCGCGGGCAACGCGCGAGCTAAAGGTGAAAACGCTGCTGCGCGCCTTGGTGGGCCGGCTGCACGATGCGCTTACCACCGGCGATAGCGCGCTATCGGTCGCGTTTTCCGGCGGGACCGCGCCGCATATTCTCATTCGGGATGCATCGGCGGAGGTCGTGGGGCGTGTCACGATAGATGACGAAAGCGACCTCTATGTCTTCTGTGAATTCGAGGACGGCGCTACGGACGTCGTCATCGCGACGGCAAGCGAGGACAGATTGCTCGAAGAGCTCGTCCTTCATCTTCGGGACGGACAGCCGGCAAGTCAGCCCGTCGACGCGGCAATCGGCATGCTCGTCGGTCAGACCATCGAGGATGTCGAGCGCAAGCTTATCCTTCAGACGCTCCGTCATTGCAAAGGAGATCCGACACATACGGCATTCATGCTCGGCATGCCGCTCGTCACTCTCTGCAAGAAGCTGTCGGCCTATCTTGCGGAATCAGCCAGCGAACTGCCGCAGGTTGCGGCGGTTACCGGGCTTGCAACGGGAGCCTACCGGCTATGATCGCGGCCCTACCTGGTGCGGACACAGTCTGCCCCGGCAGCAATGCTCAAGATGACGCGCCTTGAAGATGGCGTAACCTGAAACGCTTCGACATCCGGCTGCGGATACCCACTTGATGCAATCGAGCGGAGCCACGTGCGAGGAACCTTAGGAGATCCGGAAAAGATCATGGATTCTTTCAGTGAGAGAAAAATGCCCGCCTCACCGCAGCTGCATTCATTGTTGGATGCCTGCGTGAAAATCGTTTCGGCCTATGTCAGCCACAACACGATACCGGTCGCGAGCTTGCCAAAGCTGATCAAGGATATCTACGAGGCACTGTATGCCTTGGACGGGTCCGCCCCTGCCGTCGAACGGAGTAGTCTGGTGCCGGCCGTGGATTTGAAGAAATCGGTGACGAACGACTACATCGTTTGTCTCGAGGACGGCAAACGCTTCAAAACGCTGAAGCGTCATCTGCGCGTGCATTATGGCCTGACGCCCGAGGAATACCGGCAGAAATGGGGGCTCGCCCCCAGTTATCCGATGGTCGCACAAAACTACGCGAACCGCCGCTCGGAGCTGGCGAAACTTTCCGGCCTTGGCGCCAGTGGCAGCCGCAAGGAAACCGTTGACTCGTGATTATGCCCGAGAGATCCCGCGGCTTCTGACGAGTGGCGGTGCATGTTTCGCCATGCGCAGTAGAACCGCGGCATGTGCCGGTCTCTCGCAATAAAAACGGCGCCCTCTGGGGCGCCATTGTCTTTCAAAATATTGCGCAGCTCGGCCGAAGACTGCTTGAATGCGCCGATCAAAAGACCTGACGGAGCATGATGAACAGTACGAAGGCGAGCGCGATCGAAGCCGGGAGCGTCAGGACCCAGGCCATCAGCATGTTGCGCACGGTCGACCATTGCAGGCCCGAGCCGTTCGCCGCCATGGTGCCGGCGACGCCGGAGGACAGGACGTGCGTGGTCGAGACCGGCAGGCCGAGATGGTCGGCAGCGCCGATCGTCAGCATGGCGACCACTTCGGCGGCAGCGCCCTGCCCATAGGTCAGGTGCGTCTTGCCGATCTTTTCGCCGACGGTCACGACAATGCGCTTCCAGCCGACCATGGTGCCGAGGCCGAGTGCCAGTGCGACGGCAACCTTCACCCAGAGCGGGATGAACTTGGTCGTGTGATCGACGGCGGCGTGATAGTTGGTGACGGCCTTCAGGTCGTCGGCGCTCATCGGCAGCAGCTTCTGCTTGTCGATCAGCTTCAGCGATTCACCGATGAGGTAGATGTCGTTGCGGACGTTGCTGACGAGCCCGTTCGGCAGCTTCTCGACGCTCGGATAGGCGGCAATCTCGGCGCTGGTGGCGTGGATGTAGGCCTGGAGCGCCGGCGTTGTCGCGTCCGTCCAGGTCTTGCTCTTCACGGCCGCGCTGACGGCAGCCTTCGGATCGGCGGGCACGGCGACGCCGGGCTTTACATATTTGCCGAGCACCGTCTCGACCTGCACGGAGGCAGCTTTGTAGGCATCGAGATAGTTGACGTCGGGCGTCCGGTTCAGTGCGAAGGCGGTCGGGACGAGACCGATGAGAATGAGCATGATCAGGCCCATGCCCTTCTGGCCGTCGTTCGAACCGTGCGCAAAGCTGACGCCGGTGCAGGTGAAGATCAGCAGACCGCGGATCCACACCGGCGGCGGTGCATTGCCCTTCGGTGCTTCATAAAGTGCCTTGTTGCGGATCAGCACCTTGGCGACCAGAAGCAATATCGCGGCTGCGCCGAAGCCGATGATCGGCGACAACAGCAGCGACATGCCGACGCTGCTGGCCTGCGACCAGTCGACACCGCTTGTGGCGGAACCGGTGGGCGCCAGGAACTGGTTGGCGAGACCGACGCCGATGATGGAGCCGACGAGCGTGTGCGAGCTTGACGCCGGCAAGCCGAGATACCAGGTGCCGAGGTTCCAGAGAATGGCGGCGGTCAGCAGGGCGAAGACCATCGCAAGACCCGAGCCGGAGCCGACCTGAAGGATCAGTTCAACGGGCAAAAGCGCCAGAATGCCGAAGGCGACCGCGCCTGAAGAGGTCAGCACGCCAAGGAAGTTGAAGAAACCGGACCACATGACCGCGAATTCAGCCGGCAGCGAGCGGGTGTAGATCACGGTTGCGACCGCATTGGCCGTATCGTGGAAACCGTTGACGAATTCGAAGCCGAGCGCGATCAAGAGGGCGAGGCCGAGCAGAATCCATGGAACCGCCGCCGCTTCGGCGAGATCGCTGCCGAGAGCATAGCCGACATAGGCGAGACCGCCGAGGACGACAATGCCGAACAGCGGCAGAAACCACTTTGTCGAGCCGGCTGCACCGTGAATCGGGTGACCGGCGTTGCCATTCTCCGAACTGCTTGAAGCGAGGTCGACCATCTCAAACTCCCTTATGGCAATTGATATTTCCGGTGTAAGCCCCCTTCGTGAAACTCTCGTGACGCGCGAGCGAGGCCGAACATCCTGTGCGCGCAGGCTGTCATCTCTATCTGATTTGCGCGACGGACGGTGTTTTGCCGGCGGGCTGGCGTCGAGCCAATCATGATTTTGCCGCCAAAACGCCTTTTTCGGTTCAGCCGGCGTTCATACCTTCAAGGGTTAAATCCAGCGTGCAAGGGACTTGGATAGAGGACCATTAAAGATGAAATCGACCGTGTTTGCCATCGCTGCATTGCTCGGCGGATTGGCTATGTCGTCGGCAGAAGCAATGCCCGTTCCCGCTGTCGGGACAACGGCCGGAGTGACAGCGCCCGGAGCGCCGATTGTGAATGTTGACTATGCCTGCGGCCGCGGCTGGCACATCACCCGCTGGGGTGAATGCCGCCCGAATCGCTGGGGTCCGCCGCCGCGCCGCTGGGGTTACTACAGACCGCCACCGCCGCCGCCATGGGGTTGGCACCATCGCCGTCATCGCGATGACTGGCGTGAAGACGGTTGGCGTGGGCGCCCGCGCGACTGGTAAGTCAGTTTGACAGGTAAAGCGAAAAACACCGCCGCGTTCAGCGGCGGTGTTTTTTTAGGGGTAGTGGCTAATCCGCAATGCGCGCCGCCAGCCATAGGCCGGCTCCGGCCGCCATCAAGGCCGAGAGGACCGCCATCAGGCTTTTGCCGTGCGCAACGATGCCGGCCAGCCTCGGCCTGACCAGATCGGCCGTATTGAAGCTCTCGCCGCTGAACTTGCAGAGAACAAGCGACAGATTGTTGCGAGCGAGGACGGCGTCGATGTCGGAAACGAGATCCCCGACGGAAGTCTTGTCCCCGTCCATCGTCCGCATCTGCAGCAATACGGCCTTGGCTGCTGCAAGATAGGCATGCGAACATTCGTTGAAGGGGCTTTCCTCGTCGCTGACGCTGCCCGGCATGATGCCCCAGAGGCAATAGGCTCGCTGGATCTGCGCGAAATTCAGAAGCCGGCGAAAGGTCTCATCGGTGTTCGACACATCTTCCGCGGCCGCGATGATCCGGCCATAATAGGGCGCAATCAGCGTCATTTCGCCATGGGTAAGGCTTGGTATCGGAATGCCGGCATGGCTCCCGGAGGAGCTGCCGCCATGGGCTGCAAGCACCGTCGGCCAGACCGATAAAACGAGGCAGATGGCGGCCAGCAGCGCGCCGCGTCCGGATCGGCGTTTCCCGCGCCCGATCGGGTGCGCGGGAGGCGACGGCTGCATCATTTCAGGCCCGGCGCAGCGTAGCGTTGCCGCGGTAGCGCGTCAGCGGCAATATGCGTTCCGCCCATGCGCCGAAGGCAAGCCCGAGCGTGGCCCACAGGATGGCATGCATCCCGAGTGAGGTGATGCGGAAGCGCCAGAGCACCACGGCTGAGAACTGTTCCGGCACTTCGTTGATCGACGGGAGCAGAGACTGGATGAGCGCGACGAAGAGGATGTAGCCGATGCCGGCAATGATCGCGCCGTTCCAGGTTCCATAGCGTGCCGCCAGGCGGCGGCCGAAGCCGACGGCGACGATCATGCCGACGATGGAGGCGACGATCATGATGAAGAACAGCTCGGTTCTCGCGCCGATCGTATCGGCATTGCCGACGGCCGGTGGATTAGCCGGATACTTGATGTCCGGAACGAGCGAAATCGCCACGAAGGCAGCGAGCGCGAGCAGCGCCGCCGTGCCGCGCGCGCCGTGCGGGCTGATGCGGCCGTAGACGAAGGAGAAGACCAGCGCGAACAATCCGCCGATCGCCGTAGAAAAGATCACGCTGCCGGTGAAGAGACCGATGCCCGCCTGCGTGGCACGGCTGACGATTTCCGGTTCCGGCGCCTCGCCGGCCGCCTGCGCGGCCTTTTCTTCAAAGCCGATGGCCCAATCGACCAGCGGCTCGCCGAAGGTGTGGGCGAAGGCAAAAACGAGAATACCGGCAAGGGCCCCGACGATCATGCCGCGGAGCAAAAGACGTCCAACCATGTGCTTGACCCCTTAGTGGCAGGGGAAACCGAGAAGGTGACGGGCATCATGCACGAACTCGTGCACATAGCTGCCTGACAAGAGGGAGGTCGCGCCTTCCTCTGCGCCGACGAAATAGATGGCCAGCAGCATCAGCAGGCCAGAGAACACGGCCCACGGCAGGATCTGGCCGAGCGGTATCGGCTGCGGTATCGCGGACGGTGCGAAAGCGGTATCGGACATTGTTCATCCCTCTTGAAGAAAAGCGCGTTCCATTTGCGGAAGGGTTTTTACGGGAAGGGTCTGGCTCTCGAGGGCGAAGTTTCCGTCATCGATTACAGTGGCGCGACCGCGCCGGGATTTCACCGGCTTCCACACCCGTAAGTGCACGTTTATATCTGCCCGCAAAGATGGTTGTCAATGAAACGCGACGGCGATGCCAAATCGTGCTGCCGCATGGAGATATGGAGTGTCATGAAGACGCGCCTGAGCTGGATTTGCCACGGCCCGACGGAAGCCAATCGAAAGGGCTGCTTCCCGGACGACGAACCGCTGGAGGAGAAAGCGGCGCAGCGAGACGATTTGTCCCTCACTAGGCTCGGGACGATCGATCGGGTCTGGACGAGCCCGGCTTTGCGGGCGCGCCAGACGGCGACGCTGCTCGGCTTCGATGCTATCCCGGACCCTGCGGTGCGCGAATGCGACTATGGCGACTGGCGCGGACGGTCGCTCACAGAACTGCATGGCAGCGATCCGGATTCCCTCGCACTATGGATGACGGACCCGGATGCCGTGCCGCATCGCGGCGAATCCCTGTCGTCTGTCGTGCGGCGCACCGGCGAATGGATGGGCCATCATCTTCACGATGCCGGCCATACAGTCATCATCACCCATGCGAGTGTCATCCGTGCTGCCGTACTGCATGTGCTGCAGGCGCCGCCCTCGGCATTCTGGACGATCGACGTCGAGCCGTTCGGCCTCGTCGAAATGACCAGCGACGGCCGGCGCTGGCAGCTTCGTTTCCCGCAGGTGGCGAAATAGGGCTTGGAGCAATTCGAGGAAAAGGGCGGCGACGGCCAGAAAGAGCAGGACGCTTAGCGGCTCGCCTTGCCCCGCCCCCGCTCGAAATAGACGAGGAATATGGCCAGGCCGAGCGTCATGGCCGCAAGTCCGTACCAGGTAATGGCATAGACGAGGTGGCTGTTGTGGAAGGTGATCTGCGTGAGGCCCCCAACCGGCAGATCGCCAGGGTTCTTCGTGTCGTCGGCATCGATGAAATAGGGCGCCACATTCTGCAGGCCGCGGGCTCCGGCGATGGCCGTTACGTCGCGCGAATACCAGCGTTCTTCCGCCGGCACATTGGAGCGCAGCAGCGTGCCCTTGGGCTCGTTGATCCGCAGTAGGCCCGTAACGGTCATCTCCGTGCCGATCTGGCCGGCCGCGCGGGTCGCCGGATTGCGCTTATCGGTGGGCACGAAGCCGCGATTGACGATGATGGTCGTGCCATCAGCCTGCTTCAGTGGCGTCAGCACCCAGTAGCCGGGGCCGAGCGCGGTCGAGGCATAGACCTGCGTTTCCTTGTCGTTGAGGAAGGTGCCGCTCGCCTGCACATGCTTGTATTCGGAGTTTTCCGCGGTGACACCAGCCCATTGCGCCGGGCCGGGCACCGGAACCGCCGGCGCATGCACGCGCGCATCGACCCGGGCGATCAGATCCAGCTTCCAGTGCAGACGCTCCACCTGCCAGGTGCCGAGACCTATGAGAAGGGTCGTCAGAAGCAGAAGCAGAAACACCCATATGGCAAGGGCAAATGTTGAGCGCGGCTTGCCGTCAGATGTGTTCGAGGACGTGTCGGTCATGGCGCTGGTCTCCGGGGACGCGCTGCTGCATGATTTCGGGAGGTCTTTAAGTCTCTTCGCTGAAGATCATGCGTGGTCTTGAAAAATTCGGCTGCGAGTTCAGGCATTCTCAGGAATGCCCTGCGCAGCATCCGGCGCAAATCTCGCGCCGGAGGAGGGCGGGCCTTCGGCTGAAGGCCCACCACTCGATCTTATGGCATGTTGCGCATCATCTCGGGCGACATGGGCATCATGTTCGCGTTGAGGTGATGCATGACCCAGAGCGAGCCGGACAGTGCGATGATGACGAGGACGATGGTGAAGATCAGCGCCATCATGTTCCAGCCGCCTTCCGAGCGGGTGTTCATGTGCAGGAAGTAGATCATGTGCACGACGATCTGGATCGCGCCGAGGATCATGACGATCCCCCCGGTGACAGCCGGATCGGAGATGACCTTGCTCATGACCAGCCAGAAGGGAATGGCCGTCAGGATGACGGAGAGGATGAACCCCGTCATGTAGCTCTTGAAAGTGCCGTGTGCCGCCTCGTGGCCGCCATGGTGGTCGTGGCCATGGGCGTCGCCGGAATGATGCGAATGGTTTGCGTTCGAGCTCATCCGAGAACTCCCATGAGGTAGACGAGGGAAAACACGCCGATCCAGACGACGTCGAGGAAGTGCCAGAACATCGAAAGGCACATCAGGCGGCGCTTGTTTTCTGCGATCAGGCCATAGCGGCCGACCTGGACCATCAGCGTGATCAGCCAGACGATACCGGTGGTGACGTGCAGGCCGTGCGTGCCGACCAGCGTGAAGAAAGCCGACAGGAAGGCGCTGCGCTGCGGGCCGGCGCCGTCGAGGATCAGGTGATAGAACTCATAGAGTTCGAAGAAGATGAAGAGTGCGCCGAAGATGCCTGTTATCGTCAGCCACATCAGCGTTCCGGACTTGTTGTCCTTCTCCATCGTCAGCATGGCGAAGCCATAGGTGATGGAGGAGAAGAGCAGCATCGCCGTGTTGACGGCGACGAGCGGCAGCTCGAACAGGTCGGCCGGCGACGGGCCGGCGGCATAGCTGTGGCCGAGCACGGCAAAGGTTGCGAAGAGGACTGCAAAGATCAGGCAGTCGCTCATGATGTAGATCCAGAAGCCCAGCATCGTGCTGCCTTCCGGATGATGCTCCTCCGTCATGTAGAAGGCGGGTGTTTCGCCGTCGATGGGAGCCTTTGCGGTATGGGTCGTCATAGTCTTACACCTGTTCTGCGAGCTGCTTCGTACGCTCGTTCTCGGTCTTAACGACTTCGTCGGCGGGGATGTGGTAGTCGCGCTTGTAGTTGAAGGTATGGCCGATCGTAATGGCGATCATCGCGACGAAGGCGATGGCGGCGAGCCACCACATGTACCAGATCATCCCGAATGCGAAGCCGATCGAGAGAACGCCGAGGATGACGCCCGTGCCGGTATTCTTCGGCATGTGGATCGGGATGAAGCCCTCTGTAGGACGCTTGTAGCCACGGTTCTTCATGTCCCACCACGCGTCATGATCGTAGACGATCGGCGTGAAGGCGAAGTTGTAGGCCGGCGGCGGCGACGAAGTGGACCATTCCAGCGTACGGCCGTTCCAGGGGTCGCCGGTGTGGTCGCGAAGCTCTTCGCGCTTCATGAAGCTGACGCCGAGCTGGATGAGGAAGCAGGCGATGCCGATGGCGATGAGGCCAGCGCCGAGGGCAGCGATCACGAACCAGATCTGCAGCGACGGATCGTCGAACTGGCTGACGCGGCGGGTGACGCCCATCAGGCCGAGGACATAAAGCGGCATGAAGGCGAACCAGAAGCCGATCTGCCAGAACCAGAAGCTCATCTTGCCCCAGAAGGGATCGAGCTTGAAGCCGAAGGCCTTCGGGAACCAGTAGTTGACGCCAGCGAACATGCCGAAGAGCACGCCGCCGATGATAACATTATGGAAGTGAGCGATCAGGAACAGCGAGTTGTGCAGCACGAAGTCGGCCGGCGGAACCGCGAGCATGACGCCGGTCATGCCGCCGATGGTGAAGGTCACCATGAAGCCGACGGTCCATAGCATCGGCACTTCGTAACGGATGCGCCCGTGGTACATCGTAAACAGCCAGTTGAAGAGCTTCGCACCCGTCGGGATCGAGATGATCATCGTCGTGATGCCGAAGAAGGAATTCACGCTGGCGCCCGAACCCATCGTGAAGAAGTGGTGCAGCCAGACGAGGTAGGAGAGGATCATGATCACGCAGGTGGCGTAAACCATCGAGGCGTAACCGAACAGGCGCTTGCCGCAGAATGTTGCGACGACTTCCGAGAACACGCCGAAGGCCGGCAGGACCAGGATGTAGACTTCCGGGTGACCCCAGATCCAGATGAGGTTGACATACATCATCGGATTGCCGCCGAGGTCATTCGTGAAGAAGTTCGTGCCGGCGTAGCGATCGAGGGTGAGCAGCGCCAGCGTGGCGGTCAGGATCGGGAAGCTCGCGACGATCAGGATGTTGGTGCAGAGCGACGTCCAGGTGAAAACAGGCATTTTCATGAAGGTCATGCCCGGCGCCCGCATCTTGACGATGGTGGCGATCAGGTTGATGCCCGAAAGCGTCGTTCCGATACCCGCGACCTGCAGGCCCCAGATGTAATAGTCGACACCGACGTCTGGACTATAGGCAATGCCGGAAAGCGGCGGATAGGCCAGCCAGCCGGTCTTTGCGAATTCGCCGATGAAGAGCGAGATCATGACGACAATCGCGCCTGCCGTCGTCATCCAGAACGAGAAGTTGTTCAGGAATGGGAAGGAGACGTCGCGTGCGCCGATCTGCAGCGGCACGACGAGGTTCATCAGGCCGGTGACGAAGGGCATCGCCACGAAGAAGATCATGATGACGCCGTGGGCGGTGAAGATCTGGTCATAGTGGTGCGGCGGCAGGTAGCCCTCGGAACCGTTGAAGGCGAGCGCCTGCTGCAGACGCATCAGCAACGCGTCGGAAAAGCCGCGCAGCAGCATGATGAGTGCCAGCACCACATACATGATGCCGATCTTCTTGTGGTCGATGCTGGTGAACCATTCCTTCCAGAGGTAGCCCCAGAGACGGAAATAGGTCAGCAGGGCGAGAAGGGCGATACCGCCGACGGCGACGCCGAGGAAGGTCACGACGAGGATGGGTTCGTGATACGGAATGGAGTCGAGCGTCAGCCGACCGAAGATGAATTTATAGAGGTCCGGGTTGGAAAACATGGATTGCCTCTGTCCCTTATGAATGTCTTGTTATTGAGCGCACCGGATCAGTGACCCTGATGCTGCGCCGAACCGGTCGACGAATCGGAAGAAGAGCCGTTGCCCATATCCATGCCCTGCATGGACATTCCCTGCATCGAATTGTCGCCATGCTGCATGGTGTGACCGGCACCCCCTTCAGCCTTGACGGGCGTGATTTCGGCCGGGCTGGCATTCTGATTGTCGTAGATCAGGCGCTCGCGGTTTTCGTGGCTTTCCTTGCCGGCGCCGCCCTTGGCGTCGATATGCATCATTTCGCTCATGCACATCTTGCTCGGATCGGCGCACATGTTGAGGACGGCGTTATAGAGACCATCGTCGACGGCGTTGAAGTAACGCACCGGTTCGCGTTCGCTCGGCTTGGCAAGCGCCAGATATTCCGGACGGCCGAGCTTCGTGCCTTGGCTCTTGGCCTTCTGGACCCATTGATCGAAATCGGACTGGTTCACGCCATGGAACTTGAAACGCATGTGCGAGAAGCCGGCGCCGCTGTAGTTGGCGGACAGGCCCTGAAATTCGCCGGGATGATTGATGACGGCGTGCAGCTTCGTCTCCATACCAGGCATGGCGTAGATCTGGCCAGCCAGCGCCGGGATGAAGAAGGAGTTCATCACCGTGGAGGCCGTGATCTTGAAATTGATCGGCCGGTCGACCGGAGCTGCCATCTCATTGACGGTGGCGATGCCGTATTCCGGATAGAAGAACAGCCATTTCCAGTCGAGCGCGACGACTTCCACCGTCAGCGGCTTTATGTCGGCGGCGAGCGGCTTGTCGGCCGCGATGCGGTCGAGCGGGCGGTAAGGATCGAGCTGATGGGTGCTGATCCAGGTTACCGCGCCGAGCGCGATGATGATGGCGAGCGGCGCGGACCAGATGACCAGCTCCAGACGCGTCGAATGATGCCAGTCCGGCTCGTAGGTCGCTTCTTTGTTCGACTGGCGGTATTTCCAGGCAAAGAACAGCGTCAGGAAGATCACCGGAATGATGATGATCAGCATCAGCACGACCGAGACGATGATGAGGTCTCGCTGCTGCATGGCGATATCGCCGGAGGGAGCCATCACCACCATGTCGCAACCAGATAGCAGCAAAAACAATGGAATGACGGATAAACGGCTGAAAATCTTCGATAGTCTTGGCACGTCTTAAAGCTCTTTTTGTTTCGACCTTACCGCGACTAAAGGACGGCGGTCATGAACGATATGAGGTGTTTCGTCGCACCGCAGCAAGGGCGCGTGCAATGCGGTATGGAATGCGGCCCCACCTATCGGGAAAACCCTGCAAGATCCAGAAGGTTTTCCGCCGATCATTCGCTTTTATCGCGGCTAATATACCCGGATCGGAACAAATGACCACGGGTGGCCATTTCCGATATGTTCGCGGCGTGGCGGCAAAGGCCGGAAAGGCTGGCCTTGATGGCTAATTTGCGAATTATTTCATGCTCGACACTTGATATGTTCGCACGTTTGATAAACATTTTGATTATGCACGAATTCGTGGAGGAAATCGTGCTTGGAGAGGGAGGCTCCCTACATGGTCAGCGTGACGCATGAATCACTGAACCCAACATCATCAACGCTTGAGAGCGATGCCCGCAGCATGCATGCGAACGGCTCCGTCGCTCCCGGCAATATCGCCATCGGCGTGATCATTGGTCGCACGTCCGAGTTTTTCGATTTCTTCGTTTACGCCATCGCGTCGGTCCTGGTCTTCCCGAAGCTGATGTTCCCCTTTGCTGACCCGCTGCATGGAACACTCCTTTCCTTCCTGGTGTTCGCGCTTGCCTTCATCGCCCGTCCGATCGGTTCGTTCATCTTCATGGCGATTGACCGCCGCTATGGCCGCGGCGTCAAGCTCACCATCGCGCTGTTCCTGCTCGGTGGCTCTACGGCGGCGATGAGCTTCCTGCCCGGCTACTCCGAAGCCGGCGCCTATGCGATCGTCCTGCTCGCTCTCTTCCGCATCGGCCAAGGCCTTGCGCTCGGCGGTGCCTGGGACGGCCTGGCTTCGCTCCTGGCGCTCAATGCGCCGGCCAATCATCGCGGATGGTATGCGATGATCCCGCAGCTCGGCGCCCCGATCGGCTTCATGCTGGCGAGCGCGCTGTTTGCCTATTTCGCCACGAGCCTCAGCACAGCGGACTTCCTCGACTGGGGCTGGCGCTATCCGTTCTTCTGCGCCTTCGCCGTCAACGTCGTCGCGCTCTTTGCCCGCCTGCGCCTGGTCGCCACCGAGGAATTCGGCACGCTGCTGGAACGCCATGAGCTCGAGCCCGTCAAGATGACGGAGCTGCTGCGCGTGCACGGCCGCGACGTGCTGATCGGTGCTTTTGTGCCGCTCGCAAGCTTTGCGACCTTCCATCTGGTCACGGTCTTCCCGCTCGGCTGGGTCACGCTTTATAGCGAGCAGACCCCCGGTTCGTTCCTGCTGATGGAGTTCCTTGGCGCAATCTGCGGCATTCTCGCCATCATCTGTTCCGGTATGCTGGCCGACCGGATCGGCCGTCGCAATCAGCTCGCCATCGGTGCGGTGCTGATCGCCTGCTTCGCTTTCGTCGCTCCCTGGCTGCTCGATGGCGGCGCGACTGGTCGCCATATCTACGTGGTCCTCGGCTTTACGCTGCTCGGCCTCTCCTTCGGCCAGGCAGCCGGCGCCAGCGCCTCGCGCTTCAGCCAGAACTACCGTTATAGCGGCTCGGCCCTCGTATCGGATCTGTCCTGGCTGATAGGTGCCGGCTTCGCGCCCTTCGTGGCGCTTGCCCTCTCCAGCCAGTTCGGCCTCGTTTACACCAGCCTCTATCTGCTGTCGGGCGTCGTCTGCACGCTGGTCGCGATCTTCTTCAGCAAGACGCTGGAAACACGCGACAACTGAGACGGACTATCGAATTGAAGAAGGCCGCGGCATGGAAGTGCCGCGGCCTTTTTCGTTCAGGTAGAATGCATGAACCAGGCGATCAACGGTGCCGCCAGCACATTCGTCAATCCCACCAAGACCATGACCAGCCCGGCGATCGATCCCTCCTCGCGGCCGATCTCATGCGCCTTGGCGACGCCGATGCCATGCGCGCCCATGCCGTAAAGCGCACCGCGCGCCATGCCCGATCGCAGCGGCAATAGCCGCAGCAGGGTTTGCCCGACAACGGCGCCGAACAGGCCGGTGATGACGACAAAGACCGCGGTCAGATTAGGCACGCCGCCGATATCGCCCGAAACCACCATCGCGAAAGGCGTGCTGATGGAACGCGGCATCAGGCTGAGGCGCAGGCTCTCGTCGAGGCCGAGGAGGTTGGCAAGCCCCCAGGCCGAAACCATGGCCGTCGTGCTGCCGACCGTTACGCCGAACAGAAGCACGGGCCAATAGCGCTTGATGAGATCCCGCTGTTCGTAGATCGGCACGGCAAAGGCGACCGTCGCCGGCCCGAGCAAGGCAAGCAGCCAGCGACTGTCATGCATATAATCCCGATAGTTTGCGTGCAGCAGCAGCGCGATGGCGATCAGGACTGCGGGAGCCGCCACCAGCGGCGACAGCCAGAGTGAGGGCCAGCGCCGATGGAGCGCCTTGGAAATATAATAGAGCCCGATCGTCGCCAGCGGCCAGAACAGGCCGGCTGCGAGGCTTTCAATGCTGGACATGGCGGGACGCTCCCTGGCGCATCATCAGACGGTAGCCGATATCGATCGTCATCGCGGTGACGCCCATCACGATGACGGTGCCGGCGAAGATCACCGCGAGCACCTTCAGCCCGACGATCCCGATGAATTCGCCATGATCGAGCAGGGCCAGCACCGCCGGCACGAAGAACAGCAGCATCTCGGCGAGAAACCACTCGGCACCGCGCTTCATGCTCGCCATGCTGATCCTGCCGCTGGCAAACAGCGCGAGTACCAGCAGCATGCCGACAATGGCGCCCGGTATAGGCAGATGCGTCAGACGCACGATGGCCTCGCCCACCTGCCAGAAGCCGAGCAGCAGCAGGATCTGGGCCAAACGGCTCAGCTTCGGATGATTTTGCAGATCACTACGCATGGAGAAACTCGAGAAAACCGGATGGCCTAAAGATAAGCCTTGCCTCCGCATGAACAAAATGAATTGATTTCATCAAATTTAGTCCCATAAGGAATAATGATGGAACTTCGAACCTTACGGGCCTTTGTCGAAGTGGTGCGCCAGGGCGGATTTTCGGAAGCCGCGAAGGTGGTATTCACAACCCAGTCCGCCGTCAGCAAGGCCGTACGCCAGCTTGAGGACGAGCTCGGTCTGCCGCTGCTCAATCGCATCGGCCATCGCACGACCCTGACGGACGCCGGCGAGGTGGCGTATCGCAGGGCTGTGGCAATCCTCGCCGGGCGAGACGATTTGCTTGCCGAGCTCGCCGAACTGCGCGGCCTTGCCCTTGGCATGCTGCGCCTCGGCCTGCCGCCGATCGGCAACGATGCGCTGTTCGCACCGATATTTGCCGTCTTCCGCAATCGCTATCCGGGGATTGAGATCAAGCTGGCGGAGCAGGGGGCCATGCGGCTGGAGGAAATGGTTCTTTCCGGCGAAGTCGATCTTGGCGCCTCGCTCCTGCCGACGCGAGATGTCTTCGAGTCGCAGAGCGTGCGCTGCGAGCCGATGCATGTGCTGCTGCCGTCAGCGCACCCGCTCGCCGGGCATGAGACGGTGCCGCTTGCGGCGCTGCAGGGCAATCCGTTCATCCTGTTCGAAACCGGCTTTGCCCTCAATGGCATCATTCTCGATGCCTGCCGTTCCGCCGGCTTCGCGCCCGATATCGCCGCGCGCTCCAGTCAGATCAATTTCATCGTCGAGCTCGTCGCAGCCGGCCTCGGCGTGGGTTTCCTGCCGCGGCTGATCGCCGAGCAGCGGCAACGCCCCGGCGTCAGCCATGCACTCGTCGTCGAGCCGGAAATGGCATGGCACATGGCATGGATATGGCGGCGAGGCGGCTATCTCTCGCACGCCGGCAAGGCCTGGCTCGATCTCGCCGCGGAGATAGCGGGGAAATCTTGACTCCTTTTTCAAACTTTTTTGATAACAAAGCGCCGATGTAAACTTGAAAATAATTGTCAGGAAAAATATAGGCTATTCCATTGCCGCTGCGGGCGGCGACTTTCAAGCGAGAGGGCTTATGACTTTTTCCTTTACTCATCTCACCAGTGCACTGGCGCTTGCCGCAGGTCTTGCGGTCGCTCCGATGATGGCGAACGCCGCCGAATCCGAGGGCATCGTCGTTTACAACGCCCAGCACGAGGCATTGACACAGGCTTGGGCGGATGGCTTCACCAAGGAAACTGGCATCAAGGTCACGATCCGCAACGGCGGCGACATGCAGTTCGCCAACCAGATCGTCCAGGAAGGTGCTGCTTCCCCGGCTGACGTCTATCTGACGGAAAACTCGCCGGGCATGGCGCTGGTCGACGCCAACAAGCTTTTTGCTCCGGTCAATGCCGATACGCTGGCTCAGGTGCCGGAAACCTTCAAGGCAGCCGATGGCAACTGGGTCGGCGTTGCCGCCCGCTCCACGGTTTTCGCCTATGACAAGACCAAGCTGAAGGAAGCCGATCTGCCGAAGTCGCTGCTCGACCTTGCCGATGCCAAGTGGAAGGGCCGCTGGGGTGCTTCGCCGGCCGGCGCAGACTTCCAGGCGATCGTCAGCGCGTTCCTCGAGCTGAAGGGCGAAGATGCGACCCGCGCCTGGCTGAAGGCGATGAAGCAAAATGCCAGCCCTTACAAGGGCAACAGCGTCGCCATGAAAGCCGTCAATGCCGGCGAGGTCGAAGGCGCGGTGATCTACCACTATTACTGGTTCGGCGATCAGGCCAAGACCGGCGAAAACAGCAAGAACGTCGCGCTGCACTATTTCAAGAACCAGGATCCGGGTGCCTTCGTCAGCATCTCCGGCGGCGGCGTTCTGGCATCCAGCCAGCACCAGAAGGAAGCTCAGGCTTTCCTCAAGTGGATCACCGGCAAGGGTGGCCAGGCCGTTCTGCGCGATGGCAACTCCTTTGAATATGCCGTCGGCAATGGCGAGGCTTCCAATCCGAAGCTGGTGCCGCTGGCAGACCTGCAGGCACCCAAGGTCGAACCTTCGAAGCTGAACAGCAAGAAGGTCACCGACCTGATGACGGAAGCCGGACTCATCTAAGGCGAAAGCCCGCGCCGCGGCACCTTTAGAGCGCTTTCGGGCGGGCTTGGCTCTTGCATCACTGTCCTATGCCCTGCTAGGGGCATAGGGATGGCCTTAAGGCCGATCGATCGGGCAACCGCCGCAAGCGGCGGTTGCCTTCCTATTTCAGGGCGTGAAAGGCAGCTCGATTTGCTGCAGAAGAACACATATGCCGGTGAGCCTGCTGCCATGCGAGTGCCCCAGTTGACAGCTGCGCCTCGCAGCCGCGGTCGGCATGCTTCGGTCATCGCCCTTGCTTCCGTCGTTGCGCTTCTCAGCCTGGTGCCGCTCGGCTTCATCATCTGGATCACCGTCGATACCGGCTGGGCCGAAGTCGTCGCCCTGATCTTCCGCAATCGCGTCGGCGAGCTGCTCGTCAATACCATCCTGCTCGAAGTCTGCACTATTCCGCTATGCATCCTGCTGGCGGTGACGCTCGCGTGGCTGACCGAGCGCACCGATATTCCCGGCGCCCGCCTCTGGTCCTGGCTGGCGGCAGCGCCGCTCGCCGTGCCCGCTTTCGTGCACAGCTATGCCTGGGTCAGCCTCGTGCCCGGCATGCGCGGGCTCTGGAGCGGCGTGCTGGTATCGGTGCTCGCCTATTTTCCGTTTCTCTATCTGCCTGTCGCCGCTGCCCTGCGCCGGCTCGATCCGGCGATCGAGGATGCGGCCGCCTCGCTCGGCCTCGACCCCTGGCGCGTCTTCTTCCGCGCGATCCTGCCGCAGCTTCGCCTTGCCATTTGCGGCGGCTCGCTGCTGATCGGCCTGCATCTCCTGGCGGAATACGGTCTCTACGTGATGATCCGCTTCGACACGTTCTCGACCGCCATCGTCGACCAGTTCCAGTCGGCCTATAACAGCCCGGCCGCCAACATGCTCGGCGGCGTCCTCGTCTTCTGCTGCCTGCTGCTTCTTGGCGTCGAGGTGCTGGTGCGCGGCAATGAGCGCTATGCCCGCATCGGCTCCGGTGCGGCTCGCCCGGCGGATCGCCGTCGCCTGGGCTGGTTCGTCGCTCCCGCCATTGCGTTGCCGGTCGTGACCGCCGCGCTGACGCTCGGCATTCCGTTCGTGACGCTGGCACGCTGGCTCTATATCGGCGGCCTGGATATCTGGCGGATCGACACCGTCGGTTCCGCCCTGCTGCAGACCATTGCTCTGGCGATCGCCGGCGGCCTCCTTGCCACCATTGCCGCAGCCCCCATGGCTTGGCTGTCCGTGCGCGCGCCGGGCCGGCTGCAGCGCATTCTCGAAGCCTGCCACTATTATGTCGGCTCGCTGCCGGGTGTCGTCGTCGCGCTGGCCCTGGTTTCCATCACCGTCCGGCTGATCCTGCCGCTCTATCAGACTTTTGCGACGCTGCTGCTCGCCTATGTGCTGCTGTTCCTGCCGCGCGCCATGGTCGGCCTGCGCGCCAGCATCGCCCAGGCGCCGGTCGAACTTGAGCGCGCCGCCATGGCGCTCGGCCGCACGCCGGCACAGGCGGTGCGGCAGATCACCATGCGGCTTGCCGCTCCCGGTTTTGCCGCCAGCGTGGCGCTCGTCGCGCTCGGCATCACCAATGAGCTGACGGCAACGCTGATGCTCTCTCCCAACGGCACGGAAACACTGGCGACGAAATTCTGGTCGCTCACCAGCGAGATCGACTATGTTGCCGCGGCACCCTACGCCTTCATGATGGTCGTCCTGTCGCTGCCGCTCACCCTTCTCCTTTACGTGCAATCCAAGCGGACGGCCGGACAATGACCTTTCTGGCAATCAAGAACATCAGCAAGCGCTATGGCCCCGTACATGCGCTCGACAATATCGACCTCACGGTCGCGGCCGGCAGCCGTACGGCGATCGTCGGCCCGTCCGGTTCCGGCAAGACGACGCTGCTGCGCATCATCGCCGGCTTCGAAACCCCTGATGCGGGACAGGTGGAGCTGGAAGGCGAAATCCTGGCGGATGGCGAGACCATCGTGCCCGCGCATCGCCGCGGCATCGGCATCGTCTCGCAGGACGGCGCTCTGTTTCCGCATCTGAGCGTGGCCGAAAATATCGGCTTCGGCATGGAGCGCGGCGCACGCGACCGCGATCAGCGCATCAACGCCCTCATCGACATGGTCGAACTCGATCGCGGCATGCTCGATCGCCGGCCGCATCAGCTTTCCGGCGGACAGCAGCAGCGCGTCGCCCTTGCACGCGCGCTCGGCCGCAAACCGAGACTGATGCTGCTCGACGAGCCCTTTTCCGCCCTCGATACAGGCCTTCGCGCGAACATGCGAAAAGCGGTTGCCCGCGTGCTGCAGATTGCCGGCATTACGGCGGTTCTGGTGACGCATGATCAGACGGAAGCTCTGTCCTTTGCGGATCAGGTCGCCGTCCTGCGCGAGGGCGCGCTCATCCAGGCGGGAACGCCGCAAGCCCTCTATCTCAACCCGAGGGACCGCGAAACCGCACTCTTCCTCGGCGACGCCATCGTGTTGCCGGCTGATCTGAACGACGGATCCGCCAAGTGCGTCCTCGGGCATATTCCGGTCGACGCCGAGAGCCGGCAAGGTCGCGCCGACATCATGCTGCGGCCTGAGCAATTACGCCTGGGCTCCGTGGAAGAGGCCAGCGCGAACGCAACGTGCACCGGCATGGTGACGGAAATCGAATTCGGCGGCGCCGTCTGCACGGTGACGGTTGTGCTCTCCGATGCCAACGGCTCGGAGACATTGAACATCAAGAGCTCCGGCGTCGGCTTGCCCGAAGTCGGCAGCATGGTTTCGGTAACGGTTCTCGGAAAGGCGCATGTCTTCACCAAGCTCGGCGTCTGAGCGGCATTTGGGTTGAAGCAGGCCACGCTTTGGTGAAGATAGGGCACGCCGTCATCGTGCTCCATATCGAAGGAATGCCTATGTCTTTGCCCGAGGAGATCGCTCAGGATCTCCCTTTCCTCACGTCGCTTCGCCGCAACCTCCATGCCCATCCCGAACTTGGCTTCGAAGAGGAGCGCACCAGCGGCATCGTCGCCACCCTGCTGGAAGAGGCCGGGCTGACGGTGCATCGCGGCCTCGGCAAGACCGGCGTCGTCGGCACGCTGCAGGTCGGCAACGGCACGCGCCGCATCGGTCTTCGCGCCGACATGGACGCGCTGGCCATGCCGGAGAAGGCCAACCGTCCCTATAAATCCACCATTCCCGGCAAGATGCATGCCTGTGGGCATGATGGCCACACGACCATGCTGATCGGCGCCGCCCGCCATCTCGCCGCCAAGCGTGGTTTCTCGGGGACGGTGCATTTCATCTTCCAGCCGGCCGAAGAAGGCCGCGGCGGCGCGCGGCGCATGGTGGAGGAAGGCCTCTTCGACCTGTTTCCCTGCGATGCCGTCTATGGCCTGCACAACATGCCCGGCCTCGATGTCGACGAAATGGCCGTGGTCGAAGGGCCGCAGCTCGCCTCGTCGGACACCTGGCGCGTCACCTTTCGCGGCATCGGCACGCATGGCGCCAAGCCGCATCTCGGCAAGGACCCGATCACGGCGGCGGCGACTTTCCTGTCTTCGCTGCAAACCATTGTCGGCCGCGTCGTCGATCCGCTGCAGCCGGCCGTCGTCAGCGCCTGTGCGCTGCAGGCGGGCGACCCCAATGCGCTGAACGTCATTCCCGATACCGTCGAGATCGGTGGTACGGCGCGCGCCTATGCGCCCGAGGTTCGCGATCAGCTCGAACAGGAGATCGGCCGTCTGGCGGAGGGTACGGCCGTCATGTACGGGATTGCCGCAGACTATCGCTTCGAGCGCCGCATTCCGCCTGTCGTCAACGATCAGGATGCGACCGCACGGGCATTGAAAGCCGCCACTGCCGTATTTGGCGAGAAGGTGCTGACCCGTTTCCCGCCGTCGACCGCAGGCGACGATTTCGCGTTCTTCGGCCAGAAGGCTCCGGGTTGCTATGTCTGGCTCGGCAACGGTCCGGCGGTCGACGGCGCGCTGCATCACAACACCGCCTATGATTTTGCCGACGATGCGATCGGTTCCGGCGTGGCCTTCTGGACGACCCTGGTGGAACAGGAGCTGAAGGAAGAGGGCTGAGATAGCGCTCGCTACTCTTCCATCGTCACATCCAGTTGGCGTCAGGCGGCCGCCTGACGCAGCGCGTCGAATATGATCGTGCGCGCCTTCTCCACATCGATCTCGGCAGCGAAATGCGCGTTGAACTCGCCATGCGAGGCGCGCGTCTCGACGATAGTGCGACCGCGTGTGTGCTGGCCGTGCAGCTCTGCGTCGATGCGGGCATGCCGAAGCACGGCAATGTCGGGTGCGACAAAAATCGCGGCTGCCGTCGGATCGTAGATCGCCATGGCCGGCCGGCCGCGGCTGATGGCGATGTTGACGTAGCCTTCCAGAAGATCTGCGAGCAATTGCGCCTTTTCGCCTGCCGTCTGGCGAAGGCGGGCGACGTCCTCGGGCCATGCCAGCACCTTTCGGCAGATGTCGAGATCGACCATGCGCAGCGGCAAGCCATGCGCCAGCACGATCGCCAGCGCCTCGGGATCGGCAAAGGCGTTGAACTCGGCAGACGCCGTATGATTGCCCGAGGTGACACCGCCGCCCATCCATGTCAGCTCGTCGATGCGGGCGGCGAGCTCCGGACGCGCGAGCGCCAGGGCGGCAATATTCGTCAGCGGCCCAAGCGCCAGGATGCGCTTTGGCGCCTTGCCATCGCCAAGCCAGTCGCAGAGTGCGGTAAAGGCATCGCTCAATGGAAGCGGATCGGCCGACGGCATGCTTCTGCCGGTCGTAGGGATGCCGTTCTGGCCAAGGATGCTCTGCGCCGTTTCCAGCTTGCACAGAACGGGTAATTCGCGGCCGGTATGAATGGGAAACGTCCAGCCGAAGACGGCGGCGGCGCTCGCCGCATTGTCACGAACATGGGACAGCGGCGCATTGCCGCTCACCAGCGAAACGCCGTCGATGGTGAGATTCGAATGCGCAACCACCAGAACGGCGGCGATGTCATCGAACCCCATGTCGGTGTCGATCCAGATTCCCATGGTCTATCTCGCTAGTCGTAGCAAACGGCGCTCTTGCGCCTGCAGCCGCTTGTGTTGGACGACGGCGCGGATGCCATCCAGGCGGAAGCAGGTGCAGGGCGCGCAAACTGACCTGCGCGCCCCAGTCGATCGATCAAACGGCGAGCGCGTCGAGCACGCGGATCCAGGAGCGGATGCCCTTGTGATAGGAGCGCAGCTCGTATTTCTCGTTCGGCGAATGGATGCGGTCGTCGGAGAGACCGAAGCCGATGAGCAAAGATTCCATGCCGAGCATTTTCTGGAAGTCGCCGACGATCGGGATCGAGCCGCCCATGCCGATGACGATGGCGGGCTTCGGCCATTCGTTGGAGAGCGCCGTCTTCGCCTTGGTCAGGGCCGGCGAATCATAGGAAAGCTGGATGGCCGGCGAGCCGCCATGTTCATGGAACTCCACCGAGCAGTCACCGGGGATCTTCGAGCGCACATACGCGCGGAAGCTTTCGCGGATTGCCGCCGGGTTCTGCTGGCCGACGAGCCGGAACGAAACCTTCGCCGATGCCTTGGCGGCGATCACCGTCTTGAAGCCGGCGCCGGTATAGCCGCCCCAGATGCCGTTGACCTCGGCCGTCGGCCGCGCCCAGGTGAGCTCCATCACCGAACGGCCCTTTTCGCCCGAAGGGATCGACAGCCCGACTTCGCCGAGGAACTTTTCGGCTGTCATACCGAGCGTTTCCCAGGAGGCCTTGATGTTGGACGGTGTTTCCTCGACGCCCTCATAGAAGCCGGGAAGCGTCACGCGTCCGGTCTCGTCATGCAGGCCGGCGAGGATGTCGGTGAGGATATGGATCGGATTGGCAGCAGCGCCGCCGAAGACGCCCGAATGCAGATCGCGGTCGGCTGCGGTGATGACGATTTCCTCGCCCACCAGCCCGCGCAGGCCGGCGGAAATCGCCGGCGTATCGCCATCCCACATGCCGGTATCGCAGACGAGGGCAAAATCGGCCTTCAGCTCGGCAGCATTGGCTTCGAGGAACGGCTTGAGCGAGGGCGAACCGGATTCTTCTTCGCCTTCGAACAGGATGGTGATGCGCACCGGAAGTGCGCCCCTGGTTTCCTTATAGGCGCGGATCGCTTCGACGAAGGTCATCAGCTGGCCCTTGTCGTCGGAGGTGCCGCGGCCCGTCAGGACCTTGCGGCCATTGCCCATGTCCTTGATCGCGGGCGCAAAGGGATCACTCTCCCAAAGTTCGATGGGATCGACCGGCTGCACGTCGTAATGGCCGTAGAACAACACATGCGGCGCGTCGGCGCTGCCGGCATCGTGATGGGCGACCACCATCGGATGGCCGGGCGTGTCGCGCACGGAGGCTGTAAAGCCGATGGAGTTCAGGTACGCGACCAGCCAATCCGCTGCCTTGCGGCATTCGGCCTTGAAGGCCGGATCCGTCGAAATCGACTTGATGCGCAGCAGCTCGAAGAGATTGTCGAGGCTGGACGGGAGGTTTTGATCGGCGCGATCGAGAACGGGCGATAAATCGGTCATATCCGACTCCTTACTTGAAATTTGAAGGGACGATAGACCAAAGCCCGGCGGGTTTCGAGGCGTCAAAACTGAAAATTTATCGCGCTTTGTTTTGCGGCCGCGAGGCGCTCAATTACGTGCGTAATTGCTCATGTAATTTACAAGTTTTTTAGACTATTGGAAATAACATCAATCTAGAAGCGTATTCTGGGGACGCTAAATGTTTTCAGTGATTGCATGTATTCGCGACGAACACGACATTAGACTAACCCTTGTTGCCGCATTCATTTGCCTGATTGGCAGCCTTGCCACCATGCTCCTTTTTTCTCGTGCACAGGAGTGCCGGTCGTATCAGCGGCGCTATTGGATCGCCGCCGCGGCCTTCGCCAGCGGTGTCGGCATATGGGC
Source organism: Rhizobium freirei PRF 81 (assembly GCF_000359745.1). Classification (GTDB taxonomy): domain Bacteria; phylum Pseudomonadota; class Alphaproteobacteria; order Rhizobiales; family Rhizobiaceae; genus Rhizobium; species Rhizobium freirei. The sequence continues at coordinate 494,259 of NZ_AQHN01000089.1, forward strand.
AACGCATTTCATCGCCGTGCTGGCATATCAGGGTAGCGTCCCCATCTCTTACGGCCTTTCGCTGACCGTGCTTTCGGTGGTCTTCTCGATCCTTGGTTCGTGGCTCGCCATCTCCGTCGCCTTTGAGTGGGACAACGTCGTCTCCTTTGCACTCGGCGGCGTGTTCATGGGGCTCGGCATAGCCGCCATGCATTTTACCGGCATGCAGGCGATCGAGGCTTCGGTAGCGATCTCCTACGATATGCAGCGTGTCGTTACTGCCATCTTCATCGGCGCCTGCACTTCCTCGCTGGCCTTCATTGCCTTTCGCGGCTTTCATGGCATCCGGCGCATCGCTGCCGGCACCGTTCTCTTGGTGCTGGCGATATGCGCGCTGCATTTCACTGCGATGAGCGGAGTCAAACTGGCCCCCGTGGCAGACATGCCCGCAGCCGTCCTTTCCATCGACCGAAGCATCCTTGCCGGCATCGTCATGGCTGCCGCCACCGGCCTGATCCTCCTTGCCCTCGGCGCCATCTTCATCGATCGTCATCTCACCGATCTCCGCGGCTTCGCCAATGCGTCGCTGGAAGGATTGCTGGTTCTCCGCGATGGCCGGATTATCGATGCGAACGAGCGCTTCTTCGGCATTTCCGGATGGTCCGCCCAGCAGGTGATCGGCGCTGCGCCTGAAGCGTTTCTCACGCTCGATCTGGATGCGTGTGCCGAAGCTGCCGTCCCGCTTGAGACCACTTTGTCGGGACGTGACGGCAAGGCCATCCCCGTGGAAACCGTGATTCGCTCCATCACCTATCGCGGCCACGAATGCAGCGTGCTGGTCCTGCGGGACCTGACGGAGCGCCGCCAGGCCCAGCAGATGATCGAGCATCTCGCCCACCACGATATATTGACGGATCTTCCCAATCGTTCGCTCTTCGACCAGCGCATCCGACAGGCATTGCAGATGGCCAATCGCAAGCGTGGCGAAGTCGCTGTCTTCTGCCTGGATCTCGATCGGTTCAAGGCGATCAACGATGTCTTCGGTCATGCCGAAGGTGATCGTCTTCTTTGCAAGGTCGCCGGTATCCTGCGGCGGGTCACAGAGGAGAGCGATACGGTGGCGCGGCTCGGCGGCGATGAATTCGCCGTCATTCAGCCCATGTGTCAGCAGCCCGAAGCCGCAACCCGTCTTGCCGAGCGCATTCTGGCGGAATTTGCCGCGGAGATGGATACGGCGCGGGATCCGACCGCTGTCGGCGTCAGCCTCGGCATCGCCATCTACCCTCGCGACGGTGCCAGTGCCGAGCAGCTCTACACGAATGCGGATACGGCGCTCTATCGCGCCAAGCGCGAGGGCAGGGGCAACGCCTGCTTTTTCGATGCCGAAATGGACAAGGCCGCGCGTATGCGCCGCCAGCTTGAAAACGACCTGCGTCAGGCCATTCTGCGCAGGCAGCTCTATCTCGATTACCAACCGATCTACGATGTCGGTAGCGATAGCGTCAGCGGTTACGAAGCTCTGTTGCGCTGGCGGCATCCGGATCGGGGGGTAATCGAGCCCGAGACCTTCATTCCCATCGCCGAGGAGAGCGGATCGATTGCGGCAATCGGCGAATGGGTGCTGGAACAGGCCTGCCAGGAAGCCGTCCGCTGGCGCCAGCCCGCAAGCGTCGCCGTCAACCTGTCGCCGCTGCAATTCATGATCCCGACGCTCTACGACCAGATCGAGCGCATCTTGCGGAAGACCGGCCTCGATCCGCGGCGGCTGGAACTGGAAATCACCGAGGCGGCGCTGATGCGGGAGCGCACGGCCGTCCTGGCGACATTGCAGCGGCTGCACCGCCTCGGCGTTCGGGTGGTCATGGATGATTTCGGAACCGGCTTCTCTTCGCTCAGCAATCTGCGCGCCTTCCCCTTCGATAAAATCAAGGTTGACCGCAGCTTCACGGGTGCGCTCGAACATGATCCTGCGGCGCGCTCGATCGTGCGCGCGATCATCGGTCTCGGACACAGCCTGAACATGCCCGTGGTGACCGAAGGCGTGGAAACGGAACTCCAGCGCCGTATCGTCATCGAAGAGGGTTGTGCCCAGCTTCAAGGGATCTTCTTCGGCAAGCCGGATCTCGGACCCAGCCAATTGTTTGCCGACATGGACAGGGCTGCGGGATAATCCTGATGCGGTTTCGTTTCATGCGGGCCGCGGAAGCGCCTCCCTTCCACTCCGGAGGGCTCTATGGAAAACCGACGACGTCGCGACGCATCTAGAGATGCCTGGCGTTCTCCAGGATGCGTCGTATATATTCCAGCAGCAGTTCGCGTTCGAAATTGCGAAAATTCCTCAGAACATCCGAATCAACCGCCATCGCGGCCTCGATGGCCTCGGCCTCCATGGCGGCTGCCTTCTCCGTTAGGAAGACCAGTTGCGCCCGCTTGTCCGATGGATGCGGGCGGCGTTCCACCAATCCGTCCCGCTCCATGCGCGACAGCGTATTGGCCATCGTCGCCTGCTCGATGTCGACGCGCTCAAGCAATTGCTTCTGCGTCAGGCCGTCTTCGGACCACAGTTCCAGAAGGATGGGAAACTGACCCGGCGAAAAGCCAAGCTTGTTCGCGCGTTGCTGCAACGCGCGAGCAAATACCTTCGCCAGCTGACTGGCAAGGTGGGCTGCGGAGTCCATCCGATTAAATCCCATGATTGCAAGTATGCCGGTGATTCAAAATCAAAACAATCAGCAAATCTTGGGTGGAGACAGCCAGGAAACCATCAATTTCCGGCAATCTTGCACGCGTAATACGTGTGTGCTTCTTCATGAAGAAGCCGCCATGGCCTGGAGGGGACGCCATGGCGGCTCAAAAAGGGGGACAAAGGCCCGGAGAGGGGATAGGCCTTTGTCCAAGTCTGACGTGGCGGGGGACAGGCCGATTGTCAGACCCTCGGCGTATCAATCGCCGGTGATCATGATTTGTGGTCCCAAATGTGGTTTTTCAAGGGAATATGCAGATTAGATTGATTAAAAATTAGTAACGTTTCGGTGAGAGATCTGGCGCTTTCGTCGGGTTGCAAAACCTGAACTTTGTATGGACCTTGGAGATGCGTCACGCTATCCATGTTTCCATGAAAAAAGGTGATCATCTCTTCCTCGTCGACGGCTCCGGTTTCATTTTCCGGGCCTTTCACGCCCTGCCGCCGCTGACGCGCAAGTCGGATGGATTGCCTGTGGGCGCCGTCTCCGGTTTCTGCAACATGCTATGGAAGTTGCTGACCTCGGCGCGCGATACTTCGGTGGGTGTCACGCCGACCCATTTCGCCGTCATCTTTGATTATTCCTCGAAGACTTTCCGCAAGGAGATCTTCCCGGAATACAAGGCAAACCGTTCCGCGCCGCCGGAAGAGCTGATCCCGCAATTCGGACTGATCCGCGAGGCGACGCGCGCCTTCAACCTGCCTTGCATCGAAACCGACGGTTTCGAGGCTGACGATATCATTGCCACCTATGCCCGCCAGGCCGAGGCAGCCGGTTCCGACGTAACGATCATCTCGTCCGACAAGGATCTGATGCAGCTCGTCACCCCGATGGTCCACATGTACGACAGCATGAAGGACAAGCAGATCGGCATTCCCGACGTCGTCGAGAAATGGGGCGTGCCGCCGGAAAAGATGATCGACCTGCAGGCCATGACCGGCGATTCGGTCGATAACGTCCCCGGCATCCCCGGCATCGGGCCGAAGACGGCGGCGCAACTGCTGGAAGAATTCGGCGATCTCGACACGCTGCTGGCCCGCGCGAGCGAAATCAAGCAGCAGAAGCGCCGTGAAAACATCATCGCCAATGCCGAACTTGCGCGCATCTCTCGCCAGCTGGTGACGCTTAGAACCGATGTCCCGCTGGAGCTGCCGCTCGACGCGCTGGTGCTGGAGCCGCAGAACGGGCCGAAGCTGATCGGCTTCCTCAAGGCTATGGAATTCACCTCGCTGACGCGCCGCGTCGCCGATGCCTGCGATTGCGATCCGGCGGCGATCGAACCATCCGTCGTCAAGGTCGAGCTGGCTGACAGCGCGCATGGCCCGGATCTGGAGGTTGGTGAAAATGTCGACCTCGTTGCCGGCAGCGAGGTCTCCGCCGAGGGGGCCGCCGTTCCGGCGCAGGCGGCAAAGCCGCGCCTGTCGGTCGAAGGTCTGACGGAGCCGGCGGCGCTGGCGACGGCGCGTGCCGCAAGCTTCGCCACAGCACCGATCGATCATTCGAAATATGTGACCATTCGCGATGTCGCCGTCCTCGATCAGTGGATTGCGGATGCGCGCGAGACCGGCATCGTCGCCTTCGATACCGAAACGACGTCGCTCGATGTCATGCAGGCTGAAATCGTCGGCTTCTCGCTGGCGATTGCCGACAACCGCAACGATCCCACAGGCGCCTCCATCCGCGCCGCCTATGTGCCCCTCAGCCACAAGACCGGCGTCGGCGATCTGCTCGGCGGCGGTATGGCCGAAAATCAAATTCCGCTGCGCGATGCCCTGGCGAGATTGAAGGTGCTGCTCGAGGATGCCTCCATCCTTAAGATCGCGCAGAACCTGAAATACGACTACCTGCTGATGAAGCGCTACGGCATCGAGACGAAGTCGTTCGATGATACCATGCTGCTATCCTATGTGCTCGACGGCGGCTCCAACGCCACGCACGGCATGGACAGCCTCTCCGAGCGCTGGCTCGGCCACAAGCCGATCGCCTACAAGGACGTGGCCGGCAGCGGCAAATCCAACGTCACCTTCGATCTCGTCGATATCGACCGTGCCACGGCCTATGCCGCCGAGGACGCCGACGTGACGTTGCGTCTCTGGTTAGTATTGAAGCCGCGGCTTGCGGCGGAAAAGCTCTCGGCCGTCTACGAGCGGCTGGAGCGGCCCCTTGTGCCGGTACTCGCTCATATGGAAGAGCGCGGCATCACCATCGACCGGCAGATCCTCTCGCGCCTTTCCGGCGAGCTGGCGCAGGGTGCCGCCGCCCTTGAGGACGAGATCTATACGCTTGCCGGCGAGCGCTTCAACATCGGCTCTCCGAAGCAGCTCGGCGATATCCTCTTCGGCAAGATGGGACTGGCCGGCGGCAGCAAGACCAAGACGGGCCAATGGTCGACCTCGGCGCAGGTGCTGGAAGATCTGGCCGCTGCCGGCTTCGATCTGCCGCGCAAGATCGTCGACTGGCGCCAGCTCACTAAGCTGAAATCGACCTATACCGATGCTCTCCCGGGCTACGTCCATCCGCAGACGAAGCGTGTTCACACCTCCTATTCGCTGGCATCGACCACGACAGGGCGCCTGTCTTCCTCCGAGCCGAACCTGCAGAATATTCCGGTGCGCACGGCGGAAGGCCGCAAGATCCGCACCGCCTTCATTTCGACGCCGGGGCACAAGCTCGTCTCCGCCGACTACAGCCAGATCGAATTGCGCGTTCTGGCGCATGTCGCCAATATCCCGCAGCTGAAGCAGGCCTTCGAAGACGGCATCGACATTCACGCGATGACGGCCTCTGAGATGTTCGGCGTGCCGGTGGAAGGCATGCCGAGCGAGGTGCGCCGCCGCGCCAAGGCGATCAACTTCGGCATTATCTACGGCATCTCCGCCTTCGGTCTCGCCAACCAGCTCTCGATCGAGCGCTCGGAAGCCGGCGATTACATCAAGAAGTACTTCGAGCGCTTCCCCGGCATCCGCGACTATATGGACAGCACCAAGCAGGCTGCGCGCGACAACGGCTATGTCGAGACGATCTTCGGTCGCCGTATCCATTTCCCGGAGATCCGCTCCTCCAACCCGTCCGTCCGCGCCTTCAACGAGCGTGCCTCGATCAATGCGCCGATCCAGGGTTCGGCAGCCGACGTCATCCGCCGCGCCATGATCAAGATGGAGCCGGCACTGGCCGCCGCCGGGCTCGGCGATCGCGTCCGCATGCTGCTGCAGGTGCACGACGAACTGATCTTCGAAGTCGAAGATGCCGACGTCGAGCGCACCACGCCGATCATCGTCTCGGTCATGGAAAATGCCGCCATGCCAGCGGTCGACATGGCCGTGCCTCTGAAGGTCGACGCGCGCGCCGCTCATAATTGGGATGAGGCGCACTGAGGCTGCCTATCCCGCCCCTTGGGGGCGGGAAAGCAAAATCAGTATTTAGCCGTCAGGCTAAGTGCTAGATTTTGCAAGGGCGGGGGTAGGTAGGGGCGCATTGGACTTCGAGGCCGTTTTAGCAAGAAAAGGATCCCCTCTCTTGCAATTTCAATGGCTTAGAAATTGCGCTAGGCTTTTGAACGTGCGGTTACTCTCTTTGCGCAATCCCTAAACCAGTGAAATTGCTTCCTCGCCCGCCCCTTCGACAAGCTCAGGAGGGCGAGATTGGGCGGCTTCAGCGCTCTTACTTCCGGACCAGCGTTTCCAGCACAGCAATGACGGCGCGTTCGGCTTCTTCGAGCGTGCCGCTATTGTCGATATCGGTGACATCATAGCCGTCTTGGACGGCAAGCGTGCTGCGTTCCAGGCGCTTCAGCACATCCTCGCGGCTTTCGCGGCCACGCGCCATCAGCCGCTCGGCCAGCACTTCGCGCCGCGCCGTGATGTTGATGACTTTCAGTCGTGGAAATGCGGTCTGGAAATGGGGCAGTGCCGAGCGCGAGCCGTTGGCAATAACGAGATTGCCGCGCGCAAGCTCGTCAGCGACTTCGGCAGGGATACCATATTTCAGGCCATGTGCTTCCCAGGAGACGGCAAATGCGCCGGCCTGTTTCATCGCCTCGAAATCCGCTTCGGAGACGCTTTTGTGGTCTTCGTTACCGGCATCGACGTCACGCGTGATGACCCGGCGGACGAAACGGACGTCTCGCCGGCCGGCAAAGTGCCGGGCGGCAAGGTTCATCAGCGTATCCTTGCCTGCACCGCTCGGGCCGACGACGACAGCGAGTGTGCCTGCTGTTGCATCCGAAAGGCGGCCATTAGCCGGCTCGAGATTGGCGTCCGTGCTCATGCGACCCGACGTCCATCGCGCCAGACGGAGCGGGTGACCGGCACGCCATGATCGCGGCGGACGCGCACGAGATCGGCGCGCAGGCCTTCCGCAATGCGTCCACGGTCATCGAGGCTGACGGTCTTTGCCGGCGTTGCGGTGACCATGGCAATCGCCTGCGGCAGCGAAATGCCCTCGACTTCGTCGGCGAGGATGAAGGGCGCATGCAGCAGGCTGAGCGGCACGTAGTCGGAGGAAAGCACGTCCAACACGCCGAGTTCGGCCAGATCGCGAGCGGCGATATTGCCAGAATGCGATTTGCCGCGCACGATGTTCGGCGCGCCCATCAGCACGCTCATGCCGGCGCCGTGCGAAGCCTTGGCCGCATCGATGCTGGTCGGGAACTCCGCCAGGCGGACGCCGTAGTTGATGGCTTCGTCGACATGGGCAAGCGTCGCATCGTCATGGCTGGCAACGGTGATGCCGCGCTCGGCGCAGACCTTGGAGATCGCATCGCGATGCGGCGTTGCGTATTTCGCCGACTCTTCCTGGCGCTTGGCGACAAACTTGGCAAAGGCCTCGTCGCTCAGACCGCGCTTCTTCTGATAGTAGAAGATATACTGGTCCATGGTCCGGAACTGGCGCTGGCCCGGCGCATGGTCCATCAGCGAGACGAGACGGACGTAGGGGTCCTTCTCGAAGTCCTGGAAGTGGTCGAGGACGTTGTCGGAAGAAACTTCGCAGCGCAGGTGGATCAGGTGATCGGCGCGCAGGCGGTCCTCGCGCTGGGCCGCCTGGATGGCGTCGGCCATGTCGCGCATCTCGCCCTTTTCGAAACCGCCGTCCTCGTCCGAACCCATGCGCAGGCAGTCGAACACGGTGGTGATGCCTGATGTGACGACCTGGGCGTCGTGTGCCTGTATGGCTGCCGTCTTGTTCCAGCGGACGCCCGGACGCGGGGAGTAATGCGCTTCCAGATGGTCGGTATGCAGCTCGACCAGGCCGGGGATCAGGTAATCGCCTTCGAAATCCTCGCCGATCGCGGACTTACCCTCGGAAATGGCGGCAATACGACCGTCACGGATTAGCACCGAGCCTTCGACGATCTTGTCTTCGAGGACGATGCGGGCGTTGGAAAGGACGGTTTCTTTGGTCATGTCAGGTCTTTCATCATTGGAGCAATTCCAGCAAAAGTGCGAAGCGGTTTTGCGTCCGGAATTGCGTGAAAACAAAGAGATAGAGCATTCCCGCGGCTACGTTTAAAGTGGAAATGCTCTAGCCGCCAGCAAGCGGCAGCCAGGAGCGGACGGTAAAGGGAGCGCCACGCTCTTCTTCGACGAAGATGGCGAGGCTGGAAATGGCAAGCGACTTGCCGGAATGGCCGGCAAAGCGTTCGCGCAGGGTTTCATGCATGTCGGCCTGACGCTCGGCCGGGATAGGCCCGGTCAGCGTCATATGGAAACGGAACTCGTCATTGACGTAAGGGTAGCCCCAGCGCAGCAGATGGGCGCGCTGCGGTTCGGTCAGCGCCTCCGGCTTGCGCCGTGCGATATCATGGTCCGAAAGCGGGGCGCGGAACGGCTCGAAGGTCTTGACGACGCTGAAGGCGAAATCCTGCAGCGGCTGGTGGAGCGAACCGGGCACGAGCGCGAAGAAAGGGCCGAGCTGGCCAAGCACCAGCTCCGGAACGGTGAACGCCTTGGTGCGCGAGGCGAAATCGGCAGCGACCTCGAGCAGGTCGCGCTCATTCACCGAAGTTGCGAGCTCGAAGGGTGCCTTCAGTGTGGCGTGGAAGCCGTAGCGGCGAGGATCGGCTGTCAGTTCGGCATGGTCTTCCGGCAACGGACCCATAGCCTTGTCGGAAAAAATCTCATTGGAAAATGCATCGCGACCCAGCCAGCGGGAGGCAAGTGACGTCAGCGAATCGTCTTTGGGCGGCGTGAAATAGAGAGCATAGCGCAAGGCTGTATTCCTTGGAAAAATCGGCTGCGCGGGACACTGTTGGGTGATTTGCGACAAACCGCAAGTACAACAAGGCAGCAGCTAAACGAATCCGGCTAAACCCGACTCGGCCGATGCAGCCTTGCCGGGCCTGCGCTACCGGATTCCCGTGACAGAATGATGATGCGCTATGATTTTTCTTCGGGGCCTTTTATCTGACGCGAGTTCCCATCAGGCGCGAGCGCAGTGCATTCGATGCGGCGTCGAACAGGAAGACCACGATCAGGATCAGCAGCACCATGTAGGCGACATTCGCCCAGTTGGCGTTGGTGCGCATCGCTTCCCAAAGCTTCAGGCCGATGCCGCCCGCGCCGACCGCGCCGATGATGGTCGCGCCACGCACGTTCGATTCCCACTGGTAGAGCGTCTGGCTGACGATGACGGGGACGATCTGCGGCACGATGCCGTAGCGCTGCACGAGGATCGGCGGGGAGCCCGTGGATTTCACGCCTTCGCGCGGCTTGTTGTCGATGTTTTCGAGACCTTCGGAATAGAGCTTGCCGAGCGTGCCCGTTTCCGTGAGGAAGATGGCGCCGCTGCCGGCGAGCGGACCGGGACCGAAGGCGCGTGTCAGGAACAACGCCCAGATCAGCATGTCGACCGAGCGCAGGAAATCGAAGAAGCGCTTCAGCACCTGATTGAGCAGCCGGTTCGGCGTGATGTTGCGGGCAGCGAGGAAGGCGAGCGGGAAGGCGGCGAGCGAACCCAGCAGCGTGCCGAGGAAGGCCATCACGATGGTCTGGAACAGCTTGGTCCAGACATCGCCGTGCTGCCAGGCGCCATTGTTCCAGATATTGTCGAAGGCGAGCGAGAGATTGGATTGGGCTGGATCGAGCCGCGGCCCGGAGACGATCAGGCTTATGACTTCGCTCGCCGGCTTGTCGAAGAAGGGCGAGTGGGTATCGAAGACGAAATTGGCCCAGCCGAGGAAGCGCTTGCGGATCTTCACGCGATCGGTGGAAATGCTGACGTCGCCGGCAAAGCCTAGATTGGCGAGAATGTTGTCGTCATAGACCGTCATCCAGCTGGGGATAGGCTGCGAGCCGACGATCTTCGGCGTGTTGCCGGTGATATCGATCGGGATGGTGAGGCCATGCGCCGTCAGGATCGCCTGCGTCTTGGTGATCGTCACCATGCGGCTGGTGCCGCTGACCGAAACGGCGATGCTGCCATCGGGAGCAGTCGCGACCCAGTTCGGATTGGGATTGTCGCCCAGCGGCGAGAAGCGCGGATACTTGATGCTGATCTTGTCGCCGGAGATGCGGAATTCCGGCTGGACGTCATAGCTGATCCATTGGCTGAGATAGATGCCGACGCGCTCCCAACGTGCCTCCGACAGGACTTTCGGCAGATCGAAGAACCACACTGCGTAAATACCATAGAGGATGACGCCGATGAAAATCATCAGCGCGCCATAGCGCTGGCGGAAGGATCGGTGAAAGACCTCCGGATACCGCGCTTCGATTTCCTGCATACGGCTGGCGTCGATGACGGACATGGGGAACCTCAATGCTGCAGAAGGAAGGCGTGCTCGCCGACGAGACGACGGCGCAGCCACGCGGAAAACTGGTCGACGGCGATGATGGTCGCGAAGAGCAGCAGCATCAGCGCCATGGTCTTGGCTCCGAAGCCGCGCGAGATCGCAAGTTTCAGCTCTTCGCCGATACCGCCGCCGCCGACGGCGCCGATGATGGTGGAGGCGCGGACGTTGATCTCCAGGCGCAGCAAGGCATAGGACGTGAAGTTCGGCAGCACCTGCGGCAGGGCGGCAAAGCGCACGCGCTCCGTCCAGCTCGCACCGACGGCCCGCATGCCTTCGTCCGCCTTCATGTCGATGTTCTCGACGACCTCATAGAACAGCTTGCCGAGCGCGCCGATCGTGTGAAGGCCGACGGCGATGATGGCGGCGATCGGGCCGATCGACAGGATGGCGGAGAACAGGCCAGCAATGACGATTTCCGGGAAGGCGCGCAGAAGCTCCATGATGCGCTTGACTATCAGGCGGACAGGATGGGACGGCGACAGGTTGCGCGCGGCAAAGAAGGCGAGAGGCACTGCGAAGATGAAGCCGATGATGGTCGACACCAGCGCCACGTTGATCGTGATGATCATCAGCTCGAAATATTCGGGGATATAGAAATCGCCCCAGACATAGACCCGGCCGAGCGGGAAATTGAATTCCTCGCCACCGGCGCCGTTTGCGCCGTTGGGGCTTGGCAGGTCGAAGAGCGCGCGGTAGACGTCGGCCCAATCCTTGGGAATGAGCCAGCTTACGAAGTCGAAGAGATGCGGCAGGCGCTCGAAGAAATGGCCGGCATTGCTTTCATCGGCGAAGCGGACGGAGCTGACGAAGGCGGCAAGCAGGATGACGAGGCCTATGCCTGTATAAAGACGGCGGCGGGCCACCATCTTGCTCCAGGCGTCGCCGATCTCCTTGGCGCTCTGCGGCGCGCTTTGCATGTTCGGGTGCGTATCGGCGATCGTCATGAAATCCTGCCCCTGTGAATAGCAAAAGGGCGGCCGTTGCCGGCCGCCCAGTTATCGCAATATGGATCAGCCGCCGATGGCAGCCTTACGAACGTCGATAACGGCGTTGTAGAAGTCGGGGGTTACCTTGATGTAGCCCTTGAAGTCGCCGCCTTCGACAGCGTTGAAGCACTTGGCGTCGGTCGTCGGAAGCTTCATGAAGAAGTCTGCCAGCTTGGTCTGCCATTCGGTGCCGAGAGCGTTGCGAACGACGAGCGGGCCGTTCGGGATCAGCGGCGAACGCCATACTTCGACCAGCTTGTTCGGGTCGACGGTGCCCTTGTCGACAGCCTTGCGGAAGGTGCCGGAGGTGAAGCCGTCCTTGAAATCGCCGATGCCCGAGGAGTCGTCGACAGCAACGTCGACCTTGCCGTCGTAAGCGGCGAGCAGGTTGTTCTCATGGCCGCCGTTGAACTGGGTCGAAGCGAAGAACTTGTCGTTCGGGGCGCCGGTGGTCTTCGGAATCTGCGTCAGCGGAACGAGGTAGCCCGAGGTGGAGTCCGGATCGGCGTAGCCGAGCTTCTTGCCCTTGGCGTCGGTGATCGTCTTGATGCCGGAGGACTTCAGAGCGAGGCCGATCGAGTAGTAGCCGGTCGCACCGTCGGTCTGCTGCGTGGTCAGGATCGGGGTAACGGCCTTCGGATCCTTGATGGCGACGGCTGCGTAGCCGGAAGCGCCGAGTTCTGCGAAGTCGAGCGTGCCGCCGAGCAGACCCTGGATAACGCCGTTATAGTCGGCGGCCGGGAACAGCGAAACCTTCTCGAAACCGAACTCCTTCTTCAGGTGGTCGGAAAGGCAGGCGTAGTTGCGCAGGCGGTCGGCTTCGTTTTCGCCGCCGAGAATGCCGACGCGGAATTCCTTGAGGTCTGCTGCGTTGGCGCCGCCAACGAGCGCGAGAAGCGCCGTAGCCGCGAGAAGGGTCTTCTTCAACATTGGGTTCGTCTCCTGATTAACCGGTGTCCCCGGATGCCTTCGGTCTAGAAGAAATGTGCCCTTGACGCGGGCTTTCGATCCCGGCCGTCTCCCTCAGAGACCGGCCAGCGCCAGCGGTTGCGGGCCGGCAGATTCAGTTGCCGCGGCTTGCGCGGCCGGATCGGCGAAGTTGATGGCCGTCGACGTCATGGTCTCGTCGATGCCGGCGCCGTCCTTGTCGGTGCCGTAGATTTCCTTGACGGCTGCAGCTGTCAGATCGGATGCCTTGCCGTCGAAGACGACGCGGCCGGCCGCCATGCCGATGATGCGTTCGCAATAGTTGCGGGCCGTATCCAGCGTATGCAGGTTGGTGATGACGGTGATGCCTTCGCGCTCGTTGATATCGCGCAGCGCATCCATGACGATCTTGGCGTTCAGCGGGTCGAGCGAGGCGATCGGCTCGTCGGCCAGCATCATCTTTGGCTGCTGCATCAAGGCGCGGCAGATGGCGACGCGCTGCTGCTGGCCGCCGGAAAGCGTGCCGGCCATCTGCAGGGCCGTCTGTTCGATGCCGAGGCGTTCGAGAGCGGCGATCGCTTCGATGCGCTCCTCGCGGGTGAAAACGGAGAGCAGGCTCAGCACGGTCGAACGCTGGTTGAGCCGGCCGAGCATGACGTTGGTCAGCACGTCGAGGCGCGGAACGAGGTTGAACTGCTGGAAGATCATGGCGCAGTCGCGCTGCCAGCTGCGCAGCGCGCGACCTCTGAGCTTGGAGACCTCAATACCGGAGAAATGGATCGAGCCGGAGCTCGGATCGGCCAGGCGGTTGATCATGCGCAGCAGCGTCGACTTGCCGGCACCGGAACGGCCGATGACGCCGACCATCTGCCCCTGCGGTATGTCCAAAGTCACGGAATCGACAGCGAGCTTGTTGCCAAACCGGCGTGAGACATTCCTGAGTTCGAACATAGTGCTTCCCTTTCGCGGCTGCCGGGCTGCAAAAAATCAGCGGTACCGGTGCTAAGAATGGGCGCATGCCTCTGTCTCGAAGGAGTTTCGAGGGGGCTGGCGCCTACCACAAGGCAACCGATTAGTCCCGCTTCATGAAGCTCCAATGTCAGTTTTATGTAAGTGCTGTTACAATTCGCCCCGATCCTGTACGGCTAATGACTGATTGCTTCGGTTGTGCTCAATCGTCAAATAAACCGGTAGCTAAGCCATCCATGCTGAGGACGTTTTTCTCGCGCCAATACTCCTCAATACCATCCTGTCCCTTTGTGTTGGCCCAGTTGTCGAGACTTTGTCTTTCGCCTTCATAGCCGAAGAGCGGTACGCCGAAGCCGCACGAGGTTTGGACGAGATCGATGTCCAGCCAGACGATTTGCCGCGCGCCGAGCGGCGCGTTTCCGTCATAGTGCTCATGCAGCAATTCGCTATATTCCAGCGATGACCGATGGATGATCCGGCCGTGGCCGTAGAGGCGCAGGATCATCGGCGGGCCTTCCATCGCGCAGAGCATGATGGTCATCCGTCCGTCGGCCTTCATATGGGCCGACGTTTCGTTGCCGCTGCCGGTTCGGTCGAGATAGATGGCCGTGTTCGGGGAGATGATGCGCAGGCACAGCGTTTCGCGCGGCGAAACATTGACCCGCGAACGGGCGGCCGCCGACGCGGTAAAGAAGATGTGTTGCCGCGCGATGAAATCGCGCAGCCTGTCGTCGATGCTGGAAAACTGCTTTGCCATGGAAACTCCTCCCGATCCCGCCCTTGCAAGGATCGTCTGAAAGCTGGATCGCTCGTCAACGTCTTGCAAGCTTGGTTTGGGCGGAAACGGTTCTCAGGCGTCGTAGCGATTCAGAAATTCCTCCGCCGAAAGGGCGCGGAAGTCTGCGAGCGCCGTGCGCAGGCGGTCGTGATCCCAATCCCACCAGGCGAGCCTGTCCATGCGCGCTCCAACCTCGGGCGTGAAACGCTCGCGGATCAGCTTGGCCGGAACGCCGCCGACGATCGTGTAGGGGGCCACATCCTTGGAGACGACGGCGCCTGCACCGATGACGGCACCATTGCCGACCGTGACGCCAGGCAGGATGGTGGCGCCGTGACCGATCCAGACGTCATGACCGATGAAGACGCGGTTGTCGCGCCGCCAGGTGAAGAAATCCGTCTCCATATCGGCATCAGGCCAATAATCGGCGGCGCGATAGGTGAAGTGATGCAGCGTTGCGCGCCATGTCGGATGGTTGGTGGCGTTGATGCGTACCGCGGCGGCAATGTTGACGAACTTGCCGATCGTCGCACACCAGACCGCGCCATCCTGCATGATGTAGGAATAGTCGCCGATCTCGACCTCGTCGATGCGGCAGCGGTCGGAGACTTCGGTATAGCGGCCGAGCGTCGAGTTGTTGACGCTGGCCGAAGGGCTGATGAAGGGCGTTTCGCCCAATTTGCGGCTCATGCAGCTGCCTTTCTCGGCGAAAACTGCGACACGTCGAGAATGCGGCTGCCGACGGCCTCGCGCACCTCTTCGTCATGGAAGATGCCGAGAAGGGCGACGCCGGCTTCCTTCTTCTGCTCGATCATGTCGACGACGACGGCCCGGTTACGGGCATCGAGCGACGCCGTGGGCTCGTCGAGCAGAAGAATGGCGTGGTCGGTGATGAAGCCGCGCGCAATGTTGACGCGCTGCTGCTCGCCGCCGGAGAAGGTGGCGGGCGGCAATTGCCAGAGTTCCGGTGGCAGATTCAGCTGGGCAAGCAACTCGGCTGCCCGTTCGCGCGCATCGGCCACGGTCACGCCGCGAGCCAGCAGCGGCTCGGCGACGACATCGATGGCGGCAACGCGCGGCACGGTGCGCAGAAACTGGCTGACATAGCCCATGGTCTGGCGGCGCACGTCGAGCACGGTGCGCGGGTCGGCGGTCGCGAGATCGACGATCCTGCCCTTATGCGTGACGAGGATCTGGCCGCCGTCGACGGCGTAGTTGCCGTAGATCATTTTCAAGAGCGAGCTCTTGCCGATGCCGGACGGGCCGCCGAGCACGACGCATTCGCCGGCGGCGACGGAGAAGGAGACATCGGCGACGACAGGCAGGCGCAGGCCGTCGCGCAGGTGCATGGTGAAGCTTTTGAAGACTTCGGAAACGACGAGTGGGGTTGCCATGATACTTCCTCAGACCTGCAGGATCGAAGAGACGAGCAGTTGCGTATAGGGTTCGCGCGGATCGTCGAGCACACGGTCGGTGAGACCATGCTCGATCACCTGTCCGTCCTTCATCACCATCATGCGGTGCGACAGGAGGCGGGCAACGGCGAGGTCGTGCGTGACGATGATCGCCGAAAGGCCGAGATCGTTGACGAGGCCGCGAACGAGGTCGAGCAGGCGGGCCTGCACGGAAACGTCGAGACCGCCGGTCGGCTCGTCCATGAAGACAAGGCGGGGGCCGGTCACCAGATTGCGGGCGATCTGCAGGCGCTGGCGCATGCCGCCGGAGAAGGCGCGCGGCTGATCGTCGATGCGGTCGGCGTCGATTTCCACCCGCTCCAGCCAGTCGATGGCCGTGTTGCGGATGTTGCCGTAGTGGCGGTTGCCGATCGCCATCAGCCGCTCGCCGACATTGGCGCCGGCCGAAACCGTCATGCGCAAGCCGTCGGCCGGGTTCTGATGCACGAAGCCCCAGTCGGTCCGCATCAGGAACCGGCGCTCGGCCTCGTTCATGCGGAAGAGGTCACGATAGGTCTCGTCGCGCATATGATATTCGACGCTGCCTGTCGTCGGCAGCAATCGCGTCGAAATGCAGTTGAGCAGCGTCGTCTTGCCGGAGCCGGATTCGCCGACGATGGCCAGCACTTCGCCGGGCCAAAGCTCGAAGGACACGTCCCTGCACCCGATACGGCTGCCGTAGAACTTCGAGATATCCTTGACCTTGAGAAGAGGTGAGTCACTCATTCGGCAGCCTCCTTGCCACCAGGCAGCCCGTCGGATGCCAGCATCGTTCCGGCATGGCCATGGGCACGGCGGTCTTCGCAGAAGTCGGTGTCGGAGCAGACGAACATGCGCCCGCCCTTGTCGTCGAGGATCACTTCGTCGAGATAGACCTGCTCAGCGCCGCAGAGCGCGCACGGCTTGTCGAAGCGCTGCACTTCGAAGGGATGATCCTCGAAATCCAGGCTGACGACCTGTGTGTAGGGCGGCACGGCATAGATGCGCTTTTCACGGCCGGCGCCGAAAAGCTGCAGCGCGTCGGAGAGGTGCATTTTCGGATTGTCGAACTTCGGCGTCGGCGAGGGATCCATGACGTAGCGGCCCGCGACCTTGACCGGATAGGCATAGGTCGTGGCGATGCGGCCGTTGCGGGCGATATCCTCATAGAGTTTCACATGCATGAGGCCATATTCCTCGAGTGCATGCATCTTGCGCGTCTCGGTCTCGCGCGGTTCCAGGAAGCGTAAGGGCTCCGGGATCGGCACCTGGTAGACGAGCACCTGGTTCGGGCCGAGCTTGGCTTCCGGGATGCGGTGGCGCGTCTGGATGATGGTCGCCTCTTCCGTTCGGGTGGTCACCGCGACATTGGCGACCTTCTGGAAGAAGGCGCGGATGGAGACGGCGTTGGTCGTGTCGTCGGCGCCCTGGTCGATGACCTTCAGCACATCTTCCGGGCCGATGATGGCCGCCGTCAGCTGCACGCCGCCAGTGCCCCAGCCGTAAGGCATCGGCATTTCGCGGGAAGCGAAAGGCACCTGATAGCCGGGAATGGCGATAGCCTTCAGGATGGCGCGGCGGATCATCCGCTTGGTCTGTTCGTCGAGATAGGCGAAGTTGTAGGTGGCGAGTTCGGTCATTCGGCTGCCTCCGTCATGGGATCCATGCCGCGTTCGCGAGCGGCCTCGAAATCGCGGCGCATGCGCCGCACCAGGTCGAGCTCGGCCTGGAAGTCGACATAGTGCGGCAGTTTCAGATGTTCGACGAAGCCGGTTGCCTGCACGTTGTCGGAATGGGAGATGACGAATTCCTCATCCTGAGCCGGCGCAACGACGTCTTCGCCGAGCTCTTCGGCGCGCAGCGCGCGGTCGACCAGCGACATCGCCATGGCCTTGCGTTCGCTCTGGCCGAAGACCAGGCCGTAGCCGCGGGTGAATTGCGGGGGTGCCTTGGCCGAACCCTTGAACTGGTTGACCATCTGGCATTCGGTCACCTGGACGCGGCCGAGCGCGACGGCAAAGCCGAGTTCCGGCACATCGAATTCGACCTCCACTTCGCCGATACGGATTTCGCCGGTGAAGGGGTGGTTGCGGCCGTAGCCGCGCTGGGTCGAATAGCCGAGCGCCAGCAGGAAGCCTTCGTCGCCGCGCGCGAGCGCCTGCAGGCGAAGATCGCGGGTCATCGGGAATTCCATCGGCTCCCGCGTGAGGTCGCCGATTTCGTGATCGACCGGCAGGGTGCCGTCGCCCTCGATCAGGCCTTCCTGGCTGAGGATTTCGGAAACGCGCATGACGCGACCTTCTTCGGCTGGCCGCTGCATCGGCTCGTCCACTTCCTCGTCCGTCAAAAGGCTCGGGTCGAGCAGGCGATGCGTATAGTCGAAGGTCGGGCCGAGAAGCTGGCCGCCTGGCAGATCCTTGTAGGTCGCGGAGATGCGGCGTTCGATCTTCATCCCAGCGGTGTCGAGCGGCCGGGAATAGCCGAAGCGCGGCAGCGTCGTGCGATAGGCGCGCAGCAGGAAGATGGCTTCGATCATGTCGCCGCGTGCCTGACGGACGGCAAGCGCCGCCAGCGTTCGGTCATAAAGCGAGGCTTCGGCCATGACGCGATCGACGCCGAGCGCGAGCTGTTCGACGATCTGGTCTATGGCCAGCGCCGGCAGCGAACGGTCGCCGCGGCGACGGTCGGCCAGCAGCCGGTGGGCATTGGCGATGGCTGCTTCGCCACCCTTAACGGCAACATACATATGTCACATCTCCGTCGCGGTGATCTTGGTGGTGCGCGGCAGGCAGAGGAATTGCCGGCCCGCCGTCAGGATGAGATCGACGCCGCGCGGGAAGAGCGCGCGATTGTCGTTCCAGATGCGCAGCAGCGCATCCGGCAGCCCGACCGGGGCGATCATGGTCACATCCTTGATGCCGGGGCCGGAAAGCGCCAGTTGCTTGCCGCCTTCCAGACTTTGGATTTCCAGTACGATGGTCGTCGAGCGGTCGGGATATTCCTGGGTGCCGATGCCGAACTGGCTGAAGGAGGAAAGCGCCATGCCGGCCTCGACGAAGGCGAAATGCGCCTCCAGCCTCTCCGAGATAACGGGTGCCCCGGTGTGGAAGGCGAGCCATTCCTGCAGGCCCGATCTTGCCAGACCGGTGGACAGCCACACCGGCGTGTCATGGTCGCAAAGGGTCAGACCGATGGCGCCGGCAGCGATTCCGAGCGGCACCGGCGGTGCGATATCGGCGCTGACGGTCTGCAGGGCACCCGGACGCGCCATGGCGTCCATGGTCATCTTGAAGACGCTCTGTGCATCGAAGACCGGGTCGCTGAAACCGCCGGTCAGGGCTTCGTTTCCGAAGGTTGGGGTACTGAACAAGCTCATCAGTCTTCTCCGCGAACCATGGTGAAAAAATCGACGCGGGTCGCCGCCGTTTCTTCGGCGCGCTTGCGATCATAGTCGGCGATGCGCTCGGTAACCGGCTGCAGTATCGCCTTCTCGACGAATTCCTTGGTGGCCGATTGCTGCCAGAGGGCGTCGAAAATGGCCGAGAGGCGGGCCTTTTCGCGATCCGTGCCGAGCGCATGCGCGTGGCCGATCGTGCCGGATGCCAGCCGGACGGTAGCACGCGTCACCGTGACCTCGCCGAGATTGAAGGGCGAGCCACCGCCGCCGATGCGGCCGCGCACCATCACGAGCCCGGTTTCCGGTCCGCGCACCGGCTGTACCGCCGGCTTGCTTGGTAATGCCTCCCACGCTGCCTCTAGCTCGTCGCGCTCTGCCTGCGCCAGAAGATCGGCGACGCGCTTGCGCTCCCGACGCTCGTGCGCAGCCGCTTCCTGCCTTTGTGCTGAATTCATCGCGCCTTCCTTCAAATGTCTATTGATATAGACAACCATACAAGATAGGATTATAACTATTAGTGAGTCGTGACAAGCGTGTGACAGGGCGAGTGGGCATCATGGCAGGGCAGAAGATTCAGAGGCAGACCGGCGTGGCGCTCTGGCGGCAAATCGCCGACCGGATTCGCACGTCGATCAATCATGGCGATTTCGATGAGACGGGCATGGTGCCGCCGGAAACGATGCTGGCACTGCAGTTCGGCGTCAACCGGCATACCATCCGCAGCGCGCTCGGCGCGCTGGCACAGGAGGGGATCGTCCGGGCGGTACAAGGGCGCGGTACGTTGATCGAGCGCAAGGAACGCCTGAGTTTTCCGATTTCGAAGCGGACGCGATTTTCGCAGGGGATCGGCGATCAGGTGCGCGAGACCCGCAGCGTGCTCCTTGCCGCAAGCGAAGAAGCCGCGAGTGTGGAATTGGCCCGGCAGCTCAAGATCAATACGGGGACGCGGCTTGTGCGCCTTGAAACGCTCGGCCAAGCGGATCACCGCCCGGTATCGCGCGCAACCAGCTGGTTCCCAGCCGACCGCTTCGGGGGCATTGCCGATGTCTACCGGGCGACCGGATCGATCACCAAGGCATTCAAGGAGCTTGGCGTGCCGGATTATGTGCGCGTCGTCACCGAGATCACCGCAACCCATGCCGATGAGGGCGATCTCGCCGATCTGCAGCTATCGCCGGGGGCCATTGTCCTGATCACGCAGGCGCTAAACACCGATCTCGACAATGTTCCGGTACAATATTCGATTTCCCGCTTCGCCGCCGACAGAGTGCGTTTTACCGTCGAGAATTGAGATCGAAGCTCTTTGGATCAAAGCAAAGAGACGGGCTATGCATCGTTCGGTGGCCATTGCTGTGCTGCGTGAAGAATGCGGATTATTCGCACCGTCTCTCCTGCGAGATCGTAAACCAGCAAATAGTTTTTGTGTACGACGAGTTCACGCGTCCCCGATACCCGGCCCGGCCGGCCCGTCATCGGATGGGTAATGAGCTGTGTTGACCGCTTGGCGAAAAGTTCATCAAGCGCGAGTGCAGCAGAGGCATTATCCGCCTCGATGTAGGTATAGATCACGCGTCGGTCAGCTCTCGCTTCCGGAGTCCAAGCAAGCTTCACGAAGGTTTTCCGCTTAGCCTGCGGCGAGTTTCTTCTCGCAAGGCAGCGAATTCCGCTTCGACATCGTCGGCGGGGATGAGATTTCCGGCATTGGCGGACGCAAGACCGGCTTGAACCTGCTGGCGAAACCATGCGTCATATTCAGCAGCGTCTTGCTGGCGTTTCACATAGTCGCGCATGAAACCTCGAAGCAATTGCGCTCCGGTTTGATCATGCGCCTTTGCGGCCTCGCTGAAGGCGGCCTTCAAGTCTTCCTCAACCCGAAAAGTAAATGTGGCGTCCGTCATATCCAGTCCATGTGTTGCATATGCAGTGCAATGTAACACATGCTGCCGTATTTTCCACCCCTCACCCATTCGGGAGGGCGAGGGGTGGCTTGTCTTTCAGCGCTCAATGCGCGCCGGACATGTCGCCGAGGACTTCCTTCGAGGCGACGGTGGAATCGGCCTTGAGCTTGTAGACCATTGGCACGCCGGTCGCGAGGTTGAGCTCCAGGATCTGCGCCTTGCTCAGCCGATCGAGAACCATCACGAGCGAACGCAGCGAGTTGCCGTGGGCGGCGACGAGCACGTTCTGGCCGGCGAGCACGCGCGGCAGGATTTCCGTCAGGTAATAGGGCCAGACGCGGGCGCCGGTGTCGCGCAGGCTTTCGCCGCCGGGCGGCGGAACGTCGTAGGAGCGGCGCCAGATGTGAACCTGCTCTTCGCCCCACTTGGCGCGGGCGTCATCCTTGTTGAGGCCGGAGAGATCGCCGTAGTCGCGCTCGTTCAGCGCCTGATCCTTGATGGTTTCGAGGCCGGGCTGGCCGATTTCATCGAGGATGATCTTCAGCGTGTGCTGGGCGCGCGTCAGCGCCGAGGTGAAGGCGATATCGTATTTGATGCCATAATCGGCCAGAGCCTTGCCGCCGGTCTTGGCTTCTTCGACGCCGAGCGCGGTCAGATCGGGATCCTTCCAGCCGGTAAAGAGATTCTTCAAATTCCAGTCGCTCTGCCCGTGGCGAACGAGAACGAGAGTACCGCTCATAATTTTCTCCTTGATAGAGCAATTCCAGGAAGAGTGCGTAGCGGCTTTCCGTCAGGAATTGCGAGACAATAAAAGCTCGGAGCTGATCGGCGGTTCCGTGCCGACCCGCTCCAGGATCGGATCAGCGTGTTGACAGCCCGAGTACGTCGAGCATGGAATAGAAGCCGGGTTTCTTGTCGCGCGCCCAGAGTGCGGCCTGCAGCGCGCCCCGCGCAAACAGCGAACGGTCGCCGGCGCTGTGGGATAGGGTCAGCCGCTCGCTCTCGCTGGCGAAGATGACCGAGTGGTCGCCGACCACGCCGCCGCCGCGCAAGGTCGCAAAGCCGATCGTGCCGGCCGGGCGCGGGCCGGTGTGGCCGTCGCGCACGCGTATGGAATTGTCGTTGAGATCGACGCCGCGTCCCTTCGCTGCGGCCTTGCCGAGCAGAAGCGCGGTGCCCGAAGGCGCATCGACTTTGTGGCGATGATGCATCTCCAGCACCTCGATGTCCCACTCGTTGAAGGGGAGCGCACGCGCGGCCTGCTCGACGAGCACGCTCAACAGGTTGATGCCGAGGCCCATATTGCCCGATTTGACGATGCGGGCATGGCGCGCTGCCGCCTTGAACTTGACTTCATCCTCGTCCGAGCATCCCGTCGTGCCGATGATGTGGACGATGCGCGCCTGGGCGGCGAGGCCGGCAAAAGTGACGCTGGTTGCCGGCGTCGTGAAATCGATGACGCCTTCGGCATGAAGGAAGGCGGCGAGCGGATCGTCGGTCACGGGAACGTCGATCGGCCCCAGCCCGGCGATCTCGCCGGCATCCTTGCCGATGAAGGCGGAGCCAGGACGCGCGACCGCCGCATGCAGAGTTACACCTTCCGTGGCGTGGATGAGACGGATCAGAGCCTGCCCCATGCGGCCCGCCGCGCCAACCACCACCAGCTTCATCGCATCGTCGCTCATATCGTCTCTATCGTCTTATTTGCGGGAATTGCCGGAAGCGGCCGGCCGCTGGAGGTTGTTGAGGCGAGCGTAGAGGCCATTGTCGGCCTCCGCAAGCGTCTCGTGGTTGCCCTCTTCGACGACGCGGCCGTTCTGCATGACGACGATCTTTTCCGCGCGCACGACCGTCGACAGGCGATGCGCGATGACGACGACGGTGCGGCCGCTCATGGCTTCGTCCAGCGCCTTCTGCACGGCTGCTTCCGATTCGGTGTCAAGCGCCGAGGTCGCCTCGTCGAGCAGTAGGATCGGCGCGTTGCGTACTAGTGCGCGCGCGATCGACAGGCGCTGCCGTTGGCCGCCGGAAAGCGTCACGCCGTTTTCGCCGACCGGCGTATCGTAGCCCTGCGGCTGCGCCATGATGAAATCATGGGCGTAGGCATGCCGCGCCGCTTCCTCGATCTCGGCATTGGTCGCGTCCGGCCGGCCATAACGGATATTGTCGCGGATCGTGCCTTCGAAGAGATAGGGCTGCTGCGAGACATAGGCGAGGTGTTGACGCAGCGACTGCTTGGTAATGTGGCGGATGTCCTGCCCGTCGATGAAGATGCTGCCTTCTTTCGGGTCGTGGAAGCGCGGAATGAGATTGATGACGGTGGACTTGCCGGCGCCGGAAGGGCCGACGAGCGCCGTCGTCTGCCCGCCTTCGGCAACGAAGCTCACATCGTCCAGAACGGCGTCGTTGCCGTAGGCGAAGCCGACGCCGCGGAATTCGATGCGGGCCTGCGTGACGACGAGCGGCTTGGCATCGGGCAGATCGCGCTGGCGCGGCTCCATGTCGAGCAGTTCATAGATCATCCGTGCGTTGACGACGGCGCGCTCCAGCTGCACCTGCAGCTTGGCGAGGCGGCGTGCCGGATCATAGGCAAGCAGCAGCGACGTGGCGAAGGAGAAGAACACGCCAGGCGACACGCTGTCGTAGATCGATCGATAGGCGGCATAGGCAAAGAGGCTGGCGATCACGAAGCCGGCGACGCTTTCCATCAGCGGACCGTTGCGCTCCGACAGGCGGGCGATACGGTTCTGCCGGTGCTCGGCCGCGGTGATGAGTTTGTTGATCTTGCTCTCCAGCTCGTTTTCCATCGTGAAGGCCTTGACGATGGAAATGCCCTGGATCGTCTCCTGCATCGCGCCCAGCACATGGCTGTTCAGGACGACCGCTTCACGCGTCGCGGAGCGCAGGCGTTTCGAGATATAACGGAGCGCGAGGAAGAGCGGTGGCGCAATGACGACGAAGGCGATGCTCAGCACCGGATCCTGGAAGATCATGACACCGACCAGCGATACGAAGGTCAGCAGGTCGCGCGCCGTCGAGGTGATCGTCAGGTTCATGACGTCGCGGATGCCCGAGACGTTCTGGCTGATCTGGGCCGCAAGCTGCGCGGAACGGGCTTCGCTGAAGAAGCCGACCGACAAAGTCATCAAGTGACTGTAGATCCGTCGCTGATAGCGGGCGATGATGTTGTTGCCGATCTTGCTGAGAATGACCGACTGAAAATACCCGGCGAAACCGCGCGCCACGAAAACAGCAAAGATGCTCCCGCAAATCAGCCAGGCATCGATGAGATTGCGATCGACGAAGGCCTTGTCGATGACCCACTTCATAATATAGGCGATGTAGGCCGTCGATAGTGCCACCAGGATCAGACAAGTGATCGCGATAGCGTAGCCCCATACATGATCGCGGCCGTTTTCAGCGATAATGCGTTTCAGCATGCCGGTAATGGCTTCGCTGTCGACGTTGTTTTTTTGGGTATCGGGCGATTTCAAAAATCGGCTTCCTGTCTCAAACCAAGCGAGCCGCCTAAGGCACATGCTTTCGCGGCTCTATAAAGAGTTGGGGCGACTTTGGCTAGAGATGGCTTGCCGTGCTGGTTAAGAGCCATGCCTGGAGCCACGATCATTATAGGGGAAGCAGGTCCGTTCTCAAAGATGTCGAGCTCCTCCCCCTTGTTGCGAACGTCCCTGAAACCAATTCCAAGGCCGCCACTTGCCGAACCGATCGGCAGCCTTTCCCCGAAGGATTGGCCGCCATTCCGGTTAGCTCAGCGCCGCCAGCGGCGGCCCTCTGTTGCAAGACCAAAGCTTGCCGGCTTGCGGGCATAGCTGGCAAGGCCCGACAGGGCGGCCAGCGGATGCGTCACCACATGCGTCGGAATGGTCTTCATCATTTCGGTATGCGGCGCCTTGTCTTCGAAGGCGTCGCGGAATTCCGGCTTCTGCAGCGCCGGCAGGATCTTCTGCGAGATGCCGCCGGAGAGATAGACGCCGCCGCGCGCCATGAAGATCAGGGCGATGTCGCCGGCGACGCGGCCGAGATAGGTGACGAAGAGCGTCAGCGTCTCCTCGGCCTGCTTGTCGGTGCCGGCAAGCGCGTGGGTGGTGATGTCGGCCGGCTCTTTGAGGCTCGGCTCGATACCGTCGGCCTTGCAGATGGCGTGATAGAGGTTCTGCAGACCACGGCCGCAAATGACCTGTTCGGCCGAGATCCGGCCCTCGATGGTTTCGAGATGCGGCCAGATCTGCAGGTCGCGCTCGCTGCGCGGTCCAAGATCGATATGGCCGCCTTCGCCCGGCACAGGTATCCACTGATGCTGGGTATGGATCAGGCCGGCTACGCCAAGCCCGGTGCCTGGCCCGAGCACGGCGCGCGAAGCGGTCTCGTTTTCCGAGGTCTCGCCGATGCTTTCGCGATGGTCGTCGGCAACCTCGGCGATCGCCAGCGCCTGTGCTTCGAAGTCGTTGATGATAAGCACGTCCTCGATACCGAGATTGGCGATCATCGTCTTCGGGCGGATCACCCAGTCGCAATTGGTGAGCGGAATCTCGTCGCCCTGCACGGGGCCTGCCATGGCAAGGATCGCCGAGCGCGGCTGCAGCTTGCTCTTTTCGAGCGTCAGCTTGATCGCGTCGTCGATCGTCTCGAAATTCGCCGTCTGCACGACGGGAAAATGCACCTGCTCTGAATTCGCGTCGGCAAGGATCGAGAAGCGGGCGTTGGTGCCGCCGATATCGCCGATCAGGATGGGAAAAGGCTGAGGGGCATCGCTGTGATTGAGCTCGGGCATGGCCAGGTCCGTGATCTGCCGCCGGCAAGGCGGATTAATGGTTCAGTGTTTTGATCAGCCGCTCGGCAGTGGATTCGTTGAGCGCCATCGGAATGTCGTAGAGAACGGCAAGCCGCGTCAACGCCTTCACGTCGACATCGTGCGGCATGGGGGTGAGCGGATCGATGAAGAAGATGAGCATGTCGATTTCGCCGGTGGCGATGAGTGCGCCGATCTGCTGGTCGCCGCCGAGCGGCCCGCTTTTCAATCGGGTGACTTTGAGATCGGGGCAGGCATCGAGCACGCGGCCGCCGGTGGTGCCGGTCGCGACTACATGCCAATCGGCAAGTGCCGCCTGATTGCGCCGGGCAAATTCCGCCATCGCGTCCTTTTTCTGATCATGCGCGATCAGCGCGATGCATTTGCTGCCGGCCATGAAATTCCTGCTCCAACCAGTGCTTTCAATCGATTTATTCGCCTTCTATACCAAGGACGTGTCTTTTGAAAGACTACCCCCGGCGGGGATAGTCCTGACCTCACTGCTGCGGGATTTGCCCGGGCGGCGTATTGCCGGAGACGGGCATCGCGTCGGTTTCCGCCGTCGCATCGGCAGTCTTGGCGCCGAAGGTGGCGGCGCGGGCGGAAGCAACCGGCGGTGCCGCCAGCACGGCCTGGCAGGCCTTCGGCAAATCGGAGACCATGACCTCGCGCGGCTTTTGGGGCGGTTTCGTGCTGGGCTTCGGCTTGGCCCACGGCTCAGGCCCAAACCACCAGGCGAGCGTCTTGTCGCAGCCATCGCCGGCGGTGACCGGTGCCTGCCCCGTGCAGCCGGCCGAACCGGCAGGGCAGCGGATGCGGATATGGAAATGCGAGTCATGCCCATATTCCGGCCGCAGCTTGCCGAGATTGGTGCGGTCGCCCGTCCAAGCCTCGCACATCCTCTTCTTGATCGCCGGATTGACGAAGATACGTTCGACCTCGGGGTAGCTGGCCGCCCGCATCAGCAGGCGGGCATGCGCCGGCGTCCACACCTTATCGTTGATCGTCAGGAACTTGTCCTTGGCCAGCATCGTCGTGAAGGGCAGGGCCTCACGCTCTTCAGCCGTCATCTTGTGTCGGGGCATCGGCGTCAGCCAAACGTCGGCGTCGAGGCCGATCTGATGCGACGCATGGCCGTTGGCCATCGGGCCGCCGCGCGGCTGCGAGATGTCGCCGACGAGCAGGCCCGGCCAGCCGTCGTTCTTCGCCGCATCGCGCGACAGGCGTTCCAGCAGGCCGATCATCTCGGGCCTTCCCCAGCGGCGATTGCGCGACAGGCGCATCGCCTGCCATGTCGGGCCGTCGGCGGGCAGCGCAACCGCGCCGGCAAGGCAACCCTTGGCATAAAAGCCCAGCGATTGCGGCGATCCCTGCGTCGGCAGCGTTACCGCCCCGAAGACCGCCTTGGCGCTCCCGGGTGAAGGTGCGGCCTGCTGTGCCAGCGTATCGCCGGCGACAAGACCCATCCCGATCACCGTCGCGAGAGAGAATTTGCCGATTGTTCGAAGGGAGCGAACCAGAAGTGAAGCCATGCATATCCTTGAAAGGCGGTCGGCATCAGCCGAAGTGATTTGCGGCGAGACTATCCTGAAAAAAGATGGAAGTTAATCCGCAGCAATCTCTAGAGGCCGACAAGCGAACTCCTTTTCCTCGATCGATCGTGGCTCCGGGCGGATCAGTTGGCCAGAATTTCCGCCGTCTTGCGGATGCGCGACAGGCGCGGCAGCACCTTGGTGCAGGCGAAATCCTGCATTTCCTGCGAAAAGGTGGCGACGGCATCTTCCGCGACGATCACGGCATAATTTGCCGCGTAGGCATCGCGCACCGTCGATTCCACGCCGAAATTGGTGGCGACGCCGGTCAGGATCAGCGTCTTGATGCCGCGGCGGCGCAGCTGCAGATCGAGTTCGGTGCCGTAAAAGGCGCTCCACTGGCGTTTGACGATAGCGACATCCGGCGTCAGCGCCGCCATCTCGGCCGGAGCCTCCAGTGCGGCAGCCGGCAAACCTCCGGGGGGAAGCGTGAAGGTTTCGTCGGTCGGCTGATTGACAGCGTCGGCATAGTCTGAGGAAAATCCGACCGTTACGAAAACGGTCGTCCCGCCATCGGCCTTCAGTCTATTTGCGATGGCGACCGTATTGGCGATGATCTGCTGGGCAGGGTAGGGCGCGAGCGGCCGGCTGAGAACGAGGCCTTGCAGGTCGATGGAAACGAGGGCAGTGGTCTTGGGATCGTAGAGTGGCATCTGGGGCTCCAAAAATATGAGGGTATCCTCACAATGGAAAATATGAGGACAACCTCACAAAAATCAAGTGAAGAATTGAAGACGCGTACGCCGAAGCGGCAGCGCGGCCATGATCGCGTCGTCATCCTCTTGGAAGCGGCGGCGAGGGTGTTCGCGCGGAAAGGCTACGATGCGGCAACGATGACCGAGATTGCGGTCGAGGCTCATTCTTCCATCGGCTCGCTCTACCAGTTCTTTCCGACCAAGCCTTTGCTCGCCGAAGCGCTGCATATCGATCGCCTGGAGCGGCTGAAGGCCGGGCTGCGGGACATGGCGGAGCGGAGCGCCGACCTTTCCGCTGCCGATAGCGGTGAAGCGATCTTCGATGCTCTCGGTATCTTCATCGAGGAATATCCGGAATTTGCGGTGCTTGCCGGACGCCGCGATATTCCCAAGGAACGCAAGGCGCGCTCGCGTGCGGAGCTGAAGGAGCTGATCGCCAACGTCCTGCGGCAGGCGCAGCCGCCGATATCGGATGATATCGGATTGATGTCGGGCATCGTGCTCGAGCTCCTGCGCATCACCGTCGTTGTCAGCAGCGAACCGGACGCTGCCGAGGACCGCCGCGTCGTGGGCGAATTGCGGCTGATGCTGCGCAAGCGACTGGAAGAGGCCGCGGCAGCAGGCTGATTTCCGAAATCGTTCTCCGACGTCTTTCCGGAGAGGCGAGCTATTGCGTCCTGCTTTTTGCCCTCATTTGCCTTATGCTGATTCTCCAGAAATCATCGGGAGATCATGAATGGCGTTGTCGCGGTTGAAAGCAGGCTTGGTCGCTTCTCTTATTTGCCTGCTGGCAATGCCGGTATCCTCGAAAGCCGAGGAGCCGCAATTCCGCATCGGCACGGCCATTCTCGGCGATCTCAAATACCAGCCCGGCTTCAAGCATTTCGATTACGTCAATCCCGACGCGCCGAAGGGCGGCGAAGTGAAACTGTCGAGCAACGGCACCTTCGATACCCTCAATCCGGTGCTCTACAAGGGCAATCCCGCCGAAGGGACAGCGCTGATCTTTGACACGCTGCTGAAGAAGGCCGATGACGAGACCAATTCCTCCTATGGTCTGCTTGCCGAGGGCGTTTCCTACCCGGATGACGTTTCGAGCGCCGTCTTCCGGCTACGTGCCGAGGCGAAGTGGGCAGACGGAACGCCCGTAACGCCCGAGGATGTCATCTTCAGCTTCGAGAAAACCAAAGAGCTCAATCCGCTGGCGACAAGCTACTACGCCCATGTCGTGAAGGCCGAAAAGACCGGCGATCGCGACGTCACGTTCCATTTCGATGAAAAGGGCAATCGCGAGCTGCCTTCGATCCTTGGCCAGCTTACCGTCCTGCCGAAACACTGGTGGGAAGCGAACGGGCCTGACGGCAAGCCGCGCGATATCTCGCGCACGACGCTCGAGCCGCTCATGGGGTCCGGTCCTTACAAGATCAGCTCCGTCCAGCCGGGTGCTTCGATCCGCTACGAGCTGCGCGACGATTATTGGGGCAAGAACCTGCCTGTCAATGTCGGCCAGAACAATTTCGGCGCGATGAACTATGTCTATTTTTCCGACAACGACGTTGCCTTTGAGGCGTTTCGTAGCGGCGCTATCGATTACTGGCAGGATAATTCGACGAGCCATTGGGTAACGGCTTATGATTTTCCGGCCGCCAAGGATGGTCGCATCAAGCGCGAGGAACTTCCCAACTCGTTGCGCTCGGTCGGCATCATGCAGGCGCTCGTCCCCAATATGCGACGCGAACGGTTCAAGGACCAGCGCGTCCGCGAGGCGTTGAGCTACGTCTATGATTTCGAGGAGCTGAACCGGACCCTTTCCTTCGGGAAGTTGACGCGTGTCGACAGCTTCTTCTTCGGCACCAAATTCGCCTCTTCCGGCCTGCCACAGGGCCAGGAGCTCGACGTTCTGAACAGCATCAAGGACAAGGTGCCGGCCGGGGTCTTCACCACCCCCTTTGCCAATCCCGTCGGCGGCGACCCGCAGAAGGCGCGCGACAATTTCCGCAAGGCGATCGCCCTGTTCAAGGACGCGGGCTGGGTCCTCAAGGGCAACAAGATGGTGAATGCGCAGACCGGCCAGCCGTTTACGGTGGAGCTTCTGCTCGGCAGCGCCTCGCAGGAAAGGTCGGTGCTGCCCTACATCCAGAACCTGAAGCGCATCGGTATCGACGCCAGCATCCGAACGGTCGATACGTCGCAATACATCAACCGCATTCGCAGCTTTGACTACGACATGATCTGGGTCGTCTGGGGAGAGACGCTCAATCCCGGCAACGAGCAGGCCGACTATTGGGGCTCCACTTCCGCCGATCGCCAGGGATCCCGCAACTATGCCGGCATAGCAGATCCCGGCATCGACTCCCTCATCGAGAAGGTGATCTTCGCGAAAGACGTGGCGGAGAAGGAGGCGACGGTCAAGGCGCTCGACCGCGTGCTGCTCGCCCACCACTATGTGCTCCCGATGTTCTATGGGACGACGACCAGGATTGCCTATTGGGACAAGTTCGAACATCTGTCCGAACTGCCCTATTATTCCATCGGCTTTCCCGAGGTCTGGTGGTCGAAAAGCGCCGGAAAGTGAGCCTCTCTTGCAATAAGCGGCCTGGTGCCTCCAAATGCTCAAGGCTGATTCGGATAGTTTCAAGCTGATATGACTGCGCCGGTCTGCATCCGGCGGAAGGGAATGTGATTTGATCGACAGACGGATTGAGGCGAAGCGGAATATGCCGCTCTTCGAGGGAGCGGCGGACTGATGGGCGCCTACATCCTGCGACGTCTCCTGCTGATGATCCCGACCATCGTCGGCATCATGGCTATTTCCTTCACCATCGTGCAGTTTGCGCCGGGCGGTCCGGTCGAGCAGGTCATCGCGCAGCTGACCGGGCAGGGCGACAATGCCAGCAACCGCCTGTCGGGCGGCACCGACATGGCGGCACAGCAGGCTTTCAACGACAGCAACTCGAAATATCGCGGCGCACAGGGGCTCGATCCCGAGCTGATCGCTAAGCTCGACAAGCAGTTCGGCTTCGACAAGCCGCCGCTCGAGCGCTTCGGCCGGATGATGTGGAACTATATCCGCTTCGATTTCGGCGAGAGCTTCTTCCGCAACACGACGGTCATCGACCTGATCGGTCAGAAGCTGCCCGTGTCGATTTCGCTTGGCGTCTGGATCCTGCTCTTTTCCTACACGATCTCCATTCCGCTCGGCATCCGCAAGGCGGTGCAGGACGGATCGACCTTCGACGTCTGGACGTCCGGCATCATCATCATCGGCTATGCCGTCCCGAGCTTCCTGTTCGGCATCATGCTGATCGTGCTGTTTGCCGGCGGCTCCTTCTTTGACTGGTTCCCGCTGCGCGGCCTCGTCTCGGATAATTTCGCCGATCTCAGTTGGTGGCGGAAGATCCTCGATTATCTCTGGCATCTGGTGCTGCCGCTGATTTCGCTGTCGCTCGCAGCCTTCGCCACCACGACGCTGCTCACCAAGAATTCCTTCATCGAAGAGATCAAGAAGCAATATGTCATCACCGCCCGCGCCAAGGGTCTTTCCGAACGGCGCGTGCTTTATGGCCATGTCTTCCGTAACGCTATGCTCATCGTCATCGCCGGCTTTCCCGGCGCTTTCATTCACGCCTTCTTCACCGGCTCGCTTTTGATCGAGAACATCTTCTCGCTCGATGGCCTTGGCCGCCTGAGCTATCTCTCCGTCGTCCAGCGCGACTATCCGGTTGTCTTTGCGACGCTGTTCATCTTCTCGCTGCTTGGCCTCGTCGTCAGCCTCATTTCCGACCTGATCTACACCTGGATCGATCCGCGCATCGACTTCGAGCGGAGGGACGTGTGATGGACGCAGCCAGCCATCCGGCTTCCCAGCCGGTCGTAAAGCCGCCGCGCAAGGGCCTGTTCTCGCCGACCAATGTGCGTCGCTGGGAGAATTTCAAGGCAAATCGCCGGGGATTTTGGTCTCTCTGGATCTTCCTTGTCCTGTTCGTCCTTAGCCTCGGCGCCGAGTTCATCGTCAACGACCGGCCCATCCTCATGTCCTACAAGGGCGAGATCCTGGCGCCGATCTTCGTCGACTACCCGGAAGAGAAGTTCGGCGGCTTCCTGGCGCAGACGGATTATCGCGCCCAGGATATCCAGGACGAGATCAATGCCAATGGCTGGATGATCTGGCCGCCGATCCACTATTCCTATCAGACCGCCAATTCCAACCTGCCTACGGGAATGTCGGCACCGACTCCGCCCTTCTGGGCGGTGAGCAAGGAAAAGCGCTGCACAGGCTATGCGGCCGGCACCACCGACCCGAATTGCAACTGGAGCAATTTCAACTGGCTCGGCACCGATGACCAGGCGCGCGACGTGCTCGCCCGCCTGATCTACGGCTTCCGCATCTCGGTGCTGTTCGGCTTGGCGCTCACCATCTGCTCGGCCGTGGTCGGCGTCTGCGCCGGCGCGATACAGGGCTATTTCGGCGGATGGACGGATCTTCTGATGCAGCGTTTCATCGAAATCTGGTCGTCCATGCCGGTGCTCTACATCCTGCTGATCATCGCCTCGGTCCTGCCGCCCGGCTTCTTCATCCTGCTCGGCATATTGCTCTTGTTTTCCTGGGTAGGCCTTGTCGGCGTCGTGCGCGCCGAATTCCTGCGGGCGCGCAATTTCGAATATGTGCGCGCTGCCCGCGCGCTCGGCGTCAACAACCGCACAATCATGTACCGTCACCTGCTGCCGAATGCGATGGTCGCGACCTTGACCTTCGTTCCCTTCATTCTGTCGGGCTCGATCTCTACGCTGACCTCGCTGGATTTCTTAGGCTTCGGCATGCCGCCCGGCTCGCCGTCGCTGGGGGAAATGATCGCCCAGGGCAAATCCAACCTGCAGGCTCCCTGGCTGGGGCTTTCGGCCTTCTTCACCATGTCGATCATGCTGTCGCTGCTGATTTTCATCGGTGAGGCCGTGCGCGATGCCTTCGATCCGAGGAAGACGTTCCAATGAGCGAAAACGCCACTCCGCTTTTGTCCGTCCGCAATCTGTCGGTCGCCTTTCATCAGGGCGGGCAGACCTCGATCGCCGTCGACGGTGTTTCCTTTGATATCCATAGGGGCGAGGTCGTGGCGCTGGTCGGGGAATCCGGCTCCGGCAAGTCGGTCTCGGCCAATTCGATCCTGAAGCTTTTGCCCTATCCGGCCGCGAGCCACCCTTCCGGCGAAATCCTGTTCAAGGGCAAGGATATGTTGAAGGCATCGGATAGCGAGCTGCGCGCCGTGCGCGGCAACGACATTACGATGATCTTCCAGGAGCCGATGACCTCGCTCAATCCGCTCCACTCGATCGAGCGGCAGATCAGCGAAATCCTCGCGCTGCATCAGGGCATGGTGGGCGAGGCTGCCCGCAACCGAACGCTGGAGCTGCTGAACCAGGTCGGCATCCGCGAACCGGAAAAGCGCCTCAAGGCCTATCCGCATGAACTGTCCGGCGGCCAGCGCCAGCGCGTGATGATCGCCATGGCGCTTGCCAACCGCCCCGAGCTCCTGATCGCCGACGAGCCGACGACGGCGCTCGACGTGACCGTGCAGGCCCAGATCCTCGAACTCCTGCGCGAGCTCAAGGGTGCGCACGGCATGTCGATGCTGTTCATCACCCATGACCTCGGCATTGTCCGCAAATTCGCCGACCGCGTCTGCGTGATGACCAAGGGCCGCATCGTCGAGACGGGCACGGTGGAAGACGTCTTCACCCGGCCGCAGCATGACTATACCCGCCATCTGCTGGCCGCCGAGCCGCGCGGCGAGCCGCCGACCAGCGATAACGGCAAGCCCGTCGTCATGGAAGGCAGCGATATTCGCGTCTGGTTCCCGATCAAGGCCGGCTTCATGCGCAAGGTCGTCGATCACGTAAAGGCCGTCGACGGCATCGATTTGAAACTGAGAGCGGGCCAGACGCTCGGCGTTGTCGGCGAATCCGGCTCGGGCAAGACGACGCTTGGGCTGGCGCTCGCCCGGCTCATTTCCTCCCGGGGGCGCATCAGCTTCGTCGGCAAGGATATAGCCGGCTATTCGTTCCGCGAGATGCGGCCGCTCCGCAACCAGCTGCAGGTGGTCTTCCAGGACCCCTACGGGTCGCTCAGCCCGCGCATGTCGGTCGGCGAGATCATTGCCGAGGGGCTCAAGGTGCATGAGCGCTCGCTTTCGGCCGATGAGCGCGACAAGCGCGTCTGCTGGGCGCTGGAGGAGGTCGGCCTCGATCCCTCCACTCGTTGGCGCTTCCCGCACGAATTCTCCGGCGGCCAGCGTCAGCGCATCGCCATTGCCCGCGCCATGGTGCTGAAGCCGCGTTTCGTCATGCTCGACGAGCCGACCTCGGCGCTCGACATGAGCGTGCAGGCGCAGGTTGTGGATTTGCTGCGCGATCTGCAGAAGAAGCACGATCTCGCCTATCTCTTCATCAGCCACGACCTGAAGGTGGTCAAGGCGCTTGCCAACGAGCTGATCGTCATGCGCTTCGGCAAGGTGGTGGAGCAGGGTGCCTCGGCCGATATTTTCCGTGCGCCGCAGGAAGATTACACCAAGGCGCTTCTTGCCGCCGCATTCAACATCGAAGCGGTGCCAACCGCCGCCATCAAACAGTAAAGACTTCAGCCATGCCGGCCAAAAAACCCATTCTCGTCGACCTCAAATTCGATCCCGCGACCGTTGCCAAGGCGCTCGAGACGGCTTTTGCCGATCGCGGCAGCATCAATCTCGCCGATCCCGCCAGCAAGGGCCTGGATCTGAGGCATGTCGACTATGCGCTGCTGTGGAAGCCGGATGCCGATCTTTTCGAGCGCGCGCCGAACTTGAAGGTGATTTTTTCGGGCGGCGCCGGCGTCGATTCCATGATGTCGATTGCTGGCCTGCCCGACATTCCGATGGTCCGTTTCGTCGATCGCAGCCTGACCACGCGCATGAGCGAATGGATCGTCATGCAATGCCTGATGCACCTGCGCGACGTGCGGGGGCATATGCGCAATCAGCGCCAACACGTCTGGGCGCCGCAACATGGCCCCGAGGCGGCGGATGTTACCATCGGCGTCATGGGCCTCGGCGTTCTTGGCTGCGATGCCGCCGCTAAATTGAAGGTCATGGGCTTCAACGTTATCGGCTGGTCCCGCAGCAGGAAAGAGATCGGCGGCTTGGAAACCTTCGACGCCGGCGAGCTCGACGCGTTTCTGGCGCGCACGGATATCCTCGTCGGCCTCTTGCCGCTGACGCCGGAAACGGCGGGAATTTACAACACCTCGCTCTTTTCCAGGCTCCGCGGCAACGGAGCTCTCGGCAAACCGGTCTTCATCAATGCCGGTCGCGGCAAGAGCCAGGTGCAGGCCGACATCGCCGCGGCGATCGAGACAGGCATTCTCGGCGGTGCTTCGCTGGATGTCTTCGCGGTCGAACCCTTGCCGGCAGACGATCCGCTCTGGGACCTCGACAATGTGATCATCACGCCGCATGATTCCGCCGTATCCGAAGAAAAGGCGCTGATGCGCCATGTCGAGGAACAGATCGCCCGCTTCGAACGCGGCGAACCGCTACAGCATCTGGTAGATCGCAGCCGGGGTTACTAAGTCTGTATGGACGCAGGGATCGGGGCTCTTTGCCTAGGCTGTTGCCAGCGATCTCGGGCCGATTTACCCTGGTATCAATTTTCTTTCAGCGACTGGACTTTCGCTCAACATTTTTTGATAACAGAGCGCTACATATGTGTGCCGGCATGCCCGCTGGCGAGAAATGAGACGTCGGCAGGGCAGGAGACGGGGCAGGAACGACATGACCAAGACGGATATCGCCACCCGCGTCTATAACCACACCTGGAAGCTCGATCCGATCGTCCGCAGTCTGATCGATACGGATTTCTATAAGCTTCTGATGCTCCAGATGATCTGGAAGCTCTATCCCGACGTTAACGCCACCTTCTCGCTCATCAATCGCACCAAGAGCGTCCGCCTTGCCGAAGTGATCGACGAAAAGGAATTGCGCGAGCAGCTCGATCATGCCCGCACGCTCCGGCTCTCCAAGAAGGAGATGATCTGGCTTGCGGGTAACAGCTTCTACGGCCGCGCCCAGATCTTCGAACCGGAATTCCTGGCATGGCTGTCGAATTTCCAGCTGCCGGAATACGAGCTTTCGAAGCGCGACGGCCAGTATATCCTCGACTTCCACGGCTCGTGGAAGGAAA
Organism: Rhizobium freirei PRF 81; assembly: GCF_000359745.1. Lineage (GTDB taxonomy): Bacteria > Pseudomonadota > Alphaproteobacteria > Rhizobiales > Rhizobiaceae > Rhizobium > Rhizobium freirei. The sequence continues at coordinate 530,464 of NZ_AQHN01000089.1, forward strand.
CGACGATGTGGGAGATTCCCGCGCTTGCCATCATCAACGAGCTGCGCTCACGCACGGCGCTGAAGGCGCTCGGCCCCTTCACGCTCGATGTGCTTTATGCGCGCGCCAAGGCGAAGATGTGGGAAAAGGTGGAGAGGCTGAGAGAGCTGCCCGGCCTGCGCATTTCCGATTTCGGCACGCGGCGGCGCCACAGCTTCCTCTGGCAGCGCTGGTGCGTCGAGGCGCTGAAGGAAGGCGTGCCCCATGCCTTCACCGGCACGAGCAACGTCCTGCTTGCCATGGACTCCGATCTCGAAGCCGTCGGCACCAATGCGCATGAGTTGCCGATGGTCGCAGCAGCACTAGCCCGAAACGACGAAGAGCTGGACAAGGCGCCCTACAAGGTGTTGCGCGATTGGAATCGTCTCTATGGCGGCAATCTGCTCGTGGTGCTGCCCGACGCCTTCGGCACGGCCTCCTTTCTGCGCCATGCGCCGGAATGGGTCGCCGACTGGACCGGCTTCCGCCCCGACAGCGCCCCGCCCATCGAGGGCGGCGAGAAGATCATCGACTGGTGGAAGAAGATGGGCCGCGATCCGCGCCAGAAGCTGCTGATCTTCTCCGACGGCCTCGATGTCGATGCGATCATCGACACCTATAAGCATTTCGACGGCCGCGTGCGCATGAGCTTCGGCTGGGGCACCAACCTGACCAATGATTTCGCCGGCTGTGCGCCGACCGAACTCAAGGGTCTCAACCCCATCTCCATCGTCTGCAAGGTCATCGAGGCCAACGGCCGTCCGGCTGTGAAGCTTTCCGACAATCCGCAGAAGGCGACTGGGGAACCGGCGGAAGTCGAACGCTATCTGAAGTTCTTTGGTGCGGAAGATCGCGTCGATCAGGAAGTTCTGGTGTAGCGCCTTCAAGCGACTGCGCAAGATGCCTTAGAGCAATTCCAGGAAAAGTGCGTAGCGGTTTTCCGTCCGGAATGCGTAAAGAAACAAGAAGATAGAGCGTTTTCGCGATTCGAAGAAAAGCGGAAAGGCTCTAGTGGCGGCTGATGGTTTCCAACCTCGCCACCCGCTTGAACAGCGTCCACTTGCCATTTTCCCAGCGATATTGATCCGGCGAAATAACGTAGGGCACGTCGCTCAGATCGGCGCTGATCAGCTCCAGAAGCTGCAGGCCCTCAATATCGTTTTCATGGGTGAAGAAGACCTTGTCGCGGGACAGGAACGCCGCGATGGGTGCGGCACCGCCGGATTGCTCCTGCACCTGTGCCCAGAAATTCGGCAGGAAGGCGACGCTGGATTCGAACTGGCCGTCCACTTCGACATATTGGAACCGGCTGCGTTTGGCGATGTGCAGACCGGTCTTGGTGAGAAACGTCTGCAGGTTGCCCTGCGCCAGTTCCGCCAGCTCCTTTGCATCCATGCCCCAGTCTTCGAGTGCTGTGGACATGATATAGCTGACGCTGGTCTCGCCATTGACCACGAAGAGCTTGATAAGGCCCTCGGCTTCGTCGAGATAGACGAATTGCGGCGGATCGGGTTCGTCCTTGACGGCGTGGATCATCTGTTGCCGCGCCACGTCGACGAAATCGCGCGCTTTCAGGACCGGCAGGACCTTGGCGAGTTCTTCGCCGCCATTCATGGCTTCCGTCATGTTGAGATAGTTGAGCAACGCCTGCGCACGCGCCGGACCATGCTTCTCGCGCAATGCCAGCAGCGCGTTGCGGAGGAACTTCGTCATCGCATCGCCGTTGCGGCTGTGCAGCGTCAGGCTGCCGGCCCTGGCATCATAATCGATTTTGACGAGGTCGCCGAAAAACGGCAGCCGTTCCTGCAGATAGGTGGCAAAGCGCGCTTCATCCTGCAGGGCTTCGTCCGGAATGTTCAGATCAAGCGTCTTGATGGGGGGAGCGACCGGTGGCTCGGGCGTCGGGAGCCTCTGCTCAGCTTGCTTGCCTTTACCGAAGAGCTTCTTCAGGAAATTGAACACGCGCGTCCCCAAGCATCGAACGGTACTACTGCAGAACCTAGCGCGGCAGCTGCCTGTCGGCAATGCCGAGGTAAGCAGGGAAAGGCGAAGCGGCAAGTGTCTGCTTGCCCGCGGGAAAAAGGCGTATAGTCTGCCCAAAAGCGGACCGGTCGGTCCGGCTGAGGGAAGGGCGGCGCATGAAGAATGTCGGGAGTGCCAGGCGGTCGATCGGGGCGCTGCTTTTCTGTCTTTTCGCATTGACCGCGCCCCTCTCGGCCTTCGCCCAGAGCACCGCTGCCGCGCAACCCGCCGCACCGACGCCCGACAAGGTTCGCGAACTCATTCAGCTGATGAACGAGCCGGATGTGCGGCAATGGCTGGCATCTCAGTTGGGCAATCAGCCCGCGGCATCAACCAATCCGGCCCCGGCCGGCGGCGACCAGATGTCCGTGCTGTCAGGCCTGCTTGGCCATACACGGCGCCACTTCGAAATCGTGTCCGCAGCGGCGATGACGCTGCCCGATCAGGTCATGACAGCATCCGAAAGGCTTGAGGGTGAAGGCAAGGCGGTCGGTCTCCTGCGGATCATCATCCAGATCATCATTCTCTTTTTCCTGGGACAGGTGGCGGAATTTGTCGTTGCCCGCGTCATCAATTCCAAGCGTATGCGGCGCGAAGAAAGGGCTGCCGACACCGAGACCGAGCTGCAGGCGGCGCGCTCCCAGTTTTTAGGCGGCGTCGTGCCTGCCATCATCCATGGCCTGGTGACCCTCATTCCGCTCCTCGCCTTCGACTGGCCGCCGGCCATCGAAAGCTTCGCCATTGCCTGTGTCATTGCGCTGGTCTCCATCCGGCTGGCGATCTCCATCGGCAAACTGGTGATGGAGCTGATCGCCATGCGGCGGGCGAACGATATTCTGGACGAAGATGGCGGCACGGCGCGCATTGCAGAGCGGCGGCGCGTGGCAAGATACTGGTATCGGCGCTGCACTCTGTTTGCCATCTATTTTGCCTGCGGTTGGGCAATCATGCAGGCCGTCACCTCGCTCGGCTTTTCCGCCGGAGCGCTCGATCTCATTGGCTATACGCTCGGTATCGGCCTCTTTCTGATTGCCGCGACTGCCGTCTGGTCGAGACCTGTTGCGCCGGAAAATCGCGGTGCGAGGACGGTTTCCTGGCTGTTGACGATTTTCTTCGTGGCGCTCTGGTGCCTGTGGGTGGCGGGTTTCGACGGCCTTCTGTGGCTTGGCATCTATGCGATATTGCTGCCGCGTATTCTCTCGGTCGCGACGCAGGCGATCGAGGCGCTGCATGACGCGGCCGATGGCATCTTCGGCGCCGGCAAGCTGGCGGCCGTGCTTCTCGACCGCGGCTTGAGGGCGCTGATCATTACTTTCGCGGCACTCTGGCTCGGAAAGATGCTTGGCGTCGAGGCGCATGCGATGATGAGCGGCAGTGAATCGGTAATCGGCAAAATTGCGCGCGGCATTCTCGGCGGCATCGTCATCCTGCTTGTCGCCGATCTCGTCTGGCAGCTGGCAAAAACCTACATAGACGGCAAGGTGATGCAATCGCTCCCCGCCGTCGGCGATTCCGAAGAGATGAGGGCGAGCCGCGCCCGCCTGCAGACGCTGCTGCCGATCTTCCGCAACATTCTCGCCGTCGTCATCGGCATCATCGCCATCATGATGGTGCTGTCCGGTCTCGGCGTTCAGATTGGGCCACTGATCGCCGGCGCCGGCGTCGTCGGCGTTGCCGTCGGTTTCGGCGCCCAGACGATCGTCAAGGACGTGATCAGCGGCGTATTCTACCTTTGGGACGACGCCTTCCGCATCGGCGAATATATCGAAAGCGGCCGCTACAAGGGCGTGGTGGAATCCTTCAGCCTGCGCTCGGTGAAGCTGCGCCACCAGCGTGGTCCGCTGGCGACCATCCCCTTCGGCTCGCTTGGCGCGGTCAACAACATGAACCGCGATTGGGCCATCGACAAGATCATCGTCAAGGTCACTTACGATACCGATCTGGTGAAGCTGAAGAAGATCATCAAGGACATCGGCCAGCGTCTGCTCGAAGATGAAGACCTGAAGCCCAACATCATCCAGACGCTGAAGATGAAGGGCGTCGAACAGTTCGGCGATTTCGCCATCGAGATCAGGCTGGCGATCACCGCCAAGCCCAACGAACTCTCCGTCATCCGCCGCAGCGCGCTGGCTCTGATCAAGCAGGCCTTCGACGAGAACGGTATCCAGTTCGCGGTCCCGACCGTGCAGGTGGCAAGCGATAAGGATGCCGCCGCCGCTGCGGCCCGGCAGCTTGTCCAGATGCGTGCGGCCGACGTGGAAGGCGAACAGCAGGCCGGCTAGATGCTCGTTCGAGACCCGCTCATCTTTGCTGACGAGCGGCGGAGCCGATGGCGTCCTTCATCTCGGTGGAGCGGTGCTACCGCGCACCACCAGAGTGACCTCGATCATCTCGCGCTCCGTTGGCACGGCATCCTCGAGAACTGCTTTGACCGCACGTCGCGCGATCTCGGCAAAAGGTTGCGCCATCGTCGTCAGGCCTGGCTCCACCATGCCGCCTTCCGGCACCCCATCGAACCCGATAACGGAGACGTCTTGCGGAACCGAAAGGCCGCGTGCCCTTAGCCAGTTGATCGCCAGCAAGGCGATGTTGTCGGACATGGCGAGGATTGCCGTCGGTGGCTCGGGTACGGAAAATAGCAATTCGAGCCCGGCTTCGACGCTCGGCTTGTCGTTGATCGTCTCATAGATCGGTACGTCCTCGCGCCGAATCCCGAACGCTTCCAGCGCTTGCCAGTAACCGAGCGCACGATCGCGCGAGGTGGAATAGATCGCCCGCTCGATCTCGGCAATGCCGACCGGCCCGACATGGTCGTCCGAGAGTTCGGTCGCAAGCACGCCAAAACGCCTGTGGCCCAGCTCCGCCAGATGCCGGGCTGCGATGGCAGCGCCTCCCAGATTGTCGACGCTGATAGACGCGATCGACGGATCGTCGTCGTTCAAGGCCAGGGCCACGAAGGGCAACTGCCGCTCGCGCGTCAGCTGAACCAGCTTTTCGCCGCCTTCGACACAGAGCAGGATGAAGCCATCCACCAGCGCACTCTTGATGTTCCAATCCAGCTTCTGCCGGTCCTTGGCCGAGACCAGCGCAAGGCCTGTGCCGCTGGCATCGCAGACCTGGGAAACGGCGGCCAGAAGCGCCCGGGCCCAGGGATCATCGAAGAAATAAGCGAGCGGCTCCACGGCCGCGACGCCGATGGCATTGACCTTTCCGGCCCGCAGCAAGCGCCCCGTCAGGCTGGGGCCGGCATAGCCGAGCCGCTTGGCCGTTTCGAGAACGTGTTCGCGCACCTCCTCGCGCACCACATCGGGCCGGCTGAAAACATTGGAGGCGGTTCCCTGCGATACGCCCGCCGCCTTGGCGACATCCGCGAGCCTGATCGTGCCCTTGGCCAATTGAAATTCTCCATGTGTTTCCGGGGCATCCTAGCAATGAAGTTGTATCGGTTCAATTCCACTTGACGGCAGGTTCTTGAAGCGTAGGATTGAACCGATTCAAGAAAGCAATGCAAATTGGAATTGAATCGATTCAAAACTGAGAGCGAGCCGATGCTGACCAACCATCTCTTCAAGGATCTCTACTATGATCGCTGGGGCGATCCTGCCAACCCGAACGCCGTCGATCCGCCAACACCTGAAGACAAGGGTGGCGCTGGCAGGCAAGGCATTCTCGCCCGATTGGCGGGACTTTTCTGCCGCCGTCGAAATCGCCCGTCGGCCTGGTCTTTCACGATTCCGAGCAAGATGCCCGACACGGAGAACGAAGCCGACATGCGGAGCCGCGCCGGGCTTGAAGATCCTAAGTTCCTTGCTATCGCCAAGGTCCTGTCGCGGAATTGCTAGAGCAACCCCATGATGCGCTCCAATGCCCTGCGCCGGTCTTAGAAATTTTCCTTGTAGGGCCGCAGATCGAGTTCCTGCGTCCAGGCGGAAGGATGCTGGCGATGGATGTGCCAATAGCTTTCGGCAATGGCGTCGATATTGAGCAGGCCGTCCGTATCCATATCGGGACGCCACAGGCGCAACCGCTCGCCATCGATGCCGCCGTCGATGACGGTGTGGGCGACATGCAGGCCGAGCGGCCCGAATTCCCGCGCCATGCTCTGGCTGATCATACGCAGCCCGGCCTTGGCGGCGGCGAATTGCGCATAGCCCGCCTTGCCGCGCAGGCTGGCGGAGGCGCCGGTGAAGATGACAGTACCGCGGCCGAGCGGTGCCAGATGACGCGCCGCCTCGCGGCCGACCAGGAAACCGCCGAAGCAGCAGATGCGCCAGAACTCCTCGAACTGGGCTGAAGTCAGATCGCGAAAGCCGACCGGACGGTTGATGCCGGCATTGAAGACGACGAAATCGGGCGCGGCGATGTCATCCCGAGCGATGAAGGCATGTTCGAACAGCCGAACGACGGCGGCTTCGTCCGTTGCGTCCGTTTCGATCGCCTCGGCGCTGCCGCCGGATGCCTTGATGCTCGCGGCGACCTTGTCGATCTTCGCCAGCGTCCGTCCGGCGATGAAGACATGATAGCCCTTGGTCGCGAGAAGCCGGCAGAGCGCAGCCCCTAGCCCTTGTTCCGCTCCCACTCCGACGATGACGGCGCTTGGTATGCTCATTCTGCTGCCTCCATGGTGTCATCAAGTGACGGATAATCGGTGTACCCCTCGGCGCCGCCGCCGTAGAAGGTCGGGCGATGATAGGGGTTGAGCGGAGCGCCGCGCCGGATGCGCTCCGGCAGATCGGGATTGGCGATGAACAGCCGGCCGAAGGCGATCGCATCGGCATGGCCGGCGGCAAGCGCTGCTTCGGCGGTGTCGGGCCGGAAGTTGCCGGCCACGATCAGCTTGCCCGACCATGCCGGCCTGAACAGTTCGGCAGCCGAGGGCACATTCTTGTGGTCGACCTCGGCCTGGCCCGCACCGCTGGCGCGCGGCTCGATCAGGTGCAGATAGGCGAGATGCAGCCGGTTCAGTTCGCGAATGACATGGCCGTAGAGGCGCAGGGGATCGTCCTCGCCGCTGTCATTGGCGATGCCGAAGGGCGAGAGGCGAATGCCGACGCGATCCGAACCCCAGACCTTGGAAACGGCCTCGATCACTTCGAGCAGCAGCCGTGTGCGGTTCTCGATCGAGCCGCCATATTGGTCGGTGCGCTGGTTCGTCCGTGCTTGCAGGAACTGCTCGATCAGGTAGCCGTTCGCGCCGTGGATCTCGATGCCGTCGAAGCCGGCTTGCTTGGCGTTGGCGGCTGCCTGCGCGTAGATGTCGATGAGCAGCGGTATCAGATCGATATCGATCGCCTGCGGCGTCTCGAAAGGTGCGCGTTCGAAGGAAGCTGTAACAGCCTGTCCCTTGGCGGCGATTGCGGAAGGAGCGATGGGGGCTGCACCATCGGGCTGATGCGAGGAATGGGAAATGCGGCCGACATGCCAGAGTTGCAGGAAGATCTTGCCGCCCTTGCCATGAACCGCTTCCGTCACCGTCTGCCAGCCGGCAATCTGCTCGGGCGTGTGGATGCCTGGTGTTGCCGGCATGCCTTGCCCGACGAGAGAAACCGGCGATCCCTCGGAAATGATGAGCCCGCCTTTGGTCGCGCGTTGCCCGTAATATTCGGCATTCAGCGCCGAGGGGACATTGCCCGGCTGGCTTGCCCGCATGCGCGTCAGCGGCGCCATGATGACGCGATGAGCCAGCTCATAGGGGCCGATAGCAAGCGGCGAAAATAAATTGACTGTCATGAAATTCTCCTGCCTGGAGCCAAAATTGCTCCCCGGGGCGGAAGGGCCTGTCAGTGGCGATTCGGTCTCGGGAGTTGGAATAAATGACGATCATCATTTATTCCAACAATCGGACGTGCGCAACTGAATCTCGTGTCAAGCTCGCAATCCGAGCGAGGAACGCGAGTAGAGCGGCATTGAATTGTGCCGGCCGTTGCAGGGGCGCGAAGTGGCTGACGCCGGGCAGAAGGATCATTTCCGCGCCGGGAATATGCTGCGCGAGATAATCGGCGTGCTCGCGCTTGATGAACTCGTCATGTTCGCTGTGCACGATCGCGACCGGCACATGGATGTCGGCGAGATCGGCGATGGTGTAATTCGGTTCCGTTCGCTGCATCAGGCCAACCGCTTCCACGAAGGCGTCGAAGTCATCTGGCGTGGCCGAAAGGGCCGCATAATCCTTCACGTGCCGGGAAAAGCAGCGTTCGATGATCGGTGTCGCCACGAATTCCTTCGTGCCGCTGGGGTCCATGTTGCAGGCGAAGAAGAACACCCCGGAAATCCGCTCCGGGTGGGTACGCCCGAGGATCATGCCGACGCAGGCGCCATCGCTCCATCCGGCAATGGCTGCTTTCCCGATCTTCAGACTGTCCATGACGTCCAAAACGTCGGAGGCCATGAGCTCATAGGTGTAAGGCCGCCTGTCGCGCGTGCTGCGGCCGTGACCGCGGCTGTCGACGACGATGACGCGATGGCCGGCTTCGACCAGTGCCTGCACTTGATGGCCCCAGTTGCCACTGTTGCCGAGGCCGCCGTGAAGGAGGATCACCGGAGTGCCGCTGCCGTAGGATGCATACCAGATGCGGGCGGTGTCATGATCGACATGACCTTGCGTCTTCGTATCCGGCAGGGGTGCAGCCCCCTCCGCCTCGAAGCGAACGAGATCGTCGTCCCGAAATTCCATATTGACCTCCCAACAGGCTGCCTCCTCCAGGCCGCAATGCGCGCGAACCTATTCGATCCGCCATGGCTTTTCCAATGTAGGTCGCAGTTTAGTCGCTGCCAGTTGCTCGAAAAGATCGCGGGCCGATTGCGGTAGATCTTCCAGCGAACGGGCGCAGACCGAAAGCCTGCGCGTCCCCCAGCTGTCGGCAAGCCGCAATGGATCCAAGGCTACCTTTGAACGTCGTCTGACGTACATCTACATACTGTGGAGTTTTCCTCGGACACCGGAGCGATTGATCGATGGAAAAAGAGCAGCACGATACGAAAGATCATCACTCCCTGGTGGATGCGCTGCTCGTCGTCGATGTCCAGAGCGCCTTCGTGCAAGGGCCGCAAGCCGTGTCCGGTCATGGCACGCCGCTATCGATGATCTCCATTCTGCTGGCTGAGGCCCGCAGCGCCGGCGCACCGGTGATATTCCTGCAGAACGATGGCCCGCCTGGCGCCGTGGATGCGCCGTTTCAGACCGGATGGGAGCTGCACTTTCCGCCTCGCCCCGGTGAGAGGGTAATCAGGAAAGCAGAGGATGATGGGTTCGAAGGCACCGACCTCGACGACGTTCTTAAGGGCTCGGGCGTGCGCGATCTCGCCATCTGCGGCGTGCTTTCGGACATGTGCGTCGCCGCGACGGCGCGAGCAGCGCTGAAGTGCCGCTATGGCGTGCTGCTGCCGCATGATGCGCACGCCGCCTATGACGTCCCTGCCGGGCCGGGCTCGGAGAGCGTTCCGGCGGCAATGGCAGCCAGAGCCGCGGAATGGTCGCTTGGCGATGAGGTGCGCATCTGCGCCTCGGCGCACGATGTTCGTTTCAAGGCGCGCATCTAGCTCGGCGGCTTCTCTCTTCCGGACGCCTCTTGATTGCCGTTGCGAATCGTAATAATTGAAGTTACATGAAAAGAGACAGCCGCCTTTCTTCCGTTCTTCACGCTCTTCTCCACATGGCCGAGCAGGATGGTCCCGTCACATCCGAAACCCTGGCGCAGTGCATGAACACCAATCCGGTCGTCGTGCGCCGCACCATGGGGCTTCTGCGTGAGGTCGGCATCGTCAGCTCCGCCAAGGGACATACGGGCGGCTGGACGATTGCCGCCGATCTCGGCGCGGTAACCCTGCGCCAGTTGCACGAGGCACTCGGCGAACCTGCGGTCTTTGCCATCGGCAATCGCAACGAAACGCCCGAATGCCTCGTCGAACAAGCGGTCAATTCCGTGCTCGACGACGCCTTTGCCGAGGCCGAGGCGCTGCTGCTCAAGCGTTTTGAAACCGTCACGCTTGCCGATCTCGCCGTCGACTTCGCGCGGCGCCATGCGGAGTGGCGCGAAAGAAGGACCATATCATGAGCTACGACGTCATCGTCATCGGGGGCAGCTACGCCGGAATGGCAGCCGCCCTCCAGCTAATCCGTGCTCGCCGAAAGGTGCTGGTCATCGATGCCGGCAAGCGCCGCAATCGCTTTGCTGAAGAGTCCCACGGCTTTCTCGGCCAGGATGGCGTCGATCCCGCGGAGATTGCCGGCAAGGCGCGTGGGCAGCTTCTGGCCTATCCGACATTGACCTGGGTCGAGGGCAATGCCGAGCGAGCCGAGGGCGAGAAGGATGCCTTTGTCGTGACGACTGCCGACAGCGCTCGCCATCATGGCCGCCGGCTTCTCTTTGCGACCGGCGTATCCGATACGCTGCCTGCCATCGAGGGTCTTGGCGAACGTTGGGGCAGAAACGTGTTCCACTGCCCCTATTGCCACGGCTACGAGCTCGATCAGGGCCGTATCGGCTGCATCGCCACGGGTCCGATGTCGCTGCATCAGGCGCAACTGCTGCCGGAATGGGGCGAGGTGACGCTGTTTCTGAACGGTGCATTCGTCCCGGATGAGGCGCAGCGCGCCGATCTCGCCGCTCGTGGCGTGACGATCGAGGAAACCCCGGTCGCGAGGTTGGAAGGCAAGGCGGACGTGCGCCTGGCCGATGATCGCCTGCTGCCGTTCGCCGGGCTCTTTACCGCCTCGCAGGTTGCGCCGGCGAGCCAGATTGCCGAACATCTCGGCTGCAGCATCGAGGCCACGCCTTTCGGAACGCAGATCCAGACGGATGCCACGAAGGAAAGCACCGTTCCCGGCGCCTTTGCCTGCGGCGATGCCGCCCGTGTTCCGCATTCGGTGTCGTTGGCGGTGGGCGATGGTGCCTGGGCGGGCGCACAACTGCATCGGTCGCTGGTGTTTTGACGGTTTGCCGAAGTGCATGGGATGATCCGAACTCGGTCGGATGCTTTTACCCGCTGATTGCGAGGATCCCAAGCATCGAGGCGAGTGTGATCCGCATAGCGTGAGTCAGCAGCCATGGACCAGGTCTGGGCGGAATCTCATTTAGAGAAACCAGCTTTACCGATAATGGTGTGTTGATCGGCAAGAACCGGGCGGTGGTGAGAACCAAAATGGCCGCAACGCACGCTGTCGCTCCGATCCTTGTTGTCCTTGCCCCGCTCTTGCTCCGGCCGAGCCACGGCGAGCGAGGTCGAACCAAAGGCCTGGGATCTTGCCGATGTGCGCTATGCCACGCAGATGCCGGGAACTGCGACCTTCTGGAACAGGTGCGGGGAAGCAACGGCCGAGGACGGATAATGTGAAATTTTTGCCCTGAATTCCGGATGTGTAAATGCGGCGCGGAAATCCGCCATTGTCTCCCATACGGCATAGTTGAAATAGGTCGGGCTTTCGCCAATCGCTCGGTGAAGCTGCGTCGAGATGAAGCCCGGCTGCTGCTTCATGAACGCGGCGTCGTCGCGCCATGCGTTGAGGAAGATCTCCTCGTCTGCCTTGTCGAGGGTAAAGATATTCACGAGAACGACCGGAGCAGCATCGAGGCCGATCTGCTGCTCTATCGGGAAGTTTGGGTCCAGCGGACGCATATGAGACATGGTGCACTCCATTCAATATGGTGGTATGATGTCATGTTGGAATGGTGTATAGTTAATAAATTGACATCATAATGTCAATTAAATTGCATGGTGACAAATGAATTACACTGAACAAACCCCGCTCGGGAGCGCCTTGACCGGCATGATTCTTGAACTGTTCAAACTGCATAGCCGGGTGCTCGCATCCGGCGACAAGCTGGTGGCCCCGCTCGGTTTGACGAGTGCGCGTTGGCAAATTCTGGGTGCGATCATTGCGGCCGGCAGACCGCAACCGGTCGCATGGCTGGCGCGCGACATGGGCGCCAACCGCCAGAACATCCAGCGCATCGTCAACGATTTGGAAAAAGAAGGCCTTGTTGCTTTCGAGAGCAATCCACATCACCGGCGGGCGCAGCTGATCGTGTTGACGGATAAGGGAAAGCAAACCTTCGACGCGGCCATGCGGCTGCAGGCGCCATGGGTCAACGAACTATCGGAAGGGCTTCGGATCCAGGATATCGAAACCATGCGCGAGGTTATGCTGGCTCTGCGTGGCAAACTGGAAAGAAACACAGACATTGCTGAAGAAAGCTGACCATAGCGGGCGCCTTCGCTCTTTTCTATTTCTCGTCCGGTACGCCGGGTCACAGCGTCGGTCACCAATCATTTCTGATCCGCCTGCCGAAATCGGGCGCAATTCTATTGGCGGCGGATGCCGCCTACACGCTGGATCACTGGAATGAAAAGGCTCTCCCGGTTTCCTCACTTCTGCCGTGGAAACGGTACGCTCTGTCCAAAAGCTGCGGGTGTTTGCGGAGCAGGTTGGGGCCTTGGTGGTTACGGGGCATGATCCCGAAGCATGGCCACAATTCAGGCAAGCTCCAGCCTACTACGATTGAAGCGCGCATTTGCCGGACCAACGGCAAGAGCCTTTGCGAGCCCGAGGATTTGAGTCATGCGGGATCAAGACTAGACCCCAATCCCGCATGGCTCGCTGCATATCGCTATCGGCCTCGGCTCGTCAGACGCCACCTTCGAAAAATGCTGTCCGATGCGCGCGGACCCATTCCTCGATGCCGGTCGGCTGGAAATCTTCGAGGCCCGGTTGCGGCCCGAACGGCCGCGCCAATATCGCATCAGCCTCATCCGGATTGGATGTGAAGAAGCGGAATTTGGACGCAACCCGCTTCCCTGTTCCAGGCTCCATCACGGCATCGACGTCCCTCTCGAATTCGTCGAGCGGCTGGGCGCGATAGGCGACATGGCGCCCGAGTCCCGCGCCGATCCGCGCTGCAAGCTCATCGCCGCTCACGCTTTCCGGCCCTGCGATACGGTGATCGCCGGCGTCGATGCCGCGCTCGAGCAGCGCAATGGCGGCGCGGGCGCAGTCTCCGGTCGAGGTCCATGCGATGCGCTGGGATTCGGCAATCGGTGGCGCGAAAACCCCGTGATTGACGATCTCCATTCGCGCTGAAGGCTTCAGAAGGTTGTCGAGATACATCGTGGGCCGGATAATGGCGAAAGGCAGGCCTGACCGGCGGATCACGTTTTCGATCATCGCGTTGGCAACCAAACTTGGCTCCTCGCAGGGTGCCGGGCGGCTGGCGCTGGCGAGTTTCAGGACGAGGGATTTCAGACCGCAGGCGAGGGATGCCGATACGGCATTCTCGGCCTGAATGCGCATATCCTCTTGCGGCCCGATCGGGATTTGCAGCACAGCATGGGCAATGCCGCTGCTGGCGGCGCGAAGCGATGCCGGATCGCGAAGATCCCCTTCCGCAAGCTCGATGCCGAGCGTCGCCAGTTCCGGAACACGTCTTCGGTCGCGGACAAGTGCCTTGACCTTGAAGCCGCGTCGAAGCGCAGCGCGAACGACAGAGCCGCCCTGTACGCCACTGGCGAGATAAACAAGGATAGGCTGGGATTTATCGATGACGAACATGAATCGACTCCTTCGAATACGGTCTGCCGAAGGAGCATCGTCGGATGGCTGCCGGGCAGACCCAGAACGCGCGCAAGGCGCTGGGACTGTCGGGGAATCTCACGCAAAGCGTGGAACAGAGCTTCTCCTTGAAGGAGAAGGGCTTGGGCCTACCGAGACCAAGCCAGCCATTTTCGACGAGCGGAATGTAGGTCGGACTCATCGCCGGCGTCAATCGAAAGATGCGATGCCGGCCCGTTCGCCTATTTCTTGCGGGCCACGACATAGGGGCGATTGTCGTTGCCCTTCGTTGCGTGATTTTCCGTCGCAAGGATGTCGAAGCCTGTGGCAGATATTTGCCGGCGCAGCTCCGATACCCGAAAGGCACCGGCATAGGGTGCCCTGCCGATCGCGCCCCGGGCATATTTGCGGGAAGCTCGGTCCCGGAAGCGGGCGTCGCTCGCTGTGCTCATGAAGCTTGCTCTCCCCCAATTAACGCTTGCCGACACTTTATTTCGTCACCGCGTCGATCGCTCGTGAAGAGGTCCGTCGGAAGCGACGCTGTCCGAGGATGAGGCAGGCAGCAGCGATTTGATCCGCTCCGCATCGTCTTGCGTTGCCGGATTGTAGACCACCATGCTGAGATCCGTGCGGCCGTCGACCGAAAAGGCCGAATATTCGAAGGCGAGCGGGCCGAGAACCGGATGGCGTATGTGCTTGATGGCTTCGGTATGCGTGCCGGGAACGTCGTTGTCGCGCCACATGGCCCTGAATTCCGGACTGATGCGGCAAAGTTCCGCCACGAAAGGCTCGATCTCGGTTGCCGCGCCTGCGCGGGCCGCGTCGACACGGAAGGCACCCAGCGCGAAACGAGCCACGCTTTCCCAGTCATATTGCACGGCACGGGCGCGCGGATCGAGGAAGATGTAGCGCAGGATATTGCGCTCTTCCGGCGGCAGCGACCCGTAATCTATCAGCATCACGGGGGCCGCCCGGTTCCAGGCGATGACGTCCCAGGTGGCGGTCCTGATGAGGGCGGGGCATGGCTCCAGGGCATCGAGCACGCGCTGCAGCCGCGGTGTCACGCCGTCATTCCTGCGATAACGAGCTTCGGGCGGGCGCCCGAGGCCGAGCAGGAACAGATGCTCGCGCTCCACTTCCGTCAGCATCAGCGCGCGGGCGATCCGGTCGAGCACGTCGGCAGACGGCGCGCCGCCGCGCCCCTGTTCCAGCCATGTGTACCATGTCGGGCTGATATTGGCGCGCTGCGCCACTTCCTCGCGCCGCAGCCCCGGCGTTCGGCGCCGTTCAGAGCCAAAGCCCAGAGCCGATGGGTCGAGCTTGGCGCGCCGGTCTCGCAAATAGGTCCCGAGCAGGTTTTCCGTTTCGATAAGATCGGTCATCCTGTTAGTTCTTTTACTAGGATAAGGTCACTACTTTACCAGAATAACCGATGGGCACAGATTTGTCTCCGACGAAATAAGGAGACTATGCCTATGCGTATTTTTGTCACCGGCGCGACCGGAAACATCGGCTCGAACGTCGTGAGGGAATTGATCGCGGCCGGCCATCAGGTGCTCGGCCTTTCTCGCTCGAAGGAAAAGGAGGCAGCGCTCGCCGCCGCTGGCGCTGAGGTCCTGCATGGCACGATTGAGGATATCGGAATCCTGAAAAGCGGCGCTTCTCAATCCGACGGCGTCATCCATCTTGCCTTCAACCACGACTTCTCGAGATTCGTTGAAAATTGCGAGGATGACCGCCGCGTCATCGCAACGCTCGCCTCGGCTCTCGCCGGCTCGGCCCGCCCGCTGGTCATCACGTCAGGAACGCCGATCGCCAACACGGTTCCGGGCGAGCCTGCCAGGGAAGACAATCCGATCGCCGGCTCCGACACGCATCCGCGCGCGGCCTCCGAGGAGGCGGCGATCCTGGCCAGCGAGATCGGCGTCAACGTCTCGGTCGTGCGGCTGCCGCAGGTGCATGATCCGGTCAGCCAGGGGCTTATCACTCCCTTGATCGAGATATTCAGGCAAAAGGGCGTCTGCGCCTATATCGAGGATGGGCTCAATCGCTGGCCGGCCGCACATTTTTCCGATGTCGCGCGCCTCTATCGCCTCGTTGTCGAACGGGCCGAGCCGAATGCCAGATATCACGCTGTTGCCGAGGAAGGCGTGCCGATGCGCGATATCGCCGAAGTCATCGGCCGCCGCCTGAACCTGCCGGTAAAATCGGTCGGCAAGGATGAGGCTCAGGAATATTTCGGTTGGCTCTCCATGTTCGCCACGCGCGACATGCCGGCCTCCAGCGCCAAGACGCGCCAGAAGCTTGGCTGGGAACCGACCGGCCCGAAGCTGCTCGACGATCTCGCAGAGCTTCGGGTTTAAGGGGCGTGATGCCGACCTTGAAGATCTGATCCGCCGTCGGATTGGAGTTTGTTGACGCGCCTAGTTCCAGGCCTGGCCGGCTTCGTCGGCCGGGTCTTTGACAGTTTCAGGTCGAGCGCAGGTATTCCCCCGCAAATGAAGGACGGGCAGCCACCAGCTATTGGAATTCGAAGAGAGCCGTGATCGGGGCAGGGCATAAATGGCGGGCCGAGAACAGTGAAGGTGGCCACTATGCCTATGTCATAGCCACCTAAGGTGCGTCACGGCTCTCCTTTGCCATAAGCGCGTCCGCTCAAAATGCATGGAATTGGATAAATAACTGGGTGCCGACCTCAACCCGGCAGCAGAGAATAGCTTGACATGCGTTTTTGAGCGATTACTCTAGAATGATCGTTCAAAAAGGAGCGCCTATGGGCCGAACCCGATCTTACGATGAGGATGCTGTATTGAGCGGCGCGATGCATGCCTTTCGCCGCAAGGGCTATCAGGCCGCGTCCGTTCGCGATCTGGAAGATGCGACCGGACTCAAGGTTGGCAGCATCTACCACAGCTTCGGCGACAAGGCAGGACTCTTCGACGCTGCCTTCGCTCACTACAATCGTGTCGTCCTGCGCGGGCGAATTGAGCGTTTTGCCCCCGCCGAGGCGGGGATGAGCGGGCTTTTGGCGCTCTTCGTCTCGCTGCTTCACGAGCCGGATGATGAAAGCCTCGGCTGCCTCATCACCAATTCGGCCGTCGAACTCGGCGGCGAAGCGCCTCCGCATCGCTGCACCGTTGAGGGACTTCGTGTGCTGACGGAGACGTTCACGGAGCGGCTTTCGTCAGCACAACAGCGGGGAAGGCTTCGCGCCGATATGAGCTCCGAATCCGCGGCTCTGAGGCTGCTGGCTCTTTATCAGGGCATCCTCGTCCTGATCCGAGCCGGTCACGACAAGCAGGCACTCGCGGCTCTCATACAAAACGAGTTCAACAGCCTGGAGGCCTGACATGACCCCTGACGACCTTTGGAATCGCTATTCCGCAATCTGGTCGATCTCCGACACTGCCGGGCGAGGCAATGAGCTTTCTGTTTGTCTCGCTGACGAAGCCACCTATTGCGATCGGAACGGTTTGCTGGTCGGTCACGACGCCATATCAAGCTATATGGCGCAGTTCCAGGCGAGCGTGCCTGGCGGACGGTTTCATATCAGTTCCGTACTTCATCACCACGACCGTTCTCTCGCCCAATGGTTCCTGACCGGTGCTGACGGGTCCGTTCTCCAGATGGGAACCAGCTTTGGCGCGATCAGCGACAATGGAAGGCTGCTCGCGATCAGCGGTTTCTTCCATCCAGCAAGTAGCACCGCCACAGCATGAGCAAGATGGGAACTTCCGATTTGGCTCTGGATCTCGCCACACGCATTGAAGGCTTGGGCGCGATCAGTGTCAGGCGCTTCTTCGGCGGTACGGCCCTGGTCGCGGATGGCATTCAGTTTGGATTCGTCATGAAGGGAGCATTCTATCTTCGGGTCGATGACGCGAGCCGGACTAGGTTCGAAGCGTTGGGAATGACTCCGTTCACCTATCCCGGCAAGGGAAAGACAGTAACTGTAACCAGCTACTACGCGGCCCCTGACGATATTTTTGACGATAACGAACAGCTTCGGGATTGGGTGGCCGACGCTTACCAGGCTGCTTTAGGCGCCATCCACAAAAGCTCAAGAGCGACTGAAACGAGAAAGCCGGCCTATGAAGCAGGTCCAATTCCACCACCCAGGCGTTCCGGCTGATGTCGTAACTTGCGTTGACGTTCCGGAGCCGGTTGCCACGGCTCCGGATGATGTCCCAGTCGCCATCAATGTCTTTCCGGTCAACTCGGCCGACCTTCTGACGTTGCAGGTTACTATCCGCGAAGCGAGCCTGGTGCTGCGAACTGCACTTAAAAACCCTTGAGCCTCCGGCAAACCTGGGACGGTTCAGTCCAAGAGCGACCTGCTCCGAAGCTTGACGGCGATCTCCGGCATTCGTGTAAAATCGGATACCCTGGGAATACCCAGTTTTGTTTGGAGAAATGGCGGGCCACGACCGATTGCGATGATCACTACGTTTGCGCTATAGCCACCTGACGCGCTCCATAGCTCTGACGGCCGGCGAGGCGACCAGTGCGCCTTGTGTTCTATGCGGCGGTTGCCGATCAGGATGCCGGCTCGCCGTTTGAAGCGATTAGCCACTCATTCGCCACCAGATGCACGCAGTCACCACGGAGACCACCGCGAGCAGCCAGAGCGCAGGGTTAGTCCCCGACGTTTGAGTGATCGTCTCCGTGACTTGCGACCCTAATATTGCCACGCCAGCCGCGGCCCCCGCCTGACGGGCGGCGTTCAAGACGCCCGCGGCGATACCAACCCGCTCTTTTTCAACAGTGCCCAAGGCGGGCGCGGTAGCGGCCGGCGAAATGAAACCGGACGCGAAACCGATCGCCAGAAGGGCGGGCAGCGCGTACGCGTAGCTCGTCGTCGTTCCAGCCAGGATCAGCCCGAATGCGCCACCTGGATAGACGAGGAAAGCCGCGCTGAGAGAACGGCGGGAGCCGATCGCCTTCACGATAGCGGCGGACAACATGCTGCCAGCCGCGACCATCGTTGTCATGGGAAGCAGCGCCAACCCGGTCTCAAACGCTGTCCATCCCCGGACCTGCTGGAATGTGAGGCTCAGGACAAACAGGAGGCCATAGAACACGAAGGCTGAAGCGCAGGAGACGTAGACCGAGCCGGTAAAGACTGCGCTGCGAAACAGCCGCACGGGCAGCATCGGATGATCTCCCCGACGCTCAATGGCGACAAACAGGGTGCAGGCGAACAACGTCACGGTCGCGCCGATCAGGATGGCCGGTGAGGTCCAGCCGAACGCGGGCGCCTCAATCAGCACACCGATCAAGCCAACAAGACCGATAATTGCCGCGACCTGGCCCAGAATATCGAGAGGCTGTGCTTTTACACGAGGTCCATCGTGAGCGATACGCCAGGTCATCGCCATGCCGGCTGCACCAATCGGGACGTTGACGAAAAAGATGCTGCGCCAACCAAGGCTATCGATCAGGATGCCTCCGACCACAGGTCCAGCCGCCATCGCAATAGCACCGCACCCGGCCCAAAGCCCGATCGCACGTGCGCGTTTCTCGGCGTTTGGGCTGGCATGGTCGATGAGCTTAAGCGAGCCTGGCACCAGCAAGGCGGCTCCGATCCCTTGCAGAACCCGCGCCGCCACGAGAGAGAACAAGCCGGTCGCACACGCGCAGAGCAGCGACGCCAGCGTGAACAGGCCAAGGCCCGCCAGATAGGCGTTACGCGCACCATAGCGATCTCCGAGCCGACCGCCGGTCAGCAGCAGTGCCGCGAAGCTGACGGTGTACCCATTCACCACCCATTGCAGGCCCTCGATGGGCGCTGAAAATGCCGCGGACAAGCGTTCAAGCGCCACGTTCACAATCGACGTGTCGAGGATGACGACAACGTAGCTAACGCTGGTGGCGGCGAGGATGCGCCGGCGTTCTGGTTCTGCCACATCCATCGGAGCTACTTCGCTCCTGCCGGCAAACTGGACAGGGTTCTAAAGCCGACCCAGCCCCAATAGACGCGATGATGCGTGATGACTCCGCCCGATACGTCCATGACTTCGATCAGATCGATCTGGTCGCCATCCGGGGTCGCGCGTGGATACTCCCATATCAGTTGGCGTCCGTTAGCAAAGAAGATCCCGGTCCTGTACCAGCGGCCGAGGCCGTTCGACGGGCTGCGAAAGCCAGCCGCGAAAAAGTCACCGATGGCCATTTTGCCCCGGAGAATGCCGGAGCCAAGGTCCGGTTGAACGGCCCAAACCAGCGGGCTTTCCAGAATGGCGTCATCGGCATAGAGCGCCATCAGTCCTTCGATGTCGCGGCGAACAACGGTTTCATGCCATTGCTCGTAAATGTGCCGGATGGCATCTTCGCTTTCCTCTGTCATGATCGGCTCCTTCGGTGATAATGGAGCCGAGCATAATTTCAGGCAGGCATCAGATGCTTCGATCTTCATCGAAACATGCGTCTGACGCCTGTGCTACGATGCGTTCGCGACAGGAGCGCACGCCATGAACCCACAACCTGCCATCACGAGCACCGCCGCGCTGATTTCCGATCCCGCGCGCGCGGCCATGCTGATGATGCTGGTGGACGGCCGCGCCCGCCCGGCCGGAGAACTGGCATATACCGCAGGGGTATCGCCACAGACCGCGAGTTCGCATCTGACCAAGCTTCTGGAGGGCGGTTTGCTGTGCGTCGAAAAAGAGGGCCGTCACCGCTATTACCGGCTCGCTGGCCCGGATGTCGTTTCCCTACTCAAGCATCTGGCCTTGTTCGGCCCCGGCGAGCCCGTGCGTCGCAAAGCGCCCAATCGGGAGGTCGAGCATCTTCACTTCGCGCGCTGCTGCTACGACCACCTTGCGGGGCGCCTAGGCGTTGAAATGACCAAGGCGATGCTTGGCCGCGGCTACCTCGAACATGGGGACGGAAAAGCCTTCGCCGTCACGCCGGACGGTGCGGAATGGTTCGCTCACTTGGGATTGGATATTGCCCGGATCACTCCGGGCCGCCATGGCATCGCTCGCAAGTGCCTCGACTGGACAGCGCGCGAACACCACCTTGCCGGCCCGCTCGGAACTCAGTTCATGGCGCAGGCTTGCACGCTCGGATGGTTTCAGCGCCCGCCTTCCACGCGCGCCATTGAAGTGACGCCAAAAGGCTGGCGGGCGCTCAAGAGGTATCTGGGCCTCGACAGGCGGAGCATCGACCAGAGGTCCGACGCAGGATAGCCCACGGTTCTGATTGCGCAGCGTTGGCGGGCGGCGCTGCGATATGTGCGGTCTCCGCGCCGCCCGCCACCGGTCACGCCCGGTTCTGCTGCGATCAAATGCCGTCATGCGCGCTTGCTGGCCGCTGCGCCGCGAACGCCTCTTTCCCCTTTCCGGCCCATAGCTGCCGCGCCCGTTCGCCATCCTCGCTTTTAAGCTTGTCAGCCATCCAGAGCATCACGCCGTAGATCACGGCCCGGTCGTCACCGGTCAGGTCCACGATCCTGGCTTTGGCGACGAGGCCGCCAAGTTCGATCAGGTGCCGGGTGCGCTTGCGGCGCTCGACCTGCCATGTCCGCATGTCATTGCGCGCCCGTGCCGCCTGATGCCGGTTGCGCGCTGACCCGTTGCGTCGGATTGCGGCTATCGTCGCGATCATTTGCCCGAGCAGATCGCTGCGTCCGCCCTTGAAAGAACGCCGCGCCGCGCTTTGCCCACGCCTCCCTCTTGCCGGCGTCCTTCGTCTCGGCGATGGCGACGAGCGCGCCCGCCAGTTCGTCGGCGCTGAGATCGTCGGCTCCCGTAGCGATGACCAGTTCGCCGAGTTGCTGCACCTTGCGCGTCTTCAGGTCTTTGGCCTTGTCCTCAAGCGCTTTCAGTTCGGCGTCAAAGTCTCGCGGTTTACGCATCATGTCCTCTATCGTTGTGTCGATGGAGAAAGCGTAGTGGAGCGATGCGCCAAATGCAGTAATGTCACCGGGACGGTCTGGCACCGCGCGAGCAGTCCCGAGAATTTCATTTTGAGGGCGCGCTTATACGTCGTTCCGACGTGCGCTTAAGAGCAGTATCTGGTCGGTCGCCATGGCGATCTACCACTTCTCCGTCCAAGTCATCTCGCGCTCGACTGGCCGTTCCGCTGTCGCTGCCGCCGCCTATCGCTCCGGCTCGCGGCTGGCCGACGAACGCCTTGGGCGCGACCACGACTTCACGAACAAGCCCGGCGTCGTCCATTCCGAGGTCATGCTGCCGGAGAACGTGCCGGAGCAATGGTCCGACCGCGAGCGGCTGTGGAACGATGTCGAGGCGTTCGAAAAGCGGAAGGACGCCCAGCTTTGCCGCGAGGTGGAATTCGCCATCCCGCGCGAGATGTCACAGACGCAGGGCATCGAACTCGCCCGCGACTTCATGGCCAGCGAGTTTGTCGATCAGGGCATGATCGCCGACCTCAATGTCCATTGGGACGTGGACGCGGACGGCAGCGCGAAGCCCCACGCGCATGTCATGCTGACGATGCGCTCGGTGGACGAGAACGGCTTTGGCCAGAAGGTGCGGGAGTGGAACCGCACGGAACTGGTGGAGCGCTGGCGCGAACGCTGGGCCGGGCATGTCAACGAGCGGTTGGCCGAACTCGATATCGACGCACGGATCGACCATCGCAGCCTTGAGGCGCAGGGCATCGATCTTGAGCCGCAGACCAAGATCGGCGCGCCCGCGCAGCGCATGGAGGCCGCAGGGCTTGAGGCCGACCGCGCCGAGGATCATCGCCGCATCGCCCGCGAGAATGGCCAGCGGATCATCGCCGATCCGTCCGTCGTGCTCGACGCGATCACTCACAGCCAAGCGACGTTTACGACGCGCGATCTGGCGAAGTTCGTCCACCGCCACAGCGACGGGCTGGATCAGTTCAATGAAGTGATGAGCGCGGTCAAATCCTCGCCCGATCTGGTCGAACTCGGTCAGGACGGACGCGGCCAGGATCGCTTCACCTGACGCGAGATGATCGCGGTCGAGCAGCGCCTGAGCCACGCCGCGCGGATGATGGCCGAGCGCGACTTGCACCGGGTATCGGACAGCGACCGGGACCGCGCTTTAGCCCGTGCGGCGGGTCGCGGCCTGGTCCTCTCCGGCGAGCAGGCCGATGCGTTCCGTCATGCCACCGATGGACGCGATCTGGGCGTGGTCATCGGCTATGCCGGTACGGGGAAAAGCGCCATGCTCGGCGTCGCGCGCGAGGCTTGGGAGGAAGCCGGTTACGCCGTGCGCGGCGCGGCCCTTTCGGGCATCGCCGCCGAGGGACTGGAGAACGGTTCCGGTATCGCGTCACGCACTATCGCCAGCATGGAACATGGCTGGCAACAGGGCTGCGACCTGCTCACCACGCGCGATGTTCTGGTGATCGAAGAGGCGGGCATGGTTGGCACGCGGCAGTTGGAGCGCGTGCTGTCCCACGCAGCGGATGTCGGCGCAAAGGTGGTGCTGGTCGGCGATCCCCAGCAGCTGCAATCCATCGAAGCCGGCGCGGCCTTCCGCTCGATCCATGAACGTCACGGCGGCGTCGAAATCGCCGCCGTCCGCCGCCAGCATGAGGACTGGCAGCGTGACGCCACGCGCGATCTGGCGACGGGCCGAACCGGCGCTGCGATCATGCCTATGACGCCCATGACATGGTGCACGCCGCCGAGACGCGCGAGCAGGCGCGCGGCGAACTGATCGACCGCTGGGACCGCGACCGGCAAGCGAAGCCGGACGCCTCCCGCATCATCCTCACCCACACCAATGACGAGGTGCGCGAACTCAATGAGGCGGCGCGCGGACGGATGCGGGAGGCCGGCGATCTTGGCGCGGACGTGCTTGTCACCGCCGAACGCGGCGCGCGCGACTTTGCCAGCGGCGACCGCGTGATGTTCCTGCAAAACGAGCGCGGCCTTGGCGTGAAGAACGGCACGCTCGGCACCATCGAGCAGGTCAGCCCGCAAAGCATGTCGGTGCGCACCGACGACGGGCGCAACGTCGCGTTCGACCTCAAGGATTATAACCGCATCGACCACGGCTATGCCGCCACCATCCACAAGGCGCAGGGGATGACGGTGGACCGCGCCCATGTGCTGGCGACGCCGGGCATGGACGCCCATGGCAGCTATGTCGCCCTGTCACGGCATCGCGACGGTATGGACCTGCATTATGGCCGTGACGACTTCGCCGACGAGAACCGGCTTGTCCGCACGCTTGGCCGCGACCGCGCCAAGGACATGACCACCGATTACGAACCCGCCCGCGCCTATGCAGAGCGGCGTGGCATCACTTTCCGCGAGCGTATCGAGCTCGTTGTCGAGATCGTCAGGCAAGTGCCCGAGAAGGTGCGCGGCATGTTCGACGGCTTGCGCCTGCCTGTCGATGGCGGACAGGGGCCGGAACGGGAAACCCCGGAAAGGAAGGTGGCGCAAAGGGACGTACCGGCGGACCCCGAAGCCGTGGCGCGCAAGGCGAGAACCGATGCGCTCATTCGTCATGCCCGCGCCGTGGACGCGATCGCCACCACCCCGAGCCCCGATGGCATGATTGCCCCGGCGCAGACGCGCGAATTGAACGACGCCCGCAAAGCCTTCGAGGCGGTTCGGCCCTACGGCTGGCGCGACGCCGAAGAAGCGTACGCCAAGAACCCCGGACTAGTCAGCGAGGCGGCGCGCGGCCAGATCAACCGCACCGTTCGCGCCCTTCAGCTCGAAACCGAACTGCGCACCGATCCCGCCCGCGAGTTGAATCTGCGGGCTGACCGCTTCGTGGAGCGCTGGCAGAAACTCGACCGCGACAGCCTGGCGCAATATCAGGGCGGCAACTACAACGGCTATCACGCCTCCCGCCGCGCCATGGGCGACATGGCGCGCAGCCTCGAACGCGATCCCCAGCTTGAATCGATCCTCGCGAACCGCAAACGCGAACTCGGCATCTCGTTCGACTCGGGCCGCAGTCTTGGGCGGGAATTGGCCTCCAGCCACGGCATCGACTACTCGCTCGGCCGAGGGCTGGGCCTGTAGACCATCCGATTTCTTACCTTTGCAACGCCACGCTACGCCGGTGCTTTGAACCCTCTTGCGCGCGCGCAAACGCCTGTCCTGTCTGGCTCATCCGCATCCAGAAGCAGCCAGCAGGAGGCAGCGCGACCATGCGCCAACCAGACCGTATCATCCGCCTCGATACCGTCCGCGACCGGACGGGTCTTTCCCGATCCACCATCTACCGCAAGATCGCCGAGGGCACGTTCCCGGCCCAGCTGAAGATCAGCACCAACGGCGCGGGGTGGCGGGAATCCGACATCGACCGATGGGTCGCCGATCCGGTCAGGTGGCGTCCGAGGAACGAGTTCAACTTCGATGACCTCTGATCGCGCCGCGCGTCGTTCCCGGCGCATCCGGCCGCCGACCGCATCGGAGCAGATTGAGCAACTGTTGGGCTATCCGTGGCCCTTTCCCGGCAGGCCGCCCAAGCACGACCTGTCCACCTGGACCGTGACCGACGACTGGCCCGATCCCGTTCCGGTCACCGAGGCCGAGATCGAGGTGTTCGAGCAATGGTTCGGCGACCTGTTCGATGAGTTGTTCGGATCAAATTCCTGAGCGGCCCCATGGAAAGCCAGACTTTGACCTTGAAAATGGTACTAATTAATGATACTGGAATTCTCATGAAGAAGCGTCACCGGGCCACGCTCGAATCCATCTTTGCCCGGCCAGTCAGCGGGTCCATCCGCTGGGCGGATATCGAGGCGCTGTTTGGCGCTCTCGGAGCAGAGATCAGCGAGCGGGAGGGGTCGCGAATAGGCGTCTTCCTGTTTGGCGAAGTGCGCGTCTTCCACCGCCCGCATCCTTCGCCGGATACGGACAAAGGCGCGGTCGCCAGCATTCGCAAATGGCTGGACGAACACGGAGTAAGGCCATGAACAACGTAATCGACATCAACGGCGAAAAGGCAGTTATCGCCTTTGACCCCGAGATTCAGATGCTGCGCGGCGAGTTTGTCGGCCTGAATGGCGGTGCCGACTTCTATGCTGAAAGCGTCCACGCCCTGGTCGAGGAAGGCCGAAAGTCACTGGCCGTTTATCTTGAGATGTGCCGGGAAAAGGGGATCGAGCCGCGCCGGAAATTCTCCGGCAAGTTCAATGTCCGCCTTGATCCTGACGACCATGCGGCGGCGGTCATTGCGGCTGCGGCGGCGGGTAAGAGCCTGAATGAATGGATTGTGGGCGCGATCAGGGAAGCCGCTGAATAACGAGAACGCCGCGCCTCGGGCGCACTCACGCGAGGCCGAGTCGTTCGGTTCCTGACCTTGCTTGAAAAGGAGACCGAGCATGACCGCTTCCGCTTCCACAGTCCCCTTGCGCGCCGCGCTCTATCTGCGTGTCTCGACTGCGAGACAGGCTGAGCATGATGTCTCCATTCCCGACCAGAAGCGGCAGGGCGAAGCCTATTGCGTCTCGCGCGGCTATCAGCTTGTCGAGACCTTCGTGGAGCCGGGTGCATCGGCCATCAACGACCGCCGCCCCGAATTCCAGCGCATGATCGAGGCGGGCACGTCCAAGCCCGCGCCCTTCGATATCGTCGTGGTCCACTCGTTCTCGCGTTTCTTCCGCGACCATTTCGAGCTTGAGTTCTACGTCCGCAAGCTGGCGAAGAACGGGGTCAAGCTCGTCTCCATCACGCAGGAAATGGGCGATGACCCCATGCACTTGATGATGCGCCAGATCATGGCGCTGTTCGACGAGTACCAGTCCAAGGAGAACGCCAAGCACGTCATCCGCGCCTTGAAGGAGAACGCTCGGCAAGGCTTCTGGAACGGCTCGCTTCCCCCGATCGGCTATCGCGTGGTCGCGGCCGAGCAGCGCGGAGCCAAGACCAAGAAGAAGCTCGAGATCGACCCGCTCCACGCTGACACCGTGCGGCTGATCTATCGGCTCGCCCTGGAAGGTGACGGCAAAACCGGCCAGATGGGCGTGAAGAACATCGTTAGCTACCTGAACCGCAACCGCATCTTCACCCGCGACGGCGGGCGTTGGGGCATCGGGCAGATTCACCGTATCCTGACCCGCCGCACCTATATGGGCGAGCACGAGTTCAACAAGCGCAGCAAGTCCAAGGAACTGAAGCCGGTCAGCGAGATCGTGATGGTTCCAGTGCCGCCGATCATCGACCGCGAAACGTTCGACACCGTGCAGGCGTTGCTCAAGGCGCGGCATCCCAGAGTGACGCCCTCCGCCGTCATCAGCGGCCCGACCCTGCTCACCGGCCTGATTCACTGCGCCAAGTGCGGCGGAGCCATGACCATCCGCACCGGCAAGGGTGGCCGCTACCGCTACTATGCCTGTTCGATGAAAGCCCGGCAGGGGCCGACCGCCTGCGCGGGCATGGCCGTGCCGATGGAGAAGCTGGACGATCTGGTCGCCGGCCATCTGGAAAGCCAGCTGCTCCAACCTGAGAGGCTGGAAACGATCCTCGCCAGCGTTCTCGACCGCAGGCAGGAGCAATCCGACCGTCGCCGTGAGCATATCGCCGAACTGACCAAGCGCTCCACCGAATCGGAATTGCGCCTGAAACGCCTCTACGACGCCATCGAGGCGGGCGTGGCCGATCTGGACGACCCGGCGCTGAAAGACCGCATCGACGGCCTCAAGGCCATTCGCGATCAGGCCAAAGTCGATGCGGAACGGGCACAGGCCATGCTCGAAAACTCAGGTGCCAAGGCCGTGACGCCTCAGATGGTCCGGACCCTGGCCAAGACCGCACGCCAGCGCATCCGCCTCGAAGGCGGCGGCTATCGCCGCGATCATCTGCGCGCGCTCGCCCAGCGCGTCGAAGTTGCAGACGGCGAGGTTCGTATCATGGGATCGAAGTCTCGGCTGCTCCAGACGCTGGTCGCGGGCGGCGGCGTAAACGCCGTGCCCACACAGGGACTGAAGTGGCGGACAGGGAGGGATTCGAACCCTCGGTACGCTTTCACGTACACACGCGTTCCAGGCGTGCGCCTTAAACCACTCGGCCACCTGTCCTTTGGCGTTTCGCACCCGGTCAGGAAGCAAATCGTCGGAACGGCCGCGATATATACCGATGAATTTCCGGCAATCAACCCGAATCTGACAGATTTTTGACTTGTCGGCGCAAAACTCTGTTTCTCATCCCCATTGCGCTTGTTTCGCACCCAACTTATTTAAGAAAATAGATGCGGCGGCGTTGGACGGATCGGCTCTTTTGGGCCGGCTGTAATGAGTATCCGGAGGAAGTCATGCGTTTCCTGTTACGTTTTGCCAGCCTCGTCGCGCTGGTGGTTGCGGTCATTGCCGGAACCATCGATTCCATCCAGTCTGTTGCTGCCTCTGCCGTGGTGTTGACCCCGATGGGCGATGCCTGGAACGACGTCAGCCCGTCATCGCTGGCGACGGTTCGCTCGGCGATCTCCTATTATGTTCATCCGCGTTTTTATGACATGGCGATGCAGTGGCTGTTGTTTCAGCCGGCTTTTGCCGTGTTCCTGATCATCTCGCTGCTGCTGTGGATGGTCGCCTACAAGCGGCCGCCGCTTGCGGGCCGGCTAGGCGCGTGAGTGGCCTGAGACCACCCTTTCATCCTGTGCCATTCGGAGGATTTGGCTCCAGACGAAGCGGCATGCCGAATAGGTTTGCTGGAGCGATACCGGGGGTCTAAATACCGGTTGCAGACCGACAAATGCCCATCCGATTGGCTGATTAAATTGCAGTTTGAGGCCGAAATTGTTTAAAAAATGGGTCATTTGGACAGGTTTTCACCAGTTCCCACAAATCTTTACCAACTGAAAAATTTCTCGTGAATTTTTCGTGCAGCCATGCAAGGATGCACGCCAGCTTGGCCTCGGGGGAGGTCAGCGGTTCCGCAGACATGCCCGGTCAACGGGCTTGCGGGAGGACCCAACAAGATAGCAACAACAGGGCTGCGACACATGAAAAAATCCCTTCTGACCCTTTTTGCCTTGGCTGCCATGTCGGCGACGGCGCTTGCGGCCGACATCAAGCCGGCAATCGTCTACGGAACCGGTGGCAAGTTCGACAAGTCCTTCAACGAAGCCGCCTATAACGGCGCTGAAAAGTTCAAGAAGGAAACCGGCATCGCTTACCGCGACTTCGAGCCGACGGGCGACACCCAGGGCGAGCAGGCGCTGCGCAACTTCGCCAGCAAGGGCTTCAATCCGGTCATCGCCGTCTCGTTCGCCTGGACCTCGGCTCTCCAGAAGGTTGCTGCCGAATATCCGAAGACTGAATTCGTGCTGATCGACGACAGCCTCGATCTGCCGAACGTTCGCTCGGTCAAGTTCAAGGAAAATGAAGGCTCCTATCTCGCTGGCGTCATGGCTGCCCTCGCATCGAAGACCGGCAAGGTCGGCTTCGTCGGCGGCATGGACATCCCGCTGATCCGCAAGTTCGAATGTGGCTACGAGCTGGGTGCACGCGCCGCAAATCCGAAGATCGAAGTCTTCCAGAACATGACCGGCACGACCGGTGCCGCCTGGAACGACCCGGTTCGCGGCGGCGAACTCACCAAGAACCAGATCGACCAGGGTGCCGACGTCGTTTACGCAGCTGCCGGTGCTACCGGTCTCGGCGTGCTGCAGACGGCTGCCGACAACAAGAAGCTGTCGATCGGCGTCGATAGCAACCAGAACTACCTGCATCCGGGTTCCGTTCTCACCTCCGTCGTCAAGCGTGTCGACCTCGCCGTCTACAACGCCTTCAGCGATGCCAAGAACGGCAAGTTCACGCCCGGCACCCAGGAGCTTGGCCTGAAGGAAGACGGCGTCGGCGTTGCCATGGATGACAACAACAAGCCGCTCGTCACGCCGGAAATCAAGGCTGCGGTCGACAAGGCAAAGGCTGATATCGTCGCTGGCACCGTCAAGGTCCACGATTATACGGCCGACAACGCCTGCCCGAAGAGCTGATAATGAAACAAGGGCGTATGACGAAGCAAACCGTCATACGCCCTTTTCTTATCCGGAATCCGGTTTCTGGAGCCTCTCATAGTGAGCCAAATCCCTGCCATCGAGCTCGTGGGCATCGACAAGAAGTTCGGTGCCGTCCACGCCAATAAAGATATCAACCTGACCGTCGCCAAAGGCTCGATCCACGGGATCATCGGCGAAAACGGTGCCGGGAAATCGACCCTGATGTCGATCATCTACGGCTTCTATCATGCCGACAGCGGCGAGATCCGCATCAACGGCAACCCGATCGCCATCCGTGACAGCCAGACGGCGATATCAGCCGGCATCGGCATGGTGCACCAGCACTTCATGCTGGTCGACAATTTCACCGTCCTTGAAAATGTGATGCTGGGCGCCGAAGGCGGCGCGCTTCTCGCCAAGGGCGTCGTCGCAGCGCGCGCCGAACTTACCCGGCTGGAGAAGGATTACGGCCTGGATGTCGATCCGGACGCGTTGATCGAAGAGCTTCCCGTCGGCCAGCAGCAGCGCGTCGAAATTCTGAAGGCCATGTATCGCGGCGCCGAGATCCTCATTCTCGATGAGCCCACCGGCGTTCTGACGCCGGCCGAAGCCGACAATCTCTTCCGCATTCTCCGCGTGCTGCGTGATCAGGGCAAGACGATCATCCTCATCACTCACAAGCTGCGCGAAATCATGGCGATCACCGATACGGTATCCGTCATGCGCCGCGGCGAGATGGTCGCGACCCGCAAAACGGCGGAAACCACCGTCGAGGAGCTCGCCGAGTTGATGGTCGGCCGCCGCGTGCTCCTGCGCGTGGAAAAGGGCGCTGCCAATCCGGGCGAAATCCTCCTGTCGGTGCGCAACCTTACCGTCAAGGACGGCCGCGGCGTCACCATGGTCGACAACGTCTCCTTCGATGTCCGCGCCGGCGAGATCGTCGGCATTGCCGGCGTTGCCGGCAACGGCCAGTCCGAGCTGCTGGAGGCCATCGCCGGCATCCGCAAGCCGGCGTCCGGCGAAATCCTTCTGCATGGCAAACCGATCGGCAATGCCGATCCCGCAGCGCTGCGCGAACTCGGCCTTGCCCACATTCCGGAAGATCGCCACCATATGGGCCTCGTCCTCAAGTTCGAGGAATATGAGAATTCCATGCTCGGCTATCACCGCGACCGCAAATATGGGCGCGGCGCCATGCTCGATCTCGATGCCATGCGCAAGGATGCCATCGAGAAGATCGAGAAATACGATATCCGCCCGCCGAATGCGCGGCTGAAGACCGCCAATTTCTCCGGCGGCAACCAGCAGAAGATCGTCGTCGCCCGCGAAATCGAGCGCGATCCGCAGGCTCTGCTGATCGGTCAGCCGACGCGCGGCGTCGATATCGGCGCCATCGAGTTCATCCATCGCCGCATCATCGAGATGCGCGACGCCGGCAAGGCTATCCTGCTGGTTTCAGTGGAGCTGGATGAGATCCGTGCGCTTTCGGACCGTATCCTCGTCATGTTCGCCGGCCACATCGTCGGTGAAAAGTCGGCTGAGGCCGGTGAACAAACACTCGGCCTGATGATGGCCGGCATTGCCGCGTGAGGCGTATATGAGCACGGCTTCCGTACCGCTCCCCAATTGGATCAACTACGGTCTGATCCCCTTTCTCAACCTGATCGTTGCTTTCCTGATATCGGGTCTTGTCGTCTGGTTCATCGGCGAGAGCCCGCTCGACGCGCTTGTCCTGCTGCTGCAGGGCGCTCTCGGCAGCGGCGAGGGCATCGGCTTCACCCTCTATTATGCCACGAGCTTCATCTTCACCGGCCTTTCGGTCGCCGTCGCCATCCATGCCGGCCTGTTCAACATCGGCTCGGAAGGCCAGGCCTATGTCGGCGGTCTCGGCTGTGCGCTGGTGGCACTGACGCTGGACAAGTATGTGCCCTGGTACGTGACGATGCCCTTCGCGGTGATCGGCGCTGCGTTCTTCGGCGCACTCTGGGCCTTCATTCCGGCCTGGCTGCAGGCCAAGCGCGGCAGCCATGTCGTCATCACGACAATCATGTTCAACTTCATCGCGTCGGCGATGATGAACTTCCTGCTGGTGCATGTGCTGATCGTGCCGGGCAAGATGGCGCCTGAAACCCGCACCTTCCTGGCGGGCGGCCAGCTGCCCAAGCTCGATTGGCTGATGAACATTTTCGGCTCGACCATCGGTGCAGCGCCGCTTAACGTGTCCTTCCTGATCGCGCTGGTCATGTGCTTCCTCGTTTGGGTGCTCGTCTGGCGCACCAAGCTCGGCTATGAAATGCGCACCCTCGGCCTCAGCCCGACGGCTGCGGTCTATGCCGGCATTCCCTATGCCCGCACGGTCGTCATCGCCATGCTGATCTCAGGCGGTCTCGCCGGCATGATGTCACTCAATCCGGTCATGGGCGCCTCCGCGCGCCTGCAGGTTGAATTCGTGCTCGGTGCCGGTTTCGTCGGCATCGCCGTGTCGCTGATGGGTCGCAACCATCCATTCGGCATCATCCTGGCGGCGGTCCTGTTCGGCATCCTCTATCAGGGCGGTGATGCGCTCTCCTTCGATATGCCGAACATCACGCGCGATATGATCGTGGTGATCCAGGGTCTCGTCATCCTGTTCGCCGGGGCGCTGGAATATATGTTCCGACCCGCGTTTGCGCGTATCTACCAGTCATTCGCCAGGGCGTGAGGACCAAACGATGGAATATTATGAGCTCCTCATCAGCATATTTGGCTCGACGATCCGCCTGTCGATTCCGCTGATCTTTACCGCGCTGGCCGGCCTGTTTTCCGAGCGCGCCGGCATCTTCGACATCGGCCTTGAAGGCAAGATGCTGGCCTCGGCCTTCGCTGCGGCCTGCGTCGCCTCGATCAGCGGCTCGCCCTGGGCCGGTCTCGGCGCCGGGATCGTCGTTTCGGTCATCCTCGGTCTGCTGCATGGTTTTGCCTCGATCACCAATCGCGGCAACCAGATCGTCTCAGGCGTCGCGATCAATTTCCTGACCGCCGGGTTGACCATCGTTTTGGGCCAGGCCTGGTTCGGGCAGGGCGGCCGCACGCCGACGCTGCCCGGCACCGCGCGCTTTTCCGCCATCACCCTGCCGGGCGCCGATGCGATCCGCGGCGTGCCCATCATCGGGCCGCTCTACGCCAATGTCATCTCCGGCAACAATGTCCTGACCTACCTTGCTTTCATTGCCGTGCCGATTTCCTGGTGGATCCTCTATCGCACCCGCTTCGGTCTGCGATTGCGTGCCGTCGGTGAAAATCCAGGCGCCGTCGATACTGCCGGCATCTCGGTCGAGTGGCTGCGCTATCGCTCGCTGATCGTCGCCGGCATTCTCTGCGGCTTCTCCGGCACCTATCTTGCCATTGCCCAGTCGGCCGCCTTCATCAACAACATGTCGGCGGGCAAGGGCTATATCGCGCTCGCCGCGCTGATCTTCGCCAAGTGGAAGCCGGTGCCGGTCATGTTTACCTGCCTCCTATTCGGCTTCCTCGATGCCTTTGCGAACTTCATGCAGGGCAAGGCGGTCCCGGGCATTGGTGAAGTTCCGGTACAGATTTTCCAGGCGCTGCCCTATATCCTCACCTGCATCCTGCTTGCAGGCTTTATCGGCGTCGCCAAGCCCCCGAAGGCCGGTGGCGTGCCCTATACCAAGGAGCGCTGACCATGTCGCATGATCTGTTCGAGGCCGCTCGCGGAGCGATGGCCTTCGCCCATGCCCCCTATTCGAAATTTCCCGTCGGCGCGGCCATCCGCGCCGAAGACGGCAAGATCTATACCGGCGCCAACATCGAGAACCTGTCCTTTCCGCAGGGCTGGTGCGCCGAGCCGACTGCGATCAGCCATATGATCATGGCCGGCGCCAAGAAGATCGTCGAAATGGCCGTCATCGCCGAGAAGCTGCCGCTCTGCCCGCCTTGCGGCGGCTGCAGGCAGAAGATCGCCGAATTTGCCAGCAAGGAGACACGGATCTATCTTTGCGACGAAACCGGCGTGAAGAAGGCCATGACCATGGACGAGATGCTCCCCTTCAGCTTCGAAACCGAGATACTCGGATGAGTGAGGCCGTCGACATCCTCAAGGAAAAGCTCGGCGAGCTGAAGCCGCGCTACAGCGTCATCCTCGGCTCCGGCCTCGGCTCGCTGGTCGATCAAGTCGCTGACGCCCTGCGCATTCCCTATGCGGATCTGCCCGGCTTCCCAGTCAGTGCCGTCTCCGGCCATGCCGGTACGCTGGTTGCCGGCAAGCTCGGCGATATCCCGGTCATCATGATGTCGGGCCGGGTGCACTATTACGAAAAGGGCGATGCCAATGCCATGCGCACGCCGATCGAGACCTTGAAGGCCCTCGGCGTCGATACGCTGATCCTGACGAACTCGGCTGGGTCGCTGCGCGAGGAGATGCCGCCGGGATCGGTGATGCAGATTACCGACCACATCAACTATTCCGGCATGAACCCGCTGATCGGCGAGGAGAGCGACAAGCGCTTCGTCGGCATGACCAGCGCCTATGACACCGACCTGATCATGCGTATGCGCAAAGCGGCGGACAAGGCTGAGATCAAGCTGTCGCACGGCGTCTATATGTGGTTTTCGGGACCGAGTTTCGAAACGCCGGCGGAGATCCGCATGGCGCGTATCCTGGGCGCCGATGCCGTCGGCATGTCGACCGTGCCGGAAGTCATTCTGGCGCGTCTTTTCGGTCTGAGGGTTGCCGCTGCCTCCGTCATCACTAACTATGGTGCTGGCATGACCGGTGGCGAGCTCTCGCATGACGAGACAAAAGACATGGCTCCGGTCGGTGGCGCACGTCTCGCCGCCATTCTGAAAGAGATGATTGCGGACGAAGGAGATCCACAATGACAAGCCATTCCGTGAGAGAAACGGCGGCCGTTGCGCTTTCCCTTCTCGATCTGACCAATCTCAAGGACGATTGCACGCCTGCCCAGATCGAGGCGCTGTGCGCCCGCGCGCAATCGCCCTATGGCAATACCGCCGCCATCTGCATCTGGCCGCGCTTCGTCGCGCAGGCACGCGGCATTCTCGGCACCGATCATGCGGTGAAGATCGCGACGGTGGTGAATTTTCCGGGCGGCGGCATGGAAGTGGCCGACGTAGCAGCCGAAGCCCGTGAAGCCATCGCCGACGGCGCCGACGAGATCGATCTGGTCGTTCCCTATCGTGCATTGTTGGCCGGCAACGAAAAGGCCGTCACGGATATGGTCACTGCCGTCAAGGCCGAGTGCACGGGGCCAGTTATCCTGAAGACCATCCTCGAAACCGGCGAGCTCAAGGATGCCGCGCTGATCCGGCGCGCTTCGGAATTGGCCATCGACGCCGGCTCCGATTTCATCAAGACCTCCACCGGCAAGGTCGCCGTCAATGCGACGCTCGAAGCTGCTGACATCATGCTGCGGGCAATCCGTGCCAGCGGCCGCAAGGTCGGCTTCAAGCCGGCTGGCGGCATCGGCTCGGTTGCCGACGCGGCTCTTTATCTGAGCCTTGCCGAGACCATCATGGCGCCCGACTGGGCCATGCCATCGACCTTCCGCTTCGGTGCGTCGAGCCTGCTCGATGACATCATCAACGTATTGGCCGGCGGAGAGTCCAAGACGGCGTCTTCGGGTTATTGATCCATGATCCCGCAGGAGATCATCCGGCAGAAGCGTAACGGTGCTGTGCTTTCAGCCGCCGATATTGATGCGTTTATCGGTGGATTGGGGCGCGGCGAACTGGCCGAAAGCCAGATCGGCGCCTTTGCCATGGCCGTCTGGTTTCGCGGCATGACGCGCGAGGAAACGGTGGCCCTGACGCTGGCCATGGCCCGCTCCGGCGATACGCTCTCCTGGGAAGGGATCGGAAGGCCGATTGCTGACAAGCACTCGACGGGCGGCGTCGGCGACAATGTCTCGCTGATGCTCGCTCCCATCGCCGCCGCCTGCGGTCTCGCCGTGCCGATGATTTCTGGCCGTGGCCTCGGTCACACTGGCGGAACGCTCGACAAGCTCGAATCCATTCCCGGCTACGGCATCACGCCGGATGCCGCCCGCTTCCGCAAGGTGGTCGACGAGGTGGGCTGCGCCATCATCGGCCAGACCGGCGCTCTGGCGCCCGCCGACGGCAAGCTCTATGCGGTGCGTGACGTCACCGCGACGGTCGATTCCGTGCCGTTGATCACCGCGTCTATCCTGTCGAAGAAGCTGGCGGCCGGGCTGGAAACCTTGGTGCTCGACGTCAAGATCGGCAGCGGCGCCTTCATGACCTCGCTTGAAGAAGCCGAGACGCTGGCGCGCTCGCTGGTGGAGGTGGCGAACGGCGCAGGGGTCAAGACCTCTGCCCTGATCACCGACATGAACCAGCCTTTGGCCGATGCGGCGGGCAATGTGGTCGAGCTTCGCAACTGCCTGGATTTCCTGCGAGGGAACAAGGCAGGCACGCGGCTCGAGACGGTCGTCCTCGCCTTCGCATCGGAAATGCTGGTTCAGGCCGGCATTGCCGCCGGCTCGGCAGAGGCCGAGGGCAGGGCGCGCGAGGCGCTGGCATCCGGCAAGGCGGCGGAAGTCTTCGGCCGCATGGTGCATAATCTCGGCGGGCCTGTGGATCTGCTTGAACATCCGGATCGTTATCTGGTGGCCGCACCGGTGCAGAAGCCGGTTCTTGCGGCTGCCGATGGCTGGCTCGGTGCCTGCGATGCGCGAGGGGTCGGCATGAGCGTCATCGATCTCGGTGGCGGCCGTCGCCGTCCGCAGGACAAGATCGATCACCGCGTCGGCTTCAGCGATATCCTGCCGCTCGGCACGAGGGTCGGCAAGGGCGATCGCATTGCCACCGTTCATGCGGCAGATCAGGCGAGCGCGGAGACGGTTGCGGCTGATTTGTCGGCTAATTATCGTATCGTCGATACGGCACCCGTTTTGCCGCCTGTCATTGTCAGCCGGATTTGACGTGAAACAGCGGCATAAGGCGGCGCGGTGGCCTCGTGAGTTCCTGGGCGTTCTACTGCTTCAGGAGCAGCGCGCCGTTCTGGACTCCGTAGGAGTTCAACTTCTTCATGAAGCTCATGCCGATTAGCGTCGTACTCAGCGCGCTATCCTTTGCCACCATGGCGTCGAGATCGCGGACCCGGATCGTGCCGATTTCCAGGCGGTCGAGTTTGACATAGGCGACTTTAGACGTACCGTTTGCCGTTTGTAATGAATAGCGATAATCCAGATCGACGCTGCTGAAGCCGAGGCTGCGCGCGGTACTTTCATTGATCGTGACATAGGTCGCGCCGGTATCGATCATGCCATGCACCGGCCGGCCATTGATCGTAAAATCACTTTGATAGTGCCCACCCGCATCGGCGCGCAACAAGACGCTGCCGTAGGAAACCGGGGGCTCCACCTTTGACGGCGCAAGCGAAACGACTTGTACCGGAGCCGGCTTCTGAGCGGCTTTGCCGTATTCGTTCACGAGGATAGGCACTTGGGTCGCCGCAGCGGCAATGATACCGGCAAAAACGAGAACGCGAACGAGCATCGGCAAGACCCCTCCTGCGGGCCATGCCATGTATAAGCCCAGTGTGCTGAAATGATGCTAAGGCAATCAATAAAAAGCCCGGCAGTTGAATATTGCCGGGCTTCAGCAGGAGTATAGCGATGGAATTTACTTCGTGCCGTACATGCGGTCGCCGGCATCGCCGAGGCCGGGCACGATATAGCCCTTCTCGTTCAGATGGCTATCGATCGCGGCGGTGAAAACAGGCACGTCCGGATGCGCGCCGCGGAAATTGGCGATGCCTTCAGGAGCCGCCAGCAGGCATAGGAAGCGGATGTTGTGTGCGCCGCGCTCCTTCAGCTTGTCGATGGCGGCAATCGAGGAATTGCCGGTCGCCAGCATCGGATCGACGACGATGATCAGGCGCTCGGAGATGTCCTCCGGCGCCTTGAAGTAATATTCGACCGGCTGCAGCGTCTCGTGATCGCGATAGACGCCGATATGCGAGACGCGGGCCGAGGGCACGAGATCGAGCATGCCTTCGAGCAGGCCGTTGCCGGCACGCAGGATCGAGGCGAAGACCAGCTTCTTGCCTTCGAGGATCGGCGCATCCATCGGCTGCAGCGGCGTCTCGATGGTCTCTATCGTCAATTCCAGGTCGCGCGTCACTTCGTAACAAAGCAGCGTCGAAATCTCGCGCAGCAACCGGCGGAAACTCCCCGTCGACGTCTCCTTCTTGCGCATGATTGTGAGCTTGTGTTGTACAAGCGGGTGATCGATGACAGTGACGCCGTCCATGGTTTCAGCCTTCCAGTAACTCCGTGACATGAGATGGTTCTTTCACGGAAATCGTCTTCGGTGCAAGAAAATAGGCCGATTTTGGAGATTTCATCCCCAATCTGCGGCCTAAACCTTGGCTTTACAGCCTTGCGAGCAATGCCGCCCGTGTCGCCTCGTCCACGAAGGCCGCGTCGATCGCCGTGCGTGTCATCGCATCGATCTCGTCGTCGCGGAAGCCAAAGGCAGTGGAAGCCAGCTCGTATTCGCGCTTCAGCGAGGTGTGGAAGAAGGGCGGATCATCGGAATTGATCGTCACGCGCACCCCGGCATCGCGCAGCTTGCGCAGCGGATGCGACCGGAAATCCGGAAAGACGCTGAGCGCGACGTTCGAACCGGGGCAGACCTCCAGCACCGTGCCGAGATCGGCGAGACGCCTGACGAGATCCATATCCTCGATGGCGCGTACGCCATGGCCGATACGGTCGGGGCGCACCAGCTCGACGGCATCGGCAACGGAAAAGGCGCCGCAGACCTCGCCGGCATGAATGGTGATACCGAGACCGGCCTCTCGGGCGATATCGAAAGCCCGGGCGTAATCGGCCACACGGCCCATGCGCTCTTCGCCGGCCATGTTGAAGCCTGATATCAGCGGATTGTCGCTTTTGGCGGCATACTCCGCCGCCTTCACCACTCGCTCGGGGCCGAAGTGGCGCTCGCCGGTTACGATCAGCCGCGCCTCGATGCCGGTGTTTACCTTGGCAGCACGGATGCCCGCCGACACACCCGCCATATAGGCGTCGGCGCCGAGGCCGATGCGGTCGCCATGATCGGGCGAGACGATGAGTTCGCTGTAGATCGTGCCGATGCCGGCAAGCTCTTCCAGATAGGTTTCCGTCAGCAGTGCATAATCTTCCTCGGTGCGATAGACCTCGGAAACCTTGTCGTAGCAGACGAGGAATTCGGCAAAGTCCTTCCAGAGGTAAACGCCGTCCTTAAGAAAGGCGCTGGTGTCGACGCCATATTTCTCCGCCTGTGCCAGCGTCAGCGCCGGCGGGGCTGCGCCCTCCAGATGGCAATGCAGCTCCACTTTCTTCAAATGCGATGTCAAAGGAAACTCCTCCCGTGCGGCCCGGCCGCAATGCCCAGATGTCGAGCGACCGTTTCGCCGATGTCGGCATAGGTCTGGCGGACGCCGATGGAGCGCGAGCGGATGCCCGGTCCGTAAGCCATGACCGGCACGCGCTCGCGCGTGTGATCCGTGCCGCGCCAGGTCGGGTCGCACCCATGATCGGCCGTCAGAATGACGAGATCGCCCGCCTTCAGCTTCTTGTGCACGTCCGGCAACCTGGCGTCGAAGGCCTCAAGCGCTGCCGCATAGCCGGGCACATCGCGGCGATGACCGTAGACCATGTCGAAGTCAACGAAATTGGTGAAGACCAGATCGCCGTCGGCAGCCTCGTCCATCGCCTTCAGCGTCGCATCCATCAGCGCCATGTTGCCATTGGCCTTGATGACCCTGGAAACGCCCTGATGAGCGAAGATATCGCCGATCTTGCCGACGGCATGCACCGTCCGCTCGGCCTTGACCAGACGGTCGAGTAGGGTCGGCTCAGGCGGCAGCACGGAAAAGTCGCGGCGGTTGCCGGTGCGCTCGAATGTCGCCACGGTCTCCCCAATGAAGGGGCGGGCGATGACGCGGCCGATATTGTAGGGGTCAAGCAGTGTGCGCACGATCTTGCAGAGGGCGATCAGCCGGTCGAGCCCGAAATGCTGCTCATGCGCCGCAATCTGGAAGACGGAATCGGATGAGGTGTAGCAGATCGGCTTGCCGCTGCGGATATGCTCTTCTCCGAACCTAGCGATGATATCGGTTCCCGAGGCGTGGCAATTGCCGAGAATGCCGGGCAGATCTGCCGCTTCGCAAATGGCTTTCACCAGATCCGGCGGAAAGGCATCGCCCTCGGTCGGAAAGTAACCCCAATCGAACATTACGGGCGTTCCGGCAATTTCCCAATGGCCTGACGGCGTGTCCTTGCCGTGGGAGACTTCGCTGGCACAGCCGTAAAGGCCATAAAGCCTCTCCGGCT
Organism: Rhizobium freirei PRF 81; assembly: GCF_000359745.1. Lineage (GTDB taxonomy): Bacteria > Pseudomonadota > Alphaproteobacteria > Rhizobiales > Rhizobiaceae > Rhizobium > Rhizobium freirei. The sequence goes on from NZ_AQHN01000089.1 coordinate 570,321, forward strand.
GCGGCATGCCGGCAGGATAGCCGCCCGATGCCGCCTTGGCGATTTCGAGCAGGCCGAGGCCGGACATGTTTGGCAATGTCAACGGTCCTTGGCGCAAGCCTTCGCGGTCGGCAGCGCCGGCGGCGCAGAATTCGGCGATATGGCCGAGCGTATCGGCACCTTCGTCGCCATAGCTTTTGGCGTCCGGGGCGCCGCCGACGCCGAAAGAGTCCAGAACGAAGAGAAAGGCGCGCGCCATGGATCACCCGATAAAGATCGTCGCACGCGGCAGCAGGTTCGGCCGCATGCTCAAGCTGTCACCCATATAACGGAGGCATCGACTTGGCAATTTTCCGTTTTGCAGGACCTCGCCTTGGTGCTGATCGTCAGCAGTCGCTGCAGGTGATCGAGGTGCCTGCGCGCTGGCGGTAGTAAAATTGCCGGCCGATCGTAATCTGACTGGTGCCGTTCGGCAGGAAGTTGGTCCCGAAATTCATGAGCTGATACGGGATGGCAAGCTCGCTGCGCACAAGAAAGGTGCTAGCCTGGTTCATATTGCTCGGCACGGTAACGACGGTGCCTGATGCATAGGGGGTCGTCCCGTCCTGGGCCCAGGACCACGCCACGGTGGCTTTACCGCTGGCATCGACGGCGATGCCGGTAATCTTCAATGTCAGGCTTGTCGTGACATAGGGTGCGAAAATCGCGCCGGCGACCGAAGGCATGGTCGCTAGTATCGACTTGCTAACGCTTGTTTGCTGCGAGACGATATCCGCGATCGACCCGGCGGAGCGGCTGGCGCGCTTGGAGACATTGAGGCCGACGGTAAGCTGGAACGCACCAAGATAGAGCAGCAGCAACACGGGGAAGAGAATGGCGAATTCGATTGCCCCGACGCCGCGCCGGTCGCGAGCAAAACGCCGCAAGGTGCCGGTGAAGCTGGCGTACTTCCGGATCATGTCCCGTCGCCCGCTCACGGATAGTTCTCATTCTGGAAGGCGGCGGTCGCGACGATAAGATAGGTCGTCGGCATCGATCCGTCGGATGGGTGGATGTTGGACAGATAGGGACGCATCAGATCGGTAATGATCTGCCAGCGGTAATAGGCGCGAACCATATTCAGGGTCTTCGCGCCGCCCGGTGCGAAGGCAAAGCCTGTCGTGCTGAGGTCGGAATAAGGGTCGGTCGATGATTGGCGCGGGATCGTCGTCGGCATGGAGGCGAAGCTCGTATAGCTCTCGACGTCCAGATAAAGGCTGGATGGCGTTGCGACTTCCGTTGACGAGCAGGTGATCAGCACCGCAATCTGGTTGCAGAATGCCTGCCGGAACTGCTGCTGCGTCATATAGGAAGGCTTGGTGGAATCGCCTGTAATCTGTCCGGTCCTGATCTGGCGTGACAGGGTGTCGACGGCGTTCGAAATGACCTGTTCTGCGGTAAAGGCGACGAAGGTTTCAATGACCGCGAAGATGATCAGGAAATAGGGAATGGCAAGCAGCGCGAATTCAATGGCCGCCGTTCCGTCCCGCGACCTTACGAATTCGCGCAAGCTACCCGGGATACGCCGTTGCGTCGGGGCCTTGTTCGCGAAAAGATCGTTGTCCGGTATCATTGAACATCCGCAGCGATTTACACGCGGATGAAACTAAAGACGTTTTCTTGATAATCCGTTTCTCTTCCCTCTCCATATTTAGAGGAAAATACGATTATCAAGATGAAGGTAATTCTTATGTAGTACTTTAGAATATTTGCGAAAATAAATGGGGCTACTGACTGGTTGGCGCAGCTGCCGAAGTATTGTTCTGCTGTGCATGCTGCTCGCAATTGGGCGTGCATGACAATACTGCGCGATCCGTCTGGCGAAAGACGCGAACCGTATTGCCTTCATCGATCGAGACGAGAATCTGTTCGTCGACGATGGCGTTGCCGTCGGCATCGAGCAGGATGATATTCGTCGTTCCGAAGGCGCGACCGGTCAGCACGATGGTCTTCGGATCGGCGACGGTCGCGTCAGCAACCTGGGCATTGCCGACGATGACCTTGCTGACAGGGCGATCAAGCTTCAATACGCGCGCGTGATCCATATAAACGCGCAGCAGATTCTCTCCGGCAGCATGGCAGAGCTGCGGTATCATGCCGGCCACGGCAACGATGCCGGCGAGGAATGCGGTTCTGCCGCCGATGGGCATGGCTTGGCCTCTTGGAATGCGTAGGGCGAAATAATCGTTCGATAGAATGAGAAAGAATGGTGAATGAAGGATTAAGGCAGCTTCAGTCGGTGCGACTATGGTGCAAATGTCCCATATGTGGCCTCTGCCCTCACGCTTTTGCTCTCGATATGGGTTGGTTTAAGACAAATTGCATGTTGTACTAATATTCATACGTCTAATAATTTCCATTTCGTTGAAGATTTTCTTTAAAAATGCAAACGAAGACAGGTATTCAACATTAACTATTCTTTTTTGGCTTCCGTATTTACAACTGATTAACCCACTTCCTTAAAGCGATGGAAACGGCGAACAGCTACCGTGCAGCTCATCCGATCAACGGCAACAGTTGGCGGACGTGCTGTCAACAAATTGAGTGGAGTAAATTCATGTCCAAGCTTTTTTCGCGTTTCCTGAAGGATGAATCGGGTGCGACCGCTATCGAATACGGCCTGATCGCAGCTCTGATCTCGGTTGCCATCATCACCGGCGCAACCACCCTGGGCAATACGCTCAGCAACACCTTCCAGAATATCTCGAACAAGATGAACACTGCTTCCGCCGCGCACTAATAGCGTCTTGGTAGTGCAACGGAATGTTTGATGCAGAAACCGCTCAGTAAAAATGAGCGGTTTTACCTTTTTAACATATCAGGCTGGATCAATGTCATGCTCGAAGCCGCGGTACTATTTATCTTCCCGCTCTGCATGTCGATCGCCGCGATCTCCGATCTACTAACGATGACGATCCCAAATCGCGTATCCCTGGCGCTCGCGGTATCGTTTCTTGTCTTTGCGCCGATTTTCGGGCTGCCCTTTGCGGAAGTCGGCATGCACTTGGCCGGTGCAAGTGCCGTGTTCTTTGTCTGCTTCGCATTATTCGCACTGAATGTCATGGGCGGCGGCGACGCGAAACTGCTTGCCGCGGCCGCGCTTTGGTTCGGTTTCGATTCGTCCCTTGTAGAATTCCTCATCTATGTCGCGTTTATCGGCGGCGTGGTCACATTTCTGATCATATTGCTGCGGTCGCAATCGAGCATCATCATGGCCATCGGCCTTCCTTTGCCGAATTCATTGGTCACGGCCAAGAAGATCCCCTACGGAATTGCCATCGCCATCGGGGGAATTCTCGCCTTCCCAGGCTCGTCTCTCTTTATCGCAGCCACGCAACGGGCGATTTAGGTTGAAATCTGGCAGAGCAATGTATTTCTACGTGAATATTGTCTAATATTCATCAAGTAATCATGGTTAAGTAACAATAAATGTAACGTACCATTAACCATAATTACACCAATTGCCGGTCATTCTGCGGGGCGAAGAATCCTGTTCCCCAAGGAATGTCCATGAAACCCGCTCGCTTAATGATACTCGCAGTGGCAGCCGTCGCGGCCGGAATGGCCGGCCTGCTGGCGATGCGTCTTGCCGGCAAGCGCGATATCGTACCGCAGCAGATTGCAGCGGTGGTGGAGAAGGAAGCGACGATCAATGTGCTCGTTGCGAGCGCCAATCTGCCTGTCGGCTCGCGCTTGAGCGAGAAGTCGGCCCATTGGCTGGCCTGGCCGGAAAGCGGTGTGGTCAAGGGCCTCATCACCCAGAGCGACCGTCCCGATGCCCTGAAGGACCTGAAAGGCGCTGTCGTCCGTTTGCCGATGTTCGAAGGCGAGCCGATTCGCGAAGAGAAGGTTGCCGATGCGAGCAGCCGTATCCTTTCTTCTCTGCTGCCGTCCGGTAAGCGCGCCGTCGCCACCGAGATTTCCGTTGCCACCGGCGCCGGCGGCTTCATTCTCCCGAACGACCGAGTGGACGTCATCATGGTCCGCAAAAGCGCGCAGCAGCAGCTGATCACCGAGACGGTGCTCAGCAATGTGCGCGTCCTGGCGGTCGATCAGCAGATCGAAGAAAAGCAGGATGGAAGCAAGGCTGCGGTCGGCGCAACCGCGACGCTGGAGCTGACGCCGGATCAGGCAAAGGTTCTGGCCGTCGCACATCAGATGGCCGACCGGTTGACGCTGGCGTTGCGCTCCGTTGCCGACGCGCAGCAACCCGATACGACGGCAGCCGACTATCTGCTGGCCGGCGATAATGGCGGCGGTCTCGTGCAAGTCATCAAGTCGGGAACAATCGTGACCGATGGCCCGACAGGGCCGAAACCACAATGAGAAGGGGCGGGATGATGTTCAAGACAAGCAAGAAGGCCAGCCTTCCCCTCGCTGCAACGCTTTCCTTCTCCGTCGCCTTTGCGGGCCTGCCTTTGGCGGGCGCTCCGGCGTTTCTGCAAACGCAAGCGGCGCTTGCCGGCGGCTCCGACAGTATCGTTACCATCGCGGGCCTCGGCACGAAACGCACCTTGAAGCTTGGTCTCAACAAGGCGCTGGTGGTCGATTTGCCGGCCGACGCCCATGACATCCTCGTTTCCGACCCCAAAATGGCGGATGCCGTGACGCGAACCTCGCGCCGCATCTACCTGTTCGGCAAGACGGTCGGCCAGACCAACATCTTCATCTTCGGCGCCGACGGCAAGGAGATCGTCAGCCTCGATCTCCAGATCGAGCGCGACATTGCCGGCCTGCAGGCCAACCTCAAGCGCTTCATTCCGGACTCCGACATCAACGTCGAGATTGTTTCCGACAACATCGTCATGACCGGTACGGTGCGCACGCCGCAGGATGCGACACGCGCCGAGCAGCTTGCACAGGCTTTCCTCAAAGGCGGTGAAGCGACGACTCGAAACCAGACTGCCTCGGGCAGCGGCGACAACAACGCGGTCGCCATTTTCGCCGAAGCGCGGCAGACGTCACAGATCGTCAACATGCTGCAGATCGAAGGCGAAGATCAGGTGACGCTCAAGGTGACCGTCGCCGAAATCAAGCGCAGCGTGCTGAAGCAGATCGGCTTCGACAACCTCGTCCGCAACGCCTCCGGTGGACAGCTGGTTGCCCAGCTCGGCAGTCCCGGCTCGGATGGGACTGCCGCAGTTGGCGGCGGCGGTCTTGCCAGCTTGTTCAAAACCGCCATCGGCAAATACAATATCAGTACTTATCTCAATGCTCTTGAGCAGGCTGGCGCCGTCCGTACGCTGGCTGAGCCGACGTTGACGGCGATCTCAGGCCAGGCCGCGACCTTCAATTCGGGCGGTCAGACGCTATACGCCGTCACGAACAAGGACGGGAGTGTCACGGTCACGCCCTTCACCTATGGCATCAGTTTGGCCTTCACGCCTGTCGTGCTGTCTGCCGGACGAATCGCCCTGCATGTGCAAACCCAGGTTTCCAATCCGGTTGGCACGGCTAACGCCGGCACGGCAACCTACAACCAGCGCGCCGCCGATACTTCGGTGGAGTTGCCGTCCGGCGGCTCCATCGCTTTGGCCGGTCTCTTGAGCGATACCATTCAGCAGACCACCAACGGTACGCCGGGTGCCTCGAAGATTCCGATCCTGGGTGCGTTGTTCCGCCAGAAGAGCTTTCAGCGCGACGAAAGCGAGCTGGTCATCATCGCGACGCCCTATCTGGTGCGTCCGGTCGCCCGCAATAAGCTTGCTCGTCCCGACGACAATTTCTCTCCGAGCAACGATATCAGCGGCGTCTTCATGAATCGTGTCAACAAGATCTACGGCCGCAGAGATGGGCCGCCGGTCGCCGATGCCGATTTCCACGGCACTGTCGGCTTCATCTACAAGTGAGGGGATGGGGGATCATGACGCGCGCCTTTTCAACCGGATTAACCAGGGATCAAAAGATGGCCAGCCTCGAACGCAACGCGCCTCGCACCGGCCGGCCCCGTTCCTTCACGCTGGCCCTGATCGCGCCGGCCCTGATCTTGACGGCCGTCATCAGCGGCTGCGCCGCTTCCCAGGATCGCATGACGACCAGCGCCATCAACGATGACTATCGTCAGCGCCACCCGATCGTGTTGACCGAGAAAGAACACCATCTCGACATACCGGTTGCCGCCAGCGATCGCCGCCTGACCACGGGAATGCGCGACACCATCCGCGGCTTTGTGCAGGATTACCGCGCCCATGCCAGCGGCACGGTTGAAATTTTGGCGCCGCGGGGATCGATGAATTCGTCGGCCGCCTCGACTTTGCGTCAGCAGATCCGAAAGGAATTGGCGGGGAATGGCATCCCGTCGGCGCGCATCGTCGACAGTTACTATGCAGCCGGCGATGCTGGCGACGCAGCTCCGATCCGCTTGCGCTTCACCGCCACGACTGCAGTCACCAATACCTGCGGTCAATGGCCGGACGATCTGAGCGACAACGCCTTCGACAATCAGAATTACTATAATTTCGGCTGCGCGACGCAGCACAATCTGGCGGCGCAGGTCGCCAATCCGACGGATTTGATCTCGCCCCGTGCCTCCTCGCCGATCGACACCGATCAGCGTAGCAAGGTGATCGACAATTATCGCAAGGGCTCGGTCCCGCTGAGCACGGCCACCCTGGGCGGCTTCGGCGGCAGCGGGAGCGGCCAATGAGCATGAGAACTATCCGCCGGCGGAACAGGATGAAATCATGAACGCCATCGATTACGAAATCGAACCGACTGCCGAAGACGCCGGGGACGCCCCGCACTCCGGCAACCTCGAGAACTTGCGGCCGCTGCCGCGCATTTCCGTGCACGCCTTCTGCGAAAGCGATCAGTTGCAGCGCGTAATGGACCAGTGCGCCAACGATCGGCGCATGTCCAAGGTCAGCCTGCGCATCACCAGCGGCAGCACGGCGGCGGCGGCGAACATGTTCGCTTCGACGCCGACACCGAACCTGATCATCCTCGAGACACGCGCCAATCCGCGCAACCTGCTGGCGGAACTTGCCCCGCTCGCCGCAGTCTGCGATCCGAGCACCAAGGTGATCATCGTCGGCTATCACAACGATATCGGCCTCTACCGCGAGCTCATCCGCAACGGCATCTCCGAATATGTAGTGCAGCCCACCGATATGGCCGACCTTATGACGGCGATAGCGGGGATTTTCATCGATCCCGATGCCGAGCCGCTCGGCCGCAGCATTGCCTTCATCGGTGCCAAGGGCGGGGTGGGCGCATCCACCATCGCCCATAATTGCGCCTTCGGCATATCGAACCTGTTCTCCACCGAAACCATTCTGGCCGATCTCGATCTGCCCTACGGCACCGCCAACATCGATTTCGATCAGGATCCCGCACAGGGGATTGCCGAAGCCGTCTATGCGCCGGAGCGCCTGGACGAGGTCTTTCTCGATCGATTGCTGACCAAATGCTCGCAGCATCTCTCGCTGTTGGCGGCACCCTCCATGCTGGATCGCGCCTATGATTTCGACGCGCATGCATTCCTGCCGGTGCTCGATGTTCTTCAGCGCAGCGCGCCGGTGGCGGTGCTCGATGTACCGCATCTCTGGACGGAATGGACGCGCTCTGTGCTTGGAGCCGTCGACGAGGTCGTCATTTGTGCAGCCCCCGATCTCGCCAACCTGCGCAACGCCAAGAACCTGATCGACGCGCTGCACAAGCTGCGGCCCAACGACAAGGCACCGCATCTCGTCCTCAACCAGGTAGGCATGCCGAAACGCCCGGAGATCAGCCCGTCGGAATTCTGCGCGCCGCTGGAACTTGAGCCGATCGCTATCATTCCGTTCGACATCAATCTCTTCGGCAACGCGGCCAACAGCGGCCAGATGATCTCGGAAACCGATCCGAAGTCGCCGGTCGCCGAGGTCTTTTCGCAGATATCGCACACCGTCACGGGGCGCGTCGCTTTGAAGAAGGCGAGAAAGGGCGGTCTGCTTGGCCTCCTGAAACGCAAGTAACTGCAGCAGTAGAATTGGATTGAAAGCATGTTTGGCAAGCGCGGAAATGATGGTCCTGCAAGAAGCGGTGGCATGGCGCCTCAGCCGGCGCGCGCGCCCGCCGCTGCCGGCACGCCTGCCGCACCGGCAGTCTTGATCGAGCCGTCCCGCGACCAGTCGCAGCCGCGTCAGCAGGTGGCGCCGCCGCCGATGCAGACACCCAGCCGCCGCCGCACCGCGCGCACCGAAGAATATTACGACACGAAAACGCAGGTCTTTTCCGCGCTCATCGATACGATCGACCTGTCGCAGCTTTCCAAGCTCGGCAATGAGGCCGCGCGCGAGGAAATCCGCGATATCGTCAACGACATCATCACGATCAAGAATTTCGCGATGTCGATCTCCGAGCAGGAGGAGCTGCTCGAGGATATCTGCAACGACGTACTTGGCTATGGCCCGCTGGAGCCGTTGCTGGCCCGCGACGACATTGCCGACATCATGGTCAACGGTGCCGGTCAGACCTTCATCGAAGTCGGCGGCAAGACGGTCGAATCGGAAATCCGCTTCCGGGACAATTCGCAGCTTCTCTCCATCTGCCAGCGTATCGTCAGCCAGGTCGGCCGCCGTGTCGACGAATCCAGCCCGATCTGTGACGCCCGCCTGCCCGATGGCTCGCGTGTCAACGTCATTGCGCCACCGCTTGCGATCGACGGCCCGGCACTCACCATTCGTAAGTTCAAGAAGGACAAGCTGACGCTCGATCAGCTCGTGCGTTTCGGGGCCATCACGCCCGAAGGCGCGACGCTTCTGCAGATCATCGGCCGGGTGCGCTGCAACGTCGTCATTTCCGGCGGTACGGGTTCCGGCAAGACGACGCTTCTGAATTGCCTCACCAACTACATCGACCGCGATGAACGCGTCATCACCTGCGAAGATACCGCCGAACTGCAGTTGCAGCAGCCGCATGTCGTGCGCCTCGAAACACGACCGCCGAATATCGAAGGCGAGGGCGAGATCACCATGCGCGAGCTCGTCAAGAACTGCCTGCGTATGCGCCCCGAACGCATCATCGTCGGCGAAGTGCGTGGCCCCGAAGTTTTCGATCTGCTGCAGGCGATGAATACGGGTCATGACGGTTCCATGGGCACGATCCACGCCAATACGCCGCGCGAATGCCTGAGCCGTATCGAATCGATGATCGCGATGGGCGGTTTTAGCCTGCCGGCCAAGACCGTGCGCGAGATCATTTCCACCTCTGTCGATGTGATCATCCAGGCCGCGCGTCTGCGCGATGGCTCGCGCCGCATCACGCAGATCACAGAGGTGATCGGCATGGAAGGCGATGTGATCATCACGCAGGACCTGATGCGCTACGAGATCGAAGGCGAAGATGCGAGCGGTCGCATCATCGGCCGGCATCTCTCCGCCGGCATTGGCAAGCCGCATTTCTGGGACCGCGCCCGCTATTACAACGAGGAAAGACGCCTTGCCGCCGCCCTCGACGAGATGGAGCAGAAGGGTCAATAGGATTTCCCATGTTCGGTGTCGATCCAGTCATACTCCTGATTGTCCTGCTCTCGGCCGTCTCAGCCGCAGCGATCTGCTATGGCGTGCTCTATTCGCGCATCGAGTCGCAGAAAAAGGCAGAAAGCCGCGTCAACAAGGTGAAGCAGGCCGAGACCGACCGCGTGAAGGTCAAGGTCGCGCGCGATCGCGTCCAGGAAATGTCCAAGCGGCGCAAATCGGTTCAGGACACGCTCAAGGACCTGGAAAAGCGGCAGTCGGAAAGCACGAAGAGGAAGCAGTCGTTGAAGGCGCGCCTGGCGCAGGCCGGCCTGTCGCTGACGCCATCGCGCTTCTATCTCTTCAGCGCGCTGTTCGGCCTCTTCGTGATGCTGGTCCTTTTCATTGTCGGCGCACCGACCCCCGCCGTTCTCGGATTGCCCTTTGCCGCCATGTTCGGCTTGCCGCGGTGGATTGTCAGCTTCCTCATCAAGCGCCGGCAGAACAAGTTTCTCGAAGAATTCCCCAATGCGCTTGATCTCATCACGCGTTCGCTGCGCTCCGGCCTGCCGCTCAATGACGCCGTGCGGCTGGTGGCGGGCGAGGCGCGGGAGCCGGTCAAGACGGAATTCCGGCGGGTGGTCGAGGCACAGCAGGTCGGCCTCAGCATGTCCGATGCATGCACGCGTATGCTGAACCATATGCCGCTGCAGGAAGTGAATTTCTTCTCGATCGTCATCACCATCCAGGCCCAGGCAGGCGGCAACCTGTCGGAAGCTTTGGGCAACCTCTCGAAGGTGTTGCGCGATCGCAAGAAAATGAAGGCCAAGGTCCAGGCGTTGTCGATGGAAGCAAAGGCGTCCGCCGCCATCATCGGCGCTCTGCCCTTCATCGTCATGACGCTCGTCTACCTGACGTCGCCGCGCTACATGATGATCCTGTTCACCGATCCGCGCGGCCATCTGATCTTGATCGGCGCCGGCATCTGGATGTCGCTCGGCATCTACATCATGCGCAACATGGTCAATTTCGAGATCTGAGCGGAGGGAGCCGCCTAGCCCATGTCCGATCTGGCTGCCAACCTGACCGATCCCGGAACCCTTCTGGCCATTGTCGTGGCCATCGTGGTTTTTGCCACCTTCTACACGATCGCCATGCCTTTGCTGGAACGTGGCGATCTCAACAAGCGCATGAAGGCGGTGTCGACGGAACGCGAGCAGATCCGCGCGCGCGAGCGGGCACGGTTGAACACCGATGGCGGCAAGGCGACGCTGCGCAATCAGAACAATCACAATGTCAGGCAGATCGTCGAGCGCTTCAACCTGCGCAATGCCCTTGTCGATGCCAATACCGTCAATCGTCTGCGCGCTGCCGGCCTGCGTTCGGAAAACGCGCTGAACATGTTTCTGGTGGCGCGGTTTCTGCTGCCGTTCCTGTTTCTGGCCGTTGCCGTCGTTTTCGTTTTCGTTCTCGGCTATTTCGCCACCAGGCCATTGCCTATTCGCCTGCTCGGCGTCATCGTCATGGCCTATTTCGGCTTCTACGCGCCGAACATCTATATATCCAACCTGGTCACCAAGCGCCAGAAGTCGATCAAGCGTGCCTGGCCCGATGCCCTCGATCTGATGCTGATCTGCGTGGAATCGGGCATTTCCATCGAAGCGGGCATGCGGCGCGTCGCCGAAGAAATGGGGGAGCAATCTCCGGCACTCGCCGAGGAGATGATCCTGACCACGGCAGAGCTTTCCTTCCTGCAGGATCGTCGTACCGCCTTCGATAACCTTGCCGTCCGCACCCAGATCGAGCTGGTCAAATCGGTGACGCAGGCTCTGATACAAGCCGAGCGCTATGGTACGCCGCTTTCGCAAGCTCTGCGCGTCATGGCCCAGGAAGGCCGCGACGAGCGCATGAACGAGGCCGAAAAGAAAGCTGCCGCGCTGCCGCCCAAGCTCACGGTGCCGATGATCATCTTCTTCCTGCCCGTCCTGATGGCGGTCATTCTCGGCCCGGCGATCATCCAGGCCCTGGACAAGTTCTGAACGTTCCGGCTTGCCCGAGGCGCGGGAGGGTGGTTAAGCTCGCTGCCAATGTCGCCGGCAGAGCGAATCGCGTGACTCCGCAACGGGCGGAAGCTCCGTGCCGGACGACCGAACGGATGTCCAGCCACATCGGGAGGCCTCGCATGTCATCCATGGCCGTATTTTTCAGTGTTATTGCCGCAGTCTTCATCGGTGCCGTCAGCCCCGGCCCGAGCTTCGTCCTCGTTTCCAGAATTGCCGTCTCGCGCTCCCGCCAGGCGGGCTTGGCCGCCGCCTTGGGCATGGGGACGGGCAGCGTCATCTTTGCGACATTGGCTCTCTTCGGCTTGAGCGCGTTGCTGATGAAGGTCGAATGGCTCTACCTCGCGCTGAAGGTCGCAGGCGGGTTCTATCTGATCTATGTCGGTATCCGCATCTGGCGCCATGCGGCGCATGATCTACCCCTTGATGCGCCATCCAGTCCGGCTGCCGGAGGCATAGCGCGCAATTTCTTCTTCGCGCTCGGAACGCAGCTCAGCAATCCGAAGACGGCCATCTTCTATGGCAGTATCTTTGCCGCACTTCTTCCCGCGTCTCCGGCGCCCTGGCTGCTGCTCACGGTTCCGCCGGCCGTCTTCCTGGTCGAGGTCGGCTGGTACACGGTGGTCACCTTCGCATTTTCGTCCAATCGCCCGCGTGCGTTTTATGTCGGCTCGAAATTGTGGATCGACAGGGTGGCCGGCGCCGTCATCGGCGCGCTCGGAGCGCGACTGGTGGCGGACGGCCTGCCGCGGCATATCTGGCGCTGAGCGTTTGGTGCGCTGCGCGAAGCTGGACGGAAGTTCTTATTGCATGGCTTTTTTGGCGTCGCTGCTGACGGCAAGCCTCTGCCAGGAGTTCCGCTGCGCCAGCATGCCGCGCAGATAGGCGACATTGGCGTTTGCCTGTTGCGGCGTCAGCTCCTGACGCGCGATCTGCTCTGCTTCGGCAAACCGGCCTTGCAGGCCGACGACGAGCGCCAGGTTCTGCCGTACGCGGCTGTCGGTTGCCGGCTGGGCAGCGGCCGAGCGAAGATAGGTTTCCGCATTCTTGAGATCGCCCGTCAGCACGTAGGACATGCCGAGATTGGAAAGGATCGTCGGCTCGTTGGGCGCGAGCACCAGCGCATCACGATATTTGCCGCGCGCATCGGTGGAACGGCCGAGCTGATCGAGAATGGCGCCCTCTGCGGAAACCAGGCGCCAGTCGGGACGGTCGGGAGTCTGCGCGCGGTCGATGGTCGAGAGAGCCTGTTCCAGTTGGCCAGCCGCCGCCTGTGCCTTGCCATAGGCCGCAAGCACGCCGCGGTCGCTCGGGTTGTTGATCGCGACCTGCTGCATGACGGCAAGCGCCTGATCGTTGCGGCCGCTCATGCGCAGCGCATTGGCATAGTTGATGCCGGCATCGCGATCTTTCGGATTGGCGTCATAGGCCTTGCCGAAGGTGGTGGTAGCCTGGGCCAGATCGCTGCTGTTCATCGTATCCATCGGCTTGGAAGCCTTCGGGATGGAGCCGGTCGTGATCTTGTCCTTGTCTGTCGTCGAGCAGCTGGCAAGTGCGAGCGCCAGAAGTGCCGCCGAAGCGCCGCGAAAAAGGTAGGTTCTGAGCAAAGATGTGGTTGAACCGGCGGACATGACGCTATTCCCTGAATCCTTAAGTCTTGCGTCAGGCCTAGAATCGGAACAGGGAAAGGTTCGACGCAATGTTCGCTCCAGCAATAATCTGTTAACCCTAACAGACGGTTAACTCTCGATTCCCCAAAGTCATTGTCAAAGGATGGTCATGGCCCCCTATCAATTCATCGAGCGCGCGACGCCTTTTAATTCGAAGGGTGGTTCAACGCTGCCGATCTTTGCCGTCACCCCGGCGCATATCGAGACCGGCACCATCGATCCCATTGCGCTCGATTGGGCCAGCAAGGCCGGCTACAAGGCGGAAAGCGGCTCTTTGCTTCTGATACCGACGGCTGAGGGGCACCTTGGCGGCGCGCTGTTTGGTCTTGGTTCCAATCCTTCCGAGCAGCCCTTCCTCACTGGCAAGCTGGCGCGCAGCCTGCCGGCGGGCGATTGGCATATCGAAACGGCGCCGCTGACGGCGAACCGCCTGGCGCTCGGCTTCGGTCTCGGCAGCTATCGCTTCGAGCGCTACAAGTCGGAAAAAGCTACGGCGCCGACGCTGATGATCCCGCGCGATGCCGATGCCGCCGATATCAAGCGCCAACTCGCCGGCGTCTTCCTTGCCCGCGATCTCATCAACACGCCAACCAACGACATGGGTCCGGAGCAGCTGGAAGCCGCCTTCCGGGCACTCGCTCAACATTACAAGGCGGAAATGTCCGTCATCATCGGCGACGATCTGCTGAAGGAAAACTTCCCGCTCGTGCATACGGTCGGACGCGCCAGCGCCGATGCGCCGCGCCTTCTGGAAATGCGCTGGGGCAAGAAGGGCCATCGCCGCATCACGCTGGTCGGCAAGGGCGTATGCTTCGACACCGGCGGCCTCGATATCAAGCCGGCCTCCTCGATGCTGCTGATGAAGAAGGACATGGGCGGCGCTGCGAACGTCATGGGCCTGGCGCTGATGATCATGGACGCCAAGCTCAAGGTCGATCTCCGCGTCATCATTCCCGTCGTCGAGAACTCGATTTCGGCCAACGCCTTCCGCCCCGGCGATATCTACAGGAGCCGCAAGGGCCTGACGGTACAGATCGACAATACCGACGCCGAGGGCAGGCTGATCCTCGCCGATGCGCTCGCCTATGCCGATGAGGATGCGCCGGACCTGATGATCGACATGGCGACGCTGACGGGCGCTGCCCGCGTCGCGCTCGGCCCCGACCTGCCGCCTTTCTTCACAGACGACAGCGAACTTGCCAGCGATCTGACCGAAGCGAGCCTCGAGACCGACGATCCGCTGTGGCGCATGCCGCTCTACATGGGCTACGACAAGGATATCCGCACCAAATTTGCCGATATCACCAATGCCCCCGCTGGCGGCATGGCAGGCTCCATCACCGCGGCTCTTTTCCTCAAACGTTTCGTCACGAAGACGCCGAGTTGGGCGCATTTCGATATCTTCGGATGGGCGCCGAGCGAACGTCCGCATTCGCCCGGCGGCGGCGAGGCCCAGGCGATCCGCGCGCTGTATCACCACATCAGGCAGAGCGTACGGTAAGGACAAAGTCCCGTCTCCCCGCATTGCGGGGAGAGGGCTAGGGTGAGGGGCCAGGCATATAAGCGCGACAAAGTCGGGCTGACCTGACCAGCGGCAATAACCGGACCGCGAGGATGGCCATCTTTTTCCGCGCCGGCAGTCCAGCGAAAGCCCCTCATCCGAGCCCTCTACCTTTCGCTTCGCTCAAGGTCTCGGTCCCACCTTCTCCCCGCAATGCGGGGGAGAAGGAGTCGACGAATTTCCCTTGAATCCGCCACGATCTTGGCCGAAACTGGAACGGCAGCGTAACGATTTCCGGGGTTGCCCTTGCCGCTAGATCTCTCCGCCTCGCAGGCTCTTGGCCTCTGGCATGGCGTGACGCTCGCTCAGGTGCGCCGCGAGGATCATGATTTGACCCTGCGGCAGACGGCGATCCTGCTGCAGATCTATCTTGTGCCGCCGCCGCACACAGTACGCGGCCTTGCCGCCACGCTCGGCGTCACCAAACCGGTCATCACCAGGGCGCTTGACACCATGGGCGAGATGGGATTGGTCGACCGCGTTCGTGACGATCGCGATCGCCGCAATGTCATCATCAAGCGCACGGTCACCGGCGCGCTCTATCTGGAAAAACTCGGCGATCTCGTCATCGAACGCGGCCGTAAACTGTAATTCGGGAATTGCTTCATGACGCTCGACCGTCGTCTCAATGCTTTCAGACCTGACCTTGCCGAAGCCTCCCTGCGCGGCAAGTTCGAAGCCG
Organism: Rhizobium freirei PRF 81; assembly: GCF_000359745.1. Classification (GTDB taxonomy): domain Bacteria; phylum Pseudomonadota; class Alphaproteobacteria; order Rhizobiales; family Rhizobiaceae; genus Rhizobium; species Rhizobium freirei. Next base: position 585,749 of record NZ_AQHN01000089.1, read on the forward strand.
AACGCTTCGTCGAGGGCAGCAAGGCTCAGGTCTCAGTTCCTGTCATAGCCCTTCGCCCGAAACCGGATCTCGCCGCCGGCATCGATACCGAATTGCTGATGGGCGAAGAAGTGGTCGTTTTCGAGCGCAGCAACGGCTGGTGCTGGGTCAAGGCCATCTCGGACGGCTATGTCGGCTACCTTCCAGAAACGGCGATCGGGGAAGGGGCGGCGGCGGCGACGCACATCGTCGTCCCGCAGCGCACCTTCGTCTATCCCGAGCCGGAGCTGCGCAAGCCTCATGCAGCCGTGCTTTCGATGGGCAGCCGCCTGCGCGTCATCGGCACGGCCGAGGCGCGGGGCAATCACTATGTCGTTCTCGAGGACGGCACCGCCATCTTCGCCAGGCATGTGCAGCCGATAGGCTTCGATGATGGCGGCGATTATGTAGATGTTGCCCTGCGCTTCCTCGAAACCCCTTATCTTTGGGGTGGTCGCTCCGGCCTCGGCATCGATTGCTCGGGGTTGGTGCAATTGGCGCTGTCTATGACCGGTCGCGTCGCTCCCCGCGATACCGATATGCAGGCGGCCGGCCTCGGCGAGCCCATCGCCCGCGAGGAACTGAAGCGCGGCGATTTCGTCTTCTGGAAAGGCCATGTCGCGATCATGGAAGACCCGGAGACCATCGTTCATGCCAACGGCCATACGATGACCGTCGCGCGGGAGAATTTCGCCGCCGCCGTGGAGCGTATCGGCTGGCTCTATGAGTACCCGACCGGCTATCGCCGCTTGGCCGGCTGATCCTCGCACGGAACAGTCTTTCCGCTCGTTCGTTGTTCCCTCTGATCGATATGTCCTATCGAGAGGAGGAAGAGACATGCCTATCACCGCTATGGAAAAGACGGTTCGTGATATTCTGCAGGACGGTCATTTGCGCAAGAGCGGCAAGATCGACCGGCTGCGCGAGCTGCAGAGCGAAGCTCGGGGCATCCAGCGCGCCGGCAGCGAGAGCTCGATGAGCGCCGATGATGGCCTTCAGGACGATCTGCGCGTTATCGAAAAAGCGCTACACGACCTGCATGCCGACATCGAACAGAAGGGCGCCGCCACACTGTGAAGCGGTTGGCTCCAGAGCAAGCCCTTCCTTGCTGAAGGCGCCCTTGCTAACTGCGCGGCCGGGAAATCCAGATGCCGGCGATGATGATGACGCCGCCGAGTGCCTGTATCAGCGTGACGTTTTCGCCAAACAGGATCCAGGCGAAGAGGGCCGCCGCGATCGTTTCCAGGAAAATGACCAGGGACGAGAAAACCGTTGGCAGCCTTCCGAGCGCCACCGAGACCAGCCCCTGGCCGCCGGCATGGCTGATAAGGCCGAGCGCCAGCAGGATGCCCCATCCGGAGGCCGATTGCGGCAATATCCGCGGTTCGAAGAAGATGGCGACGAGGAACAGGAGCACCGAGGTAATGACGCTGAGCTCGAAGGTGACACGCGCCGCATTCGTCCTGCCGCGTGCCGCGCCGACCGCCAGGAAATAGAGCCCGAAGAAGGCGCCGGTGACAACTGCGAGGCCATCGCCGACCGCGCGGCTCGGATTGAACGTAAGGCTCTGCACCACCAGCGCCGTGCCGCCCGCCAGGCAGACGAGAAGCCCGACGAGCGTTGCGCGACTGACCCTCTGCCGCAAGAGCAGCCAGCCGAAGATGACCACCCATAGCGGCGCCATGGTCGCGAAGAAGGTCGCGTTGGCGATGGTGGTCCGCAGGATGGAGATATGCCAGAAGAACAGGTCTCCGGTGAAGGCGATCCCGGCAAGGATTGTGGCCAGGGTAAAGCTGGCGCGGGGCGCGGCGGGCTCCGCCGCCTCGGCATAGCGCATCCATACCCAGAGGATCGGCAGCGCAAGGAAGACGCGCCAGAATGCGCTGGCATAGGGACCGACATCGGCCAGGCGCACGAGGCTGGGCGAGATGCTCATCGCCAGCGCCGCCAGAACCATCGCCGCCAGCCCGAAAAGAAACCCCTTCGAATCGTCGGAAGCGGCCTTGCCGGCAGCAAGGCGATTTGCATCCGCGCTCCCATCGATGTCTGGAGAAAGCGTATCGTAATCGATATTGGGCCGTGACATTCTTTTGCCTTTGCAAGTCGCGTAATTTGTGGCGCAAACCTAATACATCGGGAACGAGTATTTGGCTCCATTTTGCCAGCTTGCGTGCAATTTTGTTTCCTCTTTGCGGTAAGGATGTTTTGAAATGCGCAAACCTGCCGATCTCGATGAATTCGACGTGGCGATTCTCGAGATCCTCCAAAAGGACAGCGCCGTGCCGCAGCGCGAGATCGGCGAGCGGGTCCATCTGTCGGCGCCGGCCGTGCAGCGGCGCATCAAGCGCATGCAGGCAAGCGGCGTCATCCAGGCGAATATTGCGGTCGTCGACCCCGCGGCGGTGGCCTTGCCGATCACCGTCATCGTCGAGGTGCAGGTCGCAGACGAACGCTACGAGCTTATCAATGCGATAAAGCGCAGCTTCCTCGAAGCGCCTGAAGTGCAGCAATGCTATCAGGTGACAGGCGAGGCGGATTTCGTTCTCGTCATCGTGGTGGCCAGCATGACCGAATATCAGGCGCTCACCCGGCGCCTCTTCCACGACAACCCGAACGTGACGAAGTTCAAATCGCTCGTTGCCATGGACCGCGTGAAGATCGGCCTTTCCTTGCCTTTGACGCGCGATTAGCGCGGCGTCCCCGCGCCCTGCTTAGGCAGGCCGCTTCGGCCAGTTCGTCACGCCGCCGCTCCAGTCTTCGAAAGCCTTCGAAAGACGCAGTACCAGCAGATCGTCGAAGCGCGGGCCGACGATCTGCAGGCCGATCGGCATGCCGGAGCGGGAGAAGCCGCAATTGATCGAGGCCGCCGGCTGCTCCGACATGTTCCACGGGACGGTGAAGCCTATATGCTCGAAAGGCCGGACAGGGTCGTTGGTGGGCGAAGCCCATTCGGCGGGGTAGGAGACGATCGGATTGGTCGGCGAAAGCACGGCATCCACTTGCGTGAAGAGCTTGCCGCAGCTCTTGCGCATCTCGATCGTCTGGTTGAAGCCGCGAACGGCATCGACGCCGCTGATATCGGCGCCGCCTTTTGCCCAGCTATGGATATAGGGGAGGATCGAGTTGCGGCGTTCCTCGCTCAACCCCATGATGTCGCCCCAGAAACGTGCGCGCCAGAAGACATCGAGGCCGTCGAGCATCTGCCGCGTCAGCACCGGCGCGACATCGATGATGGTAGCACCCGCTTCCTCGAAACGTTTGGCGGCGGCAACGATGGCGTCGCGCACTTCGTCGTCAACGGGCAAGCCGCAGCCCGCATCCAGCATCAGGCCGATCTTCATGCCGCTGACGTCGATGCCGAGATCCATCCAATCGATCTCGTTCGGCGGCAGGCTGGTGCCGTCGCGCCAGTCGGGGCGCGAGAGCGTCGCCATGGAGAAAGCGGCATCCTCGACCGTGCGGGTCATCGGTCCGGCGCATCGCCCGACGTAATAGGGATCGACCGGAATGCGGCCATGGCTCGGCTTGAAGCCGAAAATGCCCGTCCAGCCTGCCGGCAGGCGCACCGAGCCGCCGATGTCGGTGCCGATATGCAGCGGTCCGTAGCCGGCTGCGGCCGCCGCCGAGGCACCGGCGCTGGAGCCACCCGGATTTTGGCTGGGGTCCCAGGGATTGCGGCTGAGCTTGTGAAAGCTGGAAAGACCTGATGACAGCATGCCATAATCGGGGCAGGTGGTTTTCGCGAAAATCACCGCGCCATCCTCGCGCAGCCGAGCGGCGATCGGCGCGTCCTCGGCGGCGGGAACGAGTTCGACAGCCGCCGTGCCGAGCGGCACCGGCTGGCCCTTGGTGGCGATCAGCTCTTTCAACGTCACCGGAATGCCATCAAGAGCTCCAAGCGGTGCACCCTTTGCCCAGCGCTCCGTAGAGGCGGCCGCCTGTTTGCGGGCGTCCTCGGGATCATAGGCATAAAGCGCCGATATCGTCGGCTCCCATGCCTCTATATGCTGTTCGAGCGCCAGCCAGTATTCGCTGGGAGACAGGCTCTTCTTAGTGAATTTGCGCCTTAATTCACGGATGGAAAGATCGGTCGGTTCGGTCATGGTCTATACTCTTTATGTCCTAATCAGCGCGTCGCCTCGCGGGGGTCGAGGAGATCGCGCAGCCCGTCGCCGAGCAGGTTGAAGCCGAGCACGGAGAGCGCGATGGCAAGGCCCGGCAGAAGAGCGAGCCACGGCGCGACGTGGAAATAGGTCTGTGCGTCAGCCAGCATCCGTCCCCAGGTCGGCGCCGGCGGCGGCACGCTGAGACCCAGGAAGGCAAGCCCGGCCTCGGTCAGGATCGCAAGACCGAGCTGGATCGTCGCCTGGACAATGATGCTGCCCATGATGTTTGGCAGGACGTGGCGGAGTGTGATGGCAAGCTGCGTATTGCCGATGGCGCGCGCCGCCAGCACATAGTCCCGGCTCCAGGCCTGCAGGGCCGAGCCCAGCGCGACGCGGGCAAAGACCGGCACCATGAAGACGGCAATGGCGGTAATGGCCGTCATGCGTCCCGTCCCGAGAAACGCGCCGAGGATCATGGCCGAGAGGATCGGCGGCAGCGCGAAGATCACATCGCAGGCCCGCATGACGAGCGCCTCGAATAGCCCGCGTTCTGCGGCGGCAGCAACGCCAATGATCGTTCCGATCGTTCCACCGATCGCGACGGCCGAAACGGAGATCGACAGCGAATTCCAGCAGCCGGCCATCAGCATCGACAGGACATCGTGGCCAAGCTGATCGGTGCCGAGAAGGCCGAAGCCGAAGGGGGGCTGCAGCTTGTGGGTGATCTGCATTTTTGCGGGCGGCACCGGCGTCCAGAACAAGGAAAGGACGGCGACACAGACAAGCGCAAGGATGATGACGGCGCCGACGATGAGATTCATCCGTCGCAGCGCTCGAAAACGGCGGCGAGAGGGTGGGGCGACTACCCTGGTTTCGGCTGTAATCATCGTGCACCTCCGGCGCGCAGTCGGGGGTCTATGGCAAGATAGGAAAGATCCACGAGAAAGTTCACGACGATAACGAGGCCGGCAAAGAGCAGCACGACATCCTGCAGCACGATCACGTCGCGCTGGCTGAGCGCCTGATAGGCGAGGCGGCCAAGGCCGGGCAGGGCAAAGACGTTCTCGATCAGCACGGCGCCTGCGACCAGGAAGGTGAACTGCAGTCCGAGGATGGTCAGCACCGGCACCAGCGCATTCGGCACCACATGTCCCCAGAGCACACGGCTGCGCGACAGGCCCTTGGCGACTGCCGTGCGGGCAAAATCCTCATGCAGCGTGTCGAGCACGGCGGAGCGCGTGACTCGGGTCAGGACTGCTGCTTGCGGCAGCGCAAGCGCGATGGCAGGCAGCACCAGCGATTTCAAGGACGACCACACGCCGTTGCTCCAGCCGGGAAAGCCGCCGGCCGGCATCCAGCCGAGCGAGGTGGCAAACAGCAGAACCAGCAGCAGGCCAACCCAGAAGCCTGGCACCGCAATGCCCATCTGCGAAAACAGGGCTGCTACGATATCGAAGAAGCCGCCGCGCCTGGCGGCCGCCGTCACGCCGAGCGGCACGGCGATAAGAACGGACAGCAGGATGGCAAGGGCCGCGAGCGGCAGAGTGACGGCAAGCCGCTCGACGATGAGGCCGGCGACCGGTACGCCGTAGGTGTAGGATTTGCCGAGATCGCCCGTCAGCGCGCCGGCAAGCCATTGCCCGTAGCGGATGATCAGCGGCTGACCGAGGCCCATATCATGCCTCAGCGCTGCCAGCGTTTCCGGTGTCGCCGAGGTGCCGAGCGTGATCGCGGCAGGATCACCCGGCAGCAGCGCCATGACGGCAAAGACCAGCAGCGAGACGGCGATCAGCGTCAGGATGAGTCCGAAGATGCGGCGGGTAAGCAGTGCGATCATAGCATGTCCATGGCCGATCGTGCCGGCGTCGTGAACCTCGACGGCGGGCGGCTTGGGTCCGCCCGTCGGCATCGTCGCGCAGAAGCGATCAATCTTCCCAGGATACCTTGGTCAGCACGTTCGAGGGAATGGGCTCGTTCTCCCAAAGGCCCTTCAATTTCTTATCCCAGATGCCGAGCTTCGGCATGACGAAGAGATAGAGGGCCGGCACATCCTCTGCAAGAATCGACTGTGCCTCTCCATAGAGCTTGTTCTGCTCGGCGGGATCAGCGGTGAGCTGGATCTTTTTCATCAGCTCATTGAAATCAGGGTTCTTGTAGTTGAAGTAGTAGGGATCGCGCGAATAGATATCGATATCCATCGGCTCGGCATGGGCGACGATGGTCATGTCGTAGTTGCGGCCGCTGAAGACATCCTGCACCCATTTTGCCGGAAATTCCGTCGGCTCGATATTCATCGTTACGCCGATATCGGCAAACATCGCCTGCATCACCTGGGCGCTGCGCGGCGCATAGGCCATCTGCGGTGTCTTGATGGTGAAGGTGAAGCCATTTGGATAGCCGGCTTCGGCAAGCAGGGCTTTGGCCTTGGCCACGTCGTAGGGCAGCGTGCCGGTCAGATCTTTGTATCCGGGGTCGTTCGGCGTGTAGTGGCTGCCGATTGCCGTGCCGAAGCCGGACCATGCGCCTTCGATGATCGTCTTGCGGTCAAGCGCAATCATCAGGGCCTGACGCACGCGCTTGTCGTCGAAGGGCTTGCGCATGTTGTTCATGCCGGCCACGACCTTCAGCTCGGTATTGCCGATCTTGGTCATGAGCCTGGAATTGCCGTCGAAGGAATTCACGAGCTCGGGGGCGGCGAATTCCGGAAAGGCATCGACGTCGCCGGCCTTCAGCGCAGCGGCCTCCGCCTGCGGATCGGAAATGAAGCGGAAGGTCACCTTCTCGAGCTTCACGTCGACGGATTTGTTCCAGTAGTCCGGGTTCTTGATCAGGTCGACATGGTCGCCCTTGGCCCAGGCGGAGAATTTGAACGGGCCTGTGCCGACGGGAGCCATCTTGTCATCGGCGGAGGATTTCGGCCCGACCATGACAGAAGAGGGCCAGCCGAGCCAATAGAGCAGGCTGCCGGTCGGCGAGGAAAGATGCAGCACCAGCGTTTCCGCATCCGGCGTGTCGATCGACGCGATGGTCGCAAAGAAACGCTTCTGTGGATTGACGGATTGGGCGCCGCGGGCGCGATCGAGTGTGAACTTGGCGGCGGCGGAATCGAAAGTCTGTCCGTCGTGGAATTTCACGCCGCTCTGCAGTTTGAACGTATAGGTCAGCCCGTCGGGAGAAATCTCCCAGCTCTTGGCGAGCTGCGGAACGATCTTGCCGCTTTCATCGATGGCAACCAGTCCCTCGAAGATATTCTGCCAGGTGACCTGGCCGATCGCGACGGGAGCGGCGATCGTCGGATCGAGGCCTGTCGGCTCGACGCTCATGCCGAGATTGAGCGTCGTTTTCGCGGCTTCGGCCGGTGTGAGGCCCATCATCAGCAGGCCGGTCGAAAGGGCCGCACCAAACGCAAGCCGGCGCGCGACATCGCTAAGGCTCGGGCGTGAAAACTTCGTCATCTCGGTTCCCTTGCTTCTTGCCCGCAAGGCCGGCTTCCCTCCGGCATGCGGTCTTTTTCAAGATAGTGTCATCTCGCAGTTGCACACGCAATTCTGAAAATTTGTGCATATGCGGTCAGGAGGCCTACGGCTTGGCGAAGCGATCCCGCCATGCGGGCTGCCCGCCCTCGATCGGCAGCGCCGTTGCCTCGTAGACGCCGCGGGCAATTGCGCGCGCCATGACGACGGCGGCGAGATGGCAGAGTTCCATGAAGCTCTGCATATCGTCGCGGGCGTGCTTATTCGTGGAGGCGGCGAACACGGTATCGCCGTCGAGCGGCAGATGCGTCGACAAAAGCGCCCGAGCAAAGCCGTCATGCGCTGAGATCGACAGGCGATGGGCTTCGGCCTTGGCCAGCTGAGCATCGGTAACGACGGCGCCGATGGTCGTGGCGGTGATGTTGGTGCCCTTCAGACGCAGGCGCGAATCGATCGTCTGCGGTATGCCGAGGCCGCCGAATTCGCCATTTTCCTCGAAAGGGGCCGCCCAGAAATGCGGGCCGTCGCCGATGGTGGCCGAGCCGAGCGCATTGACGGCGACGATGGCGGCGATCTTGTACCCCCTGCTGCTGACAGCACAGGCCGAACCTAGCCCGCCCTTGACCGTTGCCGTCGTGGCGCCGGTGCCGGCGCCGACCGTGCCGAGTGCGAACGGCCCTTTGCCTGCCGCCTTGAAGGAGGCATAGCCGAGGTCGCGATAGGGCGAGTGCAGCCCCCAATCCTTGTTGCCGCCGTTGATGAGATCGAAAAGGATCGCCTGCGGCACGATCGGCACTCGCACATCGCCGACCTGCAAGCCGCGGCCGATCTCCCTCAGGCCCGCCTGTACTCCGCCTGCGGCATCAAGTCCGAAGGCCGAACCGCCGGAGAGAACGAAGCCATCCACCGTGTCGACGGTCATCGCAGGGTCCAGCAATGCCGTATCCCGTCCGCCGGGCGCGCCGCCGAGAACGGTGCCGGATGCGACCGCCGGCTCATCGAAGATGATGGCGGTGACCCCCGAGCCAAGCGCAAGATCGGTGGAATGTCCAACAGCGACGCCTTCGACATCGGTCAGGAGATTGAGATGATCAGGCAACAAGAAATCCTTCGTCATTCGCAACGCAAGGTCGTTATGGCGATAGGACCGTAAAGAGGATCAAAAGACAAGATAGGTTGCGGTGATTGCGTGCAGCAGCGAGAAGGCTGCAGACCGGGATTGCCTTCAGGGCCGCCGGTCGAAATCAGCCCTCGCCGTGAGATCGGAGCAAACCACATTCACGGGCGAGGGCTGGAAAAGATTGAATAAAGGAGTGGAACGCAGCCGATCCATCAGACATGGATCGGCTGTGCCGGCTGCCGGGAAAGAAGGTCGCGGATCGCAAGCTTCACCTCGTCCGCGTTTCTGAAATGCTGCTCGTCCAGATCATGGACATGGTACTTCACAGCGATGAATTTGAGCCGATCCTGATCAGGAACGACAATACCGACGGGAACGCCGGCGTATTCGATAACTTGCTTCTTCATAAATAGACTCCCTCCGCACCGCTATCGGTGCAGACATGGCGAATTGACTGTTTGAATCCGGTAAGAGGACGAACGTCACATTCGACAGCGCGGGCGGGAGAGCGTGCCCGAGCGGTCATTGCCAAGCACGGACCGCCCAAGGATCGAAGCGATGACTTTAATATTCAGCATGTCACTCCCTCAGTTGGCGTTGTACTTGCTAGGGGCTCCGACAATGGAGCACCGCGATCCGGTGCACTATTATCCACCATATTAGTGGATAATAGCAATTTCATCTCCAGAACCATATTCCGAAAGATGTCAAAAAATCGACGATCAGGAAAATAAAATTCCGAACCGGGCGAATAGCGGGGAAGGTTGTGTCAAATGCCCTCGCATTGCTACCCGCGTCGGGACGGCTTGCCGATCACCGACAGACAGATAGGAACTGGCGGGAGATTCGACAATGCCCCGATGGCATTTAAATTCGCTCGCCGCCAAATCACCTCAATGGTTAACGGCGCAAAGACGACATCAAAATCCGTCCTGAAGCGCCTTTTCCAGGGCCCTTACGAAGAAATCGGCGCTCTCGGGCGCTAGGCACAACGGCGGCTTGATCTTTAGCACATTCAGGTGATCGCCGGTCGGCTGCATGATGACCCCGAGATCGAGCAGGCGCTCGCAGATCGCCGCCGTCTCTTCGGTCGCCGGCGTCAGCGCCTCCCGGTCGCGAACGAATTCCACGCCGAGATAGAGCCCCGTGCCGTGCACGGCGCCGATCAGCGGGAAGCGATCCATCAGCTCGATCAGCCCCGCCTTCAGACGATCGCCGACGACGCTGGCGTTTTCCTGCAGCTTCTCGTCCCTGAGAATGTCGAGAACGGTGAGCCCGACCACGCAACTGACCGGGCTGCCGCCGGCGGAAGAGAAGAAATAGCCTTCCCGCTCCAGCGATTCGGCAATCTCGCGGCGGGTGATGACCGCACCGAGCGGATGACCGTTGCCCATGCCCTTGGCGATGGTGACGATATCCGGCACGACATCCTGGCTTTCGAAGCCCCAGAAATGTTCGCCGAGGCGGCCATAGCCCACCTGCACCTCGTCGGCGATGCAAAGGCCGCCGCGCTGCCGCACGGCGTCGTACGCGCGGGCGAGATAGCCGTGGGGAAGAGCGATGCCGCCGGCATTGCCGTAGACGGGTTCGGCGATGAAGCCGGCGACGCCATCGCCCTTCTCATCGATCGACTGCAGCTTCTCGGTGAGGTCGACAAGATAGTCCGATGCCGAATCGGGGCCCCGGAAGGGGCCGCGATAGGTATTAGGTGAAATGACGGGATGGACCCAATCGGGGCGTGTCGTCAGCGCCTGCGGATTGTCCGCAATCGAGGTGGAGACTGCATCGCTCGCGACCGTCCAGCCGTGATAGGCCTCCAGCAGGCAGAGCATGTTCTTCTTGCCCGTATGCGCCCAGGCAAGCCGGATGGCGAGATCATTGGCCTCGGAGCCGCTGTTGACGAGGAAGACGCAGTCGAGCCCTTCCGGCGCCAGTGTTGCCAGCCGCTCGGAAAACTCCGCGACCGCCGAATAGTGAAAGCGGGAGTTGGTGTTGAGCAGCGACCATTGGTGTGCGATGGCCGTCGTCAGCCGCGGATGAGCGTGGCCGAGCGTAGTGACGTTGTTGACCATGTCGAGATAGCATCGTCCGTGCATGTCGAACAGGAATTCCCGCCATCCGCGCTCGATCTGCGGCGGCGTCTCGTAATAGTGTTTCTGCGGCTTGGCGAAACGCGCATTGCGCAGGGAAAGCAGCGCGGAAGCATCCGGCCGCGGGGCTTCGCAGGAAGCGCTGAGAAGAGCGATGGGCGAGGGGCAGATCGCCGACCATCCGTCCGCCTGGTCCGCCGTTGCAAAGAGCGGCGGCACCAGGCTCGGCACGCGGCAAAGCTGGATGCGCAGCCCGCCGATCGCCGATCCTTCGCTGCCGATGGTGCCGATGGTCGCGCCCTGTTCTATCGCCGCACCGTCTTCGAGCGCGCTATCGAGGCCATCGAGATGCAGGCTGACGCCCTCGCCGACAAGGACGAAATGTTGCCCTTGCCGTTGCAGGAGCCCTGGGAAGGGGGCGGCGACCGTCGAGCCGGACGGGAGGCACACATCGTTATGCAAAGCGAAGTTCTCCGGCGGCGCCATGCTGAGCGGCGTCGCGAGCGACAGGCGAAATTCGCCGTAACGGGTCGCCGCAGTGCCGGAAGCGATGGCCGTCTGTGCAAGCAGCCGCCAATCCATGTCGGGCTTTTGCCAGTTGGCATCGACGAAATCGGGTCCGGTCACGGAAAGATCGATGGCGGCAATCTGCTGCCGATCGATATCGGGCAGAAGCGCCGACCAGCCTTCCGTCGCAAGCGGGGCAACATCGAAGCCGATCGTCCGCAGGATCGCGGCCTCCATCACGTCCGGCTGCGCGCCGGTGGCGACATCGAAGATCTGGCGCTCGAAATCGAGATTGCCGCGCACATATTCGTTGTCGGGATCGATGGCCAGCTGCTGTTCGCTGCTTGCCGCAAGAATGACGGCGCGCGCAACGATCAACGGCCACAAGGCTTTGGCTTCGACCTCCTGCAGCGGATAGACCGCATGGTAGGCCTTGATGGCGGGAAGGATATAAAACGGATTGCCGTCCGCATGATGCAGCAGCGAGGCGCAGGTGACCGCAAGATCGCCCACCAGCCAGCCCTGGATGATATCGCCGAAATCGATGACGCCATCCGGCACCTGCTGTCCATGCGCATCGGGATGGCTGACGACATTGTCGTCGGTGACGTCGTGATGCACGGGCTGCACGCGCAAGCCGGCAGCAAGCGGCTGCAGGCGCTTGACGGCCGCCACCATCGCCTTGGCGATGCGGTCGCGCGCCTCGTGGTCCGTTATGGCCGACAGGAGCTGCACGGCGACGGGACCGGCTCGGCGCAGGTCCCATTGCAGGTGCCGATGCAGGCCGGGATGCTCGAAATCGGCAAGATCGCGGGCGAGCCGGGCCGAAAGCGCGCCGAGCCCGGCTGCCGCCGCCTGCGGCAGATGTTTGCGCTGGGTCAGCGTTCGGCCGGGGAGAAAGCCGAGCAGCCGGACAAGGTAATCCTGTTCGCGGACGGTAATGGTGAGAATGTCGCGGCCGTTCAGGGACGGCACCACTTCGGGCACGCGCGGCGCATCGGGCTTTGCCAGCAGATGGCGGATGGCGGCATTTTGCGCCTCCAGCTCGATCAGTTCGTATTCGGCGTGGCAGATCTTCAGCACATAGGCGTTGTCGCCGGCATCGACGCGATAGTTGCGGTCCTGTTGGCTGCCGAGCTCGGTCAGTGCTCCGGTCAAGCCATAATGCGCCAGCAGAATCTCAGCCGCTTCTTCCGGCGTGACGTCCGGTCTCGGCAGTTGCATGCGATTTACGAGCGCGGCGTCGGCCATGGCATCCCCCGGATGGTTCATTTGCGTCGACACTAAACCATTCCACTCTAAAGAAAATTACCCAAAACAGATAGGGTGGTCGCGCAATTAGGGAGAAGATAGGCCGCAGATCGCGCCCGGCTAGATCGGGACGATTTTACACCAGCCGGCCTGAAATCCGAATCCCGATCTAAACCAGAGGATGAGAACGGCATTTTCAGCAAAACCCGTACGCTGTTTCACAGTCCGGCACCGGGCTTGCCTGTTATTCGACCTCGATCGAATAGCTGCAGCCGGCCAATGTCTTGCCGGGGTGGCCGTCGTCGGTCGAGACGTTGAGGGAGATGACCGTGTGGAGCACGGTGTCCGAATTTTCGAGCTGCTCCCGGTTCGACGTGATTTCCTTGGCCCCGAGGAACTTGTGCGGCCGGTCGACGGCCGCCGTCACGCCAAGTGTCTTGGCAAGCGGGCGCGGATCAGGCTCGTCGAGCACGGCCAAGGGTCCGGAGGAGGCAAAGGCGATCCTGCTCGTCTTCCGCCCGAAGACGCTCACTGGTGCCGTCAGCTGGAATTCTCTGAGAAGGGGATTGTCGGATGGCAGCTCGCTGATGCCGAACAATTTCATGGCGGCTGCACTCTCCGGCCCGGTCAGCCACATGGCGAAGTCGTTGTAGCTTGGCACGTCGTAGGTCGTGCATTCGATCAGCTTGGCAAGATCGATCTTCGTGGGATCCTGTTCGGCGGTGGCAGCGTGCACCGCAGGGGCGCCCAGAAGAAACGCCGTTAGCAGCAGCGTTCCATCGCGATAGAATGACATGTCTTTTCCTTGCCCAAGCCCGATTCGATATCAGCAATATCAAATCGGGCTTCGGAACGAAAAGGAAAGAGGGCGGAGGGAGGCCTGCGCCTTACCCCATCCGTTCGGATGCA
>NZ_AQHN01000090.1 GCF_000359745.1 Rhizobium freirei PRF 81
TGACCTTTCGTGTGAGGGGGGGGGGAGAGCTCAATCACCCCCTCCCGCCGCTTTGCGGCGACCTCCCCCTCAAGGGGGAGGTGAATGAACACGCTACTTCGCGCGGCTTGCCAGTGCAGCCACTAGCCCCTGCGTCGAGGAATCGTGGGCGGCAGCGCTTTCCTTGCCTTCGATGACAGGCAGCAGGCCGGTCGCCAGTTCTTTGCCGAGTTCGACGCCCCACTGGTCGAAGGAGTTGATGCGGAAGAGCACGCCTTCGACGAAAACGCGGTGTTCGTAGAGCGCGATCAGGCGGCCGAGCGCGTAAGGCGTCAGCTTGTCATAGACGAAGGTGATCGACGGACGGTTGCCGGTGAAGACGCGGTGCGGCGCGATGAAATCGGCCTTTTTGTCGTCCATGCCCTTGGAGGTGAGCTGAGCCTTGGCTTCCTCGAAGGTGCGGCCCTTCATCAGCGCTTCCGACTGCGCCAGGCAATTGGCCATTAGCAGCTGGTGCTGATGACGCAGGTTCGGCTCGAAGCCGTTTGCGGCGATCATGAACTCGGCCGGGATGACGCTCGTGCCCTGGTGGATGAGCTGGTAGAAGGCGTGCTGGCCGTTGGTGCCGGGCTCGCCCCAGACGACCGGACCGGAATTGCCTTCGACGGGCGTGCCGTCGATGGTGACGCCCTTGCCGTTCGATTCCATGTCGAGCTGCTGCAGATAGGCCGGGAAGCGCGACAGGCGCTGGTCGTAGGGCAGGATCGCGCGCGTGGGATAGCCGAGCACGTTGCGGTGATAGAAGCCGATGGTGCCGAGCAGCATCGGCAGGTTTTCCTTGAACGGCGCCTTGCGGAAATGGGTGTCCATCGCATGCGCGCCGTCAAGGAACTTGCCGAAGTTTTCAGGGCCGATCGCGATCATCAGCGGCAGGCCGATGGCCGACCAGATCGAGTAGCGGCCGCCGACCCAGTCCCAGAAGCCGAAGACGCGCTCGCTGTCGATGCCGAAGGCGGCGACCTTGTCGAGCGCCGTCGAAACGGCGGCGAAGTGGTGCTGCACGGCGGCTTCGCCGAGCGCATCGGCGATGAACTTGCGCGCCGTCTGGGCGTTGGTCATCGTTTCGATCGTCGTAAACGTCTTCGATGCGACGATGAACAGCGTCGTTTCAGGCTGAACGAGCTTCAGGATGTCGGCGATGTGTGCGCCGTCGATATTGGAGACGAAATGCGAGCGCGGGCCGTCATGGAAGGGGGCGAGCGCGAGCGTCGCCATGACCGGACCGAGATCGGAGCCGCCGATGCCGATATTGATGACGTCGGTGATCGCCTTGCCGGTCGAGCCCTTCAGCGCGCCGGAGCGGATACCGTCGGCAAATTTGCCCATGGCGGCCAGCACGCCGTTGACGTCAGGCATCACATCCTTGCTGTCGACGAGTACTGGCGTGTTGGAGCGGTTGCGCAGCGCGGTGTGCAGCACGGCGCGGTTTTCGGTGAAGTTGATGGCAACGCCCGAGAACATTTCCTCGCGCTTGGTAGCAACGCCGCCCTCGGCTGCGAGCTTCTCGAGAAGGGTGAGAATGTCGTCGTTCACCGCCGTCTTAGAGTAATCCATCAACAGGTCGTCGAACGAGGCGCTGAACCGGGAAAAGCGTTTGGGATCGGCGGCGAAGGCAGCGCGAATATCCGTGGCCTTCGTTGCCGATGCGGCGCTCTTCAGTTGATCGACGAGGGCGTTCATGGGAGGCTCCTTGCGGTTCGCGTAGCCGGCTGTCAGACATAGCCGGGCGCTTTGAGTTTGGTCGCGGAAACTATTCCCTATGTAGGGCGTAAATCAAGTTCACCTATCGTCCAAAACGAAAAAAGGCCGCTCGCGGATTAAGACGAACGGCCCCTTGAATGACACGGAATTATGTCAGCCGCGCAACTCCTTGCGCAGGATCTTGCCGACATTCGATTTCGGCAGTTCGGTGCGGAATTCGATGAAGCGCGGGCGCTTGTAGTTCGTCAGGTTTTCAGCGCAATGGGCCTTCAAGTCGGCCTCGGTCAGGGCCGGGTCCTTCTTGACGACGAAGAGCTTCACCGCCTCGCCCGAATGCGGATCGGGCACGCCGATAGCAGCCGCCTCCAGAACGCCCGGATGCATGGCGGCGACTTCCTCTATCTCGTTGGGATAGACGTTGAAGCCCGAAACCAGGATCATGTCCTTCTTGCGGTCGACGATCTTGGTGTAGCCGCGCTCGTCCATGAAGCCCATGTCGCCGCTGCGGAAGAAGCCATCCGATGTCATCACGCGCGCAGTTTCGGCCGGCTGTTTCCAATAGCCTGCCATGACCTGCGGCCCGCGGATGCAGATCTCGCCGACTTCGCCGAGCGGCAGCGATTTGCCGTTCTCGTCGCGAATGTCGAATTCAGTGCCCGTGATCGGCAGGCCGATCGTGCCGGAGAACTCGGAACTATCGAAGCGATTGGCGCTTGCGACCGGCGATGTCTCGGAAAGTCCGTAGCCTTCGGTGATCCAGGCCCCCGTCATCTTCTGCCAGCGCTCGGCAACCGGCCGCTGCACCGCCATGCCGCCGGCAAGCGTCGCCGTGTTGGACAGGTCGAGCTTGGCGAATTCGGGATTGTTCATGAGGGCATTGAACAGCGTGTTCAGGCCGGGGAACATGTCGAACTTATACTTGCCCAGCTCCTTGATGAAACCCGGTATGTCGCGGGGGTTGGCGATCAGCACGTTATGGCCGCCGAGCGACATGCCCATCAGCGAGTTCACCGTCAGCGCGAAGATGTGATAGAGCGGCAGCGCGCAGACGAAGGTCAGCTGTTCGGGCCGCGGCTTGTTGATGTAGGCGGACTGCAGCCAGAGCAGCAATTGCTGCTGGTTGGCGAGCAGGTTTGAATGGGTGAGGATCGCGCCCTTGGCGACGCCGGTCGTGCCGCCGGTATATTGCAGGAAGGCGATGTCGCTGCCCGTCAGCGCGGATGGCTTCAGCGGCAGGCGCGCTCCCTCGGCAATCACCGCCTTGAAATTGCGGTGGCCGGGGATGGACCATGCCGGCACCAGCTTCTTCACCTTGCGGACGATGAAGTTGACGATATGGCCCTTCAGACCGAGCAGGTCGCCAAGCGAGGTGACGACCACGTGGCGCACATCCGTATGCGCTAGCACCTGCTCCACGGTATGAGCGAAGTTCTCCAGAACGAAGATCGCCTTGGCGCCGCAATCGCGCAGCTGATGTTCCAGTTCGCGCGGCATATAGAGCGGATTGACGTTCACGACGACGAGGCCGGCGCGAAGTATGCCGTAGGTAGTGACGGGATTTTGCAGCACGTTCGGCATCATCACGGCGACACGATCGCCCTTCTTGAGGCCGAGGCTTTGCAGCCAGGCGGCGATCTTGCGCGTTTGTGTGTCGAGGTCGCGATAGGTGATCGATTTGCCCATGCTGGTGAAGGCGGGGCGGTCGCCATAGCGCCTGCAGCTTTCCTCCAGCAGTTCGACGAGTGATGCATGCTCCAGCGGCGGTAATTCTGCCGGCACGATATCCGGATAGGACGCAAGCCAGATCTTTTTGACCTGCGGTCTGTCCGAAGGAGCGGAGATTGAATTCATGCGCACTTCCTCCTTTACGCATCATCACCACGCCCCGCCAATTTCAGTGGCGGTTATGCAGAGTGTCACTGTGCGACCGAAAAGTCTCCCGCTTTTCACGGCGTTGCAGCCTTCGCTCTCAACTAAATCATTCGAGCGTATCCAAAACTACACTAACCTTGACGTAAACGTCAATAATTCCCGTTTGCTCACGTTTTTTTACAGTTTTGAAAAAAATGCTGGAACTTTTATCGCAACGGAGCGTTAATGCGCCGTGGGCGAATACCCATCGGAGCATCGTGTGCCTGGAAGAGCAGATCGGACGCTCCAAGCTTATGTAAAGCGTATCCAGAAGGAGGTGCGCACATGCATAGAGAGAGTGTCGAAGTCTCTGGCCGTGACCTCTATGTCAAGGACATGTCGATGCTGGTCGCTTGCGACCGGGTCGAAGGGTCCAAGGTGTTCGGATCGGACGGCAAGCAGATTGGTCATATTGAGCGCCTGATGCTTGAAAAAAGCGATGGTCGGATCGCTTTCGTCATTCTGAGTTTCGGCGGCTTTTTCGGCATCGGCCAGGATCATTACCGCTTGCCGTGGGAGAAGCTTCGCTACGACGCCCGCATCGACGGCTATCGCGTCAGCATGACCAAGAACGATATTGAAAGAGCGCGCCGCTTCGCCATCAAGGATGAACACGACACCAAGCATCATGGCCACAAGGGCCATGATTATTTTGGCGTGCCCCCCTATTGGATGTGAGCGCGCTGACGAAGCAGGTACGTTAAGCCCCGCCGGCGCGGGGCTTTGCCTTATGTGACCTATTGAAACCGCCCATGCCTTTGCACGACCTCGATCTTATAGCCGTCTGGGTCGGTGACGAAGAAGAACAGGGCAAAGATCTTCCCATCGCGATTGAGTTCGACGATCCTGCCAGGATTGAACCCGAGCTTCGTCATGCGCGCATGCTCGTCCTTCAGCTCTGCGACGGAGACGGCGAGGTGGCCATAGGCATCGCCGAGCGCATAGGGCTCGGTACGGCCCTGGTTGACCGTCAACTCCAGCTCGAACCCGGTCTCGGCATTGCTGAGATAGATCAGCGTGAAGGTCTCGAAGGCGACGTGGTCGGCAATCTCCAGACCGAAAGCCCTGTTGTAGAAGTCGACTGAGCGTGCTTCGTCGAGCACGCGGATCATCGAGTGAATCATCTTGGCCATGGGCGCTTCTCCATCGGTCGTTTCAGTCTCCAACGCCAAGCCAATGCCACCGGTGTCCGATGAAGGCAAGTGCGCGGAAAAATTGTCTTGCGCGCATTTACCTGCAGATCCGGGGTTTCTGGATTCCGATCCGTCTGCTTTACTCCCCGGCGCTCAAGCATACGGCTCAATGGGGAGATGATGCCATGTACTACGCTATTCTTGCCTATCATGAGGAAGATATCGTCGAATCGTGGAGCGAGGAGGAAGACGCCGCGCTCATGACCGACCTGCTCGAGATCAACGACCGCATGATCGCGCAGAAATCGCAGGGGCCGGCCGCGCGCCTGGGGTCCACGCAAAACGCCGTGACCTTGCGAGGAAAAGGCGCAGGACTTGTCATCGATGGCCCGTTTGCCGAAACCAAGGAGCAACTGCTCGGCTTCTACGTCGTCGATTTTCCAACGATCGAGGGGGCGGTGGAGGCGGCCCGCGAATTGCGTCGCGTCAATCCCACCGCCGTCTATGAAATCAGGCCGATCTCGCTGTATTTGCCAGGTGCGCCCCTGGCTTCCGGCGAAGGCAATTGACGGAGCATTTTACGGATCACCGGCAGCGAGAGGCGGTTGACCTTCGATCTCAATCGGATTGGAGGCCGATCTTGCTCGTTACGCTCCGCTCGATCATTTCCATGCCGTCGTAGATCAGCACCGCCATCAGGCCGACGATCAGGCCGCCTTGCAGGATGAAGGCGGTATTGTCGTTGACCAGCCCGGCGATGATGACTTCGCCGAGTGCCTTGGCGGCGACGGTAGAGCCGATCGTCGCGGTGCCGATATTGATGACGGTTGCGATCTTCAGCCCTTCGATGATCAGCGGCAGGGCGAGCGGCAGCTCGACCCTGAACAGCCGTTGCCAGCCGTTCATGCCCATGCCGTCAGCGGCATCGAGCACCGTGGCCGGCACTTGCTGCAGTCCGGCCACCGTGTTTTCGAAGATCGGCAGCAACGCGTAAAGGAAGAGTGCGATCAGCGTCGGCACTGCCCCAAAGCCGGTGGTCGAAATGGCGAGTGCCAGCACGGCAACCGGCGGGAAGGTTTGCCCGGCATTAGCGATCGCCCGCGACAGCGGCAGGAAATCGGCTCCGGCCGGCCGCGTGACGAAGATGCCGCCGAGAACGGCGAGGATCCCGCTTGCCGCAATCGAGATGAGGATCAGTTCGAGATGGCTCAGCGCCAGGCTCGGCAGGCTGTTTTGCGTATAAATCGGCGACGCCCCGAATTTGGTGAGCGGCGCCAGGACAGGCGTCAGCCATTCCGGCTTGAACAGCATGACGAGCAGCAGCGCCAGCGCCAGAAGGCGAAAGAGATTGGCGGCGAGGAGTTTCATGCTTTGCGGCCCAGCTCGATCAGGTGCTGGATCGAAATCGAGCCGACCGGCATCTTGCGTTCGTCCTCGACGGTCGCCTCGTCCGCGCCCTGCCAGATCAGTTCGGCCAGAGCATCGCGCAAATTGAGCGTCTGCGGCAGGCTGTAGCCAAGGCCGGACCGCGGCGGCTGCATGCTCTCCTTGAGCGGCAGCAGCGACATCAGTTTCAATGCGCGATCGGACGTGCCGGTGAGTTGCTGGACGAACGGATCGGCCGGCTCGGTCAGGATCTTCTCGGGCTCGGAGCATTGCAGCAGCTTGCCGCCGCTCATGACGGCGATCCTGTCGCCGAGATGAAAGGCCTCGTCCATGTCGTGGGTGACGAGGATGACGGTCGTGCCGAATTGTTTCTGGATGGCGAGCAGATCGTCTTGCGCCTTGCCGCGGATGACGGGATCGAGCGCACCGAAGGGCTCGTCCATCAGCAGCACTTCCGGTTCTGCCGCAAGGGCGCGCGCCACGCCGACACGCTGCTGCTGGCCGCCGGAGAGCTGGCTCGGATATTTGGCGGCAAAGGTGCCGGGGTCGAGACGGAAGAGATCGAGGAGCTCTTCGACGCGGCGATCGATGCGCGCCTTCTCCCAGCCGAGCAGCTCGGGGACGGTGGCGATATTTTGCGCGACAGTGCGATGCGGAAACAGGCCGTGCCCCTGTATGGCATAGCCGATGCGGCGGCGAAGCTCGGTCGCCGGCACGCTCATGATATCCTGGCCGCCGACGGTGATATTTCCTTTGGTGATCGGCACCAGCCGGTTGATCATCCGCATGAGCGTCGACTTGCCGGAGCCGGAGGTACCGACGATCACCGTGATCGTGCCCTTTTCCATGCTCATGCTGACATTGTCGACCACGGTTGCGCTGCCATAGCGCTTGGTGACGCCCTTGATCTCGATCATGTTGGTCATGCGCGTTGTCCCCGGATGCTGTCGATGACCGCATCGAGGATGACGGCCGATGAGAAGGCGAGAAGGACCGTCGGCACGGCGCCGAGCAGTACGAGGTCATTGGCGGTCTGGCCGATGCCCTGGAAGATGAAGATGCCGAAGCCGCCGCCGCCGATCAGCGCCGCCACGGTGACGAGGCCGATCGCCTGCACCAGCACGATGCGGATGCCGGTGAGGATGACCGGAAAGGCGAGCGGCAGGTCGATGCCGGTCAGGATCTGCCGGCGCGTCAGGCCCATGCCGGCAGCGGAATCGCGCACGGAGGGATCAACGCCGGCAAGGCCGACGACGGTGTTGGCGACGATCGGCAGCAGCGAATAGATCACCAGCGCCAGCAGAGCCGGCGCCGCGCCGATGCCCTTGACACCGATCGCAGCAGCAAAGGGTACGTTGGCGGCGATATAACCGAGCGGCAGCATGAGGATACCAAACAGCGCCAGGCTCGGAACGGTCTGCACCAGGCTCAGTGCCCGCAGCACCACGGCGCGGATGCGCGGCTGCCAATAGCAGAAGATGCCGAGCGGCAATGCAAGCACGATGGCGATGGCGACGGAACCGAGGGAAAGGAAAACATGACCGAGCGCCTCATGCCAGAACTTGTCGGCATTATTGGCGTATTCCTTCATGATCGAGAGATTGTCGAGCAGGCCGGAGCGCAAAACGACAGCGAGCAAAGCGGCATAGACCGCCAGTGCTGCCACGCGCAGCCAGGGCGTCAGCTGCAGCTTCACCAGCGCGTCCGAAATCATCAAACCCACAACAGCCAGCAGCACCCAGAAGGCGCCGCCGGGCGTAATGCGTGCCACGGTGCTGCCTTCCGGCGTCGCGGCGGTCGAAACCAGCCCGAGCGTGACGATGAGGGCTGCGATCGCCAGGGTGGCGATGCCAAGGCGGACGACCTGATTTTGCAGGAAAAGCGCGGCAAGGGCTGCCGCGGCCAGAAGGGCGAGCAGGGTCAGCGCTGCCGGCTGGGCAAAAAGCTGTATGAGCAATTGCGGCTTGCCGGCGGCGATACGGTTCGCCTTGACGATGATGAACGGCATCCACGCTACCGCGAGCGCGCCGCCTGCCACCAATACCACTCCGAGACGGTCCACCCTGCGGACCGCTAGCGAATCTTCCATAGGGCAAGCTCCGTCAGCGCATGAGCCCAAAATTTAAGGCGGGTTCGGACAAGGTCATGCCCATAGGAAAGCCCCGCGGCTCCAGTCTATCAAAATGGAGCCGCAAGAGCAGCGGCATAGCCTTACTTCAGGAAGCCCTTGTCCTTGAGGTAGGATTCGGCAACCGCCTTTGCCGGCTCGCCATCGACCTGGATGCGGCCGTTGAGCTTGCGCAGTACGTCGGCGGTCAATCCCTTGAAGATAGGGGTCAGAACTTCCTCGATCTTCGGATTGGCCTTCAGCACGGCTTCGCGGATGATCGGCGTCGGCGCATAGACCGGCTGCACGCCCTTGTCGTCATCGAGAACGGTCAGTTCGGCGGCTTCGATGGCGCCATCCGTGCCGTAGACCATAGCGGTGTTGACGCCATTGGTCTGGTCTGCGGCAGCCTTGATCGTCGCTGCCGTATCGCCGCCTGAAAGCACGACTTCCTGATCCGGCTTCAGCTTGAAGCTATAGGTCGTCTCAAAGGCCGGCAGGGCGGCCGGGGAGTTGACGAATTCGGAAGAGGCCGCGAGCTTGACCGAGCCGCCGCCCGAAACCCATTTGCCGAAGTCCGACATGGTTTTCAGCTTGGCCGGACCGGCGACATCGCTGCGCACGCCGATTGCCCAGGTGTTGTTGGCCGGCGAGGGCGTCAGCCAGACGATCTTGTTGGCATCATAGTCCAGCTTCTTGGCCAGATCGTAGCCCTGCTGCAGATTCTTCCAGGCCGCATCGTCGGCCTTGTTGAAGAAGAAACCGGCATTGCCGGTATATTCGGCATAGATGTCGATTTCGCCGGCAGTGATCGCCTTGCGCACGACCGGCGTCGTGCCGAGGGCGATGCGATCCTGTGCCTTGATGCCGTTGGCATTGAGTGCGGCGAGAATGATGTTGCCGAGCAGCGTGCCTTCGGTATCGATCTTGGAGGAGACGACGACATCAGCGGCGCTGGCGCCGCTAGCGAGGAAAGCCGTCAGCGTGACGGCAAGTGCAAGCTTCTTGAGCATGATGTTTCCCTTTGTACCCCGTTGAACCTTTGATCTGCCTGCCCATGCGCCTCAAGGCCGCAGTTCGGACAAGCAGGCTTCGAGCGGGCCGGTGGCCCACTGGCGAATTCGTGGCTGTTTCGGGCACGTAGCACCCATCGCGGAAAAGTCGATGATGCTCCGGATTCCCGTTGCAGTCGCGCGATTATGCCGAGCGTACTCGACATTCGCGCGAAATTGGATTTCTTTTTTCGGGGGCAAGTGCGTTTGTTTTTGTTCCCCTGACCCGTTTGGCGCTGTTCCGATCTCATTTTTGCGGCTGGATCAGTGAGGCGACAGGGAGACGATAGCCATCGCTCCTCCGCTTAGGGATATCTTTTTTCAAGAACACATCATATCCTCGGGATATCGATTGGCGCCGCTGTCGCGGAAGGGCGGCGCGTGCTTGGCTTGGAAGGGAAAAAGGGCTTGTATCTCGGCGCATTGTACATAGCCGACATGGTGTTCTCCATCGGCTCGGTAAGGGAGACCGCACGCAGGCTCTCTTTTTCGGCTTCGACGGTCTCGAGCGCGCTTCGCCGTCTGGAAACGGAGCTGGCGATGAAGCTCGTCGAGCGCGCATCCGGCGAGCTCGCGACGCTGCTTGCCAGCTCGAAGGTTCAGAAGGGGCTGCAGCCCGTTCTCGCCGGCATCCGCGAGCTTTCAACGCTGATGAAGGACCCGCCCGTGGCCGACGGTTATGCCCAATGGGCGGCACGCCTGCCGCTGAAGATCGCCACCATCGAGCGCTTCCTTGAGGTGGCCGATCAGGGCAGCATCAATCGCGCCGCCCGCCGCCTGCGGTTGGGACAGCCGCAGCTCTCCTTGCAGATCGCCAATCTGGAGGAGCTGTTCGGCTTCCGCCTGTTCGCGCGGCAGGCGCAGGGTTCGGTACTGACCGAGGCCGGGCAGGAGGTTCACGCCATTCTGGCCGGCATCGCGCAGGCTTGGGACGAGATGAGAGCGGCAGCGGACGAGCGCTTTCAACGCACCGCCCGCGCCGTACGCATCGGCTCCATCATTCCGACCGGCGCCGAAAGCTGGGTCGCTCGCTCGCTTGCAAGCCTCGTGTCGCGCTGGAACATCGGCGGCAACCGCAACATGCTGTCGCTGATGCTGATGACTGCCGACGATCTGCGCGAGGCGCTCCGCTCCGGTCGCATCGACGTCGCCATCGTCGATTCCGTGTTCGGCCTCGACGCTTTCGAGCATGTGGAGCTGGTGGCGACCGACATGGTGGCGATTGCGCCACCCGACAGCACGGAGGAGACATTCGCCGCGCTGGTGGAAAATCATCCGCTTTGCGTGCCGAGCCCGCGCACGGGTATCGGCAATGCCGCAACCGCCTTCGGCTACGACAGTCACGATCGGCGACGGTTTCGCGGTCGAGATATTACCTCTGCCGATTCTCTGCCTGTCATCGTCGATCTGGTGGCCAATCATGGCTACGTCTCGTTTCTCGGCCGCGTCAGCGCCTTGCCGATCGCCGACAAGGTGAGGATCGTCGATCCGGACGAGGTCCTGCCATTGTCCTATCATCTCGCGCATAATGGTCGTAAAGCCTCGGTCGAGGCCTGCCGACTGATCCAGCAGGCGGTTCGGGAATTGGTGGGCGATATGGCGACGCCGCGAAAACGCTTGCCGTCCCGCGACTAACAGAACCATCGCGCCATATTCGCGCTTGGATGGGTTAGGTTAGTCCGGGCGTACGCAGCAAGCCGCATTTCTCGCATAACTGATAATAGCGGACGGATATGAACGGCGCTTACAGCGCCGTTTTTCAATCCGCGTGAATGATTAAGCCCCAGGCCGGACCAGTAAGATCGCGGAGGTATCTTGGTACGGACCCACGATGCGGACTGCTGCGAAAACGCCTGTTACGCAGCGGTTAGCGGAACTTTCGAGGGTGCAATTGCGTTTATCTTGTGGTCCGGGCGACACGAATGATCCGAGTCGCGTTTGCGTCCGGCATTCAAGGAGGCTGGAAATGAAAATTCTGGCAACAGCGCTCATAGCGCTAGGCATGCTCGCGCTGCCTGCAACCCACGCCGAAGCGCATCGTCACTACCATCATTGGCATCACCACCATCACCACATGATGGTCTACCGGCACTACTATTACCATCGCTACTACTATCGCCCCTATTACCACCCATATCCATATTATTACCGACCCTATTATGGCTACGACGAGCCCTATTATGGCGGCTATCAGCCATTTTACTCGTTCGGCTGGTTTGGCGGCTTCGGCGGATTTCACCACCACCATCATCATGGCTGGGACGGTGATCGCGGATACTATCATGGCGGATGGCACGGCGGTCATGGATACTGGCGGTATCATGGCGAGCCGCATTTCTCGCACAACTGACGACCATGCCGATAGCAAAACGGCGCCGGATGGCGCCGCCCTCTGAGGATGTTCCCGACCGGCCTGCCCGGGGGCGAGAGGCTTATGCCGGGTTCAGCACATGAACGGCGCGATCGGCCATCAGATGCTTCACCTTCTCGCCATAAGCGGCCATATGCGCCGAAGCCGCATGCGCCTTGAGCGCGTCCATGCTCGCCCACTTCTCAACCACGACGAAAGTATCGGCCCCAAACGCCGGATCGGCTCCTTCGGCATCCACGACGGCAGTGTATTCGATGCAGCCGTCTTCGGCGTGAACGGCCGGAACATTGGCCAGAAAAGCTTCGAGCACTTCGGTCCGCTTGCCGGGCAGCGCGGTCAGAATGGCGAGAACGTGGATCATGACGATATCCTTGGAACCATAGGTAATAGGGATGAAAAATAGCCGATGCCGCCGAATCCGCGGCGGATGTCGATCATTATCACGGAATGGCGATATCGAAACGGGCATCACAGACAAAGTTGCCGATGAGCAAGCAAGCGCATGAAGCGTGGCAAATGAATATTGTTTCGAATGCCTGAGGCAAGCCATGGATGCCAAGAATCAAGACATCCACCGCTCCTAACGCGGGTCATCGGCGCGGCTCGGCCGCTCAATATCGAAGGTATCCGCCGCACATGAATACCCGCGACTGGAGATTTCACTACAAGAGCGCCATGCCGCACACACAGCTCAGCCTGCAGCACACGGAAAATGCCCGTTTGCTGCCGGATCGCGGCGAGCTTCTTTGCCGTCTGCCACAGGGCGGCGTCGGTGCGGAGATCGGCGCGGCTTTTGGCGATTTTACCGGCGAGATCCTGGAAAAGAATGCGCCGCGCGAGCTTTACCTGATCGATGCCTGGGACACGCCCCGTTATCAGGACGGCCTGCAGCAGATAAAGACGAAATACCGGGCCGCAATGGAAAATGATCGCCTGCGGATCGTGCAGGGCTATTCAACCGCCAGGCTGGCGGAATTTCCCAACAGCTTCTTCGACTGGGTCTATATCGATACCAACCATAGTTTCGAGACGACCTGGGAAGAGCTGGTGATCAGCAACGGCAAGGTAAGGCCGCAAGGGCGCATCGCCGGTCATGACTTCTGCAGCGGCAACGTGGTCGATGCCGTCCCTTACGGCGTGGTCGAGGCCTGCACGAAATTCTGCAAGGACTTCCATTGGCAATTCGAATACGTCACCCTGGAATCCCATGGGCATTTCTCGTTTTCCCTGAAGCGGCTCTGAATCACCTCATCCGAGGGCCGGCGACACGTCAATTGTCGGGCGGTTAGCCAAGCGACCTGGAACGCAGCCGAGTTCGGTGTCGATTCGACGCCATTTCGTGGCAAAGGCGTGTAAGGCTGCCTGGCTATTTCCTTGAGCTCCGCTAATAAGACCGTCTCGGCGGCACCGAGAGGAACGAATGTCAAAAAGACACGCCGCCGCCGAAAGCCTTCGTCAGTCGTCGTCGCCCTGGTCATCGTCGTTTTCATGATGATGACGGTGGCGCCAGCCGGGCGGTGGGCCGCGGTCGCGCCAGCCGGGAGGGCCGTACCAGCCATTGTAGCCGCCGGGATAGACATACCTGGGCGCCGGTCGCCAGTAGTTCCGGCGACACTGGCCCCACTGCGTCAGGTGCCAGCCGGGACCGCAGGCATAGTCGACGAGGACAGGCTTCTGCTCGGTTGCTGCCATACCGGCTTCAAGCGTCGGCATTGCATTCGCTGTACCGCCGAGAAGGCAACCAGCGAGCAGCGTCGATGTGATCAAGATCCTATTCATTTCACTCTCCATCCAGCCCCTTAGATCGCATTAGATTCCGCGCCGCCTGAACGTCGGCTGAACCAAAAGTGATGATTTTGGGGCGGTCGCGTCATTGGACCAAAAGGCCAACGTCGGCCCGAGAAGACGCTCCTGCCCTATTCGGGCTCGGCTCGCGATTGTCGAAAGGGGCATCGTCGAGGTCAGACAGCTGTAGCCGTCAACATGGCGATGTGGTGATCCGGAGCGAATTCTAGAAGATGATGGAAGCCATTAGGGGGAGCTAATTTTCTTTCTTTTCAGTTGCCTGCAAAGAAAAGTGGTGCCGCTTACGTGACTCGAACACGTGACCCCATCATTACGAATGATGTGCTCTACCGACTGAGCTAAAGCGGCATCAGGGGGCGTTCGGTTCGGCCCCGCGATTTGCATGGCGCTGATACAGTCTATGCGACCAGATTTCAAGCACTCAAATTGCCATTTGGCAAAAAAGCGAACGGGCTTGTGAAAAACAAGCCCGCCTCCTGCATGCTCAAAGGGCGAGCCGCGCCCGCGCCTGACGGTATTCCGCCTCGAGCCTGTCGACAAGCTTGGCGACGGGCTGGATGGCCTTCACGGCGCCGATGCCCTGGCCGGAGCCCCAGATATCCTTCCATGCCTTGACGCCGGTCGTGGCGGCTTCAAAGTCCATCTTGGAGGGGTCGGCTTCGGGCAGATTGTCGGGATCAAGGCCCGCGGCAAGGATGGAAGATTTCAGATAGTTGCCGTGTACGCCGGTGAAATAGTTGGAATAGACGACATCGGCTGCGGTTCCCTCGACGATCGCCTGCTTGTAGCCGTCAACGGCGCGGGCCTCCTCCGTCGCGATGAAGGGCGAGCCGATATAGGCGAAGTCGGCGCCCGCGGCCTGTGCAGCCAGTACAGCGCCGCCGGTGGCGATCGCGCCAGCCAAAAGCAGCGGCCCGTCGAACCATTCGCGGATTTCCTGGACGAGCGCGAAGGGCGAGAGACGGCCGGCATGACCGCCGGCGCCTGCCGCCACGGCGATCAGCCCATCCGCGCCCTTGCGGATCGCCGAATTGGCATGGCGATTGTTGATGATATCGTGCAGCACGATGCCGCCATAGGAATGCACGGCCGCATTCACCTCGGGCACGGCACCGAGCGAGGAAATGACGATCGGCACCTTGTATTTCACGCAGAGCATCAGATCATGCTCCAGGCGCTTGTTTGACGTATGGACGATCTGATTGACCGCAAATGGAGCTGCCGGACGATCCGGATTTGCGGCATCATATGCAGCGAGGTCCTCGGTGATCATGCCAAGCCATTCGTCGAGCTGGCTTTCCGGGCGCGCGTTCAGGGCCGGGAAGGAGCCGACCACGCCTGCCTTGCATTGCGCCAGCGTCAGCGCCGGATGAGAGACGATGAAGAGCGGCGAAGCCACGATCGGCAGGCGCAGGCGCTCGGTCAGGATGGAGGGGAGGGCCATGAACATCATCCCTTTTGACGTTTACGAAAACGTCAAAAGGGATAGCAGATGTCGGTTGCGAGGGGAAGATGGTGGTGGAAACAGGCCGCAGGGAATAGGGAATCGCCATCGACCGCGTCCGCGATGGATGCCTTGCCTACTGATACCGCATTTGCGTCGTCTTTGCCGTTTATCCCCGCCGGAGTGCTTGCCGCTCTTGCCGAAGGCTTGCGTATTGACGGGCGGGGCGCTACCGAATCCGGTTAACGAATGCCAAACACCATGGCCGTCTTGCCAGCAGAGTATGCGCGTATGTTGCGAGTGAGAGTAAAGGATCTGATGTGAGCGGATTAGAAACGGCTATCAGAAGCGCGTTGGATCGGTCCGATCGCGCCAATCCGGAAATCCGGGCGCGTATCTATCAATCGGCGCGACAGGCATTGGAAGCCGGGCTCCGCAAGCAGGACATCACCGATGTCAATGTCATTTCCTCCCAGCGTCAGCGGCTTGAGGCGACGATAAGGATGATCGAGGCCGAGGAGCGTGTCCGTCCCGCGCCGGAGATACCTATCTCGCCGGATCTCGGCGCCCCGCATGTTTCTCCTGCCGCAACGCGCCCAGAGGCTGGACGGCCTGCGCTGCGGGCGGAGCCGGTGATGAGTGTGCGCGGCGAAACCCGTGAGGCCGCGCCGCACGCCGCCCGTGACCCCGTCCCTGTCGAAAGCGAGCCGGTCGAAGCCGTGGGGCCGCAGGCCGGTTTTGGGGATATGCGGGCCGGCCCCGCCGATCATCTTGGTGTCGGCAGCGAGATGCGAACGGCGGCGGAAGCGCCGACCGCCGCGCGGTCGATGAATTTCAAGCCGGAGCGTGCCGCGGTTCGCCGCAAGCCGCGCAAGTTCTTCTCACGGCTGCTGGTATTCTGCATCCTGCTGGCCTTTCTCGGTGTCGGCGCCTGGTGGATCAAGACGTCGGGCGTCTTCATGTCGGCGGCGCAGAGGGATACGAGTGTCCGCAATCCGCCGGCGCATGTCGATTCGCAGGATTTCAGCGGTAACAGCAACAGCGAAGACGACAACGCGCAGTACGACGACAACAGCGGTCCGGTGAATCCGGGGCTGGCGACCATCGACCCTCAGAACAGCTTCTCCGCGGAGTGGATCGAAGTCCTGAAGCCCACGGACGCCTCGAAGGTTGGGTCTTCGGCGCAGGCGAAGGCTGAAAATGTTTCGGAGAATGAGGGGCCGGCCGTGCGGATTACCTCTCTCAGCAGCGGTTCCGACGGCAATGCCAGCGTCGAGGTGCCGGCCAGCGTGCTGCAGCAGATGGCGGGCAAGCCTTCCATGATCGCGCTGACCTTGCAGTCTACCTCGGACGCGCCGACGCAGATCACGGTGGAATGCGATTTCGGGTCGCTTGGCCGCTGCGGGCGTCATCGTTTCACGGTCAGCCGCCAGAAGACGGATGCGCTGTTCCAGGTTCACTATGATCGCGCGATAGCGCCGACGAGCTCAGGTCGATTGATCATCAACAGCGATGTCGACGGCAAGGCGCGCGGCGTCAACGTCTACGCTGTCCGCGTCTTGCCCGGACAATAAGTCCGGGCCGCACGCCAGCCATTGGTTATTCGAGAGCCGTCAGCTATTTGAGAACGGCCGATCCGTTGCCGAGGATCTTGTCGTCGATTTCGCCAATCGCCTTCTTGTCCTTGCCGTCATAGTCGAGCGTCAGCAGGATGTGACGAATAAGGTTCAGGCGCCCGCGCCGCTTGTCGTTGGCGCGCACGACGGTCCACGGCGCGTGATCGGTATGCGTCTCCTTCAGCATGCGATCGCGCTTTTCGCCGTATTCCTTCCATTTCGGAAGCGCGGCGATATCCATGGAGGAAAGCTTCCAGACGGCGCGCGGATCGTGGCACCGGTCGTGGAAACGCTTCAACTGCATCTCCCGGCCGATATCGAGATAGAATTTGAAGAAGTGGATGCCGTCCTGGAAGATGAGCTTTTCCATCTGCGGCGCCTGCTTCAAAAACTGCTCGTATTGTTTCGGCGTGCAAAAGCCCATAATCGGCTCGACACCGGCGCGGTTGTACCAGGAGCGGTCGAACAGCACGAATTCGCCAGCGGTCGGGAATTGCGCAACGTAGCGCTGGAAGTACCATTGCCCAGCCTCACGGTCCGTCGGCTTGGTCAGCGCCACGACACGCGCCAGGCGAGGGTTCATGTGAGCCGATGTCGCCGCGATCGAGCCGCCCTTGCCGGCGGCGTCGCGCCCTTCGAACAGCGCCATCACCCGCTTGCCGGTCGCCTGCAGCCAGAACTGCACCTTGATAAGCTCGATCTGCAGCGTCTTCAGCTCGTCGAGATACTCTTGTTCCTTGATCTTCTTCTTGTAGGGATAGTTGCCGGAGGTCAGCGCCTCATCGTCGATCCAGCTTGGCAGCACGGGATCGTCGACATCGAATATGCGCTTGGTGCCACCGATATCCAACTCCACCGCACGGCTTTTCGCTTCTTCCCCCATAGGCCCGGCTCCTCGGCTGTTTACACTTTGCTAATCCTGCCGCAGGATCACGGCAAAAAGCTTCGCAGGCAAATTGGCCCTTTTATCCAATGGTTTCAACCCCTTTGCCCTCTTCCTCTTTTGCCGGCTACATTTATTATTGTCAGTTATCTCCTTCTGTGGATACAGCCGAATACTTCTGTCATGAATCGCAGATAAGACGCGGAATCCGGCATTCCATGATGGCAGGCGAAGGGACGGCGCAGTTGGAAGACGAGTGGTCATTTGTCAGAAAGTTGGCGGGGCGGCTGCGACAGGAGAACGCCATCCTGATCTTCGCGACGCTGGTCGCCGCGTTTGCGCTCATAGAAGGCATCCCCACAGGCATCGTGTTCTGGATCTGGGCCATTGCGCTGGTCGTGGCGCTGATCCGGCCTCCGCTGGTGGAGCGGGTCGTCGTATCGTCGCAGGCAGCGCCCGCGCCTGTCGATCCGGAGGCCTTGCTGCGGACCGTCTTCACGGGCCTTTCGGCGCTCGATATGCCGGTGCTCATCATCGACCGCGAGGCCTCGGTGCTGATGCAGAATGCTGCGGCCGAAAAAGCTTTCGGCGGTTTTCCGATCGGCGCACACATCTCTTCCAAGCTGCGCTCCCCCGGCCTGCTCGACATGGTCCGGGAGACCATGACGACCAATACCCCCAACCAGATCGAGCACTCCGAGCGGCTGCCCTCCGAGCGCGTCTACATCGTACGCATTGCGCCGATCGATCTGCAGCGGGCCGAGGTGGAGGCGGGGACCTTCTTCCTGCTGTCGTTCCGCGACATATCGGAGTTGCGCCATATCGATCGCATGCGTTCCGACTTCGTCGCCAATGCCAGCCATGAGCTGCGCACGCCATTGGCGTCTCTCCGCGGCTTCATCGAAACCATTCAGGGGCCGGCCAAATCCGACCCGAAGGCGCAGCAGCGCTTCCTTGGCATCATGTTCGATCAGACGACGCGGATGAGCCGGCTGGTCGACGATCTGCTGTCGCTGTCCCGACTGGAGTCGAAGTCGCATATCGCGCCGGATCAGAAGGTCGATCTGGTGCCGCTGCTTGGCCATGTGCGGGACTCGCTGCTGCCGCTTGCCGGCGATCTCGACGTGACGATCAACCTGCATGTCCCCGCCGGCAAGGCGGAGGTGATGGGCGACCGCGACGAGCTGGTGCAGGTTTTTGAAAATCTGATCGAGAACGCCTGCAAATACGGCCAGGAAGGAAAATCGGTTGAGGTTTCGCTGCTGAACGAGCCGGACCAGGCCGTCTCGGTCGTTATCTCCGACAAGGGGCCGGGGATACCGGCAGAGCATGTGCCGCGCCTGACCG
Organism: Rhizobium freirei PRF 81; assembly: GCF_000359745.1. Classification (GTDB taxonomy): domain Bacteria; phylum Pseudomonadota; class Alphaproteobacteria; order Rhizobiales; family Rhizobiaceae; genus Rhizobium; species Rhizobium freirei. The sequence goes on from NZ_AQHN01000090.1 coordinate 18,797, forward strand.
AGCGCTTTTATCGCGTTAACGTTGAGGACAGCCGTTCCAAGAAAGGCACCGGTCTCGGGCTTGCCATCGTCAAGCACATCCTTACCCGCCACCGCGCCAGACTGATTGTCAAGTCGGAAGTTGGAAAGGGGACGGACTTTACCGTACGCTTCTGAAAACTCTGTGAATAAGCTGTTTTGCGCGATATTTGTCACATAAATTTCAAATAGATGGCCTGTCATAATTGTTTCACTGGCCTGACATAAAAGAGCGGTGCTCGGCAGCTAGAAAAGAGATGCTGAAATTGACGGATGTGGCGTCCGTCGCAGCACTCTTCAAAGCTCGTCAGGGGGATTCGCTATGAATGCTTTGAAATTGTCCATTCTTGCGCTGGTTGCGTCGGCAGCTTTTGCCGGTGTCGCCGTGGCTCGCGATCAGATTCAGATTGCCGGCTCATCTACCGTTTTTCCGTACGCCAAGATCGTCGCCGAAACTTTCGGCGAGACCCACACCAACTTCAAGACGCCCATCGTTGAATCCGGCGGCTCCGGGGCCGGCCTCAAGGAATTCTGCAAGGGCGTCGGCACCGATTCCATCGATATTGCCAATGCCTCGCGTCCGATCAAGGACAGCGAAATCGGCGCTTGTAAGGCAGCCGGCGTCGCCGATATCCAGCAGATCAAGATCGGCTATGACGGCATCGTCTTTGCCTTCGACAAGAGCAATCCGGACATCAAGTTCGTGCCCGTCGATCTCTACAAGGCGCTCGCCGCTGAAGTCGTCGTCGACGGCAAGCTGGTTGCCAATCCCTACAAGAAATGGTCCGAGATCAATCCGTCGCTGCCGGCATTCGAAATAGCAGCCTATATTCCCGGCGAAAAGCACGGCACGCGCGAGGTCTTCGAAGAGCGGGTGCTTGCCGCCGGCTGCAAGGCGTCCGGCGCGCTCGACGTCATCAAGGCAACGGTCAAGGATGCCGACCAGCAGGCGAAGAAGTGCGTTGCCGTGCGCAAGGATGGTGTGGCCGTCGACATCGACGGCGACTATCCCGAGACGCTGGCGCGCATCAACGCCAACAAGCGCGGCATCGGCGTTTTCGGCCTGTATTTCTACCAGAACAACGCCGACAAGCTGAAGGTCGCGACCGTGAGCGACGTCGTGCCGTCGGGCCAGACGATCGCCGATGGCACCTATCCGGTGTCGCGGCCGCTGTTCTTCTACGTCAAGAAGGCACATCTGGGCGTCATTCCGGGACTTAAGGAATATGTCGATTTGTTTACCAGCGATCAGATGATCGGGCCGGATAGCCCGCTGGCGGAATATGGCCTCGTGCCGGCGCCGGATGCTGAGCGCGACCGGATTCGCAAGGATTTTGCGGACGGAAAGATCATGTGAGTGCATAGAGACTGTGCGTCGGCGCGGGGCTCAACCGTGCCGACGTTGGCCGGAGAATGGGCCGGGGAATTGGAATGAGTGTATCGCTATTGCTGTTATGCGTGTCGGTCATCGGCGCTCTTGCCTTCGTGCTTGGGCGGGTGAGGGCTGCCGCGCTGTCGGGCGATAGGTCTTCGTCGATGCATTCCCGGCTCGGCTATCACGGCGCCTATGCCGCCATATGGGCCGTGCTTCCAGCTCTGGCGCTCGTCTGCGTCTGGTCGATCGTCAGCCCGGAGCTGATCGACCGTCTCGTGGTCAAGTCCTTTCCGGAAGAGGTGAAAACGCTTCCGCGGGCCGAGCTCAACCTCAGCTACGGCATGGTGCGCAGCATCGCCCATGGCATGCGCCTCCTCAATGACGGGGAGCTTGCCGAAGTCGCCGGCGGTACGGCTGACCTGCAATTGCTGCTGGCGCAGAAGGGTGTGCCGCTCGCGGTTCGCCCGACTGGTTACATGATCGATGCTGCGAACAAGTATAACGGCATGCGGGAAGTCAGCCGGATCGCTATGACCGTATCAGCGATCCTGCTGTCGCTGATTTGCGCTGTTTACGGCCTGCGCGCCATCGCGCTGCGTTTTCGCGCCCGCAATCGTGTCGAGCAGGTCATTCTCGGGGCTTTGATCGTTGCATCATCCATCGCCGTGTTGACCACGGTCGGGATCGTCATCTCGATGCTGTCGGAAGCGGCTCGCTTCTTCAGCATGGTGCCCGCCAACGAATTCTTCTTCGGTACGGTCTGGGATCCGCGTTTCGCTGGCGCCGGCACGCAGACTTCAGGCACCTTCGGGCTGATCCCCTTGCTGGCGGGAACGATCTATATCGGCTTTGTTGCCATGCTCTTTGCGGTGCCGGTCGGATTGTTCGCCGCCATCTACATGGCGGAATATGCCTCGGCTCGCGTGCGATCCATCGCCAAGCCGATGCTTGAGGTGCTGGCCGGCATTCCGACGATCGTCTATGGTTTTTTTGCCCTCGTCACGGTCGGACCTTTCCTCAGGGACATCTCGGCCGAGATCAATGGCCTGATGACGGGAAGCTATACGAGCTTCATCGAAGCGCAGAGCGTTCTGACCGCCGGCTTCGTCATGGGCGTGATGCTCATCCCCTATGTTTCCTCGCTGTCGGACGACATCATCACGGCCGTACCGCGCTCGCTGCGGGACGGCTCGCTCGGCCTTGGCGCCACGCGTTCGGAAACCGTCAAGCGCGTCCTCTTGCCGGCGGCTCTCCCAGGCATCGTCGGAGCACTGCTGATGACCGCCTCGCGGGCGGTCGGAGAAACGATGATCGTCGTATTGGCCGCGGGCGTTGCGGCGCGCATGCAGTTCGATCCCTTCGAGCCGATGACGACGGTGACAGTGAAGATCGTCAATCAGCTGACCGGCGATCTCGAATTCACCTCGCCCCAGACGCTGGTCGCCTTCGCGCTCGGCATTACCTTGTTTTGCCTGACGCTCTGCCTGAACGTCTATGCCCTCTACATCGTCCGCCGCTACAGGGAGCAATACGAATGAACGACGTCGTATCCTCCCCGTCACAGAATATCCCGCGCGGGCTTACGCCGGGCACTCCGGCGCGACGCGACATCGGCATCAAGCGGCGCTACGCCGCCGAGCGCCGCTTTCGCGCCTATGGCATCACCGCCGTCATTTTCGGTCTGGTCTTCCTCGTCACTCTGGTCTCGACGGTCGTCCGCAACGGCTATACCGCCTTCGTGCAGACCTCGATCACCCTGCCGATCGAATTCAGCGAAAACCTTATTGACCCCGCGGCCAAACGCGCCAGCGATCCGAAGGTGCTGATATCTGCCAACTATCCCGTCCTCGTGCGCGACGCGCTGGTGAAGGCGCTTGATATCGATCCCGCCAATCGCGCGCTCGTTCGCGAGGCGGCCGCCATGGTGTCGGACAACGCCAGGATCGTGCTTCGCGACAAGGTGGCGGCGAACCCTGCGATCATAGGAACGAGAGAGAACGTCACCTTCCTTGCCAGCGCCAACATCGACTCCGCCAACAAGGGGCAGATCGATCTGACCGTTGACGAGAAGGATCGCAAGATATCCGATCGCCAGGCCGCCTGGATGAAGCAGCTCAGCGAAACCGGCGCCCTGCACAAGGCCTTCAACAGCGGTCTTTTCCTGTCGGGCAATTCGAGCCGGCCGGAGGCCGCGGGTCTCGGCGTTGCGCTCATCGGCTCGCTCTATCTGATGCTGACCGTGCTCGTGCTCGCCCTGCCCGTCGGTGTCGCCGCTTCGATTTATCTGGAAGAATTTGCGCCGAAGAACCGGCTGACGGATCTGATCGAGATCAACATCAACAATCTCGCTGCCGTGCCCTCAATCGTCTACGGTCTGCTCGGCCTCTCGGTCTTCATCAACATCATGGGGTTGCCGCGCTCTGCCTCGCTGGTGGGCGGCCTGGTGCTGAGCCTGATGACGCTGCCTATGATCATCATTGCCACGCGCTCGGCGCTGCGCGCGGTGCCGCCGTCGATCCGCAGCGCCGCTCTGGGGCTCGGTGCATCGCGCATGCAGATGGTCTTCCATCATGTGCTGCCGCTCGCCATGCCCGGTATCCTGACAGGCACGATCCTCGGGCTGGCGCATGCGCTCGGCGAGACGGCGCCGCTGCTCTTGATCGGCATGGTCGCCTTCGTCGCCAATTATCCTGCCTCGCCGCTCGATCCTTCTACGGCGCTGCCGGTGCAGATCTACATGTGGGCGAGCGAAGCCGAACGCGCCTTCGTCGAAAGGACCTCCGGGGCCATCATCGTTTTGCTCTTCTTCCTCGTTGCTATGAATATCGGCGCGATCCTGCTGCGCCGCCGCTTCGAGCGGCGCTGGTAAGGGAGGGGCACGAAATGAACATGATGACGGAAGCCGCAAGTGAAAGAGCATTGGCCAAGAAGATGAAGACGATCCCCTACAAGATGATCGGCCAGGACGTTTCGGTCTTTTACGGCGACAAGCGCGCGCTCTTCGACGTCAATCTTAATATCCGCGCCAATACGGTTACGGCGCTGATCGGCCCGTCCGGCTGCGGCAAGTCCACCTTCCTGCGCTGCCTCAACCGCATGAACGATACGATCGAGACCTGCCGCGTCACCGGCAAGATCACGCTCGACGATCAGGATGTCTATGACAACGGTATCGACGTGGTGGAGCTGCGGGCGCGCGTCGGCATGGTGTTCCAGAAGCCCAACCCGTTTCCGAAGTCGATCTACGAGAACGTCGCCTATGGCCCGCGCATCCATGGCCTGCATCGCTCGAAGGCCGATCTCGAACATATCGTCGAAACCAGCCTGCAGAAGGCCGGTCTCTGGGGAGAGGTGAAGGACCGGCTCCACGATGCCGGCACCAGCCTTTCGGGCGGCCAGCAGCAACGCCTGTGCATCGCCCGCGCCGTTGCCGTCAGCCCGGAAGTCATCCTGATGGACGAGCCCTGCTCAGCGCTCGATCCGATCGCAACCGCCAAGGTCGAGGATCTCATTCACGAGCTGCGGGAAAACTTCACCATCGTCATCGTGACGCATTCCATGCAGCAGGCAGCTCGCGTCTCGCAACGCACCGCAATGTTCCATCTCGGCCATCTGGTTGAGGAGAACGATACCGACAAGATGTTCACCAATCCGGACGATTTCCGCACGCAGGATTACATCATGGGCCGTTTTGGTTGATGATATCAGGCGCGCGGCCCCTTTCACATAATTTACCTTGAGGATAGAAAAATGGTCTCCACCCACATTCTCTCTGCCTATGACGAAGACCTGAAGTTCTTGACCCGCCGCATTGCGGAAATGGGCGGCCTGGCGGAGCAGATGGTCAGCGACAGCGTCCGCGCGCTGGTCAACAGCGACACCGCTCTGGCACAGAAGGTCATCTCCGACGACGTCGTTCTTGACCATGCCGAGCGTGAAGTCGGTGACAAGGCGATTGTCACCATCGCACGTCGTCAGCCGATGGCCGCCGACCTGCGCGAGATCATGGGCTCGATCCGTATCGCCTCCGACCTGGAGCGTGTCGGCGATCTCGGCAAGAACACTGCCAAGCGTGTCATCGCCGTGCAGGGCACAGGCGTTCCACGCCGTCTCGCCCGTGGTATCGAGCATCTTTCCGAACTGGCGCTCAGCCAGCTCAAGGAAGTTCTGGACGTCTATGCTACCCGTTCTCCGGACAAGGCCGTATCGATCCGCGAACGCGACGAAGAAATCGACGCCATGTACACCTCGCTCTTCCGCGAGATGCTGACCTACATGATGGAAGATCCGCGCAACATCACCACCTGCACGCATCTTCTCTTCTGCGCCAAGAACATCGAGCGCATCGGCGACCATGCCACAAACATCGCCGAGACGATCTATTACATGGCGACCGGCGCACAGCCGGAGGGCGAGCGTCCGAAGGACGACACTGCCAACACCGTCGGTGCGGTGACGGAATAATCTGGAAGCGAAGAAGGGAGACCAAAGGCGCATGGTTCCGAGAGTTGCTGTTGTAGAAGACGAGGAAGCGCTGAGCGTTCTGCTGCGCTACAATCTGGAGGCCGAAGGCTTCGAGGTCGACACCATCCTCAGAGGCGACGAGGCCGAGCTGCGTCTCCAGGAGCGCATCCCCGATCTTCTGATCCTCGACTGGATGCTCCCCGGCGTGTCCGGCATCGAGCTCTGCCGTCGGCTGCGCATGCGGCCGGAGACGGAGCGCCTGCCGATCATCATGCTGACGGCCCGCGGCGAGGAAAGCGAGCGCGTGCGCGGCCTTTCCACCGGTGCGGACGATTATGTCGTCAAGCCGTTCTCGACGCCGGAGCTGATGGCCCGCGTCAAGGCGATGCTGCGGCGTGCCCGTCCGGAGGTTCTTTCCACGGTGCTGCGCTGCGGCGATATCGAGCTGGATCGCGAAACCCATCGCGTCCATCGCAAGAGCCGCGAAGTGCGCTTGGGGCCGACGGAATTTCGCCTGCTGGAATTCCTGATGTCCTCGCCGGGCCGCGTTTTCTCGCGTTCGCAGCTGCTGGATGGCGTATGGGGCCACGACATCTATGTCGATGAACGGACCGTCGATGTCCATGTCGGCCGCCTGCGCAAGGCGCTCAATTTTTCCAATATGCAGGATGTCATCCGCACCGTTCGCGGCGCGGGCTACTCCATGGAAGCCTGAGCGGCCACATCCTTGTGTTGGGGGCGCTCAGGCATCAACATTACAGCGCCACGCGTCTTTCAAGACGCGTTAAGGTCGCTGTAACATCTTAAAATGCTGCATAATTTTCCCTTAAATCGATTCCGATTTAAGGAATTATGCAGGAGCGGCGGAAATAGAAAACGGGCCCGAAAGGGCCCGTTTCTCTTGTCTGCTTTTAAGGGCTTAGCCGTTGTTGCGTCGGCGATCATGCACCGGCTGGTAGGCCATGCGCTGATGATAGGTGCAGTAGGGCGACGAATCCGGGCTGTCGTTGCCGCAGAAATGGAAATCGTCCTTCAGCGGGTCGCCGACGGGCCATTTGCAGGTGCGTTCCGTGAGCTCGGTCAGGCCGAGCCGGCGGGAAATCGGAACGACGACATTGCTTGCCGGACGATAGGTAATCTCGCTGACGGCATCGATCTCGATCTCTTCCTTCAGCATCGTCGCGCCCTGCTGACGGGTAACCGTGCGGGTTGCAACGCGCGAAGCGTAGGTCGCAGCCCGGGGCGCCGCAGCGCTGCGCTTCGGCGTGCGGGCAGCGGTCGCCGTGCCGCCGGCCTTCGCTCGGCCGGGAAGGTTCAGGCGATGCACCTTGCCGATGACCGCGTTACGGCTGACACCACCCAGCTGCGCCGCAATCTGGCTGGCGCTCAACCCTTCGGACCATAGCTTTTTCAGCTTCTCGACGCGTTCGTCTGTCCAATTCATGCCCTGTCTCCGCTGTCGCGTTTCCGGTGGCAGAATCCTTCACCATAGCCTCGCTTTGGGTCGAGGCGCGAAACGCTTTAAAATTGTGGTGACTAGTTCCGCCGCATGCAGTCTAGCTATTGGTTTTTAACCTAGTGTGAGGCTGACTCCGTGACAAGAGTCGCGGGAATCTTGAGGAATCGATTTCGAGGTTTTCCCCAACTTGCTGCCCCCGCGTGGCATTTCTGCAATATGCAATGCCGAACGCATTCCTTTTTTGCGCAAGCGCCTTCTCGCACTTGCTAAATCGCCAGTTTTGTTGACATCGCGGTGCAAAACATCAATAGTGCCCGGGCCGCCGCAAGGCGGCATTTTTGATTTTTTCGGACCCGTTTCATCAAGCGGAAGCGATTGGTCCCTAAAGTTGTGATCGAGGAGAAATGGCCATGGCCGAGACCGCGCCGCTTTATGATACCTACATGCGTGCTCCGCTGCGGTTCGAGCGAGGCGAGGGCGTGTGGCTGATCACTGAAAGCGGCGAACGTTACCTCGATTTCGCAGCCGGCGTGGCGGTCAATTCGCTCGGTCATGCCCATCCCCATCTCGTGGGTGAACTGAAGGCGCAGGCAGACAAGGTCTGGCACCTGTCCAACCTCTATGAAGTGCCTGGTCAGGAAAAGCTGTCGAAGCGGCTGACGGAAGTCACCTTCGCCGACAAGGTGTTCTTCACCAACTCAGGCGCCGAAGCGCTCGAATGTGCCATCAAGACGGCGCGGCGCTATCACTTTGCCAAGGGCCATCCCGAGAGGTTCCACGTCATCACCTTCGAGGGCGCCTTCCACGGCCGCACCATCGCGACAGTCGCAGCCGGCGGCCAGGAAAAGTATATCGAAGGTTTCGGCCCGAAGGCTCCGGGTTTCGATCAGGTGCCGTTCGGCGATCTCGATGCCGTTCGCGCAGCCATAACGGACGCGACGGCGGCGATCCTGATCGAACCGGTGCAGGGCGAGGGCGGTATTCGCCCGGCAACGAACGAATTCCTGCGCGGCCTGCGCCAGATCTGCGACGAGCACGGCCTGCTGCTGATCCTCGATGAGGTGCAGTGCGGCGTCGGCCGTACGGGCAAGCTCTTTGCCTATGAATGGTCCGGCATCAAGCCCGACATCATGGCCGTCGCCAAGGGTATCGGCGGTGGTTTCCCGCTCGGCGCTTGCCTTGCGACGGCGGAAGCAGCCTCCGGCATGAAGGCAGGCACGCACGGTTCGACCTATGGCGGCAATCCGCTTGCCATGGCCGTCGGCAATGCGGTGCTCGACGTGGTTCTGGCCGATGATTTCCTGCAGCACGTGCGCGATGTCGCTCTGGTGTTCCGTCAGGGTCTCGCCTCGCTCAAGGATCGCTTCCCTGATATCATCGAGGACATTCGCGGCGAAGGTCTGATGCTCGGCATCAAGGCGGCCATTCCGCAGGCGGATCTGCTGCAGGCGATCCGCGCCGAGCATCTGCTGGGCGTGCCCGCCGGCGACAACGTCATTCGTCTGCTGCCGCCGCTGATCGTGACGGCCGACGAAGCGCGCGAAGGCTTTGCTCGCCTGGAGCGTGCCGCCGAGCGCGCGCGTGCTGCCCGCACCAAGAAATCGGCTTGAACTCAGCGCCCGCTATTGGGGCGTTCTGCCCCGCGCGGGCGTTATTGTTTTTTCTGGAGCACAGGTAAGGACATGGCTTCTCCGAAACACTTTCTCGATCTCTCTGCCGTTCCGGCTGCCGATCTGCGCAATATCATCGACGACGCGATCGTGCGAAAGAGCGCGCAGAAGGCCGGCACGGCCGACAAGCCGCTGGCCGGCAAGATGCTGGCGATGATTTTCGAGAAGCCGTCCACCCGCACCCGCGTTTCCTTCGATGTCGGCATGCGCCAGCTGGGCGGCGAGACGCTGTTCCTCTCCGGCACCGAAATGCAGCTCGGCCGCGCCGAGACGATCGGCGACACCGCCAAGGTGCTGTCGCGCTATGTCGACGCGATCATGATCCGCACCACCGATCATTCGCGCCTGCTGGAGCTAGCGGAACATGCGACCGTTCCGGTCATCAACGCGCTGACCGACGATACGCATCCCTGCCAGATCATGGCCGACATCATGACCTTCGAGGAGCATCGCGGTCCGGTCAAGGGCAAGACCATCGCCTGGACCGGCGATGGCAACAACGTGCTGCATTCGCTGATCGAAGGGGCCGCGCGCTTCGGCTATCGCATGAACATGGCGGTGCCCCTTGGTTCCGAGCCAAAGGATCACTATCTGAACTGGGCCCGCAACGAGGGCGCCGAAATCTTGCTCTCGCATGATGCAGACCGTGCGGTCGCCGGCGCCGATTGCGTGGTAACCGATACCTGGGTTTCCATGAATCAGGAACACCGGGCTCGCGGTCACAACGTCTTCCAGCCCTATCAAGTCAACAAGGCTTTGATGGCACAGGCCGGCAAAGACGCGTTGTTCATGCATTGCCTGCCCGCCCATCGCGGGGAGGAGGTGACGGACGAAGTGATCGATGGTCCGCAATCCGTTGTTTTCGATGAGGCGGAAAACCGCCTTCATGCGCAAAAGTCGATTCTTGCTTGGTGCCTGGGCGCGATCTGAGGATATGAAGCCGCGTCTCAAGGGCGCGGGTCCTAGAGCCGGATGGTCTTAGGTCGAAGCGACCTAAGACCTGAATCCGGTCTAGAATCAAAGAAATAGAGCATGACGTCGCCCGAAAACCGCTCCCACTTTTCGGCGTCCTGCTCCAGGAGTAAAGCAATGGCTGAAAATGCCGCATCGCTGGGTCAGTTCGATTTTGCCGGTGACGATCACGTCGTCCCCTTCCAGGTGGAGGGTTTGGACGTGCGCGGCCGTGCCGTGCAGCTTGGTCCGCTGCTGGACGCGATCCTCGCCCGGCACGACTACCCGATGCCGGTCGCGCGTCTTCTGGCCGAGGCTATCGTTCTGACGGTGCTTCTCGGCACGTCGCTGAAGTTCGAGGGCAAGTTCACCGTACAGACCAAGGGCGACGGTCCCGTCGACCTTCTGGTCGCCGATTTCTCGACGCCGGAGAATGTCCGCGCCTACGCCCGCTTCAATGAAGAGGCGCTGGCAGAGGCAGTCGCAGAGGGCCGGACCGAGCCGGAGCAGCTGCTCGGCAAGGGTGTTCTCGCTTTCACCATCGATCAAGGTCGCTTCACGCAGCCCTATCAGGGCATCGTGGCGCTCGACGGCGCTTCCCTCGAAGAGATTGCCGGCACCTATTTCCGCCAGTCGGAACAAATCCCGACGCGCGTGCGGCTGGGCGCTGCCGAACTTTTCGATCGCGATGAGAATGGCAAGCCCCGCCATCGCTGGCGGGCAGGGGGCTTGATCGCGCAGTTCCTGCCAGAAGCGCCGGAGCGCATGCGCCAGCCGGATATCCATGGCGGCGACGGTGACACAGGCTTACGCGATCATGTCGAGGACGATTCCTGGGCGGAGGCGCGCAGCCTGGTCGAGACCATCGATGCCGACGAGCTGACCGATCCGCTTGTTGGCACCGAGCGGCTGCTATACCGCCTCTTCCACGAGCGCGGCGTGCGCGTCTACGAACCGAAGGCCGTCTACGACAGCTGTTCGTGCTCGCGCGACAAGCTGAAGGGCGTGTTGCAGGGGTTTTCGGCCGAGGAGATCGAAGCCAGCGAGGAGAATGGCGAAATCGCCGTGACTTGCGAGTTCTGCTCCACAACCTATCGCTTCGAAGTATCCGAGATAGAAGCGGCCTGATGCCGCTCCAGAACATTTCCAGGAAAGGTGCGTGGCGCCTTTTCGTCCGGAATGCGTAAAGAAACAAGAAGATGGGATGTTCCGCTATTCGAAGAAGCGGAGCGCTTCTAGTTCAGCGTGCGCAGCAGGTTGGGCGTATCCAATGAGAAGGCGGGGATCTTGACATGGAATTGCTCCCCGTCATCCGTCTCCATCTGATAATGGCCGAACATCATGCCTGACGGCGTGTCCAGCGGGCAGCCCGAGGAATATTCATAGGTATCGCCGGGCTTCAGGTGCGGCTGCTCCCCGACCACGCCTGGCCCCGTCACCTCGTCCACGATGCCGTTCATGTCGGTAATGTGCCAGTAGCGCGTTACCAGCTTGACGGCCGTCTTGGAATGATTGGAGATGACGATGCGATATCCCCAGACATAGCGATCATCGTCCGGATCGGATTGCTCCTCCAGATAAAACGGTTCCACGACCACTTCGATGTCGCGTGTTAAGGCGCGATACATACCTGATACCTTGCCACTGCCCTGAACCGTCGAGCGCTTCTTCAAGCCTCACGAACGTTTCAGCATTTCCAAGCTAGCGGCATAATATCCGCTTTCCCTTACCCCTGCAAAGTGCAGGACATATAGCGGTATCCTATAACCGATCCATTCCGTCAAGGAACGGCGTAATGAAATCTGGCTCGCAACGGCGAAGCCTATTGAGTTTCAGCTATTAAGACTGACGAAGAAGGTTAGCGACTTTCCTCAAAAGTATCTCTCTCCGTTTGTCATTTGCTCTTGTCTCGAGCTATTCCAGGCAGCTGCTTCCGCCGCAGATATATAGGCTTGCCACAATTGCGGGTTCACTTTGGTTTTATGCCCGGATCTGCCGATCTCGCATCAAGAACTTGAGATCGCATGGTGCCTTACGCTGTCCTACGTTCCGCCGAGGAAGCGCTTGGCGGAGATTTTCCAGCAACCGAATTTCGGCTATCATCTGATTCTGGCATAGCCCATGCCTCCCCCCTCCATTCGGGAAAGCATAATTCATGCGGGGTTGTCGATCACCGAACCGACTGTTTGAGCACCGAGCATAAGGAGGGGTTGCGATCACTGCTCGCAATAGGAGGTTTTAGATGAGGCTTTCCGCCCCTGTTTATCATTTGAAGCGCAAGGCGAGGCTACTGTCTCGCCAGCAGAACATACCCTTGCATGCAGCGCTGGATCGCATCGCGGCCAGCGAAGGGTTTGAAGGCTGGAGCTTGCTTTCGGCCAGAACAAGCGCCGATGTGCCCGTCAGCGAGCCGTATTCGCGGTTGAAGCCTGGCGATCTGGTGCTGGTCGGTGCGCGCCCCGGTCATGGCAAGACCTTGTTGAGCCTGAGACTTGCCGTGGAGGCAATGAGGGCCGGCAATCGCGGTGTCCTCTTCACGCTGGAAGACACGGAGAAGGTCGCTCTCGATCGTTTCCGGATGATCGGTGTCGATCACGAGGAATTTGCCGCACTGTTCGACTTCGACAATTCTGATGCCATCAGCGCTGACTATATCGTCGAAAGGCTGGCCGCGGTGCCACGCGGTACGCTGGCGGTGGTCGACTATCTGCAGCTGCTGGATCAGAAGCGGGAAAAGCCCGAACTGATGATCCAGGTGCAGACGTTGAAGGCCTTTGCGCGCGCGAGAGGCGTGACCGTCGTCTTCATCTCACAGATCGATCGCTCCTACGATCCTGCGCTGAAACTTGTTCCCGATCGGGAGGACGTCCGGCTGCCGAACCCTCTGGATCTGAGGCTGTTCGACAAGATGTTCTTCCTGCACGATGGTGAGGTTCAATTCAGGTCTGCAAGCTGACGGGGAGCCATTGATCGCGGCATTGCCCGATAAGGGCGGTCGAGCCGCCCGGAGAAACATCCGGGCGGCTTGATGAATATCAGGCGGAAACCTGCTCGAGAGCGCGGGCGAAATCCTCGACCAGATCGGCGCTGTCCTCGATGCCGGCAGAGAAGCGAACGGTGCCCGGCGAAATGCCAAGTTCGGCGCGGGCCTCGTCGGTGAGGTTCTTGTGCGTCGTCGTGGCCGGATGGGTGATCAGGCTCTTGCTGTCGCCGAGATTGTTGGAAATCTTGACGATCTCCAATGCGTTCTGCAGCTTGAAGGCTGCTTCCTTGCCACCCTTGAGCTCGAAGGCGACGAGGGTCGAGCCGCCGCTCATCTGCTTGGCGATGATATCGGCCTGCGGATGGTCCTTGCGGCCGGGATAGATCACGCGGGCGACCTTATTTCCCTGCTCGGCGAGGAAATCGGCCACCTTGGAAGCGTTCGCCGTTTGCTGCGCGACGCGCAGCGGCAGCGTCTCGATGCCCTTCAGCAGCGTCCAGGCGGTAAAGGGCGACATGGCCGGGCCGGTATGGCGGAAATAGTCCTGCAGCTTCTCGTCGATCCACTGCTTGTCGGAGAGGATGACGCCGCCGAGCGAACGGCCCTGGCCGTCGATATGCTTGGTGGCGGAATAGACGACGATATGGGCGCCGAGTTCCAGCGGCTTCTGGAAGAGCGGGGTCGCGAAGACGTTGTCGACCACGACCTTGGCGCCGATCTGATTGGCGAGCTTGGCGACTGCGGCGATATCGACCACTTCCAGAGTGGGGTTGGTCGGGCTTTCCAGGAAGAACAGCTTGGTGTTCGGGCGGATGGCCTTTTCCCAATTTTCGACGAAGCGGCCGTCGACGAGGGTGCATTCGATGCCGTATTTCGGGGCGAGCGTTTCTACGACCCAGCGGCAGGAGCCGAAGAGCGCGCGGGCGGCGACAATGTGGTCGCCGGCCTGCAGCTGGCAGAGGATGGCGGCGGAGACGGCGGCCATACCCGAGGCGGTGGCGCGGGCGTCTTCAGCACCTTCCAGCGCACACATGCGCTTTTCGAACATGTCGTTGGTGGGGCTGCCGTAGCGGGCGTAGATGAATCCATCAGTCTCACCCTTGAAGCGGGCTTCCGCCGCTTCCGAGGTATCGTAGACGAAGCCCTGGGTCAGATAGATCGCTTCAGAGGTTTCGCCGAATTGCGAACGAAGCGTTCCGTTGTGTACGAGCTGGGTTGCGGGGCGCCAAGTCTTGCTCATGCCATCACCACTTTCAAAACAAAAAAACCGGTCGCGAAAGCAGACCGGTTCAACCCCGGTCTTTTTAGCCATTTGTTTAACGTGGCTGCAAGCCGACCGGCCAAATCACCACGGGATAAGTTGCAATACTGCCGTTGACGGCTTGCGTCAATTCCCTGAGTTTGGTTTTGTCTGCGGCAAATTACTGCCCGCGCATCCGCTGGGATGCGCAAAGGTCGCAGTAACATTTTCAATCGGCGCATAACCCGGCAAGTCTATTCTCGACTTGCCGGGTTATGCGCTGGGGATGAGGCATGATGGCTCGCAATACTGGAATTTTGGCCGATCGCGCCATAGCGGCGCTCTTTGAAACCGGCCGGCTAACGAGCGAAAGAGAACTGGACGTCGATCAGATCCAGCCGGCAAGCCTTGACCTGCGGCTCAGTTCGCATGCTTTCCGCGTCCGCGCCAGCTTCATGCCAGGCCCGTCCCATCTGGTCGCCGACAAGCTCGACCGGCTGAAGCTCCACGTCGTCGATCTCTCCGAAGGTGCGGTGCTCGAAACCGGCTGCGTCTATATCGTGCCGCTGATGGAGCGCCTCGATCTGCCGGAGGACATGTCGGCTTCGGCCAATCCGAAAAGCTCGACGGGCCGCCTCGATATCTTCACCCGCGTTATCACCGATCGTGCGCAGGAGTTCGACAAGATCCCGGCCGGCTATTCCGGCCCGCTCTATCTCGAAATCAGCCCGCGTACCTTCCCGATCGTCGTGCGCCGCGGCTCGCGCCTGTCGCAGGTCCGCTTCCGCGTCGGCCAGGCCCTGCTTACCGAGCCTGAGCTGCTGGCGCTGCACGAAACCGAGACGCTGGTCGCCAGCAAGAAACCGAACATCACCGGCGGCGGCATCGCGCTGTCGATCGATCTTGCCGGCGACAAGGAAGGGCTGATCGGCTATCGCGGCAAGCATCACACCGCCGTCGTCGATGTCGACAAGAAGGCCCAGCACGATATCTTCGATTTCTGGGAGCCGCTCTATAGCCGCGGCCGCACCGAGCTGATCCTCGATCCCGACGAGTTCTATATCCTCGTGTCGCGCGAGGCGGTGCATGTACCGCCGCATTTTGCCGCCGAGATGACGCCGTTCGATCCGCTGGTCGGCGAATTCCGCGTCCACTATGCCGGCTTCTTCGATCCGGGCTTCGGCCATGCGCCGGCCGGCGGCCGCGGCAGCCGCGCCGTGCTGGAAGTGCGCAGCCACGAAGTGCCCTTCATTCTCGAGGACGGCCAGATTGTCGGTCGCCTGATCTACGAACACATGCTGGAACAGCCGAGCAGCCTCTACGGTTCCGGTGTCGGCTCGAACTATCAGGCGCAGGGCCTGAAACTCTCGAAGCACTTCCGGCTTTGAACATGTGCTGACCGGCCTTGACAGAGGCCGCCAACTGTTGGACATCTCAGGATGTCAGGCGGGTGTAGCTCAATGGTAGAGCAGCAGCTTCCCAAGCTGAATACGAGGGTTCGATTCCCTTCACCCGCTCCAAAATCTTCACGTCAAAAATGGCCTCTTCGTCTTCAGCGTTTCCGTCAACGCCTCGCGGAAGGTTGCGATCGGGCGGGCGAGCCGGCCCGCCGGCGGCCGGTGCAGCAGCCAGTTGACCACCTTCGGACGGAAATCCGGGGCCTCGATGATCTCGACGTCATTGCGCCAGCGGCTGTCTGCCAGCGCTGCCGGCGTCAGCACGCCGATGCCGAGGCCGCGGGCGACGAGCGACATGCGCAAATCGGCGCTCATTGCCTCGACGGCGACGTCGAAAGGCAAGCGCTCCGCTTCGAAGCGATGATGAATGAAGGCGCGGAAGCCGCAACCGCTCTGGTTCAAAATCCAGGGGAAGCGGGAAAGCTCTTCGAGCCGCGGCGCCTTGGGAACGCCCAGCGACGGCGCGGCGACGAGAATGACGCTGTGGACCCCAAGCACGTCGCCGACGACGTTGTCCGGCGACTGCATACCCTCCGCTAGGCAGACGGTTGCCGCATCGAGCTGGCTATGGGCGACCTGCTCGATGAGCTGTGGCGACCAGCCTGAGACGATCCGCAGCGTCAGTTGCGGAAACTGGCTGCGAAGCGCGTCGAGCGGAGCCGAAAGCGCCGCTTCGGAAAGATAGGGCATGATGCCGAGGCGGAATTCGCCGCCGATCGCTCCGCCGGGCGAAACGCCGGTCTTGAGGTCGTCCAGCGAGCGCAGCACGCGGCGTCCATGCTCATAGGCCTCACGCCCCGCCGCCGTCGGCTTGAGCGGTTTGGATTGCCGGTCGAGCAGCGCAATGCCGAGACTGTCCTCCAGATTCTGGATGCGCCTGGTGATGCCTGGCTGCGTGAGATTGATCCGCGCGGAGGCCGCAACGATCGACCCCGTTTCCACCACCGCGACAAAGGCTTCCAGATCATGAATGTTCATGCATGACTCGCATAATCATTATTACTTCATTTCAATTGTCGCATTATGCATCAAGGCGATAAACATGGCCATCTTTATTATCATAAATTATTGGAGAACCCATGTCACAAGTTCCCGAATGTATAGTGAGCGAGCCGGAGGACGATGTTTTCGCCGCGGACGCCGCTCCTTCGACGCTCTTGTTTGCAGTCGCCACCGGCGTCATCATCATCAACCTCTTTGCTCCGCAGACGCTGGTCGGCATCATCGGCCCGTCGCTGGGCTTTTCCGAAAGCGGCGCTGGCCTGGTGGCCATGGCCTCCTTGCTCGGCTATGCCGCCGGCCTCTTCTTCCTGGTGCCGCTAGCAGACCTCATGGAAAATCGGCAGTTGGTGTTGCGTATGCTGATATCGGCCCTGGTAATGGCCGTTGCGGCCGCCTTCGCGCCGACAGGCTGGAGCCTGTTGATCTTCCTCTTCCTGCTGGGCGCCGCCTGTTCCGCAATCCAGATCCTGGTGCCGATCGCAGCAGCCATGACGCCGCCCGAACATCGTGGTCGCGTGATCGGCAACGTCATGAGTGGCGTCATGGTCGGCATCTTGGTCTCGCGCCCGCTGGCGAGCCTGATTGCCGATCTATGGGGTTGGAGAAGCTTCTATGCCGTCAGCGCCGCGGCGCTGGCGCTTCTGACCGCCGTGCTTGCTCTCAGGCTTCCTGAGCGCCGTCCCCTGGTGAGTGCCAGCTATGGTGCGCTGATCGGCTCGCTTTTTCAGCTGCTGCGAGAAGAGCCGGTGCTGAGGGTGCGTGCCTTCACCGCCGCCTTGATGATGGCGAGCTTCAGCCTGTTCTGGACGTCCGTTGCTCTGCTCCTGGCACAGCCGCCGTTCTCGCTCGGCCAGTCCGGCATCGCCTTGTTTGCGCTGGTCGGTGCCGGCGGCGCGGCCGCCACCTCTCCCTTCGGCCGCATGGGCGACAGGGGCTGGACGCGGACGGCGACCTTGGTGTCGCATCTGATCGTGCTTACCGCCACGGCCCTGGCTGCCTGGGTGGGCGGGATACGATCCGGCCAGCCGCTCATCCTGCTGATCCTTCTCGGCGTCAGCGCCGTGATGCTCGATGTTGGCATTACCGGCGATCAGACTTTGGGGCGGCGGGCCGTCAATCTCCTGAAACCGGAAGCCCGCGGGCGCATCAACGGTCTCTTCGTCGGCATTTTCTTTCTCGGCGGAGCGCTGGGCTCCGCCCTTGCCGGCACGGCATGGGACCTTGGTGGCTGGGTTGCGGTCTGTGCGTCCGCCGCTGGCTTCGGTGTCATTGCCCTTGTTACCGGCCTTGCCGCACGGATCTGAATAAAACGGGGCGAGCAGCATAGGCCGCCCGCCCCACTTTATGAAATCGCGCATCGAGACGTGTCATAGCCGTCCCGCCGACAGTGAGATGCGGACGGCCTCAGAACTCCGTCCAGTCCGCATCCTTGCTCGTTGGCGCGGTCGTCTGGACGGCGCCGAACGCGCTCATCAATTTCTGACCGAGCGCGCGCGCCGGCGAGGGCGCGGGGCGAGCCTTGGCTCCGTCGACGGCCCGAATGGCCGGTGCCGCGGCAGGTCGCGGCGAGGGACGGACCGCCGGACGCGGCGTGGCGCTGGCGACAGGCGCCACGGACAGATGCGCAGCATCGTCGCCACCCGTGCGGAACTGACCGAGCAAGCTTGCCAGCGAGGCGGCCTCGGTCGCGAGGCCATGGCTCGCGGCCGTGCTCTCCTCGACCATGGCGGCATTCTGCTGGGTGCCGTGGTCCATGGCGTTGACGGCGGTATTGATCTCCTGCAGGCCGGCCGACTGCTCGCGCGAGGCCTCGGCGATCGCGTGCACATGCCGGTTGATTTCCTGCACTTCGGAGACGATGGCGTCGAGCGCCTTGCCGGTCTCACCCACTAGGCCAACGCCCGTGCGGACATGGGTTTCGGAGGTGGCAATCAGCGTCTTGATTTCCTTGGCGGCATTGGCGGAGCGTTGCGCCAGTTCGCGCACTTCCTGTGCGACGACGGCAAAGCCTTTGCCGGCCTCTCCGGCACGGGCCGCCTCGACGCCTGCATTCAGCGCCAGAAGATTGGTCTGGAAGGCGATGTCGTCGATGACGCCGATAATGTTGTTGATCTCACCCGAAGATGTCTCGATCTGCTGCATGGCCTCGATAGCGTTGCGGACGATCTCGCCCGATCGCTCGGCACCCGCACGGGTATGGGCAACGAGCTGGCTTGCCTCCTGCGTGCGCCGGGCGGCGTCCTTGACGGTGGTGGTGATCTGCTCCAGTGCCGCTGCGGTTTCCTCGATGGAGGCGGCCTGCTGTTCCGTCCGCTTGGAAAGCTCGTCGGCGGCACCTCGGACCTCGTTGGCGCCGGCGCTGATGGCACGGGCATTGGCGCCGACGGCCTGCATGGTTCCATTGAGCTTCGTCAGCGAATTGTTGAAATCCTGCCGCAACTGGTCGAGGCGTCCGACGAACTGCGCGTCGATCCGGGTAACCAGATCGCCTTCCGCAAGGCGCTTCAAGCCGTCGCCGACCGCCTGGACGGCCTGTTGCAGATGAGCCGCCTCGGCCGCCTGCCGGGTCTCGCGCTGGGCGCGTTCGCTGTCGCTCAGCGTACGATCGGCTTCCGCCTGCGCCTCCAGGCGGGCGCGTTCGATGGCATTGTCGCGGAACACGGCAATGGCCGATGCCATCTGGCCGATCTCGTCGCGACGGTCGCGGCCCTCGATCTCGCTGACCGTGTCGCCGTCGGCGAGTGCCGTCATACGCCGATGCAGGCGCATCAGCGGCGAAGCGATCCCGCTCTGCGCGACATATATGCCGAAAATCACGGCGAGCAGCGTGAAACCGCCAAGGGCGGCGAGCGTATAGGTGACGTCGCTGTTGATATCGGCCGACAAGGCATCCGCGCCGGTGTTCATGCGATTTGTCAGCGCTTCGTCGTTGGCGATCATGCTTGCTATGATCTTGGCCAGCTTGCCGTTGACTGCGACCATGCTCGTTTCCGCGCCTTTGAGGTCACCGTCCTTGCGCTGCTGGATGGCCTTGTTCGTGAGCATTTGCAGCTCGTCCAGGCCGGCAAGAATAGCTTCGATCGACTGCTTTTCGTCGGGAACGAGGCTTTCGGCGTGCTTGAGCCTCTCCCTTGCCTCGCTGAAGTGATTGTCGCCGGCCGCAACCGCCTTGAACGCATCGCTGCCGGGATCGAAATTCAGCATCAAGCTTGCCTGCAGCACCGATGCCAGCGACGCGGCGCTGGCGCGTGCGGATTCGGTCGCTGCAACGGCCTCATTGTCGAGAAAGGCGCTATAGGTACGGTCCGCCCTGCGGAATTCGCCGGCGATATGCATCAGGCCGGCGAAGGAGATGATGCCGAGAAGCAGGATCACCGCTAGCATCTTGGTCTTGATTTTCAGATTCCTGAACATGGCTGTCCGTCTGCGAATGCTGCGCGGCATCAAGGAAACGTGCGGAAGGCCGCTCGCCCGGAAATGATCAAGGGTGTTGCCCGATGCATGCGTGTGAAGGTCGAGTTGCTTGATACCTTGCAAAGAAGGCTTGGACGACCAGCATCATGCGATCGGCCTCGCCGACGTCGTCGATATCCCGGAGTACAATCAACAGAGCTTAATCGACTGCTAACGGCGGCGCATTGTGGGGAGAAATCTCGTACTAATTTTGTGCATGTTCAAAACCGTGCAACCGCCCGATGCGTGGGCTCTCTTCTGCTCATCCTTTGAGCGCTGCGGCCGCCATTGCGAGACGCGATATTCCCCCGCCGGCATGACTCTGCTACATCGGACGTGTGAATCAGGAATGTGCATCCACGACCGGAGGCTGGACCAAGACCATGCGTGTTTGCCTTTCGTCGACGATCTCCATGGCCCGGCGTTTCACGCATGCGGCGCTGATTGCGATGTCTTGCACCATGCCGCTTGCTGCCCAGGAGGCCAAGCCGCCCAGTCTGCCGATCCTCTTCGATGCGCGCGAGCGGCTGCCGAAACCCGATCTGTCTTCGCTGGTCAGGCTGCGCTTCCTGACATCGATCGATTTCCCGCCCTTCAATTTCCTCGATCAGAACGGCAAGCTTACCGGCTTCCATGTCGAGCTTGCGCGCAAGATCTGCGATGAGCTTGCGATCGCCGACAAGTGCCAGATCCAGGCTATGCCCTTCGGCGAATTGCAGGGCGCGCTTGCGGCCGCGCAGGGCGATGCGGTGATTGCGGGCGTGTCGGTAACGCCGGAGCTGCGCAAGAGCTTCGCCTTTTCGCGCCCGTTCCTGATGCTGCCTGCGCGCTTCGTGCGCAATGTGAGGGCCTCGATCAACGGAACGACGGCTGCATCGCTTGCCAGCCATCCCGTTGGCGTGGTCAAGGGAACGGCGCACGAGGCGATGATGGCCGCCTTCTTCCCGGCCATCAAGCCTGTACCCTTTGACGACAAGGACGCGCTTCTTGCCGCTGTCAAGGAGGGCAAGGTCGATGCCGCTTTTGCCGACGGCTTGCAGCTGTCCTTCTGGGTATCGTCGCCGGTGGCCGAAAAATGCTGTGCGATTTTCGACGGCCCCTATCTGTCGCAGCAGTTTCTCGGCGAAGGCATGACCATCATGCTGCGCCAGCAGGACGCTGATTTAACGGCTGCGATCAACCATGCCCTCGCCACGCTCTCGCGCGATGGCAGACTGCAGGAAATCTATCTGCGCTATTTCCCCTACGGGCTCTACTGATTAGGACAATTCCAGGAAAAGTGCTCAGCGCCTTTCCGTCCGGAATGCATAAGGCGAAACTACTCTAGGCCTTGCGATAGCGGGCGATCGCGCTGCGTTCGATGGCGGCACAAGTCAGCTTGTCCAGGCCGAAACGGTCGCGGAGCATGCTGAGCAGGCGCAATTCTTCGGCCTTGACCGAAAGGTCGGCCGAAGCGACTTCGACGGCAAGCGCATAGGCAGTGTCGTAGAGACGCGCCGGCAGGGTATCGCGCACCGTCTCGAGAACGATGTCGAGCCCTTCATTGCTTGCAAGCAGTTTGGCGCAATCACGCGACACCGAAATCAGCTTTTCGTCGTCGAAGCCCTTGAAGACCGGCAGGGCGTGAATGAGTTCTCCGATGCGGCTGAGCTCGCGGTCGTTCATGGTTCGGTCGACGGCCGAAGCCAGCACCATGACGTAGATCAGGGCCTCGTGAGCAGAAAGCGGCTTGTTCATGACAGGCGAAGTCCTTTGAGTTTGGCAGGCCGAAAAGTCGCGCGTCTCATGGCAAAAGTTACTGCATAATTCCTTAAATCGGAATCGATCTAAGGAATTATGCCGCAAATTAAAAGTGCTACAGCGACCTTTGCGCGTCATATATGACGCGCGGCGTTGTCGTGGCGGAAGCAAGGCGTCAGATCGGATTGAGCGGATCTTCCTTGGGTAGGGCCGGGCCAAGCGTCGATTTTCCGTTCTTGCGCGGATCGTCTCCGTACATGCCGCGCTTCTTCTCCTTGGCCTCGTCGACAAGTGCCGCAAGCGGCGAACCGGGCTCCGGATCGGCCCAGCCGAAACGCACCAGCCAGGAGCTGAGGTCGACGCGGACATAGCGGCATTCGCCCTTGACCGTGCCCTTCCAGGCAGGGTCCGGCACGTCGCAATCGATCGAGCGGCCGCGCAGATACATGCGGAATGCCGTGCGTGCGGCTTGGCCGCAGGGCCAGCTCTTGCCGCTCGGGCCAACGCACATGCGATCGACATCGGTCGGAACGATGCCGTTCAGCTGCACGCTCCTGCCGGCAAGGGTCAATATGCCGGCCTGATCCGCAAAGGGGCGCATAAGCTCGATCGTCGTCTGGCCTTGTGGTTGCGCCGCCGCGCCGAGCGATGCCTGTTCGGACTGGGATTTGGGTTGGTCCTGAGGTTGAGGCAGTGAAGGGATGGTCCGATGCGCGGCCGCCGCCATTTCTCTGTCGATCTGATCGGCCGGTATCCGGTTGTTCGGCAGAGGATCGGTTTTGACCTGGTCGGCGCGAGTTGCCTCCGAAGAAGGAGCAGATGCCTTGTCTGGCGTAGAAGGCGAGACCGCGTCGCCGGCGGTGTCTATTCCTGTGGGCGCCGCCTGTGCCTCCTCGAGCTTCGTCGACGGGTCGTTCGAACGCGCGGGGTCGGTGGGAATCTTGCTGCCTGATTGTGCTATCGGCGCAGTTGAGGCTACTGCCGTTCCTGCCGTCACACTTACCTCGGCCTTGGCAGCGCTGCCGTCCGCCGCCTTTTCAGCGCCGCTGGTCGCCGGTGTAGCCGTAGCAGCGGCCGCCATGGCGGTGGCGGATAGCTCAGGGCTGCCGTCAGACCCGGTTGTCGACGAGGACGCTGCGGCCAGCACCGTTCCCTTGCCGTTCGGCGTCAAATTGGCGGGCCGCGCTGCGAGCGGGGTTTCAGCTTGCGATTTGGCAGACGCAACCTGTTCCGGCTTGGTCGTTTCGGCAGGCTTTGGTGCCTCAATGGCTTTCGGCAGCGTCGGCTCAGCCCGGGCGGTCTCGGGAGGCGCCGCCGTAGTAGATTTGAGCTCGGTCGTCGTGGCGTGGCCTCGGCCCGGCAGACTGAAACTGTATCCACCGAACTGAACCGCGATGAGGGTCAGCCAAGAACCGACGATCCCGCCTGCCACACTTGCAAGCAAAAAATTTCGACGTATAACAAGAAAACTTTCCTATTGGCTGGCCCATATGATCCGGGCAATCCATTCCACATCCGCAAGATCGAAGTTGCGGTTGGGGTGTTCGGGGTTGAGCGACAAAAGTTCTATCGACTTTGCGCTCTGCCGCAGCAGGACCTTGGCCATGACCTCGCCCTCGCGGGTCTTCACAACGACACGGTCATTTTTTCGAATTTGAGCGCCTGGCTCGACGATCAGAATATCCCCGTCGCGATAGAGCGGCAACATGCTTTCGCCCTGGACCTCAAGCGCATACGCGCCGGCTCGTTGCCCGGTCGCGGTGGGAAATTCCACCATGTCCCAGCCTTGGCCGGCGGGGAACCCGCCATCGTCGAAGAAGCCGCCTGAGCCTGCCTGGGCAAATCCGATCAGTGGGATCGCGTTTCCACCCGGCGAAATCGCCTGTGGCGCGGCAGAGCCTGGCGGCTCGCCCGGCCGAATGAAACTGAGGAATTGCTCCAGGCTGGCGCCCGTCGCCTCCAGCACCTTGGCGATCGATTCCGTCGATGGCCAGCGCAGCCGGCCGTCCTGGCTCAATCGCTTCGACTTGTTGAAGGAGGTGGCGTCAAGCCCGGCGCGGCGTGCAAGGCCGGAAGGGGTCAGGTCATGCCGCTCGGCAAGCCGGTCGATTGCCCCCCATATCTGTTCGTGTGACAGCATCGCCGCTCAGCATCTGCGCACCGGCTTGCCCGGCGCTCAACTCTTTAAAAAACGTTAACCGAGGCATCTGGACGAGTAAAGACCGGCATAGGAATAGGATCCTTTATCCCCGTGCTTTCCGCCTTGCACTCTTGCCGGCTTCAGGTCTTCTGCGGCAGCGGCTTGGTGTTGGGTTCCTCGTTCTGGAACTCCTTCGCCATGCCCATGAAGCCGCGCATGAATTTCTGCATGATGCCGAGCGTGCGGTCGACCTCGGCATCATCGGGCAGGTTCGATCCCTTGTTCGAGGCGACGGTCTTTTCCAGCTTCGTCACGCGATCGGACAGGCGGTCGAGTTCGTCGTCATAGGCGCTGCGTTCGTCAGCCGCCATGCGGCAGACGAGGTTGCCACCCTGATCCTGACATATGGACATCGCACCCGTCTTCCGGTCGAGGCGGACGAAATGATCGCCGCTGCGCTCAAGCTGGAAGCGTGCCGTATCCGGTTCAGCGGCAACGGCCGGTGTGGCGAGAAGAAAAGCAGTGGGCATAAGCATGGCTGCAAGGCCGATTTTCAGTTCCCTCGTCATGTCATCCTCCGGATTTTCTACGTTAAAACTTAAATCCACCACGGAAACCGTGGACATCAGCCGATGTTTTCGTGCAAAGCCCTAACAGGACAAGTTTACATAGGGATGATGACCGCCATGCCAGTGGTTTACAAGATCGTGCCGGACACGCTCTGGCAGCAAGCCAGACAAAGCGGCGTTTTTCATGGCGCGCCAATCGATCTGACGGATGGTTTCATTCATTTCTCCACCGCGAAGCAGGCAAAGAAAACCGCAGAACTCTATTTCGCAGGACAGACGGGCCTCCTGCTGGTGGCGATCGACGGCGATGTGCTCGGCGACCAGCTGGTCTTCGAGCCCTCGCGTGGCGGCGATCTCTTCCCGCATCTTTATGCGCCGCTGGCGCTCTCGGCCGTGCTCTGGGAAAAGCCGCTGCCAATTGGTGACGATGGCGCGCATATCTTTCCGGAGATGGCCGAATGATCGGCGCGTTTCGCCATATCGGACGCCGGGGTTTCTTCCTGCTTGAGCCGGAAACCGCGCATGGTGTGTCTATTGCAGCGCTGAAGTCCGGCCTCGTGCCCGCCTGCCGCATCAACCCCGATCCTCGCCTGCGCCAGACCGTGGCGGGGCTCGACTTTGCCAATCCCATCGGCATGGCGGCCGGTTATGACAAGAATGCCGAAGTGCCGGAGGCGCTCTTGAAGCTCGGCTTCGGCTTCACGGAGATCGGCACGGTGACGCCGAAGGCACAATCAGGCAATCCGCGCCCGCGCATCTTCCGCCTGGTAGAGGACGAAGGCGTCATCAACCGCCTCGGCTTCAATAACGAAGGCCATGAAGCCGCCTTCCAGCGGCTCAAGGCCATTCGCGGCAGCGGCATCATCGGTGTCAATATCGGCGCCAACAAGGATAGCACCGACCGTATCGCCGATTACGTCGCCGGTATCCGCCGCTTCTATTCCGTGGCGCGCTATTTCACCGCCAATATTTCCTCGCCGAACACGCCCGGCCTGCGCGATCTGCAGGCGCGCGAAAGCCTATCGGCCCTGTTGTCGGCCGTGCTTGCCGCTCGCGATGAGGAAGCGGCCAAGGCCGGCAAACGCATTCCCGTCTTCCTCAAGATCGCACCGGATCTGACCGAGGAGGGCATGGACGATATCGCCGCGGAAGTGCTTTCGCACGCGCTGGATGGTTTGATCATCTCCAACACGACGCTTTCCCGCGACGGGTTGAAGGATCAACGGCAGGCGAAAGAGGCGGGTGGTCTTTCCGGCAAGCCGGTCTTTGAAAAATCGACTGTAGTGCTCGCAAAGATGCGCCGCCGCGTCGGGGCCGCGCTGCCAATCATTGGTGTCGGCGGCGTGTCCTCGGCCGAAACGGCGCTGGAGAAGATCAAGGCCGGCGCCGATCTCGTGCAGCTCTATTCCTGCATGGCGTACGAAGGCCCGGGTTTGCCGGGGCAGATCATAGCTGGCCTGTCGAAACTGCTCGACCGCGAGCGTGCCGGCTCGATCCGCGACCTGCGCGATACCAGGCTGGACTACTGGGCGAACCGGAACGTCTGATCTGCGCGCTTCTTCAGGCCCATGGCCAGGAAGATGCCGCGGAACAGCAGGAAGGCGTTCATGGCCATCCACAGGCCATGATTGCCGAGCGTCGGCACGAAGACGGCAAGCGCCAGGAGATAGCCGCCGAAGGAGAGCAGCATCTTGTTGCGCATCTCGCGCGACCATGTGGCGCCGATGAAAACGCCATCCATCAGGAAGGCGAGGGCGCCGGTCAGGCCCGTGATCGCTGCCCAGGGCAGGTAGGTCCCGGCTGCAACGCGAACCTCCTGTGAGGTCGTCAGCAGGCGGATCAGCGCCGGCCCGGCTGTAAAGAAAAGCATGGCCGCGGCGAGCGCCAGCCCGAAGGACCAGAAGGCTGTCAGTTTCAGTCCCCGATCGAAGGCTGGGCGATAATTGGCGCCGATCGACCGGCCGGTGATCTGTTCGGCTGCATTGGCCAGCCCATCGAGATAGTAGCTCGACAGCAGGAAGAAGTTCATCAGCACGGCATTTGCCGCAAGGGTGATGGCGCCGAAGCTGTTGCCGATCCGCGTCATCAGCGTGAAGGCGCCGATAAGCACGAAGGTGCGGATCAGGATATCGCGGTTGAGTGCGAAGAGTTGCTTGAGCTTGGCACGCGAAAGCAGTTCCACGCGGGGCGGCCGTTCCTCGCCGGCAAAGCTGCGCAGCACGATGAGAAGCCCGAGCAGCATGCCGCTCGCCTCGCCGATCAGCGTGCCCCATGCAACGCCTGCAACACCCCAGCCAAGATAGAGCCCAAGCAGGATGGCGAGCGAGATGTTGACGCCGTTGATAACAGTCTGCAGCAAGAGCCCGATGCGGCCCTGGCCGCGGCCGAGCACGAAGCCGAGCAGCGCGTAATTGGCAAGTGCGGCCGGCCCCGAGAGCATACGGATGGAGAAATAGGTGCGGGTCGCATCGGCGACGCCGCCTTCCGGCCCCATCAGCTTGATGCCGAGCCAGAGCAGCAGAGGCGAAAGGACGACAATCAGGATGCCGCAGGTGAGCGCCGATATCAGCGCCCGCCAGAAGACGGCTTGCTGTTCGTGCCGGTCATGACGGCCATAGGCCTGGGCGGTGAGGCCCGTCGTCGAGGCGCGCAGGAAGTTGAAGCTGGCAAAGAGGAGGTCGAAGAGCACCGCGCCGATTGCAAGTCCCGCCAGCGCATCGGGCTGGCCGAGCTGGCCGACGACTGCCGTCCCGGTGAGGCCGAGCAAAGGCGTCGTCATGAAGCCGAGCGTCATCGGAAGCGCGATCGACAGCACGAGCCGATGCGTCACGTCGAAGGGCAGAACCCTCCCGCTTCCCTGCTGGACATCCATTTTACCTTGCGCCTCCTCAGATCGAGGAAAGCACCATGGACCAATAGGGCCTGCCGCCGGAAGAGGGAGCATAGGCAAGAGCGACGCCGAGCCCGTCATATTTGCCGAGCATGTTGTGCAAATGCTTCGGCGAATTGATCCAAGCCGTCACTGCGGCATTCACGTCGTGCTGACCCTCGGCGATGTTCTCGGCCGCCGGCAGCTTGACGCCGCTCGCCTTGACCCGCTTGCCGAAATCGTCGCCGATGCCGATCAGGTGTTCCATCTTGCCTGCATCCGCCATGCGGCGCGCCTGATAGACGGCGGCGGCACCGGCGGCGGTATCGATCTTCAGCGGCGGCAGGCCGTTCTTGGTTCGCAGCGCATTGACGAGCGGCAGGGCGGAGGCTGTCTGGTCGCTGGCAGGCGTTTTGGAAACGCGGGCGGGCGGCGTCGCACAGCTTGCGACGGATGCGGTGAGCGCAAGGGCGGCGAGGCGCAGCGTATCGCGGCGCGTGTAGTTCAGTGTCTGGGAGGTCATGTCAGCTGCGATAGTTGAACAGGCGGAGGATGATGAAGATGGGAATGACGATGGTTGCGCCGATCAGCACATAATCGCCGAACTCGCCGAGCGCAGCAAAGCCGCTGTGCCAGAGGTCGAGCAGGAAGCGGCGGACGCCATAGAAGAAATCGAGCGGCCGCCAGCCGAAGAATTTCATCACGAAGCCGACGACGAGCGACACGATGGCGAGCTTCACAAGCGTGCGACCGGGCGAGTCGCCAAGGAATCGGTTCACCTGATCGGACATGCTGACGTCTCCATGATGGCGGTCGGTGGCTGTTCAGATAGGACCGGGGCACGCGACTCGCAAGCATTTTTGCCGGGCGGGCACCCCAAACTGAAGCACTTCCAGGAAAAATGCGCAGCGGTTTTCCGTCCAGAATGCGGAAAGAAACAAGGTAAAGCGCTTTCGCGATTCGAAGAAAAGCGGAAGTGCTCTGCGCCTGCCTGAAATAGGACTTGAGTTTTTTTATGGCCGAGTTCAAAGGCGAGAGTCAAACAGGATGAAACCCATGCTGCCAAGCCAGCTTTCCTCCGGCGATGTCATTGCCGACCGCCGCGCCGACTATGCGAAGATGCTCGCCGAAAGCGGAGAGCCGCAGAGCGCCGCCGAACTGATGGAGCAGGCGCTGGAGCTGGTGCCGCGCTGGGCGGCGGGCTGGTTCACGCTTGCGACCTATCGCGAGAAGGCCGGCGATACGCCAGGCGCGATCGCTGCGTTGAACGAGGTGTTGGCGCTTGATGCCGGAGACGTCTTCGGCGCACGTCTCAAGCTTGCGGTTCTGGGCGGCGCTGACATGCCCGATCGGCCGCCGAGCCTCTATGTCGAGCGGCTGTTCGACGACTATGCCGACCGCTTCGAAACCTCGCTCGTCGAAAAACTCTCTTATAGCGTGCCCGGCAAGCTTGCGGCGCTGATTGCCGAGACTGCCGATATCCCCAAGCATTTCCGTCTCGCCGTCGATCTCGGTTGCGGTACAGGCCTGCTTGGGCCGGAAATACGTGCGAGGGTCGACCGGCTCGAAGGTTACGACCTGTCGAAGGGCATGCTCGCTAAGGCGGCGGACAAGAATGTCTACGACCATCTCGGTCAGGCCGATTTGTCGGTGGAACCGGATCTGTCGGGCGTTTTCGATGCAGGGTTTGCTACAGGTCGTGCGGACCTGATCACGGCCGCCGACGTGCTGATGTATCTCGGCAATCTGCAAGATGTGATGGTGATCGTTCGCGAGCTTTCGGCTGATGGCGCCGTTTTTGCCTTTTCGATCGAGGATGCGCAGCAACAGGCAGAAGGCTATGTACTGCGCGATTCCCTGCGCTTCGCACACTCGGAAGCCTATGTGCGGGAGATATTGGCCGATCACGGCTTTGCCGTGCAGGATCTCGCTCGCAGCGTCATTCGCATGGATGGCGGAAAACCGGTCCATGGCATTCTGTTCATTACCCGCAAATCGGCCTGATTATTCGAATCTTGCGAATTTGAAATAGGTCAGCATTGCTTACGTATTTTCGCTTGATTGTCGCCTGAGCTTTCAGCAGAAAGCCTCGGAAACATGAGGGTAAGCACATGGCAAACGCGAAGAGCGCTTTGGGCGTCTGGAACACATCCGCGACCCGGCATTCATGGGCCGAGGACGTTCAGGGCATCATTTCCGGAAGCCTGATTTCGTCGCTTGGGCTGTTCTGCCTTTCAAGCGCGGGGCTTTTGACCGGTAGCACCGCCGGCATCGCCTTCCTGCTGCATTATGCGATCGGCGTGAACTTCGGTCTGGCCTTCTTCGTGGTCAATCTGCCGTTCTTCTATCTATCGCTGAAGCAGCTCGGTCCCGCCTTTACCATCAAGACCTTCATCGCCATTGCGCTGACATCATTGCTTTCCAACCTGCAGCCGCTCCTGTTCGATATCGCACATATCAATGCGCTCTGGTCAGGGGTCCTCGGCGGCATCCTACTCGGCTTTGGGCTGCTTGCGCTCTATCGTCATCGCGCCAGCCTCGGCGGCGTCGGCATTCTGGGAATTTATCTGCAGGAACGTTTCGGTATCAGGGCGGGGCTGGTGCAGCTCGCGATCGACCTCTGCGTACTCGCTGTCGCTTTCGCGGTGACCACGCCGACGGTGGTCATCTGCTCGGTGATCGGCGCAATCGCGCTCAATCTCTTTGTCGCGATCAACCATCGCTCGGATCGCTACATCGCCTTGTAAGTAGGCCTTGTGATTGGCGGGGGCCTTACTGCTGGCGGCTAGGATCCGTGTCGGTGATCGCGGCTTCATGATACCAGCTGTCGAAGGCGGCCGTTGCGATGCTCGGACCGATGTCAGGCGTAAGGTTGACCTTCGGACGCTGCTGGCTCGCAGCCGTAGCACGG
This sequence comes from Rhizobium freirei PRF 81, assembly GCF_000359745.1. Taxonomy (GTDB): domain Bacteria; phylum Pseudomonadota; class Alphaproteobacteria; order Rhizobiales; family Rhizobiaceae; genus Rhizobium; species Rhizobium freirei. Next base: position 49,097 of record NZ_AQHN01000090.1, read on the forward strand.
GCCGTGACCGGAAACTGATAGATCTTTGCCGTTTCATGTCGAGCACTGATTGCCATTCGCCGTCTCTCCCTTTTGGTTTTCAAGCGGGCGCGCTTGAAGAGACAGCTGATATATAGCAAAGCCCGAGGCGAATATCACCATTCCGCTTAAAAAAAATGCTGAATGATGAAATTATAGGCAATTTTACGATCGCAAGATTGATGCCGTTTCTTTGATCTGACGGTTTTCCAATCCATTCCAAGACTCGCGAGCCTGCGACATCTTGTCAACTCGGCCGGAATGGCACCTGCGATTTGAAAAGAATCCGACGGTTGGCACCCAGAAATCCCGCCTGAAAACGACCGAATCATAAAAAACTCACCTAGAGAGCCGCGTGTCCGTGCAATCTGGCACGGCAAATGCTTCTTTCTTGGCAGCCGTTCGTGGCGAGGGATTTTCCGGCGGCCGCGCCGGGTGAGTTTCCTGCTTTGCCTGATTAACTGTTATGAGGTGCGTAATGACGAAATATAAGCTCGAGTACATCTGGCTCGATGGGTACACCCCAGTACCGAACCTGCGCGGCAAAACGCAGATCAAGGAATTCGACGCATTTCCGACGCTTGAGCAGCTTCCGCTTTGGGGCTTCGACGGTTCGTCGACGATGCAGGCCGAAGGCCGCAGCTCCGATTGCGTGCTGAAGCCCGTCGCCATCTATCCGGACCCGGCCCGCACCAACGGCGCGCTCGTCATGTGCGAAGTCATGATGCCGGATGGCGTCACGCCGCATGAATCCAACAGCCGCGCGACCATCCTCGACGACGAAGACGCTTGGTTTGGCTTCGAGCAGGAATACTTCTTCTACAAGGACGGCCGTCCGCTCGGCTTCCCGGAATCCGGCTACCCGGCTCCGCAAGGCCCGTACTACACCGGCGTCGGCTACAAGAACGTCGGCGATGTCGCTCGCGAAATCGTTGAAGAGCACCTCGACCTTTGCCTCGAAGCAGGCATCAACCACGAAGGCATCAACGCCGAAGTGGCCAAGGGCCAGTGGGAATTCCAGATTTTCGGCAAGGGCTCCAAGAAGGCCGCCGACCAGATCTGGATGGCGCGCTACCTGCTGCTGCGTCTATGCGAAAAGTACGGCATCGACATCGAGTTCCATTGCAAGCCGCTCGGCGACACCGACTGGAACGGCTCGGGCATGCATTGCAACTTCTCGACCAAGTTCATGCGCGAAGTTGGCGGCAAGGCCTATTTCGAAGCGCTCATGGCTCAGTTCGACAAGAACCTGCACGACCACATTGCGGTCTACGGCCCGGATAACCACATGCGCCTGACCGGCAAGCATGAAACGGCTCCGTGGAACAAGTTCAGCTACGGCGTTGCCGACCGCGGCGCCTCGATCCGCGTTCCGCACTCGTTCATCAAGAACGATTACAAGGGCTACCTCGAAGATCGTCGTCCGAACTCTCAGGGCTGCCCCTACCAGATCGCTTCGCAGGTTTTGAAGACCATCTCGGAAGTTCCGACGGCTGGCTTCGCGTCGGAAGCTGCCTGATAGCTTTCATGCTTGGCATGCCGAGCACGAGAGAGCCAATGAATGACGCGGGGCTTCGGCCCCGCGTTTTTCGTTTTGGGGTATCAAAGGCAGTCATCGCCCAGACTCTCTTAGGCCTCGTTGCCAACTCCAAACTCCGTCATCCTCGGGTCAAGCCCGAGGATGACGCAGCTCAAGGGAGCATTCAGGCACACGGCATACTCAGAGAAACCAGGCTCAAGCGGCCTTGTTTGCCGCATCGACCGGATGCTGCGAACGGAAGCCGACGGCAAGGCGGTTCCAGACATTGATCGTGGCGATCGCGACGGTAATCTTGACGATCTCCTCTTCGCTGAAATGCTGCTTCAGCGGCTCGTAGTCGGAATCCGGTATGCCGGTCTGGGCGATCTTGGTCACCGAGTCGACCCAGCGCAGCAGGGCGCGTTCGCGATCGTCATAGACAGGCGATTCCCACCAGACGCACATCAGGTTGATCCACTGTTCGCTGAGGCCGTCGTGCCGGGCTTCCTTCACATGCATGTCGACACAATAGGCGCAGCCATTGATCTGCGAGGCGCGAAGCTTGATCAGATGAATGAAGCGGCGCTCGAGGCCGCTGCTCTGAACGAAATTCTCCAGCGCGACGACGGCCTTGTAGGAGTCGGGTGAAGCTTTGGCGAAGTTGAAACGAGGATGCATGGTCTTCTCCTTGGGTTCAGGTCTTAGGGTTCAGCTTTTGGTCTTGCGTTCATGCAGCTCGAGAAAGGCGCAGCCTCTCGCGGCTATTCCACCATCCGTGTCCGTCTGCCTAAGATCGGTCAGCACGTCGGCGATGCTCGTCTTGGCCAGTTCGGCCCGGTAAACGCGTTCGGCAGCCAGCATGGCGGCGTTGATGCCGCATGGCTTGGCGAAATAGCGCCCTTCCAGCGGGTTGGGGCCGCGCTGGCGGATTTCGGCGCATCTGAAGGCGGGCGCTGGCCCTTCCGCCGCCAACACGATATCGAGCAGGCTGATGTCCTCCGGCTTGCGCGCCAGCCGGTAGCCACCTTTCGGCCCCGGCACGGTATCGAGAATGCCGGCGCCCGAAAGCGCCTGCAGATGCTTCAGAAGATAGCTGACCGAGACGCCGTGAAATTCGGCAAGCGCTGCTGCCGAAAGCACTCCGCCATCCGACAGGCCCGCCAGCATGCCAACGCAATGGATGGATTGTTCGACGCCGTCTCCGAGCTTCATCTCACTGCCTTTCTAATCATGGATATTTTTTATCCGTGATTACTTGAAGAGTCAAGAGGGGAGAAAGTAGTAGATTTAGAAGAAGTCCTCACAGGCGAGTGAGCTCCCTAGAAAGGGACTTGCTTGTCCCCCCGGGCTTGTCCATGAGGATGCTACGGCAGAAGCTACCTCTATCAATTTCAAACATCTAATGCCGTGTACAATCGCTGTAGACCAGTGCTGCTTGAGCGCATCGCCAAGTCTATTTGTTTAGCCAGCGTAGTGGCCCGATCAAATTCGGGCGGCGTCCAAAGCGATTACAGTTGCGGACAGCTTGTGCATTAAATCAACCTTGCCTTGCAAAAAGAAAATAACAAGAGCATGTTTCTTTTATGAGAGGCAGATATGGTAAAAAAACCCAATACAGTTGAAGTTAATACGGATGTAGAGAACGGCAACTCTGCACAGAGTACGGCAAGCGCCGTCCAGCGCAAGATTCCGGGTAATTTGCCTTACTTAACGGCAAGTGGAACTCTGAAAAAAGCGCTTGACGGCATCATACCCGCGTCGCGCCCAGACAAATTCAATGCTGATTTTCTGGAGCATGTGCTGAAACTTAGCGGGGGAGGCGCCAGAGCCACCATCCCAATACTCAAAAAAATGGGCTTTTTAACAAGTGAAGGTGTGCCAACTGAACTATATGCGAAATTCCGAACTGAGGGTGGCAAAAGCGCCGCAGCTACACAGGGCCTTCGTTCAGCATTTCCGGAAATATTCAAGCGCAGCGAATGGGCGCACACAGTTGATGATGCCAAGTTGCGCGACATAGTGGTGGAAATAACTGGTCTCAGCCCATCCGACCCTGTCGTGAAAGCGATAATCGCGACGTTCAAGGCCATAAGGTCGTTTGTAGGTCCCGGTTCGGAAAGAGATGACGTAATATCCGGCAACGGCGCTGAGGAATTTGATGGTGTGAACGCAGGAGTCAGTATGGTGTCGAATTCGAGCGGAGATATTCGCCTCGCATACAACATCAACATCGTGCTTCCTGAAACATCCGACCTAAAAGTGCTCAATGCCATTTTTCGCAGCATAAGAGAGAACTTGATGCGATGAATGTTGAGGAGCAGGTCGAGTTATTTGTATTAAAATGCGCGTCACTGAAAATTGCTGTGGATGAAGTTGGTATTCGCACAGAAGAAAATAATATAGGTGTCGTACTTGATCGGACGTCTATTAACTCAGCTCTCGAGCAATTCTCTCAAGAAGTCCGAATGAACGCCAATAAAATGGCGGAATACTATAAATTATTCTACATGCTTGAGAACGATATACGAAAATTGATCGACGATACGCTGATAGAGGCCCACGGTGTAGATTGGTGGGATACGCAGTCACCGAATAGCGCCAAGGAAGAATGTAAAGCTAACCAGCAGCGGGAAAGAGATGCTGGCTTCACAAGCCGCTCAGATAACGAGCTTGACTATATCTCCTTTGGCCAGCTTGGAGACATTATTCGCAATAATTGGGATCTGTTCGGAGGAATTCTCAGCAATCAGAAAGCGCTTGGTCGCGTCATGTATTCCCTCAACAATTTACGTGGCCCTATCGCTCATTGCGGTCTTCTGGCTGAGGATGAGGTTGATCGACTAAAGCTGACTGTGAAAGATTGGTTCCGCTTACTTGAAGGGCCGAAGTAAAAAGCCATAGCCTCTGCTTAGACGTAAATTGTAGAAGCAGGATTGTCTCGAGCGGCGGGATTGAGACCAATCCGAATGGGTCGATCAAAATCTCCGATTTCTCATCCGCCATATATTCATTACATTTGCACGGTGGACCAGATCGACCCGGAGCACTCTCTTGCACTGCCTCTCCCCTTCACCCGCTGGTTTGCGGAAAAGGGCTGGCAGCCGCGCGCCCATCAGCTCGAACTGCTTGCTCGCGCCGAGGCCGGCGAAAGCACGCTGCTGATTGCACCCACCGGCGCCGGCAAGACGCTTGCAGGCTTCCTGCCGTCGCTCACCGATCTCACCCGGCGCGGCAAGATCCCGCCCGGTTCGGCCTTCACCGGCATCCACACGCTCTACATCTCGCCGCTGAAGGCGCTCGCCGTCGATATCGAGCGCAACCTGATGAAGCCCGTTTCCGAAATGGGCCTGCCCGTATCAGTCGAGAACCGCACCGGTGATACGCCGAGCGGTAAGCGCCAGCGGCAGAAGCTCAATCCGCCCGATATCCTGCTGACGACGCCGGAGCAGGTGGCGCTGCTGCTCGCCAATCGCGAAGCCGAGCGCTTCTTCAAGGATCTGAAATACATCGTCTTCGACGAGCTGCATTCGCTCGTCACCTCCAAGCGCGGCCATATGCTGTCGCTCGGTCTTGCCCGCATCCGCAAGCTGGCGCCCCGCGTTCAGACTATCGGCTTGTCAGCGACCGTCGCCGACCCGATGGATCTGCAGAAATGGCTGGCGGCGCAGAAGCAGGGGGCGAAACGCCATGCCGGCCTCGTCATCGTCGAGGGCGGCGCCAAGCCCGATATCTCGATCCTGTCGACGGAAGAGCGCATCCCCTGGTCCGGCCATTCCGCCAAATATGCGATCCCGGATATCTATCGCGAGCTGAAAGCGCACCGCACGACGTTGCTCTTCGTCAACACGCGCTCGCAGGCCGAAATGCTGTTTCAGGAGCTGTGGTCGGCCAATGACGATAACTTGCCGATCGCCCTGCACCACGGCTCGCTCGATGTCGGCCAGCGCCGCAAGGTGGAAGCGGCCATGGCGGAAAACCGGTTGCGCGCCGTCGTCGCCACCTCGACGCTCGATCTCGGCATCGACTGGGGCGATGTCGATCTCGTCATCCATGTCGGCGCGCCGAAGGGCGCAAGCCGGCTTGCCCAGCGCATCGGCCGCGCCAATCACCGCATGGACGAACCGTCGAAGGCGATCCTCGTGCCGGCCAATCGCTTCGAGGTCATGGAATGCCAGGCAGCACTCGATGCCAATTATATCGGCGCACAGGATACGCCGCCGATCGGCGCCGGCGCGCTCGACGTTCTCGCCCAGCACATTCTCGGCATGGCTTGCGCCGAGCCCTTCGACATGCTCGAACTCTATGACGAGGTGCAGAGCGCCGCTCCCTATGCCGAGCTTCCGTGGGAGACCTTCGAACGTATCGTCGATTTCGTCGCCACCGGCGGCTATGCGCTCAGGACCTACGAGCGCTATGCCCGCATCCGCAAGACGGCGGAGGGGCGCTGGCGCGTCTCCAATCCGCAGGTCGCCCAGCAATATCGCCTGAACCTCGGCACCATCGTCGAAGAGGCGATGCTGAATATCCGCCTCGTGAAGCGCAATGCGCTCGGCTCGCTCGGAAGGGGCGGGGCGCCGCTCGGCAAGGTCGAGGAGTATTTCGTCGAGCAGCTTGCGCCCGGCGATACCTTTCTCTTTTCCGGCAAGGTGCTGCGCTTCGAAGGCATCCGCGAGAGCGAGTGCCTGGCCTCGCAGGCATTCTCGTTGGACCCGAAAATCCCTTCCTATGCCGGCGGCAAGTTTCCGCTCTCCACCTATCTCGCCGATCAGGTGCGGGCGATGATTGCCGATCCCGACCGTCGCCATCGCCTGCCGGATCAGGTGCGCGACTGGTTGGAGATCCAGAAGGAAAAGTCGTTGTTGCCGAAGCGCGACGAGTTTCTCATCGAGACTTTTCCGCGCGGCAGCCGCGCCTACATGGTCGCCTATCCTTTCGAGGGGAGGCTGGCGCACCAGACGCTCGGCATGCTGCTCACTAGAAGACTGGAGCGCGCCGGCGCCAAGCCCATGGGCTTCGTCGCGACCGATTATTCGCTCGGCATCTGGGGCCTGGAAGATATGGGGCTGATGATTGCCAACCGTCGCCTCAGCCTTTCCGACCTCTTCGACGAGGACATGCTCGGCGACGATCTCGAGGCATGGCTCGACGAATCCTTCCTGCTGAAGCGCACCTTCCGCAATTGCGCCGTCATTGCAGGTTTGATCGAGCGTCGCCATCCGGGCAAGGAAAAAACCGGCCGGCAGGTGACGGTCTCGGCCGATCTGATCTATGACGTGCTGCGCAGCCACGAGCCGGATCACATCCTGCTGCAGGCGACAAGGCAGGATGCGGCGACCGGGCTTTTGGATATTGGCCGACTTGCGGATATGCTGAAGCGAATCAAGGGCCATATCACCCATCGCGCGCTGGATCATATTTCCCCGCTTGCCGTGCCGGTGATGCTGGAAATCGGCAAGGTGCCGGTGCCGGGTGAGGCTCACGATGTCCTGCTTGCGGAAGCGGCCGACGACTTGATCCGCGAAGCGATGGAATAGGGATGCTGTGAAGCAAACGACGAAGGTAGATTGTTAAGGTGATGAACCGCCTGGCGCTAGCGCGAGATATGAATGGTCAAGGGAACGGCGCGACGTCAGCGCCGGGCGTCGAGACCGTCGTTCATGGCGTCGCCGCGGTCTGCGACCCGCTCGGCGCGCTCTATCTGCCGGACGCTGGCATTCTCGTCGTCTCCGACCTGCACCTGGAAAAGGGGGCGGCCTTCGCTCGCCGCGGCATGCTGCTGCCGCCCTACGATACGCTGGCGACGCTGACCGTTCTTTCCGCCGTCATCGCCCGCTACGATCCGAAACTTGTGGTGTCGCTCGGCGACAATTTTCATGATCGCGTCGGTTCGCAGCATCTGCCGGACGAGTTTCGCAGCCTGATCGTCAATATGGCCCGTGGCCGCGAATGGATCTGGATCAACGGCAATCATGATCCGGATGGCACCGTCGACCTGCCCGGCCATTCCGTCGACAAGATGCATTATGGCGGGCTAACCTTCCGCCACGAACCGAAGGCAGGCCGGCAGGCCGGCGAAATCGCCGGCCATCTGCATCCCTCCGCTACCGTTCGGCGTCGTGACAAATCGGTGCGCCGCCCGTGCTTTGCAACGGATGGCGCCCGCCTGCTAATGCCGGCCTTCGGCGTGATGACCGGCGGCCTCGATCTTCGCCACAAGGCCATGGCGGGCCTCTTCGAGCGGGAAAGCCTGATCGCCCACCTGCTCGGCCGCGACCGCATCTATTCCGTACGCTTCGGCAATCTCTCGGCTTAGAGCAATTCCAGGAAAAGTGCGCAGCGGTTTTCCGTCCGGAATGCGGAAACTTTCTAAGCCGCGTTCGCGGGCTCGTAGCGCAGGACTACCGCACCGGTCTTCAGAGCTTTGGATTCGAGCAGCTTCATCGGCCGCTGTTCCGTCGCCGGCTTGAAAAGCGGATTGCCGCCGCCGAGCACGACAGGAACGAGGCAGATGCGGATCTCATCCACCAGACCTACCTTGAGCAGGATATCCGCCACCTCAGCACTGCCGAAGACGAACATGGTCTTGCCGGGTTCTTCCTTCAGCTTCTTCACTTCAGCGACAATGTCGCCGACGACGCGGGTATTGTTCCAACCCGCCTTGTCGAGCGTCCGCGACGCGGCGATCTTGGCGATTCCGTTCATATAGGCGGCGATGTCGGGCGTTTCCGTCGCGGTCGGCCAGTAGGCGGCCATGCCTTCATAGGTCTTGCGGCCAAAGATCAGCAGATCGCCTTCCTTGCCGAGCTCGGTGGAATAGCTCTCCAGTTCGTCGCCCCAGGCGAGCATGTGAAATCCGAGGTCCCAGGGCTTGGTTCCCTCGAAATAGCCGTCAAGCGTCATGAGATTCCAGACAACAAGCTTTCTCATCATTTCCTCCGTGGCAAACTGTTTCATAAGTGAAACTGGTTACTAAAAGCAATCGGTTGATCGCTGGCTGCACTGATGGCAAAATGCAAGCAGTTTTTGGAGATCATTATGGACGCATCGCATCGTTCCGGCTGCCCGATCAATCTGACGCTGGAAATTCTCGGGGATCGCTGGAGCCTGATCGTCATCAGGGACATTATGTTCGGCAATCGTCGGCACTTTCGTGAGCTGCTGCAGAATTCCGAGGAAGGGATCGCGTCCAATATCCTTGCTGACCGCCTGAAGCGGCTGGTCGAGCGCGGTCTGCTGACTCGCGCGGACGATCCCACTCACAAGCAGAAGGCGGTTTACAGCCTGACCGAAATGGCGATCGACCTTGTGCCGCTCTTCGCCCAAATGGGCGCCTGGGGCCGCAAGCATCTGGCGGTATCGGAAGAATTGTCGATCCGGGCCGAACTGCTGGAGAACGGCGGTGCGAAACTCTGGGAAGATTTCATGGAAGAGCTGCGCGCCAAGCATCTCGGCAAGGTGCTGCCGCCGGGCACGCCCTCCGTGCTCGGCCGATTGACCGAAGCCTATCTCGAAGTCGTCGATCGCCGCAAGGAAAGCTGATCAGTTTTTCCGGAACATGAAGCTGGCGCCCCAACCCGTGACCAAGGCCAGCAATACGGAAAACACGCCATAGGCGATCGGCTGCTGATGTGCCGCATCCGTGATCATCTGCTCGATGCCGGTCTTGATGACGCGCAGCGGCAATGCCTTTTCGCCGATGAACTTGCCGCTCTTGAAGAGATAGGCGCGAACGGTGTGTACGCCGTTCGGCACGTCGGCCGGGATCCTGAGCGTCGCCTTGAAGAGCGAGGAGCTGACGAAGCGCACGCCGGCCGGATCGCTCTCGTAAAGCCCGCCTGACGCCTGCAGCCGCCGGAAGGCCTGCCGGAATTCCGGAACATCGCCGACATTGCCGACGAAGCCGACCGGGGTGAGGGGAATATGGTCGACGCCAATGCCGCGGTCGCTGAGTTCCAGCGGCGCGGTAATGTTGTCGACGGCGCGTGTGCTCGATAGCGAATAGGCTTGCGGCACATGCTCGAACGTCATCGAGCGGGTATTGACCCAGATGCCGAAGACACGCTCCTTCCTGCGTACCGTCGCATTCTCGCGCGGTCCCTCCAGCACGACGACGATGTCATACTGGCCGATCGCCAGAAGCAGCTGGTCGGTGTTGGAAAGAGCGCCGAAAATCGTCAGATCGGCGCCGGTGAAGTCGGAGGTGATGGCGATCTCGCTGGTCGAGGTGCCGATTTCCATCGTCTCGCGTGCCGTCGTCGAGGTTGTCGGCTGATCGAGCAGCACCTGCGCTTGTGCGGCGAGCGGTGCAAGCAGGACTGTCGCGGCGAAGAGCAGTCCGAGACTTCTCATCGGCTGACCCCTTCCATGATGACCGAGTAGACGTCCGCAGGCGTAATCACGAGCGCGATCGCCAGGCGGAGCCCGACGGCAAGGACCAGGAGGCCGAGCAGGGCGCGGAGCTGCTCGCCGCGCAGCTTCTGGCCCACACGAACGCCGTATTGCGCGCCGACGACGCCTGCCACCATCAGCAGGAAGGCCAGGATGATATCGACGGAATAGTTGGTCGCCGCCTGCACGATGGTAGTGAAGGCGGTGACGAAAATGACCTGAAACAGTGAGGTGCCGACGACGACGTTCGTCGGAACGCGCAGCAGGTAGATCATGGCCGGCACGAGGATGAAGCCGCCGCCGATACCCATCGGCGTCAGCATCCCGACGAAAAAGCCGAGGCCGATGACCGGAATGGCGCTCAGATAGAGTTTGGATTTCTTGAAGCGAAGCTTCAGCGGCAGGCGCTGCACCCAGTTGTGATGACGCAACTTGCCCGTTGCCGGCGGCAGCTTGCCCGCGGCTCTGCGCATCGCCCGCACGCTTTCCCAGAGCATGAGCGTTCCCACCGTGCCGAGCAAAAGCACGTAGATCAAGGAGATGATCAGGTCGATCTGCCCGAGCCGGCGCAACAGCACGAACAGCCAGAGGCCGAATGTGGCGCCCGCCAGGCCGCCGGCAAGCAGGATCATGCCCAGTTTCAGGTCGAGCGAGCCGCGGCGAAAATGCGTGAGCGCTCCTGATACCGAGGAGGCGACGACTTGGTTGGAACCCGTAGCAACGGCGACCACCGGGGGAATGTTGTAGAAGATGAGGAGCGGCGTGATGAGGAAGCCGCCGCCGACGCCGAACATGCCGGAGAGGAACCCTACGGCTGCGCCCATGCCGAGAATAATGAGGATATTCACCGACAGTTCTGCGATCGGCAGATAGATCGTCACGCGCTGTTCCCACTTGCAGGCATTCCGGCACGGTGATCGGAGCCTGGACCATTTTCCCCTTTTAAGCGGCGAATTCTAATCCGTAATCGTTGCCAGAGCCTTAGGAAAAGCTCTGCTGTGCCAGTTTTCGAATTGCCGGCGTCACTTTAGCGCGGCTTTTTCCGCTTTTCTGTGACGGCGATATGCCGAAAGGGCGAGGGGCTGCGTGGCCTGCCGCTGCGCGCATCGAACCTCTGCAAAACAAAAGCACGCCGCCGTGGTAACGCCAGCGTGCTGCCATTCTGAATTCCGAAGGAACAGCAAGGTCTACTTGTTGCGGGCAAGAAGCTCCTTGACCACCTGATCCGTCACCCGTCCATCCGACGGCAGGCCGACGGATTTCTGGAAGCTCTTCAAGGCGGCTACGGTCTTGTCGCCCATGGTGCCGTCGGGCGCACCGGCATCGAAGCCATTCTTGTTGAGGATGGCCTGGATGTTGCGGATGGCCTTCTTCATGTCGATGGAAGCCGTGTTCACGCCCTTGCCGGTCGTCCATTCATCGGGAATGTCCGTACCGTTGGCCTTGGGATCGGCCGGCTGGGCCTTCCAGAGATCGACCTTGGCGCGAGCGCCTTCCAGATCGGCCGGCTTCATGGCGTTGGCGACCTCGTCACGCTTCTGCGCGGCGTCCTTGTCGCCGCTCTTGGCGGCGATCGCAAACCACTTGTAGGATTCCGGCAAATCCTGCTTCACGCCGTTACCGCGAGCGTAGAGGATCGCAAGGTTGAACTGGCTGTCGGAGACGCCGAGATTGGCGGCGCGTGTGAACCAGTTGGCGGCGGAGTCGTAATCCTGCTGGCCGGCTGCGCCCGAGGCGTAGAGGACGGCGAGATTGTGCATGGCGCTGGCATTGCCCTGATTGGCGGCCTGCTCGTAATTTTCTTTAGCCTTGACGAGATCGCGGTCGATGCCGTTACCCTTCTCGTACATGCTCGCGAGCCGGTACTGGGCCGGTGCGTAACCCTTGTCGGCCGAAAGCCGATACCAGCTTGCCGCCTGCTTCAGGTCCGTCGCAACATTGCGGCCGTCGGTATAGCGCGCGCCAATTTCGAAGAGGGCGACCGGATCGCCCGATTTGGCGGCGGCGACGAGCGATGGCGGCTGGATGCCATCAGGCACTTGGATATCCGCGGCTGCTGGAGCCGCGGCCGGCTGCGCCGCGGCGGCGGACTTGTCGGCCGGAACGAAAGCCGCAGTCTGTTGCGCGGTGGGAGCGCTGCCGGCGGGTGCCAGAGTTTCTGTTGCCGCCTGATTGCCGTCGAGCGGCGCTGCTGCGGTCAGGTGGTCGCTCGTCGCGGCCAACGCGTTGCTGGGCGCCGCAGCGGGCTGGAAGCCCGCCGTGTCTGTTGCAAGAGTTGTCGGTGCAGCGGCCTGGTTCGCGGCAGACTGCTGATCGTTGGCAGCCGGAGCCGCGTTGATGGCGACGCTGTTGGTCGCCGGGCTGTCGGCCGGCGCAGCCATGGTTGAGATTTCCGCAGGTGCGGGTGCCTTCTGGCCACGCATTAGCGTGTTGACGAGCGGGAAGGCCATGATCGCCAGCAGGGCCGCGCCAATGGCGAGCAGGATCGGACGGCGGAAGCGCGAAAACGCTCCGCCCGTCTTTGCATCCTTCTTAGAGGAAGGCGCGGTGCCGCGCTGCGCTTGATCGACTTCTGTCGCGGCTGCCTGTGCGGCACGGCGGGCCGCCGCGATATAGTCGGCACGCTCGTTTTCGGTCGGCTGGCGGCCGCCGCGGGCGGTGTTCTGGCTGGCGCGCACGCGCTCCAGGATCTTCTTGATATCAGGCGCGCCTGAGCCCGGTTCCAGCAGCTCGTTGGCTTCTTCCGCCGGCATCATGTCGGCCGGGTCGATGGAGGGCGCCTGTTCGATCACGGGACGATCCGGAGGGAAGATCGGCTCGGCCTTTTCCGGCGTGAAGAACCGCTTGCCGAGGTTGGCGAGGAGACCGGCCTTCGAACCGCTCTTCTTCGCGGCGGCCTTGATCTCCGCCTTGGTATTGGCATCGATGGCCTGCGCGACGACGGTTTCGGCGGCGGCGGCAGTCTCGGCGGGCGCGACCGTGCGGATGATCGGGCCGGCCTTCTGCGGTGCCGCCATCGGCGGTATGATGGCCGGGGCATCTTCTTGCGCGAAGACGTCGCTTTTGAAGGTCGCTGCGGGCATTGTAGGCGCCGGCCGACGATGTTCCATGTGGTCGAGCCGGTCGGCGATCTGCAGCAGCGTGTCGTGCAGCGCCTCGAAGGTGCGATGCGTACGCTCGTCGCTGGCCCGGCTGAGGTCCTCGAGATGGCGCAGGTCTTCGGCGAGTGCCGTCAGTGCCGCCATGTCGCCGGGCTGCGCGCCGCCGACCATTCCGCCTTCGCGCGAATAAGCCTCGACGACGGTTTCCGCCGCATGGCGGGCGGCCTCGATGATGTATTCGTCATTGGTCGCCATATAGTCTTCGATGGCGCTCATCCGTCGATCGAAATCGACGGGGAAATGCTCGGCTGCCGCCGCCCTTGGCTCGCTGGTGAGCAGGGTGGAGAGATGGGCGATCTGCTCTTCGAGATTGCGCAGTGCCTGCGTGTCCGTCGGCGGCGCGGCGGTGCTGGCTTCGAGCCGGGCCGCGATGTCGGAGAGGCGGCCTTCGAGCCGGCGTACCGCGCCGTCGTCGATGTTTGCAGCCGGAGCCGGCGGATGGAAATCCATCTCGTCGATGCGGCGAGCGAGGTAGTCCAGCCGGTCGGCCAATACGTTGCCGACGGAGCCATGTTCCAGAGCGTCGATCTTGTGGGAGATGTCGGCGAGATAGGTAACGAGCTCGGGCTGCGGTGCGGCCTTCTGCGAGCGCTCCATCAGGTGCGAGAGCTGGTCCAGGCGCTCCTCGAGGCGGGCGACGGCCTTGGCGCTGCCCAGCTCGTCGATGCGCATGGCGAGCGCTTCGAGGCGGCCGGAGAGATCATCCGTGGGCTGGCGCCGTGCGGCGTCGCGGCTCATCACGTCGATCTGGTCGGCAAGACCGCTGAGGCGGCCTTCGAGCCGCTGCATCGCCTGATCCTGCGGCTGCATCATCGAGCCGAGGCTCTCCATCGCGGTTGCGATCGTCAGCAGCTTGTGTTCCAGCGCATGCACGGCGGGGCTGTCGTTCATGCCGCCGAGGTGCTGCTTGATATCGTCGAGGCGATAGGCGAGCGAAACGAGCTCGTCCTGCAGGCCGGTCGTGTCGATCGCCTTCACCTGGCGTCCGACATGGTGGAGGGACTCCTCGCGGGCAAGGCCATCCATCAGCGAGCGCAGTTCGTCGAACTCGGCCTTCAGGCCGGCCGTTTCGGGCTGCCCGGTCAGCTGGTTGATGCTGTCGGCAAGCCGCGCCATGTCCTCGCGAACATCGGCTGCGAAATGCTTGTCGTTGGTGTTCTCGCGGATATCGCGAATTTCGGCGCGCAGGGAGTTCACTTCGCGGGTGACGCTGTCGGCGATGTCGCGCTTCAGATCCTGGCGAAGATTGACGAGCGCCTGAGCAATGTCGACAGAATTTTCAGCGGCCGGCCGCTGCGGCTGGCGCGGGTTGTAAGGATCGAGCGGACGCCGGGCCGGCTGCGGTTCGGCCTGCGGGATTTCCTCGCGGCGGGAAAGCAGCCGCTCGCGGTTCGCTTCGAGCGCGCGCTGGCGCTGGCGGATTTCTGCGAGCGGATCGGGACGGACGTCGTGCTCCTGGCGTCCAGAGCGCAGCGGACGCTCGTAGGGACGACCGGCCGGGTATTCGCGTTCGGGGCGCGGCGGCATGCGCTCGAGGGGGGCTGCCCGCTCGGGTGCGGCACCATAGCCGGCTGCGGCGCGCTGGCGCGTATCGCGCGAGGCGGCAGTGCCCATCAGGTCCTCGATGCGCGCCTCCAGCCCCTCGATCGTGCGGCTCAGAGCATCCAGCGACGTCCAGTCGCCCGTGCTGGTAGGATTTGATCGCGATCCGCTCATATCTTCTGCTCGCCTCGAACTATGGACCACCCCGGGCCGCCATGTTGACGGAAGAAAGACATTGCGACATTGCCGCGCTGCCCGGATCCCGCCGTTCGGAAAGGGATAAATGTATTGGCTTTCCTCAAACAGAGCCGCAAAGACAGCGCGTCATCAAAGGATAAGTTGAAGAAACGCGAAGCACCGCTGCTCAACTCGTACAATTTACGAAACGTGGTAAACAACTCGTTAAGTTTGTTGGAAGTCTTAACCTTTTATTTCGGTTCTGCTGTTTCGAAGCCGGATATTCTTGTGGGGTGACCGTGCCGGCGATTGTGGAGACGGCGGCTTCCGCCGCCTTCGATCTGGGCGTCATCCCGTCGGGTCGCCAAAAAGTCAGCGGGGCGCAAATTTGACGTTTACGCAAACGTCAATATTTTGTAAGAGTGGCTCAGTGGCCGGAATCTGAGGTTCGGCGGCGAATTGGAGGAATTCGAAAGATGCCAGTCTACAAGGCCCCCGTGAACGATACGCTCTTCGTCCTGAACGATGTGCTCGGGGTGGAGCGCTACAACAATCTTCCGGGTTATGCCGATGCGACGCCGGATATGATCGAGGCGATCGTCGGCGAGGCGGCAAAGCTGTCCGAGGAAGTGCTGTTTCCTCTTAACTATTCCGGCGATCAGGAAGGCTGCGTGCGCCATGACGACGGCACGGTCTCGACGCCGAAGGGCTTCAAGGAAGCCTATCGCGCTTATCGCGAAGGCGGCTGGCTGGGACTCGCCGTGCCGGAGGAATTCGGCGGGCAGGGGCTTCCCTATCTGCTTCACTGCGCCGTCGGCGAATATACCTCTGCCGCCAACATGTCGCTGATGATGTATCCGGGCCTGACACAGGGTGCCATCGCCGCCATCCTCGTGCACGGCTCCGACGCTCAGAAGCAGACCTATCTGCCGAAGATGGTCGAGGGCACCTGGTCCGGCACCATGAACCTTACCGAGCCGCATTGCGGCACCGATCTCGGCCTTTTGCGCACCAAGGCGGTGCCGCAGACCGACGGCAGCTACAAGATATCAGGCCAGAAGATCTTCATCTCGGCCGGCGAACACGACATGACGGATAATATCGTCCATCTCGTCCTTGCCCGCATCGAAGGCGCGCCGGAAGGCACCAAGGGCATTTCGCTGTTCATCGTGCCGAAATTCCTCGTCAAGGAAGATGGCTCGCTCGGCGCGCGCAACCCGGTTTCCTGCGGCGCGATCGAGCACAAGATGGGCATTCATGGCAACGCCACCTGCGTCATGAATTATGACGAGGCCACGGGCTTCCTGATCGGTGCGGAGAACAAGGGCCTCAATGCCATGTTCGTCATGATGAACGAGGCGCGTCTCGGTGTCGGCCTGCAGGGTCTCTCCATCGCCGAGATCGCCTACCAGAATGCCGCCAACTATGCCCGCGAGCGCATTCAGGGCCGCTCGCTCTCCGGCCCGAAAGCGCCGGACAAGAAGGCGGATCCGATCATCGTCCATCCCGACATCCGCCGTTCACTGATGACCATCCGCGCCTTCAACGAGGCCGGCCGCGCCTTCCTGCTGTGGACGGCGCTGAAGTCCGATATCGCCCATCGTTCTCCGGACGAGAAGGACCGTCAGGCAGCCGACGATATCCTTGGTCTCGCGACCCCGATCCTCAAGGGCGTCATGAGCGACAAGGGCTTCGACCATGCCGTCATGGCGCAGCAGGTCTTCGGCGGCCACGGCTATATCGAAGAACATGGCATGAGCCAGTATGTCCGAG
The DNA here is from genome assembly GCF_000359745.1 of Rhizobium freirei PRF 81. GTDB lineage: Bacteria > Pseudomonadota > Alphaproteobacteria > Rhizobiales > Rhizobiaceae > Rhizobium > Rhizobium freirei. The sequence continues at coordinate 65,675 of NZ_AQHN01000090.1, forward strand.
ATGCCCGCATCGCGATGATCTACGAAGGAGCCAACGGCATCCAGGCGCTCGATCTCGTCGGCCGCAAGCTGGCGCTGAACGGCGGACGTGCCGTCATGGCCCTGTTCAAGGAAATCGGCGATTTCTGCGAGGAGAACCGCAACGACGAGCAGATGGGCTTCTTCACCAAACACCTGAAGAAGGGCTTGAACGATGTGCAGGCCGCGACCATGTGGTTCATGCAGAACGCCATGGCGAAACCCGACAATGCCGGTGCCGGCTCGACCGACTACATGCACCTCTTCGGCCTCGTCATCCTCGGCTATATGTGGGCGAAGATGGCGAAGGCGGCGCAGACAGGCCTTGCGGCTGGCGACAGCGCGCGCGAGGATTATCTGAAGAACAAGCTCGTCACGGCACGGTTCTATATGGAGCGCATCATGCCGGAAACGGCATTGCGCAAGGCCCGCATCGAAACGGGCGCCGACACGATGATGGAACTGGCGGCGGAAGCCTTTTGATCAAGGCGGCGGAAGCCGCCACAGGGAGAAGAGACATGACCGAGGTTTTCATTTACGACCATGTGCGCACGCCGCGCGGCCGGGGCAAGAAGGATGGAGCGCTGCACGAAGTGCCGTCCGTCCGCCTCGCCGCCAAGACGCTAGAGGCGATCCGCGATCGCAACGGCCTCGACACCGCAACTGTGGACGACATCATCATGGGCTGTGTCGATCCGGTCATGGAAGCCGGCGCCGTCATTCCGAGGGGTGCCGCCTTCGAGGCAGGCTATTCCACCAAGGCGCCGGGCATGCAGATTTCGCGTTTCTGCGCCTCCGGCCTCGATGCCGTGAATTTCGCCGCCGGCAAGATCGCGCAAGGGGCAGACGATATCGTCATCGCCGGCGGTGTCGAAAGCATGTCGCGCGTCGGTCTCGGCATGTCCGGCGGCGCCTGGTTCATGGACCCCTCCGTCAACTTCCCGGCCTATTTCATGCCGCAGGGCGTCTCGGCCGATCTCATCGCCACCAAATACGGCTTCTCCCGCGATGATGTCGATGCCTATGCCGTCGAGAGCCAGAAGCGCGCCGCCAACGCTTGGGAAAGGGGCTATTTCAAGAATTCCGTCATCCCGGTGAAGGATATCAACGGCCTGACCATTCTCGACCGCGACGAGCATATGCGTCCCGGCACCGACATGCAGGCGCTCGCCTCGCTCAATCCGTCCTTCCAGCTGCCCGGCGAGATGGGCGGCTTCGAAGCGGTCGGCATTCAGGCGCATCCGGAAGTCGAACGCATCAACTACGTCCATCATGCCGGCAATTCCTCCGGTATCGTCGATGGCGCCGCCGCCGTGCTGCTCGGCTCCAGGGCGGGCGGTGAGAGCATGGGCTTGAAGCCGCGCGGCCGCATCAAGGCCTTTGCCAATATCGGCTCCGACCCGGCGCTGATGCTGACCGGTCCGGTCGACGTCACCGAAAAGCTTTTGAAGCGCAGTGGCATGACGCTTGCCGACATCGATCTGTTCGAGCTCAACGAAGCCTTCGCCGCCGTCGTGCTGCGTTATATGCAGGCTTTCGACATTCCGCATGACCAGATCAACGTCAATGGCGGCGCGATCGCCATGGGCCATCCGCTAGGTGCCACCGGCGCGATGATCCTCGGCACCGTGCTCGATGAGCTGGAACGCCGCGACCTCAAAACCGCGCTGGTCACGCTCTGCATCGGCGCCGGCATGGGCACGGCTACGATCATCGAACGCGTCTGAGGAGGGAAACCAATGGCTTACACAAATTTCACCGTTCAGGCCGATGCAGACGGCATCGCGCTCGTTACCTGGGACATGCCCGGCAAGTCCATGAACGTCTTCACCGCCGAGATCCTGGAAGAGCTGAACGCGATCATCGACGCCACGGTCGCCGATGCAGCCGTCAAGGGCGTGGTCTTCACCTCGGGCAAGTCCTCCTTCTCCGGCGGCGCCGATCTGTCGATGATCAAATCGATGTTCTCCTTCTATCAGGATGAGAAGGCAAAGGACCCGGCAGCGGCGGCGCAGAAGCTCTTCGATCTTGTGGGGCGCATGACCGGCCTGTTCCGCAAGCTCGAAACCTGCGGCAAGCCCTGGGTCTCGGCGATCAACGGCACCTGCATGGGCGGCGCTTTCGAACTGTCGCTCGCCTGCCACGGCCGTGTCGCCTCGAACGCCAAGAGCGTCAAGATCGCGCTGCCTGAGGTCAAGGTCGGCATCTTCCCCGGTGCTGGCGGCACGCAGCGCATCGCGCGCCTGACGGATGCGCAATCCGCCCTGCAGATGATGACGACGGGCCAGTCGCTGACGGCAGCACGCGCCAAGGCGATGAACCTCGTGCATCAGGTGGTCGAGCCGGATCAGCTGATCCCGGCCGCCAAGCAGATGATCAAGGACGGTCTGAAGCCCGTCGCCCCCTGGGATGAGAAGGGTTTCAAGGCACCGGGCGGTGGCATCTGGACGCCGGCCGCAGCTCAGCTCTGGCCGGCAGCGCCTGCCATCCTGCGCCGCGAGACATCGGGCAACTACCCGGCGGCACTCGCCATCCTGAAATGCGTCTATGAAGGTCTGCAGGTTCCCTTCGATACCGGCCTGAAGATCGAGCAGCGCTATTTCACCCATGTGCTGCAGACCACCGAAGCCTATTCGATGATCCGCTCGCTGTTCATCTCCATGCAGGAGCTCGGCAAGGGCGCCCGCCGCCCGGCGGGCCGGCCGAAGACGGAGCTGAAGAAGGTCGGCATCGTCGGTGCCGGCTTCATGGGCGCTTCCATCGCCTATGTCACTGCCGCCGCCGGTATTCCGGTCACGCTCATCGACCGCGACATCGAGGCCGCGACCAAGGGCAAGGGCGTTGGCGAAGGGCTGGTCAGGGATTCGATCGGTAAGGGAAGGATGACGCAGGACGAGGGTGCTGCCTTGCTCTCGCGCATCACGCCGTCGGCCGATTACGCCGATCTGAAGGATGCCGATCTCGTCATCGAGGCGGTGTTCGAGGATCGCGAAGTCAAGAGGGCCGTCATCGAGGCCGTCGAAGCCGTGCTGCCCGCCGGCGCCGTCTTCGCCTCCAACACCTCGACGCTGCCGATCACCGGTCTTGCTGAGAATTCCAAGCGCCCGGTCGATTTCATCGGCGTCCATTTCTTCTCGCCGGTCGAGAAGATGATGCTGACGGAAGTCATCCTCGGCAAGGAAACCGGCGATCATGCGCTGGCGGTTGCACTCGATTATGTCGCCGCGATCAAGAAGACGCCGATCGTCGTCAACGACACGCGCGGCTTCTTCGTCAATCGCTGCGTCTTCCGCTACATCCACGAAGCCTATGACATGCTGATCGAGGGCGTGCCCGCAGCGATGATCGAGAATGCCGCCAAGATGGCCGGTATGCCGGTCGGTCCGCTGGCGCTCAACGACGAGGTCGCCATCGATCTCTCCTACAAGATCTTGAAGGCGACTATCGCTGATCTCGGTGAGAAGGCCGTCGACCCGCGTCACATGCAGTTGGTCACCGGGCTTGTGGAAGGCGAGGGACGCCTGGGCCGGAAGAACTCCAAGGGCTTTTACGACTATCCGCCGAAGCCGGCTAAGAAATCGCTCTGGCCGGGCCTGAAGGATCTCTATCCGCAGAAGACGGCCGATGAGGTCGATGTCGGCGTGCTGAAGCAGCGCTTTCTCGTCACCATCGCCCTCGAAGCATCTCGCACCATCGAAGAAGGCATCGTCACCGACCCGCGCGAGGCAGATGTCGGCTCCATCCTCGGCTTCGGCTTTGCGCCTTATACCGGTGGCGCGCTGTCTTACATCGATGGCATGGGCGTGAAGGCTTTCGCCGATCTCTGCGAAAAGCTGGCAGCCGCTTACGGCCCACATTTCCAGCCGACGGCGCTGCTGAAAGACATGGCGGCAAAGGGCGAGACTTTCTACGGACGCTTCGATCCCTACCGTGTCGAGAAGGCCGCTTGAGACAAGCAGTCATCCATCCCTAAAAATAACGGCCGCTCCTGTCGGGAGCGGCCCTTTTCCTTCGTCCTCTGCTTGAGCTCATCAAACCGAGGAGGATGACATGATCGAGATCATCGGCAATCGCGACGAGGCAGAGGCCATCAGCACAACGCTTGCAAGCTGGGCTTCCGCTCTTGGCAACAAGAATGCAGCGGGCGTGGTTCGGCACCTGAGCGACGATGTCGTCAGCTTCACTCTGGCGGCACCTCTGGTGCACAAGGGCAAGGGCGAAAAGGGTCTGGAAGGCTGGTTTTCGACGTGGGAAGGGCCGATCGGCGGCAATACCGTCGATGTCAGGCTGACCATCGGTGGTGATGTCGCCTTCTGGACCGGCCTCGTGCAGATGACCGGCAAGAAATCAGATGGCTTCGAGGTCGATCTATGGTTTCGCCAAACGCTCGGCCTCAGAAAAGAGGCCGGCGTCTGGACGATCGTTCACGAGCATACGTCCGTGCCGTTTGCGATGGACGGCAGCGGTCGAGCCGAGCTTGGGCTAAAGCCGTAAGTGTATTCTTACGCAATACTCAGGGGCTTCTCCCGGCCGGCGCGCAGCGCAAATACGCCCCAGCCGACGAGCAGAATGATGGCTGCGGCATAGATATCCGCGGCCTCCGCAAATCCGAACGCTCTTGCCAGGAAGCCCGCCAGGATGGCCGGTAGGCTGAAGGCGAGATAGCTCTGGATGTAGAAGGCCGAAAGCAGCCCGGCGCGCTCGTCCGGCTTTGCCAGCGGCATGAGGCTGCGCACCGTGCCGAGGAAGGTCGCTCCGAAGCCCGCGCCGGCGATCACCGTTCCCGCCGCAAGGATCGATACCTCAGCCGCATGCACGCCGGCAACGACCGTCAGCACCCCGAGCGTCATGCTCGATATGCCCAATGTCATTGCGGTCTGCGCGGATCTCTTGCGCAACAGAAACACCGAGCTTGCTCCGCTGATCGTCAGGGCCGCGACCACGGAGCCGCCGACGAGCGGCGCCGTGCTGCCCGTGGTAACGCTCACGAGCGAAGGCACCAGCGACAGATAGAAGCCGCCGAGCGCCCACACGGCGACGTTGATCGGCGTCAGCGCCAGCAATGTCCGGCGCACCTGCGGCGGCACGGCCACTTCCGGCTTCAGCGATGCGAGCAGCCCGGCGCGGCGCTCCGTCGTCTCCGGCACCAGCCAGAGCAGGATTGCCAGCAGGATGAGCAAGGCGAGCGTGACGGCGTAGACGAGCAGCGTCGGCGCCGGCGCAAACTGGACCAGCAGGCTGGTGCCGAGAGCGCCGATCGCCATGCCGGCAAGCGGCGCAAGGCTGTTGGTGATCGAGCCCTTGATCGGATCGAGGTCGATGAGCGCAGCGCCGATGGAGCTTGCCGCAGCGCCCGTCGCCAGGCCCTGGACGATGCGCGCGGCAATCAGCCAATTCGGCCCCTCAGCCATTAAAAACAGCGCCATCGCCACCATATTGAGCAGGATCGACGCGAAGATCACCGGGCGGCGGCCGAGATGGTCGGAGATGGAGCCGACGATGAGCAAGGCGGCGAGCAGTGCAAAGGCATAGACGGCGAAGATCACCGTGATCAGAACAGGCGAGAAGGCGAAAGCCTGTTGGTAAAGTCGGTAGAGCGGCGTCGGTGCCGAAGATGCGGCGAAGAACAGGGCGCTAGTTGCGGCGTAGAACAGTGGCGCAAAGCGTCTGGCCGGAGACATTGGCAAGCTGGAAGTGGATTCGAGCGTGGGCATCGACTATATCCTGGCTTAAAGCTAAAAGATTGCGTTAGGCGCATATAGGATGCCCGACGCACAAAAGCAAATAATTTGCGTTAGTGAATGGCGCACACCTGTTCACCGACAGCAAAAGGGAAAGATTGGCAGAGACTTATGGGCCACAGAGAAAATCCCCGCCCAGGCGGGCGCAGTGCCAGAGTACAGGCGGCCGTGCATCAATCCGTCCGCGAAATGCTAGCAAAGATGGATCGCGCCGATGTGACGATCCCGCTTATTGCGCAGCGCGCCAATGTCACACCCTCTACAATCTACCGCCGCTGGGGCGATCTTCAAGAGCTTCTGGCCGATGTCGCCGCCTCGCGCCTGCAGCCGGAGGGCGAACCGGCCAGGATCGGCAGTGCCCGCGAGGACCTGGAGGCCTGGGTCGAGCAATATGCCGACGAGATGGCCTCCGGTGTCGGGCGGCAGATGCTGCGTGATGTTCTGGCGACCATCGACGGCACAAATGCGGAAAGATGCAGTGGCTACACCCAGCAGCAGCTTTGCGTCTTGATCGCGCGCGCCAAGGAAAATGGCGAGTCTTTCCCGAGCCTGGGAGAGCTGATGGATCACCTCATCTCGCCGATCATATACCGCATCCTTTTCGATCAGGCCTTCGACGCGGGCTATGTTCGCGAGCTTGTCGCAAGAGTCATGCGAAAGTCCAACGCTTAAATCTTCGTCGCCCTTACGAGGGCGAGCCGTCTGGAATCTCTCCCAGTGTGGGCTCGCCAGCTTCCGCCGGATTGCGTGCAACTGACGAACAAATAAACCCAGATGTGCATGATTAAATTGTCTAACCTATGGATTTATCTTGGGATATGCTCGCTTTGGCAGGGCTTTGCGCCAATTCGCTGTTGAAAAATAAGGAAAAAGATGGTGCTAATCGTCACGAGTGAATTCAACGGCAACGCGAAGGGGACTGCTCAATGCTTAATGAATTCAAGGCATTTATCGCGCGCGGCAATGTCATGGATCTCGCGGTCGGCGTGATCATCGGCGGCGCTTTCGGCGGCATCGTGAAATCGCTGGTTGACGATATCATCATGCCGATCGTCGGTAGGATTTTCGGCGGCTTCGATTTTTCGAACTACTTCATCGGCCTTTCCTCGGGCGTCAATGCGCCGACGCTGGCCGCCGCCCGCGCTCAAGGTGCCGTTCTCGCCTACGGCAACTTCATTACTGTCCTCATCAACTTCCTGATCCTCGCCTGGATTATCTTCCTGATGGTCAAGGGTGTGAATACGCTGCGCACCCAGGTCGAGCGCAAGGAAGAGAAGGTCGCCGAAGCAGCACCGCCGCCGGCCGACGTTCAGCTGCTGACGGAAATCCGCGATCTTCTCGCGAAGCGCTGATAGGCTCGGTTCCACGTTTTTGAAAGCCTCGGTCCCACAAGGACCGGGGCTTTATTCATCACGAAAATCGATCGGTCGCTAAGGCAAAGTCATGGGATTTGTCCGGCGCTCTGCTTTATGAAGGCAGAAACCGGAGATTCTGCATGTCGATACTGAACAGCCTCAGCCCGCGCGCGCTCGCAGCACCCGAAAGCGGCATCGTCGAAGTGGTGAATTATGCCCGCGGCCGCGATGGCCTGCTGCCGCTTTGGGTCGGCGAGGGCGATCTGCCGACGCCTGATTTCATCAACCGTGCCGCCATGGCCTCGCTCAACGCCGGCGAAACCTTCTACACCTGGCAGCGCGGCATTCCGGAGCTGCGCCAGGCGCTTGCCGATTATTATGGCCGGCACTTCGGCACCTCGCTGCCGATGGAGCATTTCTATGTCGTCGGCTCCGGCATGCAGGCGATCCAGCTTTCCGTGCAGGCGATCACCTCGCCGGGCGACGAAATGGTCTACCTGACGCCGGCCTGGCCGAATATCGCCGCGGCCCTGGAGATCGCCGGCGCGCGCTCGGTCGGCGTGCCGCTGCAGTTCGAAAACGGCAAATGGACGATCGATCTTGGACGCCTCGAAGCGGCGATCACGCCGAAGACCAAGGGCCTCTTCATCAATACGCCCTCCAATCCGACCGGCTGGACGGCGACCCATCAGGATCTCCGCGATATTCTGGCGCTGGCGCGCAAGCACGGCCTCTGGATCATGGCCGATGAGATCTATGCGCTGTACTACTATGCCGGCGGCCGCGCGCCGAGCTTCCTGGACATCAAGGACGCCGACGATAAAATTCTCTTCGTCAACTCCTTTTCGAAGAACTGGTCGATGACCGGCTGGCGCGTCGGCTGGATCGTCGCTCCCGCGGAGCTAGGGCAGGTGCTCGAAAATCTCGTGCAATATTCGACGTCGGGTGTCGCGCAGTTCATGCAACGCGGCGCGGTCGCAGCCTTGAACGAAGGCGATGATTTCGTTCGCTCCAACATCGCCAAGGCGACCCGCTCTCGCGACATTCTTTGCGACGCCTTGATTGCGACCGATCGTGTGCATACGCTGAAGCCGGATGGCGCTCTTTACTCCTTCCTGAAGATCGACGGCGTCACCGATAGCCGCAAGGCCGCGCTCGACATCGTCGACAAGACCGGCGTCGGCCTGGCACCGGGAACGGCTTTCGGGCAGGGCGGCGAGCTTTTCATGCGCGCCTGCTTCCTGCGCGATCCGGCAAAGATTGCGGATGCGGCCGAGCGTTTGAGCCGGTATATTCAAGGGCTGTAAGTTCTTGGCCCGCGGCTTGATGAGCTAGGTCTGTGTTGAAGGGCAGCTTTCCGGCTGTCGAGGCTCTGACACCCCCCTCTGTCGCTCTCGCGACATCTCCCCCACAAGGGGGAGATCGTTGGGAGTTCGCCGCTCACCCTCCAAAGGTAACAGGCCCCAGCATCAACAGATGCATGCTGGCTGGAAACGGCGGCAACCGCGGGTTACCAATCTCCCCCCTTGTGGGGGAGATGTCACGACAGTGACAGGGGGGGTGAACACTCTCCGCAACGTGCCGAAGCTCCGATCGATAAAATGCAATCGAACCGCGAAAGACTACCCTAACCATTCCCGCAATCTTCCTCGTCCGGCCCCTCGCTTTTAATCAATTTCGCAGGGGAAGCGGCCTCATATATCGCCAACAAGACTTGGCGGGGACGCGAAGAATGACGGTGTTGGTGACGGGCGGAGCCGGATATATCGGCAGCCACATGGTCTGGAAATTATTGGATGCGGGCGAGGACGTCGTGGTCATCGACCGCCTGTCCACCGGCTTTCGCTGGGCGGTCCCGCCCGCCGCCCGCTTCTATCTTGGCGATATCGCCGACGAAGCGCTGCTGCAGACGATCTTCGGCGAAAACCACATCGATGCCATCATCCATTTTGCCGGCTCGGCCGTCGTCCCGACGTCGATCGAAGACCCTCTCTCCTACTACGAAAACAATACCGGCAAGACTCGCATCCTGATGAGCGCTGCCATCAAGGCCGGGATCCGTCATTTCGTCTTCTCCTCCACCGCCGCCGTCTATGGCCCGCAGCCGGCGGACAAGCCGGTCAGAGAAAGCGCATCGCTCCGGCCGGAATCTCCCTATGGCCAATCCAAGCTCATGTCGGAGCTGATGCTTCGCGATGCCGCTGCGGCCTATGATTTCGGCTATGTGGCGCTGCGCTATTTCAACGTCGCCGGCGCCGATCCGGAAGGGCGGGCCGGTCAATCGAGCGAGAGTGCCACGCATCTCGTCAAGGTCGCCTGCGAGGCGGCCCTTGGCCGCCGCCGCCAGGTGGATATCTACGGCACGGATTATCGGACGCATGATGGCACGGGCGTTCGCGACTATATTCACGTCAGCGATCTTGCCGAGGCCCATCTTCTGGCACTGCGGCATCTGCGCAGCGGCGGCCGGTCGCTGGTTGCCAATTGCGGCTATGGTGCCGGCTATTCCGTGCTCGACGTGCTCAATATGGTCATGCGTGTGCATGGCCGCGCTTTCCCCATCCATATCGCGCCGCGCCGGCCCGGCGACGCTGCAAGCGTCGTTGCCGACGCAACGGTGGCGCATCGCGAGCTGGGCTGGTCGCCGAAATACAACAGCCTCGAAACCATCGTGCGCTCGTCGCTGGATTGGGAGCTCTATCTTGCGCAGCGCGCGGGATTCGAAGCCGGCGGGTTGCAGAAGGTCTTTGCGGCCGCAAGCTTGTGACAGCCGTCAGCCGTCGGTCGCTCTCCAGGGTCCGAGAAAGGCCGGCGCATCTCTGCGGACGGCCTCCATCAGGAAATCGATGACCGTGCGCACGCGCGGCGACTGGCGCAAATCGCGGTGACACGTAATCCAGTAGTGGCGCCTCAGATCCACTTCCTGCGGCAGCACGACCTGCAGATCCGGGTGCTTGCCGGCGATGAAAAACGGCAGCACGCAGAGCCCCAGGCTGCTCTTTGCCGCCGTCAGCTGTGCAAAGATGCTCGAGCTCTGAAATTGCGGTTTGATGCGGGGGTGGACGTCGCCAAGATAGTCGAGGCCCGGTGCGAAGATCATATCCTCGATGTAGCCGATGAAGGCGAAGTCGGGCAGGTCGTCGCGGCTTTCGATCGGTGGACGGCGGGCGAGATAATCCCGTGATCCGTAGACCTGCAGATGATAGTCGGTCAGCTTCTCGGTAAAGTAGGGCCCGGCCTTCGGCGGGTCGAGCACGACGACGATGTCGGCTTCCTTGCGCGAGAGCGACATGATCTGCTGGATGGTGATCAGCTCCAGCGAAATATTCGGGTGTTGGGCGGTGAATTCGGGCAGCACGCCTGTGAAGAAGAAATTGGAAAAGCCCTCCGGCGCGCTGATGCGCACCACGCCGCGCTGCGCCGCAGACCCGGCCGAAAGATCTGCCTGCAGACGCTCGGTTTCCTGCTCCATGCGCTCGGCCGTGTCGATGAACCGCTGGCCCACGGCCGTCAGCATGTAGCCGCGCGGATTGCGTTCGAAGAGCTTGACTTTCAAGGCGAATTCCAGCCGGTCGATGCGGCGTGAAACGGTGGCGTGGCTGGTGCGCAATTGCCGGGCAGCGGTCGAGAGCTGCCCTGTCCGAGCCACCGCGAGAAAAAACTGCAGGTCGTCCCAGGTAAAATGCGGCGCGTGCTTCATGTTTCCCCTTTCTGTTCAAAAATGAACAGACATTGTTTGGAATTAGTTTCAATCACGACTTGCGTCAACGCGCGAATTCCGTGATCCTGCCCATCGGGAAAAGTCGTTTTGAGGAAAGCGACTGGCCAATTTTGAACAGATTCATTTTTGCCAAATCTCTGGGAGGAGAGGATATGCGAAAGAGTCTTATTGCATCCCTGGCATTTCTGCTCGCAGCGAGCACTTCGGCCCTTGCCGCCGGCGCTTCGGACGGTGTCGTGAAGATCGGCATCCTGAATGACCAATCCGGCGTCTATGCCGACTTCGGCGGCAAGTCGTCGGTGGAAGCAGCCAAGATGGCCGCCGAGGATTTCGGCGGCAAGGTTCTCGGCGTGCCGATCGAGATCGTCAATGCCGATCACCAGAACAAACCCGATATCGCCTCCAACATCGCCCGCCAATGGTATGATCAGGACAAGGTCGATGCGATCATGGAGCTGACGACCTCATCGGTCGCGCTCGCCGTGCAGGCAGTCGGCAAGGAAAAGAAGAAGATCGATATCGTCACCGGTGCCGCCACGACCGATCTCACCGGTAAGCAGTGCTCGCCCTATGGCTTCCACTGGGCCTACGATACGCACGCCCTCGCGGTCGGCACCGGCGGCGCGCTCGTCAAGCAGGGTGGCGACACCTGGTTCTTTCTGACCGCGGATTATGCCTTCGGCTACTCGCTGGAGCAGCAGACCAGCGATTTCGTCAAGGCGAACGGCGGCAAGATCCTGGGCTCCGTCCGCCATCCCCTGTCGTCGAATGATTTCTCGTCTTTCCTGTTGCAGGCACAATCGTCGGGCGCCAAGGTCATCGGCCTTGCCAATGCCGGTCTCGATACCGCGAATGCCATCAAGCAGGCTTCTGAATTCGGCATCAGCCAGAGTGGCCAGCATCTGGCGGCGCTGCTCTTCACGCTCGCCGAAGTTCACGGCATCGGTCTGAAGGCGGCACAGGGCCTGACGCTGACGGAAGGCTACTACTGGAACCTCGACGACAAGAGCCGCGAATTCGGCAAGCGCTTCTTTGCCCGCACCGGCAAGATGCCGAACATGGTCCATGCCGGCACCTATTCCGCCGTGATGCAATATCTGAAGGCCGTCCAGAAGGCCGGCACGGACGATACCGATGCCGTCGCCAAGGAACTGCATGAAATGCCCGTCGACGACTTCTTCGGTCGCGGCGGCACGGTCGGCGCCAACGGCCGCATGATCCACGACATGTATCTGCTTCAGGTCAAGAAGCCCGAGGAGAGCAAGGAGCCGTGGGATTACTTCAACGTGCTGGCGACGATCCCTGGCAAGGAAGCCTATATCGATCCGGCCAAGAGCGGCTGCGACCTCGTCAAGCAATAGGGCTGCGACAAGCCCATGACGATGTCAGCGACACATCCGCATGAAGCGCCCCGGGTGGTCTTGTCCGCCCGGGGGTTGCGCCGGGATTTCGGCGGCTTCACCGCCGTCAAGAATGTCGATCTCGACGTGCATCACGCCCGCGTTCACGCGCTGATCGGCCCGAACGGCGCTGGCAAGACGACGGTGTTCAACCTGCTCACCAAGTTCCTGCAGCCGACGCACGGCACGATTACGCTGCTCGGCACCGACATTACGCGCACGAGACCCGACAAGGTCGCGCGCATGGGCCTCGTGCGTTCCTTCCAGATTTCGGCCGTCTTCCCGCATCTGACGGTGCTGGACAATGTCCGGGTCGCGTTGCAGCGGCCAAACAACCTTGCGCACCAGTTCTGGCGGCCGCTGTCGTCGCTCGATAGCCTCAACGCCCGCGCCGAACAGCTCATAGCCTCCGTGGGGCTCTCGAAGGAACGCAATGCCATCGCCGCCGATCTTTCCTATGGCCGCAAGCGCGTGCTGGAGATCGCAACCACGCTTGCGCTCGACCCGAAGGTGCTGCTGCTCGACGAGCCGATGGCCGGCATGGGGCTGGAGGACGTGAACACTGTCTCCGCGATCATCCGCGATGTTGCGCGCGACAGGGCTGTGCTCATGGTGGAGCACAATCTCTCCGTCGTTGCCGATATCTGCCATCATGTCACAGTCCTGCAGCGCGGCGAGATCCTGGCCCAGGGCGACTATGCGACGGTCAGCCGGGACCCGCGCGTCCGGGAAGCCTATATGGGCACGGAGGAGGCTTGACGATGGCGCCGCTTCTGGAAGTTCAGGGCCTCAATGCCTGGTATGGCGAAAGCCATATCCTGCACGGCGTCGACATGCGCGTAGGCGAAGGGGAAACCATCACCATCCTCGGCCGCAACGGCGTCGGCAAGACGACGACATTGCGCACGATCGTCGGCATCGTCCGCGCCCGCAAGGGCAGGATCGCATTTGCAGGCAGAGACATGATGCAGGTGCCGCTGCACAAGACGGCGCATCAGGGCATCGGCTTCGTGCCGGAAGAGCGCGGCATCTTCTCGACGCTCAGCGTCTATGAAAACCTGATGCTGCCGCCGGTCGTAGCAGCTGGCGGCATGACGCTCGACGAGATCTTCGAGCTGTTTCCCAATCTGCATGAGCGACGCAATAGCGTCGGCACAAGGCTCTCGGGCGGCGAGCAGCAGATGCTCGCCATGGCCCGCATTCTTCGCACCGGCGTTCGCATGCTGCTGCTCGACGAACCCACCGAGGGCCTTGCTCCCGTCATCGTCCAGCGCATCGGCGAAGTCCTGCAGAAGCTGAAAAGCCGCGGTATGACCATATTGCTCGTCGAGCAGAATTTCCGTTTTGCCAGCCGCATTGCCGATCGCTTCTATGTGATGGATCACGGCCAGATGGTCTCGGAATTTCCTGTCGGCGAACTCACAGAGCGCATGGATATGCTGCACAAGGTTCTGGGGGTCTGAACCATGACGACAATCTTCGGCATCCCCGTCCAGGCTCTTCTCGGTCAATTGCTGATCGGCCTGATCAACGGCTCCTTCTATGCGCTCTTAAGCCTTGGCCTGGCGATCATCTTCGGCATGTTGCGGGTCATCAATTTCGCCCATGGCGCGCTCTATATGCTCGGCGCTTTCACCGCCTATCTGCTGCTCGCCTATGCCGGCATCGGCTATTGGCCGGCCCTCGTTCTGGCGCCGCTGATCGTCGGCTTGTTCGGAGCGCTGGTCGAGCGGCTTTGCCTGCGCCAGCTCTACAAGATCGATCCGCTTTACGGATTGCTCTTCACCTTCGGCATGGCGCTGACCATCGAGGGAACCTTCCGCTATCTCTACGGCTCCTCGGGCCAGCCCTATGCCGTTCCGACGGAATTGGCGGGTGCGAAAAATATCGGCTTCATGTTCCTGCCCGTCTATCGCGGCTGGGTGGTGATTGCCTCGCTGATCGTCTGCATCGGCACATGGCTTCTGATCGAGAAGACCAAGCTTGGCGCCTATCTGCGTGCGGCGACCGAGAATTCCGTGCTCGTGCAGGTCTTCGGCGTCAACGTACCGGTGCTGCTGACGCTCACCTATGGCTTCGGCGTCGCGCTTGCCGCCTTTGCGGGCGTGCTCGCTGCGCCGATCTATCAGGTGTCGCCGCTGATGGGGTCGAACATGATCATCATCGTCTTCGCCGTGGTCGTCGTCGGCGGCATGGGCTCGATCATGGGCGCGATCGTCACCGGATATATGCTCGGGGTTGCCGAGGGCCTGACCAAGGTCTTCTATCCGGAAGCCTCCAACATCGTCATCTTCGTGATCATGGCGATCGTGCTGCTCTTGAGGCCGGCCGGCCTCTTCGGTCGGGATGCGTGATATGGCTGGAACAACCACATTGAAATCCAAGACGCAGCCGAGCCTCTCGATCCAGAAACTGTTGCTGGTTCTCGGTCTCGTCGGCCTGATCTGGGCGCCGTTCTTCATCTACCCGATCTTCGTCATGAAGGTGCTCTGCTTCGCGCTTTTCGCCTGCGCCTTCAATCTGCTGCTCGGCTATGCCGGCCTCTTGTCCTTCGGGCACGCCACCTTCTTCGGCGGCGCGGCTTATTTCACCGCTCATGCGGTGAAGGAATGGGGCGTGCCGCCTGAGCTCGGCATCCTGATCGGGGTTGCCGGCGCCTCGCTGCTCGGCCTTATCATGGGCTTCGTCGCCATCCGCCGGCAGGGCATCTATTTCGCCATGATCACGCTGGCGCTGTCCTACATGTTCTATTTCTTCTGCCTGCAGGCGAAGTTCACCCATGGCGAGGATGGCATCCAATCGGTGCCGCGCGGCTACCTCCTCGGTGTCCTCGATCTCAACAACTCCTTCAACATGTATTATTTCGTCCTTGCCGTGTTCCTGATCGGCGTGCTGATCATCTGGCGTTTCATCAATTCGCCGTTCGGCATGATCCTGAAGTCGATCCGCGAGAACGAGCAGCGGGCGATCTCGCTCGGCTATTCCGTTGCGCATTACAAGCTCGGCGCCTTCGTCATGTCGGCGGCGCTCGCGGGGCTTGCAGGCGCGGTCAAGGCGCTGGTCTTCCAGTTCGCGACGCTGACGGATGTCGCCTGGCAGATGTCCGGCGAGGTGATCCTCATGACCTTGCTCGGCGGCATCGGCACGCTGATCGGCCCGATTTTTGGCGCCGGTTTCGTGGCGACGCTGGAAAACTATCTCGCGACCTCGGAATTCCCGGTCACCATCATTACCGGTATCGTCTTCATGGTTTGCGTCCTGCTCTTCCGCCGCGGCATCGTCGGCGAATTCTATGCCTCGCGGCTGGGACGGAAACTGGGGTTTGAATATCGGCGCTAGCGGTTTGATTTTCCTTCTCCCCGTAAGCGGGGAGAAGGTGCCCGGAGGGCGGATGAGGGGCTATTTCGAGGTTGATCGGGAAGCTGGGTTTGCCGTACCTCCAGGCCCCTCACCCTAGCCCTCTCCCCGCGCGCGGGGAGAGGGAATCACTGAGTTTGAACATGGATCGCTTCGACTACATCATCATCGGTGCCGGCAGTGCCGGTTGCGTGCTTGCCAACCGGCTCTCGGCTGACCGCAATAACAGGGTGCTGCTGCTGGAAGCCGGCGGCAATGACAACTACCA
Organism: Rhizobium freirei PRF 81; assembly: GCF_000359745.1. Classification (GTDB taxonomy): domain Bacteria; phylum Pseudomonadota; class Alphaproteobacteria; order Rhizobiales; family Rhizobiaceae; genus Rhizobium; species Rhizobium freirei. The sequence continues at coordinate 81,534 of NZ_AQHN01000090.1, forward strand.
TTGGATCCATATTCCGGTCGGCTATCTCTATTGCATCAACAATCCCCGCATCGACTGGTGCTTCACCACGTCGGCGGAAGCGGGTCTGAACGGCCGGTCGCTGAATTATCCGCGCGGCAAGGTGCTCGGCGGCTGCTCTTCCATCAACGGCATGATCTACATGCGCGGCCAGGCGCGCGACTACGATCTCTGGCGGCAGCTCGGCTGTGCCGGCTGGGGCTGGGACGACGTGTTGCCTCACTTCATCAAGTCCGAGGATCACTATCGCGGCAGGGACGAGATGCACGGCGCCGGCGGCGAATGGCGGGTCGAGAAGGCGCGCGTGCGCTGGGCTGTGCTGGATGCCTTCCAGGCCGCGGCCAGGGAGGCCGGCATCCCGGAGACGGCGGATTTCAATCGCGGCAACAATGAAGGGTCGGGCTATTTCGACGTCAACCAGCGTTCCGGCATTCGCTGGAACACGACGAAGGCCTTCCTGCGCCCGGCCATGCAGCGCGGCAATCTCACCGTCTATACCAAGGCGCAGGTTCGCCGCCTAATCGTCGAGGGCGATGCCGTCATCGGCGTCGAATTCCAGCATGATGGCGTGGCGAAACGCGCCTATGCGAACAAGGAGACGGTGCTGTCGGCCGGCTCCATCGGCTCGCCGCATGTTCTCGAATTGTCGGGCATCGGCCATGGCAATGTGCTCGGCAAGGCCGGTATCGAGGTCGTGCGCGAGGTCAGGTCCGTCGGCGAGAACCTGCAGGATCATCTGCAATTGCGCATGGCCTATAAGGTGACGGGCGTCGCCACGCTGAACGAGAAGGCGACGAGCCTCATCGGCAAGGCGGCGATCGGCCTTGAATATCTGGTTCGCCGCTCAGGCCCGATGGCGATGGCGCCGAGCCAGCTCGGCATCTTCACCCGCTCGGGGCCGGATAAGGAAACGCCGGATCTGCAATATCATGTGCAGCCGGTCTCGCTCGACAAGTTCGGCGATCCCGTTCATCCCTTTCCGGCCATTACCGCCAGCGTCTGCAATCTGCGGCCCGAAAGCCGCGGCTCGGTGCATGTGCGCAGCCCCGATTTCGCCCTGCAGCCGGCCATCAGCCCGAATTATCTCTCGGCTCAGCGAGACCGGGAGATCGCGGTACGCTCCATTCGCCTGACGCGCCGGATCGTGGCGCAGCCCTCTTTCGCCCGCTTCAGGCCGGAGGAGTTCAAGCCTGGACCGGCCTATGACACGGACGCCGATCTGGAGCGGGCTGCCGGCGATATCGGCACGACGATTTTCCACCCGGTCGGCACATGCCGCATGGGCGGCGACGCGCAAAGCGTTGTTGATCCCCGCTTGCGGCTGCGAGCACTGGCAAGGCTTCGCATTGCCGACGCCTCCATCATGCCGTCGATCACATCAGGCAACACGAATTCGCCAACCATCATGATCGCCGAGAAGGCAGCCGAAATGATCCTTGCCGACAATCGATGACTCTCTGAGGATTGACGTGAGCGGGGACAGGAGATTTGCATGGAAAGCACGGACGAAGTCATCATCGAGCGGCGCGGATCGGCCGGCATCGTCAGGCTCAACCGCCCGAAGGCGCTGAACAGCCTGACACTGTCAATGGTAAGGGTCATTGCTCCGGCCCTTGCGGATTTCGCCGCCGATCCCGCGATTGCGAGCGTCATCGTCATGGGCGAAGGGGAGCGCGGCTTTTGTGCCGGCGGCGATATCCGCCTGCTGCACCGGAGCGGCAAGGAGGGGTCCGATGAAGCGGAGACCTTCTGGCGCGAGGAGTTCCTGCTCAACCACGCCATCTCGCGCTATCTCAAGCCCTATGTGGTGTTGATGGATGGTATCACCATGGGCGGCGGCGTCGGCCTGTCGGCGCATGGCAGCCATCGCGTCGTCACGGAGCGCACGCGCCTTGCCATGCCCGAAACCGGCATCGGCTACTTCCCGGATGTCGGCGCCACCTGGCTGCTGCCGCGTGCGCCGGGCGAAGCCGGCACCTGGATGGGGTTGACGGGCTTAACCGTCGAAGCGGCAGACGTCATCCATGCCGGTTTTGCCGATCACCATGTCGCGTCCTCGGCGCTGTTGACTCTCATGGATGCGATAGTGGCGCTGCCCGCCGCCACCTCTGGCGCAGACGTGCACGCCTTGATCCGCACGATGGCTTCGGACGCTGGCGAAAGCCGGCTTGCGGCAAACCGCGACGTGATCGACCGGGTGTTTTCCGCAGACACGCTGGAAGAGATTCTAAAGGCATTGTCGGCTGAACCCGGAGAGTTTGTCGCTGAAGCTGCCGGCGTGATCGCCAGCCGCTCGCCCACCAGCCTGAAGTTGACCTTGCGGCTGCTGCGGGCAGGGCGGGCGAGCGCCAATCTCGCCGAATGCCTCAATCGTGAACTCGGCGCCTGCCGGGGCATATTGTATAATCACGATTTCTACGAAGGCGTGCGCGCTGCGGTCATCGACAAGGACCGCAATCCGAAATGGTCTCCGGCCAGCCTGGCCGAAGTCACTGCTGCCGAGATCGACCGCTTTTTCGTTCCGCCGCAGCCGCCGCTTTTCGCGAGCTAGAGTGGTTCAGCTCATCACGGAATTTCTGAACCGTTCTATCTCATTATTTTAAGCAATTCCGGGACGGAAAGCCGATCTGCATCTTTCCTGGAATTGCTTCAACCGATCATGGGAGGAAAACATCATGGCACGGATCGCATTCATCGGCCTCGGCAATATGGGAGGGCCGATGGCCGCCAATCTCGTCAAGGCCGGCCATGCCGTTACTGGCTTCGATCTTTCGCATGATGTGCTGAAGGCAGCAGAAGCATCGGGCGTGAAGGCCGCTAATGTGCTGACCGAAGCCTTGGTTGATGCCGAAGTGGTCGTGACCATGCTGCCGAAGGGCCAGCATGTGCTCACCGTCTGGACCGACGTGCTGCGATCCGTGCCGAAGGGAACGCTGCTGATCGACAGCTCAACCATCGACGTCGATAGCGCCCGCAAGGCGCATGCCATGGCGGGTGATGCCGGCTGCCTCTCGCTCGACGCGCCGGTTTCCGGCGGAACCGGGGGGGCTGCGGCCGGCACGCTGACCTTCATGGCCGGCGGCTCGACGGAAAGTTTTGCGGCCGCCAAACCGCTGCTTGACGTGATGGGTAAGAAGATCGTCCATTGCGGCGATGCCGGTGCCGGCCAGGCGGCGAAGATCTGCAACAACATGATCCTCGGCATTTCCATGATCGGTGTCTGCGAGGCCTTCGTGCTCGGCGAAAAGCTCGGCCTCTCGCATCAGGCATTGTTCGACGTCGCTTCGACTTCGTCAGGGCAGTGCTGGTCGATCAATACCTATTGCCCCGTGCCCGGCCCTGTGCCGACCTCACCTGCCAATAATGATTACAAGCCCGGCTTTGCAGCTGCCCTGATGCTCAAGGACCTGCGGCTGTCGCAGGAGGCGGCTCTCTCCAGCGGCGCATCCACGCCTCTGGGAGCGGAGGCGGCGCAGCTCTATGCACTCTTCGAAAAGCTCGGCAATGGTGGCCGCGATTTTTCGGCCATTATCGAGATGTTTCGGGAGGCGAATTGAGTATAACTCGCGATATTCGACCGAGTTGAAAATTCGGATTGCCTCTCACCCCAGCCCTCTCCCCGCAAGCGGGGAGAGGGGGAATTGTGCCTAAAGCGGCTTCGGCTTGAGGGAAGGCTCACCGTTTTATGAGATCGTTCCCTCGCCCCGCTTGCGGGGAGAGGGCTAGGGTGAGGGGCCAGGCACGAAGAGGCGGCGTCGGCGAACATGCCTGACCTGCCGATCTCAGTCGCTATAACTCACCGCCACATGCCCCGCATCCGTGCCCCGACATCGACGCGCACCTCTCGCGCCCGAATGGCGGCTGCGCTTTCAGCCCGCGCCTGTGGCCAGCCGCAGACCTCGAAGAATTGCAAAAGTGTCGCCGGAATGAAGCGGGTGCGGGAGGCGAAGACATGTTTGTCCCCCTGCGCATGCTGGCCGTGCACGAAGAAGCGCTGCGGGATGACGAGATCGAGATTGTCCTTGGCCCGCGTCATCGCGACATAGAGCAGCCGCCGTTCCTCCTCGATCTCGGCGGAGGACCCGACGGCGAGATCGGCGGGGATGCAGCCGTCGACGGCGTTGAGGATGAAGACCTTCGTCCACTCTTGGCCCTTGGCGGAATGGATTGTCGACAGGATCAGATAATCCTCGTCGAGCAGTGGCACGCCCGCCTGATCGCTGGTTGCATCAGGCGGATCGAGCGTAAGTTCGGTGAGAAAGCGCTCGCGCGAGCCGTAGCCCGCGGCGATCTGTTCGAGCTGGACGAGATCCGCCTGGCGGGTAGCGGCATCCTCATGGGCTCGCTCCAGATGCGGCTCGTACCATTGGCGAACCAGGCCGATTTCCGCCGGCCATCCGGCCTTGCCGCTTTTGACCTCCCGCATCGTCTCGACGAAAGCGGTCCAGTCGTCTCCCGTGCGGGGCGGCGGCGGAAGCTCGGTAAGGGCCGTGATCGGGCTTGCCTCTTCGCCGATCTGGTCGAGCACGCGCTGCGCCGTGGATGGGCCGACGCCGGGCAGGAGCTGCATCAGGCGGAAACCCGCCACGCGGTCGCGCGGGTTCTGGGCAAAGCGCAGAGCTGCCAGCATGTCCTTGACATGAGCGCTGTCGAGGAACTTCAGCCCGCCGAACTTGACGAAGGGAATGTTGCGCCGGGTGAGCTCCACTTCCAGCGGGCCGCCATGGCTCGATGTGCGGAAGAGTACGGCCTGTTGCTTGAGCCGCGTGCCGCCCTCGCGATTTTCCAATATCTGATCGGCGATGTAACGCGCCTGATCGGCCTCGTCGCGCACCGTCACCAGCCGTGGGCGCTCCGTGCTCTGCCGCTCTGTGCGCAGGTTCTTGGTGAAGCGCTCCGAGGCAAGATCGATGACGGCATTGGCGGCAGCGAGAATCGGTTGCGTCGAGCGATAATTGCGGTCGAGCGTGACGATATCGGCCGATGGCGTGAAAGCCTTGGGGAAATCCAGAATGTTGCGCACGGTGGCCGCGCGGAAGGAATAGATCGACTGCGCATCGTCGCCGACGACGGTCAATCCCCGGCCATCGGGTTTGAGAGCCAGCAGGATGGAGGATTGCAGCCGATTGGTATCCTGATACTCGTCGACAAGCACGTGGTCGAAGCGGCTGCCGATATCCTCGGCGATCAGCGGCTCCTGCAGCATGTGCGCCCAGTAGAGCAGCAGGTCGTCGTAATCGAGCACGTTCTGCACTTGCTTCGCCTCGACATAGGCGGCGAAGAGATCGCGCAGCTGCTGTTCCCACATGGCGCACCAGGGGAAGAAGTCCCGCAGCACGCCGTCGAGCGGCGCCTCCGCATTGACGGAGCGCGAGTAGATGGCAAGGCATGTCGCCTTGGTCGGAAAACGGTTCTCCGTCTTGGAAAAGCCGAGGTCATGGCGCGCAAGATTCATCAGGTCGGCACTGTCTTCCCGGTCGTGGATGGTGAAGGCCGGATCGATGCCGATCTGCTCGGCGTAATCCCGCAGCAGGCGTGCGCCGATGCCATGGAATGTGCCGCTCCAGGCAAGCGCATCGGCGGTGATGCCGGCATTCGCACCCAGCACCTCGCGACAGATCCGCTCGACGCGGCGGCCCATCTCGGCGGCGGCGCGGCGCGAAAAGGTCATCAGCAGAATGCGGCGTGGGTCCGCACCCTTGACGATCAGATGCGCGACGCGATGGGCAAGCGTATTCGTCTTGCCGGAGCCGGCCCCGGCAATCACAAGCAGCGGCCCGGCGACATGACAGTCGCCTGCAGTCGTGCCGTGCTCCACTGCCAGCCGCTGCTCCGGGTTCAGCTTTTCCAGATAGGCGGCGGTCATGAACTCTCCTGAACCTGTCGGATGAGGGATGGCCGGGCGCAATCCAAGACGAATCGCATCGGCGAAATTATCCAGACGTTCTATGGATGTTCCGAATCGCGCGAGCCTGTCAAGATTGGCGGAGCGGCAACGCGGAAGTGACCTCTTGTGCAAGAATCTTATCCGGATTTGGTCAATTCAGGCTCGAAAACGGCGTTTGTCATGCTTATGTATTATTTCGACGCGGTATGTTGAGTTTTGTGGCTTGGTAGTGCGTAGAACGAAGGTTTCAGGACATGAACGAAACGATTGCCACTAGGCTGCGTCTGCCTAGCGGGCTGGTGGCTTTGCCCGATGGGCGCTTCGCACTGGTGGAGATGGATACCAGCCGCCGCTGTCTGAAACTTTTCGAGACAAGCGGTGCATATCAGGAAATTTGCAAAATCGGCGGCACTCCGAGCGGGATTGCGATCGACGGTGATGGATGTTTCTGGATAGCCGACGGTCCGGAAAATTCTCTCGTCAGGCTATCGTCGCAGGGCCGTGTGCTGCAGGTGATCGAAGGCAGCGCCGACGGTCCGTTTCTTCATCCGAATGCTCTCGCTTTTGGCCCGGATGGCCTGCTTTACATGACCGATTCAGGCATCCGTCTCGACGACCTCCTCAAAGGCGGCCATATTCATCCCGATTTCTTCAAGGCAGCCTATAATGGCTGTGTCTATCAGATCGATCCTGCCGATGGCCGGGTCATCAGGGTGCTGGCCGCAGGCCTGCTCTTTGCCGGCGGCATAGCCTTCGGCGCTGACGGGCTGCTCTATTACAGCGAGACGCTGACCGGGAAAATCCACCGGCAGATCATCGGCGGGCGGCAGGAACTGTTCGTCCAATCGATGCCATCGCCTGCCATGAACATGCTGCGCGGCCCTGCCGGTCTCGCCTTCGATCGCAGTGGCGTGCTTTATTGCGCGATGTACGGGCTGGGTGAGATCTCGCTTGTCGATACCGAGGGAAGAATGGCCGGCCATATCCGCACGGACGGTACGAGGCCGAGCAATATCGCCTTTACCGTCGACGGCAAGCATCTGCTCGTCAGCGAGCAGGAAAACGGTGTGGTTGAGAAGATAACGGCGCCGCGTCCGGGGCTACCGTTGCATATGCCGTCCATTTCCTAGAGCATTTCCAGGAAAAGTGCGCGGCGGTTTTCCGTCCGGAATGCGTAAGAAAACAAGAAGATAGAGCGGCTGGTGGACATGCCCGCAAGCCGGGCATGTCCTTTTTCAATCGAAAACTCGCTTATTCCGCGGCAGGGATCTGCTTGTTGCCCTTGCCCGACTTGCCGTCGGTCGATGCCGTGTCGTTTGCGGCGGGCTTGGCATGGCGGCGGCGCCAGTCGCCGAGGAAGAGCAGGATCGGCGCGGCGATGAAGACCGACGAGGCGCCGGCGACGAGTATGCCGAACACCATCGGGATCGCGAAGCTGGAGACGGCGCTGCCGCCCCAGATCGCCATCGGCACCAGCGCCAGGAAGGCGGTGGCGTTGGTATAGAGGCTTCGCGCCAGGGTCTCGTTGATCGACCTGTCGATGATGTCGCGCAGCGGCATCGACTTGTAGAGCCGCATGTTTTCACGCATGCGATCATAGACCACGACCTTGTCGTTCACCGAATATCCCACAAGCGTCAGGATCGCGGCGATGGCCGTCAGGTTGAAATCGAGGCCGGTGATCGCGAAGAAGCCGATCGCCTTCGTGACGTCGAGTACCAGCGTGACGATGGCGCCGACCGCGAACGGCCATTCGAAGCGATACCAGATGTAGAACAGCATCGCCAGGCTGGCGATCACGACCGACAGGATGCCGGCCTGGGCAAGCTCGCCAGAAACCTTCGGCCCGATGACATCGGTGCCTTCAATGGTCGCGGTTGGGTCGATCTTGACGATCTCTGCCTTGAGCTTGGTCACCGCGGCTGTCTGCGCTTCTTCGCCGCCATCCTGGCGCTGGGCGCGGACAAGGATGCTGTTGTTGTCGCCGAAGGACTGTAGCGCGATTTCGCCGAGGCCGAGCGTGTTCAGGCCGGCGCGGAACGTCGACAAATCGGCCGCCTCCTTGGTCTTGACCGACATCTGGATGCCGCCGCGGAAATCGACGCCGTAGTTGAGGCCCGGATGGATGAACAGGACCACCGAGGCGATCGACAGGATCGCCGAGACGGTGACGCCAAAGAAGCGGGCCTTCATGAACTGGATGTGCTTGTCATAGGGGCTGAAGGGGATCAGCGGCCTGATGTTGAGCACCTTCAGCTTACGGCGACGGGTGATGGCGATCATCACGACGCGCACGAAGGCGACGGAGGTGAACATCGAGATGATGAGGCCGAGACCCATGGTCACGGCAAAGCCGCGAACCGGGCCGGAGCCAAAGTAGAACAGGATGGCGGCTGCGATCAGTGCCGTCATGTTGCCGTCGATAATCGTCGAATAAGCCTTCCTGAAGCCGTTATCGATGGCGGCGAAGGCGCTTTGGCCCTTGCGGGTTTCTTCGCGGATGCGCTCGTTGATGAGAACGTTGGCATCAACCGCAAGGCCGATACCGAGAACGACGCCGGCGATGCCGGGCAGCGTCAGCGTGGCGCCGACCAGCGTCAGGGCCGAGAAGGTCAGGATCGTGTGGATGAGCAGTGCGACATTCGCGAGGATCCCCCAGGTGCCGTAGAGCACGAAGATGAAGGCGGCAACCAGGACGAAGCCGACCAGGCCGCTATAGATGCCCTTCTGGATCGCGTCGCTGCCGAGGTCGGCGCCGACGGTGCGTTCTTCGATGACGGTCAGCTTGGCGGGCAGCGCGCCGGCGCGCAGCAGGGCGGCGAGCGTGGTCGCGCTGTCGGCGGTGAAGTTGCCGGAGATCTGGCCCGAACCGCCGGTGATCGGCTCGCGAATATTCGGCGCGCTCAGCACCTTGTTGTCGAGGACGATGGCGAAGGGCTTGCCGACATTTTCGCGGGTGATTTCGGCAAAGCGGTTGGCACCGGCGCTGTCGAAGCGGAAGGTGACGAGCGGCTCATGCGTGTTCGGATCGAAGCTGACGCGAGCATCCGTCAGACGGTCGCCGGAAAGTTCGATACGGTCGAGGACCGGATAGCTGTTGCCCTGCTCGTCCTTGAGGATGGTAACGCCGGGAGGCGGATTGTTCGGATCGGCGTTGTCGGCAAGCAGATGGAAGGACATCTTCGCGGTCGAACCGAGAAGCTCGCGCAGACGCGACGGGTCCTGCGCGCCAGGAAGCTGGACGAGAACGCGGTTCGGGCCGACGCGCTGGATGGTCGGCTCGGCGACGCCGACCTGGTCGACGCGCTTGCGGATGACTTCGAGGCTCTGCTGAACGGCGGAATCGACGTTGGCCGAAATACCCGCCTGCGAGAAGGACATGGCGATCGTTGCGCCATTCGGGTTGATCGTCAGGTCGGACTGGCCGGCGGAAAGGCCTGACGTGACCGTGTTGGCCAGCGTCTGCAGCTGGGTCACCGCCGCGCCACTCTGCGTGGGATCGGTGAGCGTCACGACGACCTGATTGCCGTTGCGGACGATCGAGCGGGTCAGGATGTTCTTGTCGCGCAGCACGCGGCGCGAATCCTGCTGCAAGGACTGCAGCCGGCCGTTGGTCAGGTCCTTCTCGTCGACTTCGAGGACGAGATAGGAGCCGCCGCGAAGGTCGAGGCCGAGCGGAACCTGGCTATGCGGCAGCCAGGACGGAATTTTGCTGAGAGTCGACTGCGGAAGTACGTTCGGCAAGGCAATAAGAAAGCCAAGCACGATGATCACCGAGTAGAGTGCCACCAGCCATCGTGAAGTGCGCATGGGTATTATCCTTGGAAATACACTGTTGCCAGCGGTCTGGCCGCTGGCGGAATTAGGTTATGTCGGAGATGCGCCGCGTCGGCGCTAACGGCTCAGGCGAAACTGGCCGGAGGCGCGCGGGCAAGATAGGCGCGGGAATGAGCGGATTCGAGCCGCGATACGATGGCATGATCGCTTGGTTGCCAAGGCCTGGCGATATGCTCGAGCAAGGGAACGGACGCGAGCGTCGCCGGTCCGATATCGTGCCAGGTCGCCTTTGGCGTCACCAGCCGGTCGGCAACGACGATGCCGCGAACGGGATCGCGGATGGAAAGATAGAGTGGCCGACTATCCTTGCCGGAGGAGAGGGCCTCCGCATCCGCCCGCGTGGCGAGGTTGATGCCGCCGCCAAGCGCCAGCCCGATATAGGCAAAGAACGCGACGAACAGCGAGGCGATCACGCGCGCTCCGGCACCGTGCGTCCTGTCGTCTCTATCTTCGCTGTCGGCGGCGCCGAATTCGAGCGGGCTCAACGGTCAGAAATGCCTTATTCCTTTGCCGGGGCGGACCCTCGGCGGTTCGGTCATGATATCAGGACGTCTTGCGTCTTCATAGTACGGCCTGTCATGCTGCACTTACGCCAGCCGGTCAACCATCCCGGCGCGATTTCTTCTCTGGCAGGACAATCAGGGATCACGGCTTCGGCGCCAGGCAGCTTGCCGGGACGCGATAGGCATAGAGCGTGGTGCCCTTCATGTCGCCGAAGGGAGGCGACCAGCTCTTGATGAGCTCGGCCTGGCCCTCGGCGCAGGTGATCGGATCGGAATCGACAAACAGCACCGGACCGGTCACGTCGGCAGGGAGAGAGAAATCCTGCTCGTAATAGTTCTTCGGGAAGCCGCCGAAATTGCGGGCGTAAATGTGGAATGGTTTGCCCTTCAGCGTATAGAAGAGATCGGCGAGGACGGCGCGGTCCGACGCCACGATATCCGGCAGCTTCGCAGTCGTGGCGATATCGGCGATTTCCAGGCTGACGACGCTGCGGCCGACATAGCGCTTCATGACGAGATCGCCGTTCGGAATTTTCACATCAAGCGCGAAGACCGTCAGCACCGGGATGACGATGGCGACGACCGCGCCGATGATCAATGAGGTGACCAGCCCCTTCTTCGTCAGGCGATAGAGGAGCCAGACGGCCAAAATGGTGCCTGCGGCATAGGCGGCGACGGCCCAATTGGCGTAAGCCTTGGCGAAGAGGGCCTGCAGAGCGATCAGGATCACCACCGGCATGGACAGCCAGAACAGCAATTTCTCCCTGTCGTCGCTTTGCCCGCGGACCAGCCGCCAGGTCGCCCACAGAAGCGCGTAGAACACGACAGGACCGACAACGCCGAACTGCGCCCCGACGAAGCTGAGCCCGTTAAGGAGATGCTTCAATGGGCCGGTCCCGCTGTCACCCGTGCTCCAGCGGGCGATGCTTTGGGTGTGTTTTACCGTTGCCGCGTCATGCGTGAGGTTCCACCACAGATTGGGCGACACGACGATAGCGCCGACAATGGCGGCAATTGCCACGTCCCGCCAGGCAATGCGCGCCGAGCGCAGCGTCAGCAAGGCGATGCCCACGCCCGGCAGCAGGAAGAGCACGGAATACTTCGTCATGAAAGCGAGGCCGAGACTGATGCCGAGGATCAGCGCTTCGGAAACGGACGAGCGCCTGGTCAGACCGATAAAGGCCCAAATGGCGATCGTGATGAACAGGATCTGGATCGTATCGGTCGACACCAGCACGGCCGAAAGCGATGCAGCCGGCAGCGTGATGAAGATGACGCCTGCCCAGGGGGCAATCTCGCGTCCTTCCTCGCCATCGAACAGCCGGCGCGTCGTAACGATCAGCATCAGCGCGGTGGCTAGATGAAAAAGCGGCGCGGATATGCGGATCCAGAAGGTCGAGTCCGATCCCGAGATCGTATTGAAGAAGCGGATGACCCAGGCAATCATCGGCGGCTTGGAATAATAGCCGAAATCCAAATTCTGACCCCAGAACCAGTATTGCGCCTCGTCGACGAACAGGTCCGTTCTGTTGATCAGCAGCATGAGCACGCGCCAGAGCGTCACGCCGAAGATGATCGCAAGCGCTGTTCCCAGCGAAAGCGTCTGGGTATTCGTTCGGGATTGGGTCGTATCGGACATTAAATGATAGATCTCGGTGCCAGGTCGTGAGGCTTAATACGGAACTATCAAGCCTAATGCTAGCTGCCGGCGAAGGAGAAAGATGGCGAGGCGGCGCGCCCTCTCAGCCTGCAAAGGGCTTCGCGCCCGACCCTGAGGCCGGGGATACCGGGTTCGATATCGTTAAAGGATGCGGGAGGCCTTGCCGCGCGCTTCTTCGATGCGGCACAGAAGCACGAAGGCCGCGAGCGTCATGCTGGCCATCAGCGAAGCGGTCAAACCAAGAACAATCATTGCTCTCTCCGTATCGACATCGAAGGTGTCTACGCTCTGAGCAGTAGGGCATGAAGCTTGCTCGTGACTTGCGTTCAGCCGCGCCTGTCCTCGGGCAAAAGGCGCGGAAGCGGCATCTCTAAATTAGGGATGATCGAAACAAGACGGTCGGTCCGCGGTCATTAACCTTCGGGCAAGGAATTAACCATAAATAATGAACCTGAACGTCGGAATGGGAAAATTGTGACTCGTTCTCAGCAGGCATGAAGCCGCCCCGTCGTACCGGGTTCGATCCGGTATCCATCTCATCAAACAGGTCCGCACAAGACTTTGATGAACGAGCGAGCTTCAGCGCCCCGATCACTTGATCGGTGCTATCTGCGTATTGCCTCGCCTTCTCATCGCGCCTGGCGCGGATCATCAGCGGTTTCGCCGACGCTTGCGCGTGCGGCACTTCGGCGGGGACGATTTTGGCGCAGGATTCGCCGTCAGATCAGGCAGGTAGGGCGCAGGCTGGCAGCCTTCGCGACCGCTTGCGTTTTGCTGGTCTCGATGCCGGACAGTGTGAGACGCTGCGCCGCAGCCGGCCCATGCTCGAGGCTCATCTCAAGTCCGGCCTGCGCGATCTCTTCCACCGTTTCCAGACTTTCCCGGACGCTGCGCGCAATTTTACCAGCGAAAGCCAGCTCGAACGGCTTCAGGATCTGCAGTCCTCGCATTGGGACGTATTGACGGATGCCCGCTTCGACAGCCTCTATGCGGAGCGCGTCAAGGTTCTATCCGACAGCGAAAGCAAGATGGGGCTCGACCCGCGCTGGCACGTTGCCGGCCACGGCGTCATGCTGGAGCATATTCTTGCCGGTCTCGTCGAGGAGCTGGGCGGCCGGGCTATCTTGCCCGGAGCCAAGCGCCGTGCCCGTGAATTGAGCGAACTCATCACATCGGTCGTTCGCCTCGTCATGGTCGATGTCGAAATCGCCGTGTCCTTGCGTTTCAATGAATTACGGGTCGGCCATCAGCGCATGCTGGTTGAGCAACGGGCTGCCGATCGTGCCGAAGCGACGGCCTTCATCGCCGAGATGGCCAATGGTCTTGCCGATCGTGATCTGACAGCTCGGATGCCGACCGATTGTCCCGAGGCTTATGCGGAAGTCGCGGAAGCCCTGAACGCGGCGCTGGCGGACATCCAGCAGCAGTTTTCGGTTCTGGCCGGCGGCGTGCAGGCGGCTGAAGCGACGAGCGAGAGCATTTCCCGTTCGTCGAAATCCCTCGCGGAAAATTCGGCCGAGCAGTCGCAGGGCCTTGCAGCCTCGGCGCGCCAGCTTGCCGAGCTTGCCGATCAGGTGCGCGGCAATGCCGCCAATACGCGCTCGGCTGAACGCGCGGCAGTATCGACGCGTACGGCCGCGGAAGACAGCGGCCGGATCGTCGGGCAGGCCATATCGGCCATGGCCGATATCGAGACCTCGGCCGAAAAGATCGGCCAGATCATCGGCGTCATCGACGAGATCGCCTTCCAGACCAATCTTCTGGCCTTGAATGCCGGCATCGAAGCCGCCCGCGCCGGTGACAGCGGCCGCGGCTTTGCCGTCGTCGCGCAGGAAGTGCGTGCCCTTGCGCAGCGTTCCGCCGATGCTGCGCGCGAAATCAAGGTTCTGGTATCGGGCACGAAGGCACAGGTCGATGCAGGCGTGCAGATGGTCGGCCGCACGCAGGATGCGATCGGCAGCATCGTCCGCCAGGTGACGGATATCAACGAAGCCATCTCCGGGATCGCAGCGGCGAGCGACGTGCAAGTGGCTGGTCTGCATTCGCTCTCGACGGATATCGGCGATTTCAGCACGCGCGCCGCCGCAGGCGAAGGCTTGGCCAATCGTTCGCAGGAAGGCGCCGATCACCTCCAAACCGTTGTCGTCGAGCTTGGCCGCACCATTCGCGAGTTTCGTATCGAGCGCGAGCGGCGCCATGCGGCCTCTCCGGCGCCGGTGAAGGCGGCTCAGCAGCGACAGCTTCCCGCTCGTGACGAATTCAGCGTCGGGCGCGATGAGGACGAGATGGCCGATTTCGGCTTCCCGCTTCGCAGGACCGCCGCGGGAGGCGAACGCAATGCCTATTGATCTTTCAGTTTCATGCGTATGCGGACCGGCGGGTCCGATTTCAGACAACAAGGAATGAAGCGATGCGTAGCAGGAAAGGCGAAAAGACAATCAGTCTGGCTGCGGTGCTGGACCTCAACGAGGCCTCGACGCTTCGCGGCAAGTTGATGGGGATGCGCGGCAGCAATGTTGTGATCGATGCGTCCAGCGTCGAAAGGATTGGTGCCCTGTGCATGCAGGTCATCATGGCAGCTGCCAAGACCTGGGATGAGGACAAGCTGTCCTTCACCTTCTCCAAGGTGTCGGACGCGTTTCAGAAAACGATGCAGATGATCGGGGTGGATATATCTCACCTGCTTGCCAAGGAGATCCGGCAATGAAGAAAAAAGTACTGACCGTGGATGATTCGCGGACCATTCGAAACATGCTTCTCGTCACCCTCAACAACGCGGGTTTCGAGACCATCCAGGCTGAAGACGGTGTCGAAGGTCTGGAAATTCTGGAAGAAGCCAATCCGGATGTGATCGTCACCGATATCAACATGCCGCGCCTCGACGGCTTCGGCTTCATCGAGGGCGTGCGCCGCAACGACAGATACCGCGCCGTTCCGATCCTCGTCCTGACGACCGAGAGCGATGCTGAAAAGAAGAACCGTGCCCGCCAGGCCGGTGCGACCGGCTGGATCGTCAAGCCGTTCGACCCCGCCAAGCTGATCGATGCCATCGAGCGTGTAACCGCTTAAACAGGATCCGCCCTTATGGATATGAACGAAATCAAAGAGATTTTCTTCCAGGAGTGCGAAGAGCAGCTCGCCGAACTGGAATCCGGTCTCCTGAAAATGAATGATGGTGACCGCGATCCGGAAACCGTCAATGCCGTGTTCCGCGCCGTTCATTCCATCAAGGGTGGGGCAGGGGCCTTCGGTCTGGACGACCTGGTCTCATTCGCTCACGTCTTCGAGACGACGCTCGATTGCGTTCGATCCAACAAGCTGGAGCCGACCCAGGACGTCCTGAAGGTCATGCTCAAGGCTGCCGATGTCCTGGCCGATCTGACCAACGCCGCCCGCGATGGCGGCAGCGTCGATCAAGCCCGCAGCCGCGGGCTGGTCAAGGAACTGGAAGCACTGGCCAACGGCGATGTGCCTGCACCATCCGTCGCGGTGGTTGCCGAGCCTGCTCCGAAGCCCGTCGCAGCCCCGACGCCTACGGATGACAGCGGTTTTCAGCCGATCCCCTTCAGCTTCGACGACGATTTCGGCGCCGACGAGCCATCTGCCGATGGCATGCCGGAATATGAAGTCAGCTTCAAGCCGCGCTCCGATCTCTACGCCAAGGGCAATGACGCCACGCTGCTGCTGCGCGATCTCGCGCGCCTTGGCGAGATGAGCGTCTATTGCGACGTGGATGCGCTGCCGGGCCTTCCCGAAATCGACCCGGAAGGGGCCTATTTCAAGTGGACGATCTCGATCAAGACGGACAAGGGCGAGGATGCCATCCGCACCGTCTTCGAATTCGCCGAATGGGATTGCGAGCTCGATGTCCGGCTGGTCGGAGCTGATGCCGGTGCTTCCGGCGATGGCGAGCTGCCGATGGTTCCGGTGCCCTTCGATCTTTCCATTCTCGATGACGAGCGCGCCGAGCCGGCAGCCGGCGAGGCGCCGCAGCCAAAGAGCGATGCCGCCGCAGCCGTTGCCGCTGCCGAAACCGCGAGCAACGTCACGCAGCTCGCCGCCGTGGCCGCACGCGTCGAAAAGAAGGAAGCGGCCCTTGCGGCCGCCGCCGCCGCCAATGCCGCCGCAGCAGCGCAGAATAACGCTGCCGCCGGTGTCGGCCAGACCATTCGCGTCGATCTCGACCGCGTCGACCGGCTGATCAATCTGGTCGGCGAACTCGTCATCAACCAGGCGATGCTTTCCCAGAGCGTCATCGAGAACGACAATAACGGCGCGTCGTCGATCAATATGGGCCTCGAGGAGCTGCAACAGCTCACCCGCGAGATCCAGGACAGCGTCATGGCGATCCGCGCGCAGCCGGTGAAGCCGGTCTTCCAGCGCATGTCGCGTATCGTGCGCGAAATCGCCGACATGACCGGCAAGTCGATCCGCCTGATCACCGAGGGTGAGAACACGGAAGTCGACAAGACCGTCATCGACAAGCTCGCCGAGCCGCTGACCCACATGATCCGCAATGCCGTCGACCACGGCATCGAAACTCCGGAAAAGCGCGCGACGCTCGGCAAGAATCCCGAAGGCACCGTCCGCCTGACGGCAAAGCATCGCTCCGGCCGCATCCTGATCGAGCTTGCCGACGACGGCGCCGGTATCAACCGCGAGAAGGTGCGACAGAAGGCTATCGACAACGATCTGATCGCAGCCGACGCCAATCTTTCGGATGAGGAAGTCGACAACCTGATCTTCCTGCCGGGCTTCTCGACCGCCGACAAGATCTCCGACATTTCCGGCCGCGGCGTCGGCATGGACGTGGTCAAGCGCTCGATCCAGGCGCTCGGCGGCCGCATCAACATCAGCTCCAGGCCCGGTCAGGGCTCGGTCTTCACCATGAGCCTGCCGCTGACGCTCGCCGTTCTCGACGGCATGGTGGTCACCGTTGCCGGCCAGACCCTGGTCGTGCCGCTGACGGCGATCGTCGAAACGCTGCAGCCTGAGGCTTCCGCCATCCATTCCTTCGGTGCGAACCATCGCCTGATCTCGATCCGCAACAGCTTCTGCCCGCTGGTCGATGTTGGCCGCATCCTGAACTTCCGCGCCACGCAGGCCAATCCGGTCGACGGCGTCGCGCTGCTGGTGGAATCGGAAGGCGGCGGTCAGCGCGCCCTCATGGTCGATGCCATTCAGGGCCAGCGCCAGGTCGTCATCAAGAGCCTCGAAGCCAACTATACGCATGTGCCCGGCATTGCGGCCGCGACCATCCTCGGCGATGGCCGTGTCGCGCTGATCCTTGATGTCGATGCGGTGGTCGGCGCTTCCCGTGGCCAGTCGCTGAAGCCTGAAATATCTTACGCAGCGGCGGGGTAAGTTCATGTCCTATGCCGTCAAGAACATGACCCAGGGGGTCCGGGAGCTGATCGCCTTCCGGATCGGCGACCAGGAGTTCTGCGTCGATATCATGTCGGTTCGTGAAATTCGCGGTTGGACCCCGGCAACCGTCATGCCGCATGCGCCTGCCTATATGCTCGGCGTCATCAACCTGCGCGGTGCCGTGCTGCCGATCATCGATCTTTCGAGCCGGCTCGGCATGAAGAATGCGGAACCGACGGCGCGGCATGTGATCATCGTGGCGCAGGTCAAGCGCAAGGTGGTGGGCCTGCTCGTCGATGCCGTCTCGGACATCCTGACGATCACCGACGACAGCATCCAGCCGACACCTGAGATTTCGTCCGATCATGAGCGGCAGTTCGCGCGCGGCATCGTCGCCATCGACCGCCGCATGATCTGCCTGATCGAACTGGAAGCCCTGTTTCCCGAGAGTGAAAGCGAAGCTGCATGAGTGTGATGGGAGCAATAGATCTCAAGGCATCGCCGGACGAGGTCCTGGCCAGCGGCGAATATCCGCTGACCCGGCGCGACCTCGCCGAGATCGCCGCCATGATCTATGCGGATGCCGGTATTTCTCTCAACGAAAGCAAGGCGTCGCTGGTCTATTCGCGGCTTTCGAAGCATATCCGCGCGCTGGGTCTGCCGGGCTTTCGCGATTATTGTCTGCTGGTGTCTTCTCCGGCGGGAAGCGCTGAGCGGCGGGAGATGCTGTCGCATCTGACGACCAACTTCACCCGCTTCTTCCGCGAGAACCATCATTTCGATCATCTGCGCACCGAGGTCCTGCCGGGCCTTCTGGCTCGCGCCAAGGCCGGTGGCCGTGTGCGGATCTGGTCTGCCGCCTGTTCCGACGGACAGGAGCCCTATTCGATTGCTCTGACCGTTCTGGCGCTCATGCCGAATGTCGCAGAGCTCGATTTCAAGATCCTGGCGACGGACATCGATCCGAAGATTCTCGGCCTTGCCCGCGCCGGCGCCTATGATGAGGCCGCGCTGGAAACGATCTCGCCCGCCATGCGCAAGCAATGGTTCCAGGACGTCAATGTCCAGGGGCGCCGCAAATTCCAGATCGATGACCGCGTCAAGCGGCTCATCACTTTCAACGAGCTGAACCTGATGGCGCAGTGGCCCTTCAAGGGCACTTTCGACGTCATTTTCTGCCGCAACGTCGTCATCTATTTCGACGAGCCGACCCAGGTGAAGATCTGGTCGCGCTTTGCCGGTCAGCTGCAGGAAGGCGGCCACCTTTATATCGGCCATTCCGAGCGCGTTGCAGGGGAATCGAAACATCTCTTCGATAATATCGGCATCACGACCTATCGCTATCTCGGTAAAAACGCGGGGAGGAAACCATGAACGCCGCTGCCCGTGTTCTCGTGGTCGACGATTCTCCGACCATGCGGGGCCTGATCACCGCAGTACTGCGCTCCGATCCTGAGGTCGACGTCGTCGGCCAGGCGGGCGACGCGCTCGAGGCGCGCGCCGCGATCAAGGCCCTCAATCCGGATGTCGTCACGCTCGATATCGAGATGCCGAACATGAACGGCCTCGATTTCCTTGAAAAGATCATGACGCTCAGACCCATGCCGGTCATCATGGTTTCGACCCTGACGCATCGCGGCGCCGATGCGACGTTAGCAGCGCTGGAAATCGGCGCGTTCGATTGTGTCGGGAAACCTTCGCCGGGCGAGCCCCATCCTTTCGGCGACTTGGCGGAGAAAGTGAAGGCCGCGGCCCGTTCGCAGCGGCAATATGTCAAGCCTGCCGCCCAGCGCGCACCGGCGACGGCTGTTGCCGATTTCCGCGTCGGCCGCAAGATCGTCGCCATTGGTTCTTCCACCGGCGGTGTCGAGGCGCTGATCAGCGTCCTGCAGAAATTTCCGGCCAATTGCCCGCCGACGGTCATTACCCAGCATATGCCGCCGACCTTTACCCGTAGCTTTGCCGAACGCCTGAACCGCCTCTGCGCCCCTGTCGTGGAAGAGGCGACCGACGGTGCGCGGCTAGCGATCGGCAAGATCTATCTGGCGCCTGGCGGCGACAGGCATCTTAGGGTTGCCAACGCCTCGGCACCCCATTGCCGTCTGGTGGACGGCGGACCGGTGAACGGCCATCGCCCTTCCGTCGACGTGCTTTTCGATTCCGTTGCCGAACTGGCAGGCCGCAATGCCGTCGGCGTGATCCTGACCGGCATGGGGCGCGACGGCGCAGCCGGTCTCCTCAAGATGCGCCACGCCGGTGCGCGCACCATCGGCCAGAACGAGAAGACCTGCGTGGTCTACGGCATGCCGAGGGTCGCCCACGAGCTCGGCGCAGTCGAACAACAGCTTCCGCTGAACGCCATTGGCGAGGAAATTTTGAAAATCACAGCCGCCCGAAAGGAAGGGAGCGAATAATGTCTCTAGCGGAGAAAATCAAAGTTCTGATCGTCGACGATCAGGTCACCAGCCGCCTGCTGCTCAGCGATGCGCTGACGCAGCTCGGTTTCAAGCAGATCACCGCAGCTGGTGACGGCGAGCAGGGGATGAAGATCATGGAACAGCAGCCCCATCATCTGGTCATCTCCGACTTCAACATGCCGAAGATGGATGGACTCGGCCTTCTGCAGGCCGTCCGCACCAACCCGACGACGAAGAAGGCGGCCTTCATCATCCTGACGGCGCAGGGCGACCGTGCACTGGTCCAGAAAGCGGCCCAGCTTGGTGCCAACAACGTACTGGCCAAGCCTTTCACCATCGAAAAGATGAAAGCGGCCATCGAAGCCGTGTTCGGAGCATTGAAATGATCGTCGAGGGTGCTGCCCGCCGCGTTCACATCATCCAGGGCGAGTACAAGGTCGTGAGCGATCCGGAGGTGGTGTTGACCACCATCCTCGGCTCCTGCGTCGCTGCCTGCCTGCGCGACCCGATCGCCGGTGTCGGCGGCATGAACCATTTCCTGCTCCCGGGAATGGCAAGCTCGCCGATGAGCGGTGGTGATGCGACGCGCTACGGCGTGCACCTGATGGAACTACTGATCAACGGCCTCTTGAAGAAGGGTGCGCGTCGCGACCGGCTGGAGGCAAAAGTCTTCGGCGGTGCCAAGACGATCGCGACCTTCTCCAATGTCGGCGAGCAGAACGCAGCCTTTGCCATGCAGTTCCTGAAGGACGAAGGCATCCCTGTCGTCGGTTCCAGCACCGGCGGCGAACATGGGCGCAAGGTTGAATATTGGCCGATCTCCGGAAGAGCCAGGCAATATCCGCTAACCGGTGCAGAGACGCAGAAGACCGTGGCGCTCGAACAGCGTCCGGTCGTGGCTCCCAAGCCGGTCGACAATACGATCGAATTTTTCTGATCAACGAGGCTACCGCATGACCCCCTTCCAGCGCGCCGAAATGACCGACACCGAAGACCTGCTTCCGGCTATCCTCCTGCGCATCGTTTCCGAACTGCACGACGTCGCCTATCTGATCGAACGCATCGAGCCGCAGCTGCTCGATGTCGGCGGCGCCAAGGTGCTGGAATCGCCAGGCACGATGAAGGTCATTCAGGGTATCGACCTTGCCGTGCAGAAGACGCGCGGCATCGCCGAGTTCATCGACACCATTGCCGGCAGCATGCCGGAGGGATGGACCGTCGACCTCGCAGCTGCGTTGAGCCTGGTCAAGCTGACCGAGATGCAGAAGGCGCTTAGCGGCGGTAATTTCCACGCCCATTCGCAGCCCATGGCGAAAGCTGCCGGCGATTTTGATTTCTTCTGATCCGACGCCTGCGATGGATATTGTTTTCCTTATATAATCCTCTCCGTTTCTCCCTGGTTTTTTCCTTTTTTCCCCGGCGGACGAAACGCTCGCACAAGTTTCGATTTCTATTTTCGCTGCAGAGCACAAAGCCATCAGGTCTTTGACGAATCGTGCGAGAACAGAATGAATCTGTTAAATCAACTAGTTCCCTTATTCCGGAATCTCCAGAATCTGGGCAGAACGCGCCTAATGATCATGGGTGGCGTAGCCGCAGCTTCCGTTGTGATGGTCCTCCTTGCGGCCCTCTACGTTAACAAACCCGCCCAGGAGACGCTTTATGTCGGCCTGGACGCGACCGATCTCAATCAGATCAGCATTGCGCTCGCAGAAGCAAAGATCAATTTCCAGGTCGGCTCTGACGGCTCGAGCCTGACCGTTCCGGCCGGGATGACCGGCAAGGCCCGCGCGCTGCTTGCCGAGCGCGGTCTGCCCAGCAGCGGCAAGGCCGGCTACGAACTCTTCGACAATGTCGGTTCGCTCGGCCTGACCTCCTTCATGCAGGAAGTCACCCGCGTCCGCGCGCTTGAAGGCGAAATCGGCCGCACCATCACCTCCATCGCAGGCATCAGCGCCGCGCGCGTCCACATCGTCATGCAGGACGTCGGCAATTTCCGCAGAGCGGACCAGAAGCCGACGGCCTCGGTGATGATCCGCGCCAGCGTGGAAGCGGCGCGAAAATCGGCGCCGGCCATCCGCCATCTGGTTGCCTCCGCGGTTCCGGGCCTGGAGGTCGACGACGTTACGATCCTCGATTCGACCGGCCAGCTGCTCGCATCGGGCGACGATCCCAGCAACGGCGCGCTCAGCCGCAATCTCGGCATCGTGCAGAACGTGCAGGGAGAGATCGAAGGCAATATCAATAAGGCGCTGGCACCGTTCCTCGGAATGGACAATTTCCGCTCCAGCGTCACGGCACAGCTCAATACCGACAGCCAGCAGGTCAAGGAAACCACCTTCGATCCGGAATCGAAGGTCGAGCGTTCCGTTCGCACGGTAAAGGAAGCGCAGAAGTCGCAGCAGAGCCAGCCCGATACGGCCGCGACCGTGGAACAGAATATCCCGCAGGCGGCTCCGAAATCCGGCGGCAACTCGCCGACGTCGAACGACCAGTCCGACAAGCGCGAAGAGCAGACCAACTACGAAATCAACAGCAAGACGACGGCGACGACCCGTAACAGCTACAAGATCGAAAAGCTCTCGGTCGCCGTAGTGGTCAACAGGGGCCGCATCGCGCAGATGCTCGGCGAAGGCGCCGACCAGGCGAAGGTCGATGCCTATATCGCCGAGATGCAGAAGATCGTCGCAACGGCTGCAGGCGTCGATCAGGCTCGCGGCGACGTCGTGACAGTCAATGCGATGAACTTCCTCGACAATCAGCTGCTCGAAGATACATCCTCCAGCTTCAGCATCGTGGACATGCTGAGCCGTAACCTCGCCGGTATCATCAATTCGCTGGCCTTCGTTGCCGTCGCCTTCCTGATCGTCTGGATGGGCTTCCGTCCGCTGATCCGCTCGCTCGGTGGCGGCGCGGCGGGTAGCACGGCCCTGCCGGAGGCGGCAGGTCTGGAATTGCCGGACTTCGCCCCCGCCGTGAGCGGCCCTGGCGCCGCTCTCATGGACGGTTTCGGCTCGGACTTCGGCTTCGACAGCACTGACGATCTGCTGACCATGGGCGACGACGCCGGCACCTTCAACCGCCGCGTCAAGGAAGGGCCGGAACGTCGTCTTTCGCGCATGGTGGAAATCAGCGAAGAGCGCGCCGCAAAAATCCTCAGAAAATGGGCCGTCGACCAGGCTGCCTGATGGAGCGACCGGGAGAGATCCCGGTCTTTTCATTTTCGGATCGCTATCCTCCACGCTTTGCCAGGTTACGGGCTTCGCTGTGGCCAGTTAGCCGCGCTCAAGTAATTTGACGTGCCCGTAAGATGGAATTCGGCGGATATACCGTTGATGGGTAGAAAGAATCGACCTACTAATATTGCGACTATATGTAGTAGCCGTTTAACTGGCGCGAATCGGCCCTCGCTTTATGTATTTCGCAAGTTCTTGCAGTTTGCAGAGTTCGAGGGGCGGAAAAATCAGTTCATGGTTCGTAGATCGTGCCCTCGTGTTTATGCTGGTGCGATTACCGACGTGAAAATCAAAAATGGGTGCGTTCTCCCACCCTGCCTTCACCGGGACGTGTTTGTGTCGCGGTAAATAGTGATTCGGCTCTGATGCCTTCTGGAAAATCGGGATCGGTTTTCCTGGATGAAGCGCCGGTTTTTGACGGAATGATGCTCTCGTTGACGACAGATCGTCCAACAGCGGCAGGAAATGCAGGAATGGACATACAGATATCGCAGATGAGCAGAAGCGATAGGGATGCGCGGTCAGCAGCGCCCGCCAGCGTCATGTCGCGCGAGCAGCTCGTTTTGCAGCTGAGTGCCATTTCCGGCCCGACCTATCTGCAGGCCGGGCTGCGCGCACTGGCGGATTACGCCGGTGCCTCGCACTATCTTCTGGCGCGCTGCGACTTCATTCAGGAAAACGGCCTCGATTTCGTGGTTTCGTCGGATTGGCCCTTCGATCTCGTCAGACGCCTGGCCTCGGAATTGACAAGCGGTTATGGTCGTATCGGCGAGCTGGAAAAATGCATGTCCCTGTTCCAGCCGAGCTTGGCTTCGCTGCCCGACGATATCGAACTGCCGGGAGGCGTCGGCCGGCAATATTACGCGCTGAGCCTCAATGTCGGCCGCACGCGTTTCTCGCTGATGCTGCTGGCCCGCGAATCGGTGTCGCTCTCGTCGGAGCGGCTGCGCGATATCGGCCTGCTGTCCGGCTATCTCGCCAGCTGCACCCGCTGCTTCGAGGATAAGCTGGAGCGCGATTTCGATTTGACGGAACGCGAGCTGGAATGCTTGTTCTGGATCGCCGAAGGCAAGACGAGTGATGAGATTGCCATGATCCTCGGGATTTCGCGCAACACCATCAACAACTACATCACCAGCGTCATGCGCAAGACCGCCACCAAGACTCGCTCGGAGGCAATTGCCTTCGCCGTGCGAAACAACCTCGTTTGAAGGCTCGTTGAATGCGATATCAGCCTGACAGGACGACGGACATGCCGACAGACGTGCGGCTGACCCGCTCGGGCCGTATTTCTGGCCGATCCGATCTCTTCCCGAAGCTGGTATCGATGCTGAAGCTGATCGATGCGCAGCATTTTGCAGTTTACCGCCTTCACGGCTCCGGCTTGCCGCACAAGCAGCGTCTGGTCTGCGAGCTCGACAACTGGGGCTCCGCCAATTCCGTCATCGCCAAGTCTTTCGTGGATGCCTATGGCGACGCCATGATCGAGCACATCGATAAATCGCTGCTGCCGCTCATGTGGAATGGCCGCGATAGCGACAGCACGGCCGAGACGCCCGACTTTGCCGCCTTCACCCAGCGCCTCAAACCGCATCTCTTGCCCTTTGCCGGCGTTGCCTTTCCCGTGCGGCTCGGAGCCGTCGGCAACGGCTATGTCGTCTTCACGGCGAAATTCATGGATCTGGCGAGTGACATGATCGTCGAGCTGCATGGCCGAAGCTGCCAGATCATGATGGAATTACTGTCGCTGGACGAACGCCGCTCTCAGGCCGCCGAAGCGCTCAGCGAGCGCGAAATCACCTGCCTGCAGCTTGCCGGCGATGGGCGTATCAGCGAAGAAATTGCGGAAAAGCTGGGATTGTCGGTTCATACCGTCAACGCCTATCTCGGATCGGCAACGATCAAGCTCGACAGCGTCAATCGCATTCAGGCGATCGCGAAAGCGATCCGCTTCGGCTATATCAGCTGACAGTGCAGCGCCTCGGCGGATAGCTTCGAAAGTCTTCATTCCTCTTCAGAGATTCAAAAAGCGTGCGCCGCTTCGCCGTGGATGACGTAACGTGCATCCTTCAGGCTGCGTGCGAGAAGTGCCGTGTTCTCGTCCGGATCGGCAGATGCCTTGGCGAAGGCGATATGGTTGATTTCGATGCCGGCGTAGTGCTCCGCGAGGGCAAGCTTGGCATAGATGGTGACGCCCTGCGGCTTGATCTCCAGATCTAGCGTCACTTCGGCCGGGCCGCCCCAATCGAGCTTATAGTCGCCACCGAGCCCGAAATTGACCACGCCTGGAAGGAAATAGAGCTCAGCGGCCGAGGCCACGAGGTCAGCAAGATTACCGTATCGTTCGAAGCGCAGCAGCGAGATCAGGTCGGCGGCGTCGAGAAGGCGCAGCTCGCTTGCGACAGGGCTGATGGCTTCGGCAAGTATTTGTTCGCGCTGGGCAGAGTAGGGGCATTTTTTCATTTGGTTTATCGTACCCGTTTTCTATTTGACTGCACGGCATAGATCCGATGGATGAGTTCGGCGACTGCCTTGTAAAATACTGACGGTATGACGCTATCAACCGAGACTTGCGCAAACATGGAGCGGGCGAGGGGCGGATCTTCGAAAACGGGAATATTGTTGGCTTCCGCTATCTCTCTAATTTTCAACGCTATTAGGTCCTGGCCTTTGGCGACGACGACAGGTGCGTCGTTTTCCTCGCGCACATAGCGCAAGGCCACGGCGAAGTGAGTCGGGTTGGCGATGACGAGGGTCGCGCGTGGCACCTGCTTCATCATGCGCCGGCGGGCGCGGTCACGCGCGATCGAGCGTTGGCGCGACTTGACGATCGGGTCGCCCTGCGACTGCTTGTGTTCGTCCTTGACCTCCTGCTTCGTCATCCTGAGCTGGTCGAACCAATGGTAGCGGCTCCACAATATATCGGCGATGCCGACGACTGCGGTTGCCAGAAGCACGATGATCAGGATGCGCTGAACGATCGTCGAGAGGCGCACGAAGATGGTCTGCGGGTCCGAAGCCATCGCGTCGATCGAATGAAAGAACTGACCGCGCAGCACGAAGAACATGATGACGCTCACGATCACAATCTTCGTGAGCGACTTCACGAATTCGACCAGGCCCGTTGTGCTGAATATGCGCTTCCAGCCGGCGACGGGTGAGATTCGCGAGAATTGCGGCCTGATTCGCTCCAGCACCGGCGTCGGCAGATTCTGGAACATCGAGGCGCCGAGGCCGAAGGTCAGGAAGAGCACGACGGCGGGCAGCACCATATTGGCGACTTCCCAGCCTATGCGCACGAAGAGCGAAATGGCATCGGGGCCGGTCTCAAGCTTCCATTGATCCGGCTTCTCGAAGAGATCGCGCAGGATCTCGCCCATGCGGCCCATGCGTGCGGGCAGGAAGAAGGTGACGTAGATGACCGTCGCCAGCATGGTGGCAAAGATCGTTGCTTCCCTGGAATGCGGTACATTACCTTTTTCCAGGGTATCGCGGAGTTTTTTCTCCGTCGGGTTTTCTGTTTTACTGTCCTTGTCTTCGTCAGCCAAAGCAGCCGCCCTTTACGCAACGGAAAGAGGCCGCGCATCACACGCGGCCTTGAGCCAAGCATTCTAAGACAATTCAGGTGAGTCGCGGCGAGATTAAGCCGCTTCTTCCACAGGCGTGTTTTCCTTGGGCTTGAGCTCGATCTGGCCGGAATTGGCAAGCCGGATGGCTTCCTGTGCGATGGCGCGCCGTGCAATGGCGATTTCGCGCGGATTGATGCCGGTGTTGCCCATCTGCAGGTCGGATTCGATCATGCGGCGCTGGCGCGGGCTGATCGAGGACAGGACGATCTCGCGAATCTCCGTATTCGAGCCCCGCAGCGCCATGGTCAGAATATCCGAGGCGATATCGTTGAGCAGCAGCACGCGGCTCGGCTGTGGCATCCGGGTGAGATCGTCGAAGAGGAAGATCTTCGGACGAACCTTCTCGACCGATTCCTTGTTGATCGATTCGAGTGAGGTGAGCAGCGTATCGACCTGCGGCTTGTCGAGCTCGTTCATGAGATCCGCAACCTTGGTCGAGCCGGAAGCGTTGCGCTCCGCATCGATCTCCGCCATCAGTCCGAGAACGCGGTTCTCGATGATCTGCGCCGCTTTCGGGCTGACTTCCTTCAGGTTGACGGTACGGTTCATGATGTCGGCGCGCTGGGCTTCCGGAAGCTGCAGCAGCACCTTCGCGCCGAAGGCGGAAGGCATCATCGACAGGACATAAGCGATGGTCTGCGGATGTTCGCGCAGAAGGAATTTGGCGACGAAGACCGGATCCGCTTCGCCCAGGCGATCCCAGATGGAGGTTTCGTAGGCCTGGAAGGCGGTGCGGCGGCCGAGCAGGCTGTCCACCTCGTCCGGCGTCAGGCCTTCCTCGAGAATGCTTTCGATGGCCTTGGCATTATCCATCAGGCCGGCGCCTTCGGTAAACAGGTCCTCGAATTCCGCGACGAGCTGAGCCAGTTCGTCCGGCGGAATGAGCCTCAGCGATTGCGCGGAGGCAATGATCATCTGCAATTCGTTCTGGGTAAAATATTTGAGCAGCCGCCCTGCCACCTGCTTTCCCATAGCAAGAAGGACGGCGGCCGCCTTTTCAGTCTGAGATAACGGTTTCTCGGCAAGTGCGCCGCTGAAATCGTCAAAGTCCATCATGGTCTTCGTCTCCATCCCACACAGGGAGTGGGCTCATCCTGAGCCGGGTTCAGCTTTTTTTCGTGTTGTAGACTTCAGTGAGCTTAATACCGAATCTGGTGTCGTCATGTTCCAGAACGGTAATTTCGCCCCGGCCGATCTTGCGGCCGTTTACGGTGATTTCGACAGGTTCGCCGATCTTCTTGTCGAGCGCGATGATGGCGCCTTCGCTCAGATTCATCAGGCCGGAAACCTGCATGCGGCTGGTGCCGAGCACAATCTGGACGTCGATCGGGATATCCATGATCATATCGAGATTGGCGGCAAGCGCGCTGCCGAGCGGCGCCGGCGCCGCGGAGGTGCTGCCAAAATCGCTGTCGCCGAAAGCCGGGCTGGAATCGTCGTCGCCGAAATCGCCGAAGGTGGAAAGATCCGTGCCGGTTTCCGCGCCGAAGGCATCGGTATCGAGATCCGGCACGCCGCCGTCGCTATCCTTCTTCAGGACGCCGCGCAGACCATCGATGGCCTCGTCCAATGCGGCGTCGCTGTTTGAAATCTCCAGCGATTCGTCGCTGTCTTGCTGTATCGTCTTCGTAGCCATGAAATCACTATTCCAGTTGAAACTTGCCTCAAGCTGCCGTGGGTGGGGAGGCCACCCGCCAGCCGGTCAATTCATTAGGTGTCGAAGAAGCTCGTCGTCGGAGTTGACGTTGTCCTTGACGCGCACAGTATAATTTTCGCCGGAACGGCCGAATTCGCAGATATAAAGGTCTTTGCTGTTGGCGCTGACCTCAACCCGGACGTCGCCGGTATTATCCATGAAGGGAATGACGTCGCCGACCTCGAGCTTGGAAATCGTATCGAGCGTCAGCGATTGCAGTCGGATACGGGCTTCCAGCGTCACCTGCGAGCGGCGAACCTGTTCGCTGAGCTGCTCCGACCAGGCCTGGGAGGCGGCTGTCGGGTTTTTCGCGCGCGGCGCGCTGACGACGGTGCGCAGCAGATCGCGCTGCGGCACGATGATGACGATCTGGGAAACGCATTTGCCGAGCGAAATCGTCATCGTGATTGCAGCGGCAAAATCGTCGTTTTCATCGCCAAGCGCTGTCGGGAGTTCTTCGACGTTGCGGGGTGGCTCCAGGTAGGGCTCGAAGCCGCCGGAAGCGTTGACCGCCGAGCGGAGCACATTGGCGATCTTGTCGAAGACCATGACGGAGAGATCGAGCTCGATTACCGAAAGCGGCCTTGCAACGGCGACTTCCATGTCTTCCGGACGGGCGCCCAGCATATGTTCCATCAGCGTCATGATGAAACCGGCGCCGCAGCCGAGGACGAATTTGGGCGCCCAGTTGCGCAGCGATCCGTTGACCACGGCATGATTGCCGCCGAGCCCGGCGACGAGGTCGTTCATCAGGCCGGACTGGCAGCCGGCATAGGCGATGCTGATCTCGAGACCTGTCTCGGTCTTGATGATATCGGGCAGGAATTCGGCATAGACCTGGGCGAAGGAGGTGCCGAGCTTGGCGATCGTCGCTTGATCGCCGAGATTGCCTGTGAGCTTGGCAAAGAGGGTGCGATCCATCGCCTGTGCCTTATGTGCGGATTGCTGGCTCATGATTGTCAGGCCGCCTTGCTTTCACCGCCGGGGTTCATCATTTCCTGTTCGACGGCATCGATGGAGGGGCGCTCGTAGGAGGAGATGGTCTTGCGGCCGTATTCGAGCGCGACCTGCGGTACGGAACCGTTCATGTAGGCCAGCAGCGTCTGCTTCACGATGACATAGAGGCGATGCTGCTTGTTGCGCACCACCTTGATCTGAGAAACCAGCGGGGCGCAGACGGAATAGGACAGGATGATGCCGAGGAAGGTGCCGACGAGTGCCGATCCGATGAGATGACCGAGAACCTCGGGTGATTCGTTGATGTGGCTCATGGCCTTGATGACGCCGAGAACGGCGGCGACGATACCGATGGCGGGGAACGAATCGCCCATGATCGTGATGGCGTGGTAGGGCTTCATCTTGTCGTGCTGCATGGTGTCGAGCTCTTCATCCATCAGCGCCTCGATCTCGTGCGAGCGGGCATTGCCGATGATGATGAGGCGGACGTAGTCGCAGATGAAGGCCGTCAGATCCTTGTTCTTCAATACCGTCGGGGCGGCCTGGAAGATCGCTGATTCATCCGGGTTGTCGATATGGGCTTCGATCTCGTTGCGCGATTTGGTGCGCAGGTCGCGCATCAGGGCGTAGAGCACGCCGAGCGTGTCGAGATAATTGCGCTCCTTGGGGACCGCATGGCGGAAGGCTTCGCCGAGCGCCTTGCCCGAGTCCTTCACGACCTTCATCGGATTGGCCATGATGAAGCCGCCGAGACCGGCGCCTGCGATAATGACAAATTCGAAGGGCTGGAAGAGCGCCCCTACGTCTCCGCCCATGGCCATGAAGCTGCCTATGATACAGCCGCAGGTCACTACAAATCCGATAATAATATTCATCGCCGGTCCACACCTGAAC
This sequence comes from Rhizobium freirei PRF 81, assembly GCF_000359745.1. Lineage (GTDB taxonomy): Bacteria > Pseudomonadota > Alphaproteobacteria > Rhizobiales > Rhizobiaceae > Rhizobium > Rhizobium freirei. Next base: position 111,635 of record NZ_AQHN01000090.1, read on the forward strand.
GTTGCCTCATATGATGAACTAGGAGACCTGCCTTGCGTGAGGCTGTTCGACGCGGCGTGCGGCCGTCTTTTGCCGTGTCAGCTTCGCACAAGCCAATGCCGGCAGGATAGCGGGTAAGGGCATCCATGCCCCGCTAACGAAATGTAGGAGCGCCCTAGCGTTTCCTGTCCCGTTATTCTCCAATGTCCGGAGGGCGTTGAAAATGCAGTCTGGTATTTATGTGGCGCTGTCGTCCCAGATGGCGCTCGAGCGGCGTCTGACGACGATCGCCGACAACTTGGCCAATGTGAACACGACCGGCTTCCGCGGCACCGAGGTCAAGTTCGACGAAGTTCTCAGCAACACCGAAAACAAGCTCAACGCCAAGGTCGCCTTCGTATCGCAAGGCAACGACTATCTCTCCGTCGAAAATGGCGAACTGCAGAACACCGGCAATCTCTTCGATTTCGCCGTCAAGGGCGATGCGTGGTTCGGCGTGAATACGCCTGCCGGCCTGGTGCTGACGCGCGATGGCCGCTTCACCATGAACGAGAGCGGTGCACTGGTATCCGTGCGCGGCTATCCCATCGTCGATCCTGGCGGCGCCCCTATTCAGCTCGATCCGGCAGGCGGCGCCCCGACTGTCGGGTCAAACGGCACGATCGCGCAGAACGGCAAGGTCATGGGTCAGATCGGGCTCTACAATGCCGATGTCGGCAAGGGTTTCCTGCGTTATCAGAATAGCGGCATCCTGCCGACCGACACGCCTCAATCGGTCATCGACCGCTCGAATGTCGGCGTCGCACAGGGATATCTCGAAAATTCCAACGTGAACGGCATGCGTGAAATGACCAATCTGATCGAGGTCAGCCGCGCATTCGACAATATCAGCACGCTTACCAGCAGCAGCGAAGGCACTCTTACCGAAGCGATCAAGACCCTCGGCGGCAGTCAGTAAAGGGGACGGATCATGGTCGAGGATCGGTTGCCGGAGGACGCGCTGTCGCCGAAGCTTTCGCATATGGCTGTTCTCGCAGGACAGTATGCGATGGCGGAGAACGCCGTGGCCCATGGCGGTCATGTGCGCACCATCGCCGCTGGACATTACACGGTCGCCGGCCTTTCCAGGCAGGTGCGGCTTGGCGACTTCGTTGCGCATCGCTCGAAGACGGGCATCCATCTCGGCGAGGTGGTGCGCGTCGAGCCGGAGCTGACCTATGTTTGTCCGATCGAACCTGGCGAGCCGATCGGCATCCAGGATACCATCATCCGCAAGGGTGCTTTCCGTATCTCGCCCGACAATAGCTGGTGCGGCCGCACGATCAATTCGCTGGGCGAGCCGATCGACGGCTTGGGGCCGCTGACGGTCGGGCTCGAGTCGCGCTCGATCTCCAATACCGCGCCACCGTCGATGACGCGCCAGCGCGTCGAAACCGGTTTCAAGACCGGCGTACGGGCCATCGATATCTTTTCGCCGCTTTGCCTCGGCCAGCGTCTCGGCATTTTTGCCGGCTCCGGCGTCGGCAAATCGACGCTCCTGTCCATGCTGGCGCGAGCTGAGGCCTTCGACAAGGTGGTCATCGCGCTCGTCGGCGAGCGCGGCCGCGAAGTGCGCGAATTCATCGAGGATACGCTTGGCAGCCATATGCAGAAATCGGTGGCGGTCGTCGCGACCAGCGACGAAAGCCCGATGTTGCGCAAGATGGCGCCTCTGTCGGCCATCACCATTGCCGAGCACTTTCGCGATCAGGGCGACAATGTGCTTTTGATCGTCGATAGCGTGACCCGCTTTGCCCATGCCATTCGCGAGGTCGCGACAGCTTCCGGCGAGCCGCCGATCGCCCGCGGATATCCCGCCTCCGTTTTCACAGAATTGCCGCGCCTGCTCGAGCGGGCAGGGCCGGGGCCGGAAGGCACGGGAACGATCACCGCCATCATTTCCATTCTCGTCGATGGCGACAATCACAACGACCCGATCGCAGACTCCACCCGCGGCATTCTCGACGGTCACATCGTCCTGCAGCGCAGTCTCGCCGAGGAAGGCCGCTATCCGCCGATCGATCCGCTGGCGTCGGTGTCGCGTCTGGCGCGTAAGGCCTGGACCTCGGATCAGGAAAAGCTGGTTTCGCGGCTGAAGGCGCTCGTGCACCGCTACGAGGAAACCCGCGATCTGCGCCTGATCGGCGGCTACCGCCAGGGCAGCGACGGCGATCTCGATATAGCCGTCCGCCAGGTGCCGATCATCTACGACATTTTGAAGCAGACCCCTGGCGAAGGGCCATCGGAAGATGCCTTCACCGATCTCGCGACCGCTCTCAGAAATGGCTCTGCCGGGGCAGTGCCGGCTAGAGGCAGGTGACGGCCGCATGAAGGATCGCTTCAACCATCCATTGCGCGCAACGAGCCGATACTCCGGCATTGCGCGCCGAAACAGGGGTCAGACGTGAGAGAATCCGACGCAGACGAACCGGTAATGCCGCCGAGGTCGGCAAGGAGACGCACCATCACGGATAAGGCTTTGGCCTGCACCGGGCTGGTGCTCGCCGGTGCTTCCGCCTTCTTTCCCTGGTACGTTTTCCTGAACCCGGACAAGTTCGGCATTCAGGTTGCCGAAGGCGATCGCACCCGCGACCTGCCGAATTGGCCGGGCCGGGAGGTGGTCAGCGTATCGCCGCTTGCCATGGTCAACAAGAATCCCTCCCAGCCTAGAGACCTTATTCCCGATCCGCTGACGACCGCGACGGTCTCCAATACCGGCCGCGAGGACGACAAAGGACAACCCGCCGATCAGCAGCCGTTTCCCGGCAAGACCCCATTCCACCTGCTGCACGTGGTCAACGGGCGCGCGCTGATCGAGGACGATACGGGCATGTACGTCGTGCGTATCGGCTCGGTTCTGCCCGACAACAGCCGCCTGACCTCGATCGAACAGCGAGATGGAAAGTGGATCATCGTCACCTCCGCGGGCGATATCTACGGCAACAAATGAAAGACCCGGAAGTGCCTGAGTTTCCGGCACTTCGACGACCTTCCCAGGAACGCAATTCCCGCAAGTCCCACGCAAGATTATCCCGCTAGTTTCCCAGTGTAAGAACGGAGAGAAGCCCATGCAACCGATTCAGCTCTTTGACCTGGCCTCGCGGCAAGCCGAGTGGCTCCAGGCGCGCCAGGAAGTCGTTGCCGGCAACATCGCCAATGCCAATACCCCGAAGTATCGCGCCAAGGACGTGACGCCGTTCCAGGCTGTTCTGGACAACCAGAATGTCGCCATGGCGAGAACAAATCCCGCGCATCTTTCGGGTAATGATTTCAGTTCGAGCGGCAATATCAACGTACAGGAAGCGTCGCTCAATCAGGAAATAGGCGTCCAGGAGTCGGGCAACACCGTCGGCCTCGAGGACGAGCTCTCCAAATCCGGTGAAATCAAGCGTCAGTACAGCTTGAATACTGCGCTCGTGAGTTCCTTTCATCGCATGATGCTGATGGCCGTAAAACAATAGATGAAGTGAAGACGCTATGGACCCCTTATCCGCCGCATTGAAGATTGCAGGCTCCGGCCTGGAGGCTCAATCGACCCGCCTGCGTGTCGTTTCCGAAAATATCGCCAACGCCCGTTCGACGGGCGATACTCCCGGTGCCGATCCCTACCGGCGCAAGACCGTGACCTTTGGCGCCGAAATGGACCGCGCCAACGGCCTGACCACGGTCGGGGTCAAGAAGCTGGGCGAGGATACCGGCAAATTCATCCAGGAATACGATCCCGGCAATCCGGCTGCGGACCAGAAGGGCTACGTCAAGATGCCCAACATCAACGTCCTCGTCGAAATGGCCGATATGCGTGAAGCCAACCGGTCCTATGAGGCCAACCTGCAGACGGTCCGGCAGGCTCGCGATCTCATCTCCTCCACTATTGACCTGCTGAAGAACTGACAATGATCGACTCCATCAAGAACATCGCCTCTCTCTCGGCAACCCGCGGCCTCGGCAGCATCGCCACAGATCTGACATCAGTTGCCTCCGAGGCGATGAATGCTTCGCCCGCCGTCGCGATGGGAGCAGAAGCCGGAATGAGCTTCGCCTCCGTCATGTCGAATGTCGCGAAGGATTCTATCAACTCGCTGAAGGAAGCCGAAAACGCCTCCTTCGCCGGCATCAAGGGAACGATGAACACGCGCGAAGTCGTCGACAAGGTCATGCAGGCCGACCAGACGCTGCAGACCGCGATCGCGCTGCGCGACAAGGTCGTTACCGCATTTCTCGATGTCACAAGGATGCAGATCTAGAGCGGGTTCTCTCGCTCTAATTACTTGATTTTGCGTGAGTTCTTCGTCGGCTTCTCCCTAGCTCCGAAGACCATGCCCCAGCTCGAAGGACGAAAGCATGAGAGCGCTCGCAATTGCCGCAACGGGTATGAACGCCCAGCAGACCAATCTCGAAGTCATCGCGAACAACATCGCGAACATCAATACGACGGGTTACAAGCGTTCGCGCGCAGAATTCTCCGACCTTCTGTACCAGACCGAGCGTGCCAAGGGCATCGCCAACCGGCCGAACCAGGCCGTGGTTCCGGAAGGTGCCAACATCGGTCTCGGCGTGCAGACCACCGCCGTCCGCAACATCCAGATCCAGGGCCAATTGTCCCAGACGCAGAACGATCTCGACATCGCGCTCGTCGGCCGCGGCTGGTTCCAGATCCAGATGCCGGATGGCACGACGGCCTATACCCGCGCCGGATCGTTCAACAAGAGCGACACCGGCCAGATCGTTACGCCCGACGGCAATGTGCTGGCGCCCGGGATCACCATCCCGAACAACGCCACCAACCTCGCCATCAGCCAATCCGGTCAGATCACCGCCACCATCGGCACGGCAACGACGCCGACCACCCTCGGTCAGCTTCAGATCGCCAACTTCGTCAACGAAGCCGGCCTGCAGCCGATGGGTAGCAACCTCTTCACGCAGACGCCGGCCTCCGGCACCCCGGTCGTTTCCGATCCGAACCAGAACGGCTTCGGCTACATGAAGCAATACTACTTGGAATCGTCGAACGTCGATCCGGTCAAGGAAATCACCGATCTGATCACCGCGCAGCGCGCCTACGAGATGAACTCCAAGGTCATCACGACGGCCGACGACATGGCGCAGATTGTCAGCAAGAACCTGAAATAGCGGGAAGGACGGGCTGAACATGAGGTTTCGCCGGATGAAAAGCTTAGCAATGGCCTGGTTCGCCGCAGCGAGCCTTTCGATCGTGGTCGTGCCGGCCGCGTCCGCCGGCGCCCAGAGCGCCGATGCGAGCATGGGTACCGCCGTCGTCCCGACCGAGACGATCTACCCGGGCGACATCATCAGCAGTGGCCAGCTCGAAGAAGTCGAAGTCACCAACCCCAATCTTACGGGCGACTATGCCAAGCGAACCCGCGAGGTAACCGGCAAGGTATCGAAACGGACGCTTCTGCCCGGCCGCACCATCTCCGTCTCTGCGCTGCGGCAGCCCTTTGCCGTGACGCGCGGCTCCAATGTCCGTCTGGTCATGAGCATGGGCACCATGACGATCACGGCGGCGGGGACTCCATTGGATGACGGCGCCGTCGGCGACAGTATCCGGGCTCGCAACATGGATTCCGGCATCATCGTCAACGGCACGGTTCTAGAAAACGGTACGATCCGCGTGGTCGCAAAATGAAACGGCTTCGTCAATTTCTCGCTATTCTGTTCGCGTTGCCCAGCCTGATCATTGCCGATCCGGCTGCCGCGATGCAGTCGCGCATCAAGGACATCGCGTCGCTGCAATCCGGCCGCGACAACCAGCTCATTGGCTATGGTTTGATCGTCGGTCTCCAGGGAACGGGTGACAGCTTGCGTTCGTCGCCGTTCACCGAGCAATCCATGCGCGCGATGCTGCAGAATCTGGGCATTTCGACCCAGGGCGGTCAGTCCGCGGCCAGGAATACCGCAGCCGTCATGGTGACGGCTAATCTGCCGCCATTCGCAAGCCCGGGAAGCCGCATCGACGTGACGGTGAGTTCACTCGGCGATGCGACGTCGCTGCGTGGCGGCACGCTGATCATGACTTCGCTCAGCGGCGCCGACGGGCAGATCTATGCCGTTGCGCAGGGTTCCGTCATCGTGTCCGGCTTCCAGGCGCAGGGTGCTGCCGCAAGCGTTACCGAAGGTGTCACCACCGCCGGCCGCGTACCGGGCGGCGCCATCATCGAACGCGAACTGCCCTCGCGCTTCAAGGATTCGGTCAATCTGGTCCTGCAGCTGCGCAACCCCGATTTCTCCACCTCCATCCGCATCGCCGACACCGTCAATGCATGGGCAACGTCGCGTTACGGCTCGCCGATCGCCGAGGCGAAGGATTCGCAGGAGGTTACTGTCGCCAAGCCGAAGATGGCCGACCTGACGCGGCTGATGGCCGATATCGAGAATCTCAATGTCCAGACGGATACGCCGGCCAAGGTCGTCATCAACGAGCGCACGGGCACCATCGTCATCGGCGCCGACGTTCGCGTCTCCCCGGTCGCCGTGAGCTATGGAACGCTGACGGTGCAGGTGAGCGAGAACCCGCAGGTGATCCAGCCCGAGCCGTTCTCGAACGGACAGACGGCCATTCAGGACCAGACCGACATCACCGCTACCAAGAGCGGCGGCCGTGTCGCCGTGCTGGAAGGGCCTGACCTGAAGACGCTGGTCTCCGGTCTCAACAATATCGGCGTCAAGCCGGACGGCATCATCGCCATCCTGCAAGGCATCAAGTCGGCCGGCGCCCTGCAAGCGGAGCTCGTGTTGCAATGATATCGATCGTCATCGCCAGAAGAATGCTGATCTCCGCGAGCCTGGCGGCAACAGCCATGCTGCTGTCGCTTGATACCACCGTGGCGCAACAGGCAGCGAAACCGGTTGTCGATCCGGCGTCCAGCCAGGACGAGATCCGGCAATTCTGCACCAACATCGCCGATCCGGCCCGCGATCAGCGCTATCTGCTGCAGAAGCAGGAGCTCGAGAAGTTGCGCGGCGATATCGATCAGCGCATCGCCACAATGGACAAGCGCAAGGCCGAGTACGAGGACTGGCTGAAACGCCGCGACGACTTTCTGAAATCGGCAGATGTCGGCCTGGTCGACATCTACAAGAATATGAAGCCCGACGCGGCGGCTGCGAGCCTCAATGATGTCAGGACCACGATTGCCGCGGCGATCATCATGAAGCTCTCGTCGCGCCAGTCGAGCCTCATCCTTGCGGAAATGGATGCGCACAAGGCGGCCGTCATCACCAATATCATCGCCAGCGCATCCGACCCGAATACATCGAAGTCGAAGGACCCCTCATGAATATGCGTCTTACGGCCACCTGCGCAATTGTCGTCTTTCTCGCCGGCTGCCAGTCGCAGGCCCTCAGGGAAATCGGCAGGGCGCCTGCCATGAGTCCGATCGGCAGCGGCCTGCAATATGCGCAGACGCCGCAGATGTCGCAGTATCCGAAGCGGCCGCACCAGGTCGCGCAGGGCTATTCGCTCTGGAACGATTCGCAGGCGGCGCTCTTCAAGGACGCGCGCGCCCTCAATGTCGGCGACATCCTGACCGTCACGATCAAGATCGACGACAAGGCGAACTGGGACAACGAGACCAATCGCAGCCGTACGAACAAAAGCGATATGAACTGGGATATTTCCGCCCGGATCTTCGGCATGCAGCCCAAAACCAATGCGACGGCCACCTCGGGCTCCGACACCAGCACCGACGGCAAGGGCAAGATGCAGCGTTCGGAGCAGATCAATCTGCTCGTCGCCGCCGTCGTCACCGGCATTCTCGAGAATGGCAATCTGATGATCAGCGGCTCGCAGGAAGTCCGCATGAATCAGGAAATCCGCATTCTCAACGTCGCCGGTATCGTGCGGCCGCAGGATGTCACCTCGGAGAACACCATTTCCTACGACAAGATCGCCGAGGCGCGCATCTCCTACGGCGGACGCGGTCGCCTGACCGAAGTACAGCAGCCGCCGAGAGGCCAGCAGGCGGTCGACCTGCTGTCGCCGCTCTGACCGTCGACGGCATCGGATAGTGAGAGCAATTCCAGCAAAAGTGCACGGCGGTTTTGCGTTCGGAATTGCGTAAAAACAAAGAGATAGAGCATTTCTGTGGCTCGGTTTGAAACAGAAATGCTCTAAGCAACGGACGGATAGGGACATGGCGGCAGCCGCAGACGAACCGACAAAGAGCAAGGGCTCGCCGCTCATCATGACGATCGTCGGGCTGTCGGTGCTGACCGTGCTCGGCGGTGGCGGCGGCTGGCTGCTCGGCACCGTCGTCGCGCCAAGGATCAAGGCTGCCACCGCGGCCGTGCAGGCGAAGACGCCGGCAGCTGGCGGCAAGCAGGCTGCGGCCGCAGCGCAGGCAAACGGCATCATCGCGCTCGATCCGATTACCACCAATCTGGCTTACCCTTCGCAGAACTGGATAAGGCTGGAAGTTGCCCTGGTATTCAAGGGGCCGCCCGACACCCAGCTCGCACAATCGATCCATCAGGATATCCTCACTTTTATCCGCACCGTCTCCCTGCAGCAGATCGAAGGCGCGCGAGGCCTGCAATATCTTCGGGATGACATTCAGGAGCGTGTTGACCTGCGCTCGGAAGGACGAGTATCGAAAGTTATGTTCAGAACTTTCGTGATTGAATGAGTCGATTAGCATTTGCCCTGTTGATATTAGTGATTGCTGCATTGTCGCCTGAACTGGCGATGGCGCAGCAATTGCCGCAGCAGCTTCCCACCGATCTTCTGAACGCTCCCGTGAACGGCTCGGTTGCCGCCTGGATCATCAGGACCTTCGGGCTCCTCACGGTCCTGTCGATCGCGCCCGGCATCCTGATCATGGTGACGAGCTTTCCGCGCTTCATCATTGCCTTTTCGATCCTGCGCACCGGCATGGGTCTTGCGACGACGCCGTCGAACATGATCCTGCTCAGCCTGGCGCTGTTCATGACCTTCTACGTCATGTCGCCGACCTTCGATCAGGCCTGGAAGGACGGCGTTCAGCCGCTGCTTGCCAATCAGATATCGGAAGCGGACGCCGTGCAGCGCATCGCCGAGCCCTTCCGTACCTTTATGTCGAATAATACGCGCGACAAGGATTTGAAGCTTTTCGTCGATCTGGCGAAGGAGCGGGGCCAGACGACTGTGGTCGACAACAAGATCGACTATCGCGTCCTGATCCCCGCTTTCATGATCTCGGAAATCCGCCGCGGTTTCGAAATCGGCTTCCTTGTGGTCCTGCCGTTTCTCGTCATCGACCTGATCGTGTCGACCATCGTCATGGCCATGGGCATGATGATGCTGCCGCCGACGTCGATCTCGCTGCCTTTCAAGATTCTGTTCTTCGTGCTGATCGATGGCTGGAACCTGCTGGTCGGCAGTCTCGTTCGCTCTTTCCACTGACAATTAGAGCATTTCCAGGAAAAGTGCGCAGCGGTTTTCCGTTCGGAATGCGCAAAGAGACAGGAAGATAGAGCGTTTTCGCTTTTCGAAGAGAAGCGGAAGCGCTTTGGTCACCGACAATCAATCGAAGATCGCCGGGAAGAAAGAATTTCCCTCCCGGCGATCTTCGAGCCTATTCGGCGGCAATGGCCGCTGCGTTCTGATCTTCCGTCATGAAGGGTTCGGTGCGGGTCGGCAGCGCCGGCACGTCCATATGGTCGGGCGCCAGTCCCTGCTTGGCGCGTTCCACCATCATCTCGAAGGCCGCCTCCAGATGGTGCGTGAAGCGCTCGGAATCGAAGAGCGGCTTGATGTAGCGATTGGCTACCAGCGTCTCCTTGAGCTGCGCAATGCGTTCCGGCTGGCTGGCGAGTTCCACCGCCATGTCTTCGTATTGCTTGATGTCGTCTGCAACCAGTTCCGGCACGCCGATCGCGTTGAGCAGGCTTTCGCTGACGCGGGAGGCGAAGTTGGTGCCCTTCATGGTGAGCACCGGCAGGCCGCCCCACAGCTGCTCCGACGTGGTCGTATGGCCGTTGACCGGGAAGGTGTCGAGACCGAGATCGGCAAGCTGCTGACGATCGATGTGTTCCTGATAGCCGATGCGGCCCGTAAAGACGACACGCTTGCGATTGATGCCGTTTGCCTCCAGACGCGCCCAGAGATTGGCTTCCGCTTTCGGGCCGTTGCACAGCAGCCAGAGCACGCTGTTCCTGGTGCGCTTGAGAATATTGCACCACACGTCGATCATCTGCGAGGTGATCTTGCGGTTGCCGTTGAAGGAGGCGAAGACGAAGGCGTCTTCCGGCAGCCCGTGCGCGGCGCGCGTCGTCGGCTGCGGCTTCGGACGGTTGAGCGGATCGTTCGGCTGATAGCACTCGGGCAGGCGGCAGAATTTTTCGTGGAAGTGCTCTTTCGAACGCTCCGGCAGCACGTAGGGATCGCCGATGATGTAGTCGAGATCGATATTGACTGTCGTGCCGGGAAAGCCCAGCCAGGCAATCTGGATCGGAGCCGGCATGTGATTGAGAATATGGGCCCGGCTTCCCTTGGTATGCCCCTTGAGGTCGATAAGTATGTCGATGTCGCGCGCACGGATCGCTTCCGCAGCCGCCTGGTTGGAAAAGTCGCGGATATCGACCATCGTTCCAAGCTTCTCGTAATCGAATTGCTCTTCCTGCTGGGCAAGCGGATTCGAGTGGTCGAACAGAGTGACCTCGAACCGCTCCTTGTCATGCAGCTCGAGCACATGCTGCAGCAGCTTCATCGTCGCATGCCCCGGCCAGAAGTCGGAGGAGAGATAGCCGATGCGTATCTTTCGGCCCCATGCGTGCGGAAGCTTGCGGCGCGTCTCGGCATGGTCGACGGGCAGCGGTTCCGTGTCATGGATCGCGAGCTTGTTGAGCGCCTCGTCGCCGCACCAGTGAAGATGGAAGAAAGGGTTGTCGGGGATGACGTGGTCGAGCCTGCCCTGCGCCAGCGACGCCAGGACTGGCGCCATATGCTTGTCGACTGCGGCAAGATCCGACTCTTCGCGCGCGAAGATCAGATAGAGCGTCCGGAAGATGATGTTGTCAGGGTAGGTCTTGAACAGGGTCGCAACGATGTGCTTGTTGCCTTCCTCGTAGAGATCGTCGGTGAGAAGCGTTGCCGCCATCATCCGATGCCGCATCTCCGGCCCTTCGACGAGCACGCTCTTGAAGCCGGTCAGAAGTTCTTTCTGCTGACGGGTCAGGAAAATGCGGCTGAGGACAAAGGCCAGATCCGGATCCTTGAAGGCCAGCGGCAGGATCAGGCTGCCGATCGCCAGCGCCTGATCGTCATTGCCGCATTCGCTGTGGAGCAGCAGCGCTTCGCGGAGATAGTCGTCGCGACGGGGCGGTTGCCGGCCTGCCAGCTCGTAGGCGCTCGCCGCATCCGCCTTGAAGCCGAGCTTCAGAAGGGTCTTGGCGAGCAGCGCGTAGGTTTTGGCCGACCTGTCGACATTGAGCAGGTCGTTCAGCGTTTCGAGCGCGCGCGTATATTGTCCCTTCTGATAGAAACTGGACGCTGTCACAAAGGCGTTTTTCGTATTCACGAGCGAGAACTCCAAGCGGAATGTTGAACCGGCTCTCGTCAAAGGCCGAGTGCCGGCATCATGGATTCGCCCGATCATCGCGCACGTAGCTTGCCTGAAACCGAAGCAGCGATCGCAAGGCCTTTACGTATTCTTAGCCACGTTCCGGATAGGCGGCTTCGTTAAGGCCAGGTTTAAGGAATTGGCAAGCAATGGATGCGACCTTCCTTGCGACATGACGGGTTTGGTCCTCTAGGAAGACGGATCGAGGGGCATGAAGCTGCTCCGTCATCGCCGGTATTCTCAGTCCGGTATGTCCTCCTTTCGTATCCAGTTTCCAGGGGACACACTCAATGACCAGCATTCTTACCAACAATTCCGCAATGGCCGCCCTCCAGACGCTGCGCGGCATCACCAGCAACCTGCAGCAGACGCAGAGCCACGTATCGTCGGGCCTGCGCATCGCAAAGGCTTCCGACAACGCTGCTTACTGGTCGATCGCCACCAGCATGAAGTCCGACAACGGCGCCATCGGTGCTGTTACAGACGCTCTCGGCCTCGGCGCCGCCAAGGTTGACACTGCTTCGACGGCTGTTACCAGCGCCATCGACATCGTCGGCCAGATCAAGAACAAGCTTGCAACTGCCATGGAAGGCTCTGTCGACAAGAAGTCCGTCCAGGGCGAAATCGGCCAGCTGCAGCAGCAGCTGCAGAGCGTTGCCCAGTCGGCTTCGTTCAACGGTGAAAACTGGGTCATGGCTCAGAACGGTGGTTCGGCTTCGGTCGTCTCCTCCTTCATCCGCGGCACCAACGGCACGGTTTCCGTCAGCACGACGGCCTACAAGTTCGACTCCAGCTCGGTCGGCAACGTTCTGTTCGGCACGACCGCAGCCGGCTCGCTCGACACGGCTTCCGGTATCCTTGGCACCAAGAACACCACCGTCAACGCTTCGGTCTTCAGCCTCGACATCAGCAAGATGACCTCTGGCCAGATCTCCAGCGCCCTGAACATGGTTCAGACCGCTCTGAACTCCATGACCAGCATGGGCTCGAAGCTCGGTTCGATCTCCAGCCGCATCAGCCTGCAGACGAGCTTTGCCTCGTCGCTGTCCGACTCGATCCAGTCGGGCGTCGGCAAGCTGGTTGACGCCAACATGGAACAGGAATCGAGCAAGCTGTCCGCTCTGCAGACGCAGCAGCAGCTCGCGATCCAGTCGCTCTCGATCGCCAACTCCTCGAACCAGTCGATCCTGTCGCTGTTCCGCGGCTAATAAGAAGCTTCGGCGTCTGACGCCGGACGAAAATCTTAAACAAGACGTTAACCGCGCCTACCTAAGGCGCGGTTTTTTTTATTTTTTCGGGTCATAAGGGGTTCAAGA
>NZ_AQHN01000091.1 GCF_000359745.1 Rhizobium freirei PRF 81
GCCAGCTTGCCATAGGCGATCACCGCGAACTGCGGCACCTCGCGATGGCGCTGGGCAACGGTCTGCCAGACCGCCTCGATGGTGACTTGCACCAGTACATCGGCCAGGCAGAGAGTTCGTCGGCCAGTTTTTCCACCGACAGGTCGCCCTCCAGGTCTTGCGCCAGCAGACGGAACTGCTCGGCATGGTGCAACTCGCGCAGGATGTCGAGCTGGCGTTCGGTATCGCCCTCGGCGGTGGCGAGTTGACGGCGGCAGTTCTCGGCGAAGGCGGCCCAGTCGGAGGCGGCCTTGAGGTTGCGGTCATCCAGCAATTCATCCAGCAGCAGCGGGTGGCGCGTGAGGTAGGTCGCGGCCCAGCCACTGGCGCCGATCATGCGCACCAGGCGTTGCAGGGCATAGGGATACTCGGTCAGCAGCGCCAGGTAGGCGGCGCGGCGGGCAATCGCTTCAAGCAGGTCGAGCAGTCGTCCCAGGGCGGGCAGCTGGTCGTAGTGCAGTGCCGCCAGCAGCGGCAGGCTGGTGTTGATGACGGTGTTGAGGCGGTTGCGGCTGGCCTCGGGCAGGCTTTGCATGCGCGGGGATTGCCAGGTCAGGTGCAGTCGCCGCGCACCGTCGGCGATGTCGGCCTCGGGGAAACCGACCAGGCGCAGGGCGTCGGCGAGTCCTTCGAGATTGTCGTTATCGCTCACACTC
>NZ_AQHN01000092.1 GCF_000359745.1 Rhizobium freirei PRF 81
CCTTCTGGGCGGCGATCACCGAACCGCGCGACAGAACGCGGGGGATGACCATCAGGCCCTTGGCGCCGACGTTCTGGGCGTGGGCCGCATGGGCAACCGCCGAGGCGGTGTTGACGGCGCCGGTGCCGACGATGACCGGGATGCCCGCCTTGACCAGGCGCTCGACGCCCTCCATGCGCTGGGCATCGCTCAAGAGCGGCCAGTCCCCCATCGAGCCGCAATAGACCACCGCCGACATGCCGGCGGCAATCAGCT
>NZ_AQHN01000093.1 GCF_000359745.1 Rhizobium freirei PRF 81
CCCTCTGGGCCGCGATCACCGAGCCGCGCGACAGAACGCGGGGGATGACCATCAACCCCTTGGCGCCGACCTTCTGGGCGTGGGCCGCATGGGCAACCGCCGAGGCGGTGTTGACGGCGCCGGTGCCGACGATGACCGGGATGCCCGCCTTGACCAGGCGCTCGACGCCCTCCATGCGCTGGGCATCGCTTAAGAGCGGCCAGTCCCCCATCGAGCCGCAATAGACCACCGCCGACATGCCGGCAGCGATCAGTT
>NZ_AQHN01000094.1 GCF_000359745.1 Rhizobium freirei PRF 81
CACCCTGAACCAATGGGAGTACCTGACGCGCTATACAGAAGACGGCAGGATGCCGATCGACAACAACTTGCTTGAGCGCGACATCAGGATTTTTGCCACGGGAAGAAAGAGTTGGCTGTTCAGCGACACCGTGGACGGAGCCAAGGCCAGTGCCGTCATCTACAGCCTCATGCTGACATGCCGCGCCTGCGGCATCGAACCCTTGGCTTATCTGCGTCACGTCCTTACCGAATTACCGCAGCGTGTCATCGAAGCCGACATCACCGACCTGCTGCCCTTCAACTTCGCTGAAACGCTGAAACCGCCGCTGCATGATCCAATGGCAGCCGTCTGACGGCGACCCCGGTCAAACGGGCCGCGTCAACGCGCATGGAAATGAGCGCTTACGACGAAGTCGAATGCATCCGAAGGCAAGGCGCACAAGCCCTACGAGTTTGGCGTCAAGTCTCGGTGGCCTCGATACTGAACCGCTCTCCAAAGGCGGCCAGTTCGCCCTCCATGCCATGGCACTGCCAGGAACCCCTATTATGGGCGCACCCTCGAGACCATCATCCCCGACATGGAGGAGACGATCGGCAACGAGTTGTCCGCACCTGGCCGATGCCGGATATCGCGGCCACAATTCACCTGAGAGTCACAAGCTGCGGGTCTTCACAAGCCACAACAGCGCCGCGTGACGCCGGCCATCAAACGACAGATGCGACGAGAGCCAGCCGTCGAGCCCGTCATCGGCCACATCAAGAACGAGCATCGGATGGATCGCAATTATCTCGCCGGACAAAAGGAGATGCCGTCGATGCCGTTCTGGCTGCCGTTGGCTACAACTTCTTGCGCCTGCTCAGGTGATTCAGAGACCTTTTATGCCTGCTCACCGTCATGCTCCTGGCGTCTCTGCTCCAGCGGCGCATGCTTCCTGAAGATCTCAACGTAAAAACTGGTTCTGCCGCACGGCGGGAGAGTTCATCATCGCCGTCCACGGTACTTCCACAGGGAATGATTTGGTAGTTTGCATTGGCGCCCTCAGATCTCATCCTTCGGGCAAATCGTCCAACCAGCAGGCGCCTTCGAGGTTCGGCCGGGAAAAGATCTTTCCGATCTTTTCTGAAGCCTTGTTTTGGTGATATCGCATATAGACGCGGCCATCAGTTCCAAAGTCGAGAATCTCGATCTTACCAGTGTAATGCGACATGATGTATTTAAATGTCTTTTGAATGCCGCTCAGGCGTTGGTTGATGCCATGCGAAATCTCCAGGCCGCGGCGCAGTGGAACCTGAAAATGCGATGCACCTTTCACCGGCCTGCCTTGAAATAGGTAATATGGGCGGACACCCATATGGTGACACTTGGCGAAGGTCGCGGCCAAAATGTCGGGGTCATCGTTGACTTTCGCGAGAAGCACGCACTGGTTTAGGAACTGCGTACCACGCGCCCGCAATGACCGAATGCTTCGCTCCGCATCGGCCGAAATTTCGCCGATATGGTCAAAATGCGTAACGATCACTGCGGATTTTCCAGCTACATGGATCCGTTCGAACAAGGCCACTAGAGCAGGATCCTCAAACCTTTGGGGCGCGTAGGCGAGCATTTTTGTGCCAAAACGAATGGAATTCAGATGTGGGAATGGCAGCAGATGATCAAGAATTTCATGGAGGCTGGCGGTGTTGAGCACGAACGGGTCACCTCCTGATATCAGGACGTTCGTCATCTCAGGATGACCTCCAATGTATCGCGCAATCTGCCCAAGGTCAGCTGCGATTTCATCTGAGTCCTTGCCGACAATGCGTTTGCGGAAGCAATAACGGCAGTATGAAGCGCAGCGGTCCGTTGCAAGCAACAATCCTGTTTGCGCGTACTTGTGCTGAAACCCGGGCGCGACCGTGTTTTCGTGCTCTCCGCTGGTATCCAGAGTGCCGGGACCGTCGAACTCTTCGAATGAGGGCTCGACGATGAATTTAAGCTGATCATAATGACCACTGTTGATGATCTGTTCACGATAGAATTTTGTAACACGATAACGCGTGATGCTGTTTGCTTCCACCTCGGCGGGGGTGACTGCGCGTGCCCCCTCAATGAAATTTATGATCTTGGACGACAACAGCGGGTCCGAACTGATGAGCGGAGCCACTTTTAATTTTGTCGTCTTACCTTGGATAGTTCGAGTGGTCTTCATCTAGAGCCCTTAATAAAAAAAGGCGAGAGGCAATTGTCGTACGGTTCTTCGTTATGCACCTGCAATCAATGTGCCGTCGACGATCTGATTGCTGTCAAAGTGACGCAAAGTCAGGTTACGCAGGCGTCCACAGAATACAAGGGTCTTCAGTGTGTCAGGGCCAGAACAGAAATGGACCCAAGTTGACACGACCAATGTAAGGAATGATTGAGCCGTTGTTTTTCGAAGCACCATCTGATGTGGTTGCCGCCGCTGTCATGCGCTTGTCTTGCGGCGTGCTGATTTTTTGGCGCGCGTGGCTGGGGCTTGGCTGGACACCGCTGCTGCGGCGCCCCGACGATGCCAATATCGAGGATCTGCTGCCCTTCAACTTCAAAAGCCAGCCAGCATAAGCCGCCGCTCTTCAAAACGATTTACAACGTGCACTGAAAAGAGCGCTACCAATAATCAGCAATGCAGGACGATTATTGAGCCTGCGGTAGGTTGTCGCCACAAGTGTGGCGGTCGCTCCTATCCCTTGCAAACGGGATAAACCAGGTTGATGGGCCACCGTTCTCGATGGCCGACAGCGGGTAAGATTTGTTTCCCTTCGCGATGATCATGTAACACCCGGCATCCATGGCGATCCTTGCTGCCATCAACTTCGTCAGCATGCCACCCGAACTATGACGAGAGACGGAATGACCGGCCATGGCCTCTATTTGGGGGGTAATGCGTCGCACCTCTGTGATCAAACGGGCCGACGGGTTGTCGTGTGGATCTTCCGTGAAGAGGCCATCTATGTTGGAAAGCAAAATAATTATGTCAGCCTGCACCAACTCTGCGAGCTGGGCCGCCAAACGATCATTGTCGCCAAAACGGGTGTCGGCAGTTGCGGTTGTGTCGTTCTCATTGATAACGGGAACGGCGCCAACTTTGAGGATTTGTCGAACAGTTGACAGAACATTGAGTCGGCGATGCGGGTTGCGTAGATCTTCGCCCATCAATAGTATTTGTCCGAGTCCAAATCCAAACCGTTTTAAGCTCTGTTCGAAGGCAAGCATGAGTCGAACTTGACCGATGGCTGCAGCCGCTTGTCGCTCTTCACTTCTCAGAGGAACGTCAAACTCATTGAAGTGACGTGACCCAACCGCGACAGCACCGGAGGTCACGATGATCACCTGCTGCCCACGTGAGAAAAATCGGACCACATCTTCTATCATCGTTTCAAGCCAAGAACCGCGAATGTCTCCGGTTTCTCCGTCGGCAATTAGTGCGGAGCCAATCTTCACGATTATTCGGTGAGCGGAAATTAATTGCGCCGTGGTCATCAAGTGTTGCCTCGCTAAAAGGAACGCACGTCTCTGCAATCTACACTGGGCAACTCAATATTCATTGCGAATTGCCCTTTACCTAGAGCCTTTGAGGCTGCTGGAGGAGTTTAACGGCACGGCGTGTTCTTCTTCGCCAGAGGTAGAGAATGGCGTGATCGACCAATCGATTAGACCGACCGCATGCTGAAGTATGGCCTTGGTCTGTGCAAAGCTGGATGAAGCGGCGATCACATGTCCTATGCGGTCCCGGTAGTCACCTTTCCTGACTATCTGCGTCTTAGGCTTAACATAAAATTTGACCTCTACAACGCCCGACACGGCAGCCGCCCGACTGTCGCCGTCGATCCAACTGAGGGTGCCATCGCGATCAGGGAGTAGGAATCGCACGGCTGCAGTCTGGAGATACGTGGTGCGTAAGTCACATTCCACGCCGGTGGCAAGCTTAATGTGCTCGGTTACGAGATCGACACCATAAGCAAGATGAGCCCGCCGAGGATAGGTTCCGCCCGCAATACGCGGATTGACTTCTATTACAACTGGGCCACGCGTCGTCCACCGCAATTCAATGTTGGTTGGCCCCCACCCAAGTCCCAGAGCTCCCAAACAGCGCAGCGCCACGTCGGAGATTCGCTCGTGCTCGTCGTTAGTCAGCAGGGCCGGAAAGATGCTCTCACGAAAGAGAAAATGTGGTGGATGATCGAAATCGGCGGCGCTAATCCCAATGACCTCATTTCCCATCGTGTCGGCTTCATAGAACGGGCCCTGTGCGAATTCTTCGACCAGGATCTTCGGTGAAGACCGCCATGTATGCTTCCCACCTAAAAGATGGGCCGTATGTTCGGCCAACTCGGCGACGTTTCGGCACAGTCGAACACCGATGCCGCCGATACCCCCGATCGCAGGCTTGACCACCACTGGCAGGCCGATTTCCGCGGCACAGCTTTCAACCTCCGCCGCGTTAGTGGCCAGGCGATAAGCAGGTATCGGAACGCCTCCATCAGCGAGCAGGCGACGTTGAATGAATTTGTCGCAACATTGTTCGACCGAAGCGGGGTTTGGTCCCGGTAAATCGAATTGCTGGCAGAGCTTTCCGGCGGTCGCGTAGACCTTCTCCTCGGCGCTTGTAATGCCAACAATTTCGTAGGTCTTACCCAGCCGAGAGCATTCGTTGATCAGCGCATGGAGATTGTCTGTATCGACTTGGATTGCTTCAACACCTCCCGCTGCGAGATAGGGGTACTGAGCTGGATCGGTCGATAGGGTAATTGGATGAAGGCCAAAACTCTTGGCAGCTTGGACATATTGCTCACCAGTACCATGTCCGTTGCCTTCAAGCAGGATGAGCGCTCTTCTTGCCATTGACTGCTGACCCTCCGTTGCGGGATTTGCGGCGGTCCGAGCGTATCCGCATCAACCTTGCTAGCTACGCCCGGCCACAGATCTGCAGTGAACGTACCATCCTCAGCGAATTGCGGACGTAAAGATCTTGTAAATTTTTTGTTTGACGGATCTAGGTGTGCGATGTTTTGATCGGCGCACGGTGGAATGGAGCATCACCCAGCCTACTGGCGATATCGGTAATCACGCGGTCCGAAGAATACTCGTGTACTACCGTCACAATAACGACCGCTCAGACCTTTGCACCCTTGAGTGATCGTAATTGCTTCAGGGATCCTCTCGTTGCCTTGGCTGGCCGGGGTATTGCATCAGCGATCTAGCAAGAGCGCCGTAGAGCCGGGGGCCGACACAGCTTTTCAGTCGGAGAATGAAGCAATTGACTCATAAAGCATTAATTTGTATCAAATGATTTATGCAGGATACTTAGCCTCGACGCGCCGCAATGAATTTGGCTGAGCGGCCTGGCAGCGGAAGGGGAGCCACGACCTGAAAACCAAACGCTCTCCCACTTCTGACGGCAGCGCCAGCAGTCTCTCCGAAACATACCGACAGTAAGCGGAAAGCAGAGAACTCAATGACAAAAAACCTCATAACCAGTGTGCACGCCAAGGGCGACGCCTTCTCGATTGGTTGTGCGCTCGGGAAGGCCAATGCCACAAGCTTCCTCGAGTATCGGCTTGGCACGGAGCAATTTCGCGCTCTAGATGCTCGATGGCGCGGATCGGAATATTTGAAGAATTTGGAAGCTGCAGCCCGCGCGGCATATCCCCGCTACGTGCGCGAAATCGAGGGTATCGCAGAAGGTGCCGGCAAGGATTTCGAGACCATCTTCCTATTGAATTGCCAGACTGATCTGCAGATTCCAGACGCCGCCTCCGCGGCAAAAGCTGTTGCCGGAATGGGCTGCACGACTGTCCTAATACCAGCTGAATGCAATGGGCCGGCGGTTATCGCCCACAATGAGGACGGCGAGCCCGAATCGCTGGGTGCCAATTTCTGGGTGGAGATTGAGCCCGATGTGGGGCCGGCGTGGAGCAGCTTTATGACCGCGGGCATGCTGCCGGGCGGTACCTTCCGCCTGAACGAGACCGGCCTGGTCCAGACGATCAACGCGATCACCCCGAACGACCAAAAACCTGGCGTGCCCCGACAGGTTCTTTGCCGCGCCATTCTTGATGCTAAAAGTTTGGACGAAGCGGTCGGCATTTTGAAGCGCAATGACCGCTCGTGTGGATTCCATCACACTCTTGGCGATGCGAAGACCCGCAAGGTACTCTCTGTCGAAGCGCCGGCCTCAGGCTGCGTCGTGGTAGAGGTTGCTGAACCGCGAGCGCATGCCAACCATCTGCTCTCCAGCGAGTTCAGTGGGGTGAAGCAGACCATCGGCGCTTCCTCCCGTGACCGACAAGCAGCGGCGGATCGAATGATCGGCGAAGGCGCGTTGGCGGGTGGAGCAGAAGCGGTGCTGTTTGACGAGACCACTCTAATCTTCAAGGATTGGAAAGACTCCCGGACCCTCGCGACGAGTGTTTTCGAGCTTTTTCCAGACCGCATCGAGTGGCGGATACATGCGGCTCGTGACGAGCGAGCTGCACTAAGCGGAACAATGCGCGTCGTCTAATGCGGCCTCAAGTCGCCGAGCGGTGCGACGTCGTCGTCCGGGGACCGAACCCACGGGTGCGTCTGGGCAGCGATCAGCCACGTCAAAAAAACTGCAGCCGGTCTGTTCAAGGCCCGGCCAGGTGAAAAATCCCACAAACCCCATTGCGAAGTTGCAAGGAAAGATATGGGCTATCATCTCAGAGACGATCAGTATCAACGGCTCGTCGTATTTCACGAGCGCGCCGGCCGCCTGTCGGATTCCGAAGCCTTAATGGCATTGGCAGACAACGCTTTCCAGGAGGAATTTGGCCACAAGCTCTTTACCCTCCTCAAGGTTGATAGAGCCGCAGGCGTTATGCGGCGGATCTACTCGACCGACCTCAATTACAGTCCCCTCGGAGGAACGAAGCCCCTCGCCGATGACGAGTGGAGTAGGCGTGTCGGCGCTGGTCGGCACTTTCTGGGCAAAGATTGCGAAGACATGAAGCGCTACTTTGCCGACCACGAAACATTGATCAAAATGGGCCTCGTGGGTGTATTGAATACCGCAGTCGTTTGGCGGAACGAGGTCATTGGTTGGATCAACCTCTTGGATGCTGCCGAACATTATACCCTCGAGATGTGCGATCTCGCAGGCCTATACGCGCAGGCTCTCGCGCCTTCTTTCCTTGCTAACTGAAATGCACGGCTCGAAACGCGTCGATGTATGCCAGACGCTCAGCATGATCTACATTGACGGCCGGTCGGTTTGGGTCCGCATTCTGTATCGGCGCGGACTTTTGTAGGTAGTTCGCCCGACGGCGCTCCACCCGCACGAGAGTGAATTCTAAAGCTCTCCGCGGCGCTTCGAGCGAAGATGAGACTATCCCAAGTCGGGTCGGAAACTATCACTTTGCTGGAGGCGACGCCGAATTAACGACGCCGCTCTCTTTATGGGAGATGAAGACTGCCCTCACCGTTCAACAACGGGTAAATCGATGTAGCAACCGTGAGGACCGCGATGCAACTTGAGCTGCGGCGGTTCTCCGTCAGCGGGTACATTGGCGAAACTCGTGCTCTCGCTTCCCGCTAGACACACCCTCAAGCTATAGTCCGCTGGTATGAGCGCCGAAATCGGTAACAGTGTAAACGCCAATCTGGTCGGTTCTCCTGGTGTGAGCGGCTCGGCGTCGCTTTCCAAATAGCTTTGTTGTGGTCCGAGCGCGCCGAAAGGCGAGGCAGTCCATACTTTCCGATGACGCGCACGCAACTGGCCTTCTGTAAGGTAGCAGGAGGTCCCATCAGGTTTAACTGCTTCCAAATAGACGAAGAAAATACCGTCTTCACGGGTTGAGGTTATGTTCAGATCCACAACTGGATGCCCGGTGATCTCCAAATCATTCTGCAGCGGTTCGCTCGTATAGGCCAGTCGAGCCGCATCGAACTGTCGCCGATCTCCATAATCGATTTCCCATGTTCCAATGCCACCATTGGTGTCCCATCTGTTTGAGAGGACGTCCCCCAGTTCACGGTCAACCTGCAGAGTGTCGTAGCCCGTGTCACTCGGCGATGAGCTCAGGCGCGAGCCACTTGCCATATGCCATCGTTGTCGGACGGCCGGGACTGGCCATGAGCGCGTTGACTTCCAGGATCCCTCGCCGCACGTGTAGTAGTGAATGACTTTATCGGCCTGCAGAGCAGCCTCGCCCGTGAAACAAGCATCAATGAATCGAATATCATTTGCGTGTTGCGCCGCCATGATCGGAGCGCAGTCCTGAACATCAGCACGCAGTGGGTCATATGGTTTGCGGCCGCCATGGTTCCACGGACCAAGAATGATGTTCATGGGGTTCGACTGGAGTAGAAATCGCCGGATAGACCCGAGGGGCGACCCAGAATCGAACCAACTGCCCCAATTTTGAATCGGAACCCCCGATTGCGAGATAAGGTCAGCCGACGCCTGTGGAGAGAAATCGAACCCAGAACGTTTGCTGAGCCAATCGTCAAAGGACGTGGTTTGCTCGACCGGCTGGAATGACGGCGCGCGGCCGTGTTCTTGCAGCGCGGCCGTCAACTCCGCTTGGCTTCCCACCGGACGAATTCCCGCACGGAGAGTTGAGGCGCGATCAGCATTGATCTCGCTATTTTCGTCTCTGTTCAACGATTCAACCAGTTGACTCCACCTGTCGAGGGTAAGGTTCGGAACACCTCCTGGATAGGTTTCGAAAAAGATATCGTAGTCGACATAGCGCGGCACGATGCCTTTCAGGGCGGGATGATTTCTCGAAGCAATAAGGTCTGCAGAGTTGGCGGTGTAGGACACGCCGTACGCAAGCACATTGCCCGTCGACCAAGGCTGTGCAGCGATCCAGTCTAACACGTAACTAAAGTCGAGGATTTCTTCGCGCGAGCGGTGACCTGGCCAAACGCCGAACGAGGCGCCGGTACCGCGAACATCTCCAACCACCACCGCATAGCCTTCTGGAACGAACAAATCCGCATATTGATTGGACGGCTCGCCCTTCTTTCCGCGCCCATAACAGGTCATAACCAAGATGGTGTTGCGCTTATGATCCGCGCTATCGCCCATCGGACGAACCACGTCCAAAGCGAGCCTGACACCTTCGTGCGCATACACATACGTCGATTCCAATGGGCCGAGTTTCTCTCTGCCTGCAGCTTTGGCACTGAGATCAAGGCGGTATACTGGATTTTCGTTCGGCTCGGCCTGGGCCTGAAAGCGAGAATCGGTCATGCAAACGCTCCTGTGAGTGTGCGACATATGTTTCAGTACGTAGTGTTTTGCGGCATTTGTCTTACCAGTGCAGGGGCGCCGGCCTGGAGGGTGCGGATTGCGGGGCGCGACCGTGTTAGCCAAGCGATCCCACTAGCAGCTTTATGGTAGGCCGTTCGCGGCTCTGGGCGTGCCACCGCTCCACCGGAGCGATGACCAAAGGGCAAAGCGGCAAAATCGCGATCGCGACTAGATTCTGTCGGGACGAAGTGTCACAGAACAGTCTGGCTTCTTAGATCCTTAGACGCCCGTGTCAGCACTTCAGGCTTTTCCCCGATGACGACCGTATCGTCTTGTCGGAAGCCGCCGAGTCCATAAACATACAATCCGGGCTCGACCGAATAAACTTCGTTTTCGAGCAAGGCACGGTGATTGAATGCCATGTCTCCGGGGTACTCGTGGCACAACAAGCCCATGCCGTGTCCTGTCCGGTGCATGATGTAGTTTCCAAAACCCGCTTTTTCGATGATTGCCTGCGCTGCTGCATCAATTCCCGACACCGGTCGACCCGCCACAGCGGCTTCAATTCCAGCTTCATTTGCAGCGAGCGCGACCTCGAAGAAGCGTTCCTGCCGGGTATCCGGCTTGCCACAGAACCAGGTCCGCTCATTCTCCACGACCACTCCATTAATGCGGGGGATAATCAAGTTGATCATCACGTGTCCTTTTTCGAGGATCGCACCGGATCGCTTGCCGTCCCCGTGTGGAGCTGCCGACGGTGGACCCGAGATCGACCACAGGTCGAGCAAGGCAACATCCTGCGCTGGAAAGCGTCGTGCGGCCTCCTGCGCTAACTCGGCTCCCATCATCATATCCAATTCCATCAGGAGCCGACCCGGACGGATACTCTCCCGGTAGCGATCCTGTAACCAGTCGGTCAAGCTCGCTATCTCGCGCATGAGTGCGATCTCTTCGGGATGCTTGACCCAACGAAGCGCTCGAAACTCTTGCGTCTTCATTAGAGGACGGGCCTCAGGTAGCAGCGCGAACGCCTTCTGCAATGGACCGCCACCAACATCGGTCCCGATGCGAGCTCTCCCGAGACCTGCACTTCGTAGTTTTTCGGCAACCATCTCCGGCCATTCATGCACAAGATGCATTCGATTGGAGAGGACTGGATGCTCCGCATAAAAGCTTGTGTCGGATACCCAAAGACGCCCGTCTTCGTGCGCATATCGCCAATTGTTTGTCGAAAGCTCATTGAGGACAACAAACGGCGCGCCGTTCCTCGGGACGACACAGAGAATTGGCCGCTCCCAGGTGGTGACATCCGTCTGGAAGTTGGTCGCGAACTGAAAGAACTCTGTGCTTGCGAAAGCGACAGCATCCAGGTTCTCGCGATCCATCAGTTCATTTAGTAGCTTGTACCGATACTCACGCACATTATTGCCCAAGTATGCCATCTGACCTCTTCTCTTTTCCTGAAAGCTTACCTGGTGTCTTCGACCGGCGGTTCGCAGAGTGAAATGATGCCGATCAGCGACCGCGCTTACGCGGATGAATCGGCCTCTTTGGAACCGAATGAAACATATGAGTCGCTATTGTGTCAATGATCCATTTGAATCAGGTACGGTTAAAAACCACGTCCCGGAAGTCCAGAGCCTGCAGGCGCTCCCGTAGGGCTGGCGTCGGCAGCAGTGTTCGGCAGATGGTAAACTGAGGCGACCAAAGGCTCAGATATCAATAATACGCTTGATGCATATTGAGCGTTATAAAACATTTGTTGCATTCCTTATCGTGTTGCGTTAGGACATTGATGGTAGCGGTCGAGGAGGCTGCTGCCTGAACACTGCAATCGTTTATGCGCCACCGTCTTGGTGAATGCGGGACCGAGTGGAAACGCAGGAACCGCGTGCTTTGGTCTGACATCGCCGGCGTCGTGTTCGCCGTACACTGATGAAGTGAGATCCCCGTGCGCCATGAGCAAGGAATTAACAGAGGGAGAACGAAATGAGCATTCTGATAAATCGCCGGCGGTTCATGCAGGCTACTTCGACCGCAATTGCGGTAGGCGCGTTGGCTTCCGCGGCCGGCCGTGCAACGGCCGCCTCCACCGGCGAGCTCAAAGTCAACATGAGCGGCGGCAACTGGGGCGATGCGGTGATGAAGGCTTACGTCGAGTCCTTTGAGGCCGAGACCGGAGTCAAGGTGACGCGCGTCAATGCGGACTTCTCATCGACACAGATTGCGATGATGGTCGATACCAAAAACGTTTCGGCCGACGTCGTCAACCTTGGTCAAACCAATGTCGATCCGCTTACTGCCAAGGGCTACCTCGAAAAGATCGATTATTCCATCTGGAAGAAGGAAGACCTGGAAGCAATCGCAGAAAACTGGAGGCAACCGAACGGCTTTGCTTCGTACGTATACTCGGTGAATATGGTCTGGAACACGAAGAAGTTCCCGGCAGGAAAGCCCCGGCCGACCACCTGGGCGGAATTCTGGGACGTCAAGAAGTTCCCTGGCGTTCGCTCCATCAATACCGGCGAATACGGAAGTGGGCCTTGGGAAGAAGCATTGCTCGCGGATGGCGTTCCGATGGACAAGCTCTACCCGATGGATATCGACCGCGTGTTTGCAAGCTTGGACAAGATCAAGCCGCACATTCGCAAATGGTGGACGAGCGGGTCGGAAATTCTTCAGATCATGCGAGACAACATCGCCGACATCGTGCAGTCCTATGACGCGCGCGCACTTACCCTTATTGATGAAGGTGGGCCAATCGAGATCAACCGCAACCAGGCGAAACTGACAACGGACTATTGGTGCATCCCGAAGGGCAGTCCGAATGCCGAAAATGCTCAAAAATTTATTGCGCTGACAAGCCGCCCGGACCGACAGGCCGAGTTTGCAAAGCTTATCGCGCAGGGCCCAACGAACAAGAACGCCTTCAAATTGATTCCTGACGATGTCGCCCGAAAACTTGCGTCGCATCCCGACTACGAGGCGATCAGCTTCGCTATGAACGCCAAATGGTATGCCGAGGTTGGATCGGACGGAAAGTCGAACAAGGAGCGGCTTGTGCAGCGTTGGAATGAGTGGATTCTTCAGTAATCCTCTGTCCCCAACGATCTATCGGTGGCGCTCGTCCAGTCGGCGCGGGCCGTCAAAGGTTAGCGCCACCTCTTCCCACTACCTGCCTTACGGGACTGCATGCCAAAGTTGCTCATCAGTCCTGCTGGAGTATCGTAATGAACTTGAATCTGAAAAATCATCTTCCTGCCGAGGACGAAGTGTTGCAGAAGCTTCCGGATACCGCTCAAATCGAATTTCGCAATGTTTCCAAGATCTATGGGGCCGTTGCTGCGGTTAAGGATATCTCCCTTTCTGTTTCGCGCGGCGAGTTCCTTACGATTCTTGGACCGAGCGGTTCTGGCAAAACGACAGCATTGATGCTGCTCGCCGGCTTCACGACCCCTACCGGAGGAGACATCCTCATTTCCGGCAAGTCCGTGTCCGAAGTCCCGTCTTACCGCCGCGACCAAGGCATTGTCTTCCAGAGCTATGCACTTTTCCCGCACCTTACGGTGCATCACAACTTGGAGTTCCCGCTCGAAATGCGCGGCATCAAGGCCTCTGACAGAGCGTCGCGGGTCAAAAGAATGCTTGAGCGTGTTCGCCTGGGTGAGTTTGGCGAGCGCATGCCATCACAATTGAGTGGGGGCCAGCAACAACGCGTGGCCGTCGCGCGCGCCTTGATTGCAGATCCACCGATTTTGCTGCTGGACGAACCGCTGGGCGCGCTCGATCGAAATCTGCGCGAGCAGATGCAAGTGGAAATCAAAGAGCTGCACAAGGAGTTTGGGAAAACGACCATCTGCGTCACCCACGATCAAGAAGAAGCACTCACGCTTTCGGACCGCATCGTTGTCATGCGCGCCGGTCAAATCGAGCAGATCGATACACCGGAGGCCTTGTACGATCGCCCCAAAACGCGCTTTGTCGCCAACTTCCTGGGTGAAGCAAATATCCTCGAAAGCGTTGATTTCAAGATTGAATCGGACGTTGTTCCTTCTTCCGGTATGGTATCGATGCTTCGGCCGGAGCGCATTTGCGTCAGTGTGCCTTCAGCAGCAAGGCGCGCAGATGCGGACCACAGACAGTCCGTCTCGGGGATCGTGGACGATATGATCTATGCTGGACCCTTGAGGAAGTACCGGGTGCGGGTTGGGAATGCGACGCTGATCGCGCGCGAACATGTGGCATCGGGCCAGCAAGTCTTCCGTCCGGGCGAAGAGGTTCGCCTTGATTGGCTTCGATCCGACATCCGGTTTGTCGCTGCGTAAAGCGGAAGGACAGCATCCATGACAACACTTC
The DNA here is from genome assembly GCF_000359745.1 of Rhizobium freirei PRF 81. Classification (GTDB taxonomy): domain Bacteria; phylum Pseudomonadota; class Alphaproteobacteria; order Rhizobiales; family Rhizobiaceae; genus Rhizobium; species Rhizobium freirei. The sequence continues at coordinate 13,574 of NZ_AQHN01000094.1, forward strand.
AGAGAATCCGGTCCACGCCGATGTTGCTAACTTTGCCAGCGTTCGCTGTGCTGTTTGCGATTTTCGGCATACCCATGCTCCTTCTTTTCGCGACCAGCCTCAATGCGCCAAATCTGTCTTTTGCGAATTATATCGCTTTTTTCGAACAGCGCTCATTTGTCCTGATCCTGATTCAGACCTTCAAGATCAGCTTCATAGCCACGGCACTTTGTTTGATCATCGGCTACCCGACGGCTTATTTGATTACGATCGCCGGCCGTGCAAGACCAATCCTCCTGGTGCTTGTCTTCCTACCTTGGCTGACGAGTGCTCTGGTTCGGACCTACGCATGGACTGTCGTCTTGGGTGATAGTGGATTGATCAACCGCGTGTTGCTCAATTCGGGCATAATCGATAGCCCTTTGTCTCTCATCTATAATCGTTTCGCTGTTTATGTTGGCATGGTGCATATCATGTTGCCCATGATGATTTTGCCGATTGTCAGCGTGATGATGAGCATTGATACTTCCTTGATGGCAGCCGCTCGCAGCATGGGCGCAAAGCCGTTCACCGCCTTTCTCCGGGTCTTCGTACCTCTTAGTATCCCGGGCGTTCGAAGCGGCTGCATATTGGTTTTTGTTGTTTGCCTGGGCTTTTACATCACGCCACAAGCATTGGGCGGCTTGGGCGACACCATGCTTTCAACCCTCATCAATTCGCAGCTTACAACATCGTTGAACATTGCGGCGACCGCCGCGGCAGCCTTTATATTGTTGGCGATGGCGCTCGCGGTTCTTTCCGTAGCGGGCGTCAATCTCGCCGGCGCGCATGGACAGCCTGCTTCAAGCGAGCAGAACGCCCGACGACGTAAACTGCCTTCATTCGACAAGGCATCCCGCTATCTCAACGAGTTTCTCGTCCCGTATCGGGCGCGACGCTGGGCAGCAAAGCTCCATCAAGCGCAGCGGGAAACCCCGTGGTCCAAGATTGCGGGGGCAGCATTCCTTGCCGTCGTTGTCATCTATCTATTGGCGCCCGGTTTCATCGTGATCATCGTCTCGTTAAATGCAGGGGAGTTCCTCGAGTTCCCACCTAAGGCTGTTTCGCTCAGATGGTACTATTCGTTCTTCAACGACCCCTCGTGGATCGGCGCATTGTGGAACAGCTTCCAATTCGGCGTAATTGTCAGCGTGGTATCGACCATAGTCGGCACATTGGCAGCGTTTGGCCTCAGCCGGTGCTCGTCGCGCTTGCGCTCGGGTCTAACCATGGTGATCCTGACGCCGATTACCTTCCCAATCATTGTTGTTGGTGTTGCTGTCTATACCGGGCTGGCCAAACTAGGATTGGTTGGAACGAACACCGGGATCATCCTGGGCCAGACGATCGGAGCCATCGGCTATGTCGTTGTCATCGTCCTTGCGACACTCGCAGGATTCGACAGGAGGCTGGAACAGGCGGCAATGAGCATGCGCGCCGGGCCGACCCAGACGTTCATGCGGGTTACTCTCCCGTTAATCCGCTCTGGTATCATCGGCGGCGCGCTCTTCGCGTTCTTGGCTTCCTTCGACGAGGTCATCATCACGTCGTTTGTCAGTGGCTATGCGATCCCGACATTGCCATTGAAAATGCTGGAAAACCTGAAGCAGCAACTTGACCCGACGATCGCTGCCGTTGGCGCTTTGCTGACAATGTTGCCAATCGTCTGGCTGGTTGCGCTTTATTTCACGCTTTGGCGCGGAAGAGGGGCGTTGAAGAGTGCTCCGGTCGCCGCGACCTGAGTCATCATACTCATGCCGGCTCCGTAACTCGCAGCCGTGAAACTGACTGCCTGTCCCAGAGCGAACTCTGGGGCGGGCTCCTGGCTCGAAGACTGCCCGGCGCATTTACTGCGCAATGGAGCTCATCAATCGCTTGTGCTCAAAGCCGAAGCCGGTCACGACGGACTTTCTAGGCAAGCTCTGGTTTCATTGACGCATTAGACGGTCATCCCTCGGGTGACGGCGCGTTCCCTATTTGCTGTCAGTCCGTTCTTTGCGGGACAATTCCGCGGCAACCATCAGGTCCACTCATCGGACATCGACTGATGTGCGAATAACTTCAATTCCGGTTGCAAGGTCAGGAGGCGCCGTTGGCGCGAGTAGCCGGCCTCGTAAACGTCGCTAAATCTTTCGTCGCGGAATGGACGTCGCATACGTGTTCATTGCAGAAAGATGGCGATCGGCTAGCTTCAACTCTTTCAAGGCCGCCGCACGATCTCGGCTCGCCAGTAGACCACATAGAACTTCAGAGACGGCCAGCGCTGGCGCCAGCGTGTGAAAGAATGTTTGGCTTTCAGTCGGAAAGAAGACAACGTGCTCTGCGATCGTCACCAGGGGAGACACTTCGCTGTCGGTGATCGCCAGGATGGACAGTCCCTTCTCACGGGCGGCCTCGGCAAGCTCAAGCGTCTGAAGCGAATAGGGGTTGATGGAAATCGCCAAAAGCACGTCCTCATGAGTTGCGCGGATGAGGGGGTCGCCGCTTGTTCCAGCCGGACCATCCAAGTGGACAGTCTTTTCGCCGAGCAATGTCATGACGTAGTGGAAATGCCACGCGACCGAGTGGCACGAACGCAAGCCGAGCACGAAAATCCGCCTCGCTTTTGCCAGGTGCTCCGCCATTGTATCCAAACGCGAAATCGTATCAGGGTCGCGGAGCCGATCGATCTGCGCGGAGAGACCTTGGAGCATCCTATAAGCCAAGCCCTCACCATTCGCCGCCCCTTCTTCTCTTTGTAAAGCCCTGGCCGCAAATCCGTCGGCGCTCACCCTGATGACGTCGGCGTGTTGCTCTCGGAAATCTTCATACCCGGAGAATTCAAGAAACTTCGCCAGCCTCGTCATTGTCGATGGCTGAACACCGGCATTCCGCGCGAGTTCGCGCATCGAAACGAGCGCCACCTCCTGCGGATGTTCCAATATGTGTCGAGCCGCTTGCTGCAACTGCTCGGACATGTCGTCGAATCGCTCGATGATCCGAGCGTGTAATGGGCCTTTTTGCAACATTTGCCTCACATACGATGTCATAATTCACCTGGACCATCTCTCTCGGGAACTAAAAAGTCAAACAGCCGTCGGCTATCTCACATCACAACCGCTCCAAAAATTCTGACTTGAGAGCGGGAAAACAAATGCATCAAAACGTGATTTATAAAACAGTTGTTGCATATTTCGCCAAAACCTGCAAATCAATGGATGGAAACGTTCGAAAGCCGGACGGATAAGCACCCCGAGATGACCATGACAAAAATTCTCCATCGAACGATCGGAACAACTCTGCCAACCGCGGTCGCGGGGGAGGGCATCTACGTCGTGGATAGCGAGGGCAGGAGCTACCTGGATGGGTCGGGGGGCGCCGCCGTCAGTTGCCTCGGGCACAATCATCCAGAAGTTCTTGACGCAATGAAGCTACAGATGGGTCGGATCAGCTACGCCCATACGTCGTTCTTCACGACCGACGTCGCCGAGCGGCTTGCCGAGCAATTGGTTGAACTTGCGCCCGAAGGCCTCGATTATGTCTATCTGGTGTCTGGCGGTTCGGAAGCTGTCGAGGCCGCTCTCAAAATGGCGCGCCAGTATTTTGTCGAAGTCGGGCAGCCGCAGCGGCGCCACATCATCGCACGTCGGCAAAGCTATCACGGCAATACGATCGGTGCCTTGGCAACAGGCGGCAATGCCTGGCGCCGTGCCCAGTTCAAGCCGATCTTGCCTGAAACGCATCATGTTTCTCCTTGCTATGCCTACCGCGACCTGCAGGTGGGCGAAACGCCGGAGGCTTATGCCGAGCGTCTTGCTGCGGAACTGGAAGACAAGGTTCTTGAACTTGGCGCGGACAAGGTCATGGCCTTCGTCGCCGAGCCGGTGGTCGGTGCGACGCTGGGTGCCGTTGGCCCGGTTTCGGACTATTTCAAGCGGGTTCGGCAGGTGTGCGACAAGTATGGCATCTTGCTGATCCTCGACGAGGTCATGTGCGGAATGGGGCGTACCGGCACAATCTTCGCTATGGAGCAGGAGGGCATTGTCGCGGATCTGGTCACGATTGCGAAGGGACTGGGCGGCGGCTTTCAGCCGATCGGAGCGGTATTGCTCTCCGAAAAGATCTACCGTGCGTTCGCCGACGGGTCGGGTCTGTTTCAGCATGGACATACCTATATCGGACATCCGATCGCAGCAGCGGCAGCCAGTAAGGTGGTTGAAATAATCACGCGCGCGGACATGATGGCAAACGTCATCCGGATGGGCAAGCGCCTCCAGGCCGGGCTCGATGAGGCACTTGGACAATCACCCTATGTCGGCGACATCCGCGGTCGTGGTCTTTTCCGCGGCGTCGAGATCGTGGCCGACAAAGACACCAAGCAACCTTTCGATCCGGCCCGCAAGATGCATTCCCGCATCAAGAAGGAAGCCATGCGCAGAGGCCTTATGTGCTACCCAATGGGCGGTACGATCGACGGCGCGCAGGGCGACCACGTGCTGCTAGCACCACCCTACATCATTCAGCCTGAAGAAATCGATTTGATTGTCGAACGGCTTTCCGACGCCATCCGCGCCGCAGTAGTAGACTGAGGTTCTCGCGAAATGACAACATCGTCCTGTCCGCCTATCGCTGATGAAAACTGGCCCGCGGAAATCGCGGACATGAAAACGGGCTTTGCCGGCGCGCTGAACGTCTATCGCACCATGGCTCATCATCCCGCGCTGCTGAGAGCGTGGGCTCCGCTGCGGCAGCATATCGTAAAAGATAGTGCGTTAGGTCCGGTCCGGTCCGAGCTCGTGATTTTGCGCGCGGCACATCGTATGGGCTCCGCCTATGAGTGGTCCCACCATGTAAGCCGCGCTCGCGCTCTTGGTATTTCCGATGCGCGAATCCGGAGTATGGCTGGAACTCCCGATGGCGAAGAGGGCGTACTTGCCGGTGCTGTCGACGCGCTATTTGACGGCGCACGTCTGCCTTCGCATCTCGAGCAAGCTATTGCTGCGAGCATAGGTCGGCAAGCCGTGTTCGACCTTATGGCGACCGTCGGCTTCTATTCGGTGCTCGGTTTCATATTGATGACTTTCGACACGCCGATCGACCAAGACGTTGTCGACGAGATGGCTGAACACCCAATCTGATGGAGCAAAAAACGAGAGTTCGGCCTTCCGATCCAGCCGTGCCCTTAGGCTGCAGGTTCAAGCGTGGAGCCGATCAGGAGCCGATCAATACAGGGATAACGACGGCCCGCTTTGCCCCCTGACAGACGGGGAAATATTGGCGCGGCAGCCGCGGCCGAATGGGAGATCAAGAATGATAAAAGAATTGCACTTCGCACTGGGAGAATTCCAGACCCGTCTAGCAGCCGTTAAAAAGGAAATGGCGAAGAGAGAGATTGACATCCTCCTCCTCTCAGAACCGCCGAACCAGAACTACCTTACCGGCTATAATGCGTATTCCTTCTACACACCGCAAATGGTGATTGTGGCGCAAGACCACGCAGAACCGATTTGGATCGGCCGTTTCATGGACCGTGTTTCGGCTTCCATGACCACCTATCTGGCCGAGGACAATATCCGAGCCTATCCCGACACCTATGTTCAATCGGCAACGCTGTCGGCCTATACTTTCATGGCCGATATCGTGAAGGAGCTCGGAGGGGAAAAGGCGCGTATCGGCGTCGAGATGGGGGGATATTACTATCCGGCCCGCGGCCACGCAGATCTCACGCGAGCCTTGCCGAATGCAGAGTTCGTCGACGCCGATCTTCTTGTTGGATGGATCCGGCTCGTAAAGAGCCCAGCCGAGGTGGCCATTATGCATCAAGCTGGCCAGCTTGCGGATGCCGCCATGACGCGCGTCATCGATATGGTGCAAGCCGGGGTCCGTGAGTGCGATATTGCTGCTGCGATCTATCACCAGCAGATTTCGGGCACGCCCGAGTTCGGTGGCGACTATCCTTGTTGCCCCCCCGATTTGTGCATTGGCGAACGCTCAATCGCGCCGCATGCCGCCTGGACGGACGACCCCCTGCCGGAGTCCACCGTTGTCAACCTGGAACTGAACGGTTGCCGGCATCGCTACCAGGTCAACCTGGCGCGCACGATCGTCGTCGGCCAGCCTTCATCCGCTTTCCTGAACCTGTCGGAAATCGCTGTTGAGGCCTTGAATGCCGGGCTGGAAGCAGTTCGGCCCGGTCGCACCTGCTCGCAGGTCGATGCCGACTTCCGCAAGGCGCTTGCCCGCCACGGGATCGAGAAAGAGTCTCGCATTGGTTATCCGACCGGCATTGGGTTCCCTCCGGCCTCAGGCGAACGAACGGCAAGCATTCGCAAGGGCGACGAAACCGTACTCAAGCCGGGTATGGTGTTCCACATGATGCCTGGCCTGTGGCTCGACAATGTCGGGATCACGATCACACAGAGCTTTGCGGTCTCCGAAACGGGTTACGAGCCCCTGACGAAGACGCCGCGCAAGCTCTTCGTCAAATAGAGACTGTATCCGGTGCATACTCGTCTGGTTCCAGCATGTCTGCTTCGTTTCCGAAATGGCCTAACCAGTTCGGACGAGTATCTGCGCCGGGAACGTCGAAGCAACCGGCCTATGCCAGGTCGCATCGGCGCTGCAGGCCTCCGCGCGGGCTCCCCAGGTTCTTCTTTCGGGGAGGTAGGTGATGGTTGAACTCGATCGCGCCGACATTGCGCTTCTCCAAGCCGTTCAGAAAAACAACCGGCTGACCTCTGAAGAACTCGCGGGGATGGTCCACCTCTCGCCGACGGCGTGCCAACGGCGTTTGAGAAGGTTGCGCAACGAGGGCGTCATCGAGGGAGACGTTTCCATCGTCTCGCCCAAAGCAGTCGGACGACACATCACCATGATCGTCATGGTGTCCCTTGAACGGGAAAGGGCCGACATCGTCGATCGATTCAAGGCTGCGATACGAAATACGCGTGAGGTGATGATGGGTTTCTACGTAACGGGAGATGCCGACTTCATGCTCGTGATTACCGCGAAAGATATGCAGGACTACGAGCACTTCACGCGCCGGTTTTTCTATGAAAACGCAGATATCAAAGGCTTCAAGACCATGGTTGTGATGGACCGTCTCAAGGCCAGCTTCGCTATCCCGCTCGAGGTGTAGTGATGATGTCGCAGCGACGGATCCAGTGTCACCTCCATTTATGCAGGGACCCTGCGTGATGTGCATTCGAATCGACGGGCCGCGCAGCTCCGCTGCTAGGTGCAACAACAGACACCATGACGACTAGACCAGGAGACCACCATGAACATGCCTACCAACAACTTCCTCTCCGAGGTCGAGCGTAACGCAGTCGTCGAGATGCGGCACGCCATGCATCGCGAGCCCGAACTTTCCAACAACGAGTGGAAGACCCAGAAGCGGATTATCGAGACCTTGGCCGCCTTCGGCCTGACCGAAGCAAAGACGTTTCACAAGACCGGTGTCTATGTCGATATCCAGGGCTTGGCCCCAGGCGCAAATCGTTCGATCGCGATGCGCGGAGACATCGACGCGCTTCCCATTCAGGAAGCCCGCGACGACCTGCCGTATCGGTCGCAAGTGCCAGGCGTCATGCATGCGTGCGGTCATGACATGCATGGCTCAATCGCCTTGGGAACGGCGCTCGCTTTCCATCGCATGCGCGAAAATTTCTCAGGCAGGCTGCGAGTGTTCTTTCAACCCGCTGAAGAAGCAGAACCACTTGGCGGCCGGACTGTCGTTGAAGAAAACTTGCTAGACGGGTTCGACGCCGCAGTGGGATTTCATGTCCGCACTGACATTCCAGCCGGCTCCTATGGCGCCCGTGCGGGCGCCGTAACAAAGTCAGCGGATCAGTTCTCGCTCGAATTTATCGGGACGATGGCACACGGCGCCAAGCCTCACTTGGGCGTGGACGCGATCGCGATAGCAGGCGCCTTCATCAACGAAGTTCAGAAGGTGGTGTCGCGCGAAATGCCGGTTGACGATGGCGCTGTCGTTACGATCGGCACGATCCACGGCGGGGAAGCGACGAACATAATCTGCCCTTCGGTCACAATGACCGGAACGATCCGGACGAGCAGTCCCGAGAGGAGAAAGTTGCTGGTTCAACGGGTGCGCGAAATTGCCGAGGGCGTTGCTGCGATCCATCGAGGCCGGGCCGAATTTAGCTCACACGCGGGCGAGCCTCCTGTGGTCAACGACAACTCAATGGTCGAGCGATTCAAGCAGATCGTCGTGCAGTCCGATGGCGAGGACAAATATATCGAGGGTTCGGCAAGCTCCGGCAGCGATGACTTTGGTTTTTACTCCGGCTGCATCCCGTCAATCTATTTCTGGTTCGGCAGCAAGGAGCCGGGAAACGAATCCGGCGTCCATACGCCGACGTTCGGGGTGTCCGACCAGACTCTCGTCCCGACAACCGAGCTGGCGATCCGCTACTGCTGGGAACTCTTTCAAAGCGCGTAACGCGCGGCTGGTGCGGAGGGAGGACCTTGATGATTGACCTCGACGACATTGAAGGCGCAAAACGGCGCATCAAAGATCACATACTCACTACGCCGCTCGCGCATTCTCCGTCTCTGTCGAACTGTTGCGCTGTGCCCGTATATCTAAAGCTGGAGCACCATCAGACGACAGGCAGTTTCAAGCTGCGCGGCGCCTTCAATGCCATTCTTCAACTGTCCGCGGACGAGCGGGCACGCGGCGTTGTGGCCGCGTCGACGGGCAATCACGGTCGTGCTCTGTCGTTCGCAGCCAACACGTGTGGTGTGACGGCCACGATCTGCATGTCGAACCTGGTCCCCGAAAACAAGGTCTCGGAAATTCGCCGGTTAGGTGCCGAGGTCCGTATCGTCGGAAAATCCCAGGATAACGCTCAGGAAGAGGCCGAGAGGTTGGCGGGCGAGGGACGGTGCCTCGTCCCGCCGTTCGATCACCCGGCAATCATTGCCGGTCAAGGAACGCTAGGGCTAGAAATCGTCGAAGCGTTGCCGGACGTGGCGACTGTGCTCATCCAGCTCTCGGGGGGCGGTTTGGCTTCTGGGGTGGCGGCAGCCGTGAAAAGCCAGCGGCCGGATGTGCGTATCATTGGGCTCACGATGGATCGCGGCGCTGCGATGAAGGCAAGCCTTGATGCAGGTCGCCCGGTGCAGGTCGATGAGTTTGAAAGTCTGGCGGATTCGCTCGGCGGCGGGATTGGCCTCGCCAATCAATGGACTTTTCCCATGTGCCGCGACCTCTTGGACGATGTCATTTTGTTGAGCGAAGCCGAAATAGCGGCTGGCATCCGACATGCATACCTCCAGGAGCGCGAGATCGTCGAAGGCGCAGGGGCGATTGGCATCGCGGCGCTCCTGGCGAACAAAGTGCGCAACCTTCATGGACCCGTCGTGACTGTGCTGTCGGGCCGCAACATCGATATGAATTTACATCGTCGCGTCGTGAGCGATGAGACAGCAGATATTATTGCGAGGACCACGTCATGAGATCGATGACCATTTTGACTGAACGGCAACTGAGAGATCTGGTGACTCTTGATCTGGAGGCTGTGCGTTGCGTGGAAGAGGCATTTCGCACGCTTGCAACAAAAAAAGTGGTGATGCCGCCAATTCTTCGCCTCGATATTTTGGAGCATCGCGGTGAGGTTGACGTCAAGACGGCCTACGTACCTGGTCTCGATGGCTTCGCCATCAAGATCAGCCCCGGCTTTTTCGGCAATCCCGAAATTGGCTTGCCCAGTACAAACGGCCTTATGGTTTTGCTGTCAAGCAAGACCGGTTTGGTTCAAGCATTGTTGCTGGATAATGGTTATCTCACCGATGTTCGGACGGCCGCAGCAGGTGCCGTGGCTGCAATGCACCTCGCTCGCAAAGACGCGTCGGTGGCTGCTGTCTTTGGCGCTGGTATGCAGGCGCGCCTACAGTTGCAGGCGCTCATGCTGGTCCGACAAATTCGTGAGGCGCGGATTTGGGCGCGTGACGCTGCCAAAGCCAACAAGACGGCCCGAGAACTGTCTGACCAATTGGGCATCAGCGTCATCGCTTCCGATAGCCGGGAAGCAGCCGTTGCCGGTGCGCATGTGATCATCACCACAACGCCGGCTGATCAGCCGATCCTGGAAGCTCGATGGCTCGAACAAGGACAGCACATCACGGCGATGGGCTCCGATGCCGAACACAAGAACGAAGTAGAGGCCGAGGCTATTGCGCGCGCCGATCTCTACGTGGCTGACAGCCTCGCTCAGACGCGACGCCTCGGTGAGTTGCATCACGCGATTGAGGCGGGGGCTGTCGCGGAAGATCGTGCCCTTCGAGAACTCGGCCAGATTGTTGCCGGTGCTGTGGCTGGACGCACCGACGATCGCCAGATCACGATCGCCGATCTGACCGGGACGGGTATTCAAGACACTGCCATTGCAAATCTTGCTTTCGCAAGAGCGCTGGCCGTCAAAGCCGGAACAACAATAGACTGATGACGTGCCTGGGCCGGCACTGAAGTCGGTGGCCGCCTGGGCGTGAGGCGCAGTCGAGCAAGTTCACACGTCTTACGATACTCGCATTGACCAAACCCGTCCGAAATCGAGGAACTTCATCATGACTTCGCAAAGCAGCACTGTTCTTGGACTACTTGAGCTGGATGAAGGCGTGTCACCAGACAGTCCGCTTCTTAGCCCGCGCGAAGGATCCCTATTGCACCCGGCAACGTTTGGCGGGCCTGTGATCACGGAAATGGTGGAAGGCGCCTTTGCAGAGGTTGTCATTCGAGGTGATGCTTCGCTGGAACACGCCTGCATTGCGGCTGCACAGCGATTGGTCGATCGAGGTGCCAACGTTGTTGCCGCTGACTGCGGCTTCCTTATCCGCCACCAGTCTGCAATCTCTGCAGCAGTCAATGTACCCGTCATAACCTCAAGCCTTCTACTCATTCCGACTTTGTTACGTCAGCTATCGCCCGCGAAAAAGCTCGCGGTATTAACAGCGGATTCGCGACATTGCACCGAAGACCTGTTGGGCATCCAGCACCCGGCGGATCGGAAGCGCGTGGTCGTCGGAGGCATCGAAGGTGGTGTATACGTGCGCAATGCCGTGGCGCGGCCGTTCGTGCGGACAGCGCTGGATCAGATCCAGCAGGAGGTCGGTGCCCGTATCGATCAACTGCGCTCCGACCACCCCGAGATTGCGATGATACTCTTCGAGTGCACTGGCTTCCCTGTCGTTGCAAATGCCCTTCGGCTGAAGACAGGACTGCCCATCTACGACATTACCGACCTCTGCAAACTGACGCTTGCGACTGTGACCGCCCGCGTCTGACTTAGCGCATCCAAATCTAAAGGAACTGAAATGTCTGACGAGAAACTACGGTTCGAACTTTCTGAATACAGAACACGCCTCGAGAAGGCGCGCAGCGCCATGGAGCGAGCTGGCATAGACGTACTGGTCGTTACCGATCCCGCTAACATGGGCTGGCTTACCGGTTACGAGGGCAACTCGTTCTACGTGCCACAATGTGTTGTTGTGTCAAAGGACAAGGATCCCCTCTGGTTCGGCCGTGGTCAGGATGCCAATGGATGCCGTCGCACGGCATATATCGGCGAGGATCGGATCAGGTGGTACGAGGACCACTACGTTCAGTCAGACACCTTGCACCCCATGACCGTTCTTGGCCAGTTCCTCACGGATGAGGGGCACGGTTCAGCCATAATCGGTCTGGAGAAGGACAGCTACTATTTCTCACCGGCCGGTTTCGAAGCCCTTACAGCCGCACTTCCCAACGCGCGCTTCAAAAACGCCATGCGCATGATCAACTGGGAACGCATCGTCAAATCCCCTCGTGAAATCGAATATATGCGCGGCGCCGGCAAGATTGTCGAAGCGATGTATGAGCGCATCACAGAGGTGCTGCGGCCGGAAGTAAAACAGTCGGACATAATCGCTGAAATTTCCTATGTTGGCACCCGTGGTGTGGGCGACTACTGGGGAGACTATCCGTCAGCCGTACCCAACCTTGGCGCCGGTGCCGATGCCTCAGCTCCTCATCTGACGTGGACTGATAAGCCCATTCGCGCGAACGAAAGCATCTTCTTTGAACTTGCTGGTGTACACAAACGGTACCACTGCCCGCTCTCTCGGTCGTACTATCTCGGTAAGCCGAGCCAGCAAATGCTGGATGCTGAGAAGGCCGTTTTGGAAGGCATGAGCGCCGGCCTTGAGAAGGCTGTGGTGGGAAATTACTGCGAAGATATCGCTCTGGCCTACGGAAATGCCCTTGCGAAATACGGTCTGAAGAAGGCAAGCCGCGCCGGCTACTCCATTGGCATGGGATACCCGCCGGCGTGGGGCGAGAACTCCGCCAGCTTCCGCGACGGTGATAAGACCGAGCTGCGCCCAGGCATGACATTTCATTTCATGTCCGGGCTTTGGTACGACGACTGGGGTATCGAAATTACCGAAAGTTTCTTGATCACGGAGGGCGAAGTCGAATTCCTGTCCAATGTCCCCCGCAAGTTGCTCGTTATCGAGTGAGTCCAATCCCCGGGCGAAATCGTGATCCACAATGCGCCCGGTGACGCCTTGCCACAAGGAGGCGTGGCTTCCTTGAATTGGACACCTCAAGTGCGAAAGAAACGATGAGGAAAGTCGCATGTCCAAAAATCCCATTTCGCGCGTCCGTGCCAAGGGCGATGCCTTCTCGATCGGCGTGACACTCGGACGAGCAAGCGCTTCTGCTTTCCGAGAGCGCGTCTTGCACACTGAAGAATATCGGGCGTTGGATACCCGGTGGCGCCGATCTGCATATTTGAAGGCTCTCGAAGCTGCGGCGCGCGCAACCTATCCCCGCTTTGTGCGCGAAATCGAGGGCATCGCCGAAGGCGCCGGTCAAGATTTCGATTCGATCTTCCTCTGGAATTGCCGCGGAGACCTTCGGCTTCCCGAGGATGTCTCCCCGGCAACAGGGTCGGTTGCTGCCAATGGATGCACGACACTCCTGCTGCCGGCGCAGGACGACCGCCCCGCAATAATTGCCCATAACGAGGACGGTGACCAAGCGCTCCTCGGCGCCTGCTTTTGGGTTGAAGTCGAGCCGGACGAGGGACCAGCCTGGGCCAGCTTCATGTACCCTGGCATGCTGCCCGGCCACACGTTTGGCTTCAATGAGATGGGGCTCGTGCAGACGATAAATAACATCACCGCGCATGATCTTCAGCCTGGAGTACCCCGACACATCATCTGCCGCGCGATCCTCGACTCAAGGTCGTTATGCGATGCGGTAGAAATCCTCAAGCGCAAGGACCGTGCCAGCGGATTCCATCATAATCTCGGCGAGACGAAAACGCGCCGGCTCGTCTCAATCGAGGCTCCCGCTTCAGGCTGCGCCATTCGGGAGGCCGTCACCCCCCAAGGCCATGCGAACCATTTGATCTTCGAAGAATTCGCCCAGTTGGAGCAGACCATCAGCGCCTCTTCCCGCGATCGTCAGGCGGCAGTGGACCGGGTTACTGCCGGACAAAGGCTCGCTGAAGACGCAGAAGTCGCTCTATTCGATGAGACGGTGCCGATCTACAAGAACGGAACAATCGATGGGTCGCAAACTCTGGCGATGGGCGTGTTCGCGCTATCCGCTGACCGGGTTGATTGGAGCGTCCATGCTGCCCCCAACGAGTGCGATGTCCTGGGAGGAACGGTGCTAGTCAAGTAGGCTGGTGATGTTTTGAGGCTGCGCGGACGCTTGCGATGGGTGGAGAGTGTGGCCTGACATTCCAATCTCACCTGAGGTGGGCCGGTCCTCAAGCACCCTCGATCCTCGCTTTGTTCTTCAACCTATGTCTCCGCGGTCGATCCAACCCAATGAGCCGACCGCACGGGTCAAATCAGCAAAGCCTCCACCGATAGCGAATTCCTGCAAAAAGCGAGGAAGATTGCAGGAACCCGGCGTCACCCCGGAGCGAAATGGTGCGATGAAGCTAGCACCTACAGGCAATATCATCTGAGCGGGTCGGGCAAGCGAAAGCTGTCCTCAAGTCGAGGTTTTGCTGCTCGCACTTGATCAGGCCCAGGTTCACAGGAAGAAAAGCGCGCAGCTGAAAAGCGGCGACCGAAGGGGTTAAAATGACCATCAACATCAAAGACATCGCTGAGAAAGATCGTAACTCGGTCCTGCATCCCTTCACCCAGTTGAAGGACTTTGCGACCGGCAAGCTCGGCGAACCGACGATCGTGGAGACCGGCAAGGGAATCCGCATCCAGGATGCGCACGGCAACCAGCTGATCGACGGTTTTGCCGGTCTCTACTGCGTCAATGTCGGCTATGGCCGCACCGAGGTTGCCGAGGCGATCTCTCGTCAGGCCTATCGCCTGGCCTATTATCATTCCTATGCCGCGCACACGACCGATGAGTTGGCTATCCTCTCCGACCGCCTCGTCAAGATGGCGCCCGGCAAGATGAGCAAGGTGTTCTACGGCATGTCCGGTTCGGACGCCAACGAGACCCAGGCCAAGCTCGTCTGGTACTACAACAATCTGCGTGGCAAGCCGACGAAGAAGAAGATCATTTCGCGTGAACGCGGCTATCATGGCTGTAGCGTCGTCTCCGGCTCGATGACCGGCATGAGCTTCTATCACGACCATATGGATCTGCCGCTCCCGCAGATCGATCACGCCGGTGTTCCGCATCACTATTGGGGCGCCAACCCCGGCGAGACCGAACGCGAATTCTCGGCCCGTCGCGCCGCCGAGCTCGACGAGATGATCGAGACGCTTGGACCGGACAATGTCGGCGCTTTCATCGCCGAGCCGGTGCTTGGCACCGGTGGCATCACGCCACCGCCGGAAGGCTATTGGGAAGCAATCCAGGCGGTGCTGAAGAAGCACGACGTGCTGCTGATCGCCGACGAGGTGATCACCGGCTTCGGCCGCACCGGCTCGATGTTCGGTTCGCAGCACTACGGCATCGAACCCGACCTGATCACGGTCGCCAAGGGCCTGACCTCGGCCTACTTTCCGCTATCGGCTTCGATCGTGGGCGAGAAGGTCTACAAGGTCATGGAAGAGGGAGCTGACAAGGTCGGCGCCTTCTCGCATGGCTATACCTATTCCGGGCACCCGATCGGTGCGGCCGCCGCAAACGCGGTGCTCGACATCGTCGAAAAGGAAGACCTGCCCGGCAATGCCCGCGAAGTCGGTGCCTATTTCCAGGCCCAGCTCAAGGAGAAGTTCGCGCAGCTGCCGATCGTCGGTGAAGTGCGTGGTGTTGGCCTGATGGGCGCGATTGAATTCGTTGCCGACCGTGAGAACAAGACCAGGTTTGATCCGTCGCTGAAGGTCGGTGCCCGCGTCTCCAAGGCTGCTCGAGACCGGGGCCTCATCGCCCGCGCCATGCCGCATGGCGACATCCTCGGCTTCGCGCCGCCGCTCGTCACCACCAAGGCGGAGATCGACGAGATCGTCTCGATCGCGGAAAAGGCAGTACGCTGCGTCATCGATGACCTGGTTCTGAACGGTCAGAAAATCTGACCGCCAAGCGGTCGGTCGCTCCTACCGCAACCAATGCAGTCATGGAAACGAGAACAGGGCAGGGACCTCTCCTTGCCCTGACCGACCAACTCAGCCGCCGCGCAGGTGGCGCATCATCACGCAAGAGGAAGCCGGCCTATGACCGTTGCCAAACTTCATATCACCACCAGTCTGGCGCCGATCACTGTTTACAGCCCTTATGACGGGTCTGTCCTCGGGACGATTGACGCCACGGATGCGAGCGAAATTAACGAACTTCTGGCCCGCGCCCGTCGCGGCGCAGAGCTTTCAGCCAGGCTGCCGAGACATGAGCGCGCGCGCATCCTCGAAGGAGCTGCGCGGATCATCGAGAGCCCCCGTGAAGCATTTGCCGAAACCATCGTGCGCGAAGCCGGCAAGACGATCGTCCAGGCGCGCAAGGAAGTGCTTCGTTGCGTCAATACGTTAAAGCTCTCTGCCGAGGAGGCAAAGCGCAATGCCGGTGAGATCGTACCGTTCGATGCCTATGTCGGCTCGGAACAGCGTCAGGGCTGGTTCACCCGCGAGCCGCTCGGGATCATCACCGCCATTACACCTTACAACGATCCGCTGAACCTGGTCGCGCACAAGCTCGGTCCGGCGATTGCCGGCGGCAATGCGGTTCTGCTGAAACCGTCAAACCTGACGCCGTTCTCCTCGATCAAGCTTGTCGAAGCCTTGGTGGAAGCGGGCTTGCCACCCGAGATCATCACCGTCGTTCACGGCGATCGCGAGATCGTCTCGGCTCTCGTCTCCGCGCGTGAGGTTCGCATGGTGTCGTTTACCGGCGGCTTCGCTACCGGAGAAGCGATCAGCCGCAAGGCGGGCCTTAAGAAACTCGCGATGGAGCTTGGCGGCAATGCGCCGGTCATCGTCATGAACGACTGCGACTTCGACAAGGCGGTTGAAGGATGCGTCTCCGGCGCCTTCTGGGCAGCCGGTCAGAATTGCATCGGCGCCCAGCGTGTTCTTGTCCAGGCCGAGCTTTATGAGCGCTTCCGCGATGCTTTCGTGGCGGCGACGAACAAACTCAAGGCCGGCGATCCGCTGAAGGAGGACACAGATGTCGGTCCGATGATCTCCAAGGAGGTCGCCCAACGCACCGAAGCAGCCGTCAACGACGCCATCGCCGCCGGCGCGAAGTTGCTCTGCGGCCACAAACGCGAAGGGTCGCTCTATCACCCGACGGTGCTGGAAGGTACGCCGGTGACCTGCCGCCTGTGGCACGAAGAAGTGTTTGCGCCCGTGGTCATGCTTGCACCGTTCGAGACGCTCGATGAAGCGGTCGAGCTGGCCAATGAACCCGAATACAGCCTGCACGCCGGCATCTTCACCAGCAACCTCAATGTCGCACTTGACGCCGCAGCCAGGATCGAAGCTGGCGGCGTGATGATCAACGACTCCTCAGACTACCGCTTCGATGCCATGCCATTCGGCGGCTCCAAATACGGCAGCATGGGCCGGGAAGGCGTGCGCTTCGCCTATGAAGAGATGACCCAGCCAAAGGTCGTTTGTATCAACCGTGGGTAAAGGGACCTAGCAGCCGTTTGATACCGCTGCCGGACTTTCGAACCCAAGTGAATGAATCCAGGCGGCGCCTCGGCGCCGCAACAGCCGAACCTGATGGGGGGAGAATGAACAAAATCTTCGACAATCCGACGTCAGCACTTGAGGGCTTGCTGTTCGACGGCATGTTCATCGCGGCGGGTGGCTTTGGCCTTTGCGGCATTCCGGAGCTGTTGATCGATGCGATCCGCAAAGCTGGCACCAAGGACCTGACAATCGCGTCGAACAATTGCGGTGTTGACGACTTCGGCCTTGGCGTGCTGCTGACGACCAGGCAGATCCGGAAGATGATCTCGTCCTATGTCGGTGAGAACGCCGAGTTCATGCGGCAATATCTGAGCGGTGAACTCGAGCTCGAGTTCAACCCCCAGGGAACACTTGCCGAGCGCATGCGCGCCGGCGGCGCCGGCATTGCCGGCTTCTACACCAAGACCGGCGTCGGCACCGTCGTCGCGAAAGGAAAAGAACTCAAGGTCTTTGATGGAGAGGTCTTCGTTCTCGAGACTGGAATCGTCGCCGACCTGTCGATCGTCAAGGCCTGGAAGGCGGATACCTCGGGCAATCTCGTCTTCCGCAAGACGGCCCGCAACTTCAATCCGCCGGCCGCCACATGCGGCAAGATCTGTGTCGCTGAAGTCGAGGAAATCGTCCCGGTCGGCAGCCTGGATCCCGATCACATCCATGTGCCGGGGATCTACGTGCATCGCCTGATCCAGGGTCAGCACGGGAAACGCATCGAACAGCGCACCACGCGCGCGGCGGCTTGAGGCTGGGGAGAAACACATGGCCTGGGACAGAAACCAGATGGCGGCGCGCGCTGCACGCGAACTTCAAGACGGCACCTACGTCAATCTCGGCATCGGCATCCCGACGCTGGTCGCCAACTACATCCCTGACGGCGTCCACGTGACGCTGCAGTCGGAGAATGGCCTGCTCGGCATCGGTCCCTTTCCGTCCGAGGGTGAGATCGATGCCGATCTGATCAATGCCGGCAAGCAGACGGTGACGGCACTGCCGCATTCCGCCTTCTTCGATTCAGCGCAGAGCTTCGCGATGATCCGCGGCGGCAAGATCGCGATGGCGATCCTGGGCGCGATGGAGGTAGCCGAGAACGGTGACCTCGCCAACTGGATGATCCCCGGCAAGCTCGTCAAGGGCATGGGTGGCGCGATGGATCTGGTTGCTGGTGTGAAGCGGGTGGTGGTCGTCATGGACCACACCAACAAATCAGGCGAATCCAAGGTGCTGAAGGCCTGCACCCTGCCGCTGACCGGACAAAGCGTCGTCGATCGGATCATCACCAATCTCGGTGTGCTCGACGTCGTCGATGGCGGACTGAAGCTGGTCGAGCTTGCCGAGGGCGTCACCGACGGCGAGATCCGCAGCGCCACCGAGGCGACCATCGTCAACTAGGCCTGAGCCTTTTGCCGAGTAGCTGGAGCCGGCCTGTGCCGGCTTCGCGAGGACCATAGAGGAGACCACCATGAGCATCCCATCGATCGTCATCGCCAGTGCTGGCCGCACCGCGGTCGGATCCTTCAACGGCGCCTTCGGCAACACGCCGGCGCATGAGCTCGGTGCTGCCGTCATCAAGGGCGTACTTGAGCGCGCGGGCGTCGAAGCGGGTGAAGTCGACGAGGTGATCCTCGGCCAGGTGCTGCAGGCTGGCGAGGGCCAGAATCCGGCGCGCCAGGCAGCGATGAAGGCGGGTGTCCCACAGGAAAAGACCGCCTGGGGCATGAACCAGCTCTGTGGCTCGGGCCTTCGCGCCGTCGCGCTCGGCATGCAGCAGATTGCAACCGGTGATGCGGATATCATCGTCGCTGGCGGCATGAAGATGGGCGACTTCAAGATGATCGACACGATGATCAAGGACGGCCTGACCGACGCCTTCTACGGTTATCATATGGGCATCACCGCCGAGAACGTCGCCCGTCAGTGGCAGCTCAGCCGCGAGGAGCAGGATGCGTTCGCACTCGCCTCGCAGAACCAGGCCGAGGCCGCACAGAAGGCTGGGCGTTTCGCCGACGAGATCATTCCCTTCATCGTCAATGGCCGCAAGGGCGACGTCACCGTCGACCAGGACGAATATATCCGCCACGGCGCAACGCTCGACCAGATGACCAAGCTGCGTCCGGCCTTCGACAAGGAAGGCACGGTCACCGCCGGCAACGCCTCCGGCCTCAATGACGGCGCCGCCGCCACCCTGCTGATGAGCGAAGCGCAGGCTTCCAAGCGCGGCATCCAGCCGCTTGCGCGCATCGTCTCCTGGGCAACGGCCGGCGTCGACCCGCAGGTCATGGGCACCGGCCCTATCCCGGCTTCGCGCAAGGCGCTGGCCAGAGCCGGCTGGGCGATCGGCGATGTCGAGCTGGTCGAGGCCAACGAGGCTTTCGCGGCGCAGGCCTGCGCGGTCAACAAGGACCTCGGCTGGGATCCTGGCATCGTCAATGTCAATGGTGGCGCCATCGCCATCGGCCATCCGATCGGTGCCTCCGGCGCCCGCGTGCTCAACACGCTGCTCTTCGAAATGAAGCGCCGCGGCGCCAGGAAACGTCTGGCAACGCTCTGCATCGGCGGCGGCATGGGTGTCGCCATGTGCGTGGAAGCGATGTGAGGAGGCAGGGCCATGGCCTCCGCCGAGTACCGTCTCTGCGACGTATCGCTCGACCGGTCGTTCGCTGGCCGGGACGCGAGAATTGAGCGGGAGCAAGCGCTCGCGGTTATCGACCTCTTGGAATCCAACACCTTCATTCCGGTCGGTCACGATGGCGGGCCATACCGCCTCACGATTGCGGCGGCCGACGGGCGCCTCGCGTTACATGTCGCCGATGCCCATGGCGAGCATGTCGTCAGTCACTACCTGTCGCTGACGCCGTTCCGCCGATTGCTGAAAGACTACACCCGCATCTGTGAGAGCTACTACGACGCCATCCGCCACCCAGGCCCTGAACGGCTTGAGGCGATCGATATGGGCCGGCGCGGCGTCCATAACGAGGCAGCCGAACTGCTGAAAAGCCGGCTGTCAGCGAAAGTGAACATCGACAACGACACCGCCCGCCGGCTGTTCACACTGATCTACGCCCTGCTCGTGCGCAATGCCGACCGTCGAGTTCTGCTGAGCTGACACAGCTTCGGCCCGAAACTTTCCCACCAAGGAGGAACACCCCAGTGAACGCAATACCACAACGCAACGTGCAAGCCGGAGAAACCAGCTCCGCAGGCTTCCTGGATAGCGTTGACCAAAACTTCCGTCATGCCATGACATTCCTCGACCTGCCGGAAGGCCTGTCGGAGCGGATCATGCAGTGCAACTCGACCTACACGGTTCGGTTCGGCGTCCGCCTGCGGGGTCGCATGTACAGCTTTATCGGCTGGCGCTCGGTCCATAGCGAGCACTGCGAGCCGGTGAAGGGCGGCATTCGCTATGCGTCGAATGCCGATGCTGAAGAGGTCGAGGCCCTGGCAGCGCTGATGACGCTCAAATGCTCGCTGGTCGATGTGCCGTTCGGCGGCTCGAAGGGCGCGCTAAAGATCGATCCGCGCGAATGGACGCCGCAGGAGCTCGAGCGCATCACCCGCCGCTTCACCCAGGAACTCAACAAGCGCGGCCTGATCGGCCCCGGCGTCAACGTCCCGGCACCCGACATCGGCACCGGCGAGCGGGAAATGGCCTGGATGATGGACGAGTTCCGCCGCGCCAATCCGACCGATGTCATCAACGCGCGCGCCTGCGTCACCGGCAAGCCGCTGTCGAAGGGCGGTATTGCCGGCCGCACCGAGGCAACCGGCCGAGGCGTGCAGTTCGCCATCCAGAGCTATCTCCGCGATCCGCGCACTGCCGGCCTGAACGGCAAGCGCGATCTGAAGGGTGCTGCAATCATCGTCCAGGGCTTCGGCAATGTCGGCTACCATGCGGCAAAGTTCGTCTCTGAAGAAGACGGTGCCCGGGTGACGATTGTTGCCGAACGCGACGGCTATGTCGCCAACGCCGATGGTCTTGCGATCGAGGCGCTGAAGCAGCATCATATCAAGACCGGCAGCATTCTCGGCTTCGAAGACGCCACCTCGTTTGCCGGCGATATGACGGGCATTGCGCAGCCATGCGACGTCCTCATTCCGGCGGCCATGGAGAATGCCATCCATGCGGGCAATGCAGACCGCATCAAGGCAAATTTGGTCGTCGAGGCGGCCAACGGCCCGATCACCTTCGAGGCTGACAAGGTGCTTCGCACCCGAGGGATCACCGTTCTTCCCGATCTTTACGTCAATGCCGGCGGTGTCGTCGTCAGCTACTTCGAGTGGGTAAAGAACCTGACGCATATTCCCTTCGGTCTGATGGAACGGCGCCGGCGCGAGCGGCGCAACCAGACCATCGCAATGGCGCTGGAACGCATGACCGGCAAGGAATTCCCCGCCGATATCCGCGATGAATTCCTCGAAGGCGGCGCCGAGATCGACCTCGTCCGGTCCGGCCTCGAAGACGTCATGCGCAGCACCTGGACACGGATCGCCGACCTCATCGAACAGCAACCGGAACTCGGTGACTACCGGACCGCCGCCTATGTCGCGTCGATCCGGCAGATCGCCGATGCTTATGAAGCGATAGGAATCTGATCAATTGCCTGCCTAGTCTTACTGCGTCACAAATTTGTGGATTTTATCGATCCTTCATCCGGGAGCAGCATGGACATCGCTGGAGGTTGCGACTGAGTGCGACGGTCAAGTGCCTTCGGATTGTGGCGATCGAATTCGACACGTGTCGCTCGGGTCGGATCGGGGGCTCCGCGGGGTCGATAACCCTGGGGAAGGCCAGATTGCGGGCGGTTTTTGGTTTCGGGCGGCGCTGAGGGGGGAATCGTCTCCCTTTGGGAGATGAGGAATCCGTAAGCGGCAATGCAGAGGCTTGCATGATGATGGAAGCCGCGCCAACCGCGTCCCTCATAGTGGCCGAGCCCGAGTTCCTGTTTGAGTTCCTGATAGTCGCGCTCGATGCGCCAGCGCAGCTTGGCGGTGCTGACGAGCTTTGCGAGCGAAGCGGCGGCCGGGAGAGTGGAGAGCCAGTATTTGAGTGGTTCGGCATCACCCTCGGGCCATTCGATCAGCAGCCATTCCTCGGCGCGGGGCTCGGTCAATTTGTAATCCCTGGACGCGGGCCTGACGCGCACGGCGGCGAAGCGAGAGTTGAGGTCAGTGTTGTCGCCAGACGCTGAGTGTCGGCTGCACGCCCACGACATAGTCGAGGCCGAGTGCCGACAGGCCGGCGCGGAATGCGCCGTCCACGCCATAGCCGGCATCGGCCAACACCACACCGGGCGCCACTCCGGCTGCCTGGGCGGCTCGGATCTGCTCCAGCGCGATGGCCGGTTTGGTCTGGAATGCGACGCTGTCAGGGATCTTCGCCTTGCGCCGCCGCTCGGCATCGTCGGCCCAGATCTCGGGTAGATACAGCCGGTAGGCAATCGGCAGCTCGCTGCGACGTTGGCGATCGACAAGCTGACCGCGACTTGGCAGTTGTCCTGCTTGCCGAGTTGGCCACAATATTGCCGCGCCACCCCGACCGAATGCCTGCCCTACTTGGGAAAGCCGGTGTCATCTACAATCCACGCCTCGATCGGCCCATGTCGCTCGATCAGCGGCAGCACCAAATCGCCAATCCGCCGCAGAAGCGCCTCGTCCGACCACGGCGCCTGACCGACGAAATGCAGTAACGACTGATGCTTGGACGAAACCCTCGCCGGTGCCGTTACCGCTGCCAGAGGCTCGACACTCTTGCGCTCCACCGGCAGCATGAGGCCAAGGCAGTAATCCTTCAGCGGCTCTGCCCGATCGGCATGGCCGATCACATCGACAAGCCTCTCGACATAATCCGCAAAGTCTGATTCACTTCTTCCGCTCAGGCCATTCATCTCAGCTTGCTCCTGCTGACCACGAATCGCCACGCTAGCACATCATCGCAAACCGCGAATCTCCCGTTTTTTGTGACTCAGTAAGACTAGAGAGCCAGCGATTCTTCGATGGCCCTGGCAATAAATTCGCCTCCCACGCGACTTGGCTGCCGTAGGACATGTGTCGACGGCAGCCTCTTTTTTTGAGGTGATCCGGATCTTAACATCGTCGAACCCGGCGTCGATGTTGGAGGGCGGCAACCAGCGTTAGAGGCCGCCCATGCAGAGGTACTTCATTTCGAGATAGTCCTCGAGACCGTGCCGAGAGCCTTCGCGTCCAATGCCGGACTGCTTGATGCCTCCGAAGGGTGCCACCTCCGATGACATGCGGCCAGTGTTGATGCCAACCATGCGCCTCGGCCACGCGCCAGACGCGTTTGAGGTTCGAGGCGTAGAAATAGGCGGCGAGGCCGTAGATCGTATCGTTGGCTTCCCGAATCACCTGCTCCGGGTCATCATAACGGATGATCGGCGCCAGCGGACCGAACGTCTCTTCCTGCGCGATCCGCATCGAACCGACGACGTTGGTGATGACGGTCGCCTCAAAAAATGTTCCCTTCGCGCCGATCCGACGACCGCCGCAGCGAACCATCGCCCCTTTTTTGACAGCGTCATCGACATGCGCTTCGATCTTTTTCAGAGCATCATTGTCGATTAGAGGCCCGTTGCCGTCCGAAAAGCGGATGAAACTGATGTGTAACCAGCACTAGCTGCTGATCTGTGCTGGTCGAGGCTGCATTCTCAGATAAGGTACAAGTGGTTGGAGGCTGGCAAGTTCGTTTGGCCACCCGGTCCGCGATGGCGCCATGCAGATGACGCGCGAAGAGTTCTCGCTTTTGCTAGCCGGTATTGACTGGACGCGCGTCAAACGAAACGCTGTGAGGAGGCCCTCAAAAGCAGGCTGATCCTGTCGGTTTTACGTGAAGATTCAGGCTCCTATGGTAGGGCCAGTCATGCCGCTTCGACATGATCCCTTACCCCAGGACACCGTGCAACTGACCCGGATCATTCTCTCGCTCAACGAAGAGAATGCCGACCTTAAGGCGCGCGTGGCCTTCCTTGAGCGCCTGCTCTTCGGGACGAAATCGGAGAAGATGACGATCATCGATCCGACGCAGGCAATGCTCGACCTTGGCCATGTGAGCGACATTCCCGTTGCTGCCAATGACGATGTCGCGCCGGTCGGTGAAGACAAAACGCCGGCACGGCGATCGCCAGCGCGCAATATCGGCCGCTTGCCCAAGTACCTTCCGCGTTATGACGAGATCATCGAGCCGGAGAGCAAGACTTGCCCCTGCTGTTCGTTCGAACTTCATTGCATCGGCACGGACGTCAGCGAGGCTCTCGACATCGTGCCTGCGGTTGTCCGGGTCAGACGGACGATCCGACCGCGCTATGCCTGCCGGGCCTGCGAAAGCGTTGTTGTGCAGGCGTCGGCACCAGCGCGCGTGATGGACGGTGGCATGGTGACCACGGGCGTTTGCCGCGCATGTCGCTGTTTCGAAGTTTGCCTGGCATCTCCCGCTCAACAGACAGGCGCAGATGCTGGCCTCCTGCGGCGTCATGATCGATCGCGGCACGCTCGGCGCCTGGGTCACGTGGGTCGCCTGGTGGCTGGAGCTTCTCTACGATGCGCTCACCGCCTTCATCCGCTCGCAGCCGGGGGTATTCTGTGACGAGAGTATGCTGCAGAGGCACGGAAGGAGTTCAGTATGAACTGACACTGTGTCGTAAAGCTGCGTGAATGATGGAGGCTGGCCCTCCGGGATCGGTTTTCGGGAGCGGGTCTCACCAGTCCGAGCTGCTGCGGTAAAGAGCCGTGGTGGTGAGCGTCGGATGAAAAGTTCGGACGAGATCGAGCAGGTGCGTGTCCGAAAGACGAACGAAAGTGAACCATCCGAAGACGCGTCGTTAAGAAATTCAAGCGTCGTCGAAACCAGGACCGTTTCGTCATCCTGGGATAAGCCCGCGCAACGAGACAAGGAGCCTCCTGCCGGAGCGCCACAGTTCACGCAGTTGCAGGGCCGATACCTGGTCTTCATTTATGCCTATACCAGGATCTTCAAACGCTCCCCGGCAGAAGCGGACATGCGTCGCCACTTTGAGGTGACCGCACCGTCTGTACACCAGATGGTGATAACCCTGGAAAAAGCCGGCCTCATTCAATGCCAGCCTGGAGAAGCGCGAAGCATTCAATTGCTCGTAGAACCTGAGGCGCTGCCAATCCTACGCTAGCTCACCAGTCAGAATCTCTTAGGAGCGGTACTAGTTGCCGTGGTGGCATAGCGATTGAATGGATAAAAAAAGTTTCAAAGGGCTTCGCAAACTTACAGTTTTGGCACGGACAGTGAGAGGACGGAAAATGGCACAAGATAAGCTAGTTGGCTTAAACCGGCGCAATCTTCTATCGCTAATCGGTATGACTGCAGGCAGTATGACGATGTACCACGCCATGACTACGCTCGGGCTGGCTGGTGAGTCTAGATACAACGGACCAATAAAGCTGGAAGGCGCTCCGAAGGACACTTCCGTCTTGATTCTTGGAGCAGGATTGGCGGGTATGACGGCAGCACTCGAACTGCGTCAGGCCGGTTACAACGTGAAAATACTGGAATACAACAATCGAGTAGGTGGCCGAAATTGGACGATACGCGGCGGCGATAGCGTGAAGGAACTGGGCGGCGAGATCCGGAATTGTGAATTTGATGAGGGGCTTTACATCAATCCTGGTCCGTGGCGAATTCCGTATCATCACCATGGCTTGCTCGCATACTGCAAGCGGCTGGGCGTGGTGCTAGAGCCCTTCCAACAACTCAACCACAACGCGTTCCTGCACTCCACAAGGGGGGGCGGCGGCAAGCCGCAGCGAGTGCGTTACGTTATGACCGATATTCGGGGACACATATCAGAGCTGCTGTGTAAGGTGACGCGCAAGGGCGCACTCGAAGGGAGTGTCACTAAGGAAGATCAGGAGATGCTACTTGAGGCCCTTCGCTCCTGGGGCGCGTTGGATGAGAATTATGCCTACCAGAATAGCACACACGTGAGAGAGTTTCGCGGTTCGGTCGAAGCCTATCGCGCGGGGAGAAATAGCGTCGTGCCAACGTCCGGAAAGCCGCTGAGCCTTTCCGAAATACTAGGTTCGGGCCTTTGGAGCGATCTAGCCGCTTTTGCGCGCTATGAATTCCAAACAACCATGTTCCAGCCACGTGGCGGCATCGACCTGATTGGCAAGGCTTTCAGCAAGGAAGTGGACGACCTCGTCACCTATAACGCCAAGGTGACAAAGATCGAGCAGGACGAGAAGCGCGTCACGGCCTATTACGAAGACAGCGAGAATCCCGGTACAATACAGCGGGCGAGCGGCGACTGGTGCGTATGTACGATTCCCCTGACGATCCTCAGTCAAATCGACATCAATGTCAGCGCCGAAATGCTCGCAGCGATCAAAGCTGTACCCTATGCATCATCCGTGAAGGTAGGCCTACAGTTCAAGCGTCGTTTTTGGGAGGAAGATGACCTGATTTTCGGGGGCGTGAGCTACACCAATCTGCCGATCCGGCAGATTTCTTATCCAAGCAGTGACTTCAATACGAAGGGAAAGGGCGTTCTGCTGGGCTGTTACACTTGGAATGGGCCGAATTCCTATGAGTTCACGTCAATGGCTCCCGAGGAACGCGTGAAGCGGGTTGTCGAATACGGTGCGCGGATCCATCCTCAATACAAAGAGGAGTTCGAAAATGGCGTTTCCTGGGCCTGGCATCGCTCCCCGTTTACACTTGGCTGCGCCGGGGACTGGACGGAAGACACCCGCAGGGAACACTTCAATAATCTTTGCAAGATCGACGGTCGCGTAGTAATCGCCGGCGAGCATGCATCCCAAGTCCCGGCCTGGATGGAGGGGGCGATTCTCTCCTCACTAGACGCAATCACAAGGCTTCATAAGCGCATCATGGCTGGCTGATAATACGTTGCGACCAATTGAAGGTTTTTTCCGATGGCGAAAAACTCCAAAGGGCCTCTAGGCTCCGTTGTTGTTTCAATCTTGACGATGGCGCTCGCTGTCCCCGTCGGAGCCCAAGTAATGTTGAGCGACGGTGAGAACTTCAGTGAACAAAGCGGGGAAGCGCTGTATGCGAACGTCTGTGCCGCTTGTCATATGAACCATGGGGAAGGTGCGATGGGGGCAGGCAAATATCCGGCCCTTACTCAAAATCAGAATCTAGTGGTCGGGGATTACCCAGTTTACTTGGTGCTCCACGGGCATACAGGCATGCCACCTATCGGTCATATGATGAGCGATGACCAAGTTGCTGCCGTCGTTAACTACGTGCGCACAAATTTCGGCAACAATTACGAAAATGAAGTGACACGCGAGGACGTGGCGGACATCCGATAAGGCGAACACGACGGTCCGTTTCGAAAGAAGAGAATGACCGCAGCAAGCCAAATTCTCTACGGCGTCGACTCATAAACTCTGGCACCATATTCTTGTTGCGACGAGCTTTACGGCGGCGAGGTAGTTTTCCGGGTGCTTGTCATATCGGGTTGCGATGCCTCGGAACTGCTTGATCCTGTTGAAGAACCGTTCCACGAGATTACGTTGCCGATAGACCCAGCGCGAAAATACAAAGAGCCCTTGCGATTACTCTTCGGCGGGATGTTGGCCCAGGCCTTTCTCTCGGCGGCCTTAGCCCGTATGGCATTCGTGTCATAACCCTTGTCGGCCAGCAGGATGTCCCCCTCGCCAAGCTCATCCGTCAGCGCGTCGGCTTCGGCACAATCGGCGATCTGTCCACCAGTCAGACGCAGATTGACCGGGCGACCTTCGGCATCGACGAGCGCATGGATTTTGCTCGTAAGGCCGCCGCGGGAACGTCCCATGCCACCATCGTCTCCATCCCTTTTTTCCCGTGTCCGCGTGCTGGTGAACGCGGACACAGGTCGAGTCGATCATGACGATGTCGCCATCGTAGGCCTTGGACACCGCTTCAAGAAGCCGATCCCATACCCCGGCTTTGCGCCAGCGGACGAAGCGGTTGTAACAGGTCGTCGGCGGGCCATAGCGTTCCGGAACTTCCGCCCAAGGCGAGCCCGTTCGAAACCGCCAGAGGATGCCATTCAGTACCCGCCGATCATCAACGCGGGCAACGCCGCGTGGCTTGTTGGGTAACAACGGCGATATAATCGACCATTCGTGGTCAGTCAGTTCGTAGCGACGACCGTCATCAAATGCTTCCCTATTTCGAAGCCTTGAATCACGGCGGTCGATAAATGCCAAGAAATTTTATGAGTTTACGCTGTAATCTTCCAGGAGCGATCAATCCTGGCGGATCCAGGGGGGACGAACGTGTGCTGCAGGCACACATGAAGGGAGTTCAACATGAACAACTAACGTGTGGACAAGCTGCGTGAAAGATGAGGGTGGGCCCCTCGGGATCGGCTTTCAGGAGCAGGTTCCAAACCAGTCCGAGCTGCTTGCTGCGGTAAAGAGCCGTGGTGGTGAGCGTCGGATCAAAAGCTCATGGCATGACCATGAGCAGGTGCGTGTCCGAAAGACGAACAAACGTGAACCCTCGAAGACTCGTCGTAAACTGGTCAGATACCGTCAAAATCAGGGGCGGTTCGTTCCTCTGAGACAAGTCCGTCAGGAGCCTGATTATCGGGCGGACGGCGGTCGGCGGTGAGAGGGCGTGAGTCGGTCACAGGCTTTTGCGCGGAACTGCAGGAACCAGCTTTCTGATGCCAAGGGAGAAGCACAAGCGGCACATCACCGTGAGGCGAGAGTACAGATACAGGAAGTTGGGGCGAACCGACCCGTAGTAGTGATGAAGGCGCTTTAATGGAGCTGGAGCAAAGGGCTCGGATCAGGTGGTCGTATTTTCGAAACAACTGGAGACAGGATGACGTCGGCGGATACGACAGACAAGCCGTTTAGGATCGATAAGCGGCTGGTGTACGAAGCTTATAAAGCGGTCAAATCCAATGGTGGTGCGGCCGGAGTGGATGGGCAGACGATCGAGCAGTTCGAAGCCGACTTGAAGGGTAATCTCTACAAGATCTGGAACGGGATGAGTTCGGGAAGCTACTTTCCGCCACCGGTCCGTGCCGTCCCCATTCCCAAAAAGACTGGGGGCCAGCGGATTTTGGGTGTGCCCACCGTGAGCGATAGGATCGCGCAAATGGTGGTCAAACGGCTCATTGAACCGGAACTTGATCAGATCTTCCGGCCAGATTCCTACGGCTACCGACCGGGCAAATCTGCTCTGGACGCGGTAGGGATCACGCGTCAGCGGTGCTGGAAATATGATTGGGTTTTAGAGTTTGATATCAAGGGCCTAAATGACAACTTGGCGCACGATCTCTTGCTCAAGGCGGTCCACAAGCATGTCAAGGGTCAAGGGGCGTTGCTCTATATCGAAAGATGGCTGACGGCGCCCTTGGAACAGGATGGACAAAGGATAGGGCGGATCGCGGTACCCCGCAAGGGGGTGTGGTCAGTCCGATTCTTTCAAATCTGTTCCTGCACTACGCATTTGATCTCTAACCGGACATACCCCGACCTCCCATGGTGCCGGTATGCGGATGACGGTCTGGTGCACTGCCGGACCGAACAGGAAGCGGAGGCCGTCAAGGCTGCCCTTCAAGCAAGGCTGGCGGAATGCCAGCTGGAAATGCATCCCACCAAAACCAAGATCGGTTACTGCAAAGACCCCAAACGCAGGGGAACGTATCCGAACGTCAGCTTTGACTTTCTCGGATACTGTTTTCGACCGCGAGTGGTGAGAAATCCGCAAAATGGGCGACTGTTCTGCCGATTTACGCCGGGGGTTGCTCCCTCGGCGCTGAACCACATGCGGGCGACGATCCGGGACTTGAAACTCCGACAGAAAACGCATGTGTCGCTGGCCGACATTGCTCGCGAGATCAATCCGCTCCTCCGGGGGTGGATTGCGTATTACGGGCGGTTTACGCCATCGGCGCTGGATGCCTTGCGGCGTTACGTCAATCAGACGCTGTGCGTGTGGGTGAGAAGGAAGTTCAAGCGCTATGCCCGTTCGACCCAAGCAGGGAAATTTCTACAACGCCTTGCCCAAAGTCGAACGAAGCTTTTCGTGCATTGGCAGCTCGGAATAACCGGTAAGTTCGTCTGATGGGAGCCGTGTGAAGCGACAGTTTCACGCACGGTTCTGAGAGCGCGGAGGGTGAAGTCCCTCCGCGACTCGCCCGATCGCGACATGGCTTCAAACGCCGCTACTAAGAATGGTCTCGTCCTCCCGAGCCTTTGCCGCAACGCAAGCGGAATGATGGTGCAGCCGCTCGGCGCGGCGACCGAATGTGAGTTTGAACCGGCAATGGAAACAGGCCCGTTCACGCGAACAGGCTCAGCCTTGGATGCCGAAAGAGCGACCGAAGAAAACATGCGATGGAGTTCTTGACCCGATCTTCCCATATGAGTCGCTCGCTCCCAAGAACGTAAATGGTCAAGCGAGGACAGAAGCATCGGCGCTGCAGTTAACTGAACGGATCTGTGATGCTGTATCCTTCAGCATCGTTCGCGCTGTTGTCCAAGACATGACTGTTTGTTGGCAAGCCTGCCATCTGACAAGAGGGCACTAGCAAAAGGAATACGAAGCTCCCAGAAGAAGGCCTTGCAAACTCTTATTTAGATCATCCTTCGCGAGGCGCCTCCTTCGCCCCGGAGATTGAGGTCGATATTTCGTCCGGTTCGCAAAGGGACGGAAATGGTGCGATTGACCACCTGATCAGATTAACGGCACGCTCCAGCATCATTTCTGTCTGAGAACGACTTGACGAACATGCGATGACATGTCCAATCGAGTCTAAATAATCACCTCTTCTGACGATTTGTGCCTTTGGTGTAACGTAAAATTTGACCTCGTTGACACCCGGTACAGCAGCCGCGCGATTGTCACCACTGATCCAATCGAGGATGCCATCGCCCTCCGGAAGCAGGCTCCTCACTGCTGCTATGTGCGAATGCTTTGCTCGCAAGTCACAAATTTGTTGGCCGATGACAAGATTGATGTGCGCCGTGATCAAATCAACGCCGTACGCCAGTTGAACCAGTCTAGCTTCCCCGGTCGGAAGGCGGGGATTAACTTCAATGACAACTGGGCCATCGTTCGTCCATCGGAATTCAATGTTTGCCGGTCCCCATCCAAGACCGAGAGCTCGCAAGCAGCTAAGTGAAACATCGATGATGCGTTGAAGTTCGGTTTCAGTCAGCGGGGCAGGAAAGGTGTATTCACGAAAGACGAAATGTGGCGGGGGGCCGAAGTCAGCGGTACCAATTGCAATGACTTGGTTTCCCATTGTATTAGCGCCGTAGTACGGGCCTTGTGCGAATTCTTCGACGAGTATCTTCGGCGAAGATTGCCACGGGTGATCTCCGTCGAGCAGATGGCTCGTATGTTGAGCTAACTCTTTGGCATCCCGGCACAATCGGACACCGCTGCCGCCGAGGCCTGCGGTTGGCTTTAGTATCACCGGCAGACCAATCTTCTCCGCTGAGCATTCCACCTCCATTGCATCTGTTGCCAAGCGGTAAGCAGGTACTGGAACTCCGTATTCCGCGAGTACTTGGCGTTGCACAAATTTGTCGCAGCATCGATCAATCGATGCGGGGTCCGGTCCAGGTAGAGTGAAGTGTCGACAGAGTCGGGCAACTGTTGCATAGACTGTCTCGCTCGGGCTTGGAAACCCGGTAATGCCAGCAATCTCATAAGTCGTGCTTAACTGGTAGCATTCGCGGATTAACGCATCGAGATCGTCTGTATCGACACAGATTGTCTGAACCTCGTTCGCGCCAAGATAGTCGTACTGAGCTGGATCTGCAGACAGAGTAATAAGATGGAGACCAAGCCGCTGAGCCGCTTGGACGTACAGCGGGCCATTAGCCCGTGAACCTTCAATTAAGATGAGTGTTCTTCCTTTCATTGGCGTCAACCTCCATGTGGCGTGCTTTCAGGCGAGCTGAGGATGAATTTCCATCAGTTTTTACGCACGCCTCTCCGCGGATTTGCGGGTGAACGTATCATTGCCGAGCAATCTGCGAACGCGAAGATTTTGTAAATTTTTTCTGAGAGGACGTGCGACGACGTCTAATATTGCTGTGGCAAACTACTGTCATCCGTGAGCGCGACGAACAACCCACCTTTTCTTTTGTGAATGAGGCCGTGAGATAAGCTCCTTCATCGATAGGAGCGGAATGGAATGGTTGGAGATCGCGTTGATGCCATGCTTGAAGTCATGGATGAAGGCATGCATGAAGCCAGGCATGAGGGAAAGTATCGCCGGATCGAGGTGATCACCGGTCGGCGCCAGCGGCGGAATTGGACTGACGAGGAGAAGGCGCAGATCCTTGCGGAAAGCGCAGAACCTGACGTGAACATCTCGGCCGTTGCCCGGCGCTGGGGCGTCAATCGCGGCTTGCTGAATGTGTGGCGACGGGATGCCGGACTAACCTCTCAACGGTCGGCAAAGGCCAGTTTGCCGTCTGCCGTGTTCGTGCCGGTGACAGTGGTTGGGGATGGCGCACGACACGAAGGCTCGCCATCGAATGCCTCGGAGGTTCTTGCTGGCCGAATTGAGATCGAAATTGCGGGCGCACGCATGACGGTTATCGGCTCGGTGGCGCCCGAGTTGGCGCAGGCGATGGTGGCGGTGTTGCGAGGGCGCCGGTGATCGGACTTTCACCAAGCGGTGTGAAGATCATGGTTGCGACGCGACCTGTCGACTTCCGGCGCGGCATGAATGGCCTGGTGGCGTTGGTGGCGTCAGCCCTTGCGGCCGATCCATATTTATGCATCGGGTGAGATTTTGTGGCGGAGCCATTACGGCGCCAGCCGGGGACTGCCAAATCTAGAATTCTCCGCCACATAATATTTCATGCCTCTCTGACGGGCGCGGGATCCCCCTGCGCCGCAATACTGGAGGGGCAATATGCTCGACTTCTATTTTTCGTATCGTGGGGTACTCAAGCGTCTGCGTAGCGGTGCGCTCGGCGGCGAGATGGATCGCTTCGCGGAGCATTTTTTCACGCTCGGTTATAAGCGAGCGTCTGCCAAGATTTACCTGAGCCGGATTGCGCGCTTTAGCCAGTTTGCCGCGAGGCGTTCTTCTGGGCGGCCGCCGCTTTCTGGATTGGTTCCGCCATCACCATCTCGGCCAGGACCTCGAGCCGTTGACGGCTGAGCAGGTCCTTGCTGCTGTCGAGCATCGGCTGTCGCTATCGGCGACCTCCGGCAGCCGCACGGCAGCGACTGCTCACACTCGAACATTTCTTCGGTTTTTGTATTGGGCTGGCTACCATCGCCAAGATCTCGCCGGCGTTGTCCCAAGGACGCCCTCTTGGCGTTTGGCACATTTGCCGCCACGCCTTGCATGGGATGACGTTCGGCAGGCGATCGATGCGATCGGCGCAACGACGCCGGTCGACATCCGCGATCGAGCCGTCCTGCTGCTGCTCGCCACTACGGGCATTCGCAACGGCGAGTTACGCGCCATTCGGCTGAAGGATATCGACTGGCGTACTGGCGAGGTTTTTGTCCGGCGCACCAAGGGCAAGCGTGATCGGGTGGTGCCACTCCTAGAGGAGACCGGCGCCGCACTCGCCGATTACATCCTGCGCGCTCGACCGAAGGTGGATAGTCCGTATCTGTTCCTGTCCT
Source organism: Rhizobium freirei PRF 81 (assembly GCF_000359745.1). Lineage (GTDB taxonomy): Bacteria > Pseudomonadota > Alphaproteobacteria > Rhizobiales > Rhizobiaceae > Rhizobium > Rhizobium freirei. The sequence goes on from NZ_AQHN01000094.1 coordinate 47,304, forward strand.
TCACGCCGCCGCTGGGGCCGTTCAAGTGCGCGTCGCCTGTTTCGAGGATCGTGCGGAAGCGGTTGCGGCATGGCGGGGTCGAACTTGGGCGAGTCGCAGGTGCGCATCTCCTGCGCCACAGCCTTGCCACCCAGCTCGTCAGGCAGCAAAGGCCAATCAACGAGGTCGCCGATCTTCTTGGCCACCGGAGCATCAACACAACGGCGTTGTACGTGAAGGTTGCGGCCTCGCAACTCGCCGAGGTCGCACTCCCCTTTCCGGGAGGCGCCGCATGACCGCCTTTGCCCGATTCCTCGGCGAGAAGGTTGAGCGTTACATCGAACTGCGCCACTCGCTCGGCTATGCCTTCAGTAAGCAAGCTGGTACGTTGCGCGCTTTTGTCCGCTACGTTGAACGCACTCAAATCGACGCGCCCGCCACCCGGACGATGGCGCTGGACTTCGTCCTATCGTTCGGCGGGGCCGCCAACAGCCGCACCACTCGTCACGGCGTGCTCCGCAGATTCTACGAGTATCTCGCCGTCTATGACGCCCAAACCGAGAGCTTGGAGCGTAGGGTCTTTCCCAGATCCAGGGCAATTCCGCCGCCGCGGATCCTCAGCGAGTCAGAGTTGGCGTCGCTCATCGACGCATGTGCGCGCATTTCGCCAAGCATCCCTCTCAGGGGGCGGACGATGGCAACGCTAATCGGATTGTTGGCAAGCTCGGGACTGCGATCTGGCGAAGTGGTAAGGCTTGATCGTTCCGACGTCGATCTGACCAACGGGGTTCTTCTCGTTCGGAAGACGAAGTTCCGCAAGGACCGTCTCGTTCCAGTTCACACGACGACCCAGGCTGCCCTTCGCCACTACGCCAGTGAGCGTGACGCCGCTTTTCCCACGCCCAAGGACCAGGGCTTCTTCCTCAGCTCTCGTGGCAACCGCCTCTCAGCGACCGGCCTGCAAAACGGTTTTGCCGAGGTGCGTAAGCTCTCCGGCCTTGATGGCGGTAAGCCCTTAAGGCCGCACGATCTCAGGCACCGGTTCGCCGTGACCCGCCTCAGCTTCTGGCATCAACAGCGCGCAGACGTTCAGGCGTTGCTCCCGTTGCTCGCCACCTATCTCGGCCACGCCAGCTACAGCGATACCGCTTACTACCTCACTGGTTCGGCGGATCTTCTCGCCATTGCGGCGGACCGCGCTTTCCTCGATGGAGGTGCAGCATGAGCGAACATCTGCTCCTGGCGCCGCTCCTGGAATCCTACTTTCGCCGGCGCCTAACCAAGCAGCGCAACGCCACTCCCGCGACTGTCGCGAGCTATCGCGACGCCTTGCGCATGCTGATCCTCTTTGCCGCCGCCAGGTTGCGGAAGAGGCCGGCGGCGTTGGTGCTCGAAGATCTCGATCGAGACCTCGTTCTCGCATTTCTCGACGAACTCGAGGAGAAGCGGAACAACACCGTCGCCACGCGTAATGCCCGACTAGCTGCGATACGATCTTTCTTCCACCATGTGGCAGCCGCCGACCCGGCGTCCTTTGGTGTCGCGCAACGCGTGCTGACGATTCCCACAAAACGCGCGCACATTGAGGTGACGCACCATCTCACCGACGCAGAAGTGGACACCGTCATTGCGGCGCCCGATCAGAGGACGCCCCGTGGTCGGCGCGACCGCGCGTTTCTGCTGTTCCTGGCGCGGACCGGCGCGCGGGTCTCCGAAGCCATCGGTGTCAATGCTGACGACCTTCAGTTGGGACGCCCGCACTCGCAGGTGCTATTGCACGGTAAGGGGCGCAGAGATCGCGTCATCCCCGTTCCTCAGGATCTGGCGAGAGCGCTGGCGGCCTTGTTGCGCGAGCGCGGAATCACCAACCACGAACCACGACCGATCTTTATCGGTGCCCACAATGAGCGCCTGACGCGCTTCGGGGCGACCCACATCGTACGACGAGCGGCGGCCAAGGCAGTGGCCACAAGGCCGGATTTGGCCGAAAAGCCCATATCGCCACACATCTTCCGGCACTCCCTTGCCATGAAGCTTCTCCAGTCCGGCGTGGATCTTTTGACGATTCAAGCCTGGCTCGGGCACGCACAGGTCGCCACCACCCACCGCTATGCCGCCGCGGATGTCGAGATGATGCGTAACGGACTCGAAAAGGCGGGCATCAAGGGCGATTACGGGACGCGCTTCCGGCCCACCGATGCCGTTCTGCAACTGCTGAACAGCATCTAAGCTAAAACATTATGTGGCGGAAGATGCCAGATTTGGCAGTCCCCGGCTGGCGCCATGACGGCTCCGCCACAAAATCTCACCCGATGCATAAAAAGGGTTATGTGGCGCGCCACATAACCCTATTGCGGCGACGTGTTCGTGTTCCGCGCCAAGCGTCTTGATCGGCTTCGTTGCATTTACTGGGACGGATCAGGCATGATTTTAGCGACGAAGTGGTTGGAGGCAGGCAAGTTCGTTTGGCCACCGATCCGCGATGGCGCCATGCAGATGACGCGCGAAGAGTTCTCACTTTTGGTTGCCGGTATTGACTGGACAAGGGTGAAGCAGAACCCAGTGAAGCGGCCCTTGAAAGTTGGTTGATCCTATTGGTTTTGCTTGAAGATTCAGGCTCATGTGGTAGGGTCCGTCATGCCGCTTCGACCCGATCCCTTGCCCCAGGACACTGCGCAATTGACCCGGATCATTCTCTCGCTCAACGAAGAGAATGCCGACCTTAAGGCGCGCGTGGTCTTCCTTGAGCGCCAGCTCTTCGGGACGAAATCGGAGAAGATGACAGTGCTCGATCCGACGCAGGCAATGCTCGATCTTGGCGATCTAAGCGACATTCCCGTTGCTGCCAATGACGATGTCGTGCCGGTCATTGAAGACAAAATGCAGGCACGGCGATCGCCAGCGCGCAATATCGGCCGCTTGCCCAAGCACCTTCCGCGGTATGACGAGGTCATCGAACCAGAGAGCAAGACTTGCCCCTGCTGTTCGTTCGAACTTCATTGCATCGGCACTGATGTCAGCGAGGCGCTCGACATCGTGCCTGCGGTTGTCCGGGTGAAACGGACGATCCGGCCACGCTATGCATGCCGGGCCTGCGAAAGTGTTGTTGTGCAGGCGTCCGCACCGGCACGCGTGATGGACGGTGGCATGGTGACCACGGCGTTTGCCGCGCATGTCGCTGTTTCGAAGTTTGCCTGGCATCTCCCGCTCAACAGACAGGCGCAAATGCTGGCCTCCTGCGGCGTCATCATTGATCGCGGTACGCTCGGGGCATGGGTCACGCGTGTCGCCTGGTGGCTTGAGCTCCTCTACGATGCGCTGACCGCCTTCATCCGCTCGCAGCCGAGGGTGTTCTGTGACGAGACGCCGCTTCCGCGCCTCGATCCAGGACGCAAGCGAACCAAGGTCTGCCAGTTATGGGCGCAAGCGGTTGACGACCGCCCCTGGAATGGTCCGGCGCCGCCGGCGGTTGCTTATATCTTTGCCGAAAGCCGCAGTGCGCGCGAGATCGAGGGGCAATTGTCGTCGTTTGCCGGCGTGCTTCAGGTTGATGGATACCAAGCCTATAAAACCATGGTCAAACGACGCGGCAAGAGCAACGTTGCCCCCATGCGGCTGGCCTTCTGCCTCGCCCATGCACGGCGAAAGTTCGTTGATGTCGTCAAACTGACCGGCTCTTCGGAGGCCTTGTCGATCCTTGCCAGGATTGCAGAAATCTATCGCATCGAAGCAAAACTACGAGGGGAAGATGAAGATACCCGGCTTAGCGGCAGGCGTCGTGAGGCGGCTCCCATCATGAGGGAGCTGAAGGTCCATCTCACCGAACTGAGCGACGAGGTGTCGTCGAAATCAGCACTTGGCAAGGCAGTCACTTACATGCTCAACCACTGGGGCGGCCTGACAGCCTTCCTCGATGATGGCCGGATCGAGGTGGACTCCAACGTAGTCGAGCGTTCAATGAAATCCGTGGCTCTGACGAGAAAGAACTCATTATTCGTGGGCAACGAGCGGGGTGGCCAGACCTTCGCGGTCCTGGCATCGCTCGTGAACACGGCAAAGCTTAACGGCGTGGACCCCGACGCCTGGCTTGCCGATGTGCTGGAACGCATCATCTCCGGCAAAGTCAAAGCCAACGAGATGGAGAGCCTTTTGCCTTGGGCCTGGAACGCCGAGCGCGAAGCGATGACACAGCAGGAGCGACAAGCGGCATGACACAGAACAGCCAGGAGATGACGCCGCGACCGAAGCTCGATGACGACGCATTCGAAGCCTTTATCAGGAGACGTCGTCCGCCATCGCCTATCTGGTCAATGAGCAGTCTCGATGGCTATCTTACGGCCCTCATCATCGGCCCGAAGTTCATCGACCCACGCCAATGGATCCCGGAACTGACCGGCCCGGATGCCCTGAACCTGCCAATGGAAACAACCGAACATCGGGCCGTGCAGACGATCGTGGCGGAGTATAATCGGATATCTGCAAGCCTTTCCGAGAGACCGAAAGACCACCGGCCCAGGTTCACCAGGATCGATGATCAGACCCTTGATCCATTCGATTGGGACATCTGCTTTCTCCTCGGAACAGGATACGCGCCGAGGCTTTGGCAGCCTGTCCTTCGAGGTCATGCCGTCACTGGGGATATCATCGCGCCGATCCGCAAGCTCGGCGAGACAAAACGGAAAGCGACCCACCAGGATGCTGCTGCCGTCGCCGAAGCACTCGTCAATATCCGAACCTATTTTATGCCGAAGCGGGCAAAGCAGAAGTTCTAAAAGAAAGTGCTATTGCGATCCCGTCAACGCCGAAAGCAGTGGGCTGTTCGTCGCGCTCACTGTCATCCTGAATGTACGATGGTGTCAGAACCCAGCGAGTGTCTCTTGCCCATGTCATATTTCGACATTGATGTTTATAGAGCCACCAGCGACGCCACGGCGCTGAATCCGGGTTAACAGTCATGCTCGGATGATTTCGGCCATGTATTGTGGGTTTCTGCCTGCTTTGTTTCGTCTGAGTTTGATACTGCGCTTGTCGTTATGGCTTCGAACCATGTTGATGGCGAAGTGTCGGACGACGGCCATGTTGGCTGGTCCATGCCCGGTTCGAGATCGGGCGGCATCCTCGTTGAAGGTGACGTCGAGTACCCAATGGAGGGAGTTCTCGATGGCCCAATGGCCACGTATGGCCTCGGCGAACTGGAGCGCGGTCATCGACCGCGAGGAGATATAGAAGCGGACCTGGCTGCTTTGCCTGGACTTTTCATAGACTTGTGCTTGCACCTTGACGATGGTGGCGATGGACGGGAAGCGGTATTCGCCGGGAAAGCGCCTGTCGCCGGAGAGCCAGTCGATTTGAGTGGAGACGGTGACCCGCCGCTCTTCGACCCGGCCATGGCCCTTGTCGACTTCGGTCACGGTTGAGGTGAGGTTTGCCGGAGCGTCGGCAAAGAAGCGCTCGATCTCACCCATCAGGCCGGGCTGATTGGCCTTGGCCGCCAGGAGGTAATCAGCGCCTGCATCGAGCACCGCCTGGGCGGTTTTGGCATTGCAGGCAATGGCGTCGATGGTCACGAGCGCGCCTTTCAGGCGATCCTTTTCGGCCAACCGTTCCAGCAGCAAGGGGATGGTGTCCTGCTCACAGCTTGTCGTTGCCACTGCCTCTTGTCCAAGAACCAGCCGTTCACGGGTGGCGAAAGCCGAGACGAGATGCAGCGCCGCCCGGCCGTTGGCCCGGTCATGACTGCCGCGCGAGGTCTTTCCGTCAATCGCCACCAGCGCCGGAGCATCGGGTCGAAGCGTCGCCGCCCAGGATATGAAGCAGTTCGAAAACAGGTCCGGATCGATCCGGTTGAGCAGAATGCGCAGCCAGCGCGAACCCGGTATGCCATGGTGATAGGGAAGAAACCGACGTAAAAACGCCAGGTTATCCTCTCCCCATTCGACGACCTCGTCAAAATCGTCGCATGCGCCGATCGTCCCGCAAACGACCAGAAGAAGCACCTCGGGTAACGGATGGGCGACCCGCCATTGCTCCCGCTCATCCTCAACGAGACTAAAATGGTCCAGCAAAACCCGCAGCCGCGGGCGATCGTCTTCAAACATGTCGGCCTCCAAATCACCGACACTCTTGAATCACACCCAAACCGTTCAGGGAAGAAACGTTAACCCGAGTTCAGAGCCGTGCCAGCGACGCATCAATTCCCACAACATAGTCCCCGCTTGTCCCCCGCTTGATGCTTGGGGCCGAAATCATCGGACCCGCTTCACCATCGTCGCTCTGAGGCACAGTCATCTTCTTGGCTATGCGGAGCGCCGCCCCATTGCGGCATCTGGCTTCGTCGTTTGAGCGCGCCCTCACAACGGGCATGCTAGATCGGAAACAGATATCAATCTTCACAGCGCCTCTTCGAGTTCCGGCAGTGCCTCGAAGAGATCGGCGACGAGGCCGTAGTCGGCGATCTGGAAGATCGGTGCCTCCTCGTCCTTGTTGATGGCGACGATGACCTTCGAGTCCTTCATGCCGGCGAGATGCTGGATGGCGCCTGATATGCCGCAGGCGATGTAAAGCTGCGGTGCCACCACCTTGCCGGTCTGGCCGACCTGCCAGTCGTTCGGCGCGTAGCCGGCATCGACGGCAGCGCGGGAGGCGCCAACGGCCGCCCCGAGCTTGTCGGCAACCGGCAGAATGACTTCCTTGAACTTCTCCGCCGAACCGAGTGCGCGTCCGCCCGAGATGATGATCTTGGCCGAGGTCAGTTCCGGACGATCGGAGGTCGACAGCGCATCGGCGACGAAGCTCGAAAGACCGGGATTGGCGACCGCCGGGATTGCCTCGACAGTGGCCGAACCGTCTTCTGCGGCGGAAGCGAAGGAGGCGGTGCGCACGGTGATCACCTTCTTGGCATCGCTTGCCTGCACCGTCTGGATGGCATTGCCGGCATAGATCGGCCGCTTGAAGGTGTTGGACGAAACCACCTCGATGATTTCCGAGACCTGGGCGACATCGAGGAGAGCTGCGACACGCGGCATGACGTTCTTGCCGACCGAGGTAGCAGCCGTCAGGATGGTGTCATAACCTGCCGCCAGCGAGACGATGAGATCGGCAAGCGGTTCGGCGAGATTGTTGGCAAGCTCGTCGCTTTCGGCCAGCAGCACCTTGGAGACGCCGGCAAGCTTGGCGGCGGCATCGGCCGCAGCCTTGGCGGCTTTGCCGGCCACCAGCACATGGATATCGCCGCCGATCTGAGTGGCCGCCGTCAGCGCCTTGGCGGTCTGGTCGGAAAGATGGGCATTGTCGTGGTCAGCCAGAAGAAGAATGGCCATGGTGAAGTTCTCCCTTTCTATCCTCAGAGCACGCCGGCTTCGGTCTTCAGCTTCTCGACCAGTTCGGCGACCGACTTGACCTTGACGCCTGCCTTGCGGCCGGACGGCTCTTCGGTCTTCAGCACCTTCAGCCGCGGTGTCGTATCGACGCCGAAATCGGCAGGCGCCTTCTTGTCGAGCGGCTTCTTCTTCGCCTTCATGATGTTCGGCAGCGAGGCGTAACGCGGCTCGTTGAGGCGAAGATCCGTGGTCACCACCGCCGGCAGCTTGACCTCGATCGTCTGCAGGCCGCCATCGACCTCGCGGGTCACCTTGGCTTTTCCCTCGCCGATCTCGATCTTCGAGGCGAAGGTCGCCTGCGCCGAACCCAAGAGGGCCGCCAGCATCTGGCCGGTCTGGTTCGAGTCATCATCGATCGCCTGCTTGCCGACGATGATCAGGCCCGGCTGTTCGGCATCGGCAACACCTTTGAGGATCTTGGCGACGGCCAGCGGCTCGACCTGATCTTCGGTCTCGACCAGGATGGCGCGATCCGCGCCCATGGCAAGGGCGGTGCGCAATGTCTCCTCGGCCTTGGCCGGTCCGATCGACACCACCACCACTTCCTCGGCCTTGCCGGCCTCCTTCAGCCGCAGCGCTTCTTCGACCGAAATCTCGTCGAACGGGTTCATCGACATCTTCACATTCGCAAGCTCGACGCCCGAACCATCCGGCTTCACCCGGATCTTCACGTTGTAATCAACTACCCGCTTCACGGGAACGAGAATCTTCATGTGCAGCACTCCTGATCAGCGGCTCGGAACCGGCGTATCGCCGCAATAATCATAAAAGCCTCTGGCGACTTTGCGTCCTAGCCATCCCGCTTCGACATATTTCACCAACAGTGGACATGGGCGGTACTTGCTGTCCGCCAGGCCTTCATGCAGAACGTTCATGATGGCGAGGCAGGTATCGAGGCCGATGAAATCAGCCAGTTCCAGCGGTCCCATCGGATGATTCGCGCCAAGCTTCATGCTCTGATCGATGTCGAAAACCGAACCGACACCCTCGTAAAGCGTATAAACGGCTTCGTTGATCATCGGGACCAGAATCCGGTTCACGATAAAGGCGGGGTAATCCTCCGCAACGACTGCGGTTTTGCCGAGTCGTTGTACGACGGCGCGGACAGCCTCGAAAGTCTCGTTGCTGGTCACGATTCCACGAATGAGCTCGACGAGCTGCATGACCGGAACCGGATTCATGAAGTGGAGGCCCATAAACTGCTCGGGCTTTCGAGTCCGTCCGGCTAGACGGGTGATCGAGAGCGAAGACGTGTTTGAGGTGAGGATCGCTTCCGGCTTCAGGTGAGGTCGGAGATCGTCGAATAATTTCAGCTTGACCGGCTCGCTCTCCGCCGCCGTCTCGATGATCAGATCGAGCGTGCCAAGTTCGGGCAGGTTTACGGTCGTCCTGAGGCGTCCAACGGCGCTCAACATTGCCTCGGCCGCGATCGTTCCCCGTGCCACCTGCCGGTCCATATCCTCGCTAATTTTGGCGACCGCGGCGACGAGCCGATCCGCGTCGACGTCCATCAGCGAGACCTCGAATCCCGCAATTGCAAGCACATGAGCGATACCGCTGCCCATCTGCCCGGCGCCGAGCACTCCGATGGTTTCGATCGTCATTTCGTGTCTACCCTCGACTCTTCGGAAGAAAAGCTCCAGCGTCCAGCACCCAAAAGCGGCGAGGCACTGTCGAGCGTGAGGAGGCTGCGCGACAAGCCGATCGGCGTTCTCAGGCCGGACAAGCCTTCCGGAGCGATCTTAAGCCGGCGCGCCTTGATCTGCGGATCGTCGATCGCCTCGGCGACGCTATTGATCGGTCCTCCCGGAACACCCGCCCCTTCAAGTGCGGCGATCAGTTCTGCTTTCGGCCGAAGTCGCGTCTTTTCCGCAATTATCGCGCAAAGCTTCTCGCGGTTTTCCACTCGTGCGGGATTGGTGGCGTAGGCCGGGTCTCCGGCGAGCGCAGCGAGATCCAGCAGGTCGCAAAGGGATGCGAACTGCCGATCGTTGCCACAAGCGATAATGAGATGACCGTCGAAGGCCGGGAAAACCTGATAGGGCACGATATTCGGATGAGCGTTTCCCATACGGTGAGGCACGTTGCCGGTTGCGAGATAATTCATGGCCTGGTTGGCAAGGACGGAAACTCCGACGTCGAAGAGCGCCAGATCGACATGCTGGCCAACGCCGGAGCGGTCGCGCTCGGCAAGCGCTGCCTGAATGCCGATGACGCCGTAAAGTCCGGTAAAGACGTCGATCCAGGCGACGCCGACTTTCTGCGGTTCACCGTCTGGCTCACCGGTCAGGTCCATAATTCCGCACATACCCTGTATGAGGAAATCGTATCCTGGCTGACGGGCGCGCGGGCCTGTCTGACCGAAACCGGTCACCGAAGCGTAGACGATCCGCGGATTGATCGCGGCGATGCTTTCATAATCGAGACCGAATTTTTGCAGCCCGGCAACTTTGAAGTTCTCAATCACAACGTCAGCTTCTGCGATCAATGCTTTGACGCGCTCAAGACCCTCGGGATCGCCGAAGTCACAAATGACCGACGACTTGCCTCGGTTTGCCGCATGAAAATACGCCGCCACCTTCTCAGCGCCGCCCTTACCGTCCGGGCGTTCGATAAAGGGTGGCCCCCAACTGCGGGTGTCGTCGCCCTGCGGGCTTTCCACCTTGATAACCTCGGCGCCGAGATCGGCGAGTGTCTGGCCGATCCAGGGACCGGCAAGGATGCGGGCAAGTTCGACGACTTTCAGGCCGGCAAGCGGTGCACTGTTCGGACCGCCCATCAGAAGAACGCCTGAATACCGGTCTGGGCGCGGCCGAGGATCAGTGCGTGGACATCATGCGTGCCCTCATAGGTGTTGACCGTTTCAAGGTTCTGGGAATGGCGCATGACGTGGTATTCGATCTGGATGCCGTTGCCGCCGTGCATGTCACGGGCTTGCCTGGCGATATCGAGCGCCTTGCCGCAGTTGTTGCGCTTGACGATAGAAATCATTTCCGGCGCGAACTTGTGCTCGTCCATCAGGCGCCCTACGCGGAGTGAAGCCTGCAGCCCCAGTGCAATCTCCGTCTGCATGTCCGCCAGCCTCCTCTGGAAGAGTTGAGCGCCAGCCAGCGGTTTGCCAAATTGAACGCGGTCCAGTCCATATTGCCGCGAACGCAACCAGCAATCCTCGGCAGCGCCGAGCACGCCCCAGGAAATGCCATAACGGGCGCGGTTCAGGCAGCCGAACGGCCCCTTGAGACCCGAAACATTCGGCAGCAGGGCGTCCTCGCCGATCTCGACGCCGTCCATCACGATCTCGCCGGTGATCGAGGCACGCAGCGACAGCTTGCCGCCGATCTTCGGCGCCGACAGGCCTTTCATGCCCTTTTCGAGGATGAAACCGCGGATCTGGCGGTTATGAGCTTCCGACTTCGCCCAGACAACGAAGACATCGGCGATCGGCGCATTGGAGATCCACATCTTTGAGCCGCGCAGGCGGTACCCGCCGTCGATTTTCTCGGCGCGGGTCTTCATGTCGCCGGGATCGGAGCCGGCATCCGGCTCGGTCAGACCGAAGCAGCCGATCAATTCCCCGGATACGAGGCCCGGTAGATACTTGTCTCGCTGTTCTTCCGAGCCATAGGCATAGATCGGATAGATCACCAGCGACGACTGGACGCTCATCATCGACCGATAGCCTGAATCGACGCGTTCGACCTCGCGCGCAACCAGGCCGTAAGAGACGAAGTTGGCGCCAGCCGCCCCATATTTTTCCGGCAACGTTACGCCGAGAAGCCCGGCCCTGCCCATCAGCCGGAAGAGACCGGGATCAGTCTTCTCCTCAAGATAGGCATCCCCCACGTGCGGCAGCAATTCGGCCTCTGCAAAGGCCTTGGCAGCATCGCGGATCATGCGTTCCTCTTCAGAGAGCTGCTCCTCCAAGAGGAAGGGATCGTCCCACGCAAACGCGCTCGTCTGTGCGGAAGACATGGCTGTGGCGGAATTTGTCGTCACGGATTTCCCTCGAATGAAATGCGACCTCGGATATCGAAGCTGCTTGCTCATGCATTTACCGATTGTGTTTCGCGAGAAATAACCCTATTTAGATGTGATCTAATTCATAAAATGCATAGGTTTGATGCGCCCGCGTCGGTTCCTTCCCTCCATGAGCCTCCTCTCTGCGTTCGAAGCCGTCTTGCGCACCGGCTCAACGGCGGCGGCGGCGCGTGAGCTTGATTTGACACAGAGCACTGTGAGCCGCCTCGTGCAGAATCTGGAGCAGCAGCTTGGCCGGCCGCTCTTCGAGCGACACAGGCAGAAGCTCATTCCGACGGAAGCAGCCCATGCCTACGGGCGGAACGTGAGCCGCGCGCTCGATCTCATCCAGCGGGGCAGCATGGAATTCGCCGCCAACCCAGGCGGCGGCACCCTGTCGCTGGCTATCCTGCCGGCTTTCGGTACGCGATGGCTGGCGCCGCGGTTGGGCGCATTCCTGGTCAAACATCCAGGTATCACGATCAACCTCGCGACGCGGCTCAAGCGCTTTAACTTTGCCGCCGAGAGTTTTGACGCAGCCATTCATTTTGGAGCAGACGATTGGCGGGATGCCGACCATATGAAACTCTTCGAGGAGCGCCTGACGGCGTGCATTTCGCCAGCGCTCCTCGCTGAACATCCGATTGACGACATCGCGGACATGGCGAGGTTGCCACTTCTGCAACTGGAAACCAGGCCGACCGGCTGGAGGATCTGGTTTGCCGCTCAGGGAGCGCGACCGGCGAACGTGACGGGGATGCTTTTCGACCAGTTCGCGACGATGACGCAGTCGGCGATCTCCGGGCTCGGCGTGGCTCTTCTTCCGGCCTATCTCGCTGACACTGAAATAATCGAAGGGCGCCTGGTACCGGTCCTGAAGAGATCGGTGCCGGGCTCGGGGTCCTACTGGCTCGTCTGGCCGCAATCGCGGACCAATTACCCGCCGCTCGAAGCTTTCCGCGCCTGGCTGGCCAAAGAAAAGGTCTCGGGAACCTCGTGAGTCTTAGCAGCAAGACGGGAAGCGGCTGTGTCGTTTTCGTGACAGTCATCATCGCCACATTATAGTCGGCCCGAGCTTGTGGGCATGCATGATGTGTCCCTCATTTCGGGCAACGGATCGTGTCCCGCCGGGTAGTGTAGGTCCTGAGGATTAGATGGCCATCAGTTTTTTTCCGGCAGGGTCGGGCTGTTCAAGACCAACCTGATGGAAAGACACCGATGACCGACGATATGATGAACGTGCGCTCGCTTGTTGAGAAGAGTGCCGATGCCGATTTGCTACGGGAGATGATCGGCGTTGCCGCCGAACGGCTGATGGAGCTGGAGGTCGGCAGTGCGACCGGTGCTGGCTACGGCGAGAAGAACGCGATGCGGCTGGCCCAACGCAACGGCTACCGCGACCGAGACTGGGACACGTCGCATGGCGGAAAAGGCTCTGACGGCTGTTATCCAGGAAGCTTACATCCAAGGCATCTCAACGCGTTCCGTCGACGATCTCGTCAAGGCGATGGGTATGAGCGGCATCTCCAAGAGCCAGGTGAGCCCTCTGTGCGAGGAGATCGATGTCAAGGTCAAGGTTTTCCTCGAAAGACCCATCGACGGGCTGGCCCTATCTCTGGATCGATGCCCACCTATCTGAAGGTCCGGCGCGGTGGCCGCATTGTTTCCGTTGCCGTTATCATCGCCGTCGGCGTCAATACCGATGGCAGGCGCGAGGCTCTGGGCATGGAAGTTGGCACTCCCGAAGCCGAGCCGATCTGGACGGAGTCCCTGCGTAGGCTCGCCCGCCGAGGTCTGCGCGGTGTGAAGCTCGTCGTCTCCGATGCTCATGAGGGCCTCAAGGCCGCCGTCACCAAGGTTCTCAGTGCCACATGGCAAAGATGCCGGGTTCACTTCATGAGGAACGTGCTGGCGCACGCCGGAAAGAGCGGCAGACGCGTCGTATCCGCCTTCATCGCCACTGCTTTTGCTCAGGACACATCGGAGGCGGCGAGCACCCAGTGGCGCAACGTCGCCGTCCAGATCCGGCCGAAAGTGCAGAAGCTCGCCGCCATCATGAATGATGCCGAAGAGGATGTGCTCGCCTGCATGACCTTCCCGAAAGAGCACCGGGTCAATTGCATTCAACAAATCCGATCGAACATCTCAATGGCAAATCAAGCGACGCACCGAGGTCGTTGGCATCTTTCCCAACGACGAAGCCATCGTCCGTCTCGTCGGCGCACTGCTGCCCGAGCAAAACGATGACTGGGCCGTCCAACGTGCCAGGTACATGACACTTGAGACAATGGCATCAATGAGCGATGATCCGGAAATCAGCCTGCCTGCAGTCACGCGCTGAAATCCCACTCCGGCGCTCGCCGGAAAACACGGCTACCTGCCGGAAGCTACACCAATCCCTTAGGCTGAGACACGATCGGGAAACGTGAAACAGCGCATGGGTAGTGCCTCCGGATGACGCTGGTCCGAGTTGAGTCGGCAATTCCGGGCCGTCCTCATTTCGAAGCTAGGCGTACTGAGCTATCGGCGCGAATATCGCCTCTCTTTGAACGTGGCGAGCGACGGCAACCTTGTTACGGATGGAAGTCTGCCGAACCTCTTGTTGACGATCCAGGATCGTTGATCGGATGATCGGATGTGTGGAGGGGCGGAATGTTCGGTCGCCTGCGTAGAGGGGGCACCTCTGGCGATCTCGCGTTTCGTAAGCCAACCAAACCGCCTTCGCGTGGATGACTGGCTCAACGCTTGCAGGCGCGCGCCCTTTGCCGGTTTGTCGCGTATTCGCGCGAAGCTTCGCGTTCTGCCGCGCGACGATCAAGGTGGAAGTTCCTCCCAGATCGCCGCGCTATAGCGTTCCGCCATTCGTTCCGCTGATCCTTTGTCGATTATAGTTTATATCGAGGCCACCACGCGTGCATCAATCTAAATCAGACGCAAGTTCACGTCCCTAACCCAATATCCCGCCATGCCTCGACGCTCGGTGGTCCAGCGCAGACTGATATTTTAGTACGCTCGCCGATCTCATAGACGACCGCGCCAACGGTCATCGGTTCCGTCGCCAGTTGCGGGGCAACTAGCGAAACCTCACCGCCGGCCCGGCATGCCGCCAGTGCCGCCTTGACATCATCCGTGGTTACCCGCACGTCATCAAGATCGAGATGCAAGCTTTGGAGGCGACCGCGCGAACTATCGCTTCCTGCGAGGGGTATTGTCGCCGAACGCCTGTCGTCGCTCGCAAGCGGATGATTGGTATGCAGCGAACATCTAGACTTAGTAGCGAGCGGCAATACTTTGCCCGCGGAGCATTCGACAGTCGCGATGTTCTGACGGTCTCCCAATTGATAGTTCTGTCCCGAGGCGTGCGGAACGTCATGCAGGAACCTAATGGCGTCCGACACGCTCGAGCAGGCGAGGGCGCCTCGCATCACGAAAGCCACTGGCAACCCTGTCGGGCTGACAGCCAGTTGTGATAAGGTGTTCACACAGACGCCGACCCCGCGCTCGGACACGCCCATCAGGCCAATCAGACCTGCAGATGTGAAGACCATGGTCTCACCGGCTTCCGAGTCCTGCGTTTTCAGCAAAACCTGCGCCCCGTCGTGCCATCGTGGCAAGTCCATTGTTTGAGCAATTATTGTCGGGATAGGCCCGCAGGGGGCGATTGCAAGGCTGGAGCAATGTCCGTCTCCAGTGGAGCGGCCGAACCACCACTCCTCATCCAGTAGCTGGAGCGCAAATGCGGTTTCGTGGGCGATGTTGGATCCTTCCGCTATTCCTGCAACCTCTTCGGCGAGGTGGGGTGTGTATCGCTTCACCGCATCGCCGAACCGTGTTGCCGCCAAGAAGCGCGGAATGAACGTCTTGGCGGTGACGCCGTAGGCTTCCGCGATGGCGTCATGCCAGCGCATTATCTTTTCAGCGATAGCGGTGCGCAGCGCTTCTCCATGAGTGCGTCCTCGTTGACGGGGCGACCCAGCGCAGTCAATGACGGAAAGGAGATCGGTCTTCATTGGTCCTCCAATTTAAATGCGTGTCGCAAGCGGTGTTGCAACGGTATCGGCGTTTCAATCTCAGAACACCTCGAGAAGACGCTTCGTACGTGGTGTTAGGATTTCGAAACCTTCCTCTGTAATTGCAATGGAATCACCGAACCCGGCGGCGACCTCCCCAAACACTCTGAACGAGTAGCACGCGTGGAAGCACATCCCCGGCACGAGAATCTGGTCAGACTCTGCCAGCCAGATCGAGTTTTCAGGCCAGGACGGAGGAAAGGCCAGGCCGACGGGATAGGCCTTCCACGACCTGAATTTCTCAGTCAGGTAGTCAGCCAAAGTGGAGCCTACTATTCGGGTTCCAAGGCGAGTTCGCGCGTCCAAACTCATCAGTTCGCACTTCGTGCTAGTCAGAACGTCTCGCATAGTTCGGCGGGGCTTCAGATTGCTATAAAGTGTCTCAAGACAATGGAGCGCGACATCTGACAGAAGGCGTGTACTATCTGACGCACGCCCTGCTATCGCCGTGGAATAAAGCGGCGCGTTATAGCGCTCATGGACCCCACTCATCTCCATGATGATGGGGTCGCCCCGCTTGATCTTGTTCCTACGAAACGAAGAATGCACTATAGCATGCCAATCTCCGGTACGGATGATGGGATCAATGGAGAAATATTCACTGCCTGCGCGGATCATACCTGCAGACGCCGCCGCGGCAATGTCATTGTCGGTGATGCCCTCCTGGATGATCGCTTCTGCTGCCGTCAGACCAGCTACCGAATAAAGCCCGGCCTTGCGCATATAGGTAATCTCTGTTGGGGACTTTACGGCACGAATGCGAGTGACCAAACCGGACGCATCGGCCACTATTGCATTAGGAAATGCAGAGCACAGTTTCGAGTAGGCATACGGAGTTAGTCCCTTTTGCCGACTCTCCAAGCCAATTTTTTTCGGCGTTGAATTTAAACTGTCTATGATTAAGGCTAGTTCCGTACCAGCCTCATCCATGCGACTCCACATTATCGACTCGATGCGCTCGACATTAGTATGGACGCGGCCAAGATCGACCTCCAGATCGCAAACATGGAGAACTAGGTTTCCCTGCGCAGGAAGGATCAAGCAGGAATACCAGTCCGATACCAATGTTTGAAAACCTGTTAGATAGCAGATATTGGAAAGGTCGGTAACGAGCAGCACGTCAATCTCAGCTTGCGCCATTTTCTCGCGCACGCGCTGAACGCGATAGTTGTAGTCTTTCTGCTCGAAAGCCGTAAACTTAAACGGTTGAACCTTTGGAGTCGCTTCAGTAGTAGTCATTGAACGATGCTTTCTGTGATGGTGGAGGCGTCGGGCGCAACGGCATACGCCTAAATGCGTCCGGGCGAACTCGGCTCGAATGCTGGATGAGAAAGAGCCTTTTCTGTGTTCTGCGTGTCGGTTCGCCGGTCGACTAATTTCCGCAGTTTATTGCACTCACTCGGTGCAGTGTCCACAACGATCCTGTCCGATTCTCGAACTGCGAGTCTCCATCTTTAGTTGAGGAAACAACAAGCGCGGTTGCGATGCGGCAGTTACTCTCGTCTGAAGCTAGACCATTTGTAATTCCCTGTGTTTGTGGCTGGGACAAGCCTCAGTCTGCTCCTTTCAGCGACATCGGTACTTCTGATAGTTAGAATGCATAGCGAACTCTCTCCTGCAATGCAACGCATGTTTTATAAGTTCAACTTGTGATGCAAACGTCCCGCTCTTTTTCAGGAGGACAAGGTCCTTGGGTCTTGTGATCAAAGAACCTCTGGACCTCTGGACCTTGGTACGCATTCGGCGAGTACCGCATTAATTTCGTATTTGCACGTGATAAGCTCTCGCAATGGATATCGACGAAGACAAGATCGACGATGCGGTGCTGGCGCTGTTGTGGCTGACGCTGCATGACGGGTATCGAGCCTGGAAGGGTTTGGACTGGGAGACGACGGATCGTTTGTTCAAGAAGGGGCTGATCGCCGATCCGGTGAACAAGTCGAAGTCGTTGATCTTAACGGATGAAGGCCTGCAACGGTCAGAGGAGCTGTTTCGGGAACTGTTTACGCGGCCGCCGCAATAGGTGCCGCCTTTTCGGCCTTCCAAGCCCACGGCAACAACTCGTCGATCCTGTTTGCCGGGTGGTCGGCGATACGGGCAAGCACATCGGCAAGCCAGGCCTGCGGATCGACATGGTTCATCTTTGCGGTGACGATCAAACTGTACATGGCGGCAGCTCGTTGACCACCACGGTCGGAGCCGGCGAATAGCCAAGCCTTTCTTCCCAATGCAATTCCGCGCAGCGAACGCTCTGCCGCGTTGTTCGACAGGCAGATCCGGCCATCGTCGAGGAAACGAGTAAACGATACCCAGCGGTTCAACATGTAGTCGAACGCTTTGGCCAGATCATTGTCGCGAGACAGCTTGGCACGTTGCTCGCGCACCCACCGCTCCATGTTGGCGATCAGTGGCTTGCTATGCTGCTGACGCGTCGCCTTGCGCTCATCGGCCGTCTGGCCATTGATCTGACGTTCGATCTCGAACAGCGCATCGATCCGGCGCACCATCTCGATGGCGATTGGTGAGATGACGGCAGCGGGTTTGCCCTGAGCCTTGCGCCGGGCATTGGCCTCGAGATCGGCCATGATGAAGAATGGTCGCCTTGCGTGCGCCCAGCACGCTGCCTCATAGATCGGACCTGGACTGCGATCAGGAAGATAGAGCTTGGTATAACCGCCATAGGCATCTGCTTGCAGGATGCCGCAATAGCCGGCCAGATGCGCCTGCGGATGGTCACCGCTGCGGTCGCGGGAATAATAGAACATCGCCGACGGCGGCGCCGTGCCACCGAACGGGGCATCATCGTGCACATATGTCCAGATCCGAGCAGTATCGGTCTTGCCGGCTGCGAGAACCGGAACCGTGGTATCGTCGCCGTGAATCCGCTCGGCTGCAAAGGTGTGAGCCTCGATCCGCCTCAGGATTGGATCAAGGGCATGGCAACAAGAACCGATAGCATCGGCTGCCGTCGACAGGCTGATTGACACGCCCTCAAGCGCAAATCGTTCCACCTGACGATTAAGGGGAATGTGTTGGCCGAATTTGTCGTAGAGGATCATCGCCAGAAGGCTTGGACCTGCCCAGCCTCTGGGAATGACGTGGAATGGGGCCGGTGCCTGGCTGATCTTCTCGCAGTCGCGGCAGGTGAACTTCTCGCGCACCGTCTGAATGACTTTCCAGGAGCGTGGAATGCTCTCCATCGTCTCGGTGACATCTTCGCCCAGCTTGCGCAGCCGGTCACTACCGCAGCAGCTGCAGGCGACCGGACCGGGCACAACGACACGCTCGCGCGGCAGGTGATCGGGGAATGGCTTCTTAACGGGGCGTTTGCGTGTGAAGCCGGCGACAGCAATGGGGGCGGCCGCAGCAATGGCCATTTCAGCGGCAAGTTCATCCTCGGTGGCCGCCGCCTCGGCATCCTCGAGCATCAGCTCCATTTGAGCGATCAGCCTGGCAGTCCGCTCCGATTTCTGACCACGCAATTGCCTTTGCAGCTTTTCGATATGGACCTTCTGACGCAGAATGGTGGCTTGATCGTCCGCTTCCTTGGCTTTGGCGACGGCAAGTTCGGCTAAGGCAACGGCGCGCTCCGCACGCGCCACGACCAGCTCTGCTTCAAGTGCAGCGGCATAATCGGAGTGGTTTTCCAGGCCGTTTTCCATGTCCGGATCAAACCACAAAGCCACTGATTTGCATAGCTTTTCTTCAAGGTTCGAGCCGCAAAATGCACCTATCCGGCGCTCGTCGGACGCCATGTCTGTTGCGGATTTCGCCAGTCTATTCCCTCAAGAAGGTAGGACATCTGCCCGGCTGTAAGGGCAATGGCTCCGTCCACTGTCGCCGGCCAAATAAAGTGGCCTCGGTCGAGCCGTTTGGCATAAAGCGATAGTCCGACACCGTCATGCCATAGGGCCTTGATCAATCGACCATTTCTCCCGCGGAAAACAAAAACGTCGCCCTGGAACGGATTGCGGCCAAGCCCCTCTTGCACGATGAGAGCCAACCCCTGCATACCCTTGCGCATATCGCAGTGACCGCTGGCAATCCACACTCTGACGTTCGAACTGATCGGGATCATCGTCCCTCCAGCACATCAAGCACGCGCGACAACGTCGAGGCATCAAAGTCACGAGTGACCCGCACCGACCGGCCCCGGCCAACATGGATTTCGATCGCAGAAGACGCCGTCGCAGCCGGCATTCCCATTGCCGAGTCCGGCGCCTGTTGTACCTTCACCGGAACGAAGGCGCGCGGCTCTTCCGCTCTCTCTGCAACACCAAGCTCACGACGCCACCGATAAACCAGTGACCGATCAACGTCGTGACGTCGCGCAACCTCCGTCACCGTCATCTCGCCAGTCAGCGTCTCCGAAACGATCGATTCCTTGGAAGTTCGTGTGAACTTCCGGCGCCGCATACTGCCCGCCAAAATCTCAAGCTGATGGATAGACACGTCGTTATCCTCGTTGTTAGCAACGTGGCGATACCGCTCACCTCAGCAAAACATCGATATCACCGTGACAAAGCAAGGCGGTCCTCGGCGTGGGGATACTGGACCTCTGGAACTCCGGACTTCCTGTGAAGGATCACCAAACATGTAACCGATCGCGCAAGTCTGTGGTTACGACGGCTTCGGTAATATTGTTGGGAGATATCGACAAGCATGGGTGACGGCTAGCTCGCCGGATGCGGTGCCGCTGCGACGGCACCAAGCTGCCGCACGCCTCCTTGCGAAGGCGTTAGACGATAATCAATTGCGTCTTCGAGAAGATATAGGTCGACGCACGCAAAGCCACATTCTCGATAGTTCGCCACGTTAATGACGTCTGGTGTCAGAAGTCTAACCAGACAAAGCCAAGCGTGAAATAACAGCTTTCAATGTGTCAAGATTTGGCTGAGGAACAGCTTTGTTCTGTCGTGCTTGGGGTTGCCAAAGAAGTCATCGGGGTTGCCCTCTTCGACAATTCGACCACAATCCATGAAAATTACCCGATCCGCGACGGCTCGGGCAAAACCCATCTCGTGGGTGACGCAAACCATGGTCATTCCCTCACGCGCCAGACTAGTCATAGTTTCTAGTACCTCCGAAACCATTTCAGGGTCGAGTGCTGAGGTAGGCTCATCAAATAACATCACTGCTGGTTCCATACACAGAGAACGGGCAATCGCGACGCGCTGCTGTTGTCCGCCTGATAATTGGGCTGGGTATTTGTTCGCTTGATCGGGGATGCGAACGCGCTCTAGGAACTTAAGAGCGATCTTTTTGGCCTCTGCCTCGGGCACGCCATTAATCCACATTGGACCGGCCATACAATTCATCAGCACGGTCATGTGGGGAAAGAGATTGAAGTGCTGGAACACCATACCGACATTCTTGCGAACTTCGGTGACGTTACGCATTCTGTTGTGCAACCTGATCCCGTTAATGGCAATCTCACCCTCCTGATGCGCCTCAAGTCGGTTGAAACATCGGATCAGTGTCGATTTTCCCGATCCGGAGGGGCCGCAGATGACGATGCGTTCGCTTTTGCTGACAGTAATATTGACATCAGTGAGTGCCCTGAAGGCGCCGTACCACTTGGAAACGTTCGTCGCTTCAATTATTTTTTCTGCGCTCATCGAGACCTGCTTCTGCTTCGAAGACTTGTGGGATGACGGCACATGCACTGGCGGCATGTTGTCAATCCCCTGCAAAGAGTTGCGCTCATCGGCCCCCTTCACTTCAAATGTATTGCTAAGGGTCATCGTACCATACTCCTCCCGAAATGGCGCTCGAGCCGTGATTGACCAATCTCGAGGCAGACAGACATTGTCCAATAGATGAGCGATGCTGCTATCAGCATCTCCATGTGATGAAACGTCGGCTGACCGATTGTGCGGGCAAGGAACGTCAATTCCCACACGCCGAGTACCGACACAAGCGAACTATCCTTTAGCATTGAGATGAACGTATTTCCCATCGGTGGAATGATGACAGGAAAAGCCTGCGGCAAGATGATCTTGCGCATGGTCAGACCGAAGCCAAAACCGATGGATCTTGACGCTTCCCATTGGCCCCGGTCGATACTCTGGATACCGGCGCGAAAGATCTCTGTCATATAGGCTCCCACACAGAGCGACAACGCCAAGATGCCCGAGGGAACGGCATTGAGCACAATCCCCAACTGAGGCAAACCGAGGTAAATCAGATAAATCTGCATGAGAAGGGGCAGACCCCGGAAAAAAGAGGTGTAAAAACTGGCGGTGGCATATGCGAAGCCATTGCTTGAAAGCTTTGCGACCGCGGCGACAATCGCGATTAGCGAGGCAAAGAAAAGCGAGACCGCTGAAACATAGATCGTAGTCACCACCCCTTGGGAGATGAGGTAAGGCAAATTCTCCCATATGAAGGGCATGCTCAGATTGAATGATCTGAAAAAGGCGAGAAACAGCAGCAATAGTTCCATCCATACGATGCCAATCTGCACCTGTAATGGAATAAATCCAACTACTACGATGTTGAGGCTAAATATGATCGCAAGTACGAAGGCGATCGCAAAACGCCCGTAAATTCCGCTTTGTAGCGGGTCGCCAATAACCGGCCGCATAAGTTCGCCGAAGGTCGTGCCCGCAAGGTTGAACGAAAGAAAAAATGCAAGCATTGCGACGAAGATCAGGGCGACGAACCAAGGCTTATGAACAAGCACCTCGGATTCAACTGTATCCCGATATAGCATGATAGACCCTTCAAGAAAATGGGCCCGGCCGAGCCGGGCCGCTAACGCGTGATGTCTTATTTTTGTTCGCAGTAGTCCACCCCGAACCACTTGATCGACATCTTGGAAAGGGTACCGTCATCTTTCATACTCTTGACGGCGGCCGCGATCTTGTCATTGAATTCGTCGTCGCCCTTCAAAATTGAGATTGCACCTGGCGCGTAGAAGAGGGTACCAAGCACCTTGATCGGATAGCCTGATTTTATTGCTTCACGGGCCACCGTATCATCACCGAGAACCGCATCTAAACGAACACCGTCGCCGAGACGAAGGTCGTCGAATGCGACGTTGCTGGATCCATACGTCTTCACTTGGCCTGGCGTAAATTGGTACTGCACCGGCTTGGCGTCAATCCAACTGGGATTGAAGTTGTGATTGGCGTAGGATTCCGCCACGTTGCCCGCTCCGACGCCGACAATCTTTCCGTCCAAATCCGAAAGCGTCGTCGCCTTGCTGTCTTTGTGAACAACGGCAACTTCTGGCGCCCACACGTAGACAGCTGGGAAGTTTAATTTTTCCGCACGCTCCTTGGTTGGCGTCATTTGACCCATAGAAAGATCCCAGCGACCCTCCCACTGGCCAGAGGTGATGAGATCCCAGGCAGGCGTAACAAACTTGACCTCCACCCCTAGGTACTTAGCAACTCCCTTAGCGATATCGACATCGTCACCATCAAGTTCGTGCTTGTCATTCATGCGCGACATCGGCCCCCAGTCCGTTCCGACCGCAACTGTCAGCGTCTTGGTTGCGCGTACGCGATCAAGTACCTCACCGGCATTTGCTTTGGCTAATGGAATTGCCGAAGCAACCGCGACCGACGACGCCGCTGTCAACATTTTTAAAAATTTGTTCATCCGATATTCCCCTTTGTTAGTGCTTCTTGATTGTCGGCGCGGCTCATCGCGGCGCACCTCGGCTCAGCTTGTGCGTCCCGATCGGTATCCCAGGCTGCTGCCCCGTTTTCGAAGCGTATCGTGTGGTAAATCGAAATGCAACATTTGTTTTAAGTATGTCTGTTCGACCCGAATGTATCGCCGTGAGTTATTGGCTTAATAACGCTGCGGTATCCGTGTTGTGTAGCCGCTTGGCCCGGACCGAAGGGGGCGCGGGTGTCGTCACTTCTTGGAACTAAGTGTAATCGGTCGTCAAAGCGGACGGCCCGGAAGGCCTGATCAGTGGCCACGCCATTTACATTTAAACTTGCCAGGGTGCGGTGTCGCAACCTCGATTGGGGAGCGACATCCAATGGATGGCTCGTGCGCTGGCGCATCAGATGCAGCCCAATGATCTTGAAAGCGATGTTACACCTGATCCATATATCGCAAACTAAGACACTCGTTGCATTAGTGGTCATATTGCGTTAGGCATTGGTTCCGGCTCGTAGGGTCCTTGGGAGTGTGCCCCTACTTACCGGTCCGCCAGACTTGTGCCGTGTTGTTAATGGAAGGATGTTCGCAACAAAGAAGCGGCCTGATCGTCAGCTACTTCGAATGGGTGAAGAATCTCACGCATATCCCTTCGGCTTCGGCTTGATGGAGCGCCGCCGGCGCGAGCGGCGCAACCAGACCATCGCACCGGCCCTCGAATGCATGACCGGTAAGGAGTTCCCTGCCGACATCCGTGACGAGTTCCTCGAAGGCGGCGCGGAAATCGATCTCGTTCGTTCCGGACTGGAAGACGTGATGCGAAGCACCTGGGGGCGCATTGCTGACCTGATGGAGCAGCAACCGGAACTCGGTGACTACCGAACCGCCGCCTATGTCGCGTCAATCCGACAGATCGCCGATGCCTATGAAGCGATAGGTATCTGATCGGCGACACGTACGAAAAGGGCTTCGTTTAGGGGATCAGTCGCTTGAGCTTTGAATTCGCCTCCCAAGCGACTTGGCTGCCGCCGAACAAGGACGGCAGCCTCTTTTTTGCGAGAGAGACTGGTATCAACAGCGTCAAATCGCGGGAGGTCTTAATCCGCGTCAGAGGCCACCCAGGCAAAGGTACTTCATTTCAAGATAGTCCTCGAGGCCGTGGCGGGAGCCTTCACGTCCAATGCCTGACTGCTTGATCCCTCCAAAGGGTGCAGCCTCCGACGACATGCGGCCGGTGTTAATGCCGACCATCCCGTATTCCAGCGCCTCGGCCACACGCCAGACCCGCCTGAGGTTCGAAGCATAGAAATAGGCGGCGAGGCCGTAGATCGTATCGTTAGCGTATCGCACGACTTGCTCCGGGTCGTCGAAACGGATGATTGGTGCCAGAGGACCGAAAGTCTCTTCCTGGGCGATGCGCATTGAGCTGACGACATTTGTAATCACGGTCGGCTCAAAAAATGTTCCGGACGTGCCGATGCGCCGCCCACCACATCGCACTATTGCCCCGTTTTTGACAGCGTCATCGACATGCGCTTCGATCTTTGTCAGAGCATGATTGTCGATCAGAGGCCCGATCGCGGTGTCCTGTTCAAAGCCGTCGCCAACGCGAAGTCTTCGCGCGTGCGCGGTGAACTTTTCAGCAAATTCGTCATAGACGCGTTTTTGGACGTACAGCCGATTGGCGGACACGCAGGTCTGCCCAGCATTGCGAAACTTGGCTCGGATCGGGCCGTCAACGGCGGCGTCGATATCAGCATCGTCGAAGACGATGAAAGGGGCGTTCCCGCCGAGTTCGAAGCTGATGCGCTTGATTTGGTCGGAGCACTAGCGCATCAGTAATCGGCCGACTTCGTTCGACCCTGTGAAACTGATCTTTCGCACCTTTGGGTTTGAACACAATTCACGACCGATAGCGTCACCCTCTGACGCATAGACGAAATTGAGAACGCCCTCCGGGAAACCAGCTGCACGCGCGAGGGCGAACATGGCCCCGGCAACGAGGGGCGTTTGCTCAGCGGGCTTCAAGACAACGGTACAGCCAGCGGCAAGCGCCGGCGAAATCTTGCGCGCTACCATCGAGGCCGGAAAGTTCCAAGGGGTAATGGCCCCGACAACACCGATTGGTTGCTTGATCACCAGCATACGCCTGTCATTGGAGGGCGCTGAAATGGTCTCGCCGTAAATGCGGTTGGCCTCTTCGGCGTACCATTAGAGATATGCCGCCGCGTACAAGACTTCCGATTTCGCCTCTCCCAGCGGCTTTCCCATCTCAGCCGTCAAGATCACGGCAAGATCGTCGCTATGTTCGAGGATCAGCCGGTGCCACTTCCACAGGATGTCCGAGCGCGCCCGGGCGGTGAGCCCAGCCCAAGGCGCTTGGGCAGCATGCGCCTTGTCAATGGCTGCGGAAACCTCTTCGGCACTCATGTCCGGCACCTCGGCCAGCAGATCGCCGGTGGACGGGTTAAAGACCGCAAAGCGCTTCATAGATGTAGCCGTGTGCGTGCTAGGCTCGGATAGGTCGAGGAATTGCTCCGGATTTTTTAGATGCCTCGTTAGCGCAGCAGTGAGCGTCATTCCCGTTCTTCCTGTTCCGATCGTCAACGTCTACAGCTTTGTTCATCTGAACGTTTATGCTGAACGGGGACGCCGGAGCAATGTTGTTCCTGATCGTTGCGGTGAAGGCGGCGCGCAGCTTGACTGAGAGCGATCAAGGTCTCGATTTCACTTTTGCACCTTTCGCCAACGCCTTCCACCGCCAGCAGGGGTAGGGGGTCTAGAGGGGGGCGGCATAGATACGTTTGACGTCCGCGAAGTCGCTGAGTTCAACGAGCAGAACGGTCGCTTTCAACGTCTTCGCATGCTCGCGCTAGGCCTTCGCAAGGGAAGCAAGATTCGTCAAGCACCACTGTTCGGTCGCCATTGCATTCAACCCTGCGAGATCGCAGCTGAGCAGCCGGGTATTCGTTTCATCACGGATGTCGCTCAGCGCTTTGAAAGCGGAACGTATTCGCGCAGCGGTGCGCCGGTATAGAGCTGGCGCGGGCGGCCGATACGCTGATCCGGATCTTCGATCATCTCGTTCCACTGGGCAATCCAGCCGACGGTGCGGGCGAGCGCAAATAGTACCGTGAACATGGTCGTGGGGAAGCCGAGCGCCTTCAGCGTGATGCCGGAATAGAAGTCGACATTCGGGTAAAGCTTCTTCTCGATGAAATAGTCATCGGTCAGCGCGATACGCTCCAGTTCGATCGCGATGTCGAGCAGCGGATCGTCCTTGATGCCGAGTTCGCCGAGGACCTCGTGCGCCGTCTTCTGCATGATCTTGGCGCGCGGATCGTAGTTCTTGTAAACGCGATGACCGAAGCCCATCAATCGGAACGGATCGTTCTTGTCCTTGGCGCGGGCGATATATTCCGGAATGCGGTCGACCGTGCCGATTTCCGTCAGCATGTTGAGCGCAGCTTCGTTGGCGCCGCCATGGGCCGGGCCCCAGAGGCATGCGATGCCGGCGGCGATGCAAGCAAAGGGATTGGCGCCGGAAGAGCCGGCGAGGCGAACCGTCGAGGTCGATGCGTTCTGTTCATGATCCGCGTGCAGGATGAAGATGCGGTCCATGGCGCGGGCAAGCACCGGATTGACCACATATTCCTCGCAGGGCACGGCAAAGCACATGCGCAGGAAATTCGACGCATAGTCGAGATCGTTCTTCGGGTAAACGAAGGGCTGGCCGATATGGTACTTGTAGGCCATGGCGGCAAGCGTCGGCATCTTGGCGATCATACGAAGGCTTGCGACCATGCGCTGGTGCGGATCGGTGATGTCGGTGGAGTCGTGATAGAAGGCCGACAGAGCGCCGACGCAGCCGCACATGACGGCCATCGGATGCGCATCGCGGCGGAAACCGGTGAAGAAGCGGGACATTTGTTCATGCACCATGGTGTGGTGCACGACCCGATAGTCGAAGTCCTTCTTCTGGGCTGCGGTCGGCAATTCGCCGTAGAGCAGCAGGTAACAGACTTCGAGGAAGTCGCCGTGCTCGGCAAGCTGTTCGATCGGATAACCGCGATGCAGCAGAACGCCTTCGTCGCCATCAATAAAGGTGATGCTGGACTCGCACGACGCAGTCGAAGTGAAGCCAGGATCATAGGTGAACATCTTCGTCTGCTCGTAGAGGGATCCAATGCCGAGGACGTTCGGACCGATCGTGCTTGATCGAAGTTTCAATTCGGCACTATGGCCGTCGACTAAGACACAAGCATTGTTGTTATCCATGATATTTTTCCTCAGGGCTCGCTAGCTGGGAACTAACAGCTGCCGAATGAACTGATCTGTGTTCTAATTGTCTTCCCGCAGAGGG